>CAWCHX010000005.1:0-153374 GCA_963795445.1 uncultured Acidobacteriaceae bacterium | reverse complement strand
GAGAGCAAGCAGTTCGTGGCGAAACTAGGCGAAGCGTACCCCTTGTGCGAAAAACATTTCGGTCGACTACGCAATCCTCGAAAAGGCTAAGCAGGTATCAGGAATCGCTCTGGATGAGATCGGCTGGAATGATGTCGGGAGTTGGGGCGCGGTCTTTGACCTGGCCCAGAAAGATGCGGACGGAAATGCTTGCCGAGGCGAGCTGATTGCGGAAGAAAGCAGAGGTAACTATATAGATGCGGATAAGCCGGTGGCTCTGGTGGGCGTCGACAACTTAGTGGTCGTGGACACGCCTGACGCGCTGCTGATCGCCAATCGCGATCGGGCACAGGACGTGAGCAAGATCGTCAAGGCGCTGGAAGCGAGAGGACGGGAGGATTTGCTTTAGGCGGCTTCCGGACGTTTCGCGTTCCGGAGCACCTTCGTCAAGGTGATAATTGCACGATCGACATCCTGTTCAGTCAGGATGTACGGCGGCAAGAAGCGCATCACAGTATCGTGAGTGACGTTAAAGAGGATGCCTTCCTTGATTCCATCGAGCACGAGTTGTTTGCACGGAAATTCCAGTTCCACGCCGATCATGAGACCTTGACCGCGAACTTCTTTGATAAATGAGAAGCGTTGCATCAGTTGCGTGAGTTTCATGCGGAAGTAGCCGCCGACGGTATTGATGGAGGGAAGGAGGTCATCGAGAATATCGAAGAATTCGAGCGCTACGCGGCAGGCAAGCGGACCGCCGCCATACGTGGTTCCATGCATGCCGGGCTTAATAGTCGACGCTGCCTTCTCATTTCCGATGACTACGCCCAGTGGAATGCCGCACGCCATAGGCTTGGCCGCAATGACGATGTCGGGCATCAGCACGGGATCGAGAAGCTGATAGGCGAAGTAAGCGCCGGGCCGGCCTACTCCGCACTGAATTTCATCGAAATACGAGCAGCGCATCGTGCTTATCCGCCAAGTGACGCGCCTGACGCGCAAACTGCTCCGAAATCGGGTGTATGCCGCCTTCCCCCTGAATGAATTCGAGCACTATTCCAGCCGTGTTTTCGGTGACCGCGGCTTCGAGGGCGGTCATATCGTTGCGCGGAACGAATCGTGCTCCCGGCAGCAGCGGCTCGAAATCCTTCCGATACTTGGGTTGCCCGGTGATGGAGAGGGCGCCCAGCGTTCGGCCATGAAACGAGTTTTCGAGTGAGACGATTTCGTTTTTCTCGGGACCGATGGCGTTGCCGTGGGCGCGGATCATCTTCAGAGCGGTCTCCATGGCCTCCGCTCCGGAATTGCAAAAAAAGCTGCGGGTCAGTCCGCTTGCTTTGGCGAGGCGTTCGGCCAAGCGGCCTTGGTACTCGTGATAGTAGAGGTTGGAGGTATGAATCAGCAGCCCAGCCTGTTGACGAATCAGCTTCGTGATCCGTGGATGCGCGTAGCCGAGCGAGTTCACACCGATACCGCTGATCAGATCCAGATAACGCTTGCCATCGAGATCGTAAACGTAACAGCCCTTGCCGCGATGGAGAGCTAAAGGATAGCGCGCGTAATTCTGGAGTACATAACTTCGCTCGAGGCCCATAATTTCCTCGAGCGAAGAGGTCACCTCAGGCGCAGGAGGCAGAGTAGTGGCCATGCCCTTATGATACGGACACAGCGGGAAACGACTGAATGGCCGAACTCACCGGTGACAGATCAGACCGGGGATACTGCCGTTAAACCACTGCGCTGACGAGATGACCGCCGCTTACCGGAAATTCTTCCTGCGGAAGATCGAGTACCTGTGAAAGCCGAGGCCGCGGAGCATGGCCGCCACGGCTTGCGGTTGAATCAGATATTTGACGCTGCCGCCGGCCACCAATATGCGGCTGGCCAGCGCGTCCAGAGCGGCGTGAGTCAGCGATCCCAAAGATGTGCGCTCCGCCACATAGTCAAACACCACTCCACTTCCTTTGGGCAGCGAGGCAATGAACGCAAGACTGGCGATGACGGCGTCAACCGTGCGATATCCCGCGCCACCGAGCCAGATGAACAGACTTGCTTTCAGTTTGTCGAAGTCCGATCTTTCAAGTGCCGTTGCAAGCGTTTCGGACGCGAACTGCGTCGGGACGAAAGTGGCCGGAGAATCCGATGATTGCTCTTCATCCACCGCAAACACCCGTAAGGTTGGATCCGGAGAGCTCTTGAAAGCTTCGCGCAACGCGGCCGCGAACCTATTAGGACGCACTGGCGTACTCCTCTGGCGATAGCTGCGGCCAGCTCGGTCTTGATGAAGTGCATGGAACTCATGCCTGCACCTCCGCTTCCCTGTTTGGCGCTTCTGCGTTTTGGCGGCGACCGCAGCCGCGACGCATTCCCTGCTTAAATTTCTCGCGCTCTTCCGGTGTCATCTGTTCCCAACGTTCCATCATGCGCCGACGCCAACGCGGGCCGCCTCCGGCATACGGGCGGAAACCTCCGAACAGAATTTTGCATAGCACCAAGAGCCCCAGCGCCTGCCAGAAGCTGATAGCTCGAACGGCAAAGATGCCCGGCATTAAAACATTCCAGAGGCTCATCACAACGAAACTGAAGACCGCCACAGCTAAAGCCGCAAACAATGCGATCTTCAAAACCCTCAAAAAACGGTATCTTTTCATCTTCTACTCCTCAATCGTTTCCAAACTCGTTATAGATGGCTTGCAATCGCCGCCGCAATTGGAGCACCGCGTATCGTTTTCGGGACAGCAACGTGTTGACGCTGACGCCCGTTGCTTCACTCAATTCCTTAAAGCTTCGGCCTTCTATCTCATGCGCGACAAAAACATCGCGCTGCTCTTCCGGCAATTCTTCGAGCGCGGCATCCAGTTCTTCCAACAAAACGCTGCGCGCGTAAGCGGCTTCGGGTCCCGCATCCGGCGAAGGAAGCAAGTCTTCCCATCGGTGCGCCTCGCCGTCTTCAGGCGTGAGCATAGAGTCGTTTCCCAAAACGGCCGGACGCTTGCTTCGAAACAGGTCGATGATCCTGTTGCGTGCCACGCGAAACAGCCAAGCGCCCACTTGCTCCACCGGTTTCATCAGACGGTAAGCAGCGATCAGCTCATAGAAAACTTCCTGGAAGATGTCTTCGGCATCGCCATCGTCGGGAACGCGCTTGCGAATGAATTGGCGCAGCCGAGCCTGTTCTCGCGCAATAGTTTCGGAGATCCGCCGATTCTGATCGGTGGTGACTCCGTCGGCGCTCAGCACTTCTTCCATCCACCCATGTAGACGGACTGGCGGTCTAAATATTGTGGGAACGAAGTAAATACTTTCTTCCTAGGCCAGGGCTAGATCGCCCTCTTACTTCAACACGTAGTCGAAGTCCACCAGGCCATTGCGGTAATCGATGGTCAGGCGGAACATAGAAAGAATCGGCATGCCCAGAATTCCCGCCATGCGGAACTCCTGGTGATCGGGCGAGTTGTTGAGGTTGAAGGAAACCAGCCCGAGATTTCTCTGGCGAAACCGCGAAAACTGCAACTCCGCTTTATCGGCTTCGAAAACGTCCTGCACCGAGCCAGAGATACCCTTTACATGCATATACTCATTTCCGTGGATCTTTGTCGATAACCGGGCGAACGTCGAATCGATGTTCGATATACCGGAACCCGTATCAAGCAAAAATAAACCGGAGCTCTTGCCGTTTACCTTGGTCGAAACGAGGAGTTCGTGACCGTAACGGAAGATAGGCGTGAATCCGGATTCATTGGGCGGAAACACCCGGTCATACCCTTGCGGATTGGGCGGACGGTCCGCTTGCGGAGTGAGATGGAGAGTTCGTTTCTGAAAATCGATTTGGACAATGTAATCCGAAAAGACATCGGCGCCGATAAGACCGTCTTCATCCCCGACTACTCGACCCTTCCCTTCCAGCGCCCGAATGACGCAAGTCTTGTATTTCAGAGTTGCAATCGTACAATCATCGGCGACAGCGGCAAAGGCGTTTCTAGAGCCCTTATCGCCGATGCCTCTGGTTTGAAATGAACCTAAGTGACTGAGGCCCGCCTTATCGACCGCAGCTTGAGGAAGAAGGATGCCGCTGGCTCCCGTATCGAGGAGCAATCTGAGCGGACGGCCTCCCTGTATGGCAACCTGAACGCCTACTCCGCGCACGCGTGCTGGGCCATCTAGCAGATAGATCAGATGAAGCGTAGTCTCTTTTCGCTCTCCCTCGAGCTCGAACGCCTTGCGCTCATCCAATTCGCTCTTAACATCGGAGGCAGTCGCTTCGTTCTGCTCAAAGTTCTTGTAGAACCAGGGATGTGCGGCGACGAACATACCGAGGAGCTGCCTGCGTTTTTCGGGAACCAGGTAATGCAGCCAGTCGGCGGTGATCAGAGCGTCGTCGGGATCGAGCTCGTGCGCCCTAAGGCAAAGAAGCCTGGCGCTTCGATACAGCGAAGCCATACGGAAAAGCTGACCCAGTCCGTAAGCGGCGCGCGCGGTTTGATCCTTCAGCTTTAATGCGCCTTTGAATAATTTCTCAGCTTCGGGCATATCGCCCATGTAGAGCGCAAACTCGCCGCGAGCGGCCATAACCTCAGGCGAGTCTGGAAATTCCGCAGTATCCGCATCGGCGGCATCGGAAGCTTCATCCACCCGGCCTTCGTACACCAGCGAGGAAAGTAAGGCCGCCCGGACCAGAGGATCTTTGGGAGAACTCGCGGCGGCGGCTCGAAGCAGCGGGATAGCCGTTTTGTAGTCTCCGGCTTTGTATACGGCGAGAGCGTGGTCTGCATCGGCAGCGAAGGCCGTGGGGATCAGCAGAAGAGCAAGAAGAACAAGTCTCGCCGGCGTCCGAAACATCTGGTGTTGGGCTATCGTAACAAAGATTCAATTCGATTTTCGATCACATTTTGCGAATCGAAATGAGACATTTTGAGCAATCCCGCGGCGGCCAGTTCAATGGCTCTTCGCGGCATAAGACCGATCAGCTCGCTTTCTTCAATTTCCACGCCGTGATCCGCTGCCAGGCGGGCGACCTCGGAATACACGACGTGCACCGGCGTCTGCTCGAAGTCAGTGAGATTCATAGAGACTTGAACGAGACCTCGCGACAGAAGCGGCAAACCGAGCGCTTTCAGAGCCGGCAACCCGCCGCCGCTTGTCCGAATCCGTTTTGCGATCGTTTTCGCGACATCCAGGTCGGTGGTTTTCAAATTGATGTTGTATGCAATCAGGATCTTTCGCGCCCCCACAATCACCGCGCCCGCGGTGGGGTGAAGCGGCGGCCCGCCAATATCCGGGCGCTTGGTCTCATCAGTCACGGCCGAATCGCGCAACCCTTCGAATTCTCCGCGGCGCACATCCTCCAACTTGACGCGATCCGGCCGAATAGCGGCGGCTTCGTAGAAATAGACCGGAATGCCGAGTTCCTTCCAAATACGGTTTCCGGCGCGCCGCGCGATTTGAACGCAATCCTCAAGAGTGGCATCGCCTAGGGGAACGAACGGCAACACATCCAAAGCTCCCAGTCGCGGGTGAACTCCGCGATGATGGGTGAGATCAATCAGCTCCGCGGCTTTTGCAGTGGCGCGAATCGCGCTCTCGATAACCGCTTCACTATCGCCCGCGAAAGTGATGACACTCCGGTTGTGATCGGGATCGCTGGTGCGGTGTAAGACCAGAGATCCTGGCACTGATGAGATGGCGCGATTCCAGCGCTTGGATGCTGGCATCGTTGCGGCCCTCGGAAAAATTGGGAACGCACTCGATCCAGGAAGCTTTCACTTTGCAGCCGCTCTCCAGCGGCTTCTGTTCAAGACTATGGTGCCTTGCCGAATGGCCATCTCGACATGGTTTATGCCGAATTGCCGCGGGACCTCCCGGTAATCCGGAACGTTCATGATCAGCACATCCGCGTGTTTGCCGGATTCCAGGCTACCCGTTAAGTGCGCGCATCCCAAAGCATGGGCGGCATTGATGGTCGCCGCAGTGAAGGCTTCTTCCGCAGTCAGGCCCAGGCGTACCACCGCCAGCGCCAGCGCCATCTGCATGCTGAAACTCGCCGCCGAGGCGGATTCGTATCCGCTTGACAAAGCGATGGCGCCCCCGGCATCCGCCACCTGACGGGCCGAAGCGGCGCTGGGTCCTTCGAAGACTTCTCTACCCCCCGCGAAAATCGTGATGCCGGGCGTGCTCGAGAGAAGCTCGGATTCGGCCCGGCTGAGAGGAGACATGCAGCGGACACTGCGAGGATGAAGACGATTCAGAAGCATTGACAATTCATCCGGAGAACCCCCCGGCCACCGCAGTTTGATGCCGAGTTGCGCCTGATGAGCCGCGCTGAGAGTTTGCTCATCGATCGAGAGCTGAGATTCCCTGGTCAATTCTATAGCCTGGATCAGCTTACGGCGCGCTAACACGTCAAGGGTTTGCCGGAAACCGTTTGGGTTAGCCGCTTCCCTGGAAACTGCCGCGTGAATTCGCCAGGTTCTTATCGTCCGCACCGGGTTACTGCCGATGCTTGCCACTTTGCGCAGTACCGATATGTCAGAGCGGAACTCTCCGTCATCGGCGCCCACCTTCACGTCTGCCGCCAACGTTCCGTGCTGGAGACAAGCTCTCATCAGCGACAGACTGTCGTCGTAAAACTCAGTCAGAGTCTTTCGCTTGTGCGCATGCTGCGCATCGCCAAGGCTAAGGCTAAGACTGGCGTCTACGAATCCGGGCATCACGATTCTGCCATTCACTGGAATTTCCAGAGCAGACCGGGCCTCTTTTAAATTTTCGAGCCGCCGTGTCGAACCAACTGCGGCAATGATCCCATCGCGGATGAGAACTGAACCGTCCTCAATAATTCCAAGATCGTGGAGGGCTGCACCCCGGCGCACACCACTTGGGCCTCGCAACGTAAGCAGTTGCTTGGCCCCCCGAAGCAAGATGAATTGTGCCAAGAGCGATTTGTATGGAACGTGCTGCGAACATCCTACGACTCAAGTATTGCTCATTTGTGCCGTGAGCAGGCGAAATGAAATGTAATCCAGCCAAAAAGCGTATACGGTTATCAGTAGCGCGATGGCAGCTAATACTTTCCAGAAGAGCTCTCGCGGCGTATTCGGAAGACCCGGCAGACCGCCAGCCAAGCCCACAATCAAACCGCCAACGAAGCCGCCTACGTGAGCGGACAAGCTGACGCCCGGCATAAAACTGAGAACCAGGCCCAAAATGAGCCACTGTCCGTAGTGCGCGCGGATAGCTTGAGCCAGCGGATCGGAGCGATGGCGGAGCGCCATGGCGAGCATAATGCCGAACATTCCAAACGCGGCGGCAGATGCTCCGAGCGCCAGGCTCATGGGCGACGACGCAAAGGTGTAGGCCAGCCAGAATCCCGTGAAGGTAGAAAAAACGTACGCGACTATGAAGCGGCTGGTACCGTAAAACTGCTCCACTTCAGTGACAAGAATGAACAGGGACCAGGAGTTCATGGCAATGTGCCAAAACCCGCCGTGCAAGAATCCGGCGGTAATCAGACTCCACCAATGGCCTTGATGAACCAAAGCTGGGACTTCGGCGCCCAGCAACATAGCGGCCCTGGGATCGAGCGTTCCTAGCGGCGCATCTCCCAGCGAGCGGCTGATAATCAGCTCTATCAGAAAGAACGTGACGTTTATGATCAGAACAACCAGGCTGGTGAGATTCGCGCGCGGAAGAAGCGAAGCGGCCAACGTACTAGCTCGCATGTCGATCGCGCGGGGGCCGAGTTGCGCGTCGCAATAGGGACATATGCGGTCACTGACGGTGATGAATGCCCGGCAGTTCGGGCACATGCGGCGCTTTTCCACGGTCTTCATTGTAGCCGCCAGCGCATACATGCCCTGATAAAATCGAGAATTCAAGATGAGCAAAACTGAGCAGGAATATCGCGAAGATATCGTTCGCGTTTGCCGCCTGATTTACGAAAAGGGTTGGGTGGCGATGAACGACGGCAACGTGAGTATCCGGCTCGATGATGAACGGATCATGTGCACTCCCACCGCCATCAGCAAAGGAACCGTGAGTTTAGCGGACGTTATCGTTTGCGATATGGCCGGTCATAAAGTTGAGGGGCCTCGGGAGTGCACGAGTGAAATCGCCATGCACATCACCATCTACTCCATGCGGCCGGATGTGCGTTCCGTTGTTCATGCCCACCCGCCGGTTGCGACGGGATTTGCCGCTGCTGGACGGGCGCTCGATAAAGCGCTGCTGCCGGAAGTGATTATTCAATTAGGAGCGGTGCCGCTAGCCTCTTATGGTCTGCCAGGTACACGCGCGCTCACTGAGGGCATGCTGCCCTACATCCCGCATTACGATGCGCTCCTTCTCGAAAACCATGGCTGCACGTCCTGGGGAAAAGACGTTTGGGAAGCATTCTTTCGAATGGAAATGGTAGAGCACTTCGCCCGCATCACGTTTGTCGCGGAAATGCTGGGCGGGGCGCGTCCCCTGCCGCGCGACGAGGTGGAGAAGCTGTTCGCGGCGCGCGCCAGATACAACGTCAAATCGCAAGCGCGAATGGAACCGGGTATGCCGCTTGTCGCCGAAGATCTGCTACAAACACAAGGCTAGGCGCAGCTCTGGCATAAGTCCTTTTTATAATTTTATTCACTTGCATAAAAATTGCTTCTAGGCTAAGTTGGTTTCATACAGAGTCGCCCAAGCCTAACCAGGCTCAAAGCGAGAGCTGTTGTCGTGACCGGATCCACGCGGTCCAGCGCGGTGTGGGGACGTAAGTACCCCTCGCGCGTTACGAATGGACATCGAGGGCCACCGGCGGGAACTGTACCAGCCAGGTGGCCTTTCGTTTTAACCCGATCGGCCATTCGAAAAGTAATATCGAGGAGTTTCTCTGTAGCGCAATGTCACCGAATCTTCTTTCTGGCGCGAAAATTCTTTTGAATTGTCTGACTCGCGAAAACGTAGAGTGCATATTCGGCTATCCGGGCGGAGTGACGCTTCCGCTCTACGATGCGCTCTATGATTACCCCATCCGGCACGTGCTGGTCCGGCATGAGCAGAATGCCGCGTTTGCCGCGCAAGGCTATGTGCGAGCCACCGGTAAAGTCGGTGTATGTTGCGCGACGTCGGGCCCCGGTGCGACGAATCTGGTGACGGGATTGGTAGACGCCATGATGGATTCGATCCCAATCGTTGCCTTAACCGGTCAGGTCTCGACAAAGTTGATGGGCAGTGACGCGTTTCAAGAAGCCGACACGTTCGGGATAACCAGATCTGCCACCAAACATAACTTCCTGGTCAAGAACATCAACGACCTTCCGCAAGTTATCCATGAGGCCTTTTACATTGCGGCTTCAGGGCGGCCCGGGCCGGTGCTTGTAGATGTCACCAAGGACGTGTTTCAGGCGCAAGCTCATTACACCCCGGTGACCGAGATTCACTTGCCCGGATACAAGGTTTTCAGTGAAGGCCATGGCGGACAGATCCGGCGTGCCGCGCAGATGATCTGGGAAGCTGAGCGGCCGTTTGTATATTCCGGGGGCGGGATCATCGCGGCAAATGCGAGCGAAGAGCTGCGTGAGTTCATCGAACTGCTGGACATGCCGGCAGTCTGCACGCTTATGGGACTTGGCGCGTTGCCCGCGGAACATCCAAATTTCATCAGTATGCCCGGAATGCATGGCAGCTATGCCGCCAACATGGGCATGTCGCACGCGGATCTAATCATCGCTTTGGGCGTGCGCTTTGACGATCGGGTAACGGGACGACTGGCAGCTTTTGCGCCGCATGCGAAGATCATCCACGTCGACATCGATCCGGCTGAAATCGGAAAGAATCGGCACGCCGATTTGCCGATTGTCGGCGATGTGAAACGCGTGCTCCCCAAACTCACCGCTGAGCTGGCGCAGCTTGGTCCCGCCATGAAGACCAAAAATTCAGCGCCGCGGCAGGCCTGGTGGAAGCAGATCCGCGAGTGGAAGGACGAACATCCGCTGGCTCCTGAAAAATCAGAAACAGAGATCAAGCCGCAACATTTGATGGCGGAAATAGACCGTCTGTCGGGCGGACGCGCTATTGTGGCCAGCGATGTGGGCCAGCACCAGATGTGGGCCGCGCAGCTAATCCGTTTTAACGAGCCCCGGCTATGGATCAATTCTGGCGGCCTCGGGTCCATGGGCTTTGGTCTACCTGCTGCCATTGGCGCGCAATTTGCCAGGCCAGACAAGTTGGTTTTCGCAATCGTCGGAGATGGCGGTTTCCAGATGTCGATACCGGAACTCGCGACCATTGCGAATCACGCGCTGCCTATCAAAATCATCGTTATGAATAACGGTTATCTGGGAATGGTGCGGCAATGGCAGGAACTGTTCTACAACAACAGGTTGAGCCAGGTGGAACTCAACTCGTTTCCGGACGTCGAGAAACTGGCCGGCGCGTACGGATTCAAAGGCCGCACAGTTGAGGCCGTGGATGAAATGCCGCGCGCCCTGGCCGAAGCCGTCGCGGAACCCGGCCCTTACCTGCTGAACGTCAAAGTTTCGCCGTTCGAGAATGTCTATCCTATGGTTCCCGCGGGAGGAGCAATCAACGAAATGGTTTTGCGCCCGCCACAGCCGGTGGAAGTATAGACGCGCTTCGACGAGGGACTGGAAACGTGCAACAGATTATCTCGCTTCTCATGGAAAACAAGCCCGGCGCGCTGATGCGGGTCACCGGTCTGCTCAGTCAACGTGGATACAACATTGAAAGCCTTACCGTGGCCCGGACGGTGGATCCAACACTTTCAAGAATGACCATCACGGTGGATGTTGAGCCAAACATTCGCGCGCAAGTGATCAAGCAGATGAACAAGTTGATTAACGTCCTGCAGGCCACTGATGTGACGGATGGCCCGGCGGTCAATCGCGAACTGGTACTGATTCGTGTCCGCTCGAATCAGCAAAACCGCACGGCGGTTCTCAAGGAAGCTGAGATTTTCCAAGCGCGTGTGGTGGATTCGACCACCGAAGGTTTTGCGCTGGAAGCGACCGGAGATCCGGAAAAGCTGGATGAGTTCATCGATGTCATGAGTAGTTATGGCGAGATCGAAGTAACTCGCTCCGGTATCGTTTCGATGTCCCTCGATAACCGAAAATTGCGGTTATCCGCGCCGGTCCCGCGCGGAGCCGCGCCCGAAGAAGCGCTCGAACTGCAAGAAGCTGAATAAGCCCCCCGATAAATTCAACAAGGACGGAAATGGCAAAGAGATTTTACGAGAAGGACGGGAGTCTGGCTCCCCTTCAAGGAAAGACGATCGCAATTATTGGTTACGGAAGCCAAGGACATGCGCATGCGCTGAACCTCCGCGATTCCGGCTTGGACGTCGTAGTGGGATTGCATTCGGGGAGCAAGAGCAAGTCCAAAGCGGAAGCTGCCGGTCTGCAAGTGTTGAGCGTGGCTGATGCGGCAAAGAAGGCCGACGTTGTTATGGTTCTGCTGCCGGACCATGTGCAAGGCGAGGTGTATCGAAAGGAAATCGCGCCGCACATGGCAAAGGGCAAAACGCTCATGTTTGCGCATGGTTTCAATATCCATTTCAACGAGATTAAGCCACCCAACGAGATCGATGTTTCCATGATTGCGCCGAAGGCGCCAGGGCATCGCGTGCGCGAACTGTTTACCGAAGGAGTGGGTGTTCCGGCGCTAGTAGCAATCGCACAGGACGCCTCCGGCAAGGCGCTCGAGAATGCGCTGGCATACGCGTTTGCGCTGGGCTGTCTGAAAGCGGGAGTGATCGAGACCACTTTCAAAGAGGAAACAGAAAGCGATTTGTTTGGCGAACAAGCCGTCCTTTGCGGTGGCGTCAGCGAGCTGATCCGCGCCGGATTCGAAACCCTTACCGCGGCAGGTTATGCGCCGGAGATCGCCTATTTCGAATGTCTGCACGAGCTGAAACTAATCGTAGACCTCATTTATGAGGGCGGCCTGGGTTACATGCGCTATTCCATCTCGGATACTGCCGAATATGGCGATTACACGCGCGGCGCGCGCATTGTGACGGACCAAACCCGGACCGAAATGAAGAAGATTCTGAGCGAAATTCAATCGGGCGAATTCGCCAAAGCTTGGCTGGATGAGAATCGCACCGGACGCAAGAAGTTCCTGTCCATGCGGGAGGCAGCCAAGGACCAGCCGGTCGAAAGAGTCGGAGCAGAGCTACGCTCTTTAATGCCGTTCCTGAAGAAGAGGAAGGAAGCTGGAGTACCTGAAGAAGCTGCGGTCGGCGCGTAACACCGCGGCAACTTACATATCGATCCGCTGCTCTTTGTGACGGCTCACGTACCAGCACGGATTGTCTCCGAGATGCGGGAACAGTGAGTGAACGCAGGTCTCATCTTGCGCTTCATCGAAGAGAAATTCCGTCTTGTGATCCTTTTGAGGCACGGCGTAATAGGGCTGAACGGTTACCGTCCCAAATGGCTCTCTATTCGTCGCAATTCTGAAGCGGAGCAACAAATAATCACACGCATACACGATAGCTACCGTAAGAACTATGCCGGCAAATGCGCGCCGGAAGAAACGCTTCAGGATCTCGCGCCCGGATTGCGTCCTTTGAAGAGGGGCGCCCGCGCTCGAGGGATCAGCCATTGGGTATTGCTGCGGCCATATCCGGCGAGTGCAGATGGATGATACCGCGGCGCAGGGCAATGGTAACTGCATGGGTGCGATCTTTCGCGCCCAGTTTGCCCAAGATGCTTTGCACGTGTGCTTTGACCGTTCCGGGCGCCGTGCCCAGGACGTCGCCGACTTCCTTATTTCCTAGACCTCGAGCCACTAAACTAAGCACCTCGATCTCACGCGGGGTAAGCGCCACCTCCGGGAAGAAGCCGGTGAGCTGCTGGGAGACCTCCAGCGGAATAAATCGCTTACCGGCGTGAACGGTGCGAATTGCCCGAATCACTTCCGTGTGCGCCATCTCTTTCAGCAGGTAGCCACGAACACCCGCTTCCAGGGCCCGGTAAATGTCCTGATCGCCGTCGTAAGAGGTCAGCACGATGATTTTAGCGGCTGGACACTCGCTGCGGATCTGCCGCGTTGTTTCCGTTCCGGTCTGGTCGGGAAGGCGCAAGTCCATGAGCGTGACATCGGGGCGCTGCTCGCGGTGTAATCGGACCGCCTCTTTCCCAGTGTTTGCTTCAGCCACCAATTGGATGCTCGATTCCGTTGCGAGAATCGCCGCGATACCTTTACGCACCAGGTCGTGATCGTCAACGATCAGAATGCGGATTGGCTGAGCAGATTCCAAGGGAGTCATCTATCTTATCTGATGTTCTAAAGCGGCTGCTACGTTACTGGGCGGTGTTACGGGCCGGGAGAGAGGCAGGGAAATGGACACTTTCGTTCCCCGTCCCGGCAAACTATCCACGCTCAACCGTGCGCCGATTTCGCCAGCCCGCTCCCGCATCCCGAGTAATCCAAAATGGTCAGGCGGCTGTTCCCCGTCCGTCGCAAATCCTATCCCATCATCCGTCAAAGTGAGATCGAGTTTCTGGCTGTCGATACGCGCCTCAATATAAAGGTTATCGGCATTCGCGTGCGAGAGTGTATTTGAGATGGCTTCCTGAGTAATCCGCAAGAGCTGATACTCGAATTCCGGAAAGGCCCGCAGCGAGACAGGCTGGAGATTAAGGGAGAGGGAAATCGGCTTGCCGTCGACCGCTTGCCTTGAAAGTTTCGCAAGCTTATCGGAGAACTCCAAAGCCTCCGGACCGGTGGCCCGAAGCCCCCAAAGCGATTGCCGCGCCTCCTGCGAACATTTACCAGCGTCCTGAATGACTTCGCCCAGGAACTGCTTTTCTTTCGACGCCGGCAGCTTCGTCCAAAGCGCCTGAAGCTGCATGGTAATTCCCGAGAGCCCCTGAAGCAAAGTGTCATGCAGTTCTCGAGCGATCCGGCTACGCTCCGCGAGAATCAGATCGAATCTTTTCTTTAATTGACGAATGCGCATCCGGTACCCGGCGGCGATGCTTAATCCGAACAGAATTGCCAGCTAGCGGAAAGAACCACATTCTCTGATAAAGCCGGGGCTCGATGGTGAACGCCAGGAGAGCGGGCTGGGCGCTCCAAATTCCGTCGGCATTCCGAGCCTCCACTTTGAATCGGAAATGGCCAGGAGGCAGATTGGTGAAGAAGGCCTCTCTCCTGGAGCCGGCTTCGGTCCAACTCTTTTCGTAGCCGTCCAAAATGTAACGGAAAGAGACCTTTTCCGGAGAGACAAAGCTAAGACCCGCATACCGAATCTCAATGTTTCTCTCGGATGGCTTGAATTGAACATCGTCGCCCAGGTCGACTCGTTGACCGTTCACAAAGACCCCGCTGATTTGAACGGGAGGAGCAATTTTGTTGCTGACGAGGTGATTCGGATCTACTACCACTAACCCATTGGTTGTGGAGAACCAGAGACGTCCGTCACGCGTCCTGCACGCGGCCGGTTGCACGCCGGATTGGCACTCGAAACGAAGCTGGCCGGTGCTAAAGGGAATGCTTGTGACCGAGCGGATTTTACCGTCCGCGAAATCGTCCAATTCTTTCTGGCTTACCCGAAAAATGCCTTTGCTCGAGGCCATCCAGAAGTTTGACTTGTCATCTCGCACAATGCTGTAGATGCGATTGTCGTAGAGGCCGTCCTTGACGTGAACGTGCGTGAAAGCGCCGTTGTGCCATCGCAGAAGCCCCGAGCCGAGAGTTCCCATCCAGGCCGAGTGGCGAAGGTGATCGAGAAAGTAGCAATCCACCGAACGGATCACGTCCGGTGAGTAGCTGGTCCATCGATCGTTGCGCATGGCGTAGAACCCGGAGCTGTCCGTACTCACAAACAAGCGAACCGTCTGGCCGCCCGCGAGAGCAACGATTCCATTCGAATCAGCTTGAGAAGTCACCCGAGCCGCGGCAAAACCTTTTCCATCGAAGCGATTCAAACCAGCGTCTGTTCCGGCCCATAATGTTCCCTGCGAATCCACGAACAGAGCGCGAATTTCGGCGCCGGAAAGACCATTTCTTCGGCTATACGTCGCGATCACGTTGCCGTTTCTCAGCCGGTTCAAGCCCTTTTTTGTGCCCACCCAGATATCGCCGCTCTTATCTAATTCCAAACTGAGGACGGAGTTGTCGGTGAGTCCTTGCTCTGTAGTCAGGCTGTAGAAGCGATGCCCGTCGAACGAATTCAGCCCCCGGCCGAGCGTTCCGATCCAAAGGCGGCCTGAGGTATCCTCCAGCACAGGGCCGGCGTCGTTGCTCAACATGCCCTGGTTCGTCGTGTACGGCGTAACCTTTCCATCGGTGAATTGATCGAGTCCGTCCTTCGTTCCCGCCCATAGACTTCCTTCACGATCGACGTAAAGGGACAAGACCAGGCTGTGAGACAGCCCGTCCCGTGTTCGATACACGCTGATGTCGCCGTTCCGGTAACGGCTGATCCCATCGTTCGTGCCGATCCAAAGGCTTCCGCCGAGGCCTTCGGCAAGAGAGGAAATTTCGTTGTCGGGCAAACCATCGCGCGTTGTGAATGTTCGCGATGAGCCTGCGTGGATCCGGGTTAATCCTGAAGACTTGCCCACCCAAACTGTTCCGTCGCTGGCGCACGAAAGCGCGGTGACGTTGTCCTTTGCTGAGATGTGCGCGTCCGAATACGCCTCAAAACGGGAGCCGTTAGAACGCGCCAGCCCGAAATCCAATCCCGCGATCCAGCGCGTGCCGTCCGCTGGCTTCGCAGGTGGAACGGATCTGGTTCGATGGCAAACCATCGGCAGTTGTGAACACGTGGAAGCTGCCGCCGTTGAACCGGGCCAGCCCCTGATTAGTGCAAATCCAGATATCGTCCTTTGAACTGGAAGCTAGGCAAAACACGCTATCGCTGGGCAGTCCGTCTCTGGCGGTGAAACGTGTCAGCACTCCGGCCGGCGTGATCCGGCCGATACCGCCGCCTATCGACCCAACCCATAAGTTCCCGTGCCGATCCTCAAGCAAGGTACGGATTAAAGTGTGGTGAAAAGCCGCTTGGCTACCTTCGTCGAATTCGCGGAAATGCAAGCCATCGAAACGGATCAGGCTATCTTGTGTTCCCAGCCACAAGAACCCATCGCGCGTCTGCAAAATGGAATAAATCGTCGGCTGAAAAAGCCCTTCCTCCTGACCCCAAATGCGATGCGCATACTGAGTCAAAGTTTTGTTTGGATCCAGCGCCGCGCTGGGAACGGCAAGCAGGATCAGTAGCGACAGAAAGCCTGCGGAGCGGCGGCAATGGCGTGCACTATACAGAAAGAGCTTTCTTTCAAGTGTAGCGGACAAAAACAGCGGCTACCGCAGCGGTCTGCCTTCGTGATATCCAAACTGCAGCCAATGCACGGTGGGATCGACCTTCGCGGCCGCAAGGTCCGGATTTGCTCGTAAATAGGAAGCGGGATCAAAACCCGGCGGCGTTCTCGTTGGTCTCACGATATGTTTGTTAGGCGCCGTATAAGCGATATGGTTGGTTGACACCTGCGTTCCATTAATGGCGTTCGGCACATGCTTTCCAGTGGAAATATCGACGATATCCCTGAAAAGAACGGGACCTAAAAAAGGAACGGAGCCCATCGGCGTATAGTACGAGCAGTCTTCGAAATAGTAATGCGTCACCTGGCTATACCGGGTTCGCTTTAAATCCTTTTGAGCCGCGCCGCCGTGTAACAGGTTGGCTGCCCAGATGAGTGCCTGGCCTTTTTTGGCATAGAAGTGCAGCGGCTTCAAATCGAGCGCTTCTACAATCGCTTCCCAGGCCCTTTCGTACATGTAGTAATGGGTATACGGATTGGGCCCCTGCGTGTCGGGATTCACTCCTACATGCTCGTTCGTAAAAACCGGAAGTGCATGCGAACCGGGGTAATAAACCAGCGGTCCATTATCGGAATCGATGTCCTCCAATGCCACCCAAACGCCAGCCATAAAACGCTCGGGGCAGGAGCTGAAGTGCACGCTGTCGCTGTGGAAGTGCTGTTGCGTACCCACCGGAAAATTGAGGGTTTGAAACGGAAACGCTTGCCGCCCGTACAAATCCGAAAGCAACTTGACCATCCCCGGATTACACGCGATTTCCTTCACCTCGGGAACTTTTTCCCAAGCGTCCTGAATCCGCAGATTCGGAGTGGTGCCTTTGCGCCACGCGTCCCAATCGTACTTACTATGTAGGGTCTTAATTATTTTATCGGCGAGCCGCGCGAAATTCGGGTCCGGAAACTCGATGACAACGAACCCGTCGCGGCGAAGTTTGCGGGCAATCTCTAGCGTTTCGGGCGAAACTCCCTTCGTCGCAAACACCTTTTCGAACAGTGGCGATTCGACATCCGGTACTCCGGGCAGAGGATTCCACGCTGCGCTCATTTTCAGCCATTCTCTCATGCGGCTGGCTATGCCGAATGGCGTAGCGCAAGGTAGATCTTTTGGCAGTCGCCGGACGGGTGAATTACCGCCATAGTCGTGATGTGCACCAGACAAGAAAACGGTGGGCCATTGTGGCTGCGGTTGCGTTCATGCTGCTGGGAGCGGGTTATCTCTTGTCTCAACGTTCGCAGACGCCGCAATCGAGCGGCAAGAAAGGCAAACAAGCAGGTGCTGGAGCAATACCCGTTGCGGTAGACACGGTTCGGCAAGGCAATATCGGCATCTACATTAACGCTTTGGGTACGGTAACTCCGGTGTACACCGTGACAGTGACCAGTCGCGTAGTCGGCGAGTTGATGGAAGTGCACTATCGGGAAGGTCAGATTGTCCATAAAGGCGATTTGCTCGCCGTAATAGATGCCCGCCCTTATCAGGCCGTGCTGACGCAGGCCCAAGGACAGTTAGCGCGAGATCAGGCGCTGCTAAAGAACGCCTACATCGACCTCGATCGTTACAAAATGATTTACCAGCAGCACGCGATTCCCGAGCAACAACTCGCGACGCAGCAGGCGACGGTGGAGCAGGATGAAGGCACCGTTAAGCTCGACCAGGGCAACCTGGATGCTGCCCGAGTCAACGTTGACTACGCCAGAATTACCGCGCCTATTACCGGCCGTGTTGGACTTCGGCTGGTAGACCCCGGGAACATTGTGGCAGCCAACGGTACTACTGCCTTGCTGACGATCACACAAATCCAGCCGATCACGGTTATCTTCACCATGGCTGAGGACTATTTGAACGAGGTTGTCAGCCAGATGCGAGCTGGCCACAAATTGCCGGTGGACGCATTGGATCGCGCCGATCAGACCGAGATTGCCCATGGAACGGTGCTGACCATTGACAACCAGATCGACACAACCACCGGCACAGTCAAAGTGCGGGCCACGTTCGCCAATCGTGATAATAAGCTCTTCCCCAACGAGTTCGTCAACGCCAAATTACTCGTCAGAACGCTTAACAGCGTAAACCTCATTCCTACGGCAGCGATTCAGCGCAACAACGATGTCGCTTTCGTTTATGTAGTGAACCGCACTACCAAAGCCGTACAGTCCCGGAACATCAATATCGCTACGACTGACGGCGATACGGCTGCCGTGACGGGAGTCAAGCCAGGCGAAACGCTGGTGATAGACGGGTTCGACCGTCTTCAAGACGGCGCGAAGGTGGTAGTGCGCCCGGCAACCGTTCCCTCGAATCAGATGCGAAATCCCGAGGTAAATCAAACTGCAACGGCGCAGAGGCAGGACGGAAGTGCGAGCACGCAGATAAACACCAACCAGCAGAACCCGCAGCAGGTTAAGCCGAAATGAACCCGTCGCGGCCCTTTATTCTGCGGCCGATTGCCACCTCATTGTTGATGGCGGCAATCTTGCTAGCGGGCATAGTCGCCTATAAGCAGTTGCCGGTATCGGCGCTCCCTGAGGTCGATTATCCGGTGATGCAAATTGTCACATTCTATCCCGGCGCCAGCCCGGACGTAGTGGCTTCCGCCGTCACAGCGCCACTCGAGCGGCAACTCGGCGAGGTCCCGGGATTGAATCAGATGTTATCTACCAGCTCCCAAGGAGCCTCGGTGATCACGCTGCAGTTTGTTCTCACTTTGAATATAGATGTTGCTGAGCAAGAAGTTCAGGCGGCTATCAATGCTGCCCAGACTTTCTTGCCGGCAGACCTTCCGCTGCCTCCCATCTATAGCAAGACCAATCCCGCCGACGCGCCCATCGTGACGCTCGCATTGAGCTCACATACCATGCCTCTACAGCAGGTCGAAGATTACGCGGACACTCGTCTGGCGCAAAAAATCTCGCAGTTATCCGGCGTCGGAGCGGTCACCATCAGCGGCGGACAAAAACCGGCTGTTCGAATTCAGATCAACCCCACCCAACTCGCCTCTTACGGCCTGAATCTGGAGGATGTCCACACCGCATTAACCGGTACCAGTCTCGACCAGGCGAAGGGCAGCTTTGACGGGGCGCATCAGGCTTATCAAATCGGCGCCAACGATCAGCTTCTCAATGCAGAAGACTACGCGCAGGTCATTGTGGCTTACAAGAACGGCGCGCCGGTCATGCTCAGGGACATAGCCAACGTCGTTGATGGCGTCGAGAACACCAGGCAGGCCGCCTGGATGAATCAGACCCCCGCAGTGATTGTCAACATTCAGAGGCAGCCGGGCGCCAACATCATTCAGGTCGTCGATCGGGTGAAGGCGCTGCTGCCGAAGTTGAGAGCCACCATCCCGTCGTCAATCGACGTTGCAATCCTCACGGACAGGACGATTACCGTCCGTTCATCGGTCTCCGACGTTGAATTCGAACTGCTGCTGTGCATCGCGCTCGTCGTCATGGTCATATTTGTGTTCCTGCGGAATATCGCGGCGACATTTATTCCCAGCGTGGCCGTGCCTTTGTCGCTGGTCGGCACCTTTGGCGTGATGTACATGCTCGGCTACAGCCTCAACAATTTGACCCTGATGGCTCTGACGATCTCCACCGGATTTGTGGTGGACGACGCGATTGTCATGATCGAAAACATCATGCGCTATGTGGAGGAGGGCGAGCCCGCGCTTCAGGCCGCGCTCAAGGGCGCGGAGCAGATCGGCTTTACGATCATGTCCCTGACGGTCTCGCTGATTGCAGTATTGATACCGCTGCTCTTCATGGGCGACATTACCGGCCGGCTTTTTCGGGAGTTCGCTGTCACCCTCGCGGTAACTATCCTCGTATCGGCTTTCGTTTCATTAACGCTAACGCCCATGCTATGCGCGAAACTTCTGCGCCACAAGACTGAGGCGCAGCAAGGAAAATTCTATAAGGCGTCAGAGAAGGTATTCGAAAAAACCATTGCCTTCTACGGCAGAACTCTGGAATGGGTGCTCGAGCATCGGAACTTGACGTTAGCGGTCGCAGCAGCCACTTTGGGCTTTACCATTCTCCTCTATATCGTCATCCCAAAAGGTTTCTTTCCAGTCCAGGACACGGGCGAAATCCAGGGCGTTTCGGAAGCCGATCAAAGTATCTCCTTCCAGGAAATGTCGACCATGCAGCAGAAGTTAACGGCCGTCATTCTCAAAGATTCGGCGGTGGACAGCGTCTCTTCTTTCATCGGGGTTGACGGCACTAACACGACTTTGAACGCGGGTCGCATCCAGATTAATTTGAAGCCCCTCAAGCAACGCGGGATCAACGCTTCCGATGTGATTCGCCGATTGGAGCCGGAACTCGCGAAGGTGAGCGGAATTGTGCTCTATATGCAACCGATTCAGGATCTCTCGGTGGAAGACATAGTAAGCAGAACCGAATATCAATACAGCCTCGAGGATCCCGATCTCAACGAGCTGTCCAGTTACGCGGGGCAATTCGTCGCAAAGTTGAAGAGCCTGCCGGAGCTTGCCGATGTGGCGAGCGATCTGCAGACGCACGGATTGGCGACTTCGCTTGCTATCGACCGTCAGACCGCGACGCGAGTGGGTATCACGGCGCAGAGCATCGATCAGACGCTATACGATTCCTTCGGGCAGCGGCAAGTATCGACGATGTTTACGCAGCTCAATCAGTATCACGTGATTCTGGAAGTCCAGCCGCAATTTCAAACTCATCCGGGCAATTTGCAGGATATTTACATCAAGTCCGCCGGAGGCGCTCCAATTCCCCTCAGCACGTTTACACATACGGCGAATTCCTCCATGCCGATATTGATCAGCCACATCGGTCAATTCCCGGCCACTACCATTTCGTTTAATCTCTCGCCGCGAGCTGCTCTGGGGCAAGCTGTCAAGGCTATCCGGAAAGTTGAGCAGGAGATGCCGCCGCCGGCCGCTATGCAGACCTCTTTCCAAGGGACGGCTCAAGCCTTTATCGCTTCTCTGACGAACGAGCCTCTATTGATTCTCGCGGCGCTGGTGACGGTCTACATTGTTCTCGGTGTTTTGTACGAAAGCTACATCCACCCAATCACGATTCTGTCTACGCTTCCATCGGCGGGTGTCGGGGCCATTCTAGCCCTGCTGATTTGCCGGGATGAGTTAACCGTGGTCGCCATCATCGGCATTGTGCTGCTGATTGGAATCGTGCAGAAGAATGCCATTATGATGATCGATTTCGCGCTCGAGGCTGAGCGTGGCGAAGGCAAACCTGCCCGCGACGCCATTTTTCAAGCGGCTCTGCTGCGCTTTCGTCCCATCATGATGACCACCATGGCCGCTCTTTTGGGAGCTGTGCCGCTCGCTTTTGGTCGAGGCGTTGGATCGGAACTCAGGCGCCCGCTCGGAATCACCATCATTGGCGGGCTGATCTTCAGCCAGCTCCTAACGCTTTACACCACGCCTGTCATCTATTTGTTCTTCGACACGCTGGCATCGAGAATCGCGGAGTTTCGCAATCGAAGGCGCGGGCCGGAACCGGGGATGCAGCCGTCGCCTGCTGCCGGGGACTAACGCATGAGCCTTTCATCCCCTTTCATCAAACGGCCGATCGCCACAACGCTTCTGACCGCCGCGGTCGCCCTCGCTGGGGGTGTTGCGTTTCGTCTGCTGCCCGTCTCTCCGCTTCCGCAGGTTGACTTCCCCACCGTTTCCGTTTCGGCCGGACTACCCGGCGCAAGTCCGGAGATTATGGCTTCGTCGGTGGCGACTCCGCTCGAAAGGCAATTCGGCAGAATCGCAGGCGTCACGGAGATGACTTCTTCCAGCACGCTTGGCCAAACCAGCATCACGATGCAGTTCGATCTTAGCCGTAACATCGACGCCGCCGCGCGTGACGTTGAAGCGGCGATCAATGCAGCCCGCGGATATCTTCCGGCCGATCTTCCCAGCAATCCCACTTACCGCAAGGTGAACCCCGCGGATTCACCCATCATGATCATCGCTCTAACCTCAAATAGCCTGCCCACCAGCGCGCTCTATGACGCAGGATCCACCATCCTGATGCAAAGAGTTTCGCAAATCCGTGGCGTAGGGCAAGTGACGGTGGGTGGCAGTTCAGCTCCAGCAGTTCGCATTGATGTCAATCCAATGCAGATCAATAGCAACGGATTGACTCTCGATAATGTTCGAACCGCCGTGGCCGCCCAAACCAACAACTTGGCTAAGGGCTTCTTCTCGGATGCAAAGAGGACTTGGATGATCGGCGCCAATGACCAACTGATGCACGCCGCCGACTATCGGCCGGTACTTGTCAGCTATCACAACGGAGCAGCAGTGAGATTGTCCGATGTCGCGAATGTTACCGATTCGGTGCAAACACTGCGCTCGCTGGGATTAGCGAATGGAAAACGGTCCGCTTTGTTGATCATCTTTCGCCAGCCCGGAGCGAACATTATCGATACCGTCGATGGCATCAAGAACGCGCTTCCTCAACTGAAAGCCTCCATCAGCCGCGCCATCGAAATGACCATCACCCTTGACCAAACAGTCACGATCCGCGCTTCTGTTAAAGACGTAGAGCGAACTCTTCTGATTTCTATCAGCCTGGTGGTGCTGGTGGTCTTCTTGTTCCTGCGGGACGTTCGGGCCACCTTGATCCCGAGTGTGGCTGTGCCGGTTTCTTTGATCGGCACTTGCGGCGTTATGTACCTGCTTGGATTCAGCGTTGACAACCTCTCCCTCATGGCGCTTACTATCTCCACTGGATTCGTGGTTGACGACGCCATTGTCGTGCTGGAAAACATCACCCGCTTTCGCGAACAAGGTATGAGTGCCATGGATGCCGCCTTTAAAGGCGCGGCGGAGATCGGCTCTACGGTTCTCTCCATCAGCATCTCGCTGGTCGCGGTATTCATTCCCATTTTGATGATGGGCGGCATTATCGGACGGTTGTTCCGGGAATTCGCTATTACTCTGTCCGTGACGATTCTGGTCTCGCTGGTTATATCGTTGACCACCACGCCCATGATGTGCTCTCGCTTGCTCAGCGATGAGAAAGGCCACGGCAGACTCTACACAGCCAGCGAGAAGGTTTTCCAATTCATCTTGAAGGGATACGAGCACAGCTTGGCTTGGGTGCTGCGCAATTCTTTTCTCACCTTGTTGATCGCCATCGGGACGCTGGCCTTGAACGTTTATTTATTCGTAATTATCCCCAAGGGATTTTTTCCGCAGCAGGACACCGGACGCATGAACGGGAGTTTCCTGGCCGACCAAAGCACATCCTTCCAAGCGATGCAGAAAAAGATTTTTCAGTTGGCGGCCATCGCCCAAAAGGACCCGGGCATCGCTACCGTTCAGGCATTCACCGGTGGCGGCGGCGGTACAACCACCAACACAGGCCGGGCCTTCCTCGCGCTCAAGCCTCTTGGCGAGCGGAAGGTGAGCGCCGATGTGATTATCAATCGCTTGCGCCCGAAACTATCTGCCGTCCCCGGCGTGACTCTGTTTCTTCAGGCATCTCAGGACTTGAGAATCGGTGGAAGGCAGAGCGCGGCTCAGTATCAATACACCTTGCAAAGCGACAACCTCACTGACCTGACGCACTGGGCCCCTCTTCTCGTGAATTTGATGAAGAAGATGTCCGAGGTAACGGACGTCAATAGCGATCAGCAGAATAACGGGCTCGAAGCAAATCTTGTCATTGATCGCCCCACTGCGGCAAGGTTGGGCATTACTCCGCAAACCATTGACAACATCCTCTACGACGCGTTCGGCGAGCGGGAAATAGCGAAGACCTACACCTCGATGAACCAATATTTTGTGGTGATGGAGGTGAACCCGGCCTTCTGGCAGAACCCGGACGGCTTGCGAAGAATCTATGTCAATTCCACCAGCGGCGGCCCGGTTCCGCTTGCCGCCTTTACTCATTTCCAACCCTCGACGGCAGCGCTCGCGGTCAATCATTCCGGTATTTTCCCGTCGGTAACTATCTCGTTTAACCTGGCTCCGGGAATCGCTCTAGGCAACGCGGTGACCGCCATCAACGACATGGAAATGAAGGCCGGCATGCCCACCACCATCACCGGCAACTTCACCGGTACGGCCCAAGCGTTTCAGTCATCGCTTGCGAATGAACCGCTGCTGATCGCGGCCGCGCTCGCCAGCGTTTACATCGTATTGGGGATTCTTTACGAGAGCTATATTCACCCCATCACCATTCTTTCGACATTGCCTTCGGCGGGCGTTGGAGCCATTCTCGCCCTCCTCATTACCCACACGGAGCTGAGCGTCATTGCGCTCATAGGAATTATTCTGCTGATCGGAATCGTGAAAAAGAACGCGATTATGATGATCGATTTTGCGCTCGAAGTGGAGCGCCGCGATCGCAAAACCTCGAAGGAGGCGATTTTTGAGGCGTCTCTGCTTCGATTCCGGCCTATCATGATGACCACCATGGCGGCGCTTTTGGGAGGGCTGCCTCTCGCCCTCGGAACTGGAACGGGCTCCGAACTCAGGCGGCCGCTGGGAATCACCATCGTCGGCGGGCTCATCGTGAGTCAGGCTTTGACGCTGTATACAACGCCTGTCATTTACGTCTACATGGACCGCTTGAATTCATGGGTTGGACGATTTGGACGGAATCGCCTGCCGGATGCGCCTGCGGAAGCGGTTGGCCCGGCCACTTAAGGAACGATATGGAGACGCATTACACGATCACCATGGAGCCGCATCCGGCGGAACGGTCGGTCACGCTTTTGCTGAATGGCAAATTCAGCGAAGACGCATTAGTTGAATTGGAGCAATCGATTTGTGAAGCGCGAGGCGCGCATCAGCGGATCTATATCGACCTCAGCGAGGTTACCTTGGTCGATCGAAAAGCGGTTCAATACTTCTCTGAGCAGGCTGGGCACGACGTCAAACTCGTTAATTGCCCGATTTACCTTCGCAGATGGATCAGACAGGCGAGTGATGAAGTCGAAAACTAATCGTGGCCGGAAGCAATTGTCGAAGATTGCCGGCCTGCTCTTTGTAGCGGCATTAACTTTTTTCTCCGGCTGTAATCCAGCCCCGAAGTATGCCAAGCCGCCCGCCCAGACTCCCAGCGCCTTTAAAGAAGCTGTCCCGCAGGAATATAAGGAAGGAACCGGTTGGAAAATCGCTCAGCCAGGCGATGATAAGATTCGCGGCAAATGGTGGGAAATCTATAACGATCCTCAGTTGAACGCGCTGGAAGACCAGGTCCAAATTTCAAACCAGACAATCGCGGGCGCTGAAGCGAATTTCCGGGTGGCTCGCTCGCTGGTGCTCTCCGGCAGAGCCGCATTGTTCCCCGTGGTCACCGCGTCCACTCAGTACACAAATTCGCGGTTCTCGCAAACAGCGCGAGGCGCGCGCGTCATTGGAGCAGGCGGCGCCGCCAACACTACGGCGACGACAACTACTACGACCGCTACCGGAACGACGACCGGCGGCGGAGTCTCTGGCACAGGTTCAAGTACCGCCGTAGGCGGAACGTCCACTACCGGGGTTGTCAACGATTTCTCACTGCCGGTTGACGTTTCCTACACGATAGACCTCTGGCACAAGCTCCGTAACGCCGTCGCCGTCAGCGCCTACCAGGCCCAAGCGAGCGCTGCGGATGTCGGGACAGCGCTTCTCAGCACCCAAGCGGAGCTTGCAACAGATTACTTTCAGGTTCGGGCGCTTGACGCGCAAAGGACCATCCTGCAAGACACTGTTACCAATTACCGCCAGACGCTCGACTTGACCCTGACGCGCTTTCGAGGCGGGATTGCGTCCGATGAGGATGTCTCGCAGGCGCAAACTCAGCTCGACACCGTGATCGCTCAACAAACCGATCTGGGCGTGGCAAGAGCTACATATGAGCACGCGATTGCAGTGCTCACGGGCAAGCCGCCGGCCAGTTTTTCTCTGCCCCTAGCAGAGTTTAAGCCCAGCCCTCCGCCTGTTCCAATTGTGCTGCCTTCTGAACTGCTGGAGAGGCGGCCGGATATCGCGGCGGCCGAACGCCAGGTTGCGGCAGCGAACGCCCAAATTGGCGTCGCGAGAGCCGCTTACTACCCCAACCTGACGCTCAGCGCAAGCGGAGGGTTCGAGAGTTCCAGTTTTACCCAATGGTTCGACTGGCCCAGTAGGTTTTGGTCGCTAGGCCCGACGCTCGCCGAAACAATCTTCGACGCCGGGTTGAGGCGCGCTGCCAATCAACAGGCGCAAGCTTCATACCAGGGCACTGTCGCAAATTATCGCCAAACCGTTCTCGCGGCGTTTCAGGCTGTTGAAGATAACCTGTCTACTCTGCGGATTCTGTCGCAAGAGATCGTAGAGCAGCACACGGCAGTCAATTCAGCGAATCATTATCTGGATTTGTCGCTCACCCGCTACAGAGGCGGCGTGGACAGTTATCTGAATGTGATCACGGCTCAAACCACGGTACTGACAAATCGGGAGACCGAGTTGCAGATTCAGCTGCGGCAGATGACTGCCAGCGTCGCGTTGATTATGGCGCTCGGCGGAGGTTGGGATGCCTCTCAACTACCCAATGTAAAGCAATTGACAGCTAAACAGTCGAAGCAGTCCTCCGGGAATCCGGATAGCAATGCTTCGCCGCAAGCAATTGCAGCGCCCAATCCGCCGCCGCTCCCATCCGTAACGCCGGTCCCGGGCGCGCCCAATACTCCACCGCCGCAACCAGTTCCGACCGGCGCAGTGGGCAATCATCCCCCAACTGGGGCCAACTAATTATGAATAACCAGGAATCCGTATCTCTCCGTCTACAACTGGTCGATGCATTGCGCGGCCATCAATCGCATGTCGATTTCGATTCGGTGGTGGAGGACTTCCCGTCCGAAGCTCGCGGAGCAAAACCGGCCGGCGTGCCGCACACCGCTTGGCAATTGCTGGAGCACATGCGCATCGCGCAGAACGACATTCTGGAGTTTTCGCGCAATCCAAAACATAAATCACCGGAGTGGCCGGAGGGGTATTGGCCGAAGACTGAAGTCCCGCCGAATTCCGGGGCTTGGGAGGCAAGCGTTAGCGCTTTCCAGAATGACGCCCGGCAATTGAACGAACTCGTGCAAGATCTGCAGCGAGATCTGCTAGAGCCCTTCGAGCACGGCGATGGGCAGACACTCCTTCGGGAAGCGTTGTTGGTAGCGACGCATAATTCCTATCATCTGGGGCAGCTCGTGTTTTTGAAAAAGATACTGGTGGGCAAGGCGTAGCAGAATCACGGGCGCTATGCCGGATTCCGCGGTTGAGGCGCACCACCCGATTTCCGTGTAAACTATAAAGAGGTACAACATTTGAATCTTTCCTTTTCCGTCCCCTCCGCGCATCTTCGCGCTGTTCGCTAGTCCCCGGCATGTATCCACCCAGAAGTTTCCCGCCGCGCCGGCCTAAAATTCGAGAAAACGTCAACGAGGCAATCCGAGTCAGAGAAGTTCGTGCTGTCTTCCCGGACGGATCTGTCGAAATCATGCCCACGCCCGCCGCCGTGCGGAAGGCGCAGGATATGGGGCTGGACCTCATATTGATTGCCCCAACCGCGGAGCCGCCCGTCGCCAAAGCGATGGATTTCGGGCAATGGCAATACGAGAACAAGAAGAAGCAGCACGAAGCCAAGCGAAAGCAGCACGTGATTCAGGTGAAGGAGCTGAAGTTCCGGCCGAACACCGACGATCATGACTACGATTTCAAGAAGAACCACGCCATCCGGTTTTTGCAGGAAGGGAACCGGGTGAAGGCCGTGGTTCAGTTTCGCGGACGCGAAATCGCGCACACCGATCTCGGCCGGAAGCTTCTGTTGCGATTTGCCGAAGATCTGACTGGCATAGGGACCATCGAAGGGCAGCCGCGCTTAGAAGGCCGTAATGCGCACGTGATTATCAGTCCGGTGAAGACTGGCTCAACTCCCAAGGACAAGGCCGAAAAGCCGAAGGATCAAGGGCCGGCGAACGTAACGGCGCCGCACGCGTAAGCCGCGCGGTTACTCCGAATAAAAAAGATATTTTCGCCACTGATCGTCGCTCCGTCCGAGCAAGCGCATCAGGTGACGGCTGGTGTGCAGACTGAACGGCCGCGGCGGCCGCAGCAGTTTCATCCCGGCTTCTTCCGGCGTCCGGCTGCCTTTCTTGTTATTGCAAGGATGACAGCACGCCACCAGATTTTCCCAAGTCGTTTCGCCCGACCGCGAGCGCGGAACCACATGGTCCAAAGTCATTTCGCCGGACGGCAACGTGCGATGGCAATACTGGCAGGTATAACGATCGCGCATCAAAATGTTCTTGCGCGAAAGAGCGCGGGTTTGATGCGGAATGCGCCGATACTCGAGCAAACGGATGACAGACGGAACGCTCAGCACGCGCCTGGCGGAATGGACGTGCGTGGGTGCTACTTCTTCCGCCGATGCGACGCCTTTCAATACCAGCACCAGCGCTCTGCGCGCCGCGCAGATATTGATGGGCTCATAGCTGGCATTCAGCACGAGCACAGGCTTATGAAGTCGATCCGGACTGGGCATCAGACACGCTCCGAGAATAAGTAAGGATCTCGCTAATTCACTCCACTGCTGGCGGAAACGGCTTTAACGGCATAGCGCGAGCTGGGCTGCCGGTCGACTCGCGCCAACGTGAGCCCTGAAACATGGGCGGCGCCAGCCGCCTTCAGAACCCCGGCGGCCATTCGCAAAGTCGCGCCCGTCGTGAAAACATCGTCGATCAAGAGCACGCGCTTCCCGGCAATTTGTTCCGGTCTCCTGACGCGGAACGAATCCTTCAAATTTTCGCGCCGCGCCGCTTCCGTAAGGCCGGCTTGCGATTCGGTGTAACGTTTGCGGCGAAGATTGGTTGATAGCTTCAGCGCATACCGTTTGGCCACCGGGCGCGCCAGCAACTCCGCCTGATTGAAGCCGCGTTCCCGCCGCTTGCGCCAGTGCATCGGCATGGCGATTACCGCGTCGAAGCGTTGGTCGAGGGGAAGCCCGCGCGCTAGCAAACGGCTCAAGGGCACAGCCAGGCTTTCCACTTTTGCATATTTGAAGAGATGAATTAGCTGACGGAGGGGGCCTTCATAGCTGCCGAAAGAGTAGGCGGAATCAAAGTTCACCGCACTCTCGCGGCAGATCGTACAGAGGTCGTACTCATCCAGGGGATAGGCATCCACAAAAGGGGTATGACAGGCGCGGCAGAAGAATTCCGCGCTCAGAGGTTGCGGAAGGGCGAGGCATGTAGAACAAACGGGAACGCGAGATACATTACGCAGCGGCTGCTCGCACAGCCGGCATTCGTCAGGAAAGACAAGATTAAACAGCGTGCCGGAAAACGATTCCCAGCCGGACAGCAGGGCTTTGGGCCATCGGCCGTTTGTAAATATGACGGTGCGAGTCGGGAGACTAGGGAAGACACACCCCCACTAAATCAAGAGTATACAACTATACAGACAAGGTAGAGAATTGAGAAGCAAAGTTGCTACACAATTTATACGAATGGGCGTGTGGCAAGCGATACGAAGTATGTGCCCGCTTTCATGAAACTGACCAGCGCGGAGGTGGCCCTGGTATTCAGGCGTGCTTTGGGGGTATATGTATGAATACATTGCGAGTTCTTCTAATCGAAGACGATCCCACGGAAGCCGGCCGTATCTCGGCGGTTTTGGAGCGCGCGCACCACGACGTGCTTCCCACCATCGGCTTCGACGAAGCCTCCGAAGCCCTCCTGGCGCAGAAGTTCGATGCCGTGGTGGTGGGTTCCCCCGTTCCGGTGGATGGCATGGCCGAGTTTGCGGCGAAGCTTCGCGAACTGGAAGAGAGCCAGCGCGGCGGAACCAGAACTCCGGTCTTGTCATTCTCCCCGGACGTGCCCGGCGGGTCCAACTGGTCTGCGGCACAGAGCGCCTGCGTCGATGGCTTTCTGCCCGAGCCTTTCGAGCCGGAGGCTTTCGCCGATGTAGTAAACAAACTCTCGAACGCCCTGCGGAAGTCCAGCGCGCCGGATGGAAAGGCTTCTTCTGAACTGCCCATTTTTGAACCCGAGGAGTTCAAAGCACAGGTTGCGCACGACAACGATTTACTGATTGAATTGATCGATCTGTTTCTGACCGAGCGCATTCATCAGGTGGCTGAAATGCGCCAGGCGCTTGCAGCCGGCGATTACCATCGCCTTCACCGCGTCGCGCACACCATCAAAGGATCCTTGAGCAGCCTGCATGCGCCCGTCGCGCTGTCCGACGCGCAGCAGCTGGAACAGGCGGCCAAAGGCGAGGAGGATCAGGTGTGCCGGTTCTCGTTGGCCGCATTGGAGCAGGATTTAGACACTCTCGAACCCCACCTTTTGTCTCTGCGCGAGTCCTCGAGTCAACGCTAAAGCCTCTGTTACACTGAGGTTGCTCGATTCGACAGTTGCCTTCCATGAGCTCCTCCACGCCCTTAGAAATCGTCTGCGCCCACAGTCCGGATTCAGATGATGCCTTCATGTTTTACGGGCTCGCCACCAAAAAGATCCGCTCCCGCATCGTCACATTTCGCCACATCCTGGAAGACATCGAGTCGCTGAATCGCAAGGCCACCGAAGGCGTCTACGAACTCACCGCCATCTCTTATCACGCCTATCCTTATGTAGCGGACAAGTACGTGCTGATGGCCAGCGGATCGAGCGTAGGAGACGGCTACGGTCCCATCGTAGTTAGCTCGCGCCGGATGCCGCCCGAGGATTTGAAGGGCAAACGGATCGCCATTCCAGGCACCATGACGACCGCGTTTCTCGCCCTGAAGCTGTTTCAGCCCGATTTCGAGCACGTGGTGATTCCGTTCGACAAAATACTCGAAGCCGTGAAGGATCACGAGGTGGACGCCGGCCTGGTGATCCACGAAGGGCAATTGAACTATGGCCACGGTGGCTTGCACAGCGTGGTGGATCTGGGTAAATGGTTCAAAGCGAAATACCAGTTGCCGCTGCCGCTCGGCGCGAATGCGCTGCGGCGCAATTTGCCGCCGGAGATTCAAGCCGAGTGCTCCAAGCTGGTGCGCGACAGCATTCAATATTCGCTCGAGCATCGCGAAGAGGCGCTCAATTACGCCATGCAATTTGCCCGGGACCTGGATCCGGCGCTGGCCGAACAGTTCGTCGGCATGTACGTGAATCAAAATACCATCGATGGCGGAGATGTGGTTCCGCGCGCCGCTCAGAAACTGCTTGATTTAGGATTCGAAGCCGGGCTCATTCCGCACAAGATAACGGTTGAAGTTGTCCGTTAGGACAAGCTACCTTCACAGTATGCTCTTGCGCTTGCTGCGGTTGGTGACGTGTGGCTTTTGTTTGTCTCTTCTGGTAGCTGGCCAGAACGAGGACGGCTTTAATTCGAATCAGCGCATTCTCCGCATTCGCGAGCTGGGCAAGAGAGATGCGCAAGCTATCCCTTCGCTGGCTCAATATCTGGGCGATCCGAATCGCGACATTCGAGTGGAAGCCGTTAAGGCGATCGTAAAACTCGACACCGAGGCGAGTCTGACTCCGCTGGTGAAGGCCACCCACGACAACGATGCGGAAGTGCAAATCCGCGCCACGGACGGCCTCACGAATTACTATGTTCCCGGTTACGTTGCCAAGAGTGGCCTGACCGGATCGTTGACGCGCGGCGTGAGGCAAGTGAAATCGTTCTTTTCGTCGCGCAACGATCAGGCCATCGATCCGGACGTGATGATTCGCCCGGATGTGGCCCAGGCGTTGGCGGATGAGGTGCGCGGTGGGGCGGGAACCGATGCCCGCGCGAATGCGGCTCGCGCGGCCGGCATTCTGCGGGACCAGGCTGCCGTGCCGGCGCTCAGCGAGGTGCTGCACGCCAAGGATAGCCAGTTGATTTTTGAAAGCTTGGTGGCTCTGCAGAAGATCCACGATCCCTCGGCAGGTTCGGCGCTATCTTCCCCGGCGCACGATCTGGACGATCGTATCCAGGCCACTGCTCTCGAGACCATTGGCGTGCTCCATTGCCTGACGTGCGCCCCCGACGTGCGTTCCGATTTAACGAATGCGCGCAATATAAGGATCCGGCGGGCTGCTCTGGAAGCGCTGGCGATGCTCGCGATTCCGGGGGATCGCGCGGTTTTCCAGCAATATCTTCAGGACCGGGATGCAGATTTGCGCGCTGCGGCATTGGAAGGCTTGGGGCGCATTCGCGAGCCTGACGATTACCCGGCTATCGAGGCAGCATACAACGAGAAAGATGCCGATTGGAAAGTGCATCTGGCTGCCGCGTTCGCGCTAGTCGATGAAGGCAAGGTAGACACCTCGGATTTCAGTCCGCTCCGTTACCTGGTCGAGAACCTGGATCTGAAGGGTCACGCCACCGTGGCGGCGGCCTACCTGATGGAGTTGGTGCGGCGCGACGGCGTGCGCAAGGCCTTATTCCCGCTGGTAGCGCAGGCGACGAAGGATCAGAAGGTCGCGTTGTGCTCGATCTTTGCCGCCAGTCAGAGTGACGACGTCATCCCTACGCTGAACGCTCTGGCGAAAGATATCGATCCGGATGTGGCGTTTGCGGCCTCGCGAGCGCTACGGATCGCGCAATCCCGCAAGCCTTCCTGAGAAAGAGGATTACTTCGCTTTCTTCTGCTTCTGCTGACCGACGCGAATCTTGAAATGCTTGTCTTTCGCTTCCTGGTACGCCTTATGATCGTGACGCGCGACGGCATCCGTCAGGTAAGCGTCTACGTTGGCATCCTTGGGAAGGACAGCCATTACCGTGAAACTCTCGTTGCAAGTCGGGCAAAAAGGCCGAAAACGCTTTACATTCGGAATTGCCATATAGCTCTAGATTAGCATGCAGGCGAGGCTCTTTGGCGCTATCCAACCAATGCTTCTAAAGCCCCTCCGAGCTGCGGAAATTTGAACTGAAAACCAGCGCGTTCCGTAGCTTCGGGAATCACACGCACACTGCCGACCAGAAAATCCGCTACTTCCCCCAGGGCCAATTTTAGAGCGAATTTCGGGAGGGGCAAAACAGCCGGGCGATGAAGCGCGCGCCCCAGAGCGCGTACGAAATCGCCGTTCCTGACAGGTTCGGGGCTGCTGCCATTGAGCGGACCGGCTGCCCCCGAATTCTCCGCCGCGAAAACGAACAGGCGCGCTAAATCATCCACGTGGATCCAAGACATCCATTGGCGCCCGCTACCAAACCGGCCGCCCATGCCCAGGCGAAAAGGCGTGAGCATCTGTTTCAGCGCGCCGCCCTCGCGTCCCAGGACAGCGGCGATGCGGACCGGAGCCACGCGTAAACCGAACTCACGCCCGCGCAAAGCTTCCCGTTCCCAGTCAATGCACACCTTGGCTAGGAAATCATCGCCGGGCGCGCTGCTCTCCTTCAGGATCTCGTCGCCACGGTCGCCATAGTAGCCCACGGCCGATGCAGATATCAGGACAGACGGCTTGTGCTTCAGGTCCCCGATGGCCGTAACAAGTTTCCGAGTCCCTTCCACTCGGCTCGAATAGATTCGCCGTTTGATGTCATCGGTCCACCGTTGCGCGATGGGCTCTCCGGCTAGGTTCACCAGTACATCAAAGGTTGGAACGCTGTTAAGCGGAGGAGCCTCGCCGCGATTCCAGCAGTGAAAGGCCGCCCGCGAATCCAGAGTATTGCTGCGCGTCGGCCCCAGATAATTCACCTCGTTACCGGATGCCAACAAATGCGCGACGAGTCTCTGGCCGATGAATCCGGTCGCGCCCGTGATCAGGTAATTCATTTTTCAGATCATCCCATCCTCAATTTGAAAAAACGAACCCAATCCTGTTCGTTCGGTAAAATCGCCCTCCACGCTCGTTTCACCCCTCCCTCCAAACCCAGTGACAATTCCCAAAAAATATCGTCCGCGCCAAATCAACAACTTACCCGCCCTCTTCCCATCACTCCGCGCTTTCCCGCGCAACACTCTTATCAGAAAGCAGCCCACATGGACGATTTCCCCTCGAAGAAAATTCCGCGGAAAATCCGCGCCGCCCGCGTTCCGGCGGCCCGCACTCCCCGGAAGGCAAAGCCGCCTCCAGCATGAACCGCCTCTCGCACGGCTGCCGCTCTGAAAAAACCCTCATCCCCGGCGAAGATCCCGCCGAATTCGACCACCACGCCCAATCTTGGTTCGATCACTATAATCCCCAAACTCCCGACGCCCTCGCGCTCGTTCGCGAAGTCGTCCGCCAAAGCTGGTTCTTCAAGCGCAATTCCAGGCGCCTCGAAGACATCGAATTTCGCCTGCCTCACGATGCCTGGCACTGGACCCCCACCAATATCCATCTCTACAACACCTTCTCCCGCTACAAAACCACCGCCGAACGCAGTTTTCTACGCTTCTATAAAGAGACCGAAGCGCTGTATCATCGCCATCAACGTGACGAACAAGCGCGCGAGCTCGCCTTGGCCAAGCTCGCCTCTATCAATATGGAATGGACTTCCGGTACCCCCGAAGCCGCTCTCCGGGACCTCCGCTTCGAGCAATCTGTCGAAATCGAGATCGTCGATGGCCAAACCCAAACTTCTTACTTCCCGCCTAACGACGAAGTCATCCGCAGGTGCAGCAAGCGCATGAAGCTTCCGGTCTACCTCGAGCGCTCCTTGGTTTTCAAAAATGGCGTTCCTCCCGAATACGCCTGGGCCAATCCCACGCCGGTTCAGAAAGAAAAGTTCAGTAAAGCCATTCAGAAAATCTGGTGGGACAAATGGCTCGAAGTCATCGAGCGCGAAAAAACCGCCACCGGCCACGCCGGTCCCATCTGGAGCTTGACTCCCTAGCCAATCTCCTCTCGCCTCCCCTGTTATTCTGAGATTTCCTGTCTACTTCCGCAGGCCCGGAAACCGCGTCGTTTCTGTCCCGTCAGCGCGATTGGCTTTAGCCCCAGCACTTTCACATGTATATAAAAAAACAACGTCTTCTCACTCCTGGCCCAACGCCGCTCCTGCCCTCTGCTTTGCACGCCATGATGGGTTCCGACATCCATCACCGCACGCAAGACTTTCGCAACCTATATAAGCAGGTTCTCGCCGATCTCAAAACCGTCTTAGGCACCTCGAATGACGTTCTCGTGCTGGTTTCCTCCGGCACCGGCGGTTTGGAAGCCGCCACGCAGAATTTCTTTTCGCCCGGCGACGAAGTGCTCGTCTGCTCGGCTGGAAAATTCGGTGAGCGCTGGGTCGAACTCATGAAATCTTTCGGCCTCAACGCGGCCGTGCTCACCGCTCCGTATGGCGAAGCCGTTCAGCCCGAAGCTGTTGAACAAGCGCTTGCCCGCAACGCGAATATCAAAGGCGTCTTTGTCCAGGCATCCGAATCTTCCACCGGAGCCCAGCACGACGTCAAAGCCATGGGACTCGCGGTGAAAAACACCGGCGCCATTTTCGTCGTCGATGCCATCACCGGCGTCGGCACTATGCCTCTCGATATCGACGGCTGGGGTTTGGACATCGTCATTGGCGGTTCGCAAAAGGCCTTTATGATTCCTCCCGGCCTGGCCTTCCTCTCTATCAGTCCCAAAGCGTGGTCGCTGGCTGAATCGGCAAAATCTCCGCGCTTCTATTTCGATCTCAAGCGTGAGAAGAAGAGCGCCGTCAATGGCGAGTCTGCCTGGACGCCTAACATCGCTCTGCTCCTCGCTTTCGCGGAAGCTCTCAAATACATCAAGTCCATCGGTATGGACAAGCTTGTCGAAAATGCGCAACTTCTCGCGCGCGCAACTCGCGAAGCCATGAAGCAGCTTGGTCTCGAAGTGTTCTCTTCTTCGCCCGGCTCTTCCGTCACTGCCGTTCGCGCGCCCGCAGGCATGGATTCCGGCGTCATCATCAAAGAATTCCGCAGCCGCTTCAACGCCATCATCACCAATGGTCAAGGCTCCATGCAGGGCCAGATCTTTCGTCTCGCTCACCTCGGCTACTTCGATTTCCATGACCTCTTCGCCGTCATCGCGGAGCTCGAAATTATCCTGGCCGCGCAAGGTTATCCCGTCCGCTTCGGCTCCGGTGTCGCCGCCGTTCAAAACGTCTATGCGGAAGTAGCCTTGCCCAAGGAAGCGCTCGCTCTAAGTTAATAAATATCGATGAAAATCCTCGTCGCTGAACCGCTCGCACCGGCGGCCATAGAAATGCTACGCGCTCAGTCCGGATGGGACGTCGTTGTCGCCGATCCCAAGACGTATGAACCTCACTTGGCCGATACCGAAGCTCTCGTCGTTCGTAGCGCCGTTAAGGTCACCAAAGAAGTTCTTGCCAAAGCCCCGAACCTGCGCGTCATCGGGCGCGCCGGCGTCGGTGTCGATAATGTCGACCTGACCGCCGCCACTGATGCGGGCGTTCTGGTCATGAACACGCCCGGCGGCAATGCCGTTTCAGTTGCCGAGCACACCCTCGCCCTCATGCTCTCCATGGCCCGCTCCGTGCCCCAGGCCAGCGCCTCCACCAAGGCCGGCAAATGGGAAAAGAAAAAATTCCTGGGCAATGAGCTTCGCGGCAAAACTCTCGGCATCGTCGGCCTGGGAAGCATCGGTCGAGAAGTAGTCAAGCGCGCCAAGCCTTTCGAGATGCGCATCCTCGGCCACGACCCGTATGTCAGCTCGCAAAGCGCTCACGACCTCGGTGTCGAGCTGATGTCTCTTCCGCAACTCTACGCCGAAAGCGACTACATCACCTTGCACGTTTCCCTCACTCCCGAAACCGATCACATGCTCAATGCCGAAACTTTGGCCGGCATGAAGCCGGGCGTTCGCATCGTGAATTGCGCCCGCGGTGAGCTGATCGACGGCCCCGCCCTGCAGAGCGCTATCGAGAGTGGCCGCGTCGCCGGAGCCGCGCTCGATGTCTTTGAAACAGAGCCTCCCGGCGAAAGCGCTCTCTTGCAGCTCGAGCCGGTAGTCGCCACTCCGCACATCGCCGGCTCAACCGAGGAAGCGCAGGAGATTGTCGGCGTCCGCATCATCGAGCAGCTCATCGAATATCTCAAAAATGGCGTGGCGCTCAACGCCGTCAACATGCCCGCGCTTACTGCCGAGCAGTACCGCACGCTGGGTCCCTACGCTACCCTCGCCGAGCGCCTCGGTCTCTTTCTAAGCCACATCGCTGTGGGCAACGCGCACACCATCCGCTTCGTCTACTACGGCCGCCTCGCCGACAACAATACGCAGCTCTTGCGCAATGCAGGCTTAGCGGGCGTCCTCAGCCGCTCCATGGAATATCGCGCCAACGTAGTGAACGCTATGCAGATCGCTACACAGCGCGGCTTCCGCGTCGTCGAGCAGCGCGAGCCCGGCCTCGCCCACATGGATTCCATCCGCATGGAGCTCGAATCTGAAGCTGGCTCATTCTCCGTCGTAGGAGCCGTCGTGCTCGACAAGCCCCGTCTTCTGCAGGTCGAAGGCATTTCGTGCGAAGCCACGCTCGCTGGCAACTTGCTCTATTCGAAGAACGAAGACGTCCCCGGCGTCATCGGCTATTTCGGAACCATGCTAGGCAAGAACGCCATTAACATCGCCAATTTCGCTCTGGGCCGCCAGGACCCGGATGCCGCCGGCCAGCGTGCGCCTGCCGCGCCACTGATGGCCATCTCCATCATCGAAACCGACGAGCCTGTGCCTGACTCCGTCATCATGCAGCTCTTCGAGCACAAAGCCGTCAAGTTCGTTCGGCGAGTAAAATTGTAGAAATGCCAGGGGCCGAGGTGCGTGACATTCTTGCCCGCTGCCAAGCCCTCGCGAAATTTACCGAAACGCCCGGACAAATCACGCGTACGTTTCTGTGTGAGCCGATGCGTGATTGCCATACGAACCTGAGCGGTTGGATGCAATCGCTGGGCATGGAAGTCGCCCTCGATGCCGTTGGCAATCTGCGTGGCTTCTATCCGGGATCTCGTCGTCATTCCAAGCGCCTGATCGTCGGCTCGCATCTCGACACTGTTCCGAACGCCGGCGCCTACGATGGCGTGCTGGGCGTTGTCCTTGCCATCGCGCTGGTCCAGGCGCTCCATGCCCAAAGGCTTCCCTTTGCCATCGAGGTCGTTGGCTTCTCCGAAGAAGAGGGCATTCGATTCGGTGTTCCCTTCATCGGCAGCAGAGCCGCAGGTCGGCCGCGTCGATAGCGATCTTCTGAGCCGCGTCGACGCATCCAACATTACGGTCGAGCAGGCCATCCGCAATTTCGGGCTCGATCCCTCGCGCATTGCCGATGCCGCTCTCGGCGATGATGCCTTCGCCTACCTCGAGTTCCACATCGAGCAAGGGCCCGTGCTCGATAGTCTCGACAAGCCCCTCGCGGTTGTCGAGGCCATCGCCGGCCAGACGCGGGCAGCGCTTACCTTTCACGGCGAAGCAAACCATGCCGGAACTACGCCCAAGCATCTGCGCTGTGACGCGCTCGCCGGAGCCGCCGAATGGATCGGCATGGTCGAGCAGGACGAGGTTCTAGCCACCGTCGGCCACATCGAAGCAAAGCCCGGATGCAGTCAACGTCATCGCGGGTGAGGTCAACGCCACGCTCGATGTTCGTCACGCCTCTGATGAACTCAGAAGCGCTGCGGTGGAGCGCCTGCTCGCAGGAGCCGAAGATATTGCCGATCGCCGTAGTCTGTCCGTCGACCATCGCGTCCTGGCAGACCAACCGGCCGTCAAGATGGATACTGCACTCGTAAATCTCGCCGAGCGTGCCATCGCTACCGCCGGCGCTCATCCGCATCGCATGGTCAGCGGTGCCGGTCACGACGCCATGATCATTGCTGAAAGAATACCGTCTGTCATGATCTTTTTGCGCACCCCCAAAGGCCTCAGCCATCATCCGGATGAGGCCGTTCGGCCCAGCGATGTGGACCTGGCCCTCAGCGCCGGAATTCATTTCTTAGAGGAGCTCGCCGCTTGCACAACTTAGGCCGCAGCCGCGCCAGCCAGCAGCACAATCATCTGCTCCAAACACCTGATACGTTCATCCGTGCCCCGCTTCCTGGTATGCAGCGCGCCACCGCTATCGTGCATGCCGCGCCCGCGCTCGGCGCCGGCTTCACGCAATATACGGCCGAGCTGCAACCCGAAGGATGTCTTGGACCCACCGCTGCCCAGCGCTTCATCTATGTGTTGGAAGGCAGCGTCAGCATCGACGATACCCAACTTTCTCGCGGCGGCTACGCCTACTTGCCCGCGCCCGCGCTTCATGCTGTCATCGCTCGCGCCGCCAGCCGCATTGCGGTCATCGATAAGCCCTATGAAGAGCTTGAAGGAATCAATGCTCCGGCGTTCTTCACCGGCAATGAAGACGCAGTCGACCGCCAACCCGTGATGGGCGACCCCGCCGTCGAAGTCCGGACCCTGTTGCCCGACAAGCTTGAATACGATTTTGCCGTCAACATCATGGCCTTCCAACCCGGAGCCGCGCTCAGCATCGTCGAAATGCACGTCATGGAGCATGGCTTGCTGATGCTGGAAGGCGGCGGCATCTATCGTCTTGGCGACTGCTGGTATCCAGTCTCTGCCGGCGACTTTATCTGGATGGCGCCCTTCTGTCCGCAGTGGTTCGGCGCGCTCGGCAAAGTCCCCGCGCGTTATCTCCTTTACAAAGATTGGAACCGGTGAGCAGCGGCGTCCACATTCATCGAGCTTCAGATCAATGAGGCTCGACTTCTCTCTGAACTCGAAACGCTAGCCCGCTTTTCCGATGCGCCCGCTCCCGCCGTCACCCGCATCGTCTTCACACCCGTTGATCTGGAAGCCCGCGCTTGGCTCAAACAGAAATGCATCGAGGCCGATTTGCAACTCCGCGAAGACGCTATCGGCAACACCTTCGCTCGCTGGCAAGGTTCCGAGCCTGATCTGCCGGCCATCGGAACCGGCTCCCACATCGATGCCATTCCGAACGCGGGCATGTACGACGGTACTGTCGGCGTCCTCGGCGGATTAGAAGCCATCCGAGCTTTGCAGGCATCCGGCTTCCAGCCCGCGCCGCTCGATCGAGTTGCTGATCTTTACTTCCGAAGAGCCGACCCGTTTCGGCATCGGTTGCCTGGGCAGCCGTTTGCTCTCCGGTAGCTCTCGATGCCGACGCCGCTCGCCGCCTCACCGATCGCGAAGGCCAGCCACTCGAGCGCGTACGTGAACAGGCTGGTTTCACAGGCCCATTAGACGGCGTCAAACTCGCGCCCGGCTACTACAGCGCCTTCATCGAGCTTCACATCGAGCAAGGCCCCATCCTGCAACAGCGCCAAATCTCGCTCGGCATAGTCACCGGCATCGCGGCTCCTGCCAGTCTCCGCGTCGAAATCGAGGGTGAAGGCGGCCACGCCGGAGCCGTTCTCATGCCTGACCGCCGCGATGCCCTTACCGCCGCATCGGAGTTGATTCTCGCCGTGGAAGCTGCCGCGCGCGTACCCAAGGCGATCGATATCGTCGCAACCACCGGCGTCTGCGAGGTCTTCCCGGGCGCGGTCAATAGCATCCCTAGCCGCGTCAAACTGGAAATCGACGTTCGCGACATCGACCAGCATCGCCGCGATACTGTGCTTCAGAGCATCACTGACGCTGCCGATCGCATCGCGGTCAAGCGAGGACTCGCCATCCGGCACGAGTTGCTAAACGCCGACGCTCCCGCTCAATCCGATCCGGCCATCGTCGACGCTCTCACCGCAGCCTGCCAGGCTCAGGGATGCAGCTTCACCAAAATGGTCAGCCGCGCCTATCACGATTCACTCTTCATGTCCCGCATCGCTCCCGTCGCCATGCTTTTCATCCCTTGCAAGGACGGCATCAGTCACCGGCCCGATGAATATGCCGCGCCCGCCGACATCCTAAATGGAACGCGCGTTCTCGCCGCCGCCTTGGGCCGCCTTAGTAGCGAATCTTCTGCACGCTTTGAGCCCACTCGATGAAGGGCTGCATTCCGCTCTCGGTGAGCAAACAATGACCCGGAATGGCGCGCTCTTCCGGTTTCAGATGCAGTTGATCGTAGATAAACGCATCGTCAAAACCCGCTTCGCTCGCGCTCGCCCGCGTGCACGAGAAGTAGTAAGCCGCAGGCCGCGCCCAAAAGATCGCGCCCAGGCACATCGGGCACGGTTCGCTGCTGGTATAGATCTCGCATCCCTCCAGCTGGAAATTGTCGATCGCTTCGCAGGCCGCGCGGATCGCCACAATCTCGGCATGCGCGCTTGGATCGTTCGTCGCCGTCACCCGATTCACTCCTGTCGCCAGCACGCGGCCGTCTTTCACCACCACTGCCCCGAACGGCCCGCCTTGTCCCGTCCGGACATTTTCGACCGCCAACGCGATTGCTTGCCTCATCCACTCTTCGTGGTTCTCATTCATAGAAGACAGCCGCAGTATACAGCCTCATGAAGCAGACTCTTCGATCGCGCCGAGTCGTCACGCCCGAAGGAGTAAGGCCGGCCTGCGTCGCCTTTGAGCACGGCCGGATCTCTTCCATCGACGGCTTCTCAACCGCTCCAGCGGACGCAATCGATGCGGGCGATCACTTCGTCCTGCCGGGTCTAATTGATACCCACGTCCACATCAATGAGCCCGGGCGTACCGAATGGGAGGGCTTCACTACCGCAACCAAAGCCGCCGCCGCCGGTGGCGTTACCTGTGTCGTCGATATGCCGCTAAACTCCATACCGGCAACCACCACTGTTTCTGCGTTGGAACAGAAACGCGCGGCAGCCCGCGGCCAGTGCTTCGTCGATTACGCCTTCTGGGGCGGCGTCGTGCCCGGCAATCGAGACGATCTCTTGCCTTTGGCCGCAGCAGGTGTGCGCGGTTTCAAATGCTTTCTCGCACCCTCCGGAGTTGACGAATTCTCCATGGTCAGCGAAGCAGATCTGCGCCAAGCCATGCCCATCCTCGCCCAAACCGGCTTGCCTCTTCTCACCCACGCTGAACTCCCCGATCTTTTAGTCCCCAGCACTGCCTCGCCAACCTACGACGCCTATCTCCGCTCCCGTCCCGATGAATCGGAACTGGAAGCAATCCGCCTTCTCATCCGTCTTTGCCGCGAATATCGCTGTCGCGTTCACATCGTGCATCTGGCAACCGCGAAGGCGCTGCCAGAGCTGCGGCGCGCCCGAGCCGAAGGACTTCCAATCACCGTTGAAACTTGCCCGCACTATCTCTACTTCGCTGCTGAAGACATCAGGGATGGCGCCACTCAATTCAAGTGCGCCCCGCCTATCCGGTCCGCAACGAATCGCGAACTACTTTGGGACGGATTGCGCCAAGGCCTGATCGATCTGGTCGCGACCGATCATTCTCCCTGCCCGCCTGAAATGAAACGCCTCGAGCAGGGCGATTTCAGTAGCGCCTGGGGCGGCATCGCCTCGCTCTCGCTCAGCCTATCCATCATGTGGACGGCCGCCCAGCGCCGAGGCTTCGACATAACGAACGTCGTTCGCTGGATGAGCGAAAATCCTGCCCAACTGGCAGGTCTCCAATCCCGCAAGGGCCGGATCGCGCCCGGCTATGACGCCGACCTTGTCATCTTCGATCCCGATGCCCGCTTCCAAGTCACGCCCGATCGCTTGCACTTCCGCCATCCCCTCTCGCCCTATCTGGGCGAAGTGCTCAATGGTGAAGTGAAGAGGACGCTTGTGCGTGGTCATGTCTTGCCCTGCGGTCAAGAGGCGGGCGTGTGAGTATGAAAAATATGGAGTACCGGGTCGTTGGAACGCCCGTTCCCCGCAAAGAAGCCCGCGGGAAAGTAACCGGGACCGCGGAATACGTCGACGACCTCGTGTTGCCTGGAATGCTCCACGGCGCTACCGTCCGAAGCAACATTCCGCGTGGCCGCATCCGTGAAATCGATTACGAGCCGGGAGTTCCCTGGGATGAATTCGTCATCGTTACCGCGCGCGACATCCCGGGTAAGAACATCGTCACGCTGTCGGTTGATGATCAGCCATATCTCGCCAGTGACGTTGTCAACCACTCGCAGGAACCCATTCTTCTGCTGGCGCATCACGACAAGAACCTGGTCCAGAAGGCTCGCAACTACGTTCACATCGAGTACGATCCACTACCCGCGATCTTTGACATCGACGAATCGCTCGCGGCGAAGACGGTCTTCAAAAGCTATCTGATTAATAAAGGTGACGTGGACCAGGTTTGGGCAGAGGCTGCCTTTATCGTGGAAGGCGAATACTCAACCGGCGCGCAGGAACAGCTCTACATCGAACCGAACGGCATGGTCGCGACTGCCAATCCGGACGAAGGCGTCACCGTCTGGGGCTCCATGCAGTGCCCGTTCTATGTCCAGAAGGCGCTGATCGCGTTATTCGATTTGCCGCCCGAAAAAGTTCGGATCATTCAAGCGGAAACGGGCGGCGCTTTCGGCGGCAAAGAGGAATACCCGTCCATGATCGCCGGTCATGCCGCGCTGCTGGCTTGGAAATCGGGCCAGCCCGTCAAGATTGTCTACGATCGCGAAGAGGACATGGCCGCTACTACCAAGCGCCACCCTTCGCGGACACGGCACCGGACCGCGGTATCGGCCGACGGGCAACTGCTCGCCATGGATATCGAATTCGTGATTGACGGCGGCGCCTACACGACGCTGTCTCCCGTAGTGCTTTCGCGCGGCTCGATTCATGCCGCCGGCCCTTATTGCTGCGACAACGTGCGCGTCCGCAGCACCGCTGTGGCAACCAATACTCCTCCGCATGGCGCCTTTCGCGGCTTCGGCGCTCCGCAAAGTCTCTTCGCCTTGGAGCGGCACATGAATAAGGTCGCCCGCGCGGTCGGGTTGAGTCCCGATGAGTTTCGCCGCCGCAATTTCCTTCGTCCCGGCGACACCACCGCGACCGGCCAACTCGTCCGAGACAACATCGATATGGCGAAGCTCCAGGAGCGCGCTCTCAACCTCGCCGGGTATCACGACAAGACCCACCAGTTCGTCGCAAGCAACCCGCTCAGCACACGCAAAAAAGGTATCGGATTCTCGACCTTCTTTCACGGCGCGGGCTTCACCGGATCGGGTGAGCGCTACCTCCAGTCAGTCGTCGAACTCGAGGCTAAGGCTGATGGCACGGTACGCATTCTCAGCTCGATGACCGAGATGGGCCAAGGCACCAACACGATTCTGGCCCAGATTGCCGCCGAAACCCTTGGTATCGATTACGAACGCGTCGAGGTTCCGCGTCCCGATACGTCGCAAGTGCCCAACAGCGGGCCAACCGTAGCCTCCCGCACCGCGATGGTCATTGGGAAACTGGTCGAATCGGCGGCGCTGAAACTGAAAGACAAACTGAGTGCTGGCAGCGCTTTGCCGCTTCGCGTGAGCGCTCAATACGAGGAGCCGCCCAATATCTTTTGGGACGATCAGAAGTATCAGGGTGACGCTTATGGCGCCTATTCATGGGCTGTGCACGTGGCTGAAGTGACGGTCGACACGCTCACCGGAGAGGTGCAGATCGACGATTTCGTTGCCCTTCAGGAAGTCGGGCGGGTACTGCATCCGGTTCTTGCGGCGGGCCAGATCGAAGGAGGTGTAGCGCAGGCAATCGGCTACGCGTTGTACGAAAAGGTCATCTGGCGTGACGGGTCGATGGCGAATAACCAGATGACGAATTACATCATACCGACATCTGGAGACATTCCGCCCATTCGCGTTTTTTTCGAAGAATCACCCTACGCTCACGGCGCGCTGGGAGCAAAGGGAATCGGCGAGCTTCCCATGGATGGTCCCGCGCCTGCCATCCTGAACGCGATCGAGAACGCTCTTGAGATCTCCTTCAATCATGTGCCGCTCTTGCCGGAAGACATTCTCGGGAGTTTCAACTGATGGCAGAACGTTCGATCACGTTCCTCGTCAACGGAACACAGCGCACCGTGGAAACCCATCCCATGAAGCGGCTGCTCGATGTGCTGCGCGAGGATCTGAAGCTGACTGGCACGAAAGAAGGCTGCGGTGAAGGCGAATGCGGCGCCTGCTCGGTCATCGTGAATGATGAGTTGGTGAATAGCTGCCTTATTCCGGTCTTGCAAGTCGAGGGCGCGCGCATCTGCACCATCGAGGAGCTCGCCAAGCACGGCGATCTGCATCCGGTGCAGCAAGCTTTTCTCGAAGCGGGCGGCGCGCAATGTGGCATCTGCACGCCGGGAATGATCATGGCTTCTATCGATCTGCTATCCCGCCATCCGGAGCCGACCATCGAACAAATTCGCGAAGGACTCTCCGGCAACCTGTGCCGTTGTACCGGCTATACGCGCATTTTCGAAGCGGTCCAAAAAGCGAGCCTGCACGGTAAATGAGGTCATACGTTTCCGATTACAATCTGGTCACGGCAAGCAACGTGGCCGGCGTGCTGGACTATCTCGCCGCCGGAGAGTCCTGGCGGCTCATCGCAGGTGGAACGGACCTGATGGTCTTATTCAATGCAGGCAAACTGCCCTTCAAGAAGTTAGTGAGCATTCGAGATATTCCGGAGCTTCGCAAAATCGAAGTGAGCGACACGGAGGTATTGATCGGCGCTGCCGTCACGTACAGCCAGATTCGCCGCAGCCCTATTCTGCAATCCGAATTCCCCTTGCTTTGTACGGCGGCGAGTTGGACCGGAGGAATTGCGAACCAGAATCGCGGCACCTTGGGCGGCAACATAGCCAATGCCTCGCCTGCCGCCGACTCCGCGCCCGCCCTCTTGGTCTACGATGCGGAAATCGGCCTCACTTCAAAGCGCGGTACGCGCTGGCTGGCGTATGGCCAATTCCATACCGGATACAAGCGGATGCAGATCGAGCCCGACGAACTAATAACGCAGATCCGTTTGCCTCGCGTCCGCAAACCCGTTCGGCAATACAGCCGCAAAGTTGGCACGCGCAAAGCCCAGGCAATCTCGAAGGTCTGTATGGCAGCGACCGCCGATTTCGATGGCGGTGTATTACACGACCTTCGAATTGCGGTCGGCAGTGTGGCCCCAATTCCTCTCCGCTGCGTCAAAACAGAAGAGGCGCTGCGAGGGAAGCGCTTGACTGGAGAGCTCCTTGCTGAAGCGCAAGAATGTATCTGCCGCGAGATCCATCCTATTACGGATATTCGCTCTTCAGATGAATACCGTTCGCGGGTCACGCGGAACCTTTTGGGAGAGTTTCTTGGAAACCTACGATGACATTAAGTGAACTCAATAACCTGTTAGCAGAGCCGGTGCGAGAGCTGTTGCTCGATTGCTGCGGCTCACAAACCTGGGCGAATCAGATGATCGCACGCCGCCCCTTCCACGGGGTGGCGGAATTGCACGGCACCGCCGAGGATGTGTGGAGATCGCTCGACCAGAATGACTGGCTGGAAGCATTTTCGAAGCATCCAAAAATAGGCGATACCAATGGTGCTGGGGCGTGGTCTTCAGAAGAGCAGAGCGGCATGTCCGAAGCCACTTCCGACATGGCGGAGGCAATGCTGAAACTGAACCGCAGCTACGAGGAAAGGTTTGGCTGGATCTTTATCGTCTGCGCCAGCGGTAAGAGCGCGGACGAGATGTGTGCCCTGCTTGAAGCAGCGCCTCTCAAATGATCCCGCGGAAGAAATTCGTATCGCAGCCGCCGAGCAAGAGAAGATCACGCGGCTACGATTGAAAAAGTTGTTAGCGGAATGAGCGGCATTTCAACCCATATCCTGGATACTTCCCAAGGCCGGCCTGGCGCGGACATTCGCGTGCGGCTGTTCCAATCGGATCGCGAGATCGCGTCGTCGAAAACCGATGCGGACGGCCGCTGTTCCGCGCTTCTACCCAAGGATGTTGCACTGTCGCCTGGCGTTTATCGCATTGTGTTCGAAGTTGGATCGCACTTCTCCGATGGCTTTTATCCGGAGGTGACTGTCTCGTTTCACGTGCGCGACGCTTCGCAGCATTATCACGTGCCGCTGCTGATCAGCCGGTTCGGGTATACCACTTATCGCGGAACTTAAGTTATGGCTATCCTAACCTTCGATACATACGGCAAAACAGGCGTTCGTCTCACCCAAGTGACACGCGAGGCTGGGCGTCACGACGTGGTGGAGGTGTCGGTACAGATCCTGTTTGAGGGTGATTTCGCGAAATCGTACACGGCCGGCGACAACGCGAATGTCCTGCCCACCGACACGATGAAGAATACCGTCTATGCCATTGCGCGTCAGAGGCCCATCGTAAGCATCGAAGTCTTTGCCTCCGATCTGGCGCAGCACTTCCTGGCGCGTTTGTCTCACTTGGCTAAGGTGATCGTGGAGATCCAGGAGACGCCGTGGATTCGTATCGGCGGGCATGACTCAGCCTTCCTGAAAGCGGGAACGGAGCGTCGCTCCAGCGTGCTTACCGCAACCCGATTCGACGAGATCCTCGTCTCAGGAATTCGGGATCTCGAGATCCTCAAGACCAGCAACTCCGCCTTCGCCGACTATATAAGGGACGAGTACACGACTCTCCCGGAGACGCGGGATCGGCTTCTGGGAACGGCTCTAGATGCGGATTGGAGCTATGGCCCGGGTAGCATCGATTACAACGTCTGCCACAAAGGCGTCCGGCAGTTGTTGCTGGACTCGTTCGCCAAACACACTAGCCTCTCGGTGCAGCACACTTTGTATGCGATGGGGCAAGCCGTCCTGGATGCTTTCGGCATCGTCGAAGGGATTCACCTCACGATGCCAAACAAGCATCGGCTGCTCGTCGATCTTTCGAGGTTCGATCTGGATAATCCGAACCAGATCTTCGTTCCGACGGATGAGCCTTCCGGCTATATCGAGGCGCATCTGAAGCGTTAATCTTTTTCTCCCCAGCCGCCGCCCCCGGGAGTCTCGATGCGCAGGATCGCACCCGCATTCACTTGGATGTTGCACTTGCCGGGCAGTTCTTTCTCGACGCCGTTTTCTACTAGGACATTGCGGCCTTTTTCTCCCGAACTGCCGCCGCTGAGCCCGTATGGCGCGAACAAACGTCGCTCCGTGAGCAGCGTCACTTGAGCCGGACCCTGCAATTCAATTTCGCGAATAAGGCCGTCGCCGCCTCGATACTTGCCCGCGCCTCCTGAGTTGCGGCGGTAAGAATAGCGCCGCACCCGGAAGGGATAAGCGTATTCGAGCGCCTCCACCGGCGTGTTCAGCGAGTTGGTCATGTGCGTATGAATGCCCGAAATGCCATCTGAGTTCGGTCGGGCTCCGGACCCGCCGGCGATGGTCTCGTAGTATGCGTAGGTTTGACCAGTGCGCGGGTCGATGCCGCCGATGGTGACGTTGTTCATCGTGCCGGAGCTTGCCGCGGGAACGCGATCCGGCAAGATCTTGGCGAACGCACGCAGCAGCACATCCACGATGCGCTGCGAGGTCTCGACGTTTCCTCCCGCCACGGCAGCGGGCGGCTGAGCATTCACGACGGTGCCTTTCGGAATCACAAGATCGACCGGTCGCATCAGTCCTGCGGTCGGCGCAGCCTCTTCCGGCAGGAGACAGCGCAACACGTAGAAGACGGCGGAGTAGGTAATAGCAGCTACGGCATTCAAGCTGCCGGTCACCTGCGGCGCAGATCCGCTGAAGTCTACATTGAGGCGTGCGTGCGCCGGATCTGTTTTGATGGTGACGCAGATCCTCACCGGTTGATCGGTAATGCCATCGTTGTCCAGGAAGTCCTCGGCGCTGAACTCGCCTTGCGGAAGACGCTCCAGCTCGGCTTTCATCAACTGTTCGGAATGGTTCAGAAGCGCGCCGACATTGCTTTCGACCCGCGCAAGCCCATACTTTTGGACCATGTCGATGACACGCTGAACCCCAATGCGGCAGGCTCCAATCTGCGCGGTCAGATCGCCTTCGCGCTCTTGCGGCGTGCGGACATTGTTGAGGATCAGCGATAAGAGGCTCTGATTTAGGATTCCGCCCGCGACCAGCTTCAGAGGCGGGATGCGAACACCTTCCTGCCAAATCTCCCGGCAGAGTCCCATCGAGCCTGGATACGTGCCGCCCACGTCGGCATGATGCGCGCGGTTGGCAACGTAGAAGGCTGCGTTGTCTTTTCCCGCTACGAAGATCGGCATCACCAGCGTGATGTCAGGAAGGTGGGTGCCGCCGTCATAAGGATCATTGAGGATAGCGACGTCGCCGGATTCAAGGGTGAGTTTGTCGAGAGCCGCTCGAACGGACATCGGCATCGACCCGAGATGCACGGGCATGTCATCGCCCATGGCAATGACGTTGCCTTCCTGATCGAAAACGGCGCTGGAGTAATCGCGCCGCTCCTTGATGTTGGGAGAAAAGGCGGTGCGCCGCAGCGCTGCACCCATCTCTTCAGCGATGGAATGAAAAGAGCTCTTGAAAATCGCAAGCTCGATAGGATCAGGAGCCGCGCTCATGCACTGACCTCGATTTGAAGGTTTGCGTGCTCGTCGACGTAGGCATGGCAGTCCGGCGGAATGAAAGTGGTGGCGCTGTATTCGACTACAACCGCCGGGCCGTCGAACCGATCGCCTGCTTGGAGTTGCGACCGGTCGTACACAGCCCCCTCCAGCCATTGCCCTTCGCAATAGAGCGGTTTGCGCTTGATTACGGCCTGGCAACCGTTTCCATCGCGCGGGATGTGCTTTTTCAGCGCAAGCTTTTCAGTAGCGGCAAGCATGCGTACTCGCGCGTTCACCACCTCGATTGGCCTGTGTTCATCCGCATAGCCGTAACGCTGCTCATGCAAGCGATGGAACTGCGCGGCGACATCATTCGACCAATCGACGGCAAGCTCATATCCTTGTCCGGCATAGCGCAAATCCAGAGATCGTATGGCAACGCCGTTCAATCCCTCGGAATGCATGTCACGCATCCCAAGCTCCTCGAGCGCATCGAAGTGCTTGTGAATAGAAGCATCGTCAGGCCGCAACATGACAGTACGCGAGTAATCGCGGACCACGTCCGAAACCAGGATGCCGAAAGCCGAAAGAGCTCCGGGCATACCCGGCACCAACACTTTTGGAATCTGCAGCGCGCGTGCAAGAGCGCAGGCATGCAACGGTCCCGCGCCGCCAAAGCTCACGAGGACGAACTCGCGCGGATCGTGCCCTTGCTCGACCGAAATTCTGCGCAGCGCCTTCTCCATATGAGAATCGGCCACGCGAATGATACCTTCGGCGAAGCTTTCCATGCTGGCGAGGTTGCCCTTGGCAAGCTCGAAGCGCGATCTGGCGCGGGCCTCATCCAACTTCATGCCGCCGCCCAAGAATCCGTTCGCGTCCAATCTCCCCAGCAGCAGATTCGCATCCGTTACGGTGGGCTTTTCTCCACGTCCATAACAGATAGGGCCAGGATCGGCTCCGGCGGATTCAGGACCGACCTTCAACGCCCCACCGCGGTCGAAAGCCGCGAGCGAACCTCCGCCCGCTCCGACGGTGTGAATGTTCAGCATAGGAACGGCAACGGGCGTGCCCATGATCTGAGATTCGGTCGTGGTCTGAAGGCCGGTATCGCCGTTTACGAGTGCGACATCGGTTGATGTGCCGCCCATATCGAAGCTCAAGATGCGCGAGAGTCCGGCAGCTTTGGCGACGGCGAGCGCGCCAACCACGCCCCCGGCAGGTCCGGAGAGAATGGTCCGAACGGGCTCGCGCGCCGCAATGGAAGCCGGAATGATTCCGCCCGACGACTGCATGACGTGCAAGCGTGAACCTTTGGCGCGCAGGGCTGCATCCAGGTGTTCGAGGTAAAGCTGCATCCGGGGCGCGAGATAGGCGTTGATGAGAACGGTCGATCCGCGCTCATATTCGCGGAACTCGGGCAAAATTTCGTGCGAAGCGGAGACCGGCACGCCCAAATCGCGCAGCGCGGAAACGACGGCTTGTTCGTTTGCCGGATTGGCGAATGCAAATAGGAGCGACACGGCAATCGACTCGGGCTTACTGGCAGCGACCGCAGCCTTCAGTCGCGCTAATTCCTGCGCATCCACGGCGCGGAGGATCGACCCGTCGCAGGCCGTTCGCTCCGAAACACCGAACCGCAACTCTTCGGGCGCAAGCGGCTGCTCCTTAACAAAAGACCAGTCGTAGAGTTTGGGACGGGCCTGCCGGCCGATGGCAATGGTGTCTTCAAATCCGGCAGTAGTGACAAAAGCGGTGCGGGCGCCTTTGCGTTCGAGCAGCGCGTTGGTTCCCACGGTGGTGCCATGGCGAACTTCGGCGTGTTCTCCGGCGGCGATTTGCGCGACCGCTTTCAAAACAGCCTCGCCCGGATCTGCCGGGGTCGATGGAATCTTTAATACGCTGAGTTGCTCGTTTCGGGTGTAGACACAATCCGTGAAGGTTCCGCCGGTGTCTATCGCGATGCGCACTTCGCTGTGGGACCCCCGTTAAGGTTCGCCGAGCCGAAATTCAGCCTGGCACTTCTCTCGATTGTTTTCTGTATGTGATCCAGCGTCTTTTGGCGGGCGAGCTCGGGCTGGCGGCGCTTGATCGCCTTGGCAATTGCACGGTGCTCATCGACGAGCTGGTGGCCGTAGCTATCCATGGAAATCACCAGATAAAAATAGCGCATCAGGCGCGCCTGAAGGTTCGAGACCATTTCGCGGAAGAGTTGATTGCCGCTACAGGACGCGATTTCGGTGTGCAAGTTGTAATTGCGCTCCAGAAAGGTACAGTAGCTGGTCTTCATGCCCGGATAATACTCGTACTCGGCGAGAAGCTCGATCTGGCGGATTTGGGCGGGGGTCGCGCGTTCGGCGGCAAGCCCCGCGCAGGCCGGTTCGATAACGAGCTGCGCTTCATGGAGATTGCGGTATTCGGCGATGGTCAAAGGCGGAATGAAGCATCCGCGAAACGGGATGACCTGCATCAGAGCCTCTTCATGCAAACGGCGGCAGGCCTCGCGCACGGGCGTGCGCCCCGCTTCATAGCGTTGACACAGCTCCGCCTCTGAGACAGAAGCGCCGGGGCTGAGTTCGCAAACGATAATGTCCTGCTTCAAAGCGGTATAGATCCGAGTGGATTCGGTCATTTGTCGACGGAGACTCTATACAGAGTGTACGCATTGTCGACGCATTGTAAAGAGCATGCCCCAGAAAGGCTCCAGAAAAACGGGAAATGGACCTTTGTATCTCGCAAGCTTAGATCAACGCCATTGACATGGAGTATAACGCCGGATATAATCCCGACATTATGATGAGGCTAATAATCGGTTGCTTGCTGGTTCTGCTGATCCTGGTTGCGCACGGCACCGCTCTTGCGCAGACTGGGGATGCAGATATCGAAGGCACGGTGATGGACGCCTCCGGCGCGTCGATTCCGCGGGCGCAGGTTACGCTGACCAACACCGAAACGGGCGTGACGCGCTCGGTAACCGCTGAAGAGGACGGACACTACCGGTTCTCGCCAGTGCCGCCGGGAATTTATAACATCGAAACCAAAGCCGCCGGTTTTCAGACCGAAACCGTTCAGCACCTGAATATCAATCTCGGTTTGCATGTGACCCAAGATGTGACTTTACGCGTGGGGAATGCGCAACAGACGGTGGAAGTAGCGGGAGAGGTGCCGGTGATCGACACGACATCGCAGTCGGTTTCCGGAGTGATCGACCAGCAACAAATCACCTCGCTGCCAGTGAATACACGGCAGTATCTAAACCTGGCTTTGCTCGAGCCTGGAACAACGCAAGACGCGTCGCGGACGTTCTACAACAACATTCAAGTGGGCGGCGGCGCCTACTATTATGCGAACGGGTTCATGATCGATGGGGTCAGAAACACCTGGGCGGAGCAGGGGGAGCCGCGGCAAAACTTCCCGGAGGGCGCGGTGCAGGAGTTCAAGGTCTATGTCGCGGAATATCCGACCGAGTTCGGTCTGTATATGGGCGGATTAGTGACGGTTGCGACGAAGAGCGGAACCAACAACATTCACGGTGAGTTCTTCGAATACTGGAGAAACGAGGCGCTGAACCACGACAATAAGTTCCAGCAACAAGCAGAGGCGCTGGAACATACGGGCAATCCGTTCAACCGCAATCAATTCGGCGGCGATATCGGAGGACCGATCGTGAAAGATCGGACCCATTATTATTTGGCGTACGAACGTACGCAAACGACTGGCTCTTTCACGATCTTCACGCCGGTTCCGCAATATTACAGCGCCGTACAGGGGACATTCAGCCAGCCAAGCTATGACCAAATGATTACGGCGCGAGTGGACCATCAGATCAGCAATAACCAGTCGGTTTTCGTGCGGTATGCGCAGGAATGGAACCGCTTGACGTTTCAAGGTTGTGGAGGAAATGCGGAAGCCTTCTGCTATGACGGCGAGATTCCGAGGCATTCGATTGTGGCCGGATATACCTGGACACCGAGCGCGACGATGGTGAACGATTTCCGTTTTCAGAACGCCTATTCTTCGTATCAACTCGGCCCTCCCGGCACGGTGTGGCGAGATGCAAATACGCTGGCGACTTCTCCGCAGGCAACGGCGCAACTGCAGCTTGCCTATAGGTTTCCGAGCTTCAGTTACGGCGCGGGGTACCAGGAGGATGGGGTCGAGACGCGTTGGGAGGGCAACGACGTTTTTAGCCTGGTGAAGGGAGATCACACGCTGCGCTTCGGCTTTGACGTGAACTACATTCCGTTTATCGATGCGACAGCGAGCAACGTGAAGGGAACCTACACGTTCGGGACCGATCAAGTTTTCAATCCCGGGAATCCGGCCTCGCTGGCGGCTTTGACGAACCCGACTCTTTTCACGGCGGCGATTCCGGCGATTGCGACCAGCGTCGCGACCTGGGAGCTTGGTTTTTTGCGAACGACGAATGGAGAGCTCGCCCCGGCTTAACGATAAATCTGGGCATCCGTTACGATCGGGAATTCGGATCGTTCAACGAAGGCCTGAATCTGGCTTCGTTCCCCAAGCCGATCCCCTTCATGGGAGATCCGAGTAAGCGCGGGGACAGCAACAACTTCGGTCCGCGCGTCGGCATTGCCTGGGACCCATTCCACAAAGGGAAAGATGTTTTCAGAGCCGGATATGGAATCTACTACAACAACATTCAGACGCTGCTGAATTTCCCCGAGAACCGGGATCTGGCCTTGTGCAACATTACAATTCGAAACCCGCCTTATCCGAATCCGTACGGAGGGCAGAGCGCGACGAACTTCTGCTCGACTACACCGCCGACTGTTACGGTGCTGGCTCCGGATTATGCAAATCCGTACTCGCAGCAAACGGATATCGGATATTCGCGCCAGTTCACAAATACTTTGGCGCTGAAGGTGGATGGAGTTTATGAACATACGCTGCGCGACTACCGCACGGTAGATCTGAATTATCCTAATGCGGCGGGTGTTCGACCGCTACCGCAGTGGGGGCAGATTTTGCAGCACCAATCGACTTCGCAGGCGAGGTACAAGGCACTGTTTGTGCAATTGGACAAGCGTTTGAGCCGGCGGTTCCAGAGCACTGTTTCGTATACGCTTGCTTCGGCCACGGACAACAACCCGCAAGCGGCGATCGTGAACTATGCGAATCCGTTGCTAAGTTGGGGACCGAGTAACATCGATCGGCGGCATTCGTTAGTGGCGGCGGGATATGTAAGTTTGCCGTGGGGATTTACCATGGGAGCGATTTTGACGCTGCGATCCTCACTGCCGTTCAGCGCGGTTGAATCTATAACCAATGCGGATGGGACGGCTCAATACGTAGCGGGAACATCGCGCAACCAGGGCAACCGAAATCTGAGCTTGACCGCGGTCAACGCTTATCGCGCCACTCTGGGATTAGCGGCCGTGACGGCAAACGCGATCAATACCAACTTCTACAGCAGCCTCGATGTTCACCTTTCGCGCTACTTCTTTGTGAAGGAACAGCGCCATCTCGAAATCATTGCGCAGTGTTTCAATGTGCTGGGTCATACGAACCTGGTGGGCACCAGCTATGTTACAAGCGCGGCTTCGGCCTCGTTCGGCACTATTACTTCCGCGAGTAACTTGCAACAAGCAGAGTTAGCGGCGCGGTTTGTCTTTTAAGTCTGGATCAATCTCAAATTATGCCTTTTCGTCATCGCGTGCTTGCCCTGTTCGCAACGCTTGCGTTGTTTTCGGGCTTCGGAGGCGCTAAGACGCCGCCGCATGTCGTGGATGCCTTTTCGCCGGGCTGGATGCTGCAAGACACAAACGGCGATGGAGTTGTCGATTTCATCAACGGCAAAATTGTGGTTCCCGCGCAGCCGACGGCAGCGGAGAATTCGGCCGCAGCGAATATAGCAGCGCGCCTGGCATTCGGAAGCACGGGCCTGACGCCGCCGCTGGTGGTGAGCGCGGCCGAAGATGAAGCCAAGGGTCCGCGCATTTGGATTGGCAAAGATGCCGTGCCCGCGAGCATGGCCTCGCAAGCGGCAAGCTATCTGCGACGGCTGCAAGCGAACGAAGGCGGAGTGTTTGCGCTAGGCGACAACTTAGTCGTGCTGGGACACGACGACGCCGGTCTGCTGGCTGCATCCGACGCATACTCGGCGCGCGCCCCTTATGTGTGGAAGGTTCCCGGCGATCAACTTGCGGCGATTACGGCAGAGCTGAATCGCGCTTCTTCCAATGCGCAGACCCAAATCGAAGGGCTGACGTATTTGAAGGGCAAGGCGGGCGTTGCGCGCGTTTTCCTGGGAACGGAAGCGCCCTTGACCACAGTCACTTTGCGCGGAGCGCTGAATTCGACTCACCTGGCGGCGGTGCATGAGTTAGTGGTTTGGGGACGCGCACAAGATGTAACAGCGGTGAACCCAAAACCGATGGCGGCCATAACTGTGCCGCCTGCGGGCTCGTCGACAGCCGCAACAAATGGGCCTCCTCCGGCGGGTCCGGCGAACTCTACGGAGAGCGAAGGGCAAACTCCGCAGCCGCTTGACCTTTCTACTCTCTACACATCGAAGGGCCTGTTCAAGGGCACGCCGAAGATGCCGATTCCTTCTTCGCTGGATGGACAACTTTATATGCCTGCGGGCGCGGCCGGGATTTTCATCGCGAATCTGGCTGCGCGGATGGGACTCGAAACAACCGGGTTGACGCTTCCGCTGGCGAAGCCTGTCACGGGTGTGTTGCCGAAAGATGTACGCACGAAGGCAGTGGTTTTCGAAGACTCGCCGCTGGGCAAAGACGTGGCGCAGAAACTTCAAACCGAAGACACGGCGGGCAGCGACGCCCGAACACCGTTGTCGGCGGGCGAAGGTGAGCTACGCATCGTCGATCATGCTTTCGCGAAGCAGCCGGCACTGCTGGTGCGGGGCGACGAACAGGGAACGGGCGCGGCGCTGCGCGTGTTGAACGATCGATTTCCGAATCTGTGGGAAACGGGTAAGCAATACGCTTCTCTGGAAGAGCTCCGTTACGATCTGCATCGATTCTTCTCGTTGCGTTCAGACGTAGGGCAAGCGGCGGTAGCGCTGTATCATCTGCAACGCTGGACGGATGAAATGAATCAGGCTGGGGGCGGTGGGGCGCGTGACGTAAAAGCAGAAGTTTACGTGGATGTGGCGGATGGCGGTCTCCAGGCGTTCATCAAAAAGCAAATTGAGACACAGCTTCATGCGAACGCAGTGGAAGTGAAGGTCGGCAGCCTGCATGCGGGGACGCAGTGTTGCGCAGACAATCCAGAGCTGCACTTTGAGCAGCCCGATTATTCGTTTCATCAAGGCGCGCCTACATTTCAGGAAGATGTCACGATCCCGTGGGAAGGGACGCGTCTGTTGAACGTGGTGCGGGACGCGCTGCACGATGTGAAGAAGGACCAAACGGTTACTTTGGTTGCGCGAGTGAGCGAGGGACCGGAGGTGCGGCAAAAACTTAAGACGCAACTCACGGAGATGCTGGCGCAGCGCGGGGTGGACGCGAAGCGAGCCGATGTGGTGGTTCTCTCGGCGTACAAGCAAGGCTATAGCTGGTTGATGGACGAAATCGCTCCGGAGCTGGCGGGTAAGCCGGTTGCGCGGCTAAAAATCGAGTTCGCAAAGGATGTAGATACCACCGGAGTGCGCGTGATGTACTCGCCAGCGCGGTGGGTACAAGAGCTGTACCCGGTGGATGAGATGCTGGCGACGAAGCTTAATATTCCGCTCAAGAATGTCGAGCTGGCGGAATTTGAACCGGCCGCTGGTTCTCCGACGTATCGCGTGCATGCCTACGATGCGGGCGGAGCGGAAATTTCGACTTCAGAGTTCAGTGTCACGACTGCGATGCGGCCGTACAATGGCGTGATTCCGCGCTATGAGCAAGTTCAAGTGGACACCGGGTGGGTACAGCTGAAGGCGGGGACGAGCGTCATTTTGGACCAGCGCATCAAGACCGATATCGAAACATTCTGGGAGCACTATCAAGACGAGACGCTGCCGAAGGTTTTTCACTACGTAATGGCGCAGGCGAAAGGAGATCTTCGGCCCGAATTTGCTCCGCCGTTCGATACGATTCGCCTGGACATTCACATGAGCGAGCCCGACTACAGCATCGGTTTGGATAAGGAGCGAATTTCTTCGCTAGAGGCGCTGCAGGAAGACACTTTCTATTCGACCGAAAATTTTGTCGACATGATGGGCAATCTGGAAGCGGGCAGGCCCATCAACTATGTGGGCCGCATTATTCCAGTGGTGCATGCGTCAGAGGACGGCAAAGACGGCCATGTGCATATCGAGTTCTTCGGAAAACCAGCGGCGAATCCGGTGGTGCGTTTGAGCTGGACCGATGCGCAAGGCGAGCATCATGAGAAAGAACGCGATCTGCCGGTTTTGAGCGGCTCGATGCAGCCTCGCTTAATACGAGCGCGGGTGAAAGCCGGACAAGACGGGCTAGAAGATCTGACCTGGCTGCTGCCCGCCGATTATGAAAGCGACGATTACCAGGAGTGGGTCAAGCTGGAGCCGCAGGAGCAAGTGGAACGTTCGCTATTTTCGGTGCAACAGGCGAAAGGGCAGATTCACTGGCTGGAAGAGATGCACAACGCGGGGCTTTACCGCGATGAGATTGCGTATCCGCACCTACGCAGACTGAGTTTCGAATTTGAGCTTCCGGTTCCACTTGCGAAAAAAGCCGACAGCCCGCCGCCGCGCGTTTTCGCGGCTTGGAATGTGGCTCCGCCTGCAACGCCTCGGCCGATGATCGCGCAAAGCGCCAGCGCGGAGAATCGCACGCCGATCGTGCAGTGGGACGAGCCGATCAGCCCGGCTGAAAACGCGGCGATACTGGCAAAGCTTGCGACGTATCCAGGCGTAAACGTGTACTGGATGGGCCGCAGTTATCTGGGACGAAATATGTGGGCAGCGGATTTCATGCTGCCTTCGCCGGCACAACTCAGGTCGTGGGCGAAGGAGACGACGCTGAAGGCGTCGATTCTCTATTCGGGGCGACAGCACGCGAATGAAGTTTCGAGCACCAGCCACATCGACAAATTGGGAGAGCAGCTTGTGACGGATGCCGATACGCGGGCGATGCTCAAGCAGGTGAATGTGGTGCTGCATCCGATCGATAATCCCGATGGCGCTCAATTATCTATTGGGCTGGCGAAAGTGACGCCGGATAATCTGCTGCATCCGGGCTATCACGGCTCGCTAGCGGCCGATGTTTCGGCGGGACAAGCGGAACCGGATCCGGTGTATCCGGAATCGAGAGTGCGGCGGCTGCTGATCGATTCCTGGCTGCCAGACGGTTTTTTGAATCCGCACGGGTATCCATCGCATGAATGGGTGCAGCCGTTCTCGGAATACACCGGATGGGTGCAAACAAGGGAGGGCGCGAACCCTGGACAGGGCATGGTGGATTCCGCGCGGCTGGTTTACGAGCCTGACGTATATTCGCGATCCCGAGCATCCTTACAGCGCCAAGGTCACTTACGAAATTCGTGACAAGATTGTGGAAGCGGAGCGAGGCGTGCCCGGTCTGCTGCCGCTGGAGACGCGCATGAACGATCGCTATCAAAGATTCGGGCAACGCTGGCAACCCAAGGACATGACTCAGCCAATTGTGAATGGCATCCGCATTTACATGTCGTTGAAAGGCATGCCCGCGCAACGTCCTGGCACGGAAGCGCAGCGAAGCGGCTCCGCCACAGGGGGCGTTTCACCGGACATCACGTGGGATTCGGGCTATACCGAGGCTCCGGATGAAACCGCCCATGGCGATTATATGAAGCTGATGGCTTCGGCCGGTCTCGCGTTCGACCGCGTGCATTTGAGCTATCTGGCCAACGGTAAACTGCGAATCCGGCGCATTCAGCGCGAGGTAGGCGATAAAGTCATGTGGCAAGTTGTGCGCGACCGCCCGAATCTTCCCGCTTCCGAATTGCAATCCGAAAAGCAATCGAAGGTCGAATAGACGCAGCCTATAGTGAACGCACCGCGCACTGTACCTCACCCAGCGGCGCAACCTCCTTTTCGCTGGCGCGATACAACTGTTGCGCAACGGCGAACGCTGGTTGCAGCGGGGCTCGGCTGGATGCTGGACGCCTTCGACGTCCTGCTGTATTCGATCGTGCTGGCAACGCTGATGCGCGAATTCGGCATGGGCAAGACCACCGCGGGCCTGCTGAATACATTGACGCTGGTGGCCTCCGCGATTGGAAGCTTTGCGTTTGGCTTGTTAGCGGATCGCGTGGGCCGGCGGCGAATGCTGAGTTTGAGCATCTTCACGTATTCGATTTTTACGTTCGCTTGCGGGTTTTCTACCAGCATTACGATGCTGGCGGTATTTCGTTTTCTGCTCGGCTTGGGGATGGGCGGCGAGTGGAATTCCGGAGCGACATTGGTGGCGGAGACCTGGCCGAGCGCCTGGCGCGGACGCGCTCTTGGCATCGTGCAAAGCAGTTGGGCGGTGGGTTACGCGCTGGCGGCCATTGTCGCGAATGTGGTTCTTTCGCATGCGAGTTGGCGCTGGGTGTTCTTTGTGGGCGTGCTGCCGGCGATGGTGACGCTTTGGATTCAGCACGACGTTCCCGAACCGGAGTTGTGGCAGCGTCACATGCGAGAAGCGCCGCTTTCGAAAACAGAAAAGCGTGAGCTGTGGCGAGCGGCAATGCCCCGGCTAATCGCGCTGCTGAGCATGAACACGTTTGGGATGTTTGCCTGGTGGGGGCTGTTCACCTGGATACCGGCATATCTGGGGTTGCCCGCTTCCAGGGGAGGGCGTGATTTTACCCAGATGGGATTCACCTCGTTCCTGGTCGTCTTAAACCTGGTGGGCATGTTGCCCGGCTATCTTTTTTTTGGCTTCTTCGCGGACAAGTTCGGCCGTAAGCGGACCATCATTCTGTATCTGGCGTTGGCGGCGCTTTCGGTTCCGGCATTCGCGCTGGCGCGGCGTCCCGGCTTGATTTTGCTCACTGCATCGATTACCGCGTTCTTTGGAACGGGGTTCTTCACCGGTTCCGGCATTCTGGGCAGCGAGCTTTTTCCTACAGCAATTCGGGCTACGGCGCTGGGAGTTTCTTACAACACAGCGCGGGGCATCAGCGCCCTGGCTCCATTTGTTATTGGAGCGGTTGGCGAGGCACACGGATTGTCGTGGGGATTCTCTTTGTGCGGCGTGGCATTCGCGGCGGCTGCGATATCGGCAGCCTGGGTACCCGAAACGCGAGGGATGGAACTGACTTGAGCGCCTGATTAGCGAATTTCCAGCGTAAGCGCGTTGTTGTGGCCGGCGAATCCGCGTAGCAGTTCGGTTTGCATGTCGCGCATGGTTTCAATGAGCTTCTCTTCGAGGGCTTGTAAGCTAGCTCTTAAGTCAGCTTTGGTAATCGGGCTTCCGTCGTCGGGTGTGGTGGACATAGCAGTAGCGGCTCCTTTCATTGTCGCCGATTAATTATGCGAGGGCGGCTCACTGCCTGGCTCTTCCAGGCGCTTCAGACGTTGCTCGTGGGCGATGACGAGCTGAGCGATGGGGGCCACGATGCGCGTCAGGTCTGCGATAGCTTTCTCGTTGGCTTGCTGCATTCCGGCCAGGAGTTCCAGCGTTTGGGTGATCGCTTCCAGGCGTTGATCGATGTTGGGAGGGGTGGGGTTGTTGGTAGCCATCTGGACACTTCTTTCATTTTCGGTGATTGCGACCATTCCTACAAGGGCGGCGCGATTGTATAAACTGATCACTTATGACTCGCCGCACGCTTGTAGGTTCACTCGCATTCGCAGCCGGGCTAAGAGGCCAAGCTCCACAAACTCAGCCAGCGCAGCGGCCGCGCAGACACGTGGTGCCGGAATGGAAGCCAAAGCTGGGCGTACTGGGTAGATACACGCCGGCGAATGTCGAATTCGCGAAGACGCAAGGATTCACCAATATGATCCTGAGCGCCGGTCCGCGGTCGACCATGGATGCGAGCACTATCACGGATGCGCAGGTTGAGGACGTTAAGGCAACGCTGCAGAAATATGACATGCACGTTTCGGCGTTCCAGATCGACGGCAATCACATTCATCCGGACCCGCAGCAACGCGCGAAGGAGAACGACTATATCGTCAAAGCGATCGATCTGGCCGGGAAACTGGGTATTCCGAATATCGGGACCCAATCCGGGAAGGATGCCTCGAAGCCGTTCCAGGAGCAAGTGGACGAAATCGTGCGTGTCTACACGGAAAAATATTTTCCTGCTTGCGAGCGGAACCACGTGCGCATTTTGTGGGAGCCATACCCGGAAGCGGCGAATATCGCGACGAGTCCGGTAGGGTTTGAGGCGCTGTTCAAGGGCTTTGGGAACTCGCCATACGTAGGCCTGCAGTACGACCCCTCGCATCTGGTGCGGCAGTTCATGGACCCCATTCAGACGGCGAGGGACTTCGTGGATAAGATCTACGACGTTCATCTGAAGGACACCGAGATCTTCTGGTCCGTGCTGCATGCAGGCGGCATTAATCCGGTGAATAACGCGCGCTGGTGGACGTATCGCATTCCGGGGATGGGCTCGATTAACTGGCGCGATTTCTTCAGCGTGCTGCAGGAGGTGGGCTATACGGGGGCGATGAGCATCGAGCAGGAAGATCCGTTCTACGGCGGAAACAACAATCCTGGGCCGGACTTCAGCCCCGAGTTCCAGATGGGGTTCATCATGGCCAAACGGTACTTGAACCAGTACGTGCCGTAGAATTCACGAAAAATCAACATGCAAACGATTGCATGGCGGGCGATAAGGCTATATACTTTCTCGTAGTCTTACTTACGTTTTATTGTGGCGACATGCGCACGGGTCTTGCGCAGCCGCTGTAGCTTAGATGACAGTATTCTCTGCGTTAGAGGAGTTTTCTATGAGGAAAAACATGTTTTCAAAGGTTTTGTCAGTGAGCGCTGCGTTGGCGCTTTGTATTGTGTTCTCCATGGCCGCGTTCGCGCAGTCGGACGTCGGCACAATCACCGGATTTGTCAGAGACCAATCCGGCGCCATCGTGCCCAATGCAAAGGTGACGATCAAGAGTGAGGCGACGAACGAAGAACACGCCGTCACGACCGACACTCAGGGCCACTATACGGTCCCGAACCTATCTCCCGGCAATTACACCATGGATGCGGAAGCGAGCGGGTTTAAGAAGTTCGAGAGTACGCACAATATTCTGCAGGCGAACTCGACGATCGCGCTGGATGCCGATCTGGCAGTAGGGCAGACAACCGAGACGGTGGAGGTGACGGCAACCGCCGAGGTTTTGCAAACAGAATCGGGGGCGGTGCAGAGCGAAGTGACCGGCCAACAGATCCAAAATCAGGAGCTGAATGGGCGCAGCCCGATTTATGCGGCGCAATTCCTGCCTGGGGTCCGTAGTGGTGGTACCCTGGGAGACTTCAACGGCCTTGGACCGGGCGGCAATCCGTTCTACATCAATGGAGCGCGCCAGCAGGACACGATGGTCACGGTTGACGGGGCTCCGGCGCAGCGCACGCGCTCGAATGGAGCAATTATCGGCGTTGCCGACGTGGATGCGACGCAGGAAATCCAGGTGCTTACGGCCGATTACGCAGCGGAATATGGCGGCGCGGCAGGCGGCCAGATCCGTATCGTTACCAAAGGCGGGACGACGGACTTTCACGGCAGTTTATATGAGTACTTCAGGAACTCGGATCTGAACGCAAATACGTGGACCCGCAATCTGAGCACGTCGACCAATTTCACATCGCCGTTCCGCTATAACAACTTTGGATTTTCGGTTGGCGGCCCGGTGTGGGTTCCGAAGCTCTCGGACAAGTTGAGAAACAAGTTCTTCTGGTTTGTCGCGGAAGACTGGATCCGGCAGCGGTCAACCGATACTCAGACGCAGGCCGTACCGACGAACCTGATGCGGCAAGGCAACTTTAGCGAGCTGTTAGGGCCGAATCCGTGGTACAGCGGCGTCCATCAGCTCTACTTCCCGGGTACATGTCCGAAGCTCGGGGCGGCAACCTGCCAGCCGATTCCTGGGAACATCATCCCTGCCGCTTCGCTCAGTAAGAACGGTATTGCCATTCTGGATGCCTATCCGACTCCGACGCCGGGCTTCCAGAGCGGCACTGCGAACTGGGTAGCACAGGCGGCGCATCCCTATAATCAGCGTAAAGAGACGCTTAATTTCGACATCCTGGCGAACGAGAAAAATCACATCGAAGTCCGGAAGACAGATCTGGCCTACTTCGAATACCAGCCCTTCGACCAAGGATCGGGCGAGACCGGCAAGTACTTCAACCGGCCGAACCAGACCAATACGATCGCATGGACGTACACAATCAGCCCAACGCTCATCAATGAGGCTCGCGCGACGTTCAGTCTGGACGACGTGTACATTCCTGTTAATACCGCTTTGATCGGGTTCAACCGACAGAATCTGAATCCACCGATCACTTATCCGTATCTTTTCCCCGCCAAAGATATTCCGGGGAAGATTCCCACGGCCACCCTGAACGATAATTTCTACAGCTTGGCGGGTGGGCCTTATCCCTCGCATTCTTCAGGTCCGATCTATACAGCTTCTGACAGTCTCACGAAGGTTTGGGGCAATCATACGCTTAAGTTTGGTTTCTTTTTTGAATACCTGGGCGAGAACGACGAAGATCAGATCAACGTCAGCACCGTTCCCGGGGGCAGCAACAATCAGAACGGCAACTTCGTATTCACAGACAGTGGCACGGGAGCCACTTCCGGTGCAAGCATCGCGAATCTCGCTTTGGGATATGCGGATAGCTACACAGAAATCGGACCACGCGCTTACACGATCTGGCGCAGGCCGATGTTTGAAGAATTCGCGCAGGATTCCTGGAAGGTCACTCCCAAACTGCACATCGATTATGGCGTGCGCATGACCACTACATTTGGCTTCCATCCGCTGTGGGGGAATGCCGACTACTTTGACGGCGCCTTGTACAATCCGGCGCAGGCGGTGCAAGTAAACTCAGCCGGCAACGTAGTTCTGGGAACCGGCAATCCGTACAACGGAGTTGTGATTCCAGGATTCAGCGGCTTCCCGACTTCGGCACAAGGGCGCGTGCTTGCGGCCAGCTCGCCGATTTGCGACGGCGCCTCGTGCAACAGCCTCTTTGCTCCGAATCTGCCCAAGTCTTATATCAGTGCGTTCAACTCGCTTCAACCGCGTGTTGGCATTGCTTACCAGGTGGACGCCAAGACCGTGGTTCGCGGCGGTGCAGGTGAGTTCGTTACGGCCATGCCGCTGCTCGACAACGTTTTCCCGGGTGGTAACTCTCCCTTCCAGCCGTTCGTAACCGTTGCCAATGTGAGGGTCGACAACCCCGGCGCCGCGCTGACGTCAGGAATTGCCGCTCCACTGACCATTACCACCTTGAACCCGAATCTGAAGCAGCCCACGGCTTGGAATTGGAACTTCACTTTTCAGCGCGAACTGCCCCTGAATTCCGTTCTGTCAGTGGGCTATGTCGGACACCGGGGTCTCCACGGATGGCAAGTATATGACATCAACCAAGCGCCTGCCGGGACCCTGCAAGCGAATCCCGGCGTCAACATAAACCAACTACGACCGTACAAGGGTTTCGCCGCCATCCAGGAAGAGGAAAGCGTTGTGAACTCCACGTACAATGCGCTTCAGATTTCCTGGAACCGGCGTTTCACCGCTGGATCGATGTTCGGATTTTCTTACACGCTGTCAAAGAGCATGGATAACGGCTCGAATTACCGCGATATCGTTCCAGATACTTACAACACAAGCAATTTGTGGGCGCCTTCGGAATACGATGCGCGTCACATCGTAATCATCAACTACCTCTATGACCTGCCTTTCTTTAAGAACCAGACGACGCTCACGGGAAAGCTGCTGGGCGGTTGGCAGATCAGTGGCGCCATGCAGTTCCAAACCGGGACGCCTTGCGGCATCGGACAGAACAATGACTTCGCCGGTGTCAGCTCAATTGATCTCGGTAGCTTCGGATGCGGATCTGAAGGCCAGTTCTGGGTATTGAATGGGGCGCCGCAGGTGGTTGGCCAGTTTGCCGGGCCGACCGGAAACGCGAGTTCGCCGAAGTACTTCACGGCGAATGTTACTCCGCCCCCGACGGGTACGTTCAACCTGCAGCAAGGCGTTCGTGATTCTGTTTACCAGCCGGGTATACAGGATTGGAATCTTATGTTGTTCAAGAAGTTCGCGATCAACGAGCACAACGCTTTTGAGTTCCGAGCTGAGGCATACGATTTCATCAATCATCCCAACTGGAGCGGCCCGCAGTTGAATCCGACGTCGAGCCAGTTCGGAGAAGTCACCAGCAAGACCGGTCTCGCGCGCAATCTGCAGCTTTCTTTGCGCTACTCGTTCTAAGCACGCGAAAGCACTAAACTCCCGCGCTTTGGACATCCACGGCGCGGGAGTTCTATTTAGCTAACACGCTCAAACCTCAAGTGATACACATAAGGGAGACATGGCACAGGTAAAAGCAACTCCGAAGACGTACGACGTCGTCATAGTTGGTTCGGGCGCCGGCGGCGGGGTTGCGGCTCAGGTGCTCGCGGATGCAGGGGCGAAAATCTGCATGCTGGAGGCGGGCGATTGGTTCGACTGCACGAAGCAGTCGAAGATGTTCGAGTGGCCGTATAACGTTCCGCATCGCGGCGCGGGAACGCACGACAAGCCGTGGGGCGCGTTCGATGCTACGCTGCTGGGCGGCTGGACAGTTCCAGGCGAGCCGTATACCAATGCGCCGGATTCCGAGTGGACCTGGTGGCGCGCCCGCATGCTGGGTGGCCGCACGAATCACTACGGCCGCATATCTCTGCGGATGGGGCCGTATGATTTCAAGCCTTACAGCCGCGATGGCAAAGGGTTCGATTGGCCCATCACTTACGAGGAGCTGGCCCCTTATTACGACAAGGCAGAGCAGCGGATCGGCGTATTCGGGTCGCAGGAAGGGCTGGAGAATACACCGGACGGCAAATTTCAACCTGCTCCTGCGCCGCGATGTTACGAGAAACTCATCAAAGCGGCATCGGACAAGCTGAACATTCCTTGCATTCCGTCGCGCCTGGCGATTCTGACGCAGCCACTGAACGGGCGTCCGGCTTGCCACTATTGCGCGCAGTGCGGGCGCTCTTGTGGCGTAAACGCAAACTTCAATTCGCCCGGTGTACACATCTTTCCGGCCATTAAGACTGGCAATCTGGAAGTTCGCACCAACGCCATGGTGCGCGAGGTTCTGCTGGGCGGCGACGGATTGGCTAGCGGTGTTTCTTATGTAGATAAGAAGACTCGCAAGGACATTGAGGTGCGGGCGAAGATCGTAGTCCTGGCGGCGAGCTGCTGCGAGACGGCGCGCATCATGCTGAATTCGAAGAGCGGCCAGTTTCCGAACGGAATCGCGAATTCTTCGGGGTTGATTGGACGCTACATCATGGATACGGTGGGATCCGCAGTCAGCGGATTTTTGCCGATCCTGCAAGACCTGCCGCCGGTGAATGAAGATGGCGTGGGCGGCATGCATTTGTACATGCCATGGTGGCTATACAAGCAGCAGAAGGCCGGAAAAATGCCGTTCGCGCGCGGATACCACATAGAGATTGGCGGTGGACGCGAGCTGCCGGGTTCGGGCGCCCTGGGCGGATATGCGGAGCGTTGGCTGGGCGGCGGCTACGGGGTCGAGTTGAAGCAGAACTTGCGCAAATTATTTGGCTGCCAGGTTCACTTTGCCGGACGCGGCGAGATGATTCCGAACGAGGATAGCTATTGCGAGATCGATCGTAATGTGGTCGACCAGTGGGGTATTCCGGTGCTGCGCTTCCATTTCAAGTGGAGTCAGGACGAAATTCTGCAGGCCAAGCACATGCAGGACACGTTTAAGGAAATCATCGAGACGATGGGCGGGGTGGTCACGCACAGCGTGGGGGCCGATCAGAATTGGGGTATCGCACGCGGCGGTGAGATTATTCATGAAGTGGGGGCGACCAAGATGGGCGACAATCCCAAGACGTCGGTGCTGAACAAGTATTGCCAGGCTTGGGATGTGAAGAATATTTTCGTCACGGATGCGGCTCCGTTCGTCAGCAATGCGGATAAGAATCCGACTCTGAGCATCTCGGCGCTGGGTTGGCGCACTTCCGAGTACATCGCGGACCAAGTAAAGAAACTGAATGTGAAGGTGTAGTGATGGAAGAAAAGAAGACCTCTCCAGAGCAGTCGTCGAACGTAAGCCGGCGCGACATTTTCCACATTATCGGTTCCGTGCCGGCGCTGGCCGCGGTTGCCGCAGGTTCCGCCGCGGCGCAGACGCATGAAGAGCACGCTCATATGGCGCAACATGCGGCCGCGGGGCCCAAGGGACCTTATAAGCGTAAGACGTTCGACGACCACCAGTGGCACACGGTACGCGTTCTGTGCGATTTGATTATTCCGGCCGATGAGCGCAGCGGCAGCGCTTCGCAGGCGGGTGTACCGGAATTTTTAGACGATTGGATCGCATTCCGCACCGAGCAGGACGGTAACGAAGATTTTCAGGCGGAGATACTGGGCGGATTGATGTGGTTGGACCGGGAATCGAACCGGCTGTGCGAAAAGGATTTCGCGGACGCCGGAGCCGAGCAGCAAAAGAAGATCCTGGATCGCGTGGCGTATCCGGAGAAGGCCGCGAAAGAAGATCACCTCTGGATGATGTTCTTCAACCATTTCCGCAGCCTGACGGTGAGCGGCTTTTTCTCGAGCAAGGTGGGCGTGGAAGATCTGCCCTATCTCGGAAACAGGCTAGTAACCGAATGGAAAGGCTGCGATCCCAAAGTGTGGGCCATTGTCGAAGACCGGATGAAGAACGGCTATAAAGGCATTCTTGAAGCGAAGCCGTGGGTGGAAGCTTCCTGAGGCAAACTGCTCCGTTGAAGAGGCCCCTCCCTCACGGAAGAGTCGGCCGATCAGGTCGCTCACGCTTCCGGCTCAGTTTCAGTATCAAGGACTTACGAGCCAATTTTCACAGACCCTCACGGTGGGGGTTCTGTTGCTAAACTTTGCTGCTTGAAGAACAGCCAGGATGGCCGCAGTTACATAGAATCTCTGGGGTGCTTCCGGCTCCTTCACAAGCGGTGCTGCAGTAATCGCTTCCTTCTTTAGCTTGACACTTGCAGGGTGGGTGAGCGCATTTTTTATTTTGGGCCATAGAATCCTCGAACGTTGGACTCCGGTGGGGCAGTAAAGAGAGACGAAATTTCTTTATGCGGGGAGGGTGAACCAGAAGGTAGCGCCTTGGGCCGGCCGTCCTTCGGCCCAAATGCGTCCGGCATGGCGCTCGAGAATGCGGCGGCAAATGGAAAGACCCAATCCCGTTCCGGAGATATCGTCGTGGCTATGCAAACGCTTAAACGGTACGAAGATGTGCTCGGCCTGCTCGGGTTCGAAACCGCGGCCGTTGTCTGTCACGTGAAAGCGCCACTGGGCGCATTGCCGATCCACGCCAACATGGACCCACAGCGGGCCTTCCTTGCAACGATAGCGAATGCTGTTGCTCAAGAGATTCAGGAGCACTTGAGAAAGCTGGATCGCGTCCCCTTGCACATCCGGTAGAGAGTCGTGGGTGATGGTTGCGGAACATTCGCGGACGGCTGATTCCAAACTGAGTAGCACGTCTTTGAACACCGACTCCAGACAAACGGTTTGCAGGAACACGGTGGGAGGGTGTTGCGCAGCGGAAACACGCGCGTACTCCAACAGGTTCCGGACTAGCGCCTGCATCCGCTCCGAAGCGGCGGAGATGGTGACCAGGAAATCAGTCATGCCTTCGGGCAGCTCACCCCAGTAACCGCGCATCAGGAGATTGGAGTACATGCTGAGGGTACGCAGAGGCTCTTGCAGATCGTGTCCAGCGGTGCAAGCGAACTGCTCGAGTTCCGCATTCACGCGCTGCATCCGTTCTTTTGCCAAGCGCAAGCGCTTGACAGCGCGCCGGCTGCGCGTCACGTCCCGCCCGATACAGAAGATTAAGCCTTCCTCCTTGAATACGGCGGTGTCCCAGGCGATCCAGCGATGGCCGCCATCTTTACGCAACACACGGTGCTGAAAATTAATCAGAGGATGCCCATGCAGTAGCTTGGCTTCCGCAGCTTTGGCTCGCGCCAGGTCACGAGGATGAACAATATCGAAGAAGGAGTTTCCGAGTAGGTCGTGCTCCTGCCAGCCCAGAATCGATGAGAAAGCGGAGTTTACGCGGAACCAAGTTCCCTGCCGGGCGGAGACGAGAGCTAACAGATTTGGTGAGATTTCGAAGAAGCGATCCAGCAACAGCCGCTCACGGCCGGGCGCGAAATGAGTCCGAAGACTTTGAAGATCGCTGGAGGAGACGGCCTCTGTCTCGACAGGCAGCATAGAAGAAAAGGTTTAGGCGAAAACCTCTTATCGGCTGGCGAGAAAAAATCCTAAACTAAATTGAATTCGGAGCGAGGGTGTGGGGACTAGGGTTCTGAGGAGTACTGTCAGTACCAAGGAGTTCTACGTAGAAAAGCAAAGCCAGCTAAGAAAGCACAGCTCAAGAGACTGATTGCAGCGCCGCGACGGAAACTTGCTGGACGGTAAGCAAAGCTCACCATGTGTGTGCCTGGAGGCAGCAAAACGCCGCGAAACATGTAATTAGCCGTGAACCATTGGCCCGGGCGCCCGTCGATAGAAACAACCGATCCCGGGTAATCGCTATCGTTCAGGACTAAGATTCCGCTGCGCTTCAGCGATGCTTCGATTTCAACTAGCTGTGAGCGATACGACCTGATTACCGCTTGGTCCACGCGCATGGCTGGGCCGTAATTTAGGGCCGCTGCGCGCGCCGCTTGAGACGCGCTTAACTGAGATGCATCCAGGACCACGGTACGAAAGATGTCGAGGGACGGATCGGCGAGCTTTCGAAGGACAGCGGCTTGGTCGTTCTGCACGTCGGCCGCGTAGTAGACCGCCGCACGAGGCAAAACGTTATCGTATTCGTACACGCGGGCCTCAGCGTCGTAGACGAGTTTAAATTCAAGCGGAGTGTTTTGGGGCTCGCCTGCGAAGCGAAAATCGGACCACGCAGCCCAGTCGAAGGAGTAATCCCCGCGGGGCCCTGGATCGGTGGAAAAGAGCAAAGTAATCTGCTGTCCGCGATAACGGCTGAGATCGATTTCGCCGTCCATCCAGCGCCTTTCGTCGAGATTGTGCCTGGGATCGATGTATCTCGAAAAGAGCTTCTCAATGTGGCCTGAAGAATCTCTCAGCTCGATGGTAAAACCGGCGCCGTCACTCAGGCCGAAGACAGCGGGGTTAAGAGCATAGGAAAGCGGAATTTTCCCTGACGATCACCCACTTTCAACGGATAAGGCAGGCGTTCATAGGGCGGATGTTCGCCCAGACCCTCTCGAGCGGACCCGCTTAGATCGAAATGAGTGAGCGCGATCAAAGTTTCCTTGCCAGGCGTCAAATGTCCCTGATTTTGCTGAAACATTTCATCCACCCTGGCGTTATGGATGACGAAAGGTCCAGGAGTCGCCAGGTACTTGACGGAGGACAACTGCAGCAAGCGCTCCTCGATAGGCCGGCGGAACTCATATGAGCCGGCGCCGAAAAAAAAGTCATGAGCTCGGTTGCCCGGCGATCTCCGGCCAGAGAGAAATTCCTCAGGAACGGCAGGTACTTCTTGTAATACAAGGCATCATAATCGCCGATGTCGAAGAGGTTGAATGCCGATGCCCAACTCGGGGTCAGTACCCAATTTCGACTGAAGATACGATAACCTCCCGAGTTCGCTTGCAAGAAACGCACAAAGGGGGCGCCTGCATACGGGTTTCTGCGAACGCTGGGCGGCCGGCTGTAGACGCTATACAGAGGGACTATGTAGTTCAGTGATAACTCGGCACTGATGAGCACGACAACGACAATGCCGAACCACCGTTTCTGATTCGTTGATTTCAGGTAGGCTGTCCTGTTCAGCCACGACTCCCCAGCCGTGGCCGACAAAAGTATCGCCAGTAAGATGGCGGGAAGAGCAAGGGCAAAATTCGGAATATCGCGGGGGGAGTTGAGTGTAGGAAACTTTTGCGATGGTCGCTCTGGACAAAACAAATGCCATGGCCACCACTAACGCCGGCCCACGGAGGGCGATCACCTGAAACCGCAGGGTTGCCCGATGTTGTCTCAATTGCTCCAGTCCGATAGCGCAGAGTACCCAGATGCAGAAGCCCAGGATAGGTTCGGCGTACTTCAAGAAGTTAACCAGGCCAAAATAGGGAAGTGCTCCTATCCAATTAACAGCTATGAAGCCGAATTTCTTAAGAATAATGAGAACGGTTGGCGCAAGAAAGAAGTAAGTCAAGGTATCCAAACTGCGAACCCGATTCTTGCGCCGGCCCAGCGCGTATCCCACGGCGACAATAATCAGGAAAACGCTCAACAGGCCTACATAGTTTCGGAACTGCTCGCCATTGACTGAGGTACTGTAGAGCGGGCCGAACAGTAACGGGAAGAAATCGTAAATGCCGATACATCCAGCTTGTCGTATTGAAGCCCCACCGTGTAAGGAGGAGCGTGCGAATTAGAGCTGCGAATCATGTACTCGTAGAACGGAAGCAGCAGAAAGCACGACAAACCGATGCCAGCTACGGCCGCAACCGATAACAGTGCAATACGTTGTTTCCAGGCAAGACGTAGTTCTGCGTCAGAAAAAACACGAAACAGCAGATAAGCGGAGGCGAACGTGAGGAAAAAGGTACCATCGCAAGCACAGCACGGCTCGATAAGTTTTCATCTAAGTAGATATTCTCCGGCCAGCAAGACTGCCGGTGTGAGTATCTCAACGCTTAGATGCGGCATGGTTACGTAAATGATGTAATAGCCCGTGAGCATCGAAGCAATACCGCCGGCAATCGCCGGCATAAAGGACACAAACATGCGGAGATAGAAATAGGTAAAGATTCCAGCCACAAAGAGCCGCAACAAAATAAAGAAGTTGTAAGTTCTGGGCGTCAGGTGCAGAGATAGCGCGAGGGTAAGGGGATAGAACGGCTGAGATTGCATGTTCGCGGCGAGCGGCTCGCCATAGGCCTGGTACGGATCCCAGAGCGGCACGGCTCCGTCGCGATATTGATTGCGAATGAAAGCGAACCACGGCTCGATTTGCCAGGCAGCCCCACCGGGATCGGCAACTTTCGAAAAGTGTGAATCGGCGGGCTGACCGGCCACGGCGCCGTCATGGACGATACTGGGCGCATCTTGCGCGCTCGCCAAGAGAGTTTTGCCTCCCCAGATCGCGGGATAGAAACAGAACTGAAGAATTGAAACGAGTATGAAGACCGCTCTGCAGCCGTCATTCGCAGCCAATCTTCTGAAGAACCGGATTCCACGGCAGTTGAAGGCAACTGATTGTAGGTTGGGAATATTTTGGTCGGGCCGCCGGGATTTGAACCCGGGACCTCTTGCACCCCAAGCAAGCGCGCTAGCCAGGCTGCGCCACGGCCCGAATTACCAATCTAGCATCCAAGTTTACCCTTTCAGAGATCAGGCGATGGGGAGGACGTCAAGCGCTGGGTCTGCTTTCCTGACGCCGATCGGCAACGATGGTGACTTCCATATCATTTGCAAGACTCACCACCTGATTGACCAAGCTCTTGCCGAGCAAACGATCGACCCCTTTGCCGATTACGCGGGGCAGAAAAATTTGGCGCGCTTTGCGGGAGCGGGCGAAATCTACCAGAGCTTGCGCGTGGCCGGTGCCGCGAAGCACGCAGGTCTCGATGTGTAAGTTTCGCGCGAAGTTCAGATGCCGTTCGACGGCTTCCCGCTTTGCAGGCGGAAGCGCTTGTAAATCGCCTTGCTCCGACACATACACGGCAAAACAGTCGGCGTGAATGATGTCGGCGACGCGTTTGCCGCGGCGAATCAACATGGCGGTAGAGGGATCGTCGCTGACATAGATCACGACGGCGTCGTCTGAGCCACGCGACCTGGCGGAGCTTTGCGATTCCAGTCCCGGCTGAAGATTGCCGTCGCCTTGCTCCATGCGCTCCTCCACTTCATGAGCGGTTTGGCGCAAAGCCATCTCTCGCAGACCCACCAGCGTCGATTCTTTGAAAAAGTTTTGGAGCGCCATCTGCGCCTTATCGGGTGGATAGACGACGCCGCGTTCCAGCCGGTTCAGCAGCGCGCGAGGAGTGAGATCGACCATGACCACATCGTCGGCTTGCTTCATAACCCAATCGGGAATGGTTTCGCGAACCTTGACTCCGGTGATCTGAATCATCTGGTCGTTCAGGCTCTCGAGATGCTGGACGTTCATGGTCGTCAGCACATCGATGCCTTGATCCAAGATCAAGAGAACATCTTCCCAGCGCTTCTCGCGCGGACATCCGGGAACGTTGGTGTGTGGAAACTCGTCGACCACAGCCACTTGGGGATGCCGGGCAATGATTGCTTCGGTATCCATTTCCTCGAAAACAGAGCCGCGATATTCCACCCGTTTTCTGGGAATGGTTTCGAGCCCTTCGGTCTGGGCGATGGTGTCTTTCCGGCCGTGAGGCTCGAAGTAGCCGATCACGACGTCCATTCCCTTGGCGCGCAAGGCCTGGGCGTCTTCGAGCATTTGGTAGGTCTTGCCAACGCCCGCCGCGTAGCCTAGGAAGATCTTCAGCTTGCCTCGTTGGCTCATGATTTATCGGCAACTTCAGTGTACAGGCGTTGCAATAATGGGCCGCCGGATACACTGAGGCATGTTTTCTCGCGTTGTCGTTGTCGCGGCGGTTTTTACCTCATGCGCCGTAACGGCCGATCTCCATATTTCGGGCGAGAGCATTCGCGCTCACGTGAAGTATCTGGCCAGTGACGAATTAGAGGGACGCGGGGTCGGCACCAGAGGGGAAAAGCTTGCCACCGAATACATTGCCGCGCAGTTGCAAGCGGAAGGCTTGAGGCCAGGCGGTGACAACGGCAGTTACTTCCAGCGGGTGCCGCTGGTGGGTGCCACCACCGAATCGTCCGCGACGCTGACGATTTCCGGGAAAACCGGCCGGCGTGCCTTGAACTTCGTGAAAGATTATGTCGGAACGGCATCGTCTCAGAAACCGGAGAATAATTTCGATGCGGAGGCGGTGTTCGTTGGGCACGGCATCTCCGCTCCCGAGTTCGGGTGGGACGACTATAAAGGTGAAGACCTAGCCGGCAAAGTTCTGATTTATTTCACGAATGAGCCTCCGTCCGAGGATCCGAGCTTCTTTGGCGGACCCGCGCTAACTTACTACGGCCGCTGGACCTATAAATTCGAGGAAGCAGCGCGCCGTGGAGCAGTGGCTGCGTTCATCATCCATACGACGGAGACGGCGGGATACGGATGGGGCGTGGTGAGTTCCTCGTGGAGCCAGGAGCACCCTGAGCTAAAGCTCAAGCCGGGTGAAAGAGGGCTGGCATTCGCGGGATGGCTGTCGCAAGAGGCTGGCGCGAGACTCACGGCTGGGAGCGGCAAAACGTTGGCCGATCTTCTAGCCATGGCGAATCAGAAGTCGTTTCGACCGATTCACCTGGGCATTCATCTGGTGGGGCACATCCCCGTGAAGCTGCGCGAAATCGAGAGCAGAAACGTGATCGGGCGAGTGGATGGAAGCGATCCCCAACTGAAATCGCAGGCCGTTTTGTTCACCGCTCACTGGGATCATTTCGGCATAGGAGTGCCGGTCAATGGCGACAGGATTTATCACGGCGCGGTAGACAACGCGACGGGCTGCGCGGTGGTGCTGGAGTTGGCTCGCGTTTGGGCAGCCCTGCCGCTGAAGCCAAAACGTAGCGGGCTGTTTATATTTGTGACGGCCGAAGAATCGGGTTTGCTCGGGTCAGAATATTATGGGGAGCATCCCGAAGTTCCGGCCGGGCAAACAGCGGCGGATATTAACTTCGATGCGCTGTTTCCATTCGGCAAAACGCGCGATGTTTCCGTTACTGGAGCGGAGCGGACAACTCTATGGCCATTGGTGCAGGGCGATGCGCGGCGGATGAACCTGGAAATCAAACCGGATGCTGAGCCCGGGCAAGGGCATTACTATCGCTCCGATCACTTCTCGCTGGCGCGGGCCGGCATTCCGGCATTCTCGATTTCGCAAGGCACCGATTACCCTGGCAAACCGCCCGGTTTCGGTAAAGCCATGTTCGAAGATTTCAATTCGAAGCACTATCACCAGCCGTCAGACGAGTATCACGAGGATTGGGATGTAGCCGGAATCGAGCAAATGGCCGATTTCGGACTCACGCTGGGACTAGACATCGCGAATAGTCCTAAGCTGCCAACGTGGGAACGCGGCGACGAATTTCTGGGAGCGAGAGAAAAGAGCGGCGTGCGCCAATAGCAAACTGATTAGGCCCGTTCCACCGCCTGGGCGGCGTTTACGGCAGCGCCGATGGCGGCAACAGTTTCTCCGCCAGGCACAACTTCCACCCAATAGCCTTGTAACGGGCTGAGCTTCACCATCTCGTGGAGATACTCTTTCAGCAGCGTCAAGTTCAGAAAACGAGCATTGAAGCCGGTGATGAAAAACTTTCCCGGACCATCGAGATGAACACTGGTGGCGGTGGCAGCGGCTAGCGCGCGGTGCCAGAGTTTGGCGAACTCGACGCAACGAGGTTCACCCGCGTCAGCCTGTTGGAAGACCTCATCGGGCTCAAGGTCCATAAAGCGAAGGCGCATGGCGCGATGGCCCATGATTCCTTCGAGGTGGCCTTTGCCGCCGCAGCCACAGAAATGCTCTTTCGGGTCGAGCGTGACCACGGAGTGGCCTGCCTCCCAAACACCTTCCTGGAAGGGATACCGGCCATAGCCAATGCCGGTTCCTAAGGTCCACACGCGAATCAGACGATCCAAATGTCCACGCGTAGCCGCGATGCCCGCCGCCATTACGTCGGCATCATTGAAGACCGATACCGGCACCTTCCCGAACAAGGGCGTGCATGCGTCCGCAACCAGGTTCTGCATGTGCGTGCCCTTGAACTGAATCAGATTAGGCGAATCTTCGATAATGCCGTTGCGCACAATGCCCGGCATTCCGACACCGATGAACGACGGCGCTTCCGGAAGCGCAAGCAGCCGGATCTGTTCGACGATCTTCTGAACAATAATTTCGGGGGGAAGGCCGCGCAGAGCATCTGTGATGGAGCTATCTTCGGGGTCGACGCGGAGGGACCCTGAAATCGCGTGATCCGAGACGGCAGCGACCGCTATTCTTTCCGTAATGAGAACGCCAATACCGAGTGCCATATTGATTCCGATCAAGCACGGGACAGTTTATTCAGCCCGTTGAAAGCCGCGGCCTTATAACATTCCGCGAGGGTGGGGTAATTGAATACGGTATCAACGAAGTAATCCACTTTGCCCTTCAGGATAAAAACAGCTTGTCCGATGTGCAGTAATTCCGATGCGCCCTCGCCGATGATGTGGACGCCCAAGATCTCCAGAGTGTCACGGTGGAAGATGAGCTTCAGACGGCCGGTGGTATCGCCGCGGATTTGGCCGCGTGCAATCTCCCGATAATACGCCACTCCTACTTCATAGGGCACATCTTCGTCGGTCAACTGTTCCTCCGTTTTGCCGATGAACGAGATTTCCGGAATGGTATAGATGCCAAACGGAAAATAACTCGGGTTGGAGGAGATCAGCTTATTGTAAGCATGCGCCACCGCGATTCGGCCTTGTTCCATGGAGACAGAGGCCAAGCTAGGAAATCCGATTACATCACCAACGGCGTAGATGTTTGGCTGCGCGGTCTGGTAATACTCGTTGACTGAAATTCGCCCGCGCGCATCAGCTTCGAGTCCCGCGGCAGCGAGGTTCAACTCGTCTACGTTTCCTTGCCGGCCTACCGCATAGAGAAGCGAATCGCCGGACACCTTCTTGTTACTCTCCAGGTTCGCGATGACTCCGGCTCCCCCCGCAGCCTCTTCCACGCTGTGCACTTCTTCGTTGAGGCGCATTGTTACTCGATGATCGCGGAGATGGTAGGACAGGGCCTCGACAATTTCGGCATCCGCGAATTCGAGCAGCCGGGGGCGCTTCTCAATTAGGGTGACGCGCACGCCCAGAGTCGCAAACATGCAGGTGTACTCGACGCCGATCACTCCGCCACCCACTACGATGAGCGTCCGTGGAACGGCGGGCATCTCCATGATCTGGTCGCTGTTGATGATGGTCCGGGCGTTAATGGGCACCTTCGGGGACGAGGCGGGCTTGGTGCCTGTGCCGATCACAATCTTTTCAGCCACAATTTCCGCTGAGCCTCGCGAGTTAGTTACCAGGACCGTATTCGGATTCTTGAAGCTTGCAACCCCGGTAAGCACCTCGATGCCGTTGCGCGAAAGCTGCGCTTGCGTGACGTCGATCTCGGTCTTGATCACATGCTGGACCCGGAAGGCCAGGTCAGCCATGGTGATTTTCTCTTTTACGCGATAGCTGACGCCATAGATGTTCTGGTAGTTGTAACCCGAGAGATGCAACACGGCTTCCCGCATGGTCTTGCTGGGAATGGTTCCGGTGTTGATGGAGACGCCGCCGATGACTTCGCGGCGTTCGATGAGCGCGACACGCTTGCCGCTCTTAGCTCCCTGGATGGCAGCTCGTTGGCCCGCCGGGCCGGAACCGATCACAACCAAATCGTATTGGGACATGAAGGACTAAAACTTCGCGTAGTGCAGACGCGCACGAGCACATGCCTCTGTCGAGACAACACTCCGAGTATATTATCCAGACGGGAAAACGGCCAGGAAAGATTGCGAGCCCTAAAAAGCTACTGGTGGGTGCTGGTATCGGCGGTCTTGTCCTTGAGCTTATCAGCGCCCTTTTCGGTTTCGGAAGCGGCTTTATGGGTACCCTTCTTGACAGCGTGAGTGGATTTCGTGGTTCCCTTTTCTACACCGTTCTTGGTTTTAACGGCACCCCTCTTGGTGGCGTCCTTTACGTCGGATCCCGCACCCTTCAGATCCTGGCCAACGGTTTTATCGCCGGTGTCTTTCTGATAGGCAGGAACAGTAACAGAACCGGCAAGCAGGAGCGCCAAGGCGAGCAGCGAAGCTTTCATGCCTTTATTGCAGCACATCACAAGTTAGTTCAGGCGGAGCGAGGCGTATGCAGCGGGTCGGCGAAGCGGCTTAACAGCTCGTCATCGAAGGAGAAATCGGGACGCGGAAAGCCTCGTTTCTTGAGGTAAGACCGGTATTCAGCCTTCAGTCCGGCGATGAAGTCGATAGGCTTGAAACCCAGCATGCGCTGCGCTTTTGTAACAATCTGCGTAATGGCAGGCACATCGTAATAAGAACCGAAATACAGTTTCTCGCCCATGACTTCCCCACCGGCGCGATGTATCAACTCCCTGGGTATTGAAATGACGCCAGGCTCTTTTACGCCGGCCACTTTCGCGAGATCGACAACAAGCTCATGCTGAGTGAGCGGGCGGGGATTGGCTGTGTTGAAGGCATGGCCCACCGCGTTGCGCAGATCCAGCACCTTGATGGCAAGCTGCACGAGATCCTTTACATAGATAAATTGCATGAGGCGATGGCCTTCGCTGGGGAGAATAATGGGACGGCTGGCGCGCAGCCTGTCCCAAAAGAAGGCTTCGCGGTAAAACGGATTTCCAGGTCCATACACGAACGGCGGCCGCAAAGTGACAATGGGAAAGCCGGAGCGCTGATGGAGGCGAAACAAGGCCCGTTCGCTCATCGCCTTGTTGCGGGCGTAGGGATTGGGGTGATCGTCGGGAGCGAGAGCGTCGCCTTCGTGATGATTCAACCCATCGCCATAAGCGGCCACGCTGGACATAAAAATGTAACGTGACACCTTGCCGTCGAAGATCTGGGCGGTAGCTTCCACCTGCGCCCCAGTCGTGCCGTGCTCCCAATCATAAGCGTTATCGTAAACCGCGTCGAAGCGAGTAGCTGCGATCGCTTTACGGACGCTGGGCGCGCTGTTTCGGTCGGCAACCAGGTTGTGGACGCGTTTTCCGAGCGAATGCCGGGACTTTCGATGCAGGATGTAAACCTCATGGCCGGCGCGGAGCAACTCCGCCACCAAGAGCCGACCAATGAATTGCGTACCGCCGATGACGAGAACCCGCTTCGATGCGGACTCATCGGGTGCGTGCGCTTCTTTTATCCTGGCGCTGTCGTGAGCGCCTGAAACTGCCCGGGGCATGTAATACCTACTTTGTTAGACGCCCCACGCCCGGCGGCGTCTTAGTCGTAGTATTCGAGACCGAGGTGTGTAATGAGATCTTCACCTTGCATCCAACGAAGCGTATTCTTGAGCTTCATTAGTTGGATGAAAATGTCGTGTTCGGGATACAGTCCAGGAGCGGTCATTGGCCCCTTGAAATAGAAGGAGAGCCACTCCTGGATGCCCTTCATGCCAGCACGTTGCGCCAAATCGAGGAAAAGAACTAGATCGAGGACCAGCGGGGCCGCCAGAATGGAGTCGCGGCACAAGAAATCGATCTTAATCTGCATGGGGTAACCGAGCCAGCCGAAAATGTCGATGTTGTCCCATCCCTCTTTGGAATCACCGCGAGGCGGGTAGTAGTTGATTCTTACTGCGTGATACAGGTCCTTATAAAGCTCGGGATAGAGATCGGGCTGGAGAATCTGATCGAGAACGGAGAGTTTGGTCTCTTCCTTGGTCTTAAAGGAACCGGGATCTTCCAGCACCTCTCCATCGCGATTGCCCAGAATGTTGGTTGAAAACCAGCCGCGCACGCCCAGCATGCGGGCCTTAAAACCGGGCGCGAGCAGCGTCTTCATGTAGGTCTGACCGGTTTTAAAATCCTTGCCGCAAATGGGAACCTCATTCTGGCGGGCCAATTCCAGCATGGCTGGCACGTCGGTAGTGAGATTGGGCGCGCCGTTAGCGAAAGGCACCCGCAATTTTAAGGCTGCATAGGCGTAAATCTGGCTGGGAGCAATGCCGGGATCGCTGTTGCGGAGACCTTCCTCGAAGGTAGCCAGCGTTTGATGAACTGCGGCGGGCTTGTGAAACGTCTCGGTGGAGCCACACCAAATCATGACCAGCCGAGTACATCCTTTGCTCTTTTTGAAGTCCCGGATGTCCTGCATGAGGGCCTCGGCGAGTTCCATCTTGCTGCCGCTGGTCTTTACATTAGGGCCGGTGATGCGTTTCACGTACTCGTGATCGAAGACAGCCTTCATGGGCTCGATCGCGGAAAGCGGCTCTTTGAGGCGCTCTAACAGCGGCGCGTCCAGCACCTTAGCCCTAGTGGCAGCTTCGTAGGCGTTGTCTTCGAAAATGTCCCAAGTCCCAAAGGAGAGACACTCGAGCGGGGTCAGCGGAACAAAATCCTTAATACGGGGCGTGCGACCCTCCGTGCGTTTCCCCAGGCGAATCGTGCCAAGCTGGGTCAGCGAACCGATAGGCGCGCCGAGCCCCTGTTTGATGGCTTCGACACCGGCGATAAAAGTGGATGTTACGGCACCCATTCCGGGGATCAGAATGCCTAGACGGCCATCGGCGGGCGAGATGGTGACGTTACCCTGTTTTGCCAATTGCGAACTCCTCAGAGGTAAAGCGCGAATCACAGGCGCGATGGAGGAGTACGCCTGCCTGGAGAGCTTAATAGAGCCCTAGGCTATACTAACATTCGATGTCGCACGGTGTTACGGCAACCGTAACGACACTCATTGTGGACGACGAGCAACTCGCCCGCGAAGAGCTGTCCTATCTACTTAAGGACTTCCCCGAAATAGAGGTTCTGGAGTCTGCTTCAAACGGTCTGGAAGCGCTGAAGCTGATTGAGCAACTGGAGCCGGATCTGGTCTTCCTGGATGTGCAAATGCCGGGACTGGATGGGCTGGGGGTGATCAGCAAGCTGCGCGAAAAGGGTGGGGCCTTGCCGCACTTCGTGCTTACTACGGCATTCGACAATTACGCGGTGGAGGCTTTCCGGCTACAGGCTTTAGATTATGTTCTGAAGCCAATAGAAAGGGAGCGGCTGGCCGAATCTGTCGCGCGCGCCAGAAAGGTTGTTGAGGAGAAGCAAGATCCGCAAGACAGATCCAGTGAACCGCCGGCCTCCAAACCGGCGCTGCAGCGCAGCAAACTGCTGGTGAAGGCCAATAATCGCAACCTGATCGTAGACGCGCAAGAGATGATCTATGCCACGATCGATGACGGTCTGATTACGGTGGTGACCTCACAGTTTGAAGGTCAATCGAATTACCGTACCATCGAAGAACTGCAATCGAATCTCGATCCGCATCTATTCTGGCGCGTTCACCGCTCGTTTCTAGTCAATATCAACAAGATTCGCGAGGTGATCCCGTGGTTCAAATCGAGCTTCCAGTTGAAGATGGACGATAAGAAACAGACCGAGATTCCGGTCAGCAGGATTCAGACTAAACGGCTGCGGGCGCTGTTGAAGATTTAGGCGAACCCGTTGCGGGCGCTACTGATTGTTCGGCTTGGGAGCCTGCTCTTTGGCGAGGCGCACCCGCGCGCTATCGAGCTTCTTCTGAACCTTAGCGATCTCATCAGGCTCCATTTCGGAAGGCGAGCTCGCGCTCCATTCTTTTAGCGAAGATTGCCATTGAGCAACGGCTTCCTTGATTTTGCCCTGTTTGAAGTAGACATCACCGAGGTGATCGTGAATAGTCGGGTCTTTGGCTGACAACTGCAACGATTTAGTGAGCTGCTGCTCCGCCTCATCCAACCGGTTGAGGCGGTAATAAACCCACCCTAAACTGTCGAGAAAGGCGTAGTTATTCGGCTCGATGTTCACTGCTTTCTTAACGAGATCCTGGGCCTCTTGTAAGCGCACGTTTTGATCGGCCAGCATGTAGCCCAAATAGTTCAGCGTAGAAGCGTACATCGGGTCGCTTGACGATTCATTATCGAGCGCCTGCCGAAAGGCCTTCTCAGCCAATTCGTACTTCTTGTCGCGTTCGTACATCTCTCCGCGCATGAAGAAGACGTAGCCCTTATCTTCCTTAGTCTGGGAGAGCTTGTCGGCTTGATCCAGCGCCTTGCCGACCTCGGCGAAGTTCTTGGCTTTTAGATAAACATCCGCCATGGCCAAATAGGTTTCGCGGTCGTTCTTGCCATCGAGCAGCTTCTTCAACTCGGCAATGGCCTGGTCGGTCTTTCCGGTATCCGCTAACAATTGGGCCCGAATTTCGCGGATGGTGCGCTCATTGGGATACTTCTTGGCGGCTGCGTCGCTCTCCTGCTGAGCTTTGGTGTAATCCTTGGCTATGCGATAGGTGTCGATGACCTGAGCTTCCGCGCGAGGCGCCAGATCGGGATCGAGCAGACCGATCTGCCGGAATGCGTCCACGGCCAAATCGTACTGCTCATTAGTCCGGTAAAGCTGGCCTAACTTCTCCAGCATGCGGGCGCGAACGTTGCGCTGTTGAGCATCGTAATTGCGGCGCGAGGTGGTATCCAGGACACCCTTCAGAGCGGTAATCGCCTCGGGTGTTTTACCTTCGTTCTCCAGCAGAAGAACCTCGTTATAGCGGACTTCGACATTGTCGGGATCGACTTCCTTGGCTTTGGCGATCATTTTGTGAGCCTCAGCGAAATTCTTCCGCTCGAGGTAGATTTGAGCCATTCCGAGGTAGGGCTGGGCATCTTGCGGATTGGCATCCGCAAGTTCCTGATAAGCCTTCACGGCGTCGTCGTACTGTCCGGCGAGAGCCAAATCCTGCGCGAGTTGCGCCTTCCATTCGACATGGGTAGGATCCAGGTCGAGAGCCTTCTTGTAAGCATCGGCCGCGAGCGCGTATTCGTGCATCGACTCATAGTTGTTGGCGAGGTTCAGGTAAGCACGCGGAGATGGATTCTTTTTCGTTAGCTTCTCGAGGAGCTCCGAAGCACTGCGGGCATCGCCGCGATCTGAATACACGCTGGCCAGCCCGGTAACTGCGTCTTCGTTTTCGGGATCGATGAGCAGCACCTTCTTGAAGGCGGCTTCGGCATCCACCGAATCGTCGAGGACGCGATCGAGACGTCCCAACATGACGAAGCTGTCGGCATCCTTCGGATCTTTATCCGTGATGATCTTGTACTGCTCGACGGCGCGGCGCACCATGGCCTCATCTATGTGATTGGCCTGCGCGTCTCCGATTTGCTGGGTATAAATGTGAGCCAGAACTCGCCGCGCATTCAAATCGTCGGGATTCGCCTTGAGCGCGTCCTGAGCTTCCTCTACCGCTTCGCGAAGGCGCCCGGAGACGCGATACAGCTCGGCAATATCTTCCACCAGAAAAGAGGCGCTGGGGTCCTCTTTCATCGCTAGCCGATAGTTCTCAATGGCCTTATTGACATAATCGCTGCGATTGCCGTAGCTTCCGGCAAGCTCTTCGTACAGGTGCCCGAGCGAAAAGTGATAATACGCGGCCGCTTTCACTGAGCTGGGCTGCTTGATCGGCGCCGGTAGGCTGGAAGCTCCCGGGACGCTCGCGGGCTTATCGGCCGGGACCTGGGCCGCGGCACGATTGGCGCCGAGCAAAACCGGCATGACAATCAGCGTTAGAACGAGTGCGCAATGAGTGCGAACGAGTTTAAAGTAGGGGTGGGACATTCAACCGCTTCGAAGTGGGTGGTTTTGCAACTCAAACGAGTTGTTTGCCCCTAGTATAGCTCCCATAGCGGGGTGTTGAAGCGATTTAGGGGGCTAAATAGCCCTACTGCCGATGTACTATCGCCGGTCACTCATATCCCTTGAATTCTGAACTTTCACCACTGGTTGTCGTGCTCGGGCCCACGGGCGCCGGAAAGAGCGAACTGGCCTTAGTTTTAGCCGAAAGTTTTGACGGAGAGATCATCAACTGCGATTCGATTCAGGTGTATCGGCGTCTTGAGATCGGATGCGCCAAAGTTGCCCCTGAGAACAGGCGCGGCGTTCCTCACCACATGATCGACATCATCGATCCGGACGAGGAACTCACGGCAGGAGCTTATGCGCGCCTCGCCAGAGAAGCCATCTCCAGAGTGCGTAAGAATGGCCATCTTGCGATTGTGGTGGGCGGCACCGGGTTTTATCTGCGCGCGCTGCTCGAGGGCCTGTCGCCAGCGCCCGCGCGCAATGAAGAATTGCGAGTACGCCTGAGGGATTTAGCTGGCAGGCGGCCTGGGAGCTTACATCGTTTTCTTCGCAAGTACGATCCCGAGGCGGCAATGCGGATTCACCCTAACGATCATCAGAAGCTGATCCGCGCGATCGAAATGACGTGCTTAGCCCGGCAGCCCGTCACGACGACGCAAAGTCTGCCACGCGACCGCATGGAGGGTACAGCGACGCTGAAGATCGGTCTGAAACCCGATCGAAGCGCCCTGTACGAGCGTCTAAACGACCGTTCCGCGTGGATGTTCGAAAGCGGGCTGTTGACGGAAGCCAAGTCGCTGCTCGATTCCGGCTTGTCTCCGGAATCCAAGCCGCTTCAGTCGCTTGGTTATAAGCAAGCCGTGCAGGTTCTTAAGGGGCAGTCGCGCTTAGAGGAAGCCATTCGGGAATGCCAGACCAAAACACGGCAGTACGCAAAACGGCAAATGACCTGGTTCCGGCGAGAGCCCGAGGTGTCCTGGCTTGCGGGGTTTGGAACAGAAGAAGCGATACAGATAGTCGCTCGCGAACGCGTAAATCAATTCCTTGGTACCCGTTCCGCCTGGTTCTCCGGATCACTACCAGTAACAGATTAGGGACGTGTTGCATTACACTCCTTTACCGAAGCGCAGTAACATTGCGGCGCGGTGATTACGTATATACATACGGACGCGCAGTTATCGATGATTATGAACTGCCCAATAGGCAAGCATCTTTTGAGCGCGCGCAAGCATCAACACAGAGGAGAAGTTTAATGAAAAAGATTCTATTCACGTTAGCGGCCGCTGGAGTTATGACTCTAAGCGCCGCCACCGGCACCTATAAAGTGTCCGTTCTAGAGAATTCGTTGGTCGATGGCAAGCAGGTAAAAGCCGGCGACTACAAGCTGGAAATGAAAGATACCAATACGATTGTCCTGAAGCAAGGAAGGCAGGCAATAGAGCTTCCGGGGCGCACCGAGACCGCAACGGCGAAATATTCAAGCACTGAACTTCAGTACACAAACAACAACGATCTCCAAGAGATCCATATTGGCGGCACAAACACCAAGATCGTATTCGGCGGCTCGAATCCGGCTGCCGGCGGAAGCTTTTAAGTAAATTCCCCCCAATTTCCCCTTGATAGCATGGAGACGTGCGCTTGTGCCGTCTCCTTTTTTTTGCCTCCATTTTGATTTCCTTCGCAGCGCAAGGCGCCACGGTTCTTGTTCTCCAGTTCCACAACAACTCTCAACATTCCGATCTGAACTGGGTCGGCGAAAGTATAGCGGAGACTCTCAGGACTGAATTCAGCGGGGCGAATCAAATCGTTCTGGACCGCGATACTCGCGCGGAAGGTCTGCGGCGCTTGTCTTTACGCCCCGGTGCGGGATTCACTAAAGCAACTCTGATCAAGCTTGGCCAGACCTTGGATGCCGACTATCTATGTTATGGCACTTATGACGTGAACTTACCAGCAGACGATACTCAGCTAAAGGACAGTTCCATTCAAGTTAGTGCTCATTTCATCGATTTACGAAAGATGCGTGACGGACCGGAAATATCAGAGGCTGGTAAGCTGTCCGAGTTATCACGCCTGGAAGAGCATCTCGCGTGGCAATCGCTTAAATATCTTGAGCCGACTGCCAATTTGGCCCTCGATCAGTTTCTAGCCCCGGAGAAACTCATCCGTTTAGATGCGGAGGAGAGTTACGTGCGCGGCTTGCTTTCTTCCAGTCCGGAACTCCGGCAGAAGTGGTTTGCCCAGGCGGCGGCGCTAGATCCGAAATTTACCAATCCGTCGTTTGAATTAGGAAAGCTGGCGCTCGAGCGCAAGGAATACCGTCAGGCGATGACCTGGTTTCAGCACATCACTCCCGATAATCCTCGCTATGCGGAAGCCCGCTTCAAAATGGGACTGAGCGCGTACGGCGCAGGCGATTACACCGCGGCGGCGAATTATTTCCAGGAAGTGATCAAGGTGTTCCCACTGAACGAGGTCTACAACAATTTGGGAGCAGCGGAAAACCGACTCAATCTGCCGGTAGCCATCGACGATTTCCGACGGGCGTTGGACGGTGATCAGAACGACCCGGTTTATCTGTTCAATTTGGGGGCAGCGCTTCTGAAAAACAATTACTTCGATGAAGCCTCGAAGCGATTGCAGGCCGTGGTGGACCGCAGTCCGGAAGACAGCGAAGCGCTTTCTTTATTGGATCGCGCGCAGCGGCGTGAATCCAGCGCTGCCGGGGCAAAACCGCTTGCGACCGAGCGTCTGAAGGAGAATTTTGACGAGACAGCGTTCCGCCAGTTGAAGGCGATGCTGCAGCCCAAGAAATCTGACTGACCTATTCCGAGCGATCGGCTAGACTACTGGATCTTTTTGTTGGGTCACGGCAAGCCGCTTATTGCGCCGCTTGAAATACGTCAACAAGAGCGCACCCGAGGCCATCAACAAGAGAGTGGTCAAAATCACGTTTGTGTCTCCTCCCGCAGGAAATACCATGTCTGTTTAATCGGCCAGCCTAATCAAAACTTGAAGAGAGAAATCTCAAAGCTTTGCCGTTTACAAACCCCAGGTGGCCGCGACCACACGGCATAGTTATAATCGGAGAGCTTTATGCTAGAGGCTTTCGGCCTTTCCGATCCAGGCTGTGTTCGCTCGAACAACGAGGACTACTTCATCAGCGACACGGAATCTGGAATTTTTATCCTGGCCGATGGCATGGGCGGAGCGAACGCGGGCGAGTTTGCCTCTCATTTAAGCGCCGAAACTCTCTACGAGTTTTTGCTGCACACGCCTAGCCGTGACGGACTCGAGATGCTGGAGCAAGCTTTCTTCGAGGCGAACCAATTTGTGCGCCAGGCCGCGAAAACCAATCCGGAATTCGAGGGGATGGGGACGACCTTGCTGGTGGCTCGTGACGTTGGGGAAGCGCGGCTTCAAATCGGCAGCGTGGGCGATAGCCGGGCGTATCTTGCCTCCAAGGACGGGCTTTCCCTGATCACTCAGGATCAGACCTGGGTGGCCGAAGTTGGTTCCCGCCTCGGGCTTAGCGATGAAGCATTGCGCAAGCACCCCATGAGACATGTCCTCACGATGGCCGTAGGCACCTCGGAGGAACTCCGCGTCCACTCTCGCGTGCTGCAAATGGCTGCCGGCGACCAGGTTCTGCTGTGCTCTGACGGCCTACACGGGGTCCTAACCGAAAAAACTTTGCAGGAAACGCTCGATTCAGAGAAAACTCTGCCCGAGAAATGCCACTACCTTGTGGAAGCCGCGAAGGAAAAGGGCGGACCCGATAACGTCACCGTTCTTCTGATCCAAGTGCCTACTCTCTAGCGGCTACCAGCGTATGCAACGGGCTGCCTTGGGCGGCTTTGTCGCGCGCTTTAGGAGGCCGCATGAAGTCATTTTCGTTTTCGTCCTTTATATCCGCCGTTTTGACGCCTATTCTGGTGATTTCGCCGCTCTACGCTCAAATACCGGCGCCTTCGGCGAGTTCGCCTAGCGACGCCATTATTCAAACTCTCGAACTTCACGCCGTTCAAAGTGACGGCTCTGGAGTACCGGCAGGTTCAAGCGCCAGCAAAGGATTCGCAGTTCAGGTGACCGATACCGCCGGGGCCTCGGTCGGGGAAGCGGTCGTCGTTTTCCGCTTGCCGGACAGCGGGCCAACGGGTACTTTCGCCGATGGAAGTCATTCCGCAGTGGCCTACACCGACATGAATGGACGGGCTGAAGTTTCCGGCATTCAGTGGGGCGAGACGCCCGGTTCGGCGGCGATTCGGGTCACCGCAACAAAAGGCACGAGCCACGCTGGGATTCTGATCGAGCAGACGATAACCACCCGTGAAACAGAGGCAGCATCGAACACCGCTCCACCTTCCCCGATCGCTTCTCCGGCTCGACCCCAACCCCAGGCGCCCGGTACGCCCATGAGCGCCACGAAAGTAATCGTCCCGCCACAGCAGGACCTGAGTGCCCACGCCCCAAGCGCGCCGGGTTCACAAGCTCAACAGGAGCCTAGCGTCTCAGTGACGAAACCGCCGCCGGGTGCTGCGACACACAGCGGCAGCAAGGCTAAGTGGTACATTTTGGCCGCGGTCGCGGCGGGTGCTGGAATCGGCCTCGCCATGGCTGGAAAAGGAAAGTCAAGCAGTTCGAGTACTCCGACCTCAACGCTATCTATTGGATCGCCCAGCATCAGCATTGGCCATCCATAGAAAGCGAAGAGCTTTGTCCGTGCGAGTTCCAGAGCGGAGAACATGAAGCACCCTATACTTTTCGCGTTCCTTTTGTCGCCGTGCGTGGCAGGGCTTTTGCAAGCTCAGATTAACGCGCCAAGGGTAGGTTTCGCCAGATATTCGGACAACAGCGTTCGTGCTGTCTTCGGCATCCCATCTGATTTCATCGTTGGCGGCCAGGTGCTCGGGTTTGCCGACGCCATCAGTTTCTCGAATTCCGGTGGCCTGGTGGCAAAGAATGGTCACGTCCGGCTCGTCGGACCGGACTTCTCTGTCATAGCGGAATATGATGCGGGCGAAGCGGCGCCTCTGTTGAATATGGATGGCGGTCTCAATTCGGCGATTGCCTGGCTACCTTTGCAGCACGCGTTGCTGCACTGGAACGGCAAGTCATTCGTTGTTACTGGAGTAAGCGAAGGCGCTCTTCTGACCCGGGTTACGTCTGTGCGAGTGCAGGGCCAAGGCTTAGCAAAGCTCCTGGTGGTGGAACCGGGCGGAGGCGTATCGGAAGCCACGATTTCGCTGGCGACTGGTGATCTGGTCTCACTCGATCTGCTACCGGCCGTCCAAGGCTTTGCCTTCCAGCAACACTCTTTCGTGATATTTCATGACGGGGGCGGGTTAGAAATCGCATCTCGCACGGGAGCGCTGCGCACGATAGCTCTACCCGCAAACGATCTCGTGCTTGAGCGTATGTCGCCGGACTGGCTGCACCTGAGTTCCGCCAGCACGAAACAGGACTGGATACTTCATCTGGATAGCAGCACATTGGAGTTATCGGAGCTTCCATCCGCGCCAGCAGGTCAGGAGGCTCAGCAGTGAAAACGCTCGTTTTGGCGCTGCTGTTCAGTGCCTCGGTTTACGCGCAGACTCAGCCCCTCAGGTTTTATATCGATACCTCGAACGGCGCGCTGCCGACGAGCCAACTGTCGCCGCTTTCTCCCACTTATCAATTCCCGGATACGCCGGTGGGCGGTTCCAGCAGTGTTGTCATACGAGCTGTCAATGTTTCGAGCGCGGCAGTTCAGGCGCGGACCGTTTACGTCGGGGCGTCGGCGGAATCGGCGGTCGCCACGCCGAACTTCACACTAACTGGCTGGGTGCTTAACGCAACCATTGCACCGCAGGCGTGGCAACTATTCACGATAAATTTCACCCCAACGGCTTTGGCCGGGGCGACGGGCTATTTGCAAGCTTCAGTTAACGGCAGTACTGTCGGTATCTCGACCGTCGAGGGGAACGGGACGATCCCAGGGCTGACGCTTACATGTACAAACGTCAGCGCGCCGCAGGCTGTTCCGCAGTGCAATGGAACGTGCCGTCCCGCCAAATACCACCGCGGCCCATCAATTTCGGAAATGTCTCGACGACAGCGAGTGCCGTCATTCAATTCACTTTGACCAACACGGGATCGGTGTCTTTGAATCCGCAGACACTGGTTTCCCTATCCCCACAGAGTTTTATCACGAATGTACCCTTTCAGTTGAGCTCACTCCCGGCGACGCTGGCTCCGAATTCATCGATAAACTTTACGGTTACGTTTGCAGCGGGCACAGCATCAATTTCAAAGCCACGCTAACGGTGGGCCTTAATTCTTACCTGCTCTGTTAGGAAACGGGGTCGCGAGTATTGTCGGCGATATCAGCTCTCTTACCATTTCTTACAGCGATTCAACGGGCGTTCACCAGTCCGCGCAGCCGGCCACTCCCATCGATTTCGGGCAGACGATCGCTGGAACCACCGGCACCTCCGCCCTGACGTTCACGATCACGAATCCGGTCCTGACTATCAATGCTGTAGCTGTGCCGAGCTTGACTGTATCCGGCGTAGGATTCGCACTTTCCGGCGCTCCAACAATCCCTGCGACAATTCAGCCCGGCGGCTCCATTTCATTTCAGATCGTCTTCTCGGGAACGACAACAGGCACTTACAGCGGCATTCTTGCCGTGGGAACCAGGCAGTTCTCCTTAACTGGCAAGAGCATCAGTTCTCCGCTTCCCGCTCCTTCGTTCCAATTGGACGAGCAGCCGCTTACGAGCCAGCATCAAGTACATCTGACGGTCCAACTGGCAAGTGCTTCCAGCGTGAGCGCGATCGGGACGCTAACGATGCAATTCGCTCCTTCGGTGAGTAATGTGACGGATGATCCCGCTGTCGTTTTCACGGCTACAAACGGGCGTCAATTGCAGGTTGCTGTGGCGAGCGGAGCTCAGAATGCAACCTACAATGGACAGACCGGCATCACATTTCAGACCGGAACCACCGCAGGTACTCTGACGTTCACTGTGTCATTTCCAAATGCGGCTCCTTTTGCGCAAGCGTTCACGATCGTACCGGCGCAGATCCAGATCACGGCGAGTCAAGCGCAACGCCAATCGCCCAACCTGGTGGTCACGCTGACGGGATACGACAACACCTACAGCGCGGGCCAACTGTCTTTCACGTTTTATGGCACCAATGGCCAAATTCTGGCCAGCAACATGCAGGTTGATGCCACATCCAGCTTTCACCAATACTTCTTCACGAACGATCAGGCTGGGGGTGCATTCTCGCTGCAGGCTAGCTTCCCGGTTAATGGAGATGTGACACAAGTAGGCTCAGTGGCCATCAACTTGACTAATGCTGTTGGTCAAACATCTGTTAACCAGACCTTCCAATAACGACGGTTGAATCGTGCGCTACCGTTGGAGCATGCCCGCGGTGGCGCTCACGATTGCGGGCTCCGATCCAAGCGGCGGAGCCGGCATTCAAGCCGATCTTAAAACGTTTCATCAGTTCGGCGTCTACGGAGAAGCCGCCGTCACGCTCCTCACCGTTCAGAACACACGACGCGTCTCGCGCGTTGAGATTCTTTCCGCCGATCTCGTTATTGAACAGATCGAAGCTGTCATCAGCGATATTCCTCCGGCGGCGGCGAAGACCGGGGCGCTCGGCAGTGTCGAAATCGTCGAAGCGGTTGCAGAACTCGCCCAGACATTCACGTTCCCGCTAATCGTCGATCCAGTCATGATCAGCAAACAAGGCGCAACGCTAATGTCGCTCGAGGCCCAAGAAGCGTTGAAAAAGAAGCTTCTGCCGCAGGCCTATCTCGTCACGCCTAACATCCCAGAAGCGGAAGCGTTGAGCGGCTTGAAAATTCGGTGTGAAGAAGATATGGAGATTGCCGCTCAGCGCCTGCTCGATTTCGGTTGCAAGGCCGCTCTGGTGAAGGGTGGACATCGAGAAGGCGATGCGATTGATATTTTGAAGTCCGCGGGGATATCGAAGCGGTTTTCGACTCGGCGGATTGACACTCCTCACACGCATGGGACCGGCTGCACTTACTCGGCCGCGATTACGGCAGGGCTGGCTCTGGGACGGCCTTTGAAAGAGGCGATTCAAGTGGCGAAGGAATTCATCCTAGCGGCAATTGCCAGCGCTCCCGGATTGGGCGCCGGCCACGGCCCGGTGAATCACTTTGCACCTGCCAACCACCCCGCCGAGTAGCTTGCGATACAAGATTAGAGATGCTCATTCGGCTCCTGATTGCGTTCTTTGCGGGTATTCTGATCGCGAATGCACAACCTATCGTGCTTCGAACGTCAGTCATCCTCGACGGCAAAGGGAACATCCTTCGTAACAAAGATCTCCTGGTTGATGGGGATCATATCGCTGCTATCCAAGACCGCGGGGCGCATTTCGACTACGATCTTTCCGGCTTGACGGTGATGCCGGGCTGGATCGACACGCATGTTCACCCAAGCTGGCATTTCAACGCGGAAGATCGGCTCGATTTGGGTGGCCGCGGCAGTAACGAGACTCCCGCGCAGACGGCGCTTTACACAGAGGGAGACGTCTACAAGATCCTGATGGGCGGTTTCACAACGATTCAAAGCGTGGGGGCGGAGGTGGATAAGCCCGTTCGCGACCTGATCAATGCGGGTGTGATTCCCGGTCCGCGTTTTCTCACATCGCTCCGCGCGGTGACTGAAAATACCGGTACGCCCGACCAGATCCGGGAATACGTTCGCAAGATGAAAGCGGATGGCGCGGATGTCGTGAAGCTGTTTGCCACGGCGAGCATTCGCGATGGAGGCGCCCAAACTATGAGTGACGCGCAAATTCAGGCAACTTGCGGCGAGGCCACTGCTCTCGGGCTTCGCTCGGTCGTTCACGCGCATGCATCGAGCGGCGCGCGGGCCGCCATCCTGGCTGGGTGCACATCCATCGAGCACGGCACTTTTCTAGATGACGATACTCTCAAACTGATGGTCGAACACGGCACGTATTTCGATCCGAATTTCCTGGTTCTTCACAATTATCTGGAGAACAAGCCGAAGTTCCTAGGCATCGGCAACTATAACGAAGAAGGCTTTGCGGCTATGGAGAAGGCCTTGCCTCTGGTCGCTGACGTCATCCAGCGCGCCCTGAAGTATCACGTCAAAATCGTTCTCGGCACCGACGGTGTCGCCGGCGCGCATGGACGGAATGCGGAGGAGTTTATTTACCGGGTGAAGGACGGGCACGTACCCGCCATGGAAGCTATCATCGAGGGCACCGGACGTGCGGCCGAGGCTTTGCGCTTGCAGGATAAGATCGGCTCTATTGGGCCGGGACTACAGGCTGACATTGTCGCGGTCGCGGGCGATCCGCTTCGTGATATCACGGCGGTTCGTAAGCTTGTCTTCGTGATGAAGGGCGGCCAGGTATATCGGAATGCAACTTCGAATATTCACTAGGTTGATCCTCGCAGCGAGTTTTCCGTCGCTCGCGATCGCACACTCTCTTACGCCGGTCGAGCAGATGATCGGCGCTTCCATCACGGCCGAGCGACAGGCTTCTTTGGACTTACTGGAGCAACTGGTCAACATCAACAGCGGCACGCTTAATCCCGCAGGCGTTCGCAAAGTCGCCGACGTTCTTCGTCCGAGATTCGAAGAGCTTGGATTCTCATGCCGCTCCATACCGATGGAGGAAGTCCATCGCGCCGGGCACATGATCTGCGAGCGTAAAGGTACGCACGGAAAACGCGTGCTGCTTATCGGGCACATGGATACCGTGTTCGAGCCGGATAGTCCTTTCCAGAAATTCATCAGGAACGGCGATACGGCTAGCGGACCCGGCTCCTCAGACATGAAAGGTGGATTGGTCATCATTTTGGGCGCGCTCCAGGCGCTCAATGAAAATCACGCGCTGGATGGCACAAACATTACCGTCTTCCTGACGGGCGATGAAGAGCGGCCAGGCGAGCCGTTGTCGATCGCTCGTCGCGACCTGATTGAGGCAGGGAAACACAGTGACGCGGCTCTAGAGTTCGAAGGCGGCGTCCAGATTGGTGGACACGATGCCGCCAGCATCTCACGCCGCAGCGCCTATCAATGGCTGCTGACGACCAGCGGCAAAACCGCGCATTCGAGCGGCGTGTTCGGCAAAGGGGTCGGAGATGGAGCCATTTATGAACTCGCGCGCATTCTCGATCACTTCAATGAGGATCTGCACGAGCCCGGCCTTACTTACAACGTGGGGCTGATCGCGGGCGGAACGAGGGCATCTTATGATCCAGCTACGGCCAGCGCTACTGCTTCGGGAAAGGTAAACGTAGTTCCTGCCGAGGGGCAAGCGGCCGGCGACGTTCGAACGATTACGGACGAGCAATATAAGCGCGTTCAGGAGCGCATGCGCCAGATTGTTGGGCAGCATCTCCCCGGCACTTCAGCCGAAATCCAATTCAAAGAAGGCTACCCATCCATGCCAGAGACAACAGGCAACAAGGAGCTTTTGAAGGAACTGAACGAGGTGAATCGCGATTTAGGGATGGATATTATGGAGCCGTTCGATCCGACTCATCGCGGCGCGGGAGATCTCTCGTTTGTGGCGCCTTACGTCGCCAGCATCTCAGGCCTGGGAGCCTATGGCAACGGGGCGCACGCGCCCGGCGAAACCATCAACCTGGCGCGCCAGCCGGACCAGACCCGCCGTGTCGCGCTATTTATTTACAAGCTGACTCGCTGACCTTGTTCAATACTTCGGCACCGTGGGATCGATCTTGTCGCTCCATGCGGTAATGCCGCCAGTCATGTTGCGGACGTTCTTGAAGCCGTTTTGCTTCAGCAGATCGACGGCTTTCTGGCTGCGGCCGCCAGTCTTGCAGTGCGCTACGATCTCGGCATCCTGGTTAAGCTCATTCAGATGCTTGGGCAACTCGCCCAACGGAATCAGTTTCGCGCCCGGAATGCGCGCGATCTGATACTCATGCGGCTCGCGAACGTCGATCAGCGTGAAATCGTCGCCCCGATCCAGCTTCTGCTTCAGTTCAATCGCGTCGATTGCGCCTTCTGTTGAGGGCTGAGTGGCCATAGGTCTTATTCCGCAGAACTCCTGATAATCGATGAGTTTGGTAACGGTCGGATGATCTCCGCACACCGGGCAATTGCGATCGCGCCGCAAGCGCAACTCGCGGAAACGCATGTCGAGAGCATCGTAGAGCAATAACCGGTTTTTAAGCGTCTCGCCGACGCCGAGAATGATCTTGACCGCCTCGGTCGCTTGAATCACTCCGATCAGACCGGGCAAAATTCCGAGCACTCCGCCTTCCGCGCAACTGGGCACCAGGCCGGGCGGCGGCGGCTCGGGATACAGGCAGCGGTAGCACGGGCCATCTTCGTATGCAAACACCGTTGCCTGCCCTTCGAACCGGAAAATAGAGCCATAGGCGTTGGGCTTCTTCAACAGCACGCACGCGTCGTTCACCAGATAGCGGGTTGGGAAATTATCCGTGCCGTCGATAACGACGTCGTAATCCTTCAGAATCTCTAACGCGTTCTCGCTCGATAAGCCCGTATCGAACTTATCGATCTGCACGTTCGGGTTGATGTCGCGCATGCGATCGGCCGCCGAATCGAGCTTCTTACGTCCCAGATCACTGGTTCCATGAATCACTTGCCGCTGCAAGTTCGAAGCGTCGACTACGTCGAAATCCACCACTCCGATGCGGCCAATTCCGGCAGCCGCCAGATACAGTCCGACAGGCGCGCCCAAACCACCCGCGCCGATCATCAGCACCTTCGCCTGCTTTAATTTCAGTTGGCCTTCCATGCCAACTTCGGGCAAGATCAAATGCCTGCTGTAGCGCGCGACTTCTTCATTTGTGAGAGTCGCGGTCTCGGGCTCCGCCAGGCCAACGGCTCCGCCCGCGATACTCGGCACGATTGAGATGGTTTCGTTGCCTTCCAGCCGGGTTTCGTCTTTGTCCAGATAGCGGATGTCCTCGTCGTTGACATACACGTTCACAAAGCTGCGCAGCTTGCCTTGGTCGTTGAACAGATTCTTCTTGATATTCGGGTATTGCGCAGTCAATTGACTCAGCGCATCGCCAACCGTCGAGCCAGTCACGTCGACGGAATCCTTCTGCTCCGTGAACTGCCGCAACGCGGTAGGTATTAGAACTTTGGCCATATTAATTCCTCACCATCTGCCCTGGTTTGATCCGGGTCGGGCAAAAAACTGTTCGCGTGATCGAACTTGCCGTTCTGAATCGAAAGCACCACAAACGAATACCAGGGACATGAATTCTTCAGGTCAGTCACAGAGAAATAAGCATCGCAATCCGGATGCGAATGAAAGATTCCAATCAGATCGAGCCCGCGAGCCCGAGCGGCTTTATCAGCGGCCAACAAGTCTTCCGGCCGAAGCAGATACCGTTCGCCTTGTCCTCCAACCCAGGCGTTCTCGAGCGGCACGGCTTCAATAACAGTTTTGTTTTCGCCCTGAAGCCGTCCCAGCATCGCCCCGCAACACTCGTTTGGATAGGTTCTCTCGGCGTGCAGCACCATAGTTTGCCAGGGCTTCGTCTCGATCTCAATCATTCCAGAATTGCTCGCTTAAGTACTTCTGCCCACCATCGCAAAGCACGGTCACGATCACAGCGCTTTGCCCTTCCTTAGATTGCTTTTCCGCCACACGAGTCGCAGCAAGAACGTTAGCAGCGGCCGAAATCCCTACCAGCAGGCCCTCTTCCCGGGCCAATTTGCGCGCCATTGCATAGGCGTCTTCCGTCTCGATCCAGATGTTTTCGTCCACCAGACTGGGATCGTAAATCGCCGGATTTATAGAAGAGGGCATATGCCTGGTGCCTTCGAGCCCGTGCAGAGGCGAAGCGGGCTGCACGGAAATGCAGCGCACATGGGGCAGATCGCGGTGAAAACGCCTGGTCACGCCGGTAAACGTGCCGGCTGTCCCGAGTGCCGCCACGAAATGGGTTACCTTGCCGCCGGTCTGCTCGATGATCTCGGGACCGGTAGTCGCAAAATGCGCCTGCCAGTTAGCAGGATTACTGTATTGATCCGGATAGAAGTAAGAATCTGGTTCTTCTTCATAGAGCCGCTGGCAGACTCGAAGCGCGCCATCCGAGCCCTCAGCCGCATCCGTGAGCACCAGTTCGGCACCGTATGCTCGAAGCGTCTGTATGCGCTCGGGCGAGGCGTTTGCAGGCAAGCACAGCTTCGTCCGATACCCTTTCGCAGCGCAGATCATCGCATAGGCAATTCCCGTGTTGCCGCTGGTCGAATCGAGCAGGATTTTGTCCCGGGTGAATTTGCCGCTCTCCTCACCTTGAAGAATCATATTCAACGCCGGTCTATCCTTGACGGAGCCCCCGGGATTGAAGAACTCGGCCTTTGCAAAAACTGCGGCGTTTCCGCGCAGGCTGGATCGAATTTCCAGCAGCGGCGTATTGCCAATCCTGCTCAGCAGGTCAGTTTGCAGCAAGCGTTCAGCTACAGCAGACATCCAATTCTAGTGTATGTCTATGGCCTTGGAGGAGATTGTTTGCTCTCCGCCGAGCACTCTGTCGCGGAATTGCGCCATAAACCGGTTTCCGTCTACCGAGACGCATACATCGGTGTTTTTTCCACCTGTGATCCAGGGTCTACGCTCAGCCACGACCATTCCGCGCGTGAATTCTCCTGTCGTCTCTATATCGAGCTTCATGCGCCGTGTCTGCACAAGCGTGTTGTCCAACGCGACCGCTGCCGCTAACGGGTCATGCAAGAAGAATCCATCCCACCCGCTGATGTTCTTGTAAAAGGAAAATCCCTGCTCGGTTATGCATCGCAAGAACTGTGCTTTTCTATCGTTGCGGAGGCCAAGCTGCTCACGTAAAACCTGCCGCGTCAGTGAAACCTTGCGGGTCACGTCTAAACCAACCATCACTAACGGCACCGCACTGCGAATCACCTCACAAGCTGCCTCAGGGTCGGCATACACATTGAATTCCGCCATCGCGGTGATATTGCCGGGCTCGGTCACCGTGCCTCCCATCAGCACAATATTCTTCAACAGCCGGAATCCCTCGGGATCCTTTTGAAACGCCAGGGCAGCATTCGTCGCGGGCCCGATTAACAGCAGCGTAATCTCACCTGGATATTGCCGAGCGCGGTCGCAAATCAATTCATTCGCCGGCTGCTGGTGCAATTGCCCGAGGGGCGCTTTTCCTGTGGAGGTCCAGCCGCCGAGCCCGTCATTTCCGTGCACTTCCGTGGCATGCACTCCCGGTGATGCCAGCGGGATCGCGCTTCCGCGCGCAATGTCAGGTGGCGCGGAAACTCCCGCGACCGTCAAAACTTCGAAGACGTTGCGAGTTGCAATATCTACCGGGACATTCCCGTGCACGGTCGTGATCGCCTCTATGCGGGCTTCGGGCGAAGCAAGCAGATACAGGAGCGCCAATGCATCGTCGATTCCGAGATCTGTATCAACAATGATCCGCTGCATGATGATCCGCCGCATGCGGGAATCAGGCGCGCTTATGCCGGCAACCAGTTCTTCAACGGCTGAAAGAATGCTCTTACAAAAGACACCGCTGTCTGAGTAGCCTTCTCGGTGTTGCCGTCGTTTACATCCACAACTACGCGAACTAGCGCTGTATCGCTCCGGTTGTATCGGATGGAATCGGTAACCGTATAGATCTTAGCCGTGTACTCGCTGGCGATGACCCGGTTATGAGATTGGTACCAATAGAAAACGATGCTCTGGTTCTGGCCGCGTGCCACCACATATCTGTTCACGCGTATCGGCTCTGCTTCACCCGGAACGGTAATTTCGATGGTTCCGGATTGCGTGGCCGCCCAGCCGCTGCCTGGCAAACAATTTTTCGGAGAATGCGGCGCTTTGCCCGTGCGCTGGGTTTCAAAGAATGCCACGAATAACGTAGCGGCGTCACCCGTTTGCTTGTTTTGATAGACGCGAGAAAGCAGGTCGTCCGCTTTCAAAATGTCGAGAGTTTCTTTATCGATATCGACGTTTTGGATCAGGTTCCAGTTCGTCTGATCGATAGAAAATTGGTCTAGCGGCCGGTGAGGCGGAACATTCTCGTGGCGGGAGAAGCCGTAAAAGAGCGATGCCTGCGCCAGCAGGATAACGGTCAAAATGCGCGCACTTCGCGAACTCAAGAAATTAGCCATGGCCTCATGCTTTCTGGAACTTTGTCGCTGCGAAGCCGAGTATTCGGTGAGTGGCGATCAAAGCGGCCAACGCAACGATGAAGACGATATAGCCTTCCATTTCATGGTACGCGCCCTGTGCGAGCTGTGTATTGATTTCCGACAGCAAACCGGTCACCGCCACTCGAATACCGTTGGCCCCAATCGCAATGGGCACGGTTGCAATCAGGAGAGCCCACCTCATCCAGACTCGCTTGTCCATAAAGTAGGCATAAACCAAAGACAAGAAGCCTAGGGATAGCAACGAGCGGATTCCGCTGCATGCTTCGGCGATATCCAAGGTTTGGCTTGGGAGTTGCAGCGTGTTGCCGGCTCGGAGAACCGGAATTCCCATCCAGGTAATCAGCGTCTCGCCCAATTCGCTCGCCAGCATCTGCAGCTTAAGAGTGAGCGCCGCGTAAATGATGGCCGGAATCGGAATCATGAATAACAGCAGCAGCAGGGGAAATAGCAAAATCTTGAGCCACTCTTTACCCCCGAGGTAAAGAATCACTCCGAAAAGAGCGATGACGAAGGACAAGCGGGCGGTAAACAACTCCGCGCCCAAAGTGGCTACAACCGCCTCGCACGCTCCCCAGACGACCAGTACCAAGCCCCAACGGTTGGGCCGCATCGGAGTCTCGAGCAAAACTTTGCGCCTTTGCCAAGCAATGAAGCCTGCCACGACAGGCACGAAAAAGCCGTGCCCCATGTTTTCGTCCGTGGCCCACTGAACGGCCATGCGATACAAAATAGGGGCGTAGCAGAGAATCAGCAGCGCGCCGAACCAGGCGATCGGCTGCCAAGCGACTTTGGCCGGCGACGCTGAAGCGGGCGGCGACGGGGCTACAGGCACACACTTACCATGAAAAACGGGGTTCCTTCTAGTTAATCACAGTGTAATAAGTGTCCGCTTGAGCTGTAACATCTCAGGGTCCTCACCGTGTACAATTTGGCGATGGCTCTTCTCGACAGAATTCAAAAAGACATGGTCGAAGCCATGAAGGCAAAAGAAGAAGCCCGGCTAGGGGCGCTTCGCATGGTGAAATCCGCGCTGAAAAAGCAAGAGGTCGATTCCATGAAGCCGCTCAATGAAGCGACGGAGATGCAAATCATGAATATGCTTCTGAAGCAGCGCCGGGAATCAGCGGATCTTTTCCGCAAAGGCAACCGCGAAGAGTTGGCGCTGAAAGAGGAGGCAGAGATTCGGATCCTGGAAAGATATCTGCCAGCTGGGGCGAGCGAGGCCGAGCTCAACGAAGCTGTGTCGGCGGCGATCGCCGAGAGCGGCGCGAATTCCTCAAAGCAGATGGGCGCAGTGATGAAGGCCGCGCAAGCCAAACTGGCGGGAAAGCGCGTGGATGGGAAAGTGCTGAGCGACTTGGTAAAGCAAAGACTGGGATAAGTTTACCGCAGCTTAATGCGCCGATTCATTTAAGAGCTCTTCCAGATACTGCTTCCAGACGTTTGCTTGCGTGTGCGTGCCGTGCCCGCGTGTCGCGTCGCTGGTTGGAATAAGAACAAAGCGGCCGCGCTTCACGCGTTTGACCTCGCGTTCGGCGATTCCGAGCTCCGGTGGGTTGATGAAATCGTCCGCGGAGTTAATGTACATCACGGGAGCTTGAATTTTTTCCAGATCTTTCGACGGATCGTAATCGCGCGATGAGGCAGTTGCATAGAGGAGATCGTTGGCGTCGGTGGTTTTTCTGCGCTGTTCTACCTGGCGGGCGAGGTAGTCGTCGGCGGCCTGCGGAGTGGGCGCGGCTTTCTGCATTTGAAGCGGCGCGCTGCCTGCGATGATCAACATGTAGATGGCTCCGGTTAAGCCCCGCGGCTGTTCTTTGTATTCGCCGTTCAGCCATTGAGGATCGTTGCGGATAGAATCCATCAGCATGTCGCGCCAGATGCGATTGCGGCCGGCGATGGGCACTGGCAGACAAGCCAGAGGCAATAAGGCATCCATCGATTCCGGGTAGCGCTCCCCCCACATCCAGGAATGCATGCAGCCCATGGAGGTCCCCATGACCAAGCGCAAGTGATCGACGCGCAGCCCCTCGGTTACCAAGCGATATTCCGCGGTGACCATGTCTGCATAGCCGTAATGCGGGAAGCGAGCGTGCATCCCGTCGCTCGGCTTGGAAGATTTTCCGTGGCCGATATCGTCAGGCAGGACGATGAAGTACTTCGAGGTGTCGAGTAATTGGCCATCGTGGAACAGAACGTCGCGAAATTGCGGCGCTAAAAATTGTCTGCCGCTGCCGCCGGTGCCGTGAAGGATTAAGACAGCATTCGAAACATGGCCACTCGCATCGCGTTGCGGCTGCCCAATAGTCGTGTAGTGAAGGTTCAGTTTAGGGAGCTGGCCGCCACTGGCAAATTGGAAATTCGAGATGGCGAAATCGCCTTCGCGCGGTGTCTGAGCCCAGAGGCTAGCGGCAAAAAAGAATCCGAGAACGCAAGACCACCTTGGAACGAGCATGCAAGTAATTCTCGCATTCGCGGACGTTACTCGGCGTGGATCACGCCCGGCTTCGGCCGCGCGCGTTTAAAAAAGAAAACTATGGGCAGGCAGGCAAAGCAGACCAGAGCCATATAGCGGAAGTCGTCGACGTAGGCCCACAGCCGCGCCTGCGATGTGAGGGTGCCCTCCAGCATTTTAAATGCTCCTTGCCTGGCAAGCGCGGCGCCGCTCGCGTTGGTTGACGCCAAGAGCCCCTGAAGCGCGGAAAGCTGGTGTTGCACGGCGGGATTTGAGGCGGTAAGCGAATGCACCAGCTCACTGCGGTGCATCTGCTCGTGCCGCGAGACGATAGTGTTCACTACTGAAATTCCAATACTGGCTCCCACATTGCGCAGCAGGTTGTAAAGACCGCTGGCATTTCCTATTTGTTCATTCGCGAGCGTTCCCATGGTGGTCGTAGAGAGGGGAACGAAGACCATGCCCGATCCGAAGCCGCTGAGGATGATTGCCCAGATGAAAGACCATTGCCCGATGGCGAGATTCACCTCGCCGAACCAGAGAGCACAGACCGCGAAGATGCCGAAACCGCCGGCGATCAGCCAGCGGTTATCCAATCGCGTGGTGAGAATGCCGATAATGGGCATCGCGAGGATGGCTCCGACACCGCGCGGACTGACGGCGATACCGGCTGTCAGGGCAGTATAGCCCATTAACTCCTGGTAGAAGAGGGGAAGCAAAGTCACCAGCCCATAGATCGCGGCGCCGAAAAGAGTAATCAGTAAACAACCCAAAGCGAAGTTGCGATTCTTGAAAATCAGCAGGTCAACGAGCGGTTTCCTATGCCGAAATTCACGCACCAGAAACAGGATGAATCCGACAATGGAAACGACAGTTGCCCAGCGGATCCAAGTAGCCCCGAACCAATCGACTTCCTGGCCTTTATCGAGAATTATCTGGAGGCAACCCAGCCAAACGGCGAGTAGTCCTAATCCCCATAGATCTATTCGCCCGGGCTTTGCATTCTTGATATAGGGCGGATCTTCCACGTATCGAAGAATCATGAAAATGGCAAGTATGCCGATGGGAATGTTGATATAGAAGCTCCAGCGCCAGGAGTAGTTGTCGGTCAGCCAGCCGCCGAACGTCGGACCAAGTACAGGAGCAACGACAACGCCGAGCGCGAATACCGCCATTGCCAGGCCCCGCTTTTCGGGAGGAAAACTTTCGAGAAGGATGGCCTGGGATATGGGCTGGAGCGCGCCGCCCCCGGCACCCTGTACAGCACGCGCGAGCAGCAGAATGCCGAGGGTGGGGGCGGCGCCGCACAGAAAGGAAGAAACGGTGAAGATGACGATACAAGTGATGAGAAATCGTTTGCGGCCAAATCGCAGACCGAACCAGCTACTTGCCGGCAGCACGACGGCATTGGCAACCAGGTAGCTTGTCAGGACCCACGTCGCTTCGTCATTTGTTGCGGAGACGCTGCCCGCTATATACGGGAGCGCAACCGCCGCAATGGAGGTATCAAGCACCTCCATGAAAGTCGCCAGCATGACCGAAACGGCGATCAGCCACGGATTCGAGGAAGGACGCCACGCCGGAGCTGCCGTGCTATTTGCGGCCATGTCCGATCCATATTCGTGGTGGAAGGGGAGATTTCAACAAGTCTTTGGATGTCCGAACCCTGCCGAGTGCTTCGCGCTATCCGCCTGAAGCGATTTCAAATAAAGCTTGTAAGACTTTCTTCCTCGAAAAGTTCCTGGTGCTCAGAACAATTGCATATACAACGATTTAGTTAAATGGAATCCCACATGCAAGGTTTTGGGGAACGGAGGCTCTACAGCACGGCTATGTCATTTGCCTTATACATTATTGGTTACGTGATCCTGATTGCAGGACTTGCCTTGGGTGCGTACTACATGCATATACCACCCCATTGGGTTGCGGTAGGCGTCCTTGTTCTGGTCGGCATTGGCGTTGCTAGCGGCGTCGCGAAGACACGTCAGAAGGATCCCTCCTGAGGCGATCAGTGGGCGGCGGATGCGGCCGGTCTGAGACGAGCCTTCAAGATTACGTGAATCTCATCGTTGCGTGGATTGGTAAATCGGCAGGTGAGGCGACCTTCCGCATCTAAGAAGATGATTGCCGGGACGTTGACTTGGGTCAGCATCCAACCTGCAGGAAGTGTAACTTCATTCCGTGGGCGCCCGAGCGTGCGGTCCCAAACGAGTTCTCCGTTCTTCACCGTGTATCCCTGCGGATCCGTATAGGTTTCGATCACACGTACGCGCACGGATTCACCCGTTCCAATCGCGTGCGGAAGTTCTGCTTGTACTGCCACTTCATCGTCCGGACGGGGATTGGGGTAATAACCGAGCGCGTTGACATCCTTTCCGGTAACGTTGTAAGTTTTCAGCTGTTCACCGGTATCGAGATCGAAGATCTGCGACGCGGTCACGACGCTTCCTTTACGCACAAAGCTGTGCACATACTTCTGCCCTTTTCGCGTTACGTTGAAATCGTGCGATATGCGGAACTGATGAGTTTGCGGATCGAGGAGCCAATAACGGATTTCCCGGTCCTGCTCGGCGCGATGAAGCTGCGCGTTCATCGATGCTGCAAGCGCAAGGAAAAGGAGCAGCGATCTCATGGCAGGAGCCGTCCCTTCAACTTGACCATCAACTCATCATCCCGATCGTTCACGAAGCTGACCCGGATGCGCCCGTCCGCTTGAGTAGAAACGATACCGGGGGCGCTGCAGCCGATGAGCTCATAACCGCGCGGAAGGACGATGACGTTGCGTTTGATACCGAATCCGCGCTGAAAGAGCAGTTCGTTCCCTTCGCCTCCATATGAAGCGGCGTCTTTGTAGGTTTTGAAAATCCGTACGCGCGCTTCGCCACCCTTGGGCACTGGGTGCGCGAGCGTCACCTGGATGTAATCATCGGCATTCGGCTTGCCCCTCAAGCCGTGTTGAAGGGCCTCGGCTGCGCTAATTACCGCGAAGCGCAGCGGCTGGCCCGTCGCGGCATCGATCACCTTTTCGTCTGATGCAACCGAGCCGCGCCGAACCGGATTGAACAGATAAAGCGCGCTTTCCACTGAAGTCGAAACGTCGTAAGTAATGGCGAAGGAGTGGCTGCCCGGCGCAAGTAGCTCGTAAACGGTCAGTTCGTCAGAACTGAAACCGGCCGCGCAGCAGAAGGCCAGAAGTGCGCAAATCCGAAGCGGAAACATGAACTTCATTATCGTATCGGTACGCTCGCGTAAGCCGGCCAGCTCCAACATGGTCCGTGTGAGAGCATCTTGAATTGAAGCGTTTTCTCCGCTTACAGCTTTTCTCGTGAATCATGGATCTGTTGCCACTTTCTGGGGCCAAGCGCAAACGGCTGCGTGCTCTTTCTACGCGGGATGGCATTATAGCTGCTCTTGCCATCGATCAGCGCAAGAGCCTCCGGCGCATGATCGCCGATTGCGCGTCCAGTGACCTGGAGCAGATTCCCGATTCCATTTTGAAGGAATTTAAGACCGGCATCGCCAGTATTCTCACGGCTGGTACCAGTGCTGTTTTACTGGATCCCGAATACGGTCTGGAGGCTGCGAAGGCGCGCGTTCACGGATGCGGCTTGCTACTGGCCTATGAGCTTGACGGGTACGAGAATCCGCGTCCGCACCGAATGTTGGCGTTGATGCCGCAGCTGTCGGTCCGACGATTGCGAGACCTGGGCGCAGAAGGCATTAAAATCCTTCTGCACTATGCACCGCGCGATGAGGAATCTGCCAACGACGAGAAACGTGCATTCATCGAGCGGATCGGCAATGAGTGCGACGCCCTCGACATGCCTTTCTTCCTCGAGCCAGTCGTATATGACCCGGAGGGTCTGGATCCGAGGGGCATCGATTTCGCGCGGCAAAAGCCAGAGTTAGTGATTCGTACTATCGAAGAGTTTTCAAAGGACGTCTATAAGGTTGACATTCTCAAAGTCGAATTTCCGGTGATCACTTCGTTTGTGGAAGGCAGCCAGGTGTATTGCGGCCAACAGGCTTATGCCATGGACGCGGCGCTCGACTGGTTTCGTGCGGCGGATGCAGCGGCCCGCCGCCCTTACATCTACCTAAGCGCCGGCGTGAGCAGCCCGGAATTTCTCGAGTCATTGCGTCTTGCGGTCCAAGCGAGGGCGCGTTTTTGCGGCGTCCTTTGCGGTCGCGCAAACTGGCAGGGCGGCGTGCCCGAATATGCCCATGCGGGACCCAAATTTGATTTGGACGCGCTGCTTCGATGGTTGCGAACCTCCGGTAGCGGCAATATTGAAGCCATCAACGAGATTCTCAAATCGGCAACACCTTGGTATCACTGGTTCCAGGACGCCAAGACATGAGCGCAACAGCGATGGCCGCCAAACGGATGTCAAAATCCGAATGGTTTCTGCTGACGCTGCTGATCGTCTCGATCTTCATCAACTACATAGACCGCGGTAACCTTTCCGTCGCTGCTCCGTTATTGGAAAAGGACTTGGCGCTTTCTCCTCTACAAGGCGGCTCGATGCTTTCCGCTTTCTTTTGGACCTATGCGCTTCTCCAGCTTTTCGGATTCGCGGGTTGGTTGGCAGATCGTTTTCCTGTGGGCTTGGTGTTTGCGTCCGGATTTTTCGTCTGGTCGATTGCGACCATCGCGACCGGCTGTGTCTCCGGCTTTCTTGCCATCTACCTCATGCGGTTAGTGCTGGGAGCGGGTGAATCGCTCGCCTATCCGTGTTATTCGAGGATCTTCGCGAGCGATCTTCCGCAGCATCATCGAGGGCGCGCCAACGCGCTTCTCGACGCGGGTTCCAAGCTCGGCCCGGCGGTGGGCGCATTCCTGGGAGGCATTCTGCTGGTTCGTCTGGGTTGGCGCCTCTTTTTTGTTGCGCTCGGCATCGCAAGCTTACTCTGGCTCATTCCCTGGCTCAAATGGATGCCGCGATCCGATTCTGTTCGGAACAGCCCGTCCAGAGACCTCCCGTCGATCTTTGAAATGCTGCGCCTGCGCTCTGCTTGGGGGACATTTTTCGGTCACTTCTGCGGGAACTATTTTTGGTTTTTCCTACTGACGTGGCTGCCCTCCTATCTCGTGAAGGAGCGCAATTTCTCCATTCAACGAATGGCGAACATTACCTCGCTTGCGTTCTTGGCTGTCGCCGCAGCGACGATTTCCGCGGGCTGGATTTCCGACCGCTTCATTGCTCGAGGCACATCGCCCACGGTGGTGCGGAAAACGGTCGTGGTGAGTGGTCTAACGTTCTCGTCTATCATTGCACCGGTTGCCTTCGTGAACAGCGTCACGCTGTCGGTGGTTCTTTTGATCGTTGCCTGCATGGCATTCGGGACATACACGTCGAATCACTGGGCGATCACGCAGACACTTGCGGGCCCGTCTGATGGCTGGCCGCTGGACCAGCTTGCAAAATGGGATCGGCAATCTATCGGGAATTCTGGCGCCATACGTGGCGGGCTTTATTGTTCAAACCAGCGGCTCGTCAAAGTTCGCTTTCGTGATTTCGGCTGCTATCGCCGTCGCTGGAGCAGTGTTTTGGGGCGTGGTTGTTGGACCCGTAGAGCAAGTGCGGTGGACCAAAGAGGCTGGAAAGAACGGTTAAGCCGATGATACCGCGAGGCGTTGTCTGTGCAGGCAATATCGTGTACGACACGCTCGTCAGGCCAGTTGAGGAACTACGCTGGGGGCAGGGCACCACTTATGTCGAGTCCATCGAATATCACCTCGGTGGCAACGGCGCGAATACTGCGCGCACCTTGGGAATTTTGGGCGTTCCTGTACGTCTCTTGGGCGCCGTTGGTTCTGACGATCAAGGGCGCTTCGTTTTGGACGTGCTCCGGCGTTCCGGTGTGGACACAGCGCTGGTTGCGCAGGTCGGATCTCCGACCGCCGCTACCGTCGCGGTTGTTAATTCCGCGGGCGACCGCAAGTTCTTTCATAGGCGCGGAGCCAGTAACGAAGCCTTTGCCGATCCGATTTACTTCAGCCCGGGACTTTGTCCCGGGATCTCTCATTTTCATCTGTCGAGCTTTTTCGTTATGCCCGGGCTACGATCCGGCGGGACAGAGATGCTGATTCGCGCCCGAGCTGCAGGGCTGACAACCTCTTTCGACACGAACTGGGATCCGCAAGGCGAGTGGCTCGATGCGATGAGGCCGTGCCTTTCTTATTTAGATATCTTATTCATGAACGAAGACGAAGCGCGGATGCTGACCGGCTCAGCCGACCAAGTCGGCGCCCGCGTGGTCCTCAGCGAAGGTCTCGGAACGGCTGTTATGAAATTAAGCTCGCGAGGCTGCGCGATCTACACCGGCGATGAAGAGATTGTCTGTCCTGCGTTTGATGTTGAAGCGAAAGATACAACAGGCGCAGGGGATTGCTTTGTGGGGGGATTCCTCGCCGCTCTGCAAAGCGGCGCTTCTTTACCCGAAGCAGGTCACTTCGCAAACGCGGTAGCTGCTCTAAGCGTGCAAAGAATCGGAGCAGTGGAAGGCGTTCTCGCGTTAGCGGAGACAGAAAGCTGGATGAAACGGACGCCATTACGCGGTGAAGTTCGAACGAATGTCTAACACACACAACGAAGACGACGTTTCACGTCGCCGATTCATCCAAGGGACGGGCGCGAGCATCGTCGCGACTCCGCTCGCCGGCAGTCCGCTCACTGCAATCGCGGCTCCTGAACAGCGCGCCTTTCAGCCGAATGCCAGGCCTGAACGTGTTTCAGAGAACCTGTTTCTTCTAGAGGATACTTGCAACGTTTATCTAATCCGTAAAGGAGATCGCGGTTTACTGATCGATTTCGGGTCGGGCAAAATTCTCGATTTTCTAAACGATCTTGGCGTATCGCGTATTGATTGGATTCTGCACACGCACCATCACCGCGATCAGGCGCAAGGCGATCTTCTGGCTGTCGCGCAGCGCATTCCTATTGCCGTCCCACAGCACGAGCGGCAATTCTTTGAAGCCGCCGAAAACTTCTGGCGCAACCGCCGCATCTTCGAACTCTATGACATGACAAACGATTTCTTCTCCTTGACGAAGAATGTCCCGGTGGCTGCGTTGCTGCGCGATTACGACACATTCCGTTGGGAAGGATTCGACATATTTGTTCAGCCGACGCCCGGCCATACTCCGGGATCCATCACGCTTGTGACGCACGTGGACGGAAAGAAAATCGCATTCTCCGGCGATCTGATGCATTCGGCTGGAAAGGTGCAAACGCTTTACGATTTGCAGTACTACTATCAAGAACACGAAGGCGTGGATTTTTCGATCTACTCGCTTGCCGAATTGAGTAAATTGAAGCCGGAGTTATTGTGTCCCTCTCACGGCCGGCCGGTCTCCGATCCTCTTCCCGGTATGGCGGAGTTGTCTCAGAAATTGAGGGATTGGCACCATTTCTGGTACAACCATCCGCCTACTTCCGATTTAGAACCCGTCGCGGTCAGCCCGCATCTGATCGCCAACACTGAGACAACGTCGTCTTTTTACGCGATCGTCAGCGACAGCGGGAAAGCCCTATTTGTCGATTATGGGTCTGCTAGTTGGACATTCTTTCAAGTGTTCAGCCGGTACGTCGACACATTCGACCGGATGCGGTTTGTGGAGCACAGCATCGAAAAGCTGCGCGCGCGGCATGGAATGAAAACTATCGATGTCGCGATGCCGAGTCATATGCATGACGATCATCTGAACGGATTTCCCTACCTGGTTCGGCGCTATGGGACAAAGATCTGGTGTTACGACAACATGGTCGACATTCTCGAGAATCCACGCGGGCTGAACGTGGGTTGCATTCTCGGGGAACAGATCAAAGTGGACCGGTCGTTTCACAACAAAGAAACGTTCAAGTGGGAAGAGTTCGAATTTACCGTGGTGCATTCGCCCGGCCATACCAACTACCAGATGGCAATGTTCGCAACCATTGATGGCGCTCGCATAGCGTTCACCGGGGACGCCTTCTTCAACAATCCCGATAATCCGAATACGCTTCGCCACAATCTGATTTACCGCAACCAGGTAAAGAGCGGGGATCACGTTCAATCGATTCGCAACATTCTCGATTTCGAACCGACTGTCATCGCACCCGGTCACGGAAGGCCATTTCTGATTGACAGGGAGACGGCGCAAAACTTTGAACAACGGGCAAAGAAACAGGACTCCTTTTTCAGCGAACTGATTGCCGATCCCGATCCGGACCTGGGCCTCGATCCTTCCTGGATAAGCATTTATCCTTACCAGATGATCGCGTTAACGGGGCAAGCGAAGCCAATAGAAATTCGCGTCCGCAATTATCGCGTCAAGACAGGTTCATATCGAAGCCAAGCTTATTCTTCCGGATGGTTGGCGTGGTTCTCCGGCGCGGATCTCACTTACTATCGATCCGAAATCGGAGGCGAAAACAGGAGCGACCATCTCGATACCCGCGAACTGGTCGAATCCTCTGTCGAGAGTTGCCATCGCACTCGACGTCATGGCCGATGGGAAATATTTGGGTCAGATTGCGGAAGCCGTGGTGGACGTTCGCACGCGTAAAGCGTAGGCGCTGTTAAGAAGATGGCGGTTCTCTCAAGCGCTTCAGCAGCGCAATAGCTTTGCGGATATCTGCCGCGCGCTGTTGCTCATCGGCTTCTTCGCGTTCAATGCTCAGAATGCCACGATAACCGATCTCTTTCAGCTTTGAAATAAATCCCGGCACATCCAGGCTTCCTTCGCCGAAGGGCCGCTCCCGGCCCAATGCTTCACGGCTGATCCACCGGAGGCCAGTCGCCGTCTTTGCAATGGACAGACACAACGTGTTTCCCGAGCACATCGAGAGCTTCGATGGGATCGCCTGTCCCGTACAGAATCATGTTGGCGGGATCGAAGTTGATCTTCAGATTAGGGCGTTCGACATCTTCGATGAATCGCAATAGAACCTGGGCCGGTTCTTGTCCGGTCTCGAGGGTAAAAGACTGACCGTTGTTTTCGCAATAGTCACATATCTCCCGAGCGACATCGCGGATGTCCATGTAGAGCTGCTCTCCCGCATCCTCCGGAACGAAGCCGATGTGGCAAGCAATGCTGTCGATACCAAGCTTCGCGGCAACATCCGAAACCGCCTTGGTCCGCGCCACGCGTTCCTCGCGTGTTGTAGGCGGAACCAGGCCGACGGTTCGCGCCACAGCTCGGAATGTCCGAATAATCTTCGCCGATATAGCTGCAAACGGCCGTAACGGGAATGAAGTGCTCTTGCGTAAGCGCTTCGTCCCAGCGTTCCGCCGCCCCATTGAGCGAAAGGTTTCCTGGAAAACCTAGCTGACCAGCCCGAATACCGAATCGCTTTACCTCTTGTAAGGTTTTCCGGGCGTCTTCGCCGGCCCAGAACATCAGTCCGATTTCCAAATCTTCTAGACCGAGCATTTGATCTGTTCTCCTCCCATCGATCTAGACTGCTTCAATAGGAGCGCCAGTTTCACCGCTCGTGCCGAGTCATCCGGAGGACAGCGATCCGGCTTTTTCCCGGCGAGGCAACAGTCGACAAAATATGAGATCTCGCTCTCATATCCGTCGTCGCCTGGTGGCTGCACTCGCGTCCTATGACCGCTTACATCGCTCAACATTAAACCGTCCGGCCTCCATTCGAGCTCAGCGCGATCCGCGCGTACTTGAAAGCCCATCGAGAGAGGTGTTCCAGGCGGAAACCAACCACCTTGAATGCGCACTTCGGGTCCGCCGGAGTAAATTAACGTAGCCATTAGCGTGTCGGCTCCGCCGATGCTCTTTGCGGCAACGCGATCCGGCATGCCGAAGAGCAACAGCGCCTGATCGATGTCGTGGCTTAGCAGATCGAGTACGGCTCCGCCGCTGCGCGACTCGTCGGGTAGCCAGCGACTCCAATCCGGGAGGCCGCAGCGCCGCACCAAAGTTGCCGATCGGATGCGGCCGTATTCGCCCGATCTGACGAAACTCTCCAGATAGCGGTATTCGGGCCAGAATCGAAGGACCTGGCCGATCATCAATATGCGCTCGTACTGCTCGGAGGCGGCTATCATGCGGTCGCATTCGTCGTCTGTCAGCGCCATTGGCTTTTCGCAGAGTACGTGTTTACCCGCTTCGAGGGCGGCTATCGCTACACGGGCGTGCAAATCAGTCGGAAGACAAACGTCAATGACGTCGAGTTGAGGATCTTCGACTAACTCGCGCCAGGTCTCGCACCGATGGATCGCTGAGAAATCATGTACGCCTGCCGGGCGGTTCAAGTTGCCCCCGGCGGCGGTCAGATCTCCAGAAAGAGCCCGCGCGTTATCTGCGCAAACGGCTGCGATTTCGACGCTCGGGAGTTTAGCGTAGGCATTCAGGTGCATCGATCCCATGAAGCCTAATCCGGCGATACCGACTTTCACGAGAGTATTGTACGTTTACCGGCTAGTTAGGATGAAGGCAGGCGTGCTGTGGGAAATATCTTTCAACTAGTAGGGCCGCACCAAGTTGTTCAGCTATTCGGCGTAAAATTGGTCGGCGTCAACGCAGAGAACGGAAAGAAGCTTCTTTTCTCGATTGTCTTCGTCCTATTCGTAATCTTCTTGGGGCGTTTCCTGCGATGGCTGGCGCATCGGAATACCTGGGATAAGGCAAGCAAGCGCTTTGCCTTTTGGACACACCAGGGTATCTCGATCGCCGTTTCCATCGTCCTGGTGGTCGGCCTCATTTCGCTCTGGTTCGACAATCCAACGACTCTGACAACAGCCGCCGGGATGGTAACAGCCGGGCTGGCGTTCGCGTTGCAAAGAGTAGTCACGGCCTTCGCGGGCTATCTGGTAATTCTCAGAGGCAAAACATTCAGCGTAGGCGACCGGATCACGATGGGCGGCATACGGGGAGACGTGATTGCTCTCAGTTTCCTCCAGACCGTCATCATGGAAATGGGACAACCGGCGGAAGGTGACGCCGGCGATCCCATGTGGGTTCAAGCTCGTCAATACACCGGCCGACTTGTAAGAGTAACCAATGCGGTCATCTTTGATGAACCTGTCTATAACTACACGCGTGAGTTTCCCTTTATTTGGGAGGAGATGCGACTGCCTGTCCCCTATACAGCGGACCGGAACCGGGCCGAGCAGATACTGCTGGACGCGGCGCGAAAGCACACCACAAAGATTGCCGAAATTGGTGAGCGCGCGCTAGAAGAATTCGAACGGCGCTATGTCGTTAAGCGCTCGGATCTCGAGCCGCAGGTTTTTTGGAGACTCACGGATAACTGGGTCGAGATGACAGTGCGCTTCATCGTGCCGGATTCTGGAATCCGGCAGATCAAGAGTGCCATGAGCCGCGACATTTTACAAGAGCTGGACAACGCAGGTATTGGGATCGCTTCCGGTACGTATGAAATAGTCGGAATGCCGCCGATTAAGGTGCAGATGATTCCGGCCAGCGGCGCCGAGTCGGGCGACGGTGCGAAATCGGCGACGCCAACTTCAACGGCCTGAAGATCCGCTCCCGGAGGATCCCACTGGTTGATAATCGAAAAATGTGTCGTCCTCTTGCGAGGCGTGGCTGAACATGTAGAAGACCTTCGCATTCGATTTCATAGCGAAGTGCGTCGGCTGCCAACCACCGCTTTCGACTGGCGATTTCTCCAATTCGAACTGAGTCCCGGGTTGGACCTGGGCCAGAAAACCTTCAATAGAAACCGGACGAACCACATGCGCCGTTACCTTTACCCATTGGTAGGTCTGCTGGTCAATCCACAGCTCGCCCTGCATTCCAGGCAGAACCTGAGTTTCCATATTCGGCGGCTGGTAACCCGGTTTCGGAGTGGCTTTGAGCACGTATACATTGAAGCCTCTGACCTTTCGGTGACCGACTAGAGTGAAGTCGAACGCCTTTGTGAGCTGTGCCATCATGGCGTGATCGCGCCTACGCTCTTTTTCGTATTTCTGAATCCTGTTCTGCCGTTCCTCACTCGATTGAGAGCGGCGCTGCTCCGCCGCCTGCTGTTGCTTCTTTTCCTCCGCCGCCGCTTGCGATGGCGAAAGCGGCTCTCCGTCGACTGCGATCAGGCGCTGGTACGGCGAGCCATCGATCATTGTTACCTGGTAAGTTTTGGAGCCTTTGGCCATGCGATCGCGTTCCTTGTAGTTGAAATCTGGAGCTACTTTGAAATCAGCTTCATTCGCCTCGACGGACCTTTGAACTATTTCCGAGACGTTCGCCTGCTGGGCCGCAATAGCGGCAAAGGGCGCAACTGCCAAGAGGATTACGAAGGTACACGCTACGCGGCACGAGGTTTTCAACGTGGGATTCCTCTCCAAGTACTAGACGTATGGGCGAGTCAAAAGTTGGTGAAGGAGTAAGGAGCGTCGTTACTCCCTCGCAAGATAATAATGTACTGCCGGCGTAATGATTAGCGAGAGAACCATCGATGCCAAGATACCACCTATTACGGCGATGGCGAGCGGCTGCAGCATTTGAGAGCCCGCGCCCACCGCGAGCGACAGCGGAATCATTCCGGCAATGGTGGCAAGGGCTGTCATAAGGATGGGCCGCAAACGCCTTTCGCCCGCTTCAATCATGGCCTCGCGCGGCGAAGAACCTTCTGCCCGAAACTTCTGGTCGGCATCGAGCAGCAGGATGCCGTTCTTAGCGACAATTCCCACCACCATTATGAGGCCCATAAAAGAAGAGATGTTGAAGGTTTTGTTTGTCACGAACAGCGCGAAAAACACGCCGGATGTGGAGAGCAGCGCAGACGAAAGGATCGCTATAGGCGCGGCAAACCCTCCAAATTCGACGAGTAACACGATGAATACGAGAACGATGGCGGCCGCGAGGACGAACAGAAGATCATGGAAGGATTGCTGCTGCTCCTGATAGAGACCGCCGTAAACCACTCGAATGGCGGAAGGAATGTGCAGGCCAGCCACTTTTTTCTGAACCAACGCGATACCGGTGCCCAGGCTCATTCCTTCCAGCCGGCCAGTGACAGCTACATCGAGCTGGAGGTTTTCGCGGCGGATCTCAATTTGGCCAGGGTCGTTCTGCACGGTAGCAAGCGTGCCGAGTGTCGCCACTTTTCCGGTTGAGCTGATCAGCAGCGTGTTGCGAATCGCATCCAGGGAAGCGCGAGTCTGAGGAGGGAATGTCACTCGCAAGGTGTATGGACGGTTGTTGACTACGATAGGATTCGGCGCGGGCTCCCCCTGAAAAATCGCGCTGGCATCGAGTTCAACCTCTTGCGGCGTGAATCCCGCCCGCGCTGCTATCGATTGGTCGACATAGAAGGTAATGGCCGGCCCACTGACGGTATTCTCAATGCCGTTCTTAGCGTCCTTCACCGCGGGGATAGTTTTGATTGCATCACCCACCTTCGGGGCCCACGCCTTCAGCAGATCCAAATTCTCGGAAAAGAGTTTAATTTCGATCGGATCAGGCGAACTGGTGAGGTCTCCGATCATGTCCTCGAGCACCTGGTGAAAGTCCGTGTCCAGTTGCGGATACTGCTTGTTCACTTTGTCGCGTACATCGGCTATTACTTCTTCCACGCTGCGGCTGCGCTGTGATTTTAGTTTTACGGAAATGTCGCCGGTGTTTGCTTCAGTAACAGCGGCGAGCCCAAGCTGTAGACCGGTTCGCCGGGAAGTGCTTTCCACCTCCGGCACGGAATGAAGTATGTTCTCCACGCCGATCAAAACTTTGTTTGTATCCGTAAGTGAAGATCCCGCAGGCATCAGGTAGTCGAAAACGAACCCCCCTTCGTCCATCGCCGGAAGCAAATCCGAGCCAAGAAAGCGATAGCAGACGAACGAGACAACAATCAACACCACGCACAGCCCGGCCAGAACAAATGGACGACGCAGGGCGGCTTTCATGGTGCGCTCATATAGGCGCGTGAGTCGCCCCATGATTCCCTTGGTAGCGATTTCGTGTTGAACCGGGTGCCCTTCGGGAGCGGGTGCGTGGCCAGAAGTTGAACGAAGCAGCAGATGGCTGAGAGCGGGAGTCCAGGTGAGCGCGAGCAGGAGAGAAGTCAAAAGCGCCACTCCGACGGTCACTGCCAAGGCCCGGAAGAACGTACCCGTTACCCCGGTAATGGAAATCAGCGGCAGGAAAACAACGATAGGCGTGATGGTTGAACCCACCAGAGGAGCGCGAATTTCCCGTATGGCGCGGCGGATCGCCTCGCCTCGGCTTTGCCCGGCATCGCGATGCAGAACGATGTTTTCGACAACTACGATTGCATCGTCGATGACGAGTCCGACAGCGGCGGCAAGACCACCCAGGGTCATGAGGTTGAAGCTTTGACCGATAGCGCGCAAGGCGATGAATGTTACGGCGATGGTGACCGGAATTACCAGGCCTGCGACGACCGAAGTTCCCCAGTCACGCAAAAAGAGCACCAGGATAATTGCCGCCAGAACAAGCCCGATCAGAATGGCGTCACGAACACTGCTAATCGAGGCGCTGACAATTTCCGACTGGTCATAGAACGGCTGCAGAGAGATACCCGCCGGAAGAGAATGACGTAGATCTTCGATCTTTTGGTGCACTTCGTCAGCCACAGCCACTGTGTTGCTATCGGGCTGCCGGTTGATGTTCAACAGAACTGCGGATTTTCCGTTGGCGGTCACGACAGTGTAAACAGGTTTCACCGATGTACTGACAGCCGCGACGTCGCTGATTTTAACGGGGACGCCGGCGGCCGAAGTTTTTACAACCACGTCGCCGATTTCGCCGGGCGTGCGTACTTGGCCGCTGACTAGCCCGAGAACCAACTGATGATTCTGCTCGAGCAAACCAGGAGAGTCGATCAAATTGCTTTTCGAAATTGCGTCTAGCAGATTCGGAACGGTTACCTGCGCTTGGACCAGCTTCTCGGGATCTGGCTGAATCTGAAATTCCGGTTCTTGCCCTCCTTGCACCACTACCGTGGAAACTCCGGCGAGCCGATTGAGCTGCGGTTTGACAGTGTAAGTCGCAAGTTGCCAAAGAGTCGTCTGCGGCACCGTCGCGGAAGTCATGCTGTAGCCCATGATGGGAAACGCCGCAAAAGTCAAGCGGTTGGTGGTGATCGTCGCGCTGGAAGGAAGCGTGGTTTGAACTCGCGCAACGGCTGCGTTGACATATTGCAGCGTCTGGAACATATCCACGTTCCAGGTGAAAAACAGGTCAATTTCGGCGGAGCCTCGGCTGGTGATCGAAAGAATATGATCCAGTCCGGGAACGGAATTGACCACCTCCTCAATGGGCCGCGTGAGGGTGACCTGCATCTGGTCGATGGGCATAACGCCGTTGTCGACGCCAATCACGATCCGCGGAAAATTGGTCGAGGGGAACACCGCGATAGGAATATTAAACGCCAAATAGGCGCCGAAGATCGCCAGCGCGATGATGATGAAGAGAATCGATTTGAGATAGCGCGCAGTCCAGTGCTCAGCTTGCTCTTCGACTGCAGGCGGGGCTTCGACCGACGTCATTTCTCGTCGTCCTTGGCGGCGCCTTCTTTGCCACCGGGTTTGGCGACCTGAATCTTTGCCTTATCGTCTAAGCCGAGGCCGCCCTCAGTGACGACCTGCTCCCCGTCTTTTACTCCGCTCGCAATCTGTACATCGTCGCCGGAACGAACGCCCACCTCGACCTTACGTTCATGGGCGAGCCCATCCGAGCCGGCAACCATTACTTTTTCGCCGCCTTCATCGGACGCAAGCAGGGCGGTAACGGGAACTACAATGGCGTCGGGAATCTCGCCGGCATCCACCGAGATCTGGACAGTGGTTCCCAGCTTCAGACGCTCACCGGGATTGGGGGCTTCGACCCACACTTGCACGGTGGTGGTGTTGGGGTCGACAGCCGGGCTGACGACCGTCACTTTACCGGTGAGTTCGCCTCCCGGGCCGGAAATCGTCGCGGGCCTTCCGGTCGTGATCGACGCCGCTTCGTGCACAGGTACGTTTGCCCGCGCAACAACGCGCGAGATATCGACGATAGAGAGCACCGCTGAGCCGGAACTTGCCATCTCTCCAATGTTTAAAGGCCGATCCGACACGATGCCGCTTATGGGGCTGCGCACTTCCGCGTATGAGACCTGAGCTTCCGAACTTTGATAATGAGCTTTCGCGGCGTCCATTTGCGCCTGGGCGCTCTTCAACTGTTCTGTGCGGCCGACGGTTTCAAGCGAGGTCAGATGCTGTTGCGCGGTTTGAAATTGGCTTTGCGCCTGGACCATAGCCACTTTCGCGTCATCCACGAGTTTCTGGGCGAGCGCTCCCTCACGAAGCAGCGCTTGGCGATTCTCATAAACTTTCGTCGCCGCGTCCTGGGCTTGCCGAGCCGATTCCACGTCGGTCTTCGCCTTCGTTAGATCGTCCGGCATGGTAGCGGCGGCTGTGTTTTGATACGATGCTTGCGCCTGCTGGTAGAGCTGATTGCTCTCTTGTGCCGCTGCAACCAGATCGCGATCTTCCAAAACCGCCACGAGTTGCCCCTGTCGAACGTGATCCCCGCGTTGCACCAGGAACCGCTGGACCGGCGCGCTGATTTTGGGAACGATACTGGCCTGCTTCACGGGATAAAGAATCGCTTCGGCCGTGACGAGTTGTTGAATCGGTTCACGCTTTGCAACGGCTACTTGCACGGGGGTGGCCGCCTCGGCTTCATCGCCAGCTCCAGCGTCGCTAGATCTTGAACACCCGGCGAGGATCAGCAGACACCCGAGCGTCGAAAGCAGGTGAATCTTCGACATGATTAGAACTTTCCTGTTAAGGTTTGCAGATTTGCCAGCGCGACGCGATAGCGCAACAGGCCATCATCGTAGGCGCTGCGGGCTTGGCTGGCGGTGGTTTGCGCGTCAACGACCTCGAGAGCGGTTGCCTCGCCCGCTTGATAGCGCAGCAATGTAAGATGAAGGCTTTCGGCGGAAAGATCGGAGGAGTCGCGCAACGATTGCACTTGCGACAGAGCCGCTTCGGCTTCCTGATACCCGGAAGCAAGTCCTGCCTGCAATTGTTTCTGAGCCGTAGTCAGATCCAGTTGAGCCTGTCGCTCTTTCAGCGCCGCCTGCTGTATTTTGCTGTGAGTGGCGCCCCAGTTCCATAGCGGAATGTTCAAAGTAGCTTGAGCGACGTACCCCAAATTTTGACGATAGGGCACTTGGTAGTTGGGTAATGTACTGCGGCCGGTAGCCTGCGTCGTGTAGTCGGTCCGCGCGGCGAATTGATTGGCGTCGATACCGTACCAGACGTCGAGCCCGAGAGAGGGAAGGTAAGCGTAACGCGCTACGGTGATTCCCAGTTGGGCCTGGCTCACTCCTGCTTGCGCGGCGCGCACATCCGGGCTGTTGCCAGTCGCTGCGGCCGTAACCTCCGGTAGAGGCGGAAGAATGGCGATCTGCGACAGGTCGTCGACGATTTCATAATTCAATTGCAGGCTGGGAAAGATGAGTACTGCCAGGGTGACCTTTGCCTTTTGCACGGCCACTTGCGCGTCCTGTACATCGCGCTCTCGTTGCTGCGCCTGGATCTGCGCCTTGATAACGTCGGCATGGGCCACTTCGCCGCCATGCTCCTGCTTCTGAGTAATGTCTAGGAACCGCTGTGCTTCCGAGAGGCTGGTTTGCGCGTTTTTCAACTTTCTTTGCGCCGCGGCAATGGCGTAGTAATCCTGAATGACGGTGGCATTCAGGCCGCGAGCCGCCACATCCGCCTTGGCCTTGGCCACAGCTTCCGCGGCAGCGGCAGCGCGGATTTCACCGCGTCTGAGGAAAGACAGCAGTTCTTCGTGGGCGTTGAGCTGCTCATTGTAAACGTGTACGCCGTCATTAGCGACGAAAACGCCGGAAGGGGTGCCGTTCCCTTCGGTGTAGATAAACTGATTCAGCCCACTCACGGACGGCAGCGTGGCGGCCTTTGCCTGCGCCAGATCTTCTTTGGCTAACAGTACGGCTACGTTCGCGGATTCTATCTGCGCGCCGTATTTCTTAGCTCGGGCGAACGCTTCTTGCAAGTTGATGGTTACTGTTCCCGAATTCGCGGGGAGCGCCGCGTTTTGCTGAGCCAGCAATAACGGTGTAATCGTAAGAACAAGTAGCGAACGTGAAACTTGGGGGATTCCGCGCAATGGGTGTGCTCCGCTGAACCAGCGTACGCTCATTAAAGCGGATTTTGCTGAAAAATTGCTGAAAGGAGGGCGCGAAGCGTCTGGCGCCGGTTATCGCATTCGAACAGCTTTCAGCCATTCGTCAAGCACTTCGGCTAGCATGTTGGTCAGATACCTGTGCGCATCTTGATAGTCGAAGACGAGCGCCGCATGGCCATTTTGCTGGAACAGGGCTTAGCCGAAGAAGGCCATCAGGTGTATCTCGCGCGCGATGGCGAGCAAGGGCTTGGAATCGCGCAATCGTCCTCTTTCGATGCGATTATTCTGGATGTCATGCTGCCGCGGATGGATGGCTTGACGGTAGCCCGCCGCTTGCGGGAGGCGTCAAACCAGACCCCGGTGCTGATGCTTACTGCTCGTGACAGTATGAGCGATATCGTCAAAGGTCTGGATACCGGAGCGGACGATTATCTGACAAAGCCTTTCTCGTTCGAGATTCTGCTGGCGAGATTGCGAGCTGTCAGCCGGCGCGGCCCCATTCCACAGCGCGTTCGTCTCGAATTCGCCGACCTGTGCCTCGATACTGCGACGCGGCAAGTGACACGTCAGGGACAACCGGTGAATCTTACTCCCAAAGAGCACAGCTTGCTCGAGTTGCTGCTGCGCAATGCGGAGCGGCCGATCAGCCGGGATACGATTCTCGAATCCGTTTGGGGATTTGACAGTGAGGTCGAATCCAACACTGTGGAAGCTTTTATTCGACTGCTACGCAGTAAGATCGACGTGGGCTTTAAGCCAAAGCTGATTCACACAGTGCGCGGCATCGGATATTGCCTGCGCCTTCCGGAAGCATGACGAACGAATCGTTTATGGGGAAGAAGTCCATACGGTTCCGCCTCACCCTTTGGTACTCACTCGCGCTGGCGGCGGCTCTGGGTTTATTCGCGCTGGCAACCTGGGTCTCCATGTGGCGTAGTCTGCTCGGGGACGTGGACGGAATGCTCACGCAGCGGGCGCGCAGCGTTCAGGCATTCGTAAACGCCGAGATTGCCGATCCCGGAGTGAAGCTGCCCGAAGAGCTCGATGAATACTCGCACGCTTTTCCGCAGGATGCCTATATCGAGGTGCGAGACCAGAACGGCTCGCTCGTTTTTACGTCGAACGGCAAATTCCCCTGGCAGCCGAGCACGGCTTTGAACCCTCGGCTGCAGCGCGTTCCTTGGAAACACCACACATTTCGCGTGTTGAGCGAGGCGCTTATCGTCAATGGGCGACGCTGGCACGTTGAGATCTCCGAATCTCTCGATACCACTGAGAGGATTCTCAGCCGACTCCGGCTCCTGCTAGTTACCCTTATTCCGGCCGTAATTCTGATTGCTGGATTTGGCGGGCAATGGCTTAGCCGCCGCGCGCTAAAGCCGGTCGATGAAATCACTGCGGCTGCACGCTCGATGAGCATCGCGAATCTCTCCGAGCGTCTCATTGTGCCGCAAACCGGCGATGAACTGCAGCGCCTCTCGGAGACCTGGAACTCGATGTTGTCGCGCCTCGAAGATGCGGTCAAACGCCTCTCGCGATTTACGGCCGACGCCTCTCATGAATTAAGAACGCCTCTGGCCGTCATCCGCACCACGGCGGAAATCGCGGTCCGCCGGTCGCGTTCCGAAGACAGTTATCGCGAAGCGCTTCGACAGATCATCACCGAATCCGAACGCATGACCCATTTAGTAGAGGACTTGCTGTTCCTGGCGCGCTGCGATTCAGAGGCGGTGGAACTGCCTATGTCGACGTTGGAGTTGTCATCGATTATCGAGCATGTCTGTTCCCAGATCAGGCCACTCGCCGAATCGAATGGCATTGTGTTTTCGTGCCGCTTGCCACGTAGCAAAGTGTCGGTGCTTGGTAACGAGTTGGCAGTTCGACGGCTCGTCCTGGCGCTGTTGGATAACGCGATCAAGTATTCAAGGACTGGCGGCGAAGTAAACGTTGTCTTACGCGAGAGCGCTGATGAGCTTCATCTTGAGGTGGCCGATAGTGGGCCTGGTATTCCCGAATCCGAGCTGCCTCGGATATTTCAGCGTTTCTATCGCGCGCCCCAAGCACGCGATGCCGCGCTTACCGGATCTGGGTTAGGTCTGTCACTTGCAGCAGGTATTGCTCAGCACCACCACGCTCGCATTGAGGTGCAAAGTGTTCCGGGCAAGGGAGCGACCTTTCGCGTACTGTTCCAGCCGGCGCTTTCCTGATAAGCTCCATGTTCCTCGGTAAGCAGGAGATGAAACAGAAACTTCCAAAAATAGCGAAGCTGATTGAGCCATATCGCGTTAATCGCGGCAAGAGGTTTCGCCTGAAAGACTTTGATCCCACCGACACGCCGGGTCTCGATCTCAAGGACCAGGCAGACGAATTTCTGAAGCAGAGCGTTGAGCGGCTCAACGAGATGCAGCAGAAGCTGTATGCGCAAGATCGATGGGCTCTCCTGCTCATTTTTCAGGCGATGGATGCGGCAGGTAAAGACAGCGTTATCCGGCACGTCATGTCGGGCGTTAATCCAGCAGGTTGTGAGGTCTTCTCGTTCAAAGCGCCTTCGGCGGAGGAGCTGAGTCACGATTTCCTTTGGCGCACGTCAAAGTGCTTACCGCAGCGAGGTCACATCGGCATTTTTAACCGGTCCTATTACGAGGAAGTACTCGTCGTCCGCGTCCACCCGCACTTGTTAGACAACGAACGGATACCTAAGTCGCTCATCACTAAGAAGCTCTGGAAACAGCGATTCGACGATATAAATGGGCTAGAGAGATATTTAACTCGCGATGGGATCGTCATTCGAAAATTTTTCTTGAATGTCTCCAAGCAGGAGCAGAGACGCCGTTTCCTGAGCAGACTCGATGAACCCGAAAAGAACTGGAAATTTTCAGAAGGCGATGTTCGCGAGCGGGAGCACTGGAATAGTTACATGGATGCCTATGAAGACATGATCCGGAATACGGCTACGCCCAATAGCCCGTGGTATGTCGTTCCCGCCGATCACAAATGGTTTACAAGAGTGGTCGTGTCATCCATCATCATTCACACGCTCGACTCGCTAAAACTCGCTTTCCCAAAAGTGAATAACGATAGGAAAAAAGAACTGGATTCCGCCCGCAAGCTGCTATTGCAGGAAGATGGGAACTAGCGCGGTTGCCGGTCAAACAGCCGCTTTAGTGCATGTGGCTGATCAAGAACCAAATAACGATAATTCCGCCGGGCACTCCCAAAAGCCACGCGATGAGATATTTCATGCTTCCTCCGCGTTTTGTAACAGCAATAGGCTAGCCATTCCGCTCAGTAATACGTAAGCCGCAGAAAAGAAAGAACCACCTGGTGTGCCACGCGTCGGACAGATCTATCCTTGCCCGGAAAAATATGCTGCCTGACCGCCGATGAATCGACTTGCGTTCACTGTGCCTGAGCACTTTCCGAGGTAGACAGCAGCTTCCGAGCGAAGAAATCGGCCGTCGCTTTATAGGCTTCTACCCAATGCTGGTACATAAGGAAGTCATGGATTTCGTTTGGAATAATCAACTCCTCAAATTCCACGTGTTGGAGGCGCAATGCCGCCGCCAGCATCACAGTTTGGGCGAATGCAACATTTCGATCGTCGTCTCCATGAATCAGCAGTACGGGCGATCTCCATGTCTTGACTGAGGCCATCGGTGACGACTCAAACGCCACCCGGGCGGCTTCTTGCTGTTCCCTCTGTTCTTCCGGGTCGCCGCTGGCCGGGCCGGCGTTGCCTCCCCTCAACGCGCTCCAATCATGGACGCCGTGGAAATCGACTCCCGCCGCAAATAGATCCGATGCGCGCGAGAGAGCCAATGCGGTCAAATAGCCGCCGTACGATCCTCCCCAAACGCCGATTCGCTTGGGATCCACATCGGGCCTCGACTTCAGGTATAGGCCAGCCCCAATTACGTCGTTGAACTCGCTCGCGCCCCGCGCGCCGTAATTGATCGCCTCGCGAAAGTTGAGCCCGTAACCGATGCCGCTACGGTAATTCACTGACAAGACTACGTAGCCTTGATTCGCCAGGTATTGATTCAAGGAATACGCGTTCGAGTAGTAGTACATGTAGTGGAACCCGAGCAGCATCTGCCTGCGCGAACCGCCGTGAAAGAAAACCAGCGCCGGGTGCCGCTCGCCCGTGCTCTTCGATGGCAGAAAAAGTTGGCCGTGAATCTGCATTCCGTCGGCCGCCGTAATCATCACGGCTTGCGGTTTTACGAGCGCTGTCGCCGGAAAGTCCGCAGGTGTTGCTTCAGGCGCCAGCGGCTTTAATTTGCCGTTGGCAGTTCGAACCATCGCGTGAGCTCGCTCATTGTAAGCGGAGCCCAGGAAAACCAACGCGGAGCTATCGGCGGTCGGAGTAGGCGCCCACTGGATGTCTTCGCCTGGGGTGAGAGCCTTTGGCGCAGGGTGCCCTGACACATCCACGCTCCAGATATGCCGCCGGTCGATGTCGCTGATGTTAGTCGAATAGAACATCGTCTTCCGGTCATGCGAAATCGCGACGTGCTCTACTTCCCCATCGCCAGGGGTCAGCTCAACCGCGGTTTCGCCACTCGCAGGGACACTGTAGAGGTGGCACCAGCCCGTCTTCTCCCACGGGAACACCAGCCGGTCGCCGGCTCCCCAGAACACCTGCTGCTCCGCTACTAAGGGGTGAAAAACACTTCCCGGCCCGTTCTTCGCGCGAAAGACCTCATGCGCGTAGCCGGTTTTTGGATCCGCTACTCGAATGGACCACGGCTCTCCCTCGCGTCGCGGTCCGCCAAAACCCCGCCCGCTCGGCATGCGCACATAGGCAATGTGAGCGCCGTCGGGTGACCAGGCCGGATCTGAATCTCTATCCGTGCTCGCATCCAGATATTTCAGGCTCTTGTCAGCGGGGATGTACAGCCCTATAAAACTATGGTCACGGCGCCCGCTTACGAATGCCAGTTCGCTTCCGTCCGGCGACCACTTCAGATTGGCCACCGTCGCTGTAGTCCTTTGAATGACGGCCGCTTTGGCGCCTTCTCCCGACGAGTTCATCATGAAGATCTGACCGGCGCGTACAAAGGCGACAACATCGCCCTTTGGTGAGATCGCGGGTTCACGGCCTTCGGTGAGCTTTTTCGCCGCCGATCCGTCCATCGACACAAACCAGATCGCCTGGTCGGGCTTGGCCGCGCTCAGGTCGGGGTTTGGATTCTCGCCGCCGTTTTCGAAATCACCGCCGTGCGTGAACAACAGATAACTGCCGTCCGGCGCCCATGCTAATTGGTCGATGTCTTGCCCGTCGTCTGTGGGAAAATTCGTGACTTTGTGCCCTTTCCAATCGGGCGCGCTCGCGACCCATATGTTACGTTGGCCACGCTCGTTCAGCAGCCACGCCACTCTGGAACCCGTGGGCGCGGCAATGGGTGAACTAGCGAAAGGCGCGCTCATGATCTGATCGATGGTGAAGGAAGCATTCGCGGCCGGAGCTGGCGCAGCCGCAAACAGGCACGTAACAGAGAAGAAAACGGACAACCGATTCAATATCTTCATAACGGATCTCCTATTCTGTCACTTCACGGAGGAGTATTGATTCACTAGCCCGGCAGCCAAGCGGTGCTTGGTCAACACTGGCCAGTTGGTTGATATTCTGAGGTTGCAACGTGACGTTCACAATCGGGCAGACCGTCGGGGATTACCGGATTATCGAGGTGATCGGCTCGGGCGGCATGGGCACCGTATACAAGGTCCAACACCTCATCTCTGATCGTATCGAGGCCATCAAGGTTATCCTTCCCGATCTGATCGGAACTTCCGAGCTGGCGGATCGATTCGTGCGTGAAATCCGGGTTCAAGCGCGCCTGAGCCACCCCAATATTGCGTCCCTGCTAAATGCATTCCGCCTTGAAAATCAGCTTCTGATGGTGATGGAGTACGTAGATGGCACGACGCTGCACGCGCGTCTCCGCCACGGCGGTATCGAGCCGGCGGAGAGCGTCGAAATCGTTCTGCAGGTTCTCAGCGCATTAGCTTACGCGCATTCGCAGGGGGTGGTTCACCGTGATATCAAACCCGCGAACATAGTGCTGACGAACTCGGGCATAGCGAAACTGATGGATTTTGGAATCGCTCGGTCCCTTTCCGACAAACAGCTCACCCAAACTGGCGCGGCAGTTGGTTCGGTCTACTATATGTCCCCCGAGCAGGTTCAAGGAGCTCCCGTGGACGGCAGGTCGGACCTGTACTCGCTGGGTATTGTGCTGTACGAGATGGTGACAGGCGCCAGACCAATTACGGGCGACTCCTCATGGGCGGTCATGAATGCGCACCTCAACCAAATCCCCAGATCGCCAGCGACACTGAATGCCAACCTGCCTGCTCTGCTCTCCTTAGCCATCCTGAAGGCAATTGAAAAGAAACCGGCAGATCGCTTCCAAAGTGCTTCTGAATTTTCGGAGCTTTTGAACGGAGTTCGAAACCGCTACGCTCCATCTTCATCACAAGCATTAAGAGAAAAGGCAGACCTTCCGGTTCCGTCTCCGGAAGCGCAGGGCACGCCACCAGCTGCACAGCCTATTCCCCCAACTATCGTTGCGACGCCGAACCCGCAGGCGCAACCGACCCCAACGCCTCCCGGCAATACCAGCGCATCGCAAAACCTCAAGCGTTTCGAGGCGGACCAATTAGAGCGAGTCAAACGCGACCTCGCGGTCTATGTCGGCCCAATAGCGCGTATTCTGGTTGATCGGGCGGTGAAGAAAGCTACCAACGTTCAGCAACTATACGAAGTTTTATCCGCCGAAATTCCAGCGGGAGAAGAACGAAAAAGGTTCCTAGCGACGCGCCCGCGCTGACTGAATAGCGGACTCATTCCTCGCCCCCCGTCTCCAGCATCTTCATCGCCCTGGCGAGGCTCCGCTGCATTCTGTTAAAGGATGAGGCAAGAACCGATATCTCGTCCCGCCCCTTCACGGGCAGGTCTTCTACGTCCAGTTTTCCTTGGCTAATTTCGTCGGCCATGTGCGAGAGCTTCGCCACTGGACGGATTACTGTGATCACCAGCACGGCATCGAGGATTAAGAGCGTGACAAATGCGACCGCCAATAAGTAAATCACTAAAGTCTTCAACGCACGATTCGCTATCTGCAGCGGAACCGATTCGGGAACGGAGACAATCTGCGCGCCAATGATCTCGTTCGGCTTCCATCCGAAGCCGTTGTCGCGGCCGTACTGCCGGATCATGGAAACGGGAGCGCGATCCGGAGTGCTGTGGCACTCTAGACAAGCGATATTGGTAATTTGAATGGGCCGCGCGAAGAAGAGCGATCGGCCCGTAGCTGAATCGCGTTCCCCGTAAATATATTTCTGATTGGGATCGTTACGGAACGCATTCACCACGTCAGCCTGCCAGTCAGTGGCCCGGTCCACCGGGTTGGTGGGATTCAGGGTAGCTTCCTTGTAGACGTACTCGACGTTTCGCTTGTGGAGGTAATCGAAAACCTGGGTGGCTGCATAGGCAGGTACCGTCTGGGGTAGAAACTCAGTCTCGTGTTGCTGCTCCTTCACCAGAAGAGGCTTGATCTGCTGAGTGGTATAGCTGCGAGTAGCGAGCGTGGTCTCCATCATCAATCGCGCTTGCTCCCGTACCCGGTCCTTGGCGTCCTGCTGCAAGAAACCATAGGCCAGCCATACCGCGACTGCTAGGCCCAGACCGAAGACAACAACGAAAATCAAGTTGAAGCGTGCGAGTAATTTCATGAGGCAAGATAGCCGGACTTCTCTATCTTAAGCGGCAAATTTGCCCCGTGACCCTCACAAATGCAAAAAGGGCCAAGCGGCGAACCGCTTGGCCCTTTTCTAGGCTACTGCTGGTCTATTTCGGGCAACCCAGCGCTCTGACTTCGCGCTCGGGTAGCGGTTTGATGTTCTTGACCGCCGGAGGCATGGTCTGGGTGTTCCTCGGTACCAGGTAGACTTCCACACGGCGGTTCTTGTCCGCCGCGGTAGTCTCGGACCCTCTGCGCTCCTTCACGTTGGAAGTTCCGCAAAGTCCCGGCTTGGTGTCTGAGGTCTGGTCAGTGCCGACCCAATCCACCTTGATACGAGACGGATCGACCTTGGCACAAGTACCGGTGCCGCCACTCAGGACGCCCGCGGCGTTGAGAACACGCTGCTCGTCAAGTGGCCGGCCCGCCTCGCCCCTGCGGCCGCGTCGTCCACGAGCGCCAGGAGCGTTCTCTTCTTCGTCGCTGTCGCGATGTCCAACCAGCACGATGTCGTAATCGCCGCCGGCCACCTTCGGCGCCGCGTCATCGATCAGAACGCGCTTGCCGCAGTTATTTACGCGAGCGTTGTTCTTTGCGAAGATCACGTCATCGAGTCGCACCCACTGCGGCTGGCAGTTCACGGTGATGGTGGTTGACTGAGTTGCCGTCTTGCCACTCTCATCCGTAACCGTCAAAGTCGCGGTAACGGTCTTGGCCTGCCCTTGCGCGCCGCCTTCGAAATTCAAAGTAGAGGCATCGAAGGTTGCCGTTGGGCTGGTATCGTTGCTGACGCTGCCCTCGCTCACGGTCCACTTGTAAGTCAAGTTGCCGCCGCAAGCTGAAGCAGTCGCATTGCCGGTCAGGTTCGCAGTATGCGTGCCGCTGGCGTTAGCAGCACAGGCCAGCGTGTTGGGATCGGCCGTAACAGTGGTGATCTGCGGTGTCGTGTCGTTCACCGTGACCGTAGCGGTCGCGCTGATTGGCGCCGCGGCAGGCGGCGTGGGCGGTTGAACCCAGCAGCGTACCGGAATATTCTTCGGCCGCTCCATGGGAGCCGGTGGCGGCGCCGTGTCGGTTACCGTAACCTGAACGTTGAAGCTCCCCGTATTGTTCGGAGTGAACGTGAAATCGGGGCTGTTGCCGCCCTGTGTTTGCCCGTTCAGAGTCCAGGCGTACTGAAGCGTATGACCTGCCGGACCAGTAATGTTCGCGTGCAGCGTCACCGGCTTGCCCTGGCAGATCGTGCCTTCGCCACCCGTAATTGTCGGAGTGGGGAGTGGCGGCGGCGGTGCCGGAGCCGGGGGCATCGGCGGGCACTTGCTCTGGCCAAAGTAGAAGACCAGTCCTACTGTGCCCTGGAACCCGTTAATCTTATCTCGCGCGGGAATGTAGATACCGCCGTCCGGAAAGTTCGGTAGGTCGTACGTGGGATTACGTGACCAGAAGCCACGCGCGTCCACCCGAAGCCCGAAGTGATCTGAAAAGTGCCATTTAATACCGCCGCCATAGTTCAGGGCTACCTGCAAGTTGTCGTTCAGGTTTCCCGAAAAGTACAGAGCGTTCGTATTAGCAGCCCGAGCCAAGCCTTTGGCGGTATCGGTAGGCGTAAATTGCACTCCACCGACGCCGACCGTTAAATATGGTTGGAACTTGGAACCACGCGGCCTCAGGTTCAAGATCGGGTTCAAGCCGAAACTGTAATTCCTGCTCCCGAAGCTATACGTCGGAAGAGGTCTGCCAGTGAGCGCGCCGTTGCCCGCCGGATATACGCCGCTCGACGAGCGAAATTCCACGTTCGCTTGAGCGTAATCCCCCCATAATTCGATTCCGATCCATTTGCTTGGATTGACCGCCAAGCGAATGCCGGCCACCCCGCCATTCACCAGCTTCGTGTCCAAGCCACGCATCACCTGGCCGTAGAGGCTGACGCCCCCAAACGGATCAAATTCCACCAGATCGGGGTATTGATCCTCGCCCGATGTCATGGTCTTGTTATTGTTTGTCGTATTGTTCGTATTCTGAGCGTAAGTGACGGTCGCAAAGCACAGCGCGCCGCACAAAACCGCGGAACCGAGCGGCCTATTTATAAGCCGATTCTTCATCCTTCTCCTCCCAAGCAGACTACAACCTCTACACCGATAATTGATGTTGTTCGAGCGCTTTTCATTACGCCCATAGTGCTAATCGGCACCTTTACTAGTGGTGATTACAGGAGGGCCAAGAATAAACCCTGGCCCTTCTGTTTCACGTTATGAGTTAGCGCGGGCAGCCGAGGGCCTTCACTTCACCCTCCGGCAGCGGCTTAATGTTCTTCACGGCCGGAGGCATAGCCTGACTGCTTCGCGGCACTAAGTACACCTCCACGCGCCGGTTCTTGTCGGCCTCCGTCACCTGCGCGCCCCGGCGCTCCTTCTGCGACGGACGATTGGACGCTCCGCAAAGTCCTGGATCAGGCGTCGAGGTTTGATCGGTGCCCACCCAGTCGACTCTGATACGAGAGGGGTCGACCTTCGCGCAGGTCCCCGTCCCGCCGCTCAGTACGGCTGCGGCGTTTAGCACGCGCGCCTCGTCAAGTGGCCGGCCAGGCGTTCTCCTCCTGCCTCGACCTGTGCCGGGCAGGTTCGCCTCCTCATCGCTATCGCGGTGGCCAACCAGGACGATGTCGTAATCGCCGCTAGCTATGCGCGGAGCAGCCTCGTCGATTAGAATCCGCTTCCCGCAATTGTTCACGCGAGCGCTATTCTTAGCGAAAACGACGTCGGAGAGCCGCACGAATTGCGGCGGACACTTCACGGCAATGTCCGTCGTACGGGAGACTGATTTGCCGGTTTCATCCGTGACTGTCAGAGTCGCGGTGACTGTCTTGGTTTGCCCTTGGGCTCCGCCTTCGAAGTTCAAGGTAGAGGCATCGAAGGTTGCATTCGGGCTGGTGTCGTTGGTGACGCTGCCTTCGCTGACGGTCCACTTGTAAGTCAAGTTCCCGCCGCAAGCTGAGCCAGTCGCCTGACCGGAAAGATTGGCCGTATGTGTACCGGTGGTATCGGAAGCGCAGCTCAGCGCATTCGGCGTTGCGGAGATACTGGTGATCTGCGGTTCGACATACTCCTTCACGCTGAGAGTAATTGGTCCGGCAGTTACGGTGCGCGATGGATTCGTCGAATCCGACACAGTCACTTCGACCGTAAAGTCGCCTGCGTTATTTGGTGTGAAGGAGAAGTCTGCGCTGTTGGTTCCCGAAGGACTACCGTTCAATTTCCAGGCGTACGTCAGCGGATGGCCCGCCGGATCGCTCGCCGTTGAGTGCAGCGTGATCGCCTTCGTCTGGCACAACGTGCCCTCGCCACCGGTAATAGAACCGGCATTGAGCGGCGCAGGTGGCGTGACGGGCGCGGGCGCTACAGCCTGCCCCCTCGACCCGAGATAGATAACCAGCCCTAATGTCCCTTGAAAGCCATTTAGGTGCTGCTTAGAGGGGATAAAGAGCCCACCGTTATTGAAGCTTGCCAGCCCAAACGTTGGGTTTCGCGACCAGAAGCCCCGCGCGTCCAATCGCACGCCGAAATGATCGCTCAAGTGAAATTTGATGCCACCTCCATAGTTGGCGCCAAACAGCCAGTTGTTCGTCAGCGTTCCTGAATGATAGATCGTATTGACCGCGGGCAGTTGGGCGTGTGTTCGAGCCGCCGCCGTCGGATTGAAGTCGACTACGCCCGGGCCGGCCGTAAGGTATGGCTGGACACGCGAGCCTCGCGGTGTGAAATTAAAAACCGGATTCAACGACCAATAGTGAATCTGATCGCCAAAAATGTACGTCGGCAGACCCGGTGCAATCGGGGTTACCAACTGAACATTGTTGATCATGAAGTTGTAGCCGAGCTCAATACCGAGATGGCGGGTCACGTTGATCGCCACGCGGCCACCCCCCGTACCACCGTTTCGGAGTCTTTCGTCCAGGCCTTGGTTCACCTGTCCAAAAAGACTTACTCCTCCGAAGGGGTCCAACTCGACCGTATCGGGGTAGTCGTCCGTTGAGCTATTGTTACTTTGCTTGTTCGTGCCCTGCCCATAAACCGAAGTGCAAAAGCATAGGGCCGCACACAGAAACACCGACTTGATCGGCCTTAATCCGAGCCCAGTTTCCATCCTTCTCCTCCAGGCGAGAGTTGTAAGCAACACCAATAATTGATCTTAGCGGAAAATATATTAATTGCGAAAGATAATTCCAAGGTCACTAGTAATTCCATATAGTCTTTTTGAACCGTTAGCTGGCATCCACAATTGCCGGATGCGCAGCGACGGAACCGCAGTGGAGAGCTCTGACCAGGAGTCGCCGCCATTCTTTGTTTCGTAAAGCCGCCCATATTCGACTGCGTAGGCTGATCGCTCCGCACCCGTGTAAATAACGGAGTTCACGGTCGAGGCGGGGATTCCTCCTAAATTGGCGAACCACTTAGCGCCGCCGTCGGCCGAGGAGTACAGCCCTACTCTGGTCGCCACCAACAGTGGAGCGCCTTGTTCAGCGGGAATCGCCACGTCATTCACGTCCGACGAAGGTAAGGGAAACGTTAAAGTTACCCAATGATCGCCGAAATCTTTCGAGACATACAGGCCGGCGGCAGCGCGGGCAATGAGATATCCGTCTGAGTTCGGGGCCGAGTAGAGTGCCGTCACTGCGCTCGATCCAGCGATTTCCGCCAGCGTCCAGCGCTCGCCCAAGTCGCTGCTTTTCAGCAGCCCCAGGTCGGTAGCCGCGAAGATAACGTCTTTTGTCCCGCTCTTTATCGCATAAAGACCGCTCATTTCCGAAGGGAAGATCTCCCGGATTACTTCTTTAGGCTTTACCGGTCGGGAGGCTCTTGTCCGAACAACTTGCCTGCTACGCTGCGAAGCCGCGTGAACAGGTTTTTCCGGAGCCTTGGGCTTTTCGGTTTCGGCGGGCGGATTCACGATTAAACGAACCGGCAAAGGTTTCCAGGTCACTCCGGCATCTATCGATTTGTACATCTGATGCGGACTGGCAGCAAGCAGGGTGTGATCCTCGCTCGGCAAGCCCACGATGGCTTTCAGATGCACGCCTCCCAAGCCGCGCGTGGTTCGTAATTGAGACCAGGACTCGCCGCGGTTGTCACTCGTAAAAATTCCGCTCGTTTCACCTTCTTGTGTCTCCACCGCAACTAGCTTTTTGCCCGAAACAGTAGCGGTGCTAATCACCCGATCGACAAAACCGTTATCGATTAAGTTGATCTGCTCGCCTCCGTTGTCGCTTTTGCCGACGCCCTCATATTCAAGCGCCAGATACATATTTTGCGGATGTGACGGATCGAAGGTCATGGCGTTGACTTGTGTATTGGTCAACGTCTTCCATGTAGTTCCATGGTTCACCGATTTGAACAGCCCCATTGTTGTCCCGGCGAAAATCGTGTTGGGACTAGCGGGATCTTCGCGAACCACGTGCGTGCGTCTGGATGTGTTCGGTATCCCCAGCAATTTGCGCCAGAGATCGCCGCGATCCGTGCTTGAATAGATGCCGCTGCAAGCGCTCGCCAAAATATCGTTTGGCGTCCCGGGATCCACATAGATCGAGAAAACGTCGGAATCGTCGATCATGCCCGTGTGAATCGATTCCCATGTCTTTCCGCCATCCATCGTTTTCCACGGCAAGTGGGTTGTTCCAGCGTAGATGATGTTGGGATCCTTCGTGTCGACCGCGACCGCTGTGATGCCCTGCATCTCGAGGTTCTGCGGGTCTGAGATACGGGTCCAGGTCTTGCCCGAGTCGTCGCTTAACATGACCCCGCGGAGGGTGCCCGCGATAAATCGGCTCGGCTTGCTGGCGGAGGCAGTCAGAGCTCGTACACCAAAATCCCGCACGTCTTTCACGCTGGACCATACCTTCCCGCCGTCATGGCTCTCAAATAAGCCGCCGCCTTCCGCCGAGATCATGCCCGCCAGGTAATGATTCGAATCCGCGGGGTCGATCAATATTGTCGTGACCTCGCTCAGGTTTCGCTTCGGCAAATTCAAAAGGTTCCAGCTTGCGCCGGAGTCTTCGCTTTGAAAAAGTAGCGAATTCATCGCTCCGGCGAGCACCACATTCGGATTCTTAGGATCTACCGTGACAGTGATAGCCGTGCCGCCGAACGGGCCGGCGATTTTCCAGTCGTTTTCCGGAGCTGCTGCAGCCCAGACTGCAACCGCAACAGCCGTCAAAGTCATAGCGAACGCAATCCATCGTAAATTTAAATAGCGCTTAATCATTTTCCTGAAGATCTGTTTCTACCATCTCTATTGTTAACTGTCGGCTTTCGAAAAGCCTATCGGTAGGCGTCTCGCGGCCTCTGTTTGCTTTCGCCAACTCTCGTTAGGTATCCTAAGGTTATATTTCTGAAGAGATTGGGTTAGTAGGTTAATGGCAAATACAGTTTCATCGTTGAAGCGCGTCCGCATAGCTGAGCGCCGGACCTCTATCAACCGCATGCGCAAATCCCGGCTGCGCCACCAAATCCGCGCTATGCGCCGCGTGCTCGACCAAAAAGATCCTCAAGCCGCGAAGAATGCGCTGAGCACTACTTTTTCGCTGGTTGACCGCGCCGCCAAATGGGGCATTATCAAGAAAAATACGGCCGCCCGTTACAAGAGCCGCCTCACCCTGAGAGTGCGCAAACTCGCTGCTGCATAGACACTCGCTAGTTTCCTCTATTCCTCATTTCAACTGTTAGACTGACTGGCATATGCAATGCCTCCGCTTCCGCGCAGGGACCGCCTTGCTTGTCTTCTGCTTTTCTCTCTCCACATTGTGCGCCAAGGAGCCGGTTGAAGCTAAGCACGGAATGGTCGTGGCGCAGGAACCGCTTGCAGCGGACGTCGGCCTCGAGGTGCTCAAAAACGGCGGCAATGCGGTCGACGCAGCGATTGCCGTAGGCTTTGCTCTTGCAGTCACGCATCCTGTAGCAGGCAATATCGGCGGCGGCGGGTTCATGCTCATCCGGCTCGCGAATGGCAAAACGGATTTTCTCGATTTCCGCGAATGCGCTCCCGGCAAAGCCAGTCGCGACATGTACATCGGCCCCGATGGCAACGCGACGCGCGACAGTATTTATGGCTGGCGCTCCTCCGGTGTGCCGGGTTCGGTGGCAGGCTTTGAGTTTGCTCACAAGAAGTACGGCAGCAAACCGTGGCCGCAGTTGCTCGCTCCGGCAGTTCGCTTGGCTAGAGATGGTTTCACCGTCTCCGAACCATTCGCTGCAGCGCTGAACGGAACGCACAGCTCTCTTCAATCCGATCCTGAATCGAAACGTATTTTCTTGCGCGACGGCAATCCATATAAAGCAGGCGACACGTTCAAGCAAGTTGAACTGGCAGCCACCTTGCAGCGTATTGCGGCGAATGGCGCAAAAGACTTCTACCAGGGCGAAACTGCCAGGCAGTTGGCTGCCGCGATGGAAGCTCACGGCGGCCTCATTTCGCTGGAAGACCTGAAGAATTACAAGGTTATTGAACGTACGCCGTTGACCGGCAAATACAAGGATTTCCAGATCGTCACTTCGCCTCCGCCCAGCGCTGGTGGAGTCGGCTTGCTGCAGATCATGGCGATGCTGGAAGGCACCGATTATCAAAGCGCCGGTCCCGATTCGGCCAAGGCGGTCCATTATGAAGCCGAAGCGATGCGTCGATTTTATGCCGATCGCAGTGAATACCTGGGCGACCCCGGCTTCTATAATGTTCCTGTACGCGCGCTGCTCGATCCGAAGTACATCGCGTGGCGCCGTGGCACCATCGATCCCAATCGCGCTACGCCTAGCGACATCATTGGACCAGGTCTGCCCAAATCGTTAAACGCGCATATTTCCTGGTATGAGAGCGCCGAGACGACTCACTACAACGTGGTCGACGCCAAAGGCAACGCCGTCGCCGTAACCTACACGCTTAATAACTCCTGGGGCAACGGTATTACCGCACCCGGCTTGGGTTTTCTGCTGAATGACGAAATGGACGACTTCGCCGCGAAGCCGGGCTCGCCGAATATGTTCGGCATGGTCGGCGCTGATGCGAATGCCATCGAGCCGGGGAAGCGGCCACTTTCTTCGATGACTCCGACTATCATCACGCAAAACGGCAAGCTCTTCATGGTTGCCGGCGCGCCCGGCGGATCGAGAATCACCACCGGTGTGGCGGAAGTAATTTTGGACGTGCTTGATTTCCACATGAATGCCCAGGATGCTGTCGACCTGCCGCGCTTCCATGAGCAGTGGAAGCCCGACATTCTGTATTTGCAGAACGGCTTCTCTCCCGAAGCCGAAGAGGCTCTAAAGAAGATGGGATACGAAATAAAACCGACCGACGGAGTGGCCAGAGTCGAAGCCATCGTTGTAAAGAACGGCACCCTGCAAGGTGGAACTGAATCCCGCCTGCATGGAAAAGCGGCGGGGTATTGAAATCGCCGTCCATAGAAAAGCGAAATCATAATGGAGCTTGTACTCTCTAGCCATCTCTTCGTCAAGCATCGCCTGACAACCGTATGGCTTGAAAGAATCTGGGCGGCTGGATTTTCGGCGGTTGAAATTTTCTGCGCTCGGCAACACATAGACTATCGCGACAAAGCGCAGATCAACGAACTTGGCCATTGGTTTCGCGATTCCGTATTGAAGATGCATTCGCTTCACTCGCCCATGTATAGCGACGATGTCTGGGGCCGGTCCGGGCCGCAGGCCGTGATCGATATTACCGAGCCCACCAAGGGCAAGCGCATGATCCTGGTAGACGAGATCAAGCGAGCGCTTGAGATCGCCGACGTAATTCCATTCCGCTATCTGATTCAGCACATCGGAGTGGCAGATCAGGAATTTGATGAGCGCCGCTTCGATTCGGCTTTTTCTTCGCTCGAAGAGATCAAGGTGTTCGCTGGGCAGCGCGGCGTCGAAGTGTTGCTCGAGAATACTCCGAATGCCTTGTCCTCGGCCGAGCGCTTGAACGCGTTTCTAGCCGAGACTCATCTCAACCTGAACTACTGCTTCGATATCGGACACGCGCATATGCTGAACCGGGTTGAAGAGCAATTCGAGCTGATGAAGAACCGCATTCGTTCCACTCACCTTCATGACAACAACGGGAAGGACGATCAACACTTATTCCCGGGTGAAGGCACGCTCGAATGGTCTCAAGCCATGCGGCTGCTGCGGTCGCGTCCCGATCAGTATCCTTTGTTGCTCGAATTGAAAGAGCCGGCCGGCATGGAGCATCCCGTCGAAGAAGCAAAACGCTCCGCGGATGAATTGATCGCCCGCGCATGAGTACTGATTCACAAACCGCCCCCGTGCACATCGAAATCCGGAACGCCAGCGAACACGTCGGCCACCGCGTCGAAATTCGCGGCTGGCTTTATAATCTCCGCAAATCCGGCAAGATCGTGTTCCCCATCATCCGCGACGGCAGCGGGATGATGCAGTGCGTCGCTGTGAAAAGCAACTTGCCGGAGGAGCTCTTCGATGCGCTCAAAAATCTGACTCAGGAAAGCTCGTTCACTGTTATAGGCACGATTCGCGCTGAAGCGCGCGCTCTCGGCGGATATGAACTTGATGTGCTCGATGCCCACGTACTCCAGCGCGTCAGTGAAGAGCACCCTTATCCGATCACTCCCAAAGACCATGGCGTGGATTTCCTCATGGACCACCGCCACCTCTGGCTGCGCAGCCGCCGTCAGCATGCGGCCGTTCGCGTCCGCCATGAAGTCATCAAATCCATACGCGATTACTTCGATGGGCACGGCTTCACGCTCGTCGATACCCCGATTTTCACGCCCGCCGCCTGCGAAGGGACCACCACGTTATTCGAGGTTGATTACTTCGGTGATGAGAAGGTCTACCTCACCCAATCCGGTCAACTCTACAACGAAGCCGACGCCATGGCTTTCGGCAAAGTGTATTGCTTTGGCCCGACGTTCCGCGCCGAAAAATCAAAGACGCGCCGTCATCTTACGGAATTCTGGATGGTCGAGCCGGAGATGACTTACGCCGATCTCGAAGAAGTGAAGCGCGTTGCCGAAGAGCTGATCGTCTATGTCGTCACGCGCGTACTCGAGAATCGCCAGCAAGAGCTCCAAGTGCTCGAGCGCGACACATCGAAGCTCGAAGCGGTAAAAGCGCCGTTCCCGCGCATCAGCTACGACGACGCAGTGAAGCTTCTGCAATCGAAAGGGAGCGAGATTCAATGGGGCGGCGATTTCGGCAATGCTGACGAAACGCTGCTCACCCAGGATTTCGATCGCCCGGTCCTGGTGGACCGCTACCCCACCGCCATCAAGGCGTTCTATTTCCAGCCGGACGAGCAGCGGCCCGAACTGGCCCTTGGGGTGGACGTAATCGCACCCGAGGGTTACGGCGAAATTGTGGGCGGCGGCCAGCGCATTCATGATCTGGCGTTGCTGGAACGCCGTCTTGCCGAGCACAATCTACCCCGCGAAGCGTTCGAATGGTATCTCGATCTGCGGCGCTTCGGCACCGTACCGCATGGCGGATTCGGAATGGGCGTCGAGAGATTCGTCGCCTGGATGTGCGGCTTAGAGCACGTGCGCGAAACGATTCCCTATCCTCGAATGCTATACCGAACCCGGCCCTAGGCCAACACCCAACTGGCATGCGTCATTCCAAAATCGCAATCCTGGGCGCGCCCCTCGATCTTGGTGCAGGTAGACGCGGCGTCGACATGGGGCCCTCGGCTCTGCGGCTTGCCGGGCTGAACGCAAAGCTCTCTTCTCTCGGCTATCAAATTGAAGATCTCGGCAACCTCCCGGCCGCGCAGCAGGAGAGCACGCCCTCCGGCGCGGAAAACGCGAAGTATTTGACGCAGATTGCCAACACCTGTGCGAAATTGGCCTCCATGGTGGAAGGCATCGTCAGTGCAGGCAAGTTTCCGCTTGTGCTCGGTGGCGATCATTCGGTTGCGGTGGGCACGGTAGCCGGCGTTGGGCACGTATTCCGCCAGAGAGGCGAAAAAATCGGCCTTATCTGGATCGATGCTCATGCCGACATGAACACGCCTGAATCGAGTCCCAGTGGAAACGTTCACGGTATGCCGCTTGCCTGCTGTATCGGTCGAGGTCCAAGCGTCCTGACGGAAATATTCGACTATGCTCCAAAAGTCGAGGGCGGAAATGTCGTTCTCATTGGAATCCGCGATGTGGATGAGCGCGAACGTGCCGTGGTTCGCGAGTCCGGCGTCACTGCCTTTACCATGCGCGACATCGATGAGCGCGGCCTTCGCAACGTCATGGAACAGGCCCTTGCGCTAGCAAGCGAAGGAACGGCTGGGTTTCATTTATCCCTCGACATGGATTCAGTGGATCCGGACGAGGCGCCCGGTGTGGGAACACCGGTTCGCGGAGGCATGACCTATCGCGAAGCTCATCTCGCGATGGAGACCATCTGCGATTGCAGCCGCATGTTGTCCATGGAAATCGTGGAAGTCAACCCGGTTCTGGATGAAGCGAACCGCACGGCGTTGCTCGGCGTAGAACTGGTTACGTCAGCCATGGGCAAGAAGATTCTTTGAAGTTCTGTGCCTGCTCGATCCTCTCTCCCGGTAGGCGTCGACCGAAGTTGCAAAGTAAAACTGGGCGAGACCGCAGCCACAAAGGAATCTGTTAATCTCTAGTCGGCACAGGGCGGGACGCCCACCATCCAGGTGAGGAACTGGCGTCCCGCTCCGTTGTGTCGGCTGTTACTTAAGAGGATCGGGTCTGATAGTGAAGGAATCCAGGACGCCTTCCCAATTGAAACCTAGGCTGTTTATTGGGTCTGCCAGTGAGAGCAAGCCCATTGCGCGTAAGGTTCAGAAATTGCTCGAAGATGATGCAGAGGCCACCATTTGGGATCAGGAGGTCTTTCAACTAGGTGACTTCACTTTAGAACGGCTTTTAGACATTCTGGAAACCTTTGACTTTGCCGTGTTTATCTTGGCGCCGGATGACGTGGCAAACATCCGCCGGCAAAGGTTCAGCATTCCGCGCGATAACGTTGTCTTCGAGCTGGGGCTCTTTCTAGGAAGGCTCGGACGCAATAGATGCGTCGTAATTACTCGAAAAGAAGTTAAGGTGCCAAGCGATCTGAATGGTCTAACCCTGGCAACATATTCCGATCGTCAAGACAATAACCTGTCAGCAGCGCTCAGTCCCGCATGCGACAGTGTTCGTGAACTCATGGCGAAGCTGGGACGATCGAATCCACTTGCAGATGCGGCCGCAAAGCAGCTGGTTGAAGAATTCAAGAACTACTTAGCCGCGAACGCGGTTGAGAAACCCACGAACTTGAAAACGTTGTCTGTATCCCGGCTGCCATCGGAACCGGTATCCCTCATCGGAGAATCCGGTTATGTCAGCAGACGAAAAACCAGGAGTAGAAAAAAACGATAAGTTCAATTTAACGAATCGTTTAATGACGACAATCTCCTTCGCAATATAATGAGCGAATCAGCCGGGCGTAGCTTGGATAACCAAAGGCCACCTAAACAGACATTAGAAAATGGCCTTTACTTGGATCCCGATATTGTCGCGAGGGATCCTTCCATCAAGCGCGTCGAACTCAGCTTTATTCACCAGGTGGAAATACCGCTTATTGACATCGACCAAATCGAAATGCGGTTTATTGACTCGCAAGGGGCCGGAGGATGATGACGATTGAAGGATCTGTTCACTCACATACTTGGGATAACAAGTTCTTTGATCGCTTTGCCGTCTGGCGTCGTTACTACCAGCTTATTTCCAAGTTTGGACTCGTGGAGAACCACTTTCACCAAGCTGAGACCGAATCGCACCAATTCAGTTATGGATCGGCCACTCGTTTCCACGAGTTGATCCACCTCTGAACGCGCCGCTTCGGGGATGTTCACGTTCAGTCTACTTTTCAACGCTGGAGCAGGTGCAACAGGCATATTTTTAAATCTTCTCCTCTCATTGAATTGGTGCCCTGTCGGTAAGAATCGTTACGTTTCATTCCATCCCAATTACTTATCGACCGCGCATTCAACACTCATCACATACGAAAACGCTTCCCCTATCCTAACGGTTCCCCCGTTTTATTGCATTTGGATCCCCGAAACCCAGCAGAATCGTTCGTCTGCACAAATCCCTTGTCTCCATAGGGTTATAGGACTTGTTGATCTCTTGGACGACTCTGGGCCAATACGTTCAGGTGAAGAATTAACGTACAACAGCATGGATCGGATAAGCAAGAAAAAAGTTTCAAGCTGCGCGTATTACATGCTGACAGGATAAGTAAAGCATACGTATACAAGTGTAACAGAGAAGCGAAGAATTTTCAATGCCACAGCAAATGACGCTCAAGAGGAGCACTGATAAAAGTGTCCGTTGGTCCGAGGGTACTCCCAAAATTGTTCTTGCCAGATCCTGCCGTAGGTGAACAACAGCTGAAGGGTCTGGCAGATTTACACGTAGCTGTCGAGGAACGGAGAAGGCAGTTGCCAAGCTGTCTTCTTTGTTTCCCTTTACGACACCCTGGCGATCCGAAGCGATAGCGAAGTCGGAAGAGCGAAACTCGGGGTAGCTGTACTTCTAACCATCTTTAAACTCCAGCCAGGCATCGACGCAAACCCTGAATCAGCTTTCCCACATCCTCTTCGTTGTTATAAAAATGCGGCGAGATCCGAAGATAACCCTTTCGCGCCGACACGATCACGTTCTGCCGGCTCAGATCTTTCGTTAAACGCGAAACGTCAGCGCCGGGAAACTGTACCGCTAAAATTTGTGAAGGCAGGGAGTCCCGCATGGTCGGCTGAAACTCCGCTCCGATCTTTCCTAATTCTTCCCGAAGAATAGCTGAGAGTCCCAGAACTCGCTCCTCGATCGCGCTTTGCCCAAGCTCTTCCAGTAATTCAACCGAGGCTTTCATCGCGTAAAGACAGGGAAACGGAAGCATCCCGCCTTCGTATTTCTCAGCGCTAGCCGTGAAGCGAGGCGCGCCATGATGAAGCGCATCGACGTTTCGCCAGTTGTAATCGCTACGCCAGCCGATCACGCGAGGACGCAGCCACTTCCGAACCGCTGGGTCGACATACAGGAACGCCGCGCCGTTGGGCGAAAGCATCCATTTATAGGCGTCCACAACCAGGAAGTGTGGAGCTATCGCAGTACAGTCAAACTGCAGCGCTCCGACGCTTTGCGTGCCGTCTATGAAGACGAATACGCCGCGCTTTCGCAACCGGGAAACGACGATTGCCAAGTCCGGCCGCATTCCGGTCGTGTAGTTCACGGTGCTGAGAAGCGCCACCCTGGTGCGCGAGCTGATCCGCTGCTCCAACTCCTCCCACCGGCACTGAACCGCTATCGCGCCATGCACCGATTGAGCCCCATAGAGTTGATTCGGATATTCGTCTTCCAGGGTGAGAATCTCGTCTCCCGATTGCCAATCGATCGCATTCAATGCCAGCGATAACCCATGACTCGCATTGGGCACGAAGGCGATGTCGTCGCGAGTCGCGTTTACTAGTTTGGCGAGAGACGTCCGCAGCGGCTCAAGATCCTCGAACCAGCTCAGAAAATCGGTGCACGCAAGTTCATCCCGATGCTGGAAATGTTGAATTGCCGCTTGTGATGCTCGATAGGGCAACTGTCCGTATGTCGCGGTGTTTAAGTATGTGCGGCCGGTAAGAGCTGGAAATTGCCGGCGTACCGCCTCCCAGTCAGGAGAGGCCATCAGGCCGCTGAGCCGAGTCTTTTCTGCAGATGCGGAACCGCATCGTGCAGCAGCACTTCTTCGGAAGCGCGAGTGCGCCGCTCCAGAAACTCGACCTTCCCGTCGCTCAGCTTCTTGCCAACAGTAATGCGAAAAGGAATGCCGATCAAGTCCGCATCTTTGAACTTTACGCCGGGACGCTCGTCACGATCGTCCAGCAGAACGTCGATTCCTGCTCGAGTGCACTCCTGGTAAAGCAGATCAGCAGCCTCGCGCTGCAGAGGCTCCTTATAATTCGCTGGCGTAATGACCACTGTAAAGGGTGCAATCGCGGCGGGCAGCGCCATTCCGTCGCGATCGTGATAAAGCTCGATGGCGCAAGTCAATACCCGTTCCACGCCTAGCCCATAAGACCCCATGATGGGCGTGATTTCTTTCCCGTCTTCTCCCAGGACTCGCAGTCCCATTGTCTCGGAGTACTTGTAGCCCAACTTGAAAATATGCCCAATCTCGATGGTCTTCATCATCTCCAGCACGGCGTCGCAATTCGGACATGTATCTCCCTGTGCCACCTGTCGCAAATCAAAGTACTCAGCCTCGAAATCTTTTCCTGGCGTGACGTTCTTCAAATGATAGTCGTCGCGATTTGCGCCCGCGATCATATTGCGGCGCCCTTCCAGGGCGCTATCCGCAATGACGCGAAGGTTCTGAACTCCAACTGGCCCCAGCGATCCCGCGCTCGCGCCGAACCATTGCGTGATTTCTTGCGGATGAGCAGGCCGCAGATCCGCCGCCTTCAAGAAAGACGTCAGCTTGGTTTCGCTTAGTTGATGGTCGCCTCGCAACAGGATCAAAACCGGTTTATCGTCCGCCACCATGACCAGGCTTTTCATTTGCGAAGTTTCGGGCAAATTCGTAAATCGGGAAACTTCAGCGATGGTCTTGAACCCGGGCGTATGGAACTCTTCGGATGAAAGATCTCCCTCCGGATCCAAAGCAGCAGGGGACACGGGCTTCGAAATTGCTTTCTCTAAATTCGCCGCGTATCCGCATTTCGGGCAACGCACGATGAAGTCCTCGCCCGCATCGGAGCGAACCACGAACTCGTGCGATTCATTTCCGCCCATAGCGCCCGAATGGGCTTCGACAACGCTGTACTCCAGACCGCATCGGTCGAGAATTCTGCTGTACGCGCGGTAATGTTTCTCATACGCCACGTCCAAGCCTTTCGCATCGGCGTCAAACGTGTACGAATCCTTCATGATGAATTGGCGCACTCGAAGCAGACCCGATTTGGGCCTGGGTTCGTCGCGAAACTTGGTTTGAATCTGATACCAGATCTGTGGCAATTGCTTATAGCTGCGAAGCTCTCCGCGCGCAATAAACGTCACGATTTCCTCGTGCGTCATCGCCAGGCACAGGTCGCGGGCAAACCGATCCTTCAGCCGGAACATGTTGTCGCCCATTACTTCCCAGCGCCCGGATTCCTGCCATACTTCAGCCGGATTCAGCGCGGCCAGCAGCATTTCCTGCCCGCCGATCCGATTCATTTCTTCGCGCACGATCTGCTGGATTTTCAAAAGAGATCGCTGCGCCAGCAGCAAGTAATTGTAGATGCCCGCGGAAAGTTGCCGGATGTAGCCGGCCCGCAAAAGCAATTGATGGCTGATCACTTCCGCCTCCGCAGGAACCTCTCGCAAAGTCGGAATAAAAAGTGTGCTCCAACGCATTGGGGTAATAGACAATTATCACCGAACACATTGGAGCACCCGGATCTAAGCTCCGGCGAGCTCAAAATTTAATCGGCGCCCGCATTACCCTCGAAGAAGTTTTTGCGGTAACCGAAACACCAGGACAACGCCGGAGGCCGCGCTGGGCGTAAACACGCCGCAGCGCAACACCTTCATTTTGCACGGTTTCTCCGGCCAAACGCAACCTGTTGTAAACCCTGGGGCAGCCCCAAATTGCTCCCGAGTTTTCGCAGGGTACTAGAACTGGAGACCCAATGTCCGAAACCAACGGCGCGCCCCCCGCGCTGTGCCACCGTATTCAGAAGTTTTCCGAGAAGCTGAACGCGGCCTGCGCCGGCCGCGAAGACCACGCCGCGCGAGTCACGCTCTCGTCTGCCGTGAACCGCCGCGATCGCTTGGCGCGCCTGCGCTGGACCGACGACGAAACCGGGGAAAGCGGCTTCCTGGGCCACATCGATCTCGATGAATCGTTACTGGTTGTGCAGGCCCTGTTCGAGCAGCTCCGCGCCTGGCGCACGCTGTGCGAGGCTATCCAGCCAACGCGAACGATGAGCGCGACTGCAGAGGTAGCCAATGAGGGAAACGCCGCCCTCAGTCCACATGAAGCTGATGCGGGACATGGGAACTCCGCCCGAAGACGGCTTCGATCCGATGCCGCCGAGCCAACATCTCTACCTCCTCGACATCGACCAGCCCATGGACAACCGCGCGATCGCCTGGTGCTGGTCTAAACAATCCACCGCGACAAACGCGGCCACCGCTGGGCATGCGTGCATGACGAGCGCGGGAATTGCATCCAGACGCACATGGCCGCGGATCTCGGGTGGTCGCCTTCCAACACCTCGACGGTGTGTAAGCGGCTCGAAGAGCAAGGTCGTATCCATATCGACGAGAGGGGACGCATTTGGGTTAAAGGGAACGTTCCAAAACCGCGGCGAACACGAGACGAAGACACGGCGAACGCTGAGGAGGGCGAAAGAAAAGCGGCACTTTTATGTACATATAACTTGCCAGAGCGATATCTCCCGTATTTTGAAAGACTTGACTCTGAACGACGCGCGCAATGCGAACACGACTATTTCCTTATCCAGGAATGGCGAAAACGCATCGCCGCCGACGCCATCGCGCTGGCTCGCGCCAACGGCCAGGAACTAGAGGAGCGTTGGCTGAAAGCGGCAGTCGGCTACGAGGAGGATTCACCCAAGGGGCGGCCCCGGATCGAGCGCGAAAACCTCGCCGTCCAACTCCAACTGACGGACCTTCCCGAGCTTTCTGTACACATAAGTGGAAATGGCCATGCCCTGAATTCTGTACAACACAGCAACGGAGATTCGTACAAAGCCGAAAACGGTTCCGTACGTAAAACCGCATCCTTATTCACTTCAGAGATTCAGAGTCTTCAGAGTGAAGTGAGGAGCAAACCTGTGGAATACACCGCTCCGAAAGCACCTTCCCCGCCCCCCACCCCCACTCAAACCGAAAGGAAGAACCCTCCTAAGAATGGTGAACTGCAATCCGAGGTCCTAGCGACTGTCGAGGAACTCATGGGCAGGAAGTTCGGCGGAAAAGACGCGCTCCGAGGACAATTCGACGCTCTACCGGAGGAATTCCAGATCCCGGTCCGCTCGCTGTGCCGGTTCCTGCGGAAAAGGTAGCTTCGAAACACTCCGGCCGTTACGCGATCACAAGCCCCGGCGCTCTGTACGACTGGACGCGGAAGGATCTCGCGAGTTGGATCGCCAACCACCGGCGGAGATCGCAGCCGATGCCGACCACGAACGGTCCGCGGCGCCGAACCCGTGGACTCGCGATGTGGACGTTCGATGCACCGACCCCACGGCCGAGGCGCTACGCCGCGACCTAAAGCCGCTGTCCGCCAATAAGGGCTGCCATCGCCCCGAACCCCTGGACTCGCGATGTGGATGTTACGGACCCAGCGGACATACCCACGGCCGACGAGCTCCGGCGCGCTCTGAAGTCGATGTCCGCGAACAAGGGGCTGCCATGAGCGCGCGCGTATTGGCAAGACCCGTCACGGTTTTGCGTCGGCTGGATGGCGCTCTTTCTGTTTCGAAGCGCGCATCATCCTGGAGCGGCCGGTATTCGGCGACCCTGGCTGCATCGAAGCCCACGCCTTACTGTTGCTGGCTGCGGAACTACAAGAACAGCGCGGGTCGAGCACTACCCTGCCCGCTCTGGAAGCTATGTCCGCCCCTGAGGTCCGTGCCGAGTTGGAAATGTGGCATAGCTTCGATGTCCCAGAGGATGACTTATGATCCCCCGCCACAAATACGCGGTGAAGGAGCCCGTGCGCACCCGCGACGAAGAGGCCGGGCGAGCGACGCTGTACGCGCTGTACCTGCGAAACGTCGAGAAGCGGACACCAGAAGAAGCCGCGGCGCTGGTGAAAGCGCGTTATCCACGCGTTGCACTACCAAGGCAAGTAAAACCAGCCACACCGGTCGACGTCTGGTTCGAGAACTTCAAGCGAAGAATGGAAGGAGAAGCACGCCCAAAGCGAACGTTACGAAGGTGGAGGACTTGGATTTGTTCGCTTGGGTCGGTGAGGATGAATTCGGCTCGGGTGAAATTGGGCTCAAGCAAGGGCTGGTGCCCGCTGGCTGTATCCCGCTAGTCGCCGTCACTGAACAAAAAATGTCGCAGCCCTACATCGTTTCAACAGATGGACGCGCAAGCAGCGCACTACGGTAAAAAGATCCGCCTGTGCAAATTCACGTTTGCCGGGGTCGTGCTTGAGACAGCGGGCGACGAGGACACGTCCAGTGGAGCAACAACATGCTGAAGGCGATCTGGCGTCCCTTACTGAAGTGGCCCGGCCGGCCCACTCCGCACACCGAGGCCGTCAAGAGCCCGTTCGTTGCCAAGTATCAAGACACGCTCAACCTGCTCGAATACGAGCTCGGCAAACTCGGGGCTTCCAATATTGTCATCGAGGCGCAACTCACGGTCGAGCAGATCGGAAACGACCGCTGGCCCAAGCCCGGTGCCACGTGGCAGGGGCCCGCGGTGATCGTCAGCTTCACGGATCTAGTCGCGCACGGGGAATACAGCTATCCCTGCGATACCTTCTTCGGCTGGCAATCGAACTTACGCGCGATCGCCCTCGCGCTGGAGGCGCTGCGCAAAATTGACCGATACGGAGTCGCCAAGAGCGGCGAACAATACAAGGGCTTCCTAGCACTCCCGCCGCCGCCGGATCCCATCCAAAATGCAGCCGACTGCATTGCGTCGATGGCACCTGCCGGCATTCAGGCAAGCGCGCTCAAGTCCAGCCCGGAGCTCTTCGAGTTGGTATACAAGGCCCTTGAGAAGAAGCTGCACCCGGATATCGGCGGCGCCCACGCTGATTTCGTCAAACTGCAGCAGGCTCGCGAGGTCCTCACCAAGCACTTCAGTGAACAAGCGAAAGCAGGCAGCGCATGAGCCGCGATCGTGCCGCGTCGCTAGACTGGGTCACCTGCAACCTGATCGAACAACTGGGCGGCGAATACACCGCCATGGCCGACCGGGCCGAAACCCTCATCGCGATCGCCGAGCGCTATCACGTGCTGACTGAGACGCTGGTCGCGTGGATCCATATCGCGACGGCGGACAAGGAATGGAGTGCAGCCGAATGGCGAGCCTGGTGCGAACGTTTTATCGTCGCGCGTGAAGAGCTACTGGCGCTCCATTCCGTGAATTAGCCCGCATCGCGTCATGACACGATGGGGAAATGCGCCGCCGCACGGTTGCCGATCAGGAACGTATCCGCAGGGAAGTCCGTGAGCTCGCACACAAACCCCGCGGAGCTCCGGAGTTCCCGGGGCCGGCGGTCGGCTTCGCCCGTTCCGCTCCGGTATCGAATTGCTGCCGCGCCGCGATGCGCGTCGACGGCGGCACCGAAGGCACGCAGTCGTACGTATGCGCTGGGTGCGGGAAACCGTGCGATCCGGAGGTCGACTGAAACGCGCTCCCGGCCTTACACTGAGCCAGCGCATCAATAGCCTGCCGCTGTGGGCGCGTTTGTACATCCACGATCTGCATACCCGAGCGGATCCGCGCGGTGACCTGGCCCGGCTGCACGAATTGATCTGGCAGAATAAGGCGCTGCAGAAGCTGGTTAAAGAGCTGAAGGCGGAACTGGCTCGTCGGCGCAGAGGGCAGCACGTATAGTGCTCGCGTACCACTTCGCGCCGCTCGGTGTCCGCAGCCCCGTAGCATTGAGTTGCTCCGCAATTGCACGCAAGCTCTTCCGCTCCGCGCGCAACTCGCGTATTAGGTGAGCTGTTCCCGGCTCCGCCTTTACCTTTACCCTTGCGGCCCGCGCGTCCGCAATGGATTCTCTCCAGCGCGGGTTGCCTAGCTTCGCTCCGCGAGTTTTGGCCCCGGCCAACGCATCTTTTGTTCGGCGCGAGGTTGCCTCACGTTGCTGCTGAGCCACCGCGGCCATGATGTGGATGGCCAGCCGCGTAGCCCTTGGTTGGTCCGCCAGCACAAACTCGATTCCAAATTCCATGAGCCCGGCCACAAAACACACGCTTCGCGACAGACGGTCGAGGCGTGCGACTACCAATGTTGCCCCGGCCTTTTCACACATTCGCAACGCGCAGTCGAGCTCTGTCCGCTTGTCCTCAAGTTGGCCGCTTTCTTCCTCGGGAATTCAGCAATAGGGCGCACATCTCCCAAGAACTTGGCTACCGCGACGCGCTGAGCTTCGAGACCCAAGCCCTGGGCCGCCTGTTCCGGGGTGGAGACGCGATAGTACGCTACGAACGGCCGGTCTGATTTGTTTTGCATTTATGCCCCCTCTTTGCCGCGTAAGGTTTCGTAAACTTCCCGCACGGGCAGCGGTCCTTGCTCCGCGGCCGTCCGGCCCGTGGGCGTCGACCTCCGGACTTCTTGCCACCGAGTTTCCCGAGCGCTACAGCATGCGGGTTCTTCTTCTTCATCCCCTTAATTATATATCAAGCGCTTGATTCTTGACATATATCCGGGCTATCCTGAGGGTTACAAACAGTGGCTAGCGCGAAACTCACTGCCGCGATTTACGTTCGGGTTTCCACGGAGGAACAGAAGCACGATTTACAACTCCAGGAGTTGCGGCAATACGCCAGGCGAATGGGTTGGAAGGTGATTGAGTACGCGGAGAAGATGTCAAGCGTGAAGGTGCGCCCGATCCTCAAGGAGCTGTTTCAGGATGCCCGCCTACGCAAGCTCGACGTCGTGCTCGTCTGGAAGTTGGACCGGTTCGCCCGTTCCCTAAAGGAGTTGTTAGCCAACATCCAGCTTCTCGACTCTATGGGTGTCCGCTTCATCTGTGTGACTCAGGGAATCGACACTGACAAGCGCAACCCGATGGCCACGTTCATCATGCAGATCATGGGCGCGTTCGCTGAGTTCGAACGGGCGATTATCGTGGAGCGCGTCAAGGCCGGCATAACCGAGGCACGCCGGCAGGGGAAACCTTTTGGACGACGGCGCCGTGTGTTTCGACGCGACCGCGCGATCGCCATGCGCAAGGCAGGTATGACATTTCGAGCGATCGCGGCCGAGTTAAAAGTTCCCCTTTCAACAGTCGCCGACGAGATCAGCGGGAAAGTGCGAAAAACCCAATGAATTCGCTTGTACGGAAAGTCCCTTTGCGCAGCTACCACAAAGCATGCTGTTCTAAACGGGTTACAGGCGCGGAATAGCTGTACGCTTTATTAGAGTTTTCCGCACAATAAAACACCACGCTGGGGACATCCCGGCGTGGCAATTGACCACCTTCCCGGCACACGATTCGAATCAGTCGAGTACAGAACTACGGGTACCCAAACTATTGATACGAAACGGGCTTAAAAACGAGCGTGAACCTGTGAATGAAATCAGCGAGACTGGATGAGAACGCTTTCGGTTTGTGCAAGGGCGGGGGCTGCCGTAGCTGGTGGCCCTTGACCGGGACCGCGCCTTCCCGAGGCATAGCGAGGCAAGAATGGAAAACGCAAGCGAGGCACGCAAAGCGACGCGAGAGCCGCGACACCAGCGAGAGCCGCTATGCGTGTTCTGCCGGCGGTCGATACTGCCCGGGCAAGCCGTTAGTGACCTGACCACCAAACCGGCGCACCGCGACGAGGCCGACTGCTTACGCGAGACCGAGCCGCAACGCGTCAATGATGCCTGAACTAGTGGCCCGCCGCGCGCGACTCCGCGGGTGTGGAAAGAACCGCGCTCAAGCGCACGCCCGTTACCTCATCCAACATCCGCAGCATCGGCTACGACGCCACAACCAAGAAGCTGCACATCGAATTTCATCCGGGACCGCGCGACATCACCCCGCGCGTCTATGAGTATCCAGGCGTAGAGCCACACGAGCACGCTGCGCTCATGGCCGCCGGCTCACATGGCAAGCACTTTCACAAACACATCCGCCAGCGCGAGTGTACGCGGCTAGCCTGAGCGCGAGCCCACCGTTTTGCGAATCAACTGGAAAGTCGTGACGACGCGATCCTCGTCCAGGCGATTGCAGGCGGCGCCAGGAAGCTCTGGCGCGTGATGTGCCTGGCCTGTCAGGTGCCGCCAGATTTTAAACCAGAGCCAGCTCTTTAGCAGCGCCAGAGCGCACGTAACTGCGTTTAGCACGAGTAGCGCGACGGCTACATTGATCCACCATTGCCGCGACACGCGCTCACGCTGCCCGGGCGAGGCCTGGCGGACGCCGCGGCAGCATCTCTTCCGGGCGCCGCGACGGAACCGGTCCCAGCCGCTCGACCAGGTAAGCGTCGATAATCTCGCGGCGGGTGCGCCACAACTTCGGGCCAATTCGCGTAGCAGGAATTATCCCCGTGTTGAAGTAGCTGGTCACCGTCCGCTCGGTTACGTGGAGCATCGCGGCAACTTCCTTCGATGTAAGAAGCATCTCTCTCCACCCTACGCTTCCGCAGCGGCCGATACCACGGCGTCATTCGCAACACGGGTCGTTTGCAGAACGGGCCCTAGCGTTTTTACCAGGTTCGGCGCACGGTAGTAACTAAAGCCGCGCGTATGGTGGCCCGGGAGATCCGGCGCACGGGGTCCTCCTACCCGAAAGAAACAAAGCGCGGCTTCGACCGCGCGTATGCTGCGCCGGGAGATCCGGCGAGTCACCGCTGAATTGGTTGCATGAAACAAAGCGCGGAAATTCTATGCCAGGCAAGTGCACCATTTGCGTCCACCCTCAGCGCGCCGCCGCTGAGAACTCCATCGCCAACGGCGCCAGCGTGCGCAGCGTCGCCACGCGGCTGAAGCTCAGTTACTCGTCGCTCGACCGCCATACCCGCAATTGCGTACCGCATGCACTCAAAGCGTCACACCAGCATGACGTGACGGTATTGCCGCCCGAGACGACGCGCGAAGTTGCGGCGCAAGCGACCGAGCGGCGCGATCTGGCCTTTGCGGACGCGCTCATGAGCGAGGTCGACATGCTGCACCGCACCACTATGGAGCTGCTGCACGAGTCGCGGCACGGCCGCTGGCTGGAGATTCCTGACCCGTCCGCAGAGGATCCGAACAGAACCCGCAAGGTCTACGACGTACCGAATGTGAAGCACTCGATTCGCGCGATCGCGGAGGCACGCAAAAACTTGCAGCTGATCGCCAGGCTGAGCGGACAACTCGAGCCCAAGGAAACCGAGCGCGATCGCACTGTGACCTGGGAAGAGTTTGAAGCCATATACATCCGGCACAGGCGCGAGGTGAAAACGTGATCACGCTATGAACCATCAGGCCATCCTGGACCAGCCAGAGCGAGATATGCTCGTTTGCGCGCTGGGGTTCCGCGGCAGCCGCCAGCAGAGACGCCGCAAGGCTTTTACGCTCTACTTTCGCGAAATCACGACCCGCTACGGCGGCGAGGATCGCAAGCAGCGACGTGCAATGGCGTGGGCGAAAGCGCGGAGATTTAAGCCAGCGTGAAATCGCCGGGTACTGAACCATCAACCCAGGCGGCGCAATCGCTCCTGGCGCGTCCTGGCGCGGGCCATGCGGCATTAAACGCCCCCGACGCTCCCCTTTCGACCCGCATACCTACCGGCACCATCTTTCGCGGGCACATCCCATCGGTGGGAACTGGCGTCTTCTTGAAGACCCCGCTCGGCATCGTTTGCTTAACCCAGCCCGAACGCGCGTGGTCTCGCTACACAGGCTCTTCCGCTGCTTGTCCCGGAGGGGCATACGAAGTCGGAGATCCGCTGATCGCCAACTACGAAGCGGTTGGGCTGTCCTCTGATTTGTTCAGCGCCCGCGAAGGCACGGTCAAGATTTGACGCCCGAAGCGGAAGCCCTGGTGCTCGCGCACCTAACGCTAGTCGAGCGCATCGCGAAACAAGTCGCCAAGAAAATGCCGGCCTGGATCGAGATGAGCGAGCTGGTAGCGGCCGGCAACCTCGGCCTGTGCGAAGCCGCGCTGCGCTTCGACGCCACGCGCCACACCCCGTTCCATACCTGGGCCTCGATCCGGATCCGAGGCGCGATGCTCGACCCGTATCGCGGCCGCAAGGACCCGAGACTTACGGAGAGCATCCTCGACTCCTGGCTGGGCACATCAGACCGGACGGATGGGACTACGGAGGTCCCGCCGCAATTGATCGACCCGGCTCCAGCGATCGACCTCCAGCTGATCGAGCGCAAGAATCGGTGGTCGGCAGCATCGATGCCGGGCGAGCTCGCCGAGAGCTCACCGAGAGCGAAGGAATGATGCTCGATCACCACGTCGCGGGCCGCAGCCTGCGCGACATCGGCAAAGCGCAAGGGCGCAGCGGGGCCTGGGCGCATTACCGCCTGCACGAAACGAAGCGCAAGCTGCGAGCAAAACTCACGGTGATTGACGGCAAGAAGGCGGCATAAGCCTGAATCAACGGCGGTAGAAGCGCCCGACGATCTCGTCTTGGATGGCTCGCATGTCGCGGACAATCCGCTCTAGCGCGTCGTTCCGCGGCGGCTCCCGCCATAGTCGGCAGCCTGCACTACTCCAACCGTCCACAGCCGCGGGCCGCTATTCACCAGATCGACGACAGGTGGTGGACGCAAACGCAGGCGATAAGTCTGTTCGGCCGCCATCAGTTAAACGCTCATCTCCTGATACCGCGCGATCTCTGCAGGCGCAAGCGCGCTGGCTTTCGTTTCCGTGCGCAGCAGCGCTTCGGCCAGGTCCTCGTCGCGTGTGTTCGCAAACACCTGCA
>CAWCHX010000004.1:0-942811 GCA_963795445.1 uncultured Acidobacteriaceae bacterium | reverse complement strand
GAATCGCTGAGCAAGCGTTCGCCCCGCGTGCAGCACGACCTCTCGAATAGCGTTGTCTCTCGTGATCTGATACCAACGGTGATATGTCGAGAAGAAAATGAACCCCAGGTCGTGGACGTCACTGTCCGTTTTACGCGATTCGAGCGGCTTACTGTAGCGGATCGCTTGCTCCATCCAAAACTTCGAATCCGGCTTGTCGGGACCAAGATGTTTGTAGAACAGCCACATCATCCCCGGCAGAAATCCATCGCACCAATGCGTCCAGGCCGGCCCTTCATGCTTCCATTTGCCGCCCACGCTGTACATCGGATAAAAATCCGGATGATTCTCGATCAGTCGCTTCACCTGCTTTTGCGCAAAGCCAATGGCGTGCTCGAACAGCTCTCTATCGGAGTCGTAAATGAACTGGATCACATCAGTACCGTCGATGACAATTATAAGTAAGCAACCCTCTTCGACGTAAAGCGCGCGGGACGAAACCGGCCTTTCTCCGCCGGTATTGCTAGCATCGGATGAGCATGGCCACGAAAGTCACTATCGTCAATAACGGGCCCATTCGCATTGAAGGCGAATTCAGCATTCAAGATTCTGAAGGCAATTCCTACGGATTGGCAGGTCGATCCATCATCTCTCTTTGCCGCTGCGGCATGGCCGAAAACAAACCTTTTTGCGATGGCTCGCATGGCCGGAACGGATTCAATTCTCAATGCAAAGCCCACGAGCTTCCGCCTCCGAAACCCAAGATTTGAGATTATTGTTCCTCTAACAGCCTGCATTCCTACCGATGGAGAGGTTATGGAGTGGTACTACGCCGATTCTGGCCAGCGCCTCGGCCCCATAGACGAATCAGAACTTCAGGCCTTGCAGGCCGCTGGGAAAGTTCAAGGCGAAACCTTGGTGTGGAGAGCCGGTATGCCGGAATGGCAGCCCCTTAGCGAGGCGTCTGTCGGGTTGTTAGCCGAGCCCCTGCCGGCAGCCACTTTCTGCAGTGAATGTGGACGCCAGATCAATGCGGCGGATCTAGTGAGTTTCGGCGGGGCGCGCGTCTGTGCTGACTGCAAGGACGTATTTTTCCAGCGGGTCAGGGAGCAAGGAGCCGCGGCAGCAACGCAGACGGCGTTCAATCGTTATGGCGGTTTTTGGATTCGTTTTCTGGCGCGCCTGATCGACGGAATCATTCTTTCCGTCGTTTTCATTGCCATCGCATTTGTCTGGGCTTTGCTGTTGCGGCACACTCTGACTCAGCCGGTGACTCCGGGTTTCCCAAGTATGGCGGTGATCGGCAGCCTGGGATTCGTATATCTGTTGTGTCTGGCTTGTTCCGTGTTATATGAAGCTTGGTTTCTCGCCCATCGCGGCGCTACCCCTGGCAAGTTGGCCTTGAGTTTGCGCGTTGTGCGCTCGAGTGGCGCCAAGCTGACAACTGGCCGGAGTTTTGGCCGCGCATTCGGTTATTTGCTGAATGGCTTGATTCCTCTCGCGATCGGATTCATCATCGCCGGATTCGATAGCGAAAAACGTGCTCTACACGACCATATCTGCGACACTCGCGTAGTGTTCAATGTAGTGTACAAACACGCATGATCGCGATCGAGACACTCACTTTCGCGTGCCCGTCCTGCAATTTTCTTATAAGCGACGAACCATTTCAGCCGAACGGCATCGTCTGCCCGCGCTGCAACTCCCGCATTGAACCGAGCCTGTTCCCGGCGCTGCTGTTACAAAAGCAGAGTCATCAACACCAGATGGTTATTGCAGACGAAGCCGCCTGCTACTTCCATGCCGATCGTGTGGCCACATTCGCGTGCTCGCGCTGTGGACGTTTCCTATGCCCACTTTGCCGAATCGCTTGGCCGGGCGAAGACATTTGTGCTCCTTGTCTGGAAGTCGCAACCGCAGGCAAGCAGGCGACACAGCTTGCATCGAACCGTTTCCACTTCGATTCTTTGGCCCTCACCCTCAGTACTGCCCCAATCCTGGGCGGCTTCATAAGCATTTTGACCGCGCCCATCGCGCTTGGATTCGCACTCTTCACATTTCGCAAGGAGTGCAGTGTCGCTCCTCGCGGCAAGATTCGTTTTCTTCTGGCCATTCTGTGTTCCGCCGCGACCATTGCTGGTTGGGCCTTATTCTTCGTCTACGTGTTCCGCCGAAATATGATCTCGAGGCCCCCTGACCTTCAGTGAAGATGAGCCGCCGAGCCTCAAGTTACCGGTCTCTGCGCGGACAGCGGTTTACTTTCAGCCGCAACACATGGCTTGCGGCTGACCACCTGTTGCTGATCAAGAGCCGCTTGTTTCGGGAATATTACGCCCGAATCTATTGGACGGATATTCAAGCCGTCCTTCTGTATTCACTCCACCGGCCGCGCGGATTCATGTTCGGCTTCGAGCTTCTTTGCGTGCTGGCCGCAGCCATTTCCGCCCCATTTGTCAATCTCGTCTCGGGCTCGGTTTTCGGGGCTCTGTTCGTCGCGTATTACACCTGCTGGCGGCTGACGCGGCCAAATTGGGCATGCCAGGTGTCGACAAAAATCAGTACAAATCGCTTTCCACTTGCTGCTACTCTCGCCTCATCCAGGCGCATTGTCGAACAGATAAAGACCCAAGCGCTATCTGCCCAGGAATCCGAACCACTAACAACTCATGGCGTCTTCATCGGCCAGGGAAACGAATCAGAACGCAAACCGTCGAAATTCATTGTGCACATCCTCACTTTCACCCTCGGCCTGTTCACGCCCTTGCACACTGCGGTCCTGGCAATCTACGTTGTTCCTCTGGTCGCGCTGTATTTTTTCGAGCGAGACTTCCACTTTCCATTCGCCATCCGCTCAGCTACCGTGATGAGCCAGATTCTCGCCGCTCTTCAAATCCTTGGATGGCTTGCATCGCTGAAGTATCCTCTTCTCATCGCAAACTCGCATCTCTTTCGTCCGGATTGGGAATTCAACGGACTCCGAATTTTATTTAATCTATTCGGCCTGGCGGCAATCTATCAACAATCCGTCGACAGGTCGAAATATCAGCCGCAATCCTCAACGGTTCTCGGTCTGAGTTAACATTCCGGTAATCTCATGGTTTCGCTTTAGCGCATGGCCTCGCTTGCTTCACAACGCTGCTTAAATCACGAGATTCGCGAAGCCGTATGCCGCTGCCCCTCATGCGCGAGATTTTTTTGTCGCGAGTGCGTCGTCTCGTTTGAGTCGAGGTTACTCTGTTCAGCCTGCTTGAAACAGCATTCCATTGATACGCCGGTTGACAGCACGTCCGGGCTCGGTTTCGGAGGATTCGTCTTGGCAGCCATCGGTCTTCTGATCGCATGGCTCCTTTTCTACCTTGCCGGCTGGTCGATTCTGCAATACCGCGAACGTGCTCCTCTGGCGAACACTTCCCAATTTGTAAGCCGGAGAGCTACATGAAAGAACCGGCCTTCCCCTCGGCAATCCGCTTGATTGAGGACGCGCTCGTCTTGACAAAACGCGCCGATCCGCTTGCCTGGCTGATCTATCTAGCGGGAATCGTTCCGTTTTTTGGCCTTCTGCTATTTGAAACTACCGATCTCGTTCAGAATCCATTTGCAGTCGAGCGGCTGATGCCGGTTGCGTTTATCCTCGCGCTACTCTACGTTTGGTTGCATGTGTGTCAATCCGTCTTCTGCGCTCGCGTTTACGATACGCTGACGCAACAAGAAAATGCGCTCAAAACGCAAGTAGGCTCCGCTGTTGTCTGCCAGTCCGTGTTGGCCGGTTCGAAATTGGTTCTCTGGCCGATCACGCTGATCCTGCTCGTTCCACATCCGGTGGTCACGATGTTCTATCAGCATTCACTCTTGGCGACAGATGAGTCACGCGCGCGCGGCTGGCGAGCCACCATTGTGGAATCGCGGAAGGATGCGGTATATCGGCAGACACAATCTATTTGCCTGCTGATCACCGTACTGCTGCTCCGCGCCATTCTATGGATAAATCTGTTCTTCCTGCTCTTCGTACTCCCATCGCTCTGGAAAACTTTCACCGGCATCGAGGGAAACGTTACCCGTTCGCCGCAAATCCTGATAAATGCGACATCGCTCGTAGCCGCTCAGCATCCTTGCGTATGTGGGGCTCGATCCTGTTGTAAAAGCCGCGTGCGTACTGAGGCGATTTGCGCGGCAATCTGAATCATCGGGCCGGGATCTTCGGGTTGAGCTCTCTACTTTGCGGCGGGCGGCTGTGGCCGCTATCGTTTTGACGTTTTCTGTGCTTGCCAGTTCCGCTCCGCGCCTTCGGGAAGCGTACCGGAACGAGCCCCGCATCCGTTTCCAGCGATGAGATGAAGAGCGCGATCCGTGACGTTTTTCGCGATCCGGCAAACACCTGGGACCTGCCTGTCGTCCAGGCTCACAAGCGGCCGGCCGGTGCTTTCGAAGCGTTCATGGATTCAGTAGTGGACCGCGTAAATCAAGTTTGGAAAGCTTTGAAATCAGCTATTCGGAACTTCGCGGTATGGTTACACCGCATCTTCTCGAGAAAAGAAGACGTCAGCCGCGCGAAACCGCAACCTGCATCCAGGACTGATGTATCCATTGCGGTTGCTAGTTTCTCGCTTCTGCTTGCCGCGGCTGTTCTATTCTCGCTATGGAAGCGGCGTAACCGGCCGGGGCCGCAGCCCGTCGAAGCAAGCATCAGTGCCACCATGCCCATCGACCTATTGCGCGAGGACGTCCAGGCTATAGATCAATCAGAAGATGAGTGGATCACCTTGGCGGAGCGATATCGCGCGAGCGGAGAGTTTCGCCTGGCTCTTCGCGCTCTCTACCTTTCGAGCTTGGCTGCCCTAGGGCGTGCCGGAATGCTGTCACTCGCCCGCGGTAAATCAAATTTGGATTATCTGCGTGAATTACAACGCCGATCGAAGCGGCTAGGCTCCGAGTTTGTAACTCGATTTCAATCAAACGTTCACCTTTTCGAGCGGAGCTGGTACGGAACTTATCCGGCCACCGAAGAGATTCTTGAGACGTTCCAGAGAAACTTTTCTGCGCTCCACGCTTCCCTTTAAGCCCCGCATCTCGGCAGCGGCGCCGCGCGGCCGTGTCATTGAGCTGGATATTCTTCGCGGATTTCTTCTCCTTTGGATGACGCTCACCCACTTGCCCACCAAGGCCAGCATCGTTTCAAATCAGACCTTCGGGTTTGTCTCCGGTGCCGAGGGGTTCATTTTCCTTTCCGCATTCATGGTTGGCCAGCTACAACACCGAATCGAGGAGAAACGCGGTGCATTGGGCGCGCTGCGCGATCTGGCGAAACGAACCTTGCGAGTCTATATTTACCACTGCGCGCTTCTCGCCATTGCTTTCACATTAGTTGCTGAGATCGGCATATCTTTTCACAGGCTGGCTCTCCAAAATCTTCTCTCGTACTATCTGCAACGCCCAGCACGAGGCAATTCTTGCAGGGGCAGTTTTGGAATACCGCCCCTCCTTGCTCGATATTCTTCCGATGTATATTGTGTTCCTGGCGCTGACGCCGCTCGCGAGAGAGATCGGCCGCCGCTGGGGTTGGGATCCGGTTGTTTACGTGAGTTTTGCGGTTTGGGCAGCAGCGCAGTTCGGTCTGCGCCACTGGCTGTATTCGAGAGGCGACCTCTTCGGCCTCTCCGTACCTGAAAACTCCACCGGCGCGTTCGACATCTATGCTTGGCAATTCCTCTGGATGGTAGGCCTTGCGTTAGGCAGTATTTACGCGGACAGCATCTCGGCATCAGCAGATCCATCCGCGAACAAAGCCGAAGTTAGCATTCCGCCATGGCTTGTGAGGCTCAGTCTCGCGTTCGCCGGAGTGTTTTTCGTTCTTCGCTACAGTCCAGCCGACCGTTGGATCGACCCGAATGTGTACGGCTGGCTAATCGACAAATGGCATTTGGGTCCGGCGCGCATGATCAACTTCGCCGCCCTCACGGTTATACTCGTGCGCTTCGGTGCGCGTATCGCGGCGCTCCCGCTTATGCTGCCGTTGGCCGGGCTTGGCCAAGCCTCCATTGAGGTCTTCTGCGTGCATGTGCTGTGCTGTCTCGGTGGTGACGCGATGAGCAAAGATGCCGATCCGAACCTGCCTTGGTGGCAACAGCTCATTCTGCTCGCGATTACGCTTTGCGCGCTGTTCTTTACAGCCCACCTACATCGAAAGCGGCAGCATCGTAAAATCCGATATGCGTGATCGCGAACGCCTGGCGCTTATCGCCGTTCTGTTCCTCGCGATTGTCTTCGTCGTCACTGTTACGCGCTCCGTTTTGAGGCGTGCCGAAACCACCTACGATTACCCGCCATATTCCTCGCTCAACAACAGTGACGAAGGAACCAGAGCTTATTTCGAGGCTCTCAAGAAACTAGGCTATTCACCTTCGCGCAACTATCAACCGCTTCACAAGCTGGTTGGAACTCAGGCTGATATCTTCTATGCCGGGCCAGCGCTTGCTGCCTTCCGATACTCCGATAAGCAAAGATCTGGAGCAATTCGAGCGCTTGGCGAATCATGGAGCGCGGCTGATTCTCGCTCTTGATCCGGACGGCACGGTTCAAAACACTCCCAAGCCCTCCGAGCACGCGCCCGGAAAATACGCTGAAGAAACGCTGGGGAGTCGAACTCGCTTTCGCGAAGCGGAGTGGAGTGGGCGTTTTTCCATCCTGGACCAAGGATTGGGCCCCCGCCCAAGTACGGGACGGGACGCCCTTCTTTCTGGAACGCCATTTTGGAAAGGGCGCCGTACTCCTGATTGCGGGTTCAAAACTCTTTACGAATCGCGAATTACTGATTCATCCGGACACTCAAACTCTTGCGGCTGTTCCCGGCTCTCGCCGCGAGGTCATCTTTGATGAGAATCACCTGGGCCTGGAAGACACCGGCACAGTCGTTGGCTTGGCGGCCGCCCACGGCCTTACCGGGTTACTTCTGGGGTTTGTGGTTCTTGCTGTCCTGTATGTATGGCGCAACGCCATCAGCTTTGTGCCTCCATTGCCTCCGCAATCCGATGCTGCCGTTTCAGGTCGCGATGCCTACTCTGGGCTCGCAAATCTGCTGAGGCAAACCGTCCCGCTCAAATCCATTCTTGGCGTTGCGGCGGCAGAATGGAACACCAGCATCATCGCGCAACGCGGACGCATCGTCAGTGAAGAAGAATTGAATCGCCTGAAGCATATTGAAGCCGCCCGCGCGCCAGCCGAATACAAATCGCTCGCTCGATATGCCACAGCGAAGGGTCACAATATACACGTGGTCCCCTATAGGAGCTAATTTGAGCGCTGATATCGGTACGCTTCAGGACACGCTCACTGCGATTCGAAAAGAAGTTGCCAAAGTAATCATTGGGCAGGATGAGACAGTTCGTCTTTCTCTGATCGCAATTCTGACGGGGCAGCATGCGCTGGTCGAGGGCGTCCCAGGTCTCGCGAAAACTCTATTGGTCCGCACTCTGGCGCGCATCATGCGCTGTGATTTCCAGCGCATTCAGTTCACGCCTGACCTGATGCCCTCCGACATCACCGGCGCCAGCATCTTCAATCTCCGCGATAGCATCTTCGAGTTTCGCGCTGGACCGATTTTTACATCTTTCCTTCTAGCCGACGAGATCAATCGCGCCCCCGCCAAGACACAAGCCGCCTTACTCCAGGCCATGCAGGAGCGGACCGTCAGCGTTGATGGAATGACGCACAAGCTGCCCGCCGCATTCACCGTTTTTGCGACGCAAAATCCGATTGAGTTTGAGGGTACCTATCCGCTTCCCGAGGCGCAGAAGGACCGTTTTCTGATGAAGATCACAATCGGGTGGCCGGAACGCGAAGAGGAGCTTGAGTTGGCCCGCCGCATGCTCATAGGCGATTCGCCTGAAGCTACGCTCGAACGCGGTGAAGTTGAGGTCGTTCTGGAGCCGGACCAGATCCAGCGATTACGCGCCGAGCTAAACCAGGTCACCGTACGCGATGAGCTCGCTTCCTACATGGTCGATCTCGTTCGTCGAACTCGCACGCACGAAGCGATACTCTCTGGCGCCGGCCCCCGAGCCACGCAAGCCTTGCTTCTTGCAAGCCGCGCTTTCGCCGCGCTCGAAAACCGCGATTTCGTGACACCCGACGATGTGCGCGTCCTTGCCTCGCCTGTGCTGGAGCATCGAATCATCCTTAAGCCCGAGTTCGAAATGGAAGGCACTACCACGGCTGAGATTGTCTCTCAGCTTCTTGCCGACGTGCCCGTACCGCGCTGATGGTCAGTCCCTCGGCGCGATCGCTTTGGCTCGTAGGCCTTGTGTTCTTGCCGGCATGTGCCGCGCCTGCATTTGCGCCCCATGGCGAACTGTACATCGCGGCAGTGCGCTGTTCATTGTCGTGACTGCGCAATCGATTTCCTGGTTTCAAGAAACAGGCTCGGCGGGCTCACCGTGCTTCTACCCGAAACCATTCGCGCCGTTCTCAATGATAATGCGAAACTTCCCTATCGAGTTGCATCGAAGTGACTTGTATCGGGACTCCCGCCGCTCGGCCTTTGAGCCAAGTACGAATTGCGGTGGCGCTTACCATCCGAAATCGAATCTATTCAGGACGACATCCTGCTGCCGGGTCCCCGAATCCAGCCCAAGGCTTAAAGGCGGAAATGTCCTTCCTCGGTGACCGGAACGCGGCAAATTTCCCGATAAAGCAGGCCTTCCTCGGTGGCGCGTCCAGGCTTGGCTTCTGGCAATTACGCCGCACTGCTTGCGGTTCAATCGATCATTCTTGTCGAACCGGCGCTCTCGCAGATCTCGAAGGAAACGGCGCGCCTCTTGGCGTCGCATCGTCATGGCGGACAGCGCATTATCGCGCGCAATGGCCGAGGCCGTGAGTTCGAACAACTTCGCGAATACGTGCCGAACGATGATTTCGGAAGTATCGATTGGAAGGCGACAGCGCGGCGGCGCGTCCCGATTGTACGCGACTACCAGATTGAGCGAACGCAGGACATTTATGCCTGCATCGATTTCTCCCGCCTCTCCGCGCGCCTCGTGTGCGACAGGACGAAAAGCGGACAACTATCTCTGGATGAATACGTTCGATCCACGCTCATGCTCCACTGCGCCGTCCGGGAAACAGGCGATCGCTTTGGGTTCGCGACATTCAGCAATAACGTCCGAATACTTCGTCAAGGCCACTCACGCGCGCTCCTTCGAACGCGTATTTCGTCAGGCGCTTTATCCATTGCGGCCCAAGCTGGTTGCGCCGGCTTTCGATGAAATCTGCAATGTGCTCCGGACGCCGTATTAAGCGCCGCGCCCTCATCGTTTTCTTCACGAGTCTTACAGAACCTCAGCTCGCTGAATCGTTTCTCGATGCCAGCCGCTTACTTGTACGACAGCATCTCGTCGTTGTCGCCTGTCCGACCGACGCGCACACCCAGCCTCTATTTACCGATCCCACTATCGATCAGGACCGACGAGATCTATAACAAACTAGCGGGCCATCTGCTCTGGAAGAAGCTGGCGGAAGTGCGCGTCCAGCTCACCGAGATTGGTGTTCGCATGCACGCCGTAGCGCCCGGTCGACTGGGTCTGGTGGCCGCCACCGAGTATCTCGATATCAAAGAGAGGCAGCTGCTTTGATACTCGATTTAGAACGATTCCTATCCGCGAGAGCGCCCGAAATGGGACGCAACTCGAGCAAGCCTTGCAAGCGTTCGAGCAAGATCGCTTTCCATCGCCCTTCTCTTCGAGGAGTCGCTGCGTTCTGTTCGATTTGTACCAGCATTGCGCCGCCAGTCTTGCGCGTCTGCAGGAAGCGTCCCAGCCTGAACTCTCGTCGTATCTCGAGAGCGCTTGTCGCGCGCGCCTATGCGCAAATTCATTCGGTTGGAAAACGCTCGCGCTTTCGTCCGTTTCATTGGCTAACGCAAACTTTGCCCGTCGTCTTCCGCCGTCAATGGCGCGCCTTCTTATTCGCTACCGTCCTTTTAATACTCGGCTCGGCTACCGGTGTCGCTCTGCTCCAGTTGGATCCTGATGCCAAAGCTGTTTTGATGCCCTTTCCCCATCTGCTAAACGATCCTAATGAGCGCGTGAAGCAGGAAGAAAAAGATCGAGGCAAGCACATCACCGGACACCAGATCGCCTTTTCGGCTTCTCTCATGACTCACAACATGAGCGTTGCTTTTGTGTCGATGGCGGCAGGGATGACATTCGGCATCGGTACCGTTCTGATGCTGTTCTCGAACGGCGTGGATTTGGGGGCTGTGTGCGCGGACTACATCCATGCCGGACAAACCAAATTTCTTCTCGGCTGGTTGTTGCCGCACGGGCTGATCGAAATTCCAGCCTTGCTCGTTGCCAGCCAAGCCGGTTTGCTACTGGCAAGCGCGCTGATTGGATGGCGCACCCGAGTGCCCCGTCCCGCAACGTTTGCGTGCGATCGCGGGAGACGTGTTTAACCTGAGCATAGGCTCCGCGCTGATGCTCGTTTGGGCTGGCCTGATTGAGGCCTTCATCTCGCAATATCACGAGCCGGTACTTCCCTACAGCCGCGAAAATCGCCTTCGGATTAACCGAACTCTGCCTGCTCGCCTGGTTCTTCGCTTCGCGCCGGCCGTAAGCAGGACGCGGCGGTCCGAATAGTCGAATGCCAGGCGCGCGTCTATCGACTTGAGATTCGTCTCCCCGAAGGCGTAACGTTTTCGCTGCCGCTGGCTGGTCCCGTCAGCCGTTGCCTGGCATTCCTGATCGACATCTGCATTCTCTCCGCTCTGAGTACTGCATTTGAATACACCACGCTTTCGCTGAGAGCCTTCAAAGAGGATCTCGGATTCGGCGCTTTAATTATTTTTTATTTCGCGGCGTGGTTTCTCTACGGCATTTTGTGCGAGTACTTCTGGTACGGCCAGACGATTGGAAAATGGCTTCTCGGTTTGCGAGTCATGGACGTCTCCGGGCTGGAATTGCAGTTCCATCAAGTCGCCATTCGCAATTTGATTCGCACCGTCGACTTGTTTCCGGCGCTTGGCCTCGTCGGCGGCATTACCATGCTTTGTAATCGCCATCTACAAAGGCTGGGAGATCTTGCAGCCGGTACCGTCGTCGTCAGGAATCGGCGGCAGGCTGCACCGAATATGGATGCGCTGGTGAGAGGCCGTTACAACTCTTTCCTCCAGCATCAGGTGTTGTGCGCTCGTCTGCGGCAGCGGATACCTCGCAAGTGGCCGGTCTTGCCCTGAATGCGTTGATGCGCCGCGATGGCCTGGAAGATCGCGCCCGCGTGCTCGTCTTTGACGATCTTGCCGCTTATTTCCGATCGCTGCTTAGAATTCCCGGCGGAGGACACCGAGCAGCTCAGCTCCGAGCAATACGTGCGCAATGTGGTTGAGATCTTGTGTTCGAGGCCAAAGAAGTCACTCCCCGCTATGCCCTGAGCACGCGAATATCGCTCAAATTGCGGTAGTCTTCCGCATAGTCGAGTCCGTACCCGACGACGAATTCGTCCGGTATTTGAAACCCGACGTATTTCACGTTCACCGCCTGAATCCGCCGTTCCGGTTTATCCAGCAGTGTGACGATCTCTAGCGACTTCGGCCGGCGTTGCTGTAACAGCCTCGTCAAGTAGCTTAGCGTCACCCCGCTGTCGATTATGTCTTCGACAATCAGCACGTTTTGGCCTTCGATATTAACGTCCAAGTCGCGCGTCACCTTAACTTGTCCCGAGCTGGTCTTTTCATTTCCATAACTGGAAATACCCATGAACTCAATTCGAATTGAGGGTCGCTTCAGCGCCCGCGCCAGGTCCGCGACGAAAATGAAAGCTCCCTTCAAAACGGACACGAGGTAAATCGGCCCATCGGGATAATCGGCCTCGATCTGGGCCGCCATTTCACCAATGCGCTGCTTGAATGTGCTCGGATGAAATCAGGACGCGGTCCGGGGCGGAGGGCATTGGAGCAATAGTAGCGAAGCCTCCGTCAATTTCGTCAACGCGAGCTATCGCTGCGCCAGCTTCAGCCGCGTGCTTCCCGTCCCGATGTGAATGTGCGGCGCCGTTGCAGCTCCCATGACAGCGCTTCGAAATGCCAGATACGGTACGTGCAGCCGCTCGAGTAGCTGGCGCAGCCATATCCCTTCAGCCTGATCCGGATTCAAGGCAACGTCGACGCGATTGCGATGATCCAGGCCCATCGATTGATGCACCAGCGTCTGGCCCAGCGCGCTGATGGGAAGCGCGTGGTGAAAGTGCTTCTCGAACTCACTGGAAATGGTGGGCAGATCACCCAGATCGAACAAGCCGTTTCCGTCGTAGCGGATCATCACGTCCTTCAGTGCTGCGCTGCCGTTCAGCGTGGCCCGCTCCAGCCGTTGCTCAACGTCCGCCATTTGCCGCAAGTCATCGACTAGCTTGACCCGGTTTTGCGCCAGTTCCAGTACCCGCCTGCGCGAATCCAGCTCATCTTGAAAAGCAGCCAGTTCCGACCGCGCCATGATTCCTTTATCCAGCAGTATCTGGCGCTCACTCACCGTTTTGCTCTGACGGTCTACGCGCCGTTGAGCCGCTTCAACCATGCTGCGTGCCTCGTCAGTCGTCATGTCCTGCACGCGTACTTCGCCGTAAAGCGTTCGGGCAAGAATGGCCTGATCTTGGGCATCCGCTAATCGCGCCTGTGCCTCTTCCAAGCGGCTCTTGGGCAGCGTGCCCTGCTCGACAAGCTCTTGAATCCGCGTAACTTCGTTCTGGGCCCGCTGCAAAAGCGTATCCGACAGAGCTCCGTAACTCGCCGCTGGGAAGTCCGCCGCCGCGCAGCCCTGCGCACCCGCTAAAAAGCTACCAAAGAGGCACAACAGCAGCCCTCCAACTCGCCATTTTGGGCACTCACGCATCTTCTTTTAGATTACGCGCAGCAGGGCGAGGATACCGGTTTCTGCCTTTTTCGAGAGTACCCGCAGCGCCCGCCTTGCCGGTGTAGTACGCTAGGCGCAGGAGCACGTTTACTCGAGTCTGCCACGCCGTTCAACAAAGCCCCACGCTGCGGTCGCCACTCCGGAATTTCCCAATTGGCTGACGGCCGCTAAGGCTGCGGAATCCAAGAAAGCAATGGATTTACGCATCCTGGATCTCCGGGAAGTCACCTCTTTCACGGATTTTTTCATCATCTGCTCTGTATCCAATCCCCGCCAGGGCCATGCCGTCTGTGACGAGGTCGAAAAGCAGTTGAAAACGACCGGCGAATTCCCCGTGAGCATTGAGGGGTACGAGCCTGCCGAGTGGATACTGATGGATTACGGCGATCTCATCGTTCACATCTTCTCGGAAACCGCGCGCAACTATTATGACCTCGAGCGGCTCTGGCGTCACGCAAAGAATGTAGATGCCGCCGCAGTTACCGCCTAGTACTACCTGCCGCTAGCCTGCACGCTCTATAATCGAGGCAAAGACGCAACCCGTCGTGGGTTAAAGTCGTGGGTTAAACAGATGAATCATCTCGGAGCGCTGACACCGCGCCACTTCGACGTCTTACACGCCATCGTTCAAAACTACATTGATACGGGTGAGCCGGTGGCCTCTCGCGTGATCGCCCGCAAGTATCCAATGAGTTCGGCTTCCATCCGGAACATGATGGCCGATCTCTTTGAAGAAGGTTATCTTTCGCAGCCTCACACCTCCGCCGGCCGCGTTCCCACCGAGCGTGCGTATCACAGCTATGCGAAAACGCTGATCGGCAGTCGCATTGTTCAGGCCGAGCTGGACCGTCTTCAGGCCGACATCCAAAGCGCCGGCGGCGTAGAAGCGCGCATCGAGCGCTCTTCCAAACTGCTGACCGAAATTACCAGAAATTTCGGCATCGCCGCCGCCATCCCCACTGCCAATCAAACGCTCGATCAGGTCGAGTTGCTCGCTCTTCCCGACCGCCGCATCCTCATGGTCGTGGTCACGCGCGATCGCATGGTTCGCAATAAGGTCATCAGCGTGGATGACCATATGTCGCAGGAAGAGCTGTCCTCGATTCGCAACTACATCAACTACAACTTTGGCGGTTGGGTGCTAAGCAACATCCACCGGGAGTTGAAGCGCCGCCTCGAACTGGAGAGCGCCACCTACGACGCCATCCTCAAGCGCGTCAATTTGTTCTACTCTAAGGGACTCCTTGATCTCGGCCTGATGCCGGAAGTCCATTTTGAGGGCGCCGAAAACCTGATCGGTCTGGATCTGCACCTGACCCGCGAGCGCATGCGCGAGCTGTTCCGCACCCTTGAAGAGAAGAAGCGCGTGTTGCAGTTGCTCGAACGTTTTTTCGAGCAGCGTGGCGGTGAGCTTTCCATCCAGGTCGGACTTTCAGACCTTCACCCCAGCATGGGCGAACTTTCGCTCATTGGCGTGCGGCTTGCTCTGCCGAATGGCCTCGAGGCCCACGTCGCCGTGTTGGGCCCAATGCGCATGAACTACAGTCGCGCCGTCTCTGCTGTTCTGCACGTCGGGCAAGCATTCAAAACCACCGCCACATAGAGGGCCTCTTCCATGCCTAACGTCGACAAACACAAACCCGGTGCATTCTGCTGGTTTGAACTCGCCACTACAGATCTGCTTGCTGCCAAGCGGTTCTATACATCTCTATTCGACTGGAACGTAAATGACTACCCCATGGGACCGGGTGATGTTTACTCGATGTTTCAGCTCCAAGGGCGCGAGGTCGCCGCCGCGTATACAATCCGTCCTGAGCAGCAGGCGCAGGGAATTCCACCTCACTGGATGCTGTATGTCGCAGTCGACAGCGCCGACGAGTCAGCCCGCCGCGCTGGCGAACTTGGTGCTACAGTCTACGCGGCGCCATTCGACGTCTCCGAATACGGCCGTATGGCGGTAATTGCAGATCCCACCGGGGCCGCCTTCTCGGTCTGGCAAGCAAAGCAGCACCAGGGGATTGGCATTGCGGGCGAGAATGGCACCGTGTGCTGGGCAGATTTGAGCACGCCTGAGGCCGACAAGGCCAAGCAGTTTTATAGCGGATTATTCGGCTGGAAAATCACCCACGCGGAGAACGATCCCTCCGGCTATCTGCATATCAAGAATGGAGAGGATTTCATCGGTGGCATTCCTCCTGCCGCTTTCCGGAATCCCAATGTTCCACCCCATTGGTTGATCTATTTTCTAGTGGCCGACTGCGATACTGCTTCCAAAAAGGCAGGGGAATTGGGCTCAGAGTATCTGCTGCCGCCCTACAGCATGCCCAACGTCGGACGCATGGCGATCCTGAAAGATCCACAAGGAGCCGTTTTCGCTCTGTTTCAGCCAGAGAAGCGCTAGGGCTTGCTTGCTTGCTGAATCGCGGATACCGGGAGCAGTTTGCTCGCGATCGGCTTGGAATCAGCATCAACTCATTACAGCAGCTTACGGAGCCACCAAAAACGGTATGATCGTGCGCCGCGCCGGATGGGGTTGGCCGGAGCAGGAGCACAGCCTGGACAGATCAACATGAGCCCTTGCTCCCGGAACCGAACGAACCTAACCAAGCCGATACATCCCAGAAACGGTCCTTTGCGCCACCATTGAACGCCCAGCGGCTAAAATACGGGGGGGACGCCCATGCGTTTAGATACAGTAAAGGAAATTGAACGCGCCATCGAGGCGCTCACGCCGCAGCAGATGGAAGAGTTATACGTATGGCTTGACCGGCACCATCCGCAGGCTATTGACGCGCAGCTCAAGGCCGATCTCGACGCCGGGCGCATCGACGACCGCATCGATCGCGCTTTGGCCGACCACAAATCCGGAAGCACGCAACCGCTCTAGCGGCCCCAAAATGATCCACCGCGCGAACGCGGATTTCTGGAACGATTATCGCGCCCTGCCCGCCAGCATTCGCGCACGCTCTGACAAGCAGTTCGCCTTATTAAAAAGCAACCCGCAGCACCCTTCGCTCCAATTCAAAAAGCTTGGGGACCGCAACGGGCGGGAAATCTGGTCGGCGCGGGTGACCCTAAAGTACCGCGCCTTAGCTGTCAAGGTAGCGGACGAATACGTGTGGTTTTGGATTGGCGAGCATAATGTCTATGACGCTCTCATCAAGTGACGCCGCGTTCCAAAACGGTCCCTTTCGCCCCCTGCTTACTGCGATGTTTTCAGATCGTAGATGGCGCCTTGAGTACAGCCTGATTTGAACTGATACACCGAGATTCAGCGCGGCGAAAAACCTTCCTCCACGGTGTCCGTTTGCCTCAGTGTGCATCGTTGCCCGCGTTGCTATCAAAGTGTATTTTCCTGCTCGGCGCGGCGCTAGACACATCAGGCCGGATCTCGTTCTGATCTATCGCATGGCAGTCGCGGTAATCGCTCCATTCGCCGGACAGCCGGCTGACGACAGCCTGCAACTTGTGAAGGGTTTATTGCGAAAGGGCGTTACGGTTTCTTGCGCAACACGAGATCGTCATTGACTCGAAAATCACGATTCACGAGCTTTCCGGGAGTTTGGGCTACAATGTAGCTCAAAAGGGAGATTGAGCCCATGGGTGCCAACTCCGTTGTTCGCGCCCGCATCGATGAACGCACCAAAAGGGAAGCCGCGGCGGCGCTGAAGAAAATCGGGCTCACCGTGTCCGAGTAGCGGTTATGAAAGGCGCCTCTCCGATGTACCCGGACGCTTGATCTCCCGTCCCCGCTCCCCCTTGAACCGGTGACAATTCACATTTATTTCTTTTCCTTCCTTCTTCATCGACTTACAAGCCCAAATTTACGATTTGAGCCGCACCTGCTGTAGACACTTAGTCGGGCTTCCGTCCACTCGAGGCCGCTGCCGCCGCGCATCGGTTTTTTAATTCATCGAATTCTAAGGAGCAAAAACATGTCAACTGAAGCACAATGCACGGCCAATCAGGCCAACGCGAAACACAGCACCGGCCCTACGTCCCCGCAGGGTAAAGCCGTTTCCTGCCAAAACAATCTCCGCCACGGATTCACCGGCAGCTTCACGCTGCTGAGCTGGGAAGACCCGAAAGAGTTCGAGGATCTGCAAGCTCAACTCACGCTCGAGCACGCGCCCTCCACTATCACCGAGCATCTGCTGACCGAAAAAATGGCGCAATCCTGGTGGTTGCGCATGCGTGCTTTAATGCTGCAAAACACCTGTTTCAACAACGAAGCCGAGTGTGACCGCGAAAAGCAATTGGCGCTCTATCTGCGCTACCAAACCACCCACGACCGCGCCTTCCACAAAGCCCTGAGCGAGCTTCTAAAGCTAAGAACCGAAAAGCGCAAACAGGAAATTGGGTTCGTCTCGCAGCAGCAGAAAGAGGCTGCCGCGGCTCACCGCCAAAGCAACGAAAACCGCAAGCAGGAGCGCCACAAATGGCATGTTTTACTCGCGCAAGCGAAGCTGGATAACCAGGAATTGCAGAACCTGGCCCTCGATGGCTCCGCGGATCGCGTTGAGGCCGGTATCCAGCGCATCAGAGCGGCTGAAAAGGCCGCTTAAGCGCCTCACCTTAAGCTCGTGAGGCACTGTCCGCGCCCAATCTCTGTCGCGGCGTTTGCACTATTACCCTTGGGATGGTTTAATAGAAGCGTAACGTCGAAACGGAAAGTGGGCGGAAAGCCCACTTTTTTATTGCAGTTCAGGATAGAAATGCCGGCTGTCGAAAAAACCGGGCTTGTGGAAAAAATCACCGAGCTAGGCGAACGTGCCGCCCTGGGTACTGGTATCGAAATTGTCGAGATCCAGTTGCGCGGCGGCGGAAGCGCTCGTCTGCTGCGCGTCTACATTGACAAGCCTGAGGGCGTCACTCACGGTGATTGCGAGCTCATCTCTCAACGCTTTAGCAAGCTGCTGGATGAGGAAGACGCCGTCCCAGGGGATAGTTATACCCTCGAGGTCAGCTCGCCCGGCGTCGAGCGGAAACTCGCTAAACCTCGTGATTTCGAGCGCGTGGTGGGGCAGAAGATCCGCCTGGCCGTTCGGGAGCCGATTGACGGCCAAACGCGATTTGAGGGCAAATTGGCCCAGTTCGCGGCGGGCACGCTTCACGTGGAAATTGCGCCAGGCTCTGTCGTGCAACTTCCCCTTGAGCAAGTGCAAAAAGCGAATTTGAAGTTCGAGTGGTAAGTCCCGCAGCCTTCCACATACAGTAGAGATCCAGTTTTGAGTCTGACGAGGTTTTTAAGTGGCTTCCATCTATCAGTCCATTGAGATGTTGAGCAAAGAAAAGGGTATAGACCCGCAAATCGTCTTGGATGCGGTCAAAGACGCCATGCTGGCAGCCGCGCGCAAGCACTTCCGTTCCCAGGAAGATCTCGTCGCGGATCTGGACGAAAGCACCGGCAATATCCAGATCTACAGCGTCAAGCAGGTTGTAGATGCCGTCGAGGACCCTCTGAAACAGATCAGCCTTTCCGCGGCCAGGAAGATCGATAACAACGCCGCGGTTGGAACCGAGCTCCGCGAAGCCAAGCCCACCGATGTCTTGGGCCGCATCTCCGCCCAAACCGCCAAGCAGGTAATTCTGCAGAAGGTTCGTGAAGCCGAACGCGACAGCGTCTTTTCCGAGTTTCAAGGGCGCCAGGGCGAGCTGGTCAACTGCTCTATCAAACGGCTCGAAGGACAGGACTACATCGTCGACATGGGTAAGACCGAAGCGCGCCTGCCTAAGAAAGAGCAGTCCCGTGTCGAGAATTTCAGCATTGGTGATCGGGTGCGTTGCGTAATCAAAGGTATCGAGCGCGGCGGCAAGAACTCTGGAGTGATGGTGTCGCGCGCCGCTCCGGAACTTGTCATGCGTCTGTTCGAGCAAGAGGTCCCGGAGATCTATGACAACACCGTCTCGATCAAAGCATGTGCCCGCGAGGCCGGAGAGCGCACCAAGATCGCGGTATTTAGCCGCGATCGTGATGTCGACAGCGTGGGCGCCTGTGTTGGCATGAAAGGCATGCGGGTCCAGTCCATCATCCGTGAGCTGCGCGGCGAAAAGATCGATATCATTGAATACTCCGACGACCCTCTTCAGTACGTGGTCAAAGCTCTCAGCCCGGCCAAGATCTCGCGCGTTACTATCGTCGATCCGGCCGACAAGCACATGGAAGTTGTCGTTGACGACCTGCAGTTGTCGCTCGCCATCGGCAAACGTGGACAAAATGTACGCTTGGCTGCGAAGCTGATGGGCTGGAAAATAGATATTAAGAGCGAGGAAGAGAAGCGGCGCGAATTGGAGTCGCGCATGGCCGACATGGTAATCTCTGGTGCTCCTGTTTCGGTCCTACTCGACCATGGCCTCGACGAACAGATCGTGGAGAAACTTATCTCTGCCGGCATCGGCACAGTGGAGCGCCTCGGCTCCATGACTCCGGAAGAACTGGAAACCATTCCGGACATCGACGAAGCCGTGGTAACTCAGATTCAATCGTCGGTTGTCTCGTTCTATGGTCAATACGATGACAACCAAGCTGAAGCGGCGCCCGCCGGCGCGGAACAAGTCGAAACTGCGATTGACGATCAAACCGCTGAAAATGCCGAAGGAGTTGAATCCGTCGAGAGCCCTGCAGCTTTCGAAAATATAGAGACGGGCGTACTGGAGCACGATTTAGCAACACACGAACCAGCGCTTGTTGATGAAACCGATGAAGGCGAAATTTTGGATTTGGGTCGAGTGGAAGGCTTATCGGCTGCGCCTTCCAGTCTGCGGGAAATTGCCAGTTCAGGTGAAAGTCCCGGAATTGGCGAATCTGGTACCATGGAAAAACCCGGATAAAGGACTACAAGTCGCGGTAATGTAAGGAGTTATCTAGCAGTTTCTTCTATGAAGAAAATCCGAATTAATGAGTTGGCGCGGGAGCTTGAAGTTAAACCTGGCGTCATTATCGACATGCTGCCCGAATTGGGCGTGCACGAGAAGAAGACGCATTCCAGCTCGATTGACGAAGATGTCGCGCTTATCTTGCGGCAGCGGCTCACCGGTTTCGGAGGCCCCTCCGAAGAGTCGCCAGAGACGTCGAACGGCCACATACACGAAGCGCTGGCCGACGCTCAGGAAACACATTCCGCGGCGCCTCTAGCAGAGCGGATCGTCCCGCCTGTGAGCACTCCGGCAGCGACACCTGCTCAGCCTGCCCGTGCGGAATCTGCGCTCGCGTCACCGGAAACCACACCGCCTGCCGCTGTTCCGGCAGGGGCGGCAATTGCTGCGCCCGGGCCTCCGGCGCAATCCGCATCTGCCGAAGCCCAACCAGCATCTGCGGAACCCGAACGCGTCATACCGAAATTTCAACCTTTACGGCCGCCACTCGGCAGCGGCGGTGCGATACACCCGCCTTTGGCCCACCCTCCGCCCATGTCTGCGGAGCAGGCACGCTCTAGCGCCATATCTCCGGAGCAGGCACGCACACCCGGAAGCACGCCCGTAAATCGCAATATCTCCATTCCCGCCCGCCCGCTTCCGCAAAGCTCGCCGAGGTTGGGCGCATTGACTCCTGCAACTACTCCAGTCGGCCCACGTCAACCGCTCCCTTCCGAGGCACGCCCCGGACCAGGAATGGCCGCCCCGCCGCGTCAGCCGCGACTCGCGCCCACCGATGAGATTTCAGCACGGCAACCAGCGGGTACTACGCCAACCGGTGCTTCACGCCGCCGCCTCAACCGCGATCGCCGCAGCCCCCCACGCATGTGGTCGCGCCTGGACCAGGAGGATCTCCCGCTTCGGCCTCGAGTACTCCAGGAGCGCCCATTCCCGCGCGTCCCGCGCCTCCTCGTCCTGGCCTAACACCCGGCGCCCCGATCGCTCCCAGACCTACCGCTGGACGGCCCCTAGCTGGCCAACCCGCCGCTCGCCCGACAGTTCCGCCGCGAGCGGATTTAGTGCAGCGCTTGAAACAGCAAACTCAGCTTCGTCCCGGACCTGCCGCGCCTGCCGTTCCGCGCCCCGGAGCTCCCGGCCGTCCTGCGCCCGCGCCCGGCCAACCGCTTTACCGCGGACCGGTGCGTCCCGGTCAGCCGCTCATGCGAGGTCCCGGAGCTCCGGGTGGATTCGTCCAGCCCGGACTGCGCCGCCCCGGCCTGCGGCCCATGCATCCCACCACTCTACGGCCGGAATCGCCAGCGCCGCCTCCTACCGAGCAACAGCGCCGGCATCAGGGTAAGCCCGTCGGGCGGCAAGCCAACCGTAAACGCGAGGAACAGGAGGGCAATCTCCGCGAGCGTGTATCCAAACGCAGCGCCGCCATGGAGCCGCCTCCCATCGACCGGGAGATCACTGTCGCCGAAGGCGTAACCGTAAAAGAGCTCTCTGAAAAGTTGGGCGTCAAGGCCAACCTGGTCATCAAGAAACTGGTCGAAACCAAGAAGCTTTTTGCGACCATTAATCAAACTCTGGACGTAAAGTTGGCCGAGGAGCTGGCGCGTGAGTTTGGCGCATCCACAAACCAGGTCAGCTACGAGCAAGAGAGTACGCAAGACCTTCAGCTCGCCGAAGAGACCAAGGATTTCGTGAAGCGTGCGCCTGTGGTGACCATCATGGGCCACGTTGACCACGGCAAAACTTCTTTGCTCGATGCCATTCGCCAGACTAACGTGGCCGGCAAGGAAGCCGGCGGCATTACCCAGCACATCGGCGCTTACTACATCGAGAAGAACAATCGAAAGATCGTTTTTATCGATACTCCTGGCCACCAGGCCTTCACTCGCATGCGCGCCCGTGGAGCCAAGGTAACCGATATAGTCGTCCTCGTTGTTTCGGCTGACGATGGCGTCATGCCTCAAACGCTCGAAGCCATCGACCACGCGCGAGCGGCCGCCGTGCCAATCATCGTGGCCATCAACAAGATCGATAAGCCGGATGCGCAGCCTGAGCGCGTCAAACAGCAGCTTGCCGATCGCGGTCTTCTCGCCGAGGATTGGGGCGGCGATGTTGTCATGGTTCCGGTATCCGCAAAGAAGGGTCAGAACCTCGATCTGCTGCTCGAGATGATTCTGCTCGTGGCCGACCTGCAAGACCTGAAGGCTAACCCCGGCCGTCCTGCGCTCGGTACTGTTCTCGAAGCCAAGCTCGACAAAGGACGCGGGCCCGTCGCCACCATGTTGGTCCGCAATGGAACGCTTCACGTGGGCGATTTCTTCATTTGCGGCGCCCTGTTCAGCAAAGTTCGCGCCATGTTTGACGACCGCGGCAACTCCGTCAAGGACGCCGAGCCGTCAATGCCTGTCGAAGTAATCGGCCTCGAAAGCCTGCCGGAGGTGGGCGATAGTTTTCAGGCCGTCTCCGATACCTCCAAAGCCAAGCAGATCGTCATTTATCGAGAAGCAAAGGCCCGCGATGTGGCTATGGCTAGGGGCGCTCGCGTTGCCACCCTCGATTCCTTGCACCGGCAGTTTAAAGAAGGGGACCTGAAGGATCTGAATTTGATCATTAAGGCCGATGTCGGCGGAACCGCGGAAGTGCTTTCTGACACCTTGCAGGCGCTCTCCAATGAGAAAGTGCGGGTTCGAGTACTTCGCGCGGGCGTCGGCGCAATCACCGAGGACGACGTGTTGTTGGGTTCCGCCTCTGAGGCGCTTATCATCGGTTTCAACGTTCGCCCGGAGCGCAGCGCGCAATCCACCGCGGAACAACAGAAAGTCGAAATCCGGCAGCATAGCATCATCTATGAACTAATCGACGAAGTGAAACTCGCCATGACCGGTTTGCTGGAACCGGTCTTCAAAGAGACAATTCAGGGACATGCTGAAGTGCGCGAAACATTTAGGATCAGCAAAGTCGGCACAATCGCTGGTTGCTTTGTTTCCGATGGCGCCATTCGTCGCGACAGCCAAGTCCGCGTCATGCGCGGTGGTGACCTGGTTCATACCGGCCGCATCGAGGCGCTGAAGCGCTTTAAGAATGATGCCAGCGAGGTTAAGAACGGCCTCGAATGTGGTATATCGCTCGCGAACTTTAACAACGTCCAGGTCGGCGATGTGTTGGAAGCTTTCTCTATGGAGCGCATTGCGGCGCAGTTGCCGGTCGCGCAATAGCACGCTTCCGGCTTATGCCTGCAATCGGCGTCTTGACGCTCGAGATTCACGTTGAAGATTCGCATTCTCTCAAAGAGAAGCGGCATGTTGTGAAAAGCCTGAAAGACCGCTTGCGGGGACGTTTCAACGTTTCGGTGGCCGAGATAGACTTTCTGGATTCTTGGCAGAATTCAGTCGTTGCCGCCGTCACGGTCTCGAATGACCGCGTCCGCGCGGAACAAGTCCTCCAGGCAGTAGAGGCCCATGCAGCCAGCGTTCTGGGCGGCGCTCTTGCCGGGACCACCACGGCGTGGATGTAGCATTACTATTCGGAGGCAAAATGGATAGCTACCGAGCCAAACGGGTTTCGGAAGCGCTACGCGAGGAATTGGGCGAGTTGATCGCCTATGAGCTCTCCGATCCACGAATTGGCGAAGCTATGGTCACGGAGGTGTTGGTATCGCCCGACATGCGGCACGCCCAAGTACGTCTTCACTTGGGCGAGACCGGCACCCACGCGCAAACCATCCGGGCACTCGAGGGTGCGCGCCGTTTCTTGCGCCACCAGCTTGCGGAGCGTTTGAGTCTCTACCGCATACCGGAGTTGCACTTCGAAGCCGACGTGGACGCGGCTGCGGATGGAAGGCTTGAACATCTTCTAAAACGGGTTCGCCGTGGACGCCCGCGCGACGAACATCAATCCAGCTAGTGGAGAATGCATGCGCTTGGCGCCCTTAGGCGGAGGCAGATTTCTCGATGCATGCCGCCGCCGCGCCACCGATGTGCGCCCGGTGTGGTTCATGCGCCAAGCCGGTCGTTACCTGAAGCAATATCGAGACATCCGCGCCAAACACGGCATCCTGGAAATTTGCAAGAAGCCGGAACTGGCAGCCGCCGTCACTCTCCAGCCGGTCGAGATTCTCGACGTTGATGCCGCCATCATCTTTGCCGATCTTCTCTTGCCCGTCGAGCCTATGGGCTTAAAACTCGAGTTCGTGAGCGGCGAAGGTCCGGCCATCGAGAATCCCATCACTGAACCGGAAGATATCGATGCCTTGTCCATCAACCGGACAGATGAGCTGGGTTATGTCGGCGAGTCGATCAAACTGGTCACGCGCGCTCTCGCCGGAAAGGTTCCGGTAATCGGCTTCGTCGGTGCTCCCTTCACTCTCGCCAGCTACATCATCGAGGGCGGTCCCTCTAAGACTTTCCTCAAAACTAAGAAACTGATGTTCGGCGACGAAACCATGTGGCGCCGCCTCATGGGCAAACTTGTGGACGTGCTGGGGGATTTCGCCATTCTGCAAGTCAGCGCCGGCGCCCGCGCTATTCAGGTGTTCGATAGTTGGGTCGGCGCGTTAAGCCCTGAAGATTACGTTCGCTACGTTCAACCTTACTCGCGCGCGCTCATCGAACGGATTCGCGCTGTCAGCGTCCCCGTGATCCACTTCGGCACGGGCGCGGCCGGTTTCTTTCGTGAGCTTCACGCCGCCGGCGGCGATGTCATCGGCGTCGATTGGCGCATAAATATCGACCAAGCCTGGATGGATATCGGGTATCGTTCTGCCATACAAGGCAATCTCGATCCCGCGGCTTTGTTCGCGCCGCTGCCTGAGCTTCGCACCAAAGTGACGGACCTCTTACGCCGCACTGGTTCGCGCCCAGGGCACATCGTGAATCTCGGACATGGCCTCCTGCCTGACACACCAGTAGAGAACGTGAAGGCAGTCGTTCAGATTGTCAGAGATTTCCATAGGTAACTGTGCCTTCGGCGCGTGTAGTCATTGTTGGCGGCGGCGTTTCCGGCCTATCCACTGCCTACTTTCTTGCAAAGCTCGGGCTATCTTCCACAATCATCGAAAAATCCGGCCGCTTGGGTGGCTTAATCAGAACCGACTCCATCCAAGGTTGCCAGCTGGAAGCTGGCCCGGATAGCTATCTCGCGGCTAAGCCCTCGGTCACCCAGCTCGCGGAGGACTTGGGCGATCTGAAAAGCCAGATCATCCACTCCAACGACGATCAGCGGCGCATTTTCGTGGTCACGCACGGCCACCTGCTTCCCATGCCAAAAGGAATGGTGATGATGGCCCCAGCGCAATTATGGCCTGCTCTCCGTTCCAATTTCTTCAGCGCCCGAACGAAACTGCGCTTCCTGTTGGAAACACGCTTCCCTCCCCGCCAACGCCCCGGCGACGTTTCAGTCGAAGAACTAGTGAAAAGCCACTTCGGAGAAGAAGTCTTCAATAAAGCCGCGGAACCACTCCTTTCCGGTGTCTACGGAGGTGATGCCAGGGCCTTGAGCGCAGAAAGCGTACTACCGCGATTCCTAGCCTACGAGCGGGAGTACGGAAGCCTGATCGAAGGCGTCCGCCAGGAGCGCCGGACCCGCTCTCAAACCGGCAGTCTGTTCCAGTCCTTTCGTGGCGGGATGCAAAGCCTGACCGATTCGCTTGCCGAGGCAATCGCAGGAGCGGCCAGCGTGTTACACCTCAACGCCGCGAAAGTCGAAAGGACAGCAACCGGTTGGCGAGTTTGCACCGAGGGACAGTCAATCGATGCCGATCAGGTCGTCTTGGCGTGCCCAGCCCATTGCGGAGCCAAGCTCATTGAAACCGCCTCGCCTCCTCTCGCCGCGGAGCTGGCTGCCATCCCTTATTCCTCAGCAATTCTGGTGACGCTCGTCTACCGGCGAGTGCAGTTCCAACACGCCTTGGATGGCTTCGGCTTTCTCGTGCCTCGGGCGGAGCGTCAGACAATTTCAGCCGCAACTTGGGTCAGTACCAAATTTCCCTCCAGGGTTCCTGAGCATCTCGTCGCGCTGAGAGCGTTCATCCTGGACCCTCAGGCTACCGCAACTCCTGAAGAGTCCGGAAGACATCGTTATTCAGCTCGTCCGGGGAGAGTTCCAGCGCCTCATGGGCATCGAAGCAACTCCGGCGGTCACATTGGTTCAGCACTGGCCCAGCTCGATGCCGCAATACATTGTGGGTCACCTGGAGCGGCGTTTGAGGATCGCCCAATTGACAACCGACTGTCAGGGCCTGCATCTGGTCGGGAACGCTTATGAAGGCGTCGGCATCCCCGATTGCATTCGCTTGGCCAAAGAAATAGCGAAACGTATTCAAATGACGGAAATTCGTGAATAGATTTTCACGCTATGGGGCCTGTTCAAGACGAAATCAGCATGTTTAATCTTTCGTGCAACCTACGTCTCATTAATGCGAGCGAAGGTCCGCACTGGAACAATTAAATAGGAAGAAAGTAGGAGGAGTGATCATGAAGGTTTTTGCGGGAGCATTGTTGGCGGCGGCGATAATTGCCGTTCCAGCGTTTGCCCAAAAGGACGCGGCCTCACGGCTAGCGGCGGCGACTGAAGATTTGAACGCGATGATGAACGCATCTGACAAAGGCATCCCACAGGACTTGTTGAGCAAGGCCACATGTGTGGTGGTAATTCCGAACCTCAAGAAGGGCGGCTTTATCGTGGGAGCCGAGTACGGGAAAGGATTTTTCACTTGCCGTAAAGGGAGCGGCGTAGGTTGGAGCGCCCCCGGCTCGTTGAGAATTTCCGGCGGCAAGTTCGGTCTTTTGATCGGAGGAGCAGAAACTGACGTAATTATGCTCGTAATGAACCAGAGTGGAATGGAGCATCTGCTGAGCGACAAATTCCAGCTGGGCGGGGAAGCATCCGCCGCGGCGGGACCGATAGGACGTGATTCCTCCGCAATGACCGACGCTGAGATGCACGCCGAGATTTTGACTTATTCGCGGTCGCGCGGACTCTTCGGCGGACTTGATCTTAGCGGCGCAGCGGTAACCAGTGATGGTGAAGCCAATCGTGAATTGTACGGCAGCGAGATTAGCAACAAGGAAATTTTGAACGGACATCCCCACGTGCCGGCTGAAGCAGAGCACTTTATTCATACGCTAAGCAGGATTTCCTCCCGCAAGTAGCAGGGAAAATCGTCCCGGCCACAAGCTTCAACGCGCAGCCACCTAGATGAAATACCATCTAGGTGGCTGTTCCGTTCTATGGCCCCATTACGACGAGAGAAAATAGAATCTTGAATCTGTTAAGAAACAGCGGAAGCCATTGTTTGTGCTCGCTTGCATTCGCGGCCCTTCTAGGGGCTCAGACCCCTAAGACTCCAAGCGATCCTGCCCAAGACTTAGTGCCCCTGCTGCAAGAATTCGTTGAAGTATTTTCCACCATCCAAACCCAAGGCGCAGATCAACAGCCCGTCGACAAGCTGATTTACGAAGGCGCCATTCCCTCCATGCTCCGGCAGCTTGACCCCCACACTCAATTTTTCGATCCGGCTCAATTTGAACAACTCAGGCAAATGGAAGACTCCGAGCAGAAGGGATTCGGCAGTATTGTCTCGGTGGTGCCGGGCCAGGTGATCTTCCTGCAGACACTCCCCGGAACCCCTTCGAGCAAGGCCGGTATTCAGCCGGGAGATGAACTCATTGCCATCAACAATGTGGCCATACGGTCGCTCGAACCGGAACAGATCATCGAGCTCTTGACTGAGGCGCGGCAACAGAAGATCGCGATCTATATCCGGCGGCAGGGTTCCGCCAAGCTTCTGCAGTTCACATTGACGCCCGAACTGGTGGATTCGCCCAGCGTCGATCGAGCTTTCTTTGTACGGCCGGGCTTTGGATATATTCGCATTGCCAGCTGGGATCTCCAAACTGCGAAGCAGTTACGAGACGCAATCGAGAAGCTGGGTCCAAATGGCTTGCGCGGGCTGGTTTTGGACCTTCGCAACAATCCGGGTGGAGTGGTAAAGGCAGCGCTCGATGCCGCTTCGATGTTCCTCCGGCCCGGACAAAGAATTTTGACTGCCAAGGGCCGCGCCAGCGAAATCGAAATCGCGGACGTACCGAAAAACGCCGTGCCGTACGAATTCAAACTCGCAGTTCTGATTAATGAGAAGACCGCTAGCGCATCGGAAATTCTCTCCGGTGCATTGCAGGACCACGATAGAGCGATTATCGTGGGTGAACCCAGCTACGGCAAAGGCTTGGTGCAGAGCGTTGTGCCGCTTTCAGATGGAGCCGGCCTTGCCATTACCACCGCCTTCTATTACACTCCGAGCGGACGCTCCATCCAGCGGCCGCTGCGAAATTCTGCTCTTTCGGAAACTTTCAGCAACAACCCGGCGGTAGACCGTCCTAGCTATAAAACCGATAAAGGACGCACAGTCACCGGGGGCGGCGGAATACAGCCCGATATCCGGGTCTATCCTGCCGCGCTGAACCGGCTGGAGACGGTGCTGGACGCAAGCGGCGCGGTGACATCTTTTGCAACTGAATATCTTTCCTCCCACTCAAGCCTGCCTGGCTCGTTCGAGATAACGCCCGAAATTCTGGACGAATTCAAAGTTTTTCTATCGGGGCGCAGCATCCAACCAAGCATGGCGGAATGGAGTGAAGAGCGCGCCTGGATCAGCATTCGACTGAAAGAAGAAATCGTTATGCAGGCCCGCGGCGTGGATAAGGGCGACGAAATTCAGGCACAACACGATCCTCAAGTCCAGGCAGCCCTGAAAGCAATGCAAGAAAACGCGCTGATTGCCGGCCGCGCGGCGTTGGAGCGTTAAGCGTCCCGCCTGTAATCACCGCGGCTGAAATATTTCTCCATCCAGACGTAAAGACAGATGAAAAGATAACGGCTGCCCATCTCCTTGATCTTGAGCTTGGGGCTTCCCGTCCTGCGATTGCGCCAGGTAATCGGAATCACTGTCCAGGTATAGTCCCGAACAATCGTCTTCAAGGGCAATTCAACCGTTAAATTGAAGTGCGGCGAAAGGAACGGCCGGCATCCTTCTATCACTGAACGGCGGTAAGCTTTGAAGGCGTTCGTCGTATCGTTCAGCTTGACTCCGAACATCAGACGAATAAACAAATTTGAAATTCGATTGACTTTCAGTTTGAGCCACGGATAATCGATCACGCCCCCGCCCTTCACAAAGCGAGAACCAAATACGGCGTCCCATCCCTCATTGAGGAGATCCCAATATCTGACCACGTCGCGGCAATCGTCTGATTCATCCGCCATCATGACCACGGCCGCGTCACCATCCATGCGATCGAAGCCAAGGATGATGGCACGACCGAATCCATGCAGGCCCTCGTTCTTCAACGGATGAAGGGTCGGGACCCGATCGCGCAATTCAACGAGTTTTTGCCAGGTCGAATCCGTGCTGCCATCGTCGACCACTACAATTTCGTGCGGCACCCCATGCAATCGGAGTTCGACATAAAGGTGTTCAACCGTAGACGAGATACATCCCTCCTCGTCACGCGCCGGGATCACGACGGTAAGCAAGCGCAAAGGACCTCTGTTCGGGCGGGGCGCTCGTGATTTCATTTCACCCCGCAGCGAGCCAGCCACTCCGGGTTCTTTTCCACGTGAATTGCGATCTCGTCCAGGATCGAACTCAACGGCCGCTTCGCAGCCCAGCCAAAGTCGCCAGCGGCTCGCCGGCTGTCCATGATGAGCCACGGAATGTCGAACGGCCGTGGGCGCGAATCGGACTCCGGTTGGTTCTTGCCGAAGCGCTGATCGCACCAGGCGTTCAGTTGAGCTAGCGACATAGCATTGGCTAGGCCGCCTCCCGCGTTGTATATCGCATCCGGGGGCGGATCGCGGCGCACCTGCATCGCGATCAGATCTGCCAGATCGCCGGGATGGAATGCGTCGCGAACCTGGTATCCGCAACCTCCAAACCCGATATAACGCAAGCGCAAACCCGCTGCATGGGCATGCAACCAGTAAGAAAAGATACCCTGTTCAGCCGTGCCAAACTGACCCGCTCCCGCAAGCACGCCGCAGCGATTAATCCAGACCGGGAAACCGAACGTCAGCCCATACTCGATGCCCATGATCTCGGAAGACAGCTTCGTCGCTCCGTAGAGTGACACCGGCTGGCGCACGGGAAATGCTTCGCTGATTCCCGCCTCGCTGACTCCGCCCGGCAACACCTTCGTTGTGTCCAGAACGAACGCGCCATTGTGCTCCCTCATCGGGAGAGCGGCAAGATCTCTCACCGAGTAAACACGGCTGCTGCTCAACAACACTAATCCGGCTTTCCGTTCGCGGCAGTATTCCAGGATGTTGAGCGTACCCGCAAGGTTGTGTTCACTGACTTGGCGCGGACTCGATCGTCCATCGACGCCCGCCAGAACGCTCGGGTTAGCGGCGGCGTCAATCACCCAATCGCAATCGGGAAGCGCCGTGACATCGCTTTGCATGCGCAGATCGCCGTGCAAGAAGCCAATGCCCCGCGCACCGAGGTCCGTTCGATTGCCTTCCGAGCCGGGCCGAAGGAGATTATCTATGCCTGTAACCTCGGCGTTGGCGAGCCGCTCTTTCAGAGAGATCGCCAGACGGCTGCCGACGAATCCGCAGATCCCAGTGATCAGGATTCTCATTACTCAACGCCAGCGGGAACTTGTGACTCTCGACCAAGCCGTACGTTCCACGACTCGACGATTTCTCGAAACACGTCCGGCAGCGGCCGCGTAATTTGCCACCCTGGATAATGCGCCTTCATTTTACGGAGATCGCTGTAGTAACAAATGTGATCTCCGATGCGGTTCTGATCGACATACGTATACTTCTGAGGCTTGCCTGTTAATTGCTCGACCATCGAGAACGCCTCCAGCACGGAGCACGCGTTCTCTTTTCCCCCGCCGATGTTGTAGACCTCACCGCATCGCGGCGCTTGAGAGAACGCAAGAATAAAATTGGCGACATCTTCGGAATGAATATTGTCCCTGACCTGCTTGCCCTTATAGCCGAAAACTTTGTATTCCCGCTGCTCGACATTGCAACGCACCAGGTAGCTCAAGAAGCCGTGCAACTCCACGCCTGAGTGGTTCGGCCCGGTTAAACACCCGCCCCGTAAGCAGCAGGTGGGAATGCCGAAATAACGTCCATATTCCTGGACCATAACGTCAGCCGCCACCTTCGATGCTCCGAAAATTGAATGCTTCGATTGGTCAATCGAGAAAGTCTCAGGAACTCCGTGCTGGTATTTCGGATCGTCATAATCCCAACGCGTTTCCAGCTCTCGCAACGGGATCGTGTTAGGAAGGTCGCCGTACACCTTGTTCGTCGACATGTGAACAAACGGCGAGTCCGGGCAAGCGCGTCGCGCGGCCTCGAGCAGATTCAGCGTGCCGGCTGCATTCGTATCGAAATCATCGAACGGAATAGCAGCGGCACGGTCATGAGATGGCTGCGCCGCTGTGTGAATAATGACATTCGGCTTTACCTCCGCCACTAACCGGAGAATTCCCTCGCGGTCCCGAATATCAAGATCGGAATGCGCGTAATCCGGCATATTCGCGCGCAGGCGCTGTAGCGACCAACTGGTGTCGCCCTCAGGTCCGAAAAACACAGCTCGCTCATTGTTATCGACACCGAAGATGCGGAAGCCGTGGCGCGCCAAATGGAGGCAAACTTCAGATCCAATCAGCCCGCAAGACCCGGTGACCAACGCGTTTTTTGGCATTAGACTTCGATTTTATAGGACGAGAAGGCGGCTGTTTCCTAACTCTCCGCGGGCTTTCGGAAAACTGCCGCAGTGGTAGATGCCAACTGCCATTTACCCTCCGAAGAGAGTTCTGCCACCCACGGCTCATCCAGCAGCATGGCCGGTGAGGTATCGAGAATCTCCTGTAAACGCATATTCAGAAACTTCTCGCTCGCTTTACGAGGCAGTCGTTTTGCGTACCAGGATAGAAACCAGTGAAGCGTCCACACAGGCTCCCCGGAGCGGGGAACGAAGTGATCGATCAATTCCAGGTCCTTTGGGAATAACTGCCGGAGGCCGGAGCGAGTGGCGTTGAAGTAGTGATTGGGGAAGCCGTGCTCCGGCTGCAGAAAAGGGATGCAGCAATAGAGCGTTCCGCCCGGCTTCAGGACCCGGATCAATTCAGACGCGCACGTGAAAGGATCCGTAACGTGCTCCAGCACGTTCAGCGAAAGGACTGCATCGAACGCTGCGTCGCGAAATGGCAGTCTTTGATTGACAGCGAGAATGTCAACCGTTGGAAAGGCGGCAACGTCCAGGCAGATCACAGTTTCGTCAACATTCGACCGCAGCCCCGATCCGCAATCGAGAACCTTTCCGCCTTTGACATGAACCTCGTGAATGATCCCCGCCGCGACCCCGTCATAATCGTGGGCGGAAATATCGATCCAGTCCTCAATCCGAAACTGCTGTTTCAAATCGGGCGGCAGCAGATTGAGGACGCCAGCCTCATACGCAAACTCTTCTCCGCACTTCAGACAGCGCGCGGTTTCTCCAATGAATTCTACTGTTCCCGTTCCTGCCGGGCACAGCGGACAGGCGACGTGCTGCCGTAGCCATGCACGCTTTTGGCTGCTATTGACAACGGAAGCCTCCGGATTGCACAACTGGTTTCCCCGCTCAGTTGCAATTTCTTCCGAGCTACCGGGCCTCCATTGCTCATAAGTTCCAGACTGATTCTTGCGTCGGCTGAACCGGTCCCAGCTTGGATTCTACTTAGGTCAAAGACGGCGCGAAACCCTTGATAGCGCCCATCGCCAAAGATCCGTTTCAAATCCGGGCGGTCCAGCTTCGCCCATGTCAAATCGACATTATTGATCCGCAAAGAAAATGTCGAGTTCTTGTCGGAGAACGCGAACCACCCCTCGACCAGACAGGCTGCTCTTCCCATTGCATCGTTTCGCGAGTAATCGATGTGAAGCACAAACGGGCTGAACCGTAGATAAGCGCTCCCCAGAATCCGCAAGAGTGGCGAAAATTTCGGCTCGTCGACTACTTTCCGGAGAAGCCACATCCCGCGACTTCAGGCTCAGCGATTGTGATAGCCGGACCAGGCCTGCTTCAATTCTTGCGCGAGTTCCTCGACTGGCGGTGGATTTCGCTGCGCCCGGTTATTCGCGTGGCGTTCGGAAACAACTAAAAAGGCCGCGATTCCTACCAACAGCGTTCCTAGTATGGAAGCGACTCGTTCTAAGTGGCTCACTGGGCCTTATCCTCCGAGACAATGTGACCGCAATCGTCTTGATGATAGCGCGGGCTCTCTGGTTTGCCATCGCGCTTTCGAGTAGACTTGTCCCAAAGGTGACTATGCACAAAATCTCTTTGCTTCTGTTGCTCGCGAGCGCCATCGTCATCCCGGTCCGCGCGCAAGACGATTGTAAGGCAACGGTCCTGAAACATCTCAAAACGTCGCGCGACTTCACGCTGAAAGTGGCGGAGGCGATGCCCGCCGAAAACTACGATTTCAAACTCACTGCCCCGCAAATGAGCTTTGCCCAGCAGATGGTCCACCTGTCTCAAGATTTGGGCTATTTTCTGAGCGTGTTCTCCGGTGAGAAGGTGAATCCAACCAAGCCCAAGTCGCTGAGCAAAGAGGACGTGATCGCCTACATTAAGACATCCTTCGATCACGCGAGCGAAACGGTTTCGAGCCTCACGCCAGAACAGCTTTCGAAGACCTACACGGCCGAAGGAGGCGCTAGAACGGGTCTCGGCATGCTGCTCGGGATGCTCGACCATACGACGCATCATCGTGCCTCAGCGGAGATGTATCTGCGGGCGAAAGGCATCACTCCACCCGAATACGAATTCTGAGCATCGCACGTTACAATGGCATTTTCATGCCACAACTGCTCGCGGGCAAAGTCGCCCTTGTGCTCGGTGTCGCGAACAAATGGAGTATCGCCTACGCTATCTCTTCAGCCTTCGTGCGTGAAGGCGCCTCGCTTGTGCTTACTTATCAGGGTGAGCGACAGCGCGAGACCGTGGAAGAATTGGGATCCGACCTGAAGGCCGTCAAGATTTTGAATTGCGACGTAACGAAGCAGGAGGATCTTGATCATCTCGTCTCGGAACTCAAGAGCGTCGCGCCTTCGATCGATGCTGTGATGCACAGCATCGCGTTCGCAAACAAAGAAGATCTGAACCGCCCGTTTTTGGAAACCAGCCGCGATGGCTATCTGCTGGCCCAGGAAGTGAGCGCCTATTCTCTCGTTTCCGTTGCTCGAGCGGTTGCGCCACTTATGGCAAAGGGCGGAGCCATTACTACGTTGACTTATTTGGGTTCCACCCGAGTAGTACAAAACTACAACGTAATGGGTGTTGCGAAAGCGGCGCTGGAAGCGTGCGTTCGTTATCTGGCGAGTGAGCTGGGGCCATCTCGTATTCGCGTGAATGCCATCTCCGCAGGCGCCATCAAAACCGCTTCAGCGCGCGCCGTCAAAGGCCTCTCTAACTCAATGGTCGAGGCGGCTGCTATTGCGCCCTTGCGCCGAAATACGGATCCGGCTGAGGTAGCTGATACCGCTGTGTTTCTTGCCAGTGATCTGGGACGCGGAGTTACTGGAAACATAGTATTTGTAGATGCTGGATTTCAAATTATCGGCTTAGGCTTGGGTGAGTGAGGAAAGCGCTCCGTGTAATCCACAGCCGTACTTCAAACGATTACGCCGCTGATCCGTCTCAATTGACAGCGATTTCGCGGCTTGACTATTCTGGATATTTCAAGCGTCGCACCGTCTGCCTGGATGTTTCTAGCTCGGCGCAGCGCAGGTACCAGGCTCAAAGTATACGGTTGAGCCAAGTCTTTTCTGTCTAACCATATGATTCAGGTTGAAGGTCTTTCAAAGAAATATGCACGCCATGTCGCCGTGAACAGTATTTCGTTCTCGGTCGAAAAGGGCGATATCGTTGGTTTTCTCGGTCCGAATGGAGCTGGAAAAACCACCACCATGCGCATGCTGACCTGTTTTCTGCCGCCCACCGCGGGCAGGGCGACGGTCGCTGGTTTTGATGTTTTCGAGCAGCCATTCGAGGTCAAGAAGCGCATCGGCTATTTACCCGAAGCGCCGCCGCTCTATCCCGAAATGAGCGTGGAAGATTACCTTAGGTTCATCGCGCGGTTGAAAAATATTCCAGCCCGGGAAGTGAAGAACCGTACCGAAGAGGTTATGAAGCGTTGTGCCATCGCCGACGTTAAATCGAAGCTTATTTCGAAGCTCTCGAAAGGTTACCGGCAGCGCGTCGGATTGGCGCAGGCCATCATTCACAACCCTGACGTTCTTATCCTCGACGAACCCACCTCCGGTCTCGATCCCAAGCAAATCACTGAAACGCGCGAGCTGATCAAGAGTCTTTCAGGGGAACACACGATCATTTTAAGTACACACATTCTTCCCGAGGTAGAGGCGGTCTGCCGCAAAGTTATCATCATTAACCAAGGCCGCCTTGAAGCCACGGACTCTGTCGAAAATCTGAAGAACCGCGGCGCGGGAAACGCCATTCAGGTCCAAGTGGATACGGCCGGACGCGCCGGCGCCGTGGATGTGCAACGAAAGCTCGAGGAGGTTCCTGGTATCGGCAAAGTTGTCGAGAAAATCGCCTCGCCAGACAAGGTGATATTCGAAGTAGAAGGCCTACCGGAGAGCAATCCGCGCGGGGACATAGCTCGCGCGATTGTTCAGGCAGGATGGGATCTGCTCGAGCTCAAATCGACAACGATGTCGCTCGAAGACGTTTACCTGCGGCTAACCGGAGCCACGGTTCAGCCCTCAACCGAACCCGTCGCTGGAGGTGTGCAGTGAGGAACATCTGGACAATTTGCCGTCGCGAGCTTTATGCCTATTTCGTTTCCCCCATAGCCTGGGTCTTACTCACGATCTTCGGTTTCTTGAGCGGAGTTTTCACCTATGATTTGACGGCGCTCTTTGTGCGCTCCTCCATTGAGAGCCAGATGAGCGGCCAATCCTATCCGATGAACGTCAATGAACAGGTCATAGCTCCGTTGTTTTCAAATATCGCGGTGGTCGGGCTGTTTCTAATCCCGCTGATCACAATGCGGTTGTTTGCGGAAGAAAAACGGCAAGGAACTATCGAACTCTTGGCTACTTCTCCGGTTCACGATCTCGAAATCGTTCTAGGCAAGTGGCTCTCTGCCGTACTTATGTATGGTTCTTTGCTGGTGGTCTTGTTCATCGATTACTTGTTCCTGTTTATCTATGGCAATCCGGATTGGAAACCGGTCGCCACGGGCTTCCTGGGGCTGTTTTTGTTGGGGTGCTGCCTGCTGGCCTTAGGCACTTTCATTTCGACACTCACAAAAAATCAGATTGTCGCTGGGGCGGTTGGCTTCGCGGCCTCGCTACTTCTGTGGATTGCAAGCTGGTCTTCTTACAGCACCTCGCCGATAGGGCAATTCTTTTATCAGCTCTCGGTCGTCAGTCACCTCGATAGCTTTTCGCGAGGCGTCATCGACACAAAAGATTTGATCTATTACCTTTCTATGATTTTCTTCGGCCTCTTTCTGACTTCTCGTTCTCTTGAATCGCTGCGGTGGAGATCGTAATGGCAGAGCAAAATCCGACCGAAACAACTCTGAAGCCGGCCAAAGACACCATCGCCGCTCGCCAGGCACGTTACGGCGCGACCGCCACTCTCTACACGATCGTTGTGATTGCAATCCTGATCGTGATCAACTGGCTGGCGGAAATGCCGCGCTTCAACAAGACATTCGACACTACCAGCAACAAACGCTTTACCCTTTCCCAAGAGACGCAAAAACTTGTCAAGAACCTGAAAACGGACGCAACCATTACCTACATCGATAAGGGCAGCGGCTTCGATCAGGCCAAGGGAATGCTGGACCGTTATAAGAATCTTTCGCCAAAGATCCACGTGCAATACATCGATGTTGAGAAACAGCCGACGGTCGCGCGAGCTTATGGCGTACGGTTTGCCGGAACTGCTTACGTTGAGATTGGCCCACGCCGGGAAGAAGCGAAAGCGCTGACAGAGGAAGGCCTCACTGGAGCATTCTTGAAGGATCTGAAAGGTGTTCGAAAGGTCTGCTTCGTTTCGGGAAGTGGAGAACACGCCCTCGACGACACGCAAGAGACGGGCCTATCGGCTTTCAAAACGCTGCTTCAGCGTGACAACTACGAAGCCGATCCCGTCACGTTGCTCGATAAAACAGCTGTCCCTTCCGACTGCAACGTCCTTGTCGTCGCAGGTCCGCGAGCCGACTATACCGCCAACGAAGTAAGCGCGATTAAAAGCTATGTCGAAGGCGGCGGCAGGGCGATGATTCTTCTCGACCCACCTCTGGATTTCGAGCAGGAGCACATCGCTCAAAACTCGGCCTTGCTTGATCTCCTCCAAAGCTGGGGCGTGACCGAAGACAAAGACTTGGTACTCGAGCAGAATCCCATCGGCCAACTCTTCAACATCGGGCCGGACATGCCGCTGGTCACGACTTATAATTCGCAACCGATTGTCGCCGATCTGAAGGAGGCCACCGGATTTCCGATTACGCGCTCTCTCGAAGTAAAAAACGGAGATAAGACCACCGTAGACAAACTCTTTTCCACGACCGACCAGGCCGTCGCCACGACACATCTGGACACTCGCGACTTAGCGAAATTTCAGGACAAGAAGGGGCCATTTGTCCTAGGCGCCGCGGTCACCTACAATACCGGCAAGCCAAATGCTTCCGGCCGGGTGGTTGCGATCGGGACCTCAGGTTTCCTCGCCAACGGAACCATCGGATTTCAGGGAAACCGCGATCTCGCGCTAAACGCGGTTAATTGGCTCTCCTCCGACGAGGATCTCATCTCCATTCGTCCCAAGGAACCTGAGGACCGCCGCTTGAACGTCAATCAGCGCCAGATGAGTTTCTTCTTTTATTGGGACGTTCTCGCGATTCCCCTATTCATCATTGCCGGCGGCATCTTGATTTTCTTGAAACGGAGATAAGCGAGAAATAAGATGAAGTTGCGCAATCTTCTGATAGCAGCTATCGTTCTCGCTGCTCTCAGTGGTCTTGTGTGGTGGTCCAAGCGGCACCCGCAATCCGCCGAAACTACTCCCACCGCCGCCTCACCCAAGCTGGCCGACATCAACGCGGGCCAGATCAAAGAACTGGATCTGACCAAGAAGGATGGAACGATACTCGCTCTTCAACATCAGGGCGGGAAATGGGCCATGACCAGCCCGCAAGCTCTGCCTGCGGATCAAGATGCGGCCAACAGCTTGGCGGGCGCTCTGAGCCCTATAACTGCCGACAATATTGTAGAAGCTAAGCCCGCAGACCTCGGCAAATATGGCCTGAAGACTCCTAGTCTGACGGTAACCGTCCATGAGACGAACGGTAAGTCGGATCAGATCGTTTTCGGCGACGATGTTCCCGCCGGCTCTCTCGTTTATGCTCGCGTGGGAGCGGATCCAAAGGTGTACGCAGTGTCCTCTTCGACCAAAAGCTCGCTCGATAAGAGCGTGAACGACCTACGCGATAAGCGTCTGCTTACATTCGATTCCAATCAACTCACGCGTATCGAACTGGCTTCGGCCAAATCTGACGTTGAATTTGGCAAGAACAATCAGAATGAGTGGCAGATACTCAAGCCGCAACCGTATCGCGCTGACAGTTTCGAGGTAGAAGAACTCTTGCGCAAACTCACGGACGCAAAGATGGATCTCACCAGCAGCGCGGAAGACACTAAGAAAGTTGAGGCTGCTTATGCATCCGGCCAACCTGTCACAACGGCGAAAGTGACGGACGCCGCCGGAACGCAGACTCTGGACGTACGCAAGAATAAAGACGATTACTACGCTAAGAGTAGTGTGGTAAGCGGAATCTACAAGATCCCATCGGATCTCGGCAAGCAGCTAGAAAAGTCGCTCGACGATTTTCGTAATAAGAAAATCTTCGACTTCGGCTTCAGCGATCTCTCGAAATTAGAAGTTCAGCAAGGAACGAGCGATAAAACTTACGTCCGAAGCGGATCGGATTGGAAAGTGAATGGGCAGACAATGGATCCCGGCGCTGTTCAAGCGCTGATAGACAAACTGCGCGATGTTTCCGCCACCAAGTTCGTGACGACGGGTTTCACGACTCCGGCATTCGCTGTCACTGTGACCTGGAATGATGGAAAGCGCATCGAAAAAGCCGAGTTTGCGAAGGTCAACGATGGATACATCGCTCGCCGGGGAAATGAGCCCGCTCTCTACCAACTCGATGGCAAAGGCGTCAACGATATCCTGGAGGCGAGTAACACCATCAAGCCAGCGGCCCAACCCTTCAAGAAGTAGCTAGCGACCGGACCGTCGGAAGAGCTCTTATGTCTGCTCTCAACACGGACCTCTACCAACTTACGATGGCGGCGGGTTATTTCGTCAACGGTAAGGCCGGCGAGCTTGCCACATTTGAACTTTCGGTACGCCGGCTCCCGCAAAGCCGTAATTTCTTAGTCGCCGCGGGTCTCGAGCAAGCAGTCGAATATCTTCAGGCGCTCAGCTTCCGACCGGAAGAACTGGAATATCTGCGTTCTCTTCCGGCTCTTCAAAATGTTCCTGCTGAGTTCTTCAGTTTTCTGAGGGATCTGCGCTTCACCGGCGATTTGTTCGCGGTGCCCGAAGGTACGCCGATCTTCGCGAATGAGCCCATCGCCATCGTCCGCGCTCCGCTGGTCCAAGCTCAGCTCGTCGAGACTTACCTGCTATCGACGTTCGCGTTTCAGACCACCATCGCCGCAAAGGCGGCAAGATGTGTGATCGCCGCCCAGGGCCGTCCGATAGTCGAATTCGGTAGCCGGCGCGCTCATGGCCCGGAAGCTGGCATTCTGGCCGGCCGCGCTGCTTATGTCGGCGGCTGTTCGGGAACCAGCAACGCCGAAGCAGGCATGCGATTTGGCATTCCGGTATTCGGCACTGCCGCCCATTCATGGACTATGTCCTTCGCCAATGAAGAGCAATCATTTCGCGCTCTGCAGGAGCTGCTGGGTGACGCCACTGTGTTTCTTCTGGATACGTATGACACCGTAGAAGGCGCTCACCTGGCGGCGAAACTGGGAAAACCTCTTTGGGGGGTTCGTCTCGACAGCGGCGATCTTATTGCCCTTTCGCGAGAGGTGCGTCGCATTCTGGATAACGCCGGTCTGCAGGATGCGAAGATCTTCGCGACTAACGATTTGAACGAGTACCGCGTCGCCGAGCTGATCCGCTCCGGCGCGCCATTCGATGCTTTCGGCGTAGGTACGCAACTGGCTACTTCGTCCGATGCGCCCGCGCTATCGGCCGTCTACAAACTAGTAGAAGTGACGCGCGGCAAAACGCTTCAATACACTGCGAAATTCAGCGATGAAAAAAGCACCTTGCCGGGCGCCAAGCAAATCTATCGTTATCCCGATCGCGATATGGTGGCACTCTATAGCGAGTGCAACAGCGAATTTCAAGGTGAGCCGCTCCTCCGGCCCATCATCAGCAAGGGTGAACGAGTCGAACCCGCGCCAACCCTTTCGAAGAGCCGATCCCGGGCTGAAGCCGCGATAGCCGCCCTGCCCAAAGAGTTGCGCTCCCTCGATGAATCCGCTCACTATCCGGTTGAGATGAGTCCGCGTCTGCTGGAACTTGCTGAGGAAATCCGGCAGGAAATGCAGCTCGTGCGGTCGTGATCGGCCATGAAGACGGTCTTCTTTGACGTCGATACGCAACTCGATTTCTTGTACCCAGCCGGCGCGCTCGCTGTACCGGGCGCCAATGAAATCGTGAAGTCGCTGGCTGAACTCACGCGCTTCGCCGCGGCCAATCACATTCAAGTCATTTCGACTGTAGATGCGCACAGCGAGAATGATGACGAATTCAAGATTTGGAAGCCGCACTGCGTTGCGGGCACTGTCGGCCAGCAGAAGGCCGCAGGCACTCTGCTGAATCAGCCGGTTATTTTAAGCACTGCAGATGGAGCGGTCGAGGCACTCCGCGCACGCGTGCAGGAGGCGCATCAGATCATTGTGGAGAAACGGAAGCTCGACTGCTTCACTAATCCAAACCTTCGCCCGTTGCTAGCGATCTTGAGAGCTGATCGCTACGTCGTATATGGTGTTGTCACTGAGCTCTGTGTCCAATGCGCCGTCTTCGGCTTGCTGGAGACCGGCGCGCGCGTCGAGCTAGTGACCGATGCCATTAAAAGTCTGAACCTGCGCGAGGAGCGGGAAATGATTCAGCGCTTCCAGGCCCAAGGCGGGCACTTGGCAACCGTTTCTGCCGTGGTCCGTTGAATGTGACTACATGTTGTCCCGCCGGCAGCAATATTGAGGTAATGTTCTCGCCGCCCGAGACTTTCCAGAAGGGCGCGCCATCTACTTCAATCGACGCGACCGGCGAACCCAGTATCGCCAGAGCACGGCTGCGGCTTGTATAGGAAAGGTCCACGCGATTCGGCGAGGTCAGCGCCGATCGAATCTCGCCATTAAAGTCGGTAATCGCAACCGGCGACCGCTCTATCGCAGGGCTCAACCGGTGTTTCCCCGCTGGCGCAAGAACCGAATCGGCATTCTGGATCGGCCACAGCTTTCCATCGATTTCAGCCGGTCCTTGCCAGGATACAAGCGTAGCCTCAGATGCCTGAACCTCAATTTCATCGACACCGGTCTTGACCGCTGTCGTTGTTGTGGCCGCCGCCGGCAGTAAACTGAGATCTTGCTTCTCGAGCGAATTTTCGAAATACAGGGCAACTCGCGCGAATGACACCGCCGCTTGATGCACCAGTTCCAGAAGCTCCACACCGGTCTGTTTCTTTGTCGGATACACGTCTTGATATCTTTCGACCACATTGATATCGATGGCAATCTGACGCCGGTCGGGAGTCAGCTCTTTGTACTTCTGCGCCAGCTTCGAGTAGCGCTCTGCCCCCAGATTCCACAGCGTGGCGGGATCCTCGACAAGCAAGGTGCTACGCCTGGCCTGAATCAGCGGCAGACTACGCGCGATATCCGCTCCCAGCGCATCCCGGATGCCGGGCTCGAAACGGTCATCTATATGCGTGAGCACCACGTCCAGATATGGTTTCGCCGATCGAAGGCTATCGATTACATCCAGCCAATCGGCTTGCATTCGCGACGCCAATTCAGCCCGGTAATCGAGAAACTTCCTCAGCGCCGCAGGATTCTTTGCCGCCGAATACGGCGACTCCGGATCGAACAGTAGTTTCGGATCGAATCCGTCAGCTCGCTTGAACTGCTCGCGCACGTCGTCGTTCATAGGCGTGAAGCGCGCCGGATTTGACGCTCCTTCTAAGGACTCGAAATACAGTTCCGCAACGTTCACACCGTCCCAATCAAACTCCCGAAGCAATTGGCCGATCTCCTTTGCGACTTCGCGATGGCAATCGGGATTCTGCAAATTCATCAGCTTTCGCCAATCGAGCTGCGCATCCTGCCCGATCGCCGTCTTCTCGCGCCAAGCCGGGTGGTCCGCCCAAAACTTTTCACTGACATGCGGCAACTCGAGCCACGCGTAAACCAGAATCGCGTTTCGATGGCAGGCCTCAATCAATGCCTTCAAATACTCGTCCTGAACCGGATCGGGCTCCACGTTGTGCCATGCCGCAACGTGAAGAACACTGACGCCCGCTCGCCTCCAGCGCCGCGCCAGGTAATCTACGTCAGCGCGAATTCGGTAGGAAGAATCGAAGAACGCCCACAGATTGGTACTGCGCACCGGCAACTCCAATCCAAGATCCACGAGTGCCTGAAGTATATATGGATACCGTTCGATTCCGCTCGGGCCGGGCCCCGTCGCCATCCACAGAATTGCCCCGTGCTCGGTGCGTTTGCCCGCCAACACTGGACTTCCCTTCCACTTCTCAGTTGCAAAGATCTGAAAGCCGTCAGGTAGCTCAACCCCGGGGGCGCTAACCGCCTGCTCCCAAATAATCTGCATCTTCAGGGCGTGAATATCGCAGATCTGTCGCACCGCAACGTTTTCCGCTTTCACGCTAATTCCCAATTTGCCCGCCGCCGCGCCTGAGCCCTCCACGACAACGATGTGGGTTTCGGCCAGCGTGGCGATGTCCATCTGCGCCTCCGATCCCACCACGATAATGTTTGCGCTGTTCTTCGCGGCCTCCGTTATTCCAATAGAGCCGAAGATCTTCCGCCACGGAATGGCATCCGTTCCGCTCACTTGAAACGTGTCTGCGCCGGCAAATACCGGGAACAAGTGCCAATGCTGCTATGAGTTGCGCTTTCACGCGGAATTCTCATCTCGTCTTTGCGAACCAAAAACTGACACGAATGTCGTTATAGTTCGGGCCTCGCGGATTATATAGATTGTTGAGATACACGCCGCGTAAGAAATCGGCGGAGAAGTAAACGTTCTTCGGCATCCAGCGCAGATGCACTTTCACCCCCGGGCCCATTTCCAGCGTGTTTGCCCAATATTGTTCCTGCGTATCACGGACATAGTTCACATTGAAGAGAAGCTGGGCAGATGTTCCTGCCCCATGCCTGGAACGTACGCCCGGCCCGATGCTGTGAATAAAAGAGCCAGTCCTTACCGAACCGGCTCACATAGATCGCATCGCCTGTTGTTTCGTAGAACATTCCCGGCGTTTCGCTTCCCAGCAGGCTTCCGAATCCTTTGGCAAAGTTGAGACCGCCCCGATAATCGGGAATTGCCGCGCCGACATCACGCCTGTCGGTCAGGTATTTGAAGGCTTCGCCCGCCTCTACCCAACCCGTTACGTGATGCCATGGTTTGGAAGAGACGCCGGCGCCCAGAATGAACGAACTCTCGGAAAGATATCCCGGTCCCACCGGAGTCGGTATGCTACCTTTCACGTCCCCGATAAAGCGCGTCGAGAGATAAAAGGAAATAATCTTATTCGCCCGCTTCCACGGCAATGGTACGGTCCGCTTTACTTGGCCATACGTGAAAAGATCTTTCCAGCGTGACGAATACATCGGCAGCGTCCATACCGTCGTTTGCGGCAGAGCGTCTCCGCTCAAACTGTGAAACGCTTTCGTAGCTTCGGTGGCAATCTGCGGATCGTCCGCATGCCGCGCCCGGTCAAACCACGCGATTGCATCCGCATCATCCTTGGCCAAGTTGTACGCCCAACCCAGTTTCAGCATCACTTCCGCGTCGTCAGGATTTTGCTCCTGCGCCTCCAGCAGATACTTGAGAGCGTCCCGCACATAGCCCATCGCCAGACTCTTCTTCCCCATTGCCTTCGCGTCGATAGATGCAGCAGGTCGCGGCCCCGCTAGATGCCGGCTTCGTCATTGCACTAGCTTGCTGGCCGCTTTTTCGAACCTCTCAGCTCATCCAGTTGGTCGCGCGCCAATGGATCGTCCGGATCGATCGTCAGAACTTGCTCGAACTGTTCCACCGCCTCTGCTTGTTTGTGCATCGCCAGATACAGAAAGGCGAGCTCTCGCCGCAATGCGATGTTTTGCGGATCAAGCTTTAACGCATTCAGGAATTCATATGGATACGGATAGCGTGCGTCCAAATGCTCTAACGCCAGTTCCGCCGTCCTTGATTCCGTCGACCGAGAGGCCGCCAGAAGCGCCGCTCGTGCTTCGTCAATTCGATTCAGTTGTTGCCAGACCCGAGCCAGGATCAAAAGCAGCTCACCTAATTCCGGCTTCAACTTGCGACAGATCTCATACTGTTCGGCCGCTAAAGGCAAATCGTCCCGCAGTTCTGCCAATTCGCCCAATTCCCAATGCGCGCTATACATCGAACGGTCGTTCGGATTTGCCGACCGGGCCAGCGCTTCCTTCCATCGCGCAATTCCTTCCGCTAAAGGCCGATCGATGTTCTGAAATGCCTGCTCTGCCGTTGATCGTGTAGCAGCGCTGCCTCTCTGGCGCAGCCGATCGAACATGCGCCGCGCCTCAATCGGCTTTTTGGTTTCAAATGCCAGGAACGCGTACTCGAGCGCAGCCGTTTCGTCGCCTGGATTGATGCGGAGAGCAGTTTTCAAATTCATCCCGGGCATCCGCATTCTCGCCCGCTTTCAGCAACGTATACGCCAAATCTTTGTGTCCATTGGCATTCCCGGGTTGCTGAGCCAAGCCTTTACGGAACAGCTCGATCGCTGAATCGTAATCCTTTTGTGCTAAAGCTTTGTACGCCTGATTCAGCTCGGGATCGCCCACGGCCTGTGCATCGACGCGAATCGCACTAATAACCAGCGCGAAAATGATGGCAATCGATCCTCTCCAATGCACGCTTCGGTGAGCCCTCGCTGTGAGAGTAGTTGCGGAATCCACTACGGATTCTCACTGCCAGCTCCGAGCCGCGGATTTTCATCGCTCGCTAAAATGAAGCCGTGCCTCGGTTTCCCGGCGTCGATTACCTTCAGTTCGATTCGCTCCTGAGCGAGCAGGAACTTATGGTGCGCCAGACTGCCCGCCAGTTCGTCGATGAGCGCGTGCTTCCGGTCATCCGCGATGCCTTCAACAATGCCGTTTTCCCGCGAGAATTGATCCCGGAAATGGCCCATCTCGGCTTTTTCGGCGCCAATCTCGATGGTTACGGCTGTGCCGGTATGAACAATGTCGAGTACGGCTTGATCATGCAGGAGCTGGAGCGCGGCGATTCCGGTCTCCGCAGCTTCGTCAGCGTGCAAGGCGCGCTGGTCATGTATCCCATCTTTACTTATGGTTCTGAGGAGCAGAAGCAGCACTGGCTTCCGAAATTGCAATCAGGCCAGGCAATCGGCTGCTTCGGCCTCACCGAACCGGACTTCGGCTCCAACCCTTCCGCCATGCGGACGACGGCTGAACAGCGCGGCGGCACTTGGATTTTGAATGGCGAGAAGACCTGGATCACGAATGGTTCCGTTGCCGACATCGTCATCGTATGGGCCCGTACGGCGGAGGGCATCCGCGGCTTCCTAGTCGAAAAAGGAACGCGCGGTTTTGCAACCAGCGACATCCACGGCAAATTGTCGATGCGCGCTTCTGTCACTTCCAGTTTGCATTTTTCGGACTGTGCGATTCCCGAACGAAATCAGTTGCCCTGCGCCAAGGGACTGAAAGCGGCGCTGGCTTGCCTCTCGCAAGCGAGATTCGGCATCGGCTGGGGTGTTCTCGGCGCTGCTATGGATTGTTACGAAACAGCGCGCAGCTACAGTGTCACGCGAAAGCAATTTGATGACCGGCCGCTCGCCAGTCATCAGCTCGTTCAGGAGAAGCTTGCCTGGATGATTACCGAGATCACCAAGGGGCAGCTGCTCGCCTTCCACGTTGCGAAATTGAAAGATGCCGGCAAGGTAGAGGCCGCTCACATCTCCATGCTGAAGCGCAACAACGTCACTATCGCATTGGACTGCGCGCGGCTGAGCCGCGATCTTCTCGGAGCAAACGGCATCATGGACGAGTACCCCATCATGCGCCACATGTGCAATCTCGAAACCGTGAAAACTTACGAGGGTACCGACCATATTCACGCGTTGGTCATCGGTGAGCGAGTGACGGGAATTCCCGCTTACCGATAGAGCCGCGTTAAGCTAACTGCTTCTCAAGTTTTTCGTGAAGAACTGCAACGCCAGGGTCTCGTTGCACTACCCCAGAGTACCGTTTCCAGAAGCCCTCTAACTCGCGGGAGGGCGACAGCAGCGCGCGCGTGTCTTCAATTAGCTGTTCGAACTGGCGTGCGCTTGCGGGGGGATTTTTAGCCGCCAAGGTCTCGTCAATCTGCACCAGCAGAGTGGTCACCGGCCGCAGCCAAGCGAACCAGTTATCGCTGATTAGCAACTGCAGAAAAGCGCCCGGCGAGGCAATGGTTCCATGCACAATCTCGTAGGCGGTCCGTTCGGAATCGAGCAACGCTTTGTGCAGGGTGAGCAGGCCTTCCCGCAGCTCCATCAGCCTTTGTCGCACCTGATCAGGGGCCGCTTGGGGTAACTCCATTCACTCCAGGGTAGCGCGCGTCCCCCGAAAATCAGCGCAACACGAAGAGCTCACGTGGCGGGCTTTTTCTCTGATTGTTAACCACCTCGATTGCTTCCAGTACCAGAACAATCAGAGAAATCCACAGAATATCCGCCATGAACAAGTGAAACAGTTGCATCCACACCGGCGCCAGCAGCGCAATGTTGATAGCGCCCACCACCAGTTGAAACAGAGTAAGTGTGACTACCCGCGCCGCGGCCGTCCGCAGGCGCGAAGCATCGACACGCCTCAAAAATGGGATGGCTGCCCAAACAATATAAGCCGCGCCCAGGATGGCGATGATCGGATGAACCATGCGCAGCCGCAGCAGCATGCTCGATGCACTGGAAAAATCCCGTTGCAGGCCAGCCGCAATCGAGGCAGCGGGAAACAGCGTATCGCCCAACGCCGCAATCGCTCCAGTCACGCTGACGAATACCGTAACAGCGAGGGCGGCCAGCAGCATGCGCGAGGCATTTAGAAACCTCACGCGCTCCACATTAGAATTCGCCAGCCACGCCGTCGCCGTCAATGCTGCCAGCAGCAGCATCGTATTCGTGAGATGCGCCGAAAGATACCACGCCCGCCCCGCCGACTCATTTTTCGCGACATACCGCAGCAGCACCAGCCCTGCCCCCAGCAGCGCCTCGATGAGTAAGAACACCACCGAAAACACGGCATAGCGCCGCACCGCATGCCGCCGTGGAAAAACAAAGAAGGACCAGACACACATCGCAATGGCCGCGATCGTGTCTAAGCTTGTCATCAGCCGATGCGTAAATTCGATCGCCATCGGCGCGGCCATATTTTGCGGGATCACTTGCCCATTGCAAAACGGCCAATGCGCGCCGCATCCATCACCCGAAAAGGACACACGCACGAACGCGCCCCACAGAATCACCGGAATGTTGTATGCCAACAGCGCCCAGGCGAATATTCGAAAGAGCCGGCGCGATCTACTTCCGTCGCCCATTAATTCCCACTGTTTTGTTCCACGCCACTCTCAATATCGCCGCCACGCTGCACACTTCTGTAATCCGCCCGTCCACCGCCATGCCCACCGCTTCTTCGAACGGCCGCCAATCCACCGTGATGTCTTCCTCGGGATCCAGTTTTCTCTCCGTCGTCAAGAGCTCTGTCGCTAAATACAACGTCTGAACGTCGTCCGCTACGCCGTTACACACGTCGACAGGACCTATCGCTTCCCAGTGCTTCGCAATCAATCCTGCTTCTTCGGCCAGTTCGCGTTGCGCCACTTGCAGCATGTCAGTCTCACCTTGGTGAGATCCGCCGCGCGGTACTTCCCACGAATACCGGTTGAGCGAGTAGCGCCACTGCCCCACCAGCACGATCTCATTCCGTTCATTGATCGCCACCACGCCGACCGATGGCCTGATCTCGACCACGCCGTAAATGCCCGGCCCGCCGTCCGGCCGGATCACCTGGTCTTCACGGACAAGGATCCAAGCGTTCTCGTAAACCACGCGAGACGACTTCGTTCGCCACGGATTGTGCAACACTTCGTTACGCCGCTTGGCCGCAGATTTCTGCCAGCACATCCAGGTCGACATTACCGCCCGAAACGAGAATGCCCACCGAACGGATATCCGGCGGGAATTTCTTGTGCAGCACAGCCGCTGCCGCTACGGCGCCGCTCGGTTCCGTAAGCATCTTCATTCGCGTCAGCAGGAATCGCATAGTCGCCTTAATCTCATCTTCGGAAACTAGCAACACGCCCTCGGCCATCGATCGCACGATTGGAAACGTCACCTTCCCCGGCGCTGGCGTTCGCAGTCCGTCGGCAATTGTCGCGGGCGGCGCAATCTCCACCGGCTCGCCGCTTCTCAACGATAGAAACCAGTCGTTCGCCAACTCCGGCTCTACCCCGAACACTCGAATCTTAGGCCGTAATGCCTTCGCCACGACCAACGTTCCCGACAGCAACCCGCCCCCACCCAGCGGAACGGCAATCGCGTCCAGCTCCGGCGCTTCTTGAAGCATCTCCAGCGCCGCCGTTCCCTGCCCGGCGACAATCCATGGATGATCGTAGGAAGGCAGCGTCACGGCGCCGGTATCATTCGCGATCCGCCGCGCAATTTCTTCGCGATTCTCTCGCTGCCGATCGAAAAAGATGATCTTCGGCCCATACGCCTGCGTTGATTCGAGCTTCGCTTTGGGCGCATCCGTCGGCATCACGATCGTCGCTGCCACCTTTAAGTGCGCCGCGGCAATCGCCACCGCCTGAGCGTGATTTCCCGAAGAATACGTCACCACCCCGCGCTTGCGTTCCTCGTTGCTCAGCGACATCAGGAAATTCGTTGCGCCACGAATCTTGAAGGCCCCGCCCCGCTGGAAGTTCTCGCACTTGAAATACGCTTTCACTCCCGCAGCGGCATCGAATAAGCTCGAGCTAAGAATCGGTGTCTCACGCGCCAGAACCTTAACTCGCTCTGCCGCCGCGACAACGTCCTCCAGTGTGATCGTTTCTTCCGCTACCATCAATACCCGGCCTTTTTATCCACCACATTCAGCAGCGGCTGCCCGCTCAGATAGCGTCGAAAATTCTCTACGAAGCATTGCGCGCTCAGGTCCAGCCAGTCGGGGTCGTGCGTGCGATCCGTACAATGCGGTGAGATCAGTACGTTCTCCATTTCCCAAAACGGATGATCCGTTGGCAGCGGCTCCTTTTCGAAAACGTCCAACGCCGCCCCGGCCACTCGCTTCTCTTGCAGCGCCCGGATCAGCGCCGCTTCGTCAATGACCGGACCTCGCCCCACATTCATCACAATCGCCGAGGGCTTCATCACCCGGAATTCCGCATCGCCGATCATGTGCCGAGTCTCCGGCGTCAACGGCGCGGATGCCAGCACCACATCCACTTCCTTCAGCATCTCCTTAAGCTCGGTCGCCGGAAAGATGCGGTCGAGAAGCGGGTCATTGGCCGACAACTCCGGCTTGCGCCGCGTCGCGTAAATCTTCACACCTAGCGCCTTCGCCAGCCGCGCGCATTCCCGCCCAATCTCGCCGTACCCTACGATGCCCATGGTCTTTCCACGCAGCCAGTCCACCACGAAATCGTCCCATTTGTGCGCGCGTTGGTTATCCACCAGCCGGCGAATGTGTTTGTAGAAATACAACATCCCCGCGATGACGAATTCGGCCAAGGAGTCCTTGAACACTCCCCGGGCGTTGGTGATGATCACCTGACTCTCGATCAGCTCCGGAAACAGCACCTTGTCCATTCCCGCCGACAGCGAATGAATCCACTTCACGGCCCGTGTGTGCCGCCAGACTTTCTCAAACGGAGGTGCCTTGCCGACGATGCCCGTGTAGAGGATGATCTCCGCTTCAGGGCCGAACCGAGCCAGTGTTTCTTCGTCCCTTCCCACTGAAATGTTAGCTTCCTCACGGAGCAGCGTGAGGTTCCGCAGCATGTAGTGATCAGGTGGGCTGACAACCAGCAGGTTCGGCTTCGGCATCCAGGGGTCCCTAGCCATATTAGCGACACTTGAAAAAACGAACCCATTTCGGCAGTTCGTTTGGCAAAATCGCTTAGGCACCTTCGAACTGGCTTTAAACTAAAGATGTGCAACAACGCTGTACTTGCGGAGCCGTCCTGCCCGACGATGCCCGCTTTTGCCACAAATGCGGCAAACCCCAGTATGAGGAGGACATCGCCCGGATGGAGGCGTATACCGCGTCGCCTGTCCCCGCTCAGCCGGCCGCCCCGCCGCCTCTACTCCGTACTACCGGCATCTCGTTTAAGAACTCCCGGGCGGTTTGGGTCAGCCTGGTCGTTGCGGCAGCCGCCTTTGTCTGCTCCGGAGCCGCCGTTCTCGTTTCGCCGATTCTGTGGCCACTCGTACTCGTGGCCGCCGGCTTCACTGCGGCCGTGCTTTATAAAGGTCAATCGGCTGAGCCGCTTTCCACCGCTGCCGGCGCGCGCCTGGGTTGGATGACTGGTATCTGGCTGTTTCTGGTGATTGCCATCGGATCGGGGTTTCTGGCGTTCATTCTGAATTCTTCCGCTGCCAGCGACGTTTTGAAACAACTGCAAAGTAACCCTCAGTTCGCCAAGTATTACGAAAATCCGCGCGAGTTTATCCAGGCGCTGCCGCTTGGCCTGATTCAAGGTTTTTTTCTGGTTACGCTGCTGCCTGGATTAGGCGGCATCTTGGGCGCGAAGTTATCCACTCGAGGCCGTCACTCCTAGCTGGATGAGCAAATCGATCCTGACGTTGACCGTCAACCCAGCGGTTGACCGAATTGTCACAGTGGACCGGCTCGTCTTCGAAGACCGGGCCTACATCGAATCCACCACCGAAGCGGCGGGGGGACGCGGCATCAATGCAGCCCGGCTGCTCACTAGCTTCGGAGCAAGCGCGATAGCTATCACCACTTCCGGGCGCGACGTCGGCCGCAAATTCGAAGAGCAATTGCAGCACGATACGTTTGGAAAAGAAATCGTGAAGATCCGCAGCAACATCCGGGTTAATCACACGATTTCAGACCTGCAAGGTCTTTCGGTTAAGCTGAACGAACGCGGTCCCAAGCTGACGAAATCGGAGCAGGATCGTCTCGCCAAAGCGGTTGAGAACCTGCTGCCGAACGCCTCCTGGCTGATGCTCTGCGGCAGCTTACCGCCTGCGGTTGACGAGCGTCTCTATACGAAGCTGATCCAACTCGCCGCCCAGCATAAAGTCGAGACCTTACTGGATACGGACGGCGACCCGCTGCTGTACGGGCTGGAGGCCGGACCGACAATCGTGAAGCCGAACCAGTCGGAAGCCGAGCGGCTGCTGAATACCGCGCTTATCACGCGCTCGCAACTGATCGACGCTGTACAGCACATTAAGGCGTTAGGTCCGAAATCGGTTGTGCTTTCTCTTGGCAGCCGTGGTGTGATCGCGGCGACCTCCACAGAGGGCGTCTTGGAAGTCGTGCCGCCGCCCGTGCAATCGCTTTGCCCCATAGGAGCAGGCGACGCCATGTCGGCAGCGATTGTTTGGGCGCTGAACAACGGCGAATCGTTCGGCGACGCGCTGCGCTGGGGCGTGGCGGCTGGAACGGCTTCCTCCAAGCTTCCCGGCATCACTTTGGCGAATCTCGAGCAGACGAAAGAGATCTACCCGCAAACGCAGATCACGCGCATCGTGGTCTGAACGCTCCTAGTCGTACTTCTCGTAGATGATCTGCTTGCGATCGAAACCGCGCTGTTTCAGTTCCTTGCGAACGTCGTCTACCATTTCTTTGAGTCCACAGATATAGACGTCCATGGTGGCTAATTCTTCCGGCGTCCGAATCGCGAGAGCTTCGTCAAGATGCGCCTGCACGCGTCCAGTGCGGCCTTTCCAGGTCTCGCCCGGCCGCGTGACTGTCGGCATGAACCTAAACTTCTCGTATTGCCGCGCCAATTCCTCTAGCTCGTCACGATAGAGCAAGCCTTGTTCATAGCGCACGCCAAACAGCAATGTGATATCGGGCTGGGTTCTGGGCAAATGATCGAGCAGCATGGAACGAAACGGCGCAATGCCCGTGCCTGTCGCGACAAACACAAGCCGATGGCCGGGATGGCGAAGGGTGAAGTAGCCGAGCGGCTCGTGAATTTCGAGTTCATCGCCCGGCTTCAGCTCGAATAGCCAAGGCGACACGATTCCGTCCTCGACGCGATTCAGGCAAAGCGCGAAGCGATTTCCGGCGCGAGGCGAGGCGATCGAATACGCTCGCGTGACATCCTTGCCATTCTCCCGGTCTACCACCGAAATGAATTGCCCCGGAGTAAACGCGAAGCTCTCAACGCCGGGCACCTCGAATTCGAAGTGATGCACCTCGGGCGCAAGCTCCTTCCATTCAAGCAATTTGGCCTTCAGCGGAAATACCTCTCTTATAAGATGATGCTCGGCGCGCGCTCTTCGACTCCAGGCGGCGCTGGCGTCATGTGCCGCAGCAGATCCAAGTACATACGGCCGCGAGGCCGCCCATTCTGGTTCTGTTGAGCGATTCTATGCAGAAAAACGAGAATGGCCAGAATCTCGGCATTACGATACGAGGACAATCCCTCACGTTCTTTCTTCAGTTTCTGATAATCCGCTAAGGAAGCCGCAAAGGCGCGCTGCACCGAAGCAGCCAGGCTGTTCTCCGCTCTGGTCTCATACACCAGCCCCGATTCGAAGGTTCGATGCGTCTGTATCAGCGCTTCTAAAGCAGCGACCACATCAGTGTCCACGGCGCCTGTTGTTCGCAGCGCTGCCTGAAGCAGCGAGTAGATGCAGAACAGCAACAGCTCTTCGTGCTCGCGCAGAAAATCCTCGGTGACGGCGACCTCCGGATGCGATAGCTGACTCTCCGCAACGGGGATCGGCTTCTCATGCCGATGCGCCTCCTGCAGATATTCGCAGTCGAGCGGACAGGAAAGCGAAACCTCGCGCTCAGTGCCGCAGCAAAGCGTGCAAATATCGCCGTGCACGGCAGGGCAGAAGCGCCTGGCACGGCGTTTGCCGCAGATCTTGCACAATATAGTTTCCGGCATCGGCTACGGCTATTATCGGATCAGAGCGAAATGAAGCGGGTGGATCTGTATATCAAGGTCGAAGTGGAGTTGGAGGAAGATGAGGAACCGGAACGCGCCGGCGCAGAGATCTGCCGCCAAGTCGAGAAGATTTACGTCGTCCGCTCGGCGGAGTTGTCCAATGCTGTCGCCCGGGAGTAAACTCACTCGAGCAATTCTCGATAGACACGCATGAAGTAGGCATCGGTCATGCCCGCGATGTAGTCACAAACGACTCGATGTACGGGATCGTTGCTCAAATGTTCCCGGTATCCCGGTGATATTTGCTCCGGATGGGCAACTAGGAAACGAAAGAGCTCGGCCATCTTTTCGACCGCTGCGCTCCGGTCCTCGCTGAGTTGGGGGTGAGAGTAAACCCTGCTCACCAGCAGCGCCCGCATTTGCTGGTTGATTTCAGCCGCTTCAGGCAATAGCCGCGCAAGCCGGGAATCGAGCGCGCGCACGTCCTCAACCGTTTCTACACCAGCCGCCTGGGCGGCTTGGTAGGTACCGTCTATCAACCCGCCGACCAAAATATTTATGAGCTGGCGCTGAATCTCCCAGAAGCGCGTTCGCTCGGACGCGCCGGGGAACTGCGTGTCCACGCGCTCGGCCAACTCAGCAAACGCCGGGATCGCCTCGGCCATATCCTGTGTCGAGAACAGGCCCGCCGAGAATGCATCATCCGTGTCGGCGGTGTTGTAGGCGATCTCGTCGGCCACGTCTAGCAGTTGCGCCTCGAGCGGCGGCCGTTGTCCCGGCAGGAACTCCTGTAATTCAGGTTCTGCATCCCGGTTCACTTCACGCGAGTGCTTGACGATCCCTTCGCGAACTTCGAACGTCAAATTCAATCCATCGAAACGAGCGTATCTCTGCTCCAGAAGATCGACAATGCGCAAAGCGTGCCGGTTGTGCTCGAACACAGTGCCGAAACGGCGCATCTGCCGGTCCAATTCCTTTTCGCCGACATGAGCGAAGGGCGGGTGGCCCAGATCGTGCGCCAGCGCGAGTGTCTCGGTATATTCTTCGTTCAACTGCAGCGCGACCGCAACCGTGCGGGCAATCTGCGAAACCTCAATAGTGTGCGTTAGCCGGTTGCGAAAATGATCGCAAAGCCCGGCGGCGAAGACCTGCGTTTTCCCTTCCAGACGCCGGAACGCACGCGAGTGAATTACCCGATCTCGATCGCGTTGAAAGTCGTTCCGGTAAGGGTGTGGCGCTTCGGGAAATTTCCGGCCGCGTAGGTGTTGCGGCCCCAGGCGAAGTCGGCCCAGCATTCGGGACGGCTACTTCGTCTGCGAGGAGATTTCGTCCACCGCCCGGCTTACGGCCGGGTCCTGGTTAGGCGATTTCAAGGATTGAAGAATCTTCTTCGCCTCTTGGGGGTTCGTGGTCTCATCCAAGCGAGCGAGCAAAATTTGCGCTTGTGCCTTAGAGACGAGATCGGTCGGCTTGTTAATCATCTCCCGAAGAAGCGCCTGTGCCTCCGGCACTCTGTTTTCGCTCTCGTAGAGCTGTGCAAGTGCGATCTTGGCGAGTGGCGCGCAGGGGTTGCTCGAGTTCGCTACGGCGTTGAGGTCTGCTTCAGCACCCTTCGTGTCACCGCTTTGAGCTTTCATCGTGCCGAGATAGTATTGAGCCGTCAAACCTTGACGGCTGCCGCTATCTTTTGCGACTACATCCGCGAAAGCTTTCATCGCAGCCTGTTTTTTCGCATCCGATGTGAGAAAGGTTTTCCCGCCTCCGCGCAGCCGGCCCTACAGGGGCCTCGAGAACGTCAAAAGCAGCCTGCAGATCGCCCTGTCTGACGGAGTTTCTATAGGATGTGTACCAGAACGCGCCGCCGGCCAGAACTAAAACGACGACTCCTGCAATAGTCCAACGAATCAGCTGTTGGCGGTGGGTTTGGGCGTAGCCAAGTACGCCGGAGACTGCATCTGTGAATTGATCGTGCTGCAGTTGCTCCTTTAATTCATGACGGGTCAAAACGAACTGCTGCCTTTCTGTGGGTGAGCAACCACGAGCGTAGCATATTTGGCGCTTCTAGGAGCGCTCCGGAGGGTTGCCGGCTAGGGCTTCAGGTCCGCTAAGTCCCTTTTTATCGCGAACTTCACCAAGCCGGCGACATCGTGAATGTCGAGTTTGCGCATGAGGCTGGAGCGATAGGTATCCACGGTTTTGGGGCTCAGGGTGAGACGAGCCGCAATCTCTTTGGCGCGAACTCCTTCTACCAGCAAGGAGAACACCTGAAATTCGCGGCTGCTGAGCGAATCCACTGGATCTTCACCTTCCTTGCATCCGCCACTTTCGTTGAACAGCGACATCACTTCAATTTGAGGTGACACGTAGATGCCGCCCTGGGTGAATTGGTCCAGCGCGTCGGCCATCTGCTCGGATGTTGAAGTCTTCAGCACGTAGCCGCACGCGCCCGTACGCAGTACCTCCAGGACCGTCTTACGATCCTTTCGTACGGAAAAGACGGCGCAACGTGTTCGAAGGCCCTTCTCGCGAACGCGCCGTATCACCTCTGTGGCGGCGAGATCGGTCAGGCCCAAATCGAGCAGAGCGATGGCGGGTTCCAGGCGCTGGATCTCGGCCAATGCCGCTCCGGCTGTACCGACCTGAGACACAACTCGAAAGCCGGCAAGCGAATTGCACAGTGCCGCCAATCCCTCGCGGACCAGCGTCAACTCATCCGCGATGAGTACCTCGACGGGGCGCGTTTCGGAAGACGGAAAGGGTATAGGCTGAGAGGCTGAACCGGTCATTGGGCGTATGGATGTGAAGGTTGACACGCTTGTACTGATACAGTGCACTCCCCGGGGCACTTATCTCACGAAGCGCGCAATTTCGGGCACCCAAAGCCCGGCTGAATCGGCTAAATTACCTTAGCGGAAGCTACGAACTGCTTCCGCTTCATCGTCGAAGACTTCGAAAACAGTATAGAGCTTGGTGATCTGCAGCAGGTCTTTGACTCGCTTGGACAGACCCAATAATTTCAATTGGCCGCCATTGTTGGTGATACTCGTAAAGCCCGATACCATTTCGCCAATCCCGGAGCTATCGATATAGGAAACCTCGCTCAAGTTCAACAGCAGCTTCTTGTTGCCTTTGGCGGCAAGATCACGGATGATGTCCCGGAATGCGCTAGCGCCCTCACCCAGAGTAATTCGCCCCGCTGCGTCGATAACGGTGACATCGCCAACCTGGCGGGATGTCAATTTAACAGTCACTTCTGCCTCCTTTGTGGATCAGACAACTCAAAAAGATCTTGTCAGCCAAGTTTCTTGACCAGCCGAACTTCGGTTCCCCCACCCGGCCGCGGATGGAGATCGACCTCGTCCATGAACGCGCGAATCAGCAACAGGCCGCGCCCGGATTGACGCAATAGATTCTCCGGAGCGAGTGGATCGGGGACGGAACTCACGTCGAAACCTTCACCCTCATCGCCAACGGTTACGGCGAGACCTTCCTTGAAACGCTCGATATCCAAGTGAACTTTCTTTTTGTTACTGTACCCGTTGCCATGCACTACCGCGTTCACCATGCACTCGCGTACCGCCATGCCAATCTGGGCCTGCTCCTCGTCGCCGAAGCCGGCCTTGAGCGCCTCGCTCGTGACCATCGTCTCGGCCTTGTCGACGCTTTCTAAGGTCGATTCTAGTGTGGTTTGGGTCTTCTCCATCTTGCCGCTGCTGTGCCAGGCCATAGAGAGCAAAGGACGATAGCCGCGGCTTCAACAGCCGTGACACCGAATCGCCACAATACCACGAACCGGGCTGAGATCAACAATACTCTTGAATAGCCGCGTACTACAACGTACCTTCAAAGGGTAGATGCCTGCGCCCGAGCCATTCCGTTTTCAAACGCGCATCCGGTTCATCGACACGGACGCGAGCGGGCGAATCCACTACACCGCCATGTTTCGATACTTCGAATCGGCCGAGATCGAGTTCATGCGCGAGCTAGGCGTCGTCTATGGAAAAGGTGGTTACGCGTTTCCGCGCGTCCACGTGGAATGCGACTTCCGGCTGGCGATGCTCCACGACGATGTGATTGAAATTGAAGTATTCTTGACCAAGCTCGGAGGATCCTCCATGCGATTTGAGTTTCGAACGTTTAAGGCGGGCGATTTGGCTGCAAATGGCGCCATTGTGATCGCCTGCATCGACCAGAACACCCAGCGGGCGGTTCGAATCCCCGAGGGCCTTCGCGAAAGACTTGCAGCAAGGCTGGCTGTTCCTGCAGAGCCGGCTAGTAAAGGAGATTGAAAATGGCTAGCGCTGGAGCAGTGCTTCCCAAGATGAAAGGTGGCGCGTTTCTCATTGAGGAGAGCTCACCGGAGGACGTCTTCACTTTCGAGGATTTGAGCGAAGAGCATCTGGCGATTGCCCGCACCGCTGACGAATTCTGGGCCAACGATGTAGAGCCGAACATAGAAGCGATCCGTCACCAGGAGCCGGGCGTGGCAGTGAAGATGCTGCGCAAATCGGCCGAACTAGGCCTGACGGCGATCTCGATTCCTGAGAAGTTCGGTGGAATGGAACTGGATCTGGCGGCGGCGCTCATCGCCGAGGAACATCTCGGGCGGGATGCCTCCTATGCGGGCTGGTATGGGGCGCACACGGGGATCGGCACCTTGCCGCTGCTCTACTTCGGCACCGAAGAACAGAAACAGAGATATTTGCCGAAGCTGGCCAAGGCGGAAATGATCGCCGCCTATGCGCTGACCGAGCCGCACGCGGGATCCGATGCATTGGCAGCACGGACGCGCGCCGATCTCAGTCCGGATGGCAAGCACTACCTCCTGAACGGCCAGAAGATGTGGATTACAAATGGCGGAGCCGCGGATCTTTTCACCGTCTTCGCCAAAGTTGGCGGCGAAAAGTTTACTGCTTTTCTGGTGGAGCGCGCGTTCGGCGGCGTAACCAGCGGCGCTGAAGAGAAAAAGATGGGCATCAAAGGCAGCTCCACAACGGCCGTGTATTTCGAGAATGTTCCGGTACCGGTGGAGAACGTGCTTGGCGAGGTCGGTCGCGGTCACATCATCGCGTTCAACATCTTAAACATGGGCCGGCTGAAGCTTGGCGCCTTATCCGTGGGCGGAGCAAAAGACGTCCTAGCCATTTGCTTGAGATACGCGAAAGAGCGAAAGGCATTTGGGTGCGCTATTGCGGAGTTCGGCGCTATCCAGCACAAACTCGCCGAGATGGCCATTCGTATTTATGCAGCAGAGTCGATTTCCTGGCGAGTCGTGGGCCTGATTGAAGCACAGTTGAGAGGATTTTCGTGGGATCAACCCGGCGCTTCACAAACTATTCTCAAAGCGCTCGAAGAATATGCGATCGAATGCTCCATCATCAAGGTGTACGGTTCCGAGGCGCTCGACTATGTCGTGGATGAAGGCGTGCAGATTCACGGCGGATACGGATTTCATCAGGATTACGCGGTTGAACGAATGTATCGGGATTCGCGCATCAATCGTATCTTCGAGGGCACGAATGAAATCAACCGGCTGCTGATCACGGGAATGCTCCTCAAGCGCGCCGCGCGCGGGCAATTGGGACTTATCCTCGCGGCCCAGGCCTTATTAGGGGAAATACAAAACGGCTTGCAGGCCACCGAACCTGTTACTGAACCTGTCACTAAAGCGGCGGACGAAGAGATCCGGCTGGTGAGCAACGCCAAACGGATCGCGCTGCTGACCATTGGCCTCGCGTTTCAGAAGTGCCGGGCAGAGCTCGAGAAGCAGCAGGAGATTTCCATGGATCTCGCGGACATCGTCATGGAAGTTTTCGCGATGGAATCGGCTCTGCTCCGTGCCCGGAAGCTTGCCGCGCGAGGCAAGACGCCACTGAGTGTGGACATTTGCGCCGTATTCCTGCGCGACGCGATGGCGCGAGTGGAACTTTCCGCCCGAAATGTTCTGGGCGCATGCTCCGATGCAGGCGCTTTGCGGATAAATATGCAAACCTTGCGCCGGCTGGCCGTGTACGACCCGGTGGATGCGGTCGCGCTGCGCCGAAGGATCGCGAAACGTCTTCTCGAAAAAGAGCGCTACGCTTTGTAGGGCAAGCTATGAACGTTCCGCTGACACCCATTCGCTGTCTTTATAGAGGTGTCGACCTTTACGGAAAGAAAGTGGGTGTCGTTTCCGGCCAGTCCCGTTATACTTACGCGCAGTTCGGCGAGCGCTGCGAGCGGCTCGCCGCAGGCCTCTTGGCAGAAGGCATTCGGCCCGGTGACCGCGTCGCTTATCTCAGCTTCAACAACAATCAACTTCTCGAGGGCTACTACGGCGTACCCCTGATGCGTGCTATCGTGATGCCGCTGAATGTGCGCCTTACGCCACCGGAGCTGACTCAAATATTGAATCACTCCGGGGCGCGGATGCTGATCTTCGAAAACGATTTTGCGCCACTCGCCGGCGCTCTTCGCAAAGCGTGCCGCGGCATTGAGCGGTATATCACGATCAATGACTCAGTTCCCCAGGCGGATTGCACGTTTGAAGAACTGCTGTCGAGAGGACGAATCGAGCGGCCCGATCTGTTTTCGTTCGATGAAAACGAAATCGCGGAGCTGTTCTACACGAGCGGCAGCACCGGCACGCCGAAAGGCGTCATGCTGTCTCACCGCACGCTCTATCTGCATGCCCTGGGAGTGACATGCAGCATTACGCAAGACGATAACTTCGTGGAGCTGCATACGATTCCGCTCTTCCACGCCAATGGCTGGGGCCGGCCCCAGACTGCCGTAATGAATGGCATCAAGCAGGTGATGGTTCGCAGGTTCGATCCAGCCCAAGTGCTGCGGCTGATTCAAGAAGAAAAAGCTACTGGCATGTCGCTGGTTCCAGTGATGGCGAACGCGCTGCTGAACTGTCCCGAGCTCGGGCGTTTCGATGTATCGAGTCTGAAAGAAATTCACCTCGGTGGAGCGGCGGCTTCTCCGGAATTAATCGCCCGCATGGAGCAGGCGTTCCGCTGTCACATCATGTCAGGCTACGGACTGACTGAAACCTGTCCGGTGGTCACTTCCGCGGGCGATAAAGACACCGTCAAATACGCGGATGAAGAAGATCGCCTCCGCCACAAGGCCATGGCTGGGTGGCCGATTATCGGTAACGAAGTTCATGTGGTTGACTCGCACATGAAGGATGTGCCGCGTGACATGCAAACGATTGGTGAAGTGGTAATCCGGGGCGACAACGTAATGGACGGTTATTACAACGAGCCCGAGGCGACGCAAAGCTGCATTACAAATGGATGGCTGCACACCGGGGACATGGCGGTTTGGGACGAAGAGAATTACATCCATATCGTCGATCGCAAGAAAGACATCATCATCAGCGGTGGCGAGAATATCTCGTCCATCGAGGTGGAGAAAATGATCTTTGCGCATCCGGCTGTGCTCGAGTGTGCGGTTGTGGCCGCGCCGGATCCGAAGTGGGGTGAAATTCCCGTTGCAATTGTGGTGCTTAAGCCGAATCAGCAGGTAAGTAGTGAAGAGCTGATAACCTTTCTGCAGCCACGTTTGGCTAAATTCAAACTGCCCCGGATGGTGGAATTCAACGACGGACCGCTGCCAAAAACAGGAACGGGAAAGATTCTAAAACGCGAATTGCGCGAGGCTTATTGGACCGGCAAAGAGCGCCGCGTGCAGGGAATCTAATTACGCCCGGGCCGCAGTCTCTTTCTCTTTATCAAAATCGCCGAACCTCTTGCCGGATTCGGCCAGACGCCGCAACAGCGGTGCAGGCGACCACAGGTCCGGACCGTGCCGTTTCTCGAATTGTTCAATACTTGCGAGCACGTTGCTGAGGCCCACCGTGTCGGCGTAGAACATGGGGCCACCGCGCCATGCCGGAAACCCGTAGCCATAGATATACGTGATGTCGATATCGACTGAGCGCAGCGCAATGCCTTCTTCCAGAATCCGCGCGCCTTCGTTCACAAGCGCGTAAATGCAGCGCTCGACAATTTCTTCCGGCGTGATCTGCCGCTGTTCGATTCCCGCTTCGCGCGCGGTCTTTTCGATCAGCGCTGCAACTTCAGAATCGGCTGAAGGTTTTCGATTCTCATCATATTGCGACCAGCCCCTGCCGGTCTTCTGCCCGAAGCGGCGCATTTCGCAGAGAAGGTCCGGCACCAATGGTTGTCGAACACCGGGTTTTACCAAATGCTTGGCTTCTTTGCGAATGGCCCAACCCACGTCCAGGCCCGCCAGATCGTCCATGGCGAGCGGCCCCATGGGCATCCCGAAATCATAGAGAGCCTGGTTTACGTCCTCGACCGAAGCGCCTTCTTCGACCAGAAAGTAGGCTTCCCTTAGATACGGCGCAACCATGCGATTGCCTATGAAACCGAAACAGTTGCCCGCGAGCACGGCCACTTTGCCCAGCTTCTTCCCGAGCCCCATGCACGTCGCAATGACCTCATTACTCGTCGACTTGCCGCGTACCACTTCTAGCAGCCGCATTACATTCGCGGGGCTGAAGAAATGAGTGCCGATAACCGCCTGTGGGCGATTGGTCGCTGACGCGATTTCGTCAATGTCGAGGCTCGAAGTATTCGAAGCGAGAATGCAGTTGGGCTTAGCGATTTTGTCGATTTCTGAAAAAACCTGCTTCTTCACGGCCATCTTTTCGAAAACCGCTTCGACGATGATATCCGCCTCTTCAAAGCCGTCGTAGCCGAGCTGGGGAGTGATCAGCGCCAGCCGCTGATCCATTGCAGCCTGCGATAAACGGCCCTTACCGACGGTCTTGCCGTAATTGCCGCGAATGGTAGCCATGCCTCGATCCAGTGCGTCTTGCGCGGTCTCTGTGACGATGACGGGAATGCCTGCATTGGCATAAGTCATCGCGATGCCGCCGCCCATCGTGCCGGCGCCAATGACTGCCGCGCGCCGAATCTCGAGGGGTTTCGTTTCCTTTGAAATGCCCGGAATTTTCGAAACCGCGCGCTCCCCGAAGAAAGCGTGAATCAGCGCCTTCGATTCCGTCGAATAGAGGCACTCATTAAAAAGCTCAGCTTCTCGTTTACAACCTTCCTCGAAGGAGAGTTTTGTCGCTGCTTCTACGCCGTCGACAGCGGCAAGTGGAGCTCGCAAACCGCGCGCCCGTTTCCGCACCTGATCGCGTATGAAGTCGAAGATGGCAGGGTTTGCCTGGCGCAGCTTCTCGTCGCGCTCGCGTGTCTTAAGAGCGGGTTTGTCAGCCACTTGCTTAGCGAATGCAATCGCGCCTTCAAGCAGATCGCTTTCGATAATTCTGTCTACGATCCCGAGCGAAAGAGCTTCTTGCGCTTTCATAGGCTCGCCGGATGCGCACATTTCGGCTGCTTTTGCCGGTCCTGCCAAACGCGGAAGCCGTTGAGTGCCACCCGCGCCCGGAATCAGCCCGAGTTTCACTTCCGGTTGGCCGATTTGCGCCGATGGAGCGATGACACGGTAATGACCGCACAGCGCCGTTTCCAAGCCGCCTCCGAAGGCCGTCCCGTGAATCGCGACGACCACCGGCTTGGGCGAGTCTTCGATGCTCTGCAAGTAGGGCAGCAAGGTCAATCGCGGTTTCTCGCCCGAAACGATCTTTCCGAATTCGCGAATGTCGGCCCCAGCGATAAAGGTTTGTCCGGCCCCGATCACCACGATCGCGCGTACTTGCGAATCCTCGCCAGCGTCTTGGATGCAGGCTTGAATGCCCTCCGGAACGCCGGGGCCGAGAGCGTTCACAGGCGGATTGTCTATGGTGATAATAGCGACGTCATCGCGTCGCGTAAGCTTCACAAGATCGCTCATGGATTCCTCTTTTGTAGATATATACTGTTGCTGCCCGGAGATTGAATCGCGGTGTAAATGAGAGAAGCCGTCGTGGTTGCCAGTTCGAGAACGGGGCTAGCGAAATCGTTTCGCGGCTCATTCAATATGACACGTCCGGAGGATCTGGCGGCGCACTGCCTCCAGGACGTTCTTCGGAAAGCATCGCAGCTCGACCCGAACGAAATTGAAGATGTAATTCTCGGCTGCGCTCAACCCCACGGAATGCAGGGCTTCAATGTGGCGCGGCGCTCTGCCCTCCTGGCCGGATTGCCCGTTTCCGTTGCAGGCGCGACGGTAAACAGATTTTGCTCTTCAGGGCTGCAGGCGATCGCCATGGCGGCCCACGAGATTATGCATGAAGGCGCGGATGCCGCCATTGGAGGTGGAGTCGAGAGCATTAGCCTGGTCCAGCGCGATGTGAGTCAGCACCCGGTGCTCGTGCAGAAGCAGCCCGGGCTTTATATGGAGATGGGCGTAACTGCTGAAGTTGTAGCCAAGCACTACAACATCGGCAGGGAGGCGCAAGACGAATACGCGCTCGCCAGCCAGCAGAGGACCGCGCGCGCTCAGCAGGAAGGCTTCTTTGCCGGCGAGATTGCCCCGATCGACGTCACCATGGCGCTTCTCGATAAGAAGACAGGAGAAAAGATCGGAACGAAGGAAGTCCGTTGCGATCGCGACGAATGCAATCGCCCCGACACTACTTTGGAAGGGTTGCTTTCGCTGAAGCCCTATTTCGATCCAACCAGCGGGCAAGGTTCGGTAACGGCGGGGAATTCTTCGCAGCTTTCTGATGGAGCGTCCGCGACGCTGCTGATGTCGCGCCAGCGCGCGGATGAACTCGGCATTCCCTACAAGCTCATCTATCGAGGCTTTGTCGTCGCCGGTTGCGAACCGGACGAAATGGGTATCGGGCCAGTCTTCGCAGTCCCGAAACTGCTGAACCGGCACAATCTCAACATCGACGACATCGATCTGTGGGAGTTGAACGAAGCCTTCGCCGTGCAGGTAATCTACTGTCGCGATCGCCTCGGTATACCTATGGAAAAGCTCAACGTGAACGGCGGGTCCATCTCGATTGGACATCCCTTCGGAGTAACTGGATCGCGGATGACCGGGACGCTTGCCAATGAGATGGCCCGGCGACCGGACTCACGTTACGGCGTCGTTACTATGTGCGTCGGAGGCGGACAAGGCGCAGCCGGTCTCTTCGAAGCGGTGCATTAGTCGCCGCGAATGGAAACTGGAGCTTCCGGGTAATGCTCTTCACCCATGCCGTAACGCGATCTGCCGCGCCGGTCCCGGTTGGCGCCCGGCCAATCCAAGCGCAAGTCCCGGCAGACTTCATCGAGCATTTCGACGTTTGCCGTCCGCTGCTCCATCGCAAAGGCAGTCACCAGTAGATTGTCACAAAGCAGGTTGATCAGGCGAGGAATGCCATGTGAGCGCTTGTAAACTTCTTCGAGCACTTCGGGCGGGAAGACAGTTGGATTCGACATTCCCGCGCGGGCCATGCGCGTCTCTATATAGGCGGCACACTCTTCGGGAGTGAGCGGATTAAGTAAACACCTTAGAACCACGCGTTGTTTCAACTGCCGCAGATTGGGCGCGTCCAGCTTCCGGTCCAATTCCGGTTGTCCGGCGAGGATGATCTGCAGAAGCTTGCCTTGACGATTCTCCAGATTGCCAAGCAACCGGATCTCTTCCAAGACTTCCCACTCCAGATTGTGAGCTTCGTCGACGATCAAAACACACGTCCGGCCGCGCTCCGCCTGCTGGATCAGCAGCGAATTTAAGGCAAATAACACTTCCGTCTTCGATTTACGGTCGCATTGAAGGTCGAAATCGAAGGCCATCATCTCGAAAAACTGCTCGGGCGTGAGCCGCGAATTGAAGAGAAAGGCAAATTCGATGCGCTGAGAGTCCAAATAGTCTCTCAAGCACTCAAGCATGGTCGTTTTGCCCGTTCCTACCTCTCCGGTCAAGACAATGAAGCCTTTGCGGCTTCGAACGCCGTAAATGAGGTTCGCTAACGCTTCTTCATGCTGGGGGCTCCGATAGAGAAACTCCGGATCGGGGCTGATATTAAACGGGTTTTCCGCAAAACCGAAGTATGCGTTATAAATAGCGTTATGCATCGCGGGGCGTCCACAGGTTAGAGCAGAATGGGACGACGGCATTACGTCAGCCGAGAGAAGCCTGACACTCTCATCATACTGGAATCATCGGCAGTTCGGCTGCCGAAATTAGCCTCTCAGGCTGATGAGGCAGAAAGTACTGTTACCTTTCAAACTTTAGGTTCACCCACCCGGGCAGCGAAGAAGGCTGCCCACCAATGAAAATGACGCGCCTTGTTTTGGGGAAGGGCACGCCTTCACGAACCGCTCGGCCGAACGAGGGCACCGCGCGCAGAATCTTCCTGTAGGACTCCTGTTCCGTTGACAGGAAAGCCGCCTTTGAGAGGAAACCGCCTCCCCACCCGAGGCACAGGAGACACGTCAGCGGCGACCTTTGCGCTAAAGCCAAGTCGTCTCTAAGCCGCCGCACCGTCTGGTGAAGGCCGCTGAGTCCCGTCTGTTCTGCGTATTGGTCATGTAGATTAAGCTGCGCTGCCGCATACTCATTGGCGGCGTCGATAATCGACTTGGGATCCGGGACAGATCGCCATCCTAAGGCCCGCGTGAGCTCCTGATTTTCGAGAAACGTACGCTCCTGCCACTCGCCGGCGAACGATGTGCCCGGAACGGCCATTTCCGCGAAAACCGGAGTAGCGTCGGAAATTCGCTGAGGCGGAACACTGCCTCGCCCGGCGACTTTCCAAACGAGCTGCGGCTTGCCGGCCTGGCGGGTGTCGAGCGAGGCCACGCGAGTGATGTAAACCTTGAATGCAGACGCAGACACCGGCTCACTGTCCGCTGCCGCGATCACCTTTACCTGTGACACTCCCGCCGGCGCCTCCGCGGCTTCCCCCACACGGCGCGGTATGCGGTCGCCTTCGAGCGAGGCGGCCGCGCGATCCATCGTGCCGGCAGACCAGCGCGAGAAGACCAGGCCGGTGCGTAACGCTCCCTTTAGCGCTGAGGCGGGAAGATAAGCGCCGCGATAGTTGGCGGCAAACGTCGGAATAAATAGGGACTCCGGAGGCGCTGAGTTCCAGATCGCGGTTGTTTCCGGGTGCTCGAATGGAATGCGCCGCTGCGAGAAATTCTGCGCGAAACCGCCCCACGATGCGAAATCCAGCTTAGTGGCTTTGCGCAATTGCGCCAGGTAGCCTTCCAGCCTGGGACCTCGCGCCAGCAACTTAAAAATCCGCGGTTGATCGAGAACGTTGACCTGATCTTTCCAGACCATGTAATCGATCGGCGAAAGCTCACGCCCATCACCCACCAGAAGCGGAGTCAGTGCGGTAACGCTATAATTCATCGGCCGGGACCTCGCTTTCGACGGCTGACTCAGCGGCGGCCTGTTCGGCGGGTTCGTTGTCTTCTTTATCGGTACACGGCCGCAGCTCCAAAGCCTCTCCGTCCGAGGGCAGCTCTACCGGTCCGCGAAATTCGGAGGGTTCAATAACAGGTAGCCGCAACGCAACGGCGAGGCCGGACCGATACACCGGATGCGCAAACGCATCAGGCGCCACATCTAGGGCCTTGCCGACGGGCTCCTCGCTCGCCGCCAATACGGAACCTTCCGCAATCATCCGCACGGTCTTCTTTTTCGCGCCGTAGCCCGCCGCGCTTCCAACACGGCCGCCGCGCACGGTTAGCCGGTAATCTCCTTGGCCCCACTCGACGCCATCTGTGGATGCAGGCGAGTAAAGCGACCATAGCCAATACAATGCCGGTTCCGTATCGCTCGAAATGGCTGCGTTGCCGTTCCCCGAGATCCGCGCAAATTTCGGTAAGACCAGCTTGGGCCACGCGCCCTGCTGAAACTCAGGCGCTTCCGTTTGTCCGAAGCCACTGCTTCGCCGGCCTCCGAAACCCGTATCGCCTAACAGGCGAAAACACGCCTTGATGCGGTCGCTCCACGTCGACTCTGCTGCGGAATCCGCATAACGAGCCAGGCACCAAAGTCCGGAACCGGCCTCGAACTCCACGCAACTCACGGAATGGGGCCGCGCCGAGCTGTGTGTCACGCGATCTACAGCCGCTCGAGTGCGCACAACGATGCGGAACGGACTCGCGCTCGGCCGGTCCCGCCGTAATAAGCAGCCACTTTCGGGATCGGGCATCCATTGGTCGGCAAGCACTGCTTGTCCCATCAGAATGGATTCGATTAGGCCGAGTGGCACAAACCGCGCCGCTGTCCATCGGATCTTGGTCAAGAACACCGGGCTGGGCGTGGTCACAAGCGAGGACGGAGGCGGCCAAATCGTAGCGGGGGGTGGCGCGAACAGCGTGTCGCCTTGATAAGGAAAAAGCGAGCTGAAGGTAACCGCCGGTCTTGTGGCGTGCGCAGTCGCCTCTAGCCACGCGTCCAACGAACCCAATTGCTGCATTGCCAGCGAGACAGCCGAATACAGCCGATCGCTGCGATACAGCGTATCGGCGCCATCCTGACCACCGTCACCCGGACCATATCGCCAGGGACCCGTAGGCCGCAGGCGAATCAGAACTGCTGGCTGCATTTACCCGAGCTTCTCAGCGAAATCGCCGCCACTCGCGAGTTGCTGCAGCGCCGCCAAATCGCCGCTTGTAAGAAGAGCATTCTCGCTGCTGCCCTTCGCGTAGTAATCCTTGCTGCGCCACGTGAGATTCAGGGCGGCCAACGCGATTCGGCCGCTTCCTCTGCTGCCTCCGCCGCCCAGCGCGTCGTCTTCCAGCAAGCGTAGCGCTTCGGCCACCCGCGCCAGCAATGGTTTGTCCTCTTCGCACAGCACATCCAAAACCATTCGAAAGCGAAAGCGCGCGCCAGCCGGCACGCGTTCCAGCGTTCGGGGATTGGCCTGCGACGTGATGCGATCCACCGCGTTCTCGCTCTTCACCTCCGTCAGCTCATCGTCGAGATTCTCGCGCATTTGTGGAGTGATGCTGTCGACCAATAGCGGCGCGTCGTACACCGTCAGCCGCGCGGGTGTTGCCGTTGCCCCCTCGATAGCTTCTCCGCTCACCTTCTCAACCCGTCCGGGATTGCGTCCGAACAAAATGCAGACTTCGTCATCCGGCCGGTCGCTGTGGTGGATGCGAACTTCCTGCCCTTTGCGTTTTGAGAGATAGACCAGCTCACTCGGAATTGCCAGCCCGAGCGTCTGTTCCAGCAGTGAGCGAAGCCGGCCACGCAACGAGCTTCCGGGAATGTACGGTATTCCGAAGGCATCTTTGACAACGGGATTGTCAGCGCCGCCGATTTCGAGCGATCCCTTACCTGCGCCTATGTGCAGGCCCGTTTGGCACTGGATCTCGCCTTCCAGGATTAGCTTTCCCAGGAATGTCAATTCAGTAGCGGTCGTGTGAGAACTCATACGTCAAAATTCCTATTCGTTATAAGCCTATTCGTTATAGGCAATGATGGCTTCGAATAAATCGCGGAAACGTTCGTAACCGCGGATATCGTTCTTGCGCGTGACTTGCAGCAGCAGTCGCTCCAGCGCATCCAGGCTCCGCAAAGAATGGCGCGCGATCGTGTACGCCAGCCGCGCGCGCACCATCACGAATTCGTGCTGACGTTCCGTTTCGGGCGCTCGCGTGGCGCGCCGCACGGCATTGTAAAGCCGCCGCAATTGGCTCCTCGTACCCGAATCCATATCGCGCATCCGGCTAACGACAACGTGCGCTTGATTGTCCAAATAGAGGCTATCCGCCATCAGCTTGTCCAAGTCGATTTCGGGCGGACCTTCGCCGCGCCCCCGGTCACTGGGTCCGCGCGGGCCGCCTGCGCCGCGTGGATCGCGTCCCCGGTCGCCGCCGCCACGCCCTTCGTTGCCGCGGTCATTGGGTCGCGGACCGCCGCCACCTCCGGGCCGATTCTCGCGAGGAGGGCGGTTCTCGCCGCCGCGACGTTCTTCCGTTTTCTTTTCTTCTGTTTCAGGCATCTCGAATCCTTCTAAGAGATCTCGCTGCTAAGACTGCTCGCCCGCAGCCAGGCGGGCCCACTCCAGGCCCACGCGCGCTGATGGACGCAGTTTGTGAGCAGCCGTTCTCTTGCCGATCAAGCTAACGATTACCGCATTTCGCAAGTTGCTTACTTCTTTGCCGCGGCCTTGCGGAATAACTCGCGACAGCCGCATGTAAGTCCGCCAGGGTTTGTCCACGCGGACGGCTTTGCGGCGCGGCGTTCGCCCCGAAAACGCCTCGCGGTACACCGAAGCCAAGTCGTGGATGTAATCGGGCGAGTATCCAAAGTCGCGCACCAATCGCAGCAGGCTCGCCTTCAGTTCCTCCGCATCGCTCAGCCGCTTCCATTCCAAGGTCCGGCCGAATACATAAAAACTTCCAGTGTCGATTGCTTTCGCATGCCGCAGTTGTTCCAAAGCGTCTTTGAAAACGACGGATACAGGCATTTCAATCGACGGCGCGACAGCCAGCGCCATGCTGACGGTCTTTCCTTCCAGGCTGGGGAGCGACTGTAGATGCTGCTCGGCGAACTTTTCAAATACGCGCTCGATTTCACGCGCCAGCATAAGCAGCGCGTCCCATGTGCCGATCACCGCGAAGTCATCGCCTCCGCGATAGAGAATGCTCACCTTTCGCCAGAAATCCGGCATCGTGCACAGCAGCGAAAGTTCGCCCGCGAAAAACTCCTTGAACAAAACCGAGAGGTGAATATGCTCTTCGATACTTCCGGCGCGTTTCAACTGCGCATTGAAGTGATCGACGTCGCCCCACAGAATGCCCCAGCGTGGCGTCCCTTCGGCTCGCTCCGCCAGTTCGCCGGCAGAAGCGGAATTCTCAGCGTCATTCATCGCCACCCGCCGCGGGAAGACAATCCCTTCGTCATCCATTCCGAAATGCTCTTTGAGCACCCAGGAATATTGCCCCTCGTTCCAGGTGAGATGAGCTGGCCGGTCCGCCGACCACCCCACCGCCGATGCCATTGGCAATTTCTCAGCAAAGGCCGCGAAGTAGGTTTCGGCGTCCGATTCAGGACCTTCGTCCAGCGGAGAGAAGAAGCGCTCTGTATCCGGCACCCCCGCCAGAGTTGCCGACGTCTTCGTTACCAGCGCATCATCCAACCGTTTGCGCGCCACCGGCCAAGCGCCGAGGTTTTCGGTCGTAGCCCAAATCAATCGCAGCGTGCCCGTCGAAAGCTGTCCGATGGCATCCGCGGCGCGCGTCAGCAGATCGTTGGCGCGCGGAATGTCCTCCTCCGCCAAAACCAATAAAAACTGCTCCGCGCTACTCGAACCCAATAGCATCCGCGAGAGCCGAAGCTCTGCCAACAGCGCTCTGGGCAGGACTTCGCAAAGAAGGTTAAGCCAGGCGCAACGTCCTGTTATGTCCGCCATGTCGTCCTGACGCCCAGAAGACCGGGAGGTCAGAAACTCTTCAGAGCCAAGCAATTGAGCTTGCAGAAATACTTGCAGCGACATGGACGAAAGGGTCGTGGCGACCCGCAAACGAGCGGGCTTAGCGTTTGTCTAGCGAGAACGCTCTCCAGACTAACACAGCTTCTAAGTTCACTCCGGCCTATCGGAGCTGCCTGTCCGTTACGATGAAATTGATCCATGAATGTTTCCTCTGTTGACCTGAAGAAGACGGTCAACCTGCCCAAAACAGCTTTTCCGATGAAGGCGAACTTGCCCGTCACCGAGCCCAAAACGCTCGAGCTGTGGGAGGCGATGGAGCTTTATCACCGTATTCGCGAGTCCCGCGCCGGCCGCCCTCGCTGGATTCTGCATGATGGCCCCCCTTATGCAAATGGAAATATTCACCTGGGCACGGCCTTCAACAAGATCATCAAGGATTTAATCGTCAAATCGAAAACGATGGCGGGCTTCGACGCGCCCTATGTTCCTGGCTGGGATTGCCACGGTTTGCCGATTGAATTCAAAGTCGACCAGGAGCTAGGCAAGCGCAAGGCTTCCATGTCCGCCGGGGACATCCGTGCCGAATGCCGTGCCTACGCTGCGAAATTTGTCGACATTCATCGCCGCGAATTCAAGCGCCTGGGCGTTCTCGGCCGCTGGGAAGATCCGTACCTGACCATGAGCGCCGAATACGAGGCAGTCATCGCACAGGCCTTCGTCGATTTTCTGCATGGCGGCTATATCTACAAAGGCCTGAAGCCTGTCCATTGGTGCATGAAAGATCGCACTGCTCTGGCGGAAGCCGAAGTAGAGTACGAGGACAACTCCAGCCCCTCCATCTACGTCCGTTTCAAACTCGCCTCGGATCCAGCGGCGATCGATCCGGCTCTGGCGGGCCGTGATGTCTATTGCCTCATCTGGACCACCACGCCCTGGACCATCCCGGCGAATCTAGCGATTTGCTTCAATCCCAGATTCGAGTACGTCGCGGTAGACACTCCTGAAGGCGTGGCAATCGTCGCCGCCGGCCTGCTAGCGCAGGTCTCGGAAGTTTTGGGCTGGGACCAAACAGTTATCGCGCGTTTTCCCGGAACGAAGCTCGAACACGCCATCTTCCGGCACCCGTTTATCGATCGCGATTCGCTGGGCTTGGTTGCCGACCACGTCACCCTCGAGCAAGGTACCGGCGCCGTCCACACTGCTCCGGGACATGGCCAGGAAGATTTTGTTGTGTGTCAGCGCTACGGGATTCCGGTTTATTGTCCGGTAGACGCCGCGGGCCGTATTTTCCGCGCGGAAGGCGCCAGCGGCGCTCTGCCTGAAGAGCTGATCGGGAAAACGGTTTGGGAAGCCAATCCGTTGGTTATCGAGCTATTGCAACAGCATGGCGCGCTCGCCGCTCAGGCCAAGCTCGAACACAGTTATCCGCACTGCTGGCGCTGCCATCACGCCGTAATTTTCCGCGCTACCGAGCAGTGGTTTATCGGAATGGATCGCGAGTCTTTTCGGACCCGCGCCCTCGAAGCCATCAAGACCGTGAAATGGCATCCCGCGTGGGGCGAGGAGCGCATCTCCAATATGGTCGCTTCACGCCCTGACTGGTGCATCTCGCGCCAGCGCGTGTGGGGCGTGCCCATCATTGTGTTCTATTGCGAAAATTGCGCCGAGCCGTTCACTGACAAGCGTGTTCAGGAAAACGTCGTCGAGCAGTTCCGGCAGCACACGGCTGACATCTGGTATGCGCGTTCGGCTGAGGAACTGATGGGCCCCGGATGCACGTGCTCAAAATGTGGCGGCGCTTCCTTCCGAAAAGAGACCGACATCTTAGACGTTTGGTTCGACTCCGGATCCAGTCATTTGGCAGTCCTGACGCCCCAGAACGCTTTGCCGTGGCCCTCAGATATGTACATCGAAGGCGGCGACCAATATCGTGGATGGTTCCAAAGCTCTCTGCTGGTGGGCGTCGGCCTAAAAAATGGATCGCCTTTCCGCGAGTGCGCGACCAGCGGCTGGACCCTCGATGCCGACGGCCGCGCCATGTCAAAATCCCTCAACAGCATCGGGCCCGACAAGGTTGTGAAGCAGTATGGAGCCGATATTCTTCGGCTGTGGGTTGCTTCCGTCGATTTCATGGAAGACGTCCGCATGTCGGATGTGATCCTGGATCGCCTGTCGGAGGCGTATCGGAAGCTGCGGAACACGTTCAAATACATGCTGGGGAATCTGAACGATTTCGATCCCGAAACCGGAGCAGTCGCTGGCGGCCAGTTGGAAGGAATCGATACGTGGATTCTCGTGCGGGCGGAAGATCTGGTTCGCCGCTGCCTCGCTTGGTACAACCAATACGCTTTTCACAAGGTGTATCGCGCCGTGTACGATTTCGCGACTACGGATCTCAGCGCGGTTTACTTCGACGTCTCGAAAGATCGGCTCTACACCGCTTCAGCTTCCTCTATCGCGCGGCGTAGCGCTCAAACAGCTCTTCATCGCCTGAATCTTGCGCTGGCCCGTCTGCTGGCGCCCATTCTCTCCTTCACCTGCGAGGAACTGTGGCGGAATACGAAATTCGGAACCGCCGCTGCGGAAAGCGTTCACATGGCGTATTTCCCGCAACCTGGCGAGCTGACGGATGGCATCACGGATGCGCAGCGGGCGCAAGCTGCCGATTGGGACCGGCTTGTTCCGGTTCGCGATCAAGTGCTCAAAGCCCTCGATTTAGCCCGTGAGGATAAGGTCATCGGCTCATCGCTCGAAGCGGCGGTGTTCCTTGGCGCCCACGGTGATCTCTATCAGTTGCTCGGCGGCTATCTCGGCCAGCTTCCTGCCTGGTTCATCGTGTCCCAAGTAGAACTCGAAAACGTCCCATCAGCCGCGCTCGCGGTCCGTGTGGAGCGCGCCAGCGGCGATAAGTGTGAGCGCTGCTGGAAATACACTACGGACGTCGGCAGTAATGCCGATTTCCCAACCGTGTGCGCGGCTTGCGCGGCAGTCTTGCCGGAGTTTTTGGCCTAAGTGTCTCAGCAGCCAACCCTACACGCGAAGCATTTCGTTCCAACTCCTTCCCATCACGGTGTCGCTGCTGGTTGTCCTCGCCGATCGCTTGTCTAAAGTATTTATTCAGCATTCGATTACCCCGTTTGACAGCGTTAGCGTCGTCCCGGGATGGCTCCGCATCATACATACGGAGAACCCCGGCGCCGCATTCGGAGTTCTGGCAGAAGGCAACGTATTTCTGCGGAGCGCCGTCCTGATAGGTGTATCGACCGCCGTGTTGATTTTCGTCGCTGCGGCTCTGTGGAGCCGAAGCAGTTCCTTCACGTCCCCAGCAACCCGGCTGGCGCTCGCACTGATCCTGGGCGGCGCTATCGGAAACTTGTATGACCGCATCGTTCACAGCACTGTCACGGATTTCATCGAGGTCTACCACGGCGCGTGGTCTTTTCCCGCCTTCAACGTGGCGGACAGCGCCATCACCATAGGAGCCTTTCTGCTACTGATTGACCTTCTTCGGCCTCGGCGCAAGCACATTCAAGAACAGGCGAGCTTAGCGCAGAAGTAAAACAGAATGTTTCCAAAGCTGATCACCGTCGGTTCGTTTTTTATCCCGACCTATGGAGTTCTGGTCGCACTTGGTTTTCTGGCCGGGTTAGGGATTACGCTCCGCCTGGCTCGCAAGGCCGGTTTGCCTCCGGACAAAATCACCAACTTGGCGGTGTATTGCGCCATGGTAGGGATACTCGGAGCCAAGCTTTTCATGTTCTTGTTCGATTGGCGCGATTACATCAGAGATCCCAGCCAAATTTTCACGCTCGAGACGCTGCAGGCTGCGGGTGTTTTTCACGGTGGCTTCATCGCGGCTTTCCTTCTGGCAGTGCTATACATGCGCAAACAGCAGTTACCCGCCTTTCCCACCATGGATGCCTTTGCCCCGGGCATCGCGCTGGGACAGGCCATAGGGCGCCTGGGCTGTTTCGCGGCGGGTTGTTGCTGGGGTAGGGAATGCGACTTGCCGTGGGGCGTGCGCTTCCGCTCGAACTTCGCCGCGCCGGTCCCGCTAGATAAAACACTTCATCCGGTCCAGCTTTATGAATCGGCGGCGAATCTGATCATTTTCGGCATTCTCTATCGCCGCTTCCGCCACACGCATCGCGCTGGCCAGGTAATCGGCCTTTACCTGGTTCTCTACTCGACTGCGCGATTCATCATCGAGTTTTACCGCGAACACGAGCAGTCGCTCGTCGGACCGTTTTCGCTGACGCAATGGATTGCGCTCGGTCTGCTCGCCCTCGGAATAGGAATTCTGATTCGACAACGACGCCACGCGTCCCCGGTTCTGCCGCAAACCGAAATCGGACAGCTTCGCGCTTAAACTTTACTGCTTCCGCTGGAGGATTCGAAATCCGTTTTCGAATCCAATCTGGCGATAGTGGCTCTCGAGGTACGGCTCAATGATGAGTTTGTCCTGAGGCGGAGGGTGGTACGCCGGAAAGAGCGACCGTAGATTTTCACCTGCGAATACCGTATCCCACAAGACGTAGCGAACTTTTTTTACGTCAATGTCGTGAACAGCTCCACGAAACAATCTATTTGCGCCTTTGACGTAGAGGAAGCCACTCAAGAGTGTGGGGTTATGCACATCGGCAAGGAAATAGTAGGCGGGATGGTACGGATAAACCAATACGTTGTCCCCCGGTCGCGTATGCGTGAGTAGAAATTCGAGCGCTGAGTCACGCTGCTGCGCGAGAAGCGTTCCCCGCCGCGTGTGAATCACCACATGTGCGGACGTGGCTCCCAGCAAATTGATCGTCGCGTTCAATATGACGCACGCGGCGATTACCACCGCGAGGTGTTTGGGAAATTGTTTCCGGTGTGTTTCGCAAATAGCAAAAAACATGACGACCAGAAGCAAACATCCATTCCTGAGATGGCCGATATCCACCCGGTGCAACTCGGATAGCCACATAGCGTAGGCAGCAAACCAATAGGGCAGACATTCGCGCCGGAAAAGGCTAGATCTTGAAAGGAAACCGAAGAGAGGAAGCAGTACCGGAAGCGTGAGAATGAGCAAGAACGGCACACTCAGGGCGGCAGTGCACCCCACTGCGATTGGAAGAAGAAAATCCGCCCGTGTGACCGAAAACCATCTTGGAAACCAGATGCTCCAAAGAGGAAAGCCGTATTCAACTGCATTCAAGTTGCTATATGTCGAAAGTGGCAATATGATGTTGGCGTAAATGAGATTCGGCAACGCTCCTGCGGCGGCGTACAGCGACAACTCGGTTAGAATCGCGACGGAATATCCGCCCAGCAACATGGCCGCGGTACGAACTCGATTCGTGGGATGGAGGATCAGCACGGACAGGACGAGTGCAGCCACCAGATACAAGCCTTTCTGCTGAATCATGCAGCTTGTCCAGCCTGCCACCATACCGGCAAGAAATAACAACAGGTGAGACGCGAAGGTCTTCGAATTGTCGACGGCAAGCCGCCGGCGTGCGGAAAGAAAAAGCGCAAACGACAGAAGGAAGAAGAGGTTCGTGTCGTAGTGTGGACTATTCATCACCATCAAGGGAATAGAAGTCGCCAAGATAAACGTGGCCGCGAAAATACCAGATGCGCCCATCCACCTGGACAAATGAAAGCCCAGAAGGACTGTGGCGATACCGGTCAAGCACAGCAAAGCTCTCGCGGTCACTACGCTGACGCCAAACAGCTTGAAGAACAGCCCCAGCCAGTAAAAAGATCCTGGCCCGTACAACTCGATGAAATCGCGTGAGGGAATCGCGCCTTGCGTAACCAACTGCGCTCCATATAGGAATATGCCTTCGTCAGGAGACCAAGTCAGTACCCGAACAAAGGGATAAAAATAGAGCCCGGAAACTATTGCGGCCAGCAGATAAGGAAGGATTCTGACGAAAACGAAAGGCCGTGCTTTCGCGGATGCGGTATCCCCGTTCGCGTGCGCAGATGACACCGTAAGCTCAGTGGTTGAAGTTCTGGCCAAATCTCAGTCGAGAAATGGGCGGGACTGCCACAATCGGGCAAAGCGCTTAACTTTTAAAAAACTTTTACAACTCGCCACCAAACGCTGAAAAACAAATGGTAGAGTAAGAAACCTAAGTTGGGGGCATAATATTGTGACTCTAGCGATTTCCCGCCTAGCGGCGGGTTCGGTTCGGAGATTGTTCATTTGCCTGGTGCTACTGGGCATTGCAGCTTACCTTGCGGCGCCGGCCGCTTCCGCCAGCTCAAACACGGCTTTACAAAACCAGGTTTCGGAGCGTGAATCGGCAGGCGATCTGCCGGGCGCCAAATCACTCCTGGAACACGAAGCCGCAAGCGGCAACGATTCGGCAGCGGCAGAGGCTTTAGCGGAGTTTCTCGATCGCCATGGGGACCCTGGCCGCCGTGATGCCTACGCCAAATGGGCTACCGAAGAAAAAGATTCAGCTAGACGCAAACTCGCGCTTCGGCAGTTGGTTCTCCTCGACTTCATGGATGGCAATGAGAGCCAACTTGCGAAAGACTTGTCGGAATATCGCGCTGCCGGGGGCACGGAGTTCGTGGAACCGCGTAAGGATCAGAGAAATGCCAGATTTTCCACGATCATTATTCCAGGTCCGCTCTCATCCTTCGCGAGAATGGCAGCGCTCGCGCCTGATCTCGCTCCCGAGGAGTTGCTTCCCGCGCTCGCGCGCAATGTAGTCACCAATGGATACGAGGCTTCGGGGAATGAGGTTCTTCAACAGACGGAATACTTGCGCCTGGTCGTCCGCTACATCAGCCAAGCGCGAGAGTTACAGGCGCTGGCCGGCAAAAATCAGAAAATAGTCATTCCCACTTGCGACAGCGAAGAAACCGGCAACCTGCTGAAGATTCTCGGCTACCGTATGCGTGGCTCGTGCGGAGGCGATATCGTTCTCGAAACTGTAAATGCCACGCGCGCTTTCCTCACCGTAGACTCCGCCTTCCCGATAACCCAACTGGAACAGGATCTTCGCGCAAATCATCGCTTCGAGTTCGCCTATGCCCCTACTCCCGTCCCGGTTCTTTATAACAGCGCCTATTGGTTGGCGGCTTTGGGCCGCAACGCGCAGTCGGATTTCCTGGACGCGTTTCTTTCCGATCCATCTCTCTGCCGCCTCTATTTAGGGTTGTCGCATTTGGACCACGCCACTGCCGAAGCTCTACGTGCACAAGCAGCTCCGGAAAAGCTCAAAGTCTACGCGCACGTGCTGGATTTCTTCGGCAGCATGTTCCAGATCCGAAATGGCGCGGCCGTCGTGCCCGGATCTTCCAAGGCCTGGGCGTCCATGGTGGGCGTTTCTCCCGACAAGCCGGGCGCTTTTTTTGTGAAGCTCATTGCCAACGACGACGGTTGGATGGCCAGCTATTTCGATGCCCTCTCGCGGATTCAAGGTCCCGCGGCAGCTTATCTGACGCAGCCTGAGCGGATGCGGCGATTCTATGACGCGCTCAGAGGGAAAATTACCAGCCCCGGACCAGCGCGACCCGTGTTCCGTTCAAGCACCGAATTGATGTTGCTCACCACCTCTCTTCGCCTCGATGCCAACGGACAACCGCATATTCCGGGCGATCTCGAAGTCTGGCGCAACCTGTTCATACATCATCCTCATGGCAAGTACGACGGCAGGCTGACTCGTTCCGCCGCCACGTGGCGCGGCAGCGACGATCTTGTGGAAGCGCTCTTCGCGTTAAGCCGCAAGTCCGTAGAAAACGAGCCATTAAAAATCTTCTTAACCTTGAACGATGTCGATCGAGGCCGCCTGAAGCCAATCTCTCCGCCGCTTGCCGCGCGGCTGGTGAACGCCTACCGGACCTACGGAGCGCAATACCTTCTGTTCGCGGACGCACCCACGTTGAGTGAGTCTTCCATCCAGCATTATTTGGATGCGTGCAGCGATATGGCGAGCCTCCGTGACAACTTGCTGAAGGCAGATTCTATCGGCACGCTTCAATCGCTGGTCGAATTGTGGCGAATTCTAGCTCTTCAGAACTCGATCGCGCCCGGAATCCAGGACGCTAGCTTCGCGAAGCTGGTTGCGCCGTTCACCCACCTCAGACAGGAAACAGAGGTTTTCAATGCCGGGCGTTCCGGCGTCGATGCGCTTTTGAAGGCAGCTAATGTCCGCGCCGAAGAAGGACAGCAGCAAGCGCTCGTCGAGCTTCTTGTTGGTAAGCTACGCAATTCCGATGGAGCCGTCCCGTTCTCACCGGCAGAGAATCTTCTGCACGTCTTTGACTCCCAGCTTCTTATACCTCTGGACACCCTATTTACCGCCGAGGATCGCCTCGCCAAGGGAACATCCGACCCCGCGGCATTCAAAGTAATCAATGAGCAGCTCGGCCGCTTGGAGGAAACACAATCCCTGCGCGGATCGCTCTCATCGGAGGAGAAAAATTCCTTCGCGATCGGCTATTGGAGCGAGAGGCACATTGAGCAGGAGCGGAAACTCAACTTAGACCGGCTCTCGAAAGGCTCCGAAAGGAAGGATCCCCGCGAGGTCTTGGCGCCTTTCTTGCGTGATTCCCTGGTGGGTATTTTGTACAGCTATTACGCTCCTAACGGGGCGCAACTGCTGCTCACCAATCCCATGTTCGTGCGCAGCCACGATTTCATCGGCCCAGAAAACGCGCCGGCGGAATGGCGCGCCACCGAAGTCGCCGGAAGCGGCTGGCCAGAGAGTGCTGGCGGCCGCCTGATGGGTTCGCTGATTTCGCTTCCCTACGCGATCGCCGAAGCTGAGCAAAATTTCCTCACGCCCAAGCGCGAACAGGCTCTCATCTGGGCCGACCTGGTGCCGCAGATGATCGTCAACGTAACGGTTAACAGGTGGCGGAATATTCGGCCCGAACAACTCCGTTGGGTCTCTCTTCACCTGCAGCGCGGACGCACGCTACTCGCGGCCGCGGCCTTGGATCCTTCTATCGAGGCCGCCGTTCTCGATTCGTACGGACGCTTGGCCACGCCTGCGAAGGTGGAATGGATTCAAGACCAGTTGCATGCCGGAAAATTTGCCGCGGCCGTAGACGCAACTCCGCCGTTGGTGCTCTACGCAATGGCCGCTGATCCGGCATTGAAGAATGTGTCGCCTGACCTTGTCTCGCTCCAAATCGCAACTATGGAGGCCCAAAGCGACCCGGGTTTAACGCCTGAAGCTATCGCCCGTTGCTTCGGTACTCCGAAGCCGACTCTGACACATTCCTTCCAACCTGGGCTTTTATACCTGCGCACGTTTCCCGCTCTCATGGGTTACTCCAGCCGGATTCTTGCCGAAACCTGGGAATCGAATAATCTTTATTACGCGGAGCTCGCCGATGAAACCGCCGTTCCGGTCAATCAGCTCGACGTGTACGTGCCTGAGTGGAACCGTTCCACTATAGAAAATATCTTCGCGACTCACCTGGAAGACTGGCCCGCGCTGCTTCGCTCCCTTCATACGGTCGCGGATAACGTCAGGCAACACGGAAATCAGAGTGCAGCCGTGCCTACTTCGGAGAACCAGTAACGCATGAGGACATCCTTACGAATTATCGGAGCCATAGCCGTCGTTGCTCTGGTTGCCGTTTTCTGGCTGAGCGCCCAGGACCAGACTACCTTCCACGTAAAGGTGGACATGGTCGTGCTCAGCTACACCGTAACTGACCAGAAGGGCAAGTACGTGAATGGGCTGAAGCCCAAAGATTTCAAGGTTTACGAAGACGAGATCCCCCAGAAGATCGCCACATTTAGCGAAGGAAATCATGCGCCTTTGCAGGTTCTCGATAACGGCGAGACGCGGCCGCTCCATGGAAGCCTGGCCAGCGCCACAGATCCGGGCGGAGTTACCAATCCTAATCTCGTAGACCTGCGGTCCGATTCGATCGGCACAAACGTGTTCGTGCTCTTCGATACCAGCAACTACATGTACCGCGGATTCGTATACGCGTCCGATGCCATCGCGGATTTTATTCGTGGCCTTGACCGCGCCGATTCCATTGCGGTCTACACATACAGCCGCAATCTGAACCGGGCAGTACCGCTGAACCGCGACCGGACTTTAGCAATTGGCGGTCTGCGAAGAGCGGTCGCCGGCGATGATTCCGCCCTCTATAATTGTCTTCTGCTGACTCTGCGCGATGCCGCCAAGGTGCCCGGACGCAAGGTAGTGATTGTCTTCTCGAACGGGCCCGATAACGCCAGCATGGTGGCGCCCGATGATGTACGCGCCGTAGCCGAAGACGAAGGCATTCCCATTTACGTCATCTCCACCAATGAGGTGAATAAGGACCCTATGTCCTCTACCATCTTCAAACGGATATCCACAAATACCGGCGGTAAGAGCTATTTCGCGAAGACCTGGCAGAAGCAGGTGGAGGCGTTCGAATCCATCCGGGAGGATCTGGGCAACAGCTACACGCTCACCTACTATCCGCAGCCGAATCCCAATGACGGCTTTCGCCGCATTCGCATCGATCTGACGTCCGATGCCATGAGGAAATACAAAATCCGGGCGCGTCCCGGATATCGTCCGCAGCGCGGGATCTAACTCGGGAAGTTTCATCCCTCGTTTTACGGCTAAGGACCCGAAGGCTTGACAGACCGGCATGAGTTGAATGGCGTTGATGTTGACGTGCACGGGCCGCGTAGCAACCCAGTGAATGGCATCGGCGATGTCATCCGCCGTCAGCGGTTGAGTGCCTTCGTATACCGCCTCGGCTCTTTGCTTGTCTCCTTTGAAACGCACTTCCGAAAATTCCGTTTTGCAGAGTCCCGGTTGAATATCGGTAACCCGCACTGCGCTGCCCAGCACGTCAGCACGTAAGCCGTAGCTGAACTGGTGCACAAAGGCCTTCGTCGCCCCGTACACGTTCCCGCCCGGATAGGGGAACTCATACGCCACCGAGCCTAGATTGATAATGTGCCCGCGATTGCGTTCGACCATGCCGGGCAGCAGGAATCGTGTGCAGTACACGACGCCTTTGACATTGGCGTCGATCATGTTCTCCCAATCCTCCAGGTCCGCAGTCTGCGCCGGATCGAGCCCCAGCGCTCCCCCGGCGTTGTTAACGAGAACATCAACTTCGGCAAACTCCGGCGGCAAATTGGCGATTGCATTCTCGACGTCTTTGCGCCTGCCCACATCGAACTTCAAAGGCAAGAAACTGTCGCCTATTTCCTTCTTCATTTCTTCCAGCCGGTCCTTGCGCCTGCCGGTCCCGATAATCTTTGCGCCATCTTTCGCAAATCTTCGCGCCGTGGCTTGCCCGAAACCGGAAGTTGCTCCTGTGACAAAAACGATCATGTTTCCAGCATAGAATTCACCCACGGTAAGACTGGGATGAGACCCGAATCAAGGCAGTTGCGGGGTGCCGCTGGAAAGCATCCTGGCGATCCAATCGGAATGAGGCAAAGGACAAACGGATAAGGCTCGAATTTCCTTATCAACTTCATATTCAACGCGTCGGATCGTCGCGCTTCCGTTGTCAATCAGGAGGTATGCGGCGCGGGGATCGGCATCGTAGGGAAGGCCGGCGCTTCCCGCGTTCGCAATGATGAGTTGGCCATTGCCCGCGTGCACAATGCGCACAAAAGGTCGATGAATATGGCCGAAGACAACCAGCTCTTTTCCGAGAGATGCATACGTTTTCTCCAACTCAGGATCACTGGCTTCATATCCGGGTGATCGCCACACGCTCTCTGGACTTGCATGGACCAATGCGAAGGAATCGTGAACTTGGATCCGTGGAAAGCTCCGCATCCACGAGATCCTGTCTTCGCCCAAAATCGCACGGGTAGCCGCCGCCCTCTCGCGGACGGCGCTCCAGAGGCTTTGCGGTGCTGAGGACTGCCGTGCAAACTCGTTGAGGGATTCAGGCCTCGTATAGATTTCGTCGGCGTTTCCCATTACTCCTGGCCAACCAAGATCCCGAATCTGGTCGACAACGACTGCTGGACTGGATCCGCCATCCGCAAGATCGCCACCGTGAAGAATTAGATCGGGAGAAGTGGCCCGGAGATCTGTAAGAATCGCTTCAAAGGCCGTCTCATTACCATGAACGTCAGATACGATTGCAATCCGCATCGCCAGAGATTAACTTCCACGCTACTCCGCCCGCAGCGCTTCCATCGGATCGACAGATGCCGCGCGCAGGGCGGGCAGCGCAGCGGCCAATAGGGCCACCAGAATTAACAGCGCCACTGTTCCGGTCAGGGTGAGCGGATCAAAAGCGGAAACACCGAACAGCATGTTTTGCACCAGTCGCATCGCAAATAGAAGCGCTATTCCGCCGAGCAAGACTCCCGCTCCCGACAGGGCCAGCGCCTCCCAAAGGATCATACGCAGAACCCGTTCCCGCTGCGCGCCAAGCGCGATCCGCACGCCGATCTCTCCGGTGCGCTGCGCGACGCTCGACGAAAGCAGGGCATACAATCCAAGCGCGCTCAAAAATAGCGCCAGCCCCGCGAAGATGTTGCTCAAACTCGTAATGAGTTCCTGGCTGCCCAGCGCGGCATCCATCTGATCCTTCAAAGTGGCGAAAATCACGATCGGCACTGAGGGAGCGATCTCACTCAACGCCTTACGGTAGCCTGACACCGCTTGTGCTTTCGTACCCGAATTGATCAGGAATACCAGGCCGCTCGCTTGCGTCTTTGTCGAAAGCGGAAAGTAGATGGTGCGCGGCGGGGGTTCGCGCAGGCTGGCGAACTTAGCATCTGCGGCAATCCCGATCACGCGGCAGGAGAAAGGACCCGCATCCCAGAAATCTTTCAGATTTTCGCCCCGGACGTAACGGTCCACCGCTTGTTGGTGTGGGAACAGATAACTCGCCGCTGACTGATTCAGGATACAGACGTTCGGTATGCGTTCGTTCTTTTCGAACTCGCGGCCCTCCAGGATATGCGTATCCATTGTGCGAAAGTATCCTGGACCGACGGCGTTGTAAGCCATATGCGAATCCTCGGGTGTATTCGAGCTATCGGCCATGGCCTGAAAGCGGCCTCTTGAATCGAATCCCGTCATCGGTGTATACATTGTTGCTGCAGCCGAGCGAATGCCCGGCATCTGCTCAAGCCGGTCCACCATGCGCTGATACAGATCGAGCTCGGCGTCTCCTTTTTGCGGCAAAAGATAGAAACGAGCATTCTGAATCGTCACGTGATTTAGGTCGAATCCGGGGTTTTGGCTACGAATCCGGACCAAGCTCTGTGATAACAGAGTTGCCATCGTAACCAGAACCAAAGTCAATGCAACCTGAAGAGGGATGAAAGCGCGCCCGGCGATTCTTCTGCGGCTTCCCGCCGCGGTACGGGATGTCAGCAACACAGCGGGATCCGCGCGCCCTGCCCTGAACGCGGGGAGGGTGCCGAACAAGAGAGTTGTGAAAACTGCGCAAAAACCCGTCACCCAAAAAACCATGCTATCGGGATGAACCGAAATAGGTTGTCCCATCATCGGATCCCGAAAAAAACCCAGCAGCAAGGGAGGCCCGTACCATGCGGCGACGCCTGCCAGCGCGGCTCCGGCCAGCGCGATCACAAAACTCTCCATCAGATACTGGCGGATCAATCGCCAGCGCGCCGCGCCAATAGCGGTGCGGACCGCGAACTCCCGCTGCCGCGCATGAACTTTCGACATCATCAGTCCTCCCACGTTGACGCAGCACAGAAGAAGCACGATGCCGACTAACCCCTGCATAAGCATCAGAGGACGCGAATACACGCTGCCGAAATACGTGGGCAGGCCGCTGCGGGCGGACCGTATCTCCAAGTCGACTTTCTCGTAATACGGCGAATGCCGGAATTTGATCGGAATGAACCGGGACAGGAGTTCCTTCTGATGGAACGAAGCGTCGGCCTGCGCCTCGTGGACCGTCACGTCCGGTTTCAGCCGGCCAATCGCGGAAACGCCAAAAAACGATTCTGGCGAATCGATCGGATCCTCTCCTAGAAGTACGGTAAGGAATTGAAGCGGGAGGTACATCTTTATGTCATCGCCTGGCCAGACGCCACGAAATTCGCGCGGAGCCACCCCGATCACCGTCCCGAGAACGTTGGAAACCTTGATTTCTTTTCCAACGATCCGCGGATCAGCGGCGAAGCGGTCATTCCAGAAGCCGTAACTCAGTACAACGGGCCAACCCTCTGCGGAACCTCCGCGCACATTATCTCCGGGAGCAATCAGCCTGCCGAGCTCGGGCTTCATGCCAAAAAGGGGAAACGCGTTTCCGCTCACCAGCCCAACGCGGTAAGCGCGCACCGTGCCCGCGGTATCGAGCATGGTAATTTCGTTCCAGCTCCAGACGGATATATCGGAGAACGAACGCTGCTCGCGGCGGAATTGCTCAAGCATATGGTACGGAATGAACGATCCGCCGCCGGTGTCTCTCGATGCGGCGCTCACCAGCCCGATGCGGGCAAGCTGCTCCGGATTCTGGACAGGCAGGCTGCGCAACAGAAGCCCGTAAAGTAACGCAAAAATCGCAGTGTTTGCTCCGATACCGAACGCGATCGTCACTATGGCCGTGCTGCAAAAAACGGGGCTCTTCCGTATGGCGCGCAGGCCCGCAAGGAAATCCCGGTACCAACTTTCCAGAATCGTCGTAAAATCCTGATCGCGTACGCTCTCGATGATCGCCTGTGTGCGGCCCAGCCGCAGCCGCGCCTGTCGCCGCGCCTCCATATTCGGCAAGCCCGCCGCGCGATTGTCCTCGGCTTGCATCTCCATGTGGACCCGCAGTTCATCCTCGAGCTCCGAATCGCTTCGGAAGCGCCCGGCTCTCCGCAAAAATTGCGCTAGGAAGCGCCTCATCCAACTTCCTTTCTTGTATTGCGCATGATCACACCGGAACCGTGCATTTCCCTTTCCAAAACCGAAGAAGCAGACGGGCTTGCGAATGAATGATTTCGAGCGCTTCCCAGCCGCAAGCCTGGGCGCGCCGGGTCCGGTGCTGGGATACGCTTGGTCGTTTTCGGCACAGTTGGTAATCTACCTATAGACTGTCCACCAATATTGTCTGTTAATATAGTAGCCGACTTTTATGGCCAATAAGCAGGAGCCCAAGCTCGACCTGCTGCAAGGGACTCTCGACATGATGGTTATGCGGACTCTGCGGAGCGGGCGGGCTAACGGATATGAGATCGCCAGGGCCATCGAGCGCCTGTCCGACGACGTTCTCGCGGTGGATCACGGTTCTCTTTATCCGGCGCTTCACCGGCTCGAGAAGAATGGACTCATTGCCGGCAAATGGGAAACCTCCTCGACGAATCGCCGTGCGCGCTATTACCGCCTCACGGCGGCCGGGAAAAAGCGCCTCATCGAGGAGCACTCCAAATGGCAACAGATGGCGGCTGCGATCACTCGCGTGATGCGTCCAGCGTAATCGGGAACTACTACCTGTAACAGAGCAGCATGCGAGAACGAACGTTTGCTGTTGAAAGACTCTGCCGTGCGCTTCGCATTTGATCTCGTGGGAGGCCAAGTTTCGAGTCGCCCGTCATGCTGGCGCCATCCGGAAACAATCGAAATCAGATCGCGGGAAGTGCTGGTCGCGATAAACTGGACCGATTTCTCCTAATGCGGCAGCGGTTGCGATGATTAATGTTGAGCTTTAGGAACGGTTCGATTTGTTTCAGCGCAAAAGCTATCCCAACTTCCGAAATGTGACTGCGAAGCAAGAGCACGAGCGCCCACAGAAGCTTCGCGCCTAGACCCTTTGGAGGCTCTTCGTGAAGAGTAGGATGAAGTCGCTGATTCTGTTCTTGGCGCTCTTTGCCACTGCCTTGCAAGGCCAACGAAACACTGCTACTGAGATGCTTGCGAAGGCATCCAGACTGGGCGACTTGAAGAGCGCGGAGGCTCTCGTTTCGGCCGGCGTCGATCCCAACTTGCCCAATCAATATGGGCGAACGCCTCTTTACTACGCAGCATTATTCAACCGCAACGATGTAGCTGCCCTCCTGCTTGCCCATGATGCAGATCCGAACAGGCGGGCGAGTAGCAGAACAGAGGGCAGCGAATTTCCGCAAACGCCTCTTCAAATTGCGGCCTCGATGGGCAACTTGCGTATGGCTTCGATGCTGATTACTGCCGGTGCGCACGTCGATACTGAAGCCCAAGGAGGGCGTACGGCGCTCCATTTCGCGGTAGTTGGCAGCCATTTGGATATTATTCGGCTCCTGATTGAAAAAGGCGCCGATGTAAATACGCGCGATGCGGACGGGACCAGTCCGTTGGATGACGCCGTTTGGCGTGGGCATCTGGAAGCGACTGCCATTCTGCTCGCCAAAGGCGCTCGGCTGAATGAAGCCGAGACGAAAACTGGAGCCACTCCAATCAACGAAGCTGCGTACCGGGGCGAGACGCAGCTCGTTCGCTACTTGCTTCAATTCGGTCCGAATCTTGGAATTCCCGACAAAAGAGGATACACCCCGTTGGAAAATGCAATACGCATGCGGAACGCGGATTCTGCTCTATTGTTACTCGAAGCGGCGGCACAGGACCAGAAGGCCCCTGAATTCTGGAAAAGAATGCTGAGCGATGCCATTAAGGAAGACGAGTCCGTTGTGGTCGAGGCGCTTCTTCGGCATGGGGCAAGCGCAAACGACACCTTGTCATCCGGTGCTACGGCTCTCGACGCCGCCGCTTCCGCGGGAGCTGTGGAGGTTGTTCGCGTGCTCTTAAGTAGCGGCGCCGATCCGAATAGGACTGGCCGGAACGGAACGAGTCCTTTGGAAGACGCCTCTCTCAAAGGATATGAGGCAATTGCTGAGATGCTGTTGGATCACGGCGCTCAAGTGAACCAGATAAACGATGGTTCGGGAACAACAGCCCTTTATGCGGCGGCCGCTTTCGGTAAGGACGGCATTGCAACACTGCTTCTAAAACGGGGAGCGGATGCCAATGCATGTGGCAAGGGTCATACCACTCCGTATAAGGCGGCCCTTGACAACGGTTACTCCAAGATCGCAGCGCAGATTCAATTGCACGGGGGCTTAAACGATTGCAAACCGAAGCGAACCCGCGAGGAGTGATTCGTCTGGCCACTCGTAGCTCAACAGCTTCTGTTGAGCTATAGTAAAGGCATGGCTCCCCTACAGAAGACCAAGCGGCGCCCGAAAAGCATCTGGAAGCCGGTCGTCGGTACGGTGATGCTCCTCGCCTCCGCTGACAGCTTGGCCGACGTTCGGCCCCTGCTGAAGAGAATCGTCGATGCCGTCGGAACTAACGCCGCCGCTAGGCTCCTGGGTGCCGATCGCGCACAGGTCTCGCGCTGGGGCTCGGGAACTGAACCTGTCGGCGCGGAAATGGGTCGCCGCATCATTGATCTTCACGACGTCCTGACGCGCATTCTACGCGCATACAATCGCGAGGCTGCCGCCATGTGGCTGGTCGGCTCGGAGCCGCTCCTCGGTGGTTCCCGTCCCATCGATGTCCTGGCTACCGAAGGCGCCGCGCCGGTAATCCGCGCCATCGATGGCATCATGCAAGGAGCCTACGCCTGAACTCGCGTGCCTGCGCTCTACCGTGTATTCCCCTTCCTCCCCAAATCTACCCAGAACGGTCCTGGGGGCGCTCTGTACGTCCCGCCTCAGGGTGGCGGCCGTCTAGATAATCCTGAACTCTATTCGGTTCTTTACCTGAGCAACTCGGCTGCTGGTGCCGTAGCCGAAGCCTTCGGCCGCTTTCCCGAGTGGACGCCCGCGCTTTTCGAAAGCAGTCCTGGTCTCCCCGGCAGCATCCGTGTTCTTGCCCGCTATCGCCTTTTGGAAAAGGCTTCTGTTTGTAACCTCGACGATCCCGCGAAATTGCTGCGGCTGAGTATGCGTCCTTCCGAGGTGGTAGTTCGCGACTATGTACGCACTCGTGCTTGGGCGCGTCGGATCTACGAGCTACGCAAATGGATCGGTATCCAGTGGTGGTCTTACTACGATTCGAGTTGGGCTAGTCTTGGCCTATGGGATCTTCAGGGCCTCACGCTCGCAGACATCGAGCCACTCCAAATGGATCATCCGGCAGTGCTCGAAGCCAGCCGCACGATTGTTCGTCGAATAGTCGAACCTCGCAAGCCGTTAACGCGCTGACCTCATCCTTTAAGGTTCGACCTCGCCCACATACGCGCCGTAAGCAGGCAGATTGATATGCCCCAGATCTGTCAATTGCTCGCCGTTCGGGAACGAGGCAACCAAAGCTTTCACATGCTTCCCTTGCAGACCTTGCGGATGCAAATCGAAAGCGACGCTTTGCCCGCTCGCCGTGAAGTTCAACGTCACCAGCACCGCTTTACCATCCTTCGTTTTCCTCAAATACGATAAAACGCTGTTGTTGCTCTCATCCAGTGGAACGAAATCCCCATCGCGCAGTTGTGGGTTCTGTCTACGAAGTTGAATCAGCATCCGGTAATAGCTCAGCAGCGAGTTTGGATCTTTTTCTTCATCGAAGACATTCACCGTCTTATAATCCGGCGCGACCGGTAACCAGGGCGATTTCGCAGTGCTGAATCCTGCATCGATGCCAGCATTCCACTGCATCGGAGTTCGCTCGCCATCGCGACCCTTGTTCTTCGGCCAACCAGTCCGCCCTACCGGGTCTTTTACGTCTTCGATGCGTTTCGGCGGGGTAGTGACCATGCCCAATTCTTCCCCGTAGTAAATCAGGGCTACGTCTCGGGGTGTCAGAAGTATCGTGGCCAGCAGTCTGGCAATTGCGGCATCGTGTTTGCCATCTCCATACCGAGTGATACTGCGCGCGTTGTCGTGATTCTCAAACATGAACAGCGGCACGTTGCCGTTGATCTTTGTTTCTGCGTCTTCCATTTTGTGCCGGAAATCGGCCACCGAGAGATGATTCGTGAACCCAAGCTGCGTATCCATTGGAAGTTGCAACTCATCGTTGTTTCGTCCGTACATCTTCGCCAATTCACCCACGTTCGGAAGATACGTTTCACCGATAAGAACGCGGCCGGGATATTCGTTCGTGACCTTCCGCAATTCGCGCAGCACGTCGTGAACTTCCGGCAAGTTGTCGGTATAGATGTGGTGAAGCTTCTTCTCGCCGAATTCGTCGATATCCGTCAAAGACGGCTCGTCCTTCAACGCCAGATCTTCGAACAGCGACGTAATTGCATCCAGGCGAAAACCGGAAACGCCTTTCTGCATCCAGAACCGCAGGACGTCGTACATGGCGGTGCGCACCTGTTGATTGCGCCAATTTAGATCCGGTTGTTCTTTGTAGAACTCGTGATAGTAATACTGTTTGCGGCTGGCAACGTACTGCCATGCCGAATGCCCGAAATCCGATTGCCAGTTGTTCGGCGGCTGGCCGTTCGGCTTGCCATCGTGCCAGATATACCAATCGGCTTTCGCATTCGTTCGGGAAGATTCCGATTCTTTGAACCACGGGTGCTGGTCCGAGCTATGGTTCAACACCATGTCCCCGATGATTCGGATATTGCGTTTCTTCGCCTCAGCTACCAGCCGGTCGAAATCCGCCATCGTTCCAAACTGCGGATCGATGCCGCGGTAATCCGAGATGTCGTATCCGAAATCGATCTGCGGAGAAGGATAAAACGGCGTAATCCAGATAGCGTCGACCCCGAGATCTTTCAGATAACCGAGATGTTGCGTGATTCCGTTCAGGTCGCCGATTCCATCGCCATTTGTGTCGCCAAAGCTGCGCGGATAGACCTCATAAATGACTGCGTTTTTCCACCAGTTGTCATCGGATGAAGCGGCCTGTACGAGGCAAGGTGCAAAAAGGGTGAAGCTCAGCAAACAAGTGAGAATGATTCGGCGAATCGAGCGCATGGGTCCTCCTGTCTATTAGAACCCCTCGATGATTTGCGTGCTGCTCGGTAGCGCTCAGTTACGAATCGTGGAGCCCTCTGGTATGGCCCAGAGCAAGATACGAATGAGTGCCTCGTCTTTGGTACCGATAAGGCCAAACAGAGAGGCCGGTGGCTTAATCGAGAAATCGGTCAGACAGATACTCGTATCTCCATCCACTTGAAATCGATCGTACTTCCTCGGACTCAGAACCACGTTGACTTTGACGATCCGGCTGACGCCCCGAATCTTGAGATCGCCTTCGACCACAAATCCCCGCAGCTCTTTTAACGAGATTCGAGTGGCAGTGAAGCGGATTTCCGGATGGCGATCTGCCGCTAATGCTTCATTCTTTACGTATTGCGTTATCGCCTGCTGCTTCTTGGCCTTCAACCATTGATCGCGGCAGACCACGCTGCCGGCGTCAACCGCCAGACTCATACGCGAGGACTCCGGCCGATCGGGCGTGTAGCATAGTTCCCCCGCGAATTTTTCGAAGAACAGAATATGCTTCTTCCGCCGCATCAGCCCGGTCTTGAAGACCTCAATGGCGAGCGTCGAGTCATTGGAAGGCGAGATCGTGTACTGCACTTCGGAAACCGGCATGGAGACTGAGAGGAAGACGCACGCGACGTTCCAAGAGTTCAAATTTGTGCAACCGCTTTAGTTTCAGCGGAAAACCGCCTGCACGCCAGCCACTCCCATACACCGGTGTCCATTCCTGGTGTTCATTCATGGGACCCGGCGTGTTTAAGATCGGCAAAGCCGCTATTTCGTCAGCACTTCCTCAATATAGGCAAGCGCGCGCGGATCTCGAGATTGCCCCAGCCAGAAGAAAGCCTGTTTGCGGACCTCAGGATTCCTTTGGTTCCGAGCCACCTCGATCAGCTTCGGAACAGCTTCGTCCTTGGGAAGCTGCGAAAGCGCGAAGACGGCTCGCTTCTTGACGCCGGTATCCGGATCGTTTTGAATCGCATCTGTAATCGTCGCTTCAGCGCGTTTACCAGCCTTCTGCGCCAGCCAAAAAATGGCTTGGCCCCGGACATGCGGAGACGTGTCGCTCTTGGCCTCCCGGATCAGCGCTTCCAGCGCCTCGGGACTGTCATGCTGCGACAACGCAAACAGCGCGCCCTCCGTCACGCGGTTCGATGTGTCGGCCGCGATAAGTTTTTGCAGGAACTGCACGCTCGCGTTTGCCGGTACTCCCGTCACCCAAACAAACGGCAGCCCTCCCGCATCGAGCTGGCATCCCAGCGAATAGACATGAACTTTTTCGACGGCGTTGCTCTCTACCCTGAACAGAACCGCAATTGAATCCGATCCCTCCAGTTGCACCGGACCGCTCGCGCTTGTGCCCGTCGTAACGGTTACCGATCGTCCCTCCAACGAGCAACCGCACTGCTGATTTCCGTTCCAGCAACAGCTCTGATGATCCCCGGGCACGGTTTTCACCGCATACCCGAACCAGGTCGCCGTAGAAGCCTTAATTTGTGACTCCAAGTTGCCGGAAAACGCGCGAGTTTCGAAGCGTGCATTCGCTATATTCGGCTGCTGCGAACTCTGTGCGAAAGCTGCGCAGGCAAGTAGAAGAAGACCGATTATCTTCATTTCAGAATCTCCATCATGTAGTCCGTGACTTCCTTGGAGTGAACCAGCGACATCTCTTTCACGATCTGCTGCTTCATCTCCGGGTCTTTTTCGCTTCGCGCCAGCGCAACCAGGTCTTTTCCGTCTTGCTGCAGGAACAGCGCTTTCAGTACCGCCTCGCGCACCTCGCGATTTTGATCGCTTTGGTAAATCGAAACCAAAACGTCCCCGTGCCCGTTGTGGCCCATCAGGCCCAGAGATTTAATCGCCGCTATACGCAGAGCCGGATCTTTTTCGGTTCGCGCAACCTCGACTAGCCTGGTCGAATTTCCGCCCATAAACATCGATTGCAAAATCGTTTTCTTGTTATCGGCAGAGCTTTCGGATTGATACAGCTGCCACAACTGCTCCTGCCCTCCGGTCATCGCGAGCTGCCGGATAGCATCACGCCGCAACTCCGGATTTTGCTCGGTCTTTGCGGCATTCAGAAGAAAATCCCGCGATCCGGATTGCATGAAGCTCCGCAAAATCTCCCGCTTTAACTCAACGTCCGATGACGAGTTGTAGATCGACGCAAGATCGCTGCGCATATCGGCATTGCCCATCATGCCCATGTACCGGATCGCTTTCTTTTGAAGATTCGGATTGGCGGTATTGTGCGCCGTATCGTTCAGCAGTTTGCGAGCCTCTGGTGAGCGATTCTGCGTCAACACGAACAGCGCCCGCTCTTTTATCTTTTCCGAGTCGTTACTGGCCAGCAGCTTTTGAAGAATCGGTAATGCTTCGGTCGAATTGCTCTGCATCAGGCTGTTCAGCGCGATCAGCTTCAGGTCTTCATCCGGTTCAGAGTTAGGGCTGACCGGGGCGCCCGCTTGCGCTCGAACTTCCACCTCCAGCGCTTGCGCATCTTTCACCCATCGGCTGGAAGGATATGTTTCCCGCAGCGCCGAAATGGTCCCCAGCGCTTCCTCACGATGGCCGGCGCGGTCCTGCGCATATGCTTTCCAGTAAAGAGCCGCGTCAGCAGCCGATTTCCTATGGGCCGCGGACGAATCGAACCACATGATCGCCTGGTCCCATCGCCGCGCATCCAGTTCGGCCAAGCCCTTCTGGTAATCCGGATCCTCGCGGCCGGATTGCTGCGCTTGGAAACTGAACACCGGCGGAGTAGGCCAATCCTGTGCCCACCCCGACGCCGCCAAAACAAACAAAAGCATACTATTGCGAATCATAATTTTTGTCCTCTTGCACGAGCGTCCATGCTCGTAATACGCACCTTGAATAACAGTCCTTCTTCCTCAATCCGGTGCTGCAGTCTGGCGAGATCCGCAGTCGAAATATCTGACGGACTATTCGCGACGTCCAGCAGTACCCGTTCTAAATCGTCGAGCAAAGCGGCGTGCGAGTTATCGCCCATATGTAAAGCCGTCTCCCGCAGTAAACGGTTTTCATCGATCAAATCCCGAGCCCGATCCCGTTCACTTCCTAGATCGATATCCGAAGGAGCGGAATTAAGCAGCTGCGCTAACACGATCTGTGAGCGCTCCAGATGATCGCTCAAAGCAATCAGCAACACTCGTTCCCGAGCCTTGTCCGGGAATCCATTCGTCCGCCGCTGCTGCGTCAGCATGCCACCCACGAACGCAATCACCACAAGAGCCGCCAGCGCCGGCACGAGCGTCCACCAACGCCTCCGCAACCAATGCGATTTCTTTTCAGGCAGCAACGGTAGCAGCCGTGTCCACACCTCGCCCCCATAACCAGCGCCGCGTTCCGGAACCGGGTGTTCACGCACCGAGTCCAAAACTCCGCTTAGCCGATCGAACCTCAGACGGCACTCCCGGCATCGATCCAGATGCAGACTCAGCTCTAGAGCCAAATCGCCGTAGTAGGCGTCCATCAATTGTTCTTCTTGCAAGTGCGTCATCGGGCAACTCCCGTCATCGGGCAACTCCCCAAGCTGGTTCCAACGCGCGCCGCAGCTTCTGAACTGCGCGGAACACGCTATGTTTCGCCGCATTCGTCTGCACGCCCAGCGTGCGCGCAATCTCTGCAATATCGCAGCCTTCGTAATGCCGCATCACAAATGCCATGCGCTCCGTATCGGTAAGCCTTTTCAGCGCGGGTTCAATCAACTCGGCGATCTGCCCGCTCTGCGTAATTCGCTCCGGCGAAGGATCCGGTGCCGCGATGCGGTCCAGCCAATGCAGCGGTTCCTCTTCGGTTTCTGAAGCCTGCTGCTCTTTGCGGCTCTTCCGGGACCGTATCAAATCCAACGAGCAGTTGGCCCCAATGCGATAAAGCCAGGTCCCGAACGCCGCGCGCCCATCGAAGCGGTGTATTTGCTTGTAGGCGCGAAGGAAGGTTTCTTGGACTACATCCTCAGCGTCTTGTTCATTGCCAGTCATACGAAAGGCCAGGCGGAACACGGATTGGCTATGCCGCTCCACCAAGACACGAAAGGCGTGTTGATTCCCTTTACGTGCCGCTTCGGCGGCCGCCGTATCCGTCCATTCCATTCGGCTGGTCTTTAGACTGACGATACGCCAGCCGGTTAGCGGCCGGCTAGAGGAAGCCTCGAAATGTTTGATTAGCCCAGAGGGCTAGGCAGGGCGGCCTACTGACTAACTAATTCCGGCCGTGCCCCAATACTGCGCAAGCAGTGGTCCACCCATAGTTTCGTCAGCTTCTCTTGTGCCCCATTTTGCGAAAGCCGCGAGCGCAAGCTGCCGAATTCCACGTGGTCCAGCGGTTGATCCTGGTTAAAGCACGAGAATACGACCGTTTCCTTGCCGGTGACAGGGTCCTTGTGCATCTGCAGGCACTGTGCGCAAATCTCTTTCATCATGCACTGCATGGGCGAATTAATGCTGCCGATCGCGCGGTGATCCGGCTTTAAGATAGGGTCGCAAAACCGTGTGGCGCGCCTGTTGCACCGCCCGCATCATTCCGTCCGAGCCGATCACGATCAGCCGATCCACCGCGCTCAATGGAATCTCGGCCTCACCCAAGCTCTCCGCGGCCGTATGCGGCCATGCCTTCCACGATGTTTCCGACAAAGGCGCTATCTTGAACCCGGCCGGGTGTGAATCCGGGCGCTTCATCGCAGACCCAGACGACCACGTCAGCCGCCTTCTCGATTTCTTCCACCTTGTAGCGGTCGATGATTTTCTTATATCCCGCGAAATAGACCACGCGTGAGCCCGCGGCTCGAAGCTGCTCCCCAATCGAAAACAGCACCGCATTCCCTAAGCCGCCGCCAGCCAGCAAAACTGTCTCTTTCGACGGGGTTTCGGTGGGAGTTCCGGTCGGTCCCATTAGAATCACCGGCTCGCCCGGTTTTAGCAACGCGCAAAGATCCGACGATCCTCCCACTTCCAGAACAATCGTCGATAGCAGCCCTTTCTCCAGATCGACTGATGCGCCCGTCAGCGCTAACCCTTCCATCGCCAGTGCCGTCCCGTCGGTTCGGGCCGCCAGAGATTCGTAATTCTGTAGCCGATAGAACTGTCCCGGCTGAAATGCCCGCGCCGCCATCGGCGCACGAACCACAATCTCGACGATATTCGGAGTCAGCCGGATCACGTCCTGAACCACCGGCCTCAACTCATCATTGAGCCGCTGCATCAATTCCGCGGGAGCAGCTCCGGAAGGCGCATGCCGCGATAGAACGCGCGATAGCACCGGATAGCCCCGCTTCGCGCTCCCCATCGCCTTCACTACATTCCCCGAGAATGACGGATGCAAGTCGCCGAAAAAGCTGATCGCCCGTCCATCGGGCCGCACCGAAATCAAAACGTTTGTCTTGGTCGGCTTAGCGCTTCGCTCCGGCTTCACCGGATTTCCTTCCTCGTCCACCGCTCGGAAGTATCGCCCGTCCAGCGTAAAATTGTGCTCGTCCTCGCGCGCCAGCACTGTATTCGGCTGCGTACCGGCCGCAACCAGTATCGCCCTGGCCGGCAGCACAACCTTTTCTCCTGTGGCCATCAGTTGGCCCGTCGCCGCATCGAACGCTTGCTTCTCCAGCCACAACGCCTTGGCGCTCCCGAAACCGTCTACCTCGACTTCTTGCGGCGCCAGGCATTCGGCGAACCGCACTCCTTCTTCCAACGCCTTCGCCACTTCCTCGTGGTTCAGCGTGTAGCTGGGCGAATCGATCAGCCGCCGCCGATACGCAATCGTTACTCCTCCCCAGGAATCCAACAGCTCAATCAGCGCTGGACGCCGGCCTTCGCGCGCAGCCGCAGCTCGCTCCTCGCGAATTGCCCGTGCGTGCGCTAGAAATTCTGTCGCGATCTCCGCGTCTTCCGCTGTCCACGTCGCCTGGATTTCGCGCTCCCCGAGTTCCGCCGCCAGCAGCTCATATCTCTTCAGGAACTTCTCGACCTGCACTACGTAGTAAGCCAGTGACTCGGTCGCTGTATCGATTGCCGTCAGTCCGCCGCCGATCACCGCAATCGGCAAGCGGATCTGCAAATTTGCCAGCGATTCGTATTTCGCTGCGCCCGTCAACTGCAGCGCCATCAGGAAATCGGAAGCCTGGCGAACGCCCCGAACTAGCCCGTTCTTCATCGGGATCACGGTCGGACGCCCTGCTCCCGCGCACAGCGCAACGTGATCGAAACCCATCTCGAACGCGCTATCGACAGTCAACGTACCGCCAAACCGCACGCCGCCATACATCGAGAATTCGCGCCGCCGTTCCAGCAGCAGCCGGATCACTTTCAAGAAGTTCTTATTCCAACGAACTGTGATTCCGTATTCAGCAACGCCGCCGAAACCCGCCATGATGCGCTCGTCCAGGCGTTCATAAATCTCCGTGATATCGCGCAGCGGCCGGAACGGAACGGCCCGCCCGTACGCATCCACGCCGGAAATATCTCCGGGCAACGGCTCGATCTTCAGTCCGTCGACCGCCATCACCGTGTGCCCGTCGTTCATCAAGTGATGCGCCAGCGTGAAACCCGACGGCCCCAGACCCACCACCAGCACCTTGTATCCAGTGGCAGCGCGCGGATACGGGCGTTCCAGATTCAGCGGATTCCAACGCGTCAGAAGTCCGTAGATTTCAAATCCCCACGGCAGCTCCAGCACATCCTTCAGTGAGCGCGTCTCCACTTGCGGGATATCCACCGGCTCCTGCTTCTGAAAAATGCAGGACTTCATGCAGTCGTTGCAGATGCGATGCCCGGTTCCCGCGGCCATCGGATTGTCGATCGTGACGATCGCCAGCGCGCCAATGGGATTGCCGTTCCCCTTGACCGCATTCATCTCCGAAATCTTCTCGTCCAGCGGGCACCCGGCCAGCGGCACGCCAAAGACAGTCGATTTGAATGCGCCGTTCTTTTCCTTCAGCCCGGTGGAGCAACTGTCCTTGCCCTGGTTGTGGCACTTGATGCAGTAGTAAGCCTGATCCAGCGCGCCCTTCAAATCCGTTCCCGCATCGGTCAACTGAAAACCTTCGCGATGCCGCCAATGTTCGCTGCTCAGCTCCAGCCGCACCAATCCATCGCTCACCACCGGCTCAACCGGAACCAGGTGATGATAATCCAGCTTGTGCGGAACTTTGAACAGCACTCCGCGCTTGTGCAGTTCTTTGCCTTGCGGTGAAAGCGTGGCCCAGGCCGTGTATTGTGTGGCAAGCTGCAGGTGTTGCATGTGTGCCAGCTTCGGCTTCCAGCCAGCGCGCCACGTGATTTGCGAAGCTACGCTCCGTCAATGGCTCTTGCATTAGAGTTTCTAGTTCAGCCTCTACTGCATACCCATCGATCTCACTCGCTTTTTCTTCCGTATACCCGGTAAGAGCTTTCCGTTGCACGAAGCGCCGCTTCACCGAAAAAATCGGCGCGAGCTCGGAATGGCGCGCCTGCAATTCCCGAAGCTCGGCTTCTATACCGAAAAGTTGGCCCACGAAGTCTTCCAGGTAAGGAGCCAGCTCGATGATCAGTTCCGATTGTTGTTTAGCTGCGAGCGAAGCAGGATTCGGTGCGCGCAGCCAGCAGCCGCTCGTGCAGCAACGGCGCCGCGCTTCGCAATTCTTCGAGAAAAACTTGATCGAGTCTTAACCAGCCCCTCGCGCTGGTACAGATCCTCGAAAGTTAGTCCGAATGACAGCGAAAGAGCAGTGCCATCCCCGTTTGGATTTGCTTTATTCACAACAGATCAGGTGCAGACGTCGAGCCCAAAACGGGTAGACCGCTTGGTGGAGCGGACCCCTCATTGCATGATGCTCCAGGACCCGAGTCAGATTCTAAGCGACTGCTTCTATTCTCGCAGATACTGGAAATTCTACGCCTGTCGACTTCTCGCGAAGCACCGAAGTTGGCGACCGTCAACAGCCTACACGTGCAGAGTTTTGCGTCCGAGATCGTCCCTTGCGACCCCGCCAATTAAACCCTTTTCATAGCGCCTCCACCGCTTCTCGCAATGTAAACCGCAGATGGCAACGCACGTCACAAAGGTAGGGAGTTCAAATGACAAAGTTCCGATACACCGTTCTAGCCGCGGCGCTGCTCGGCTCCAGCGCTCTTGTGGGTTGCGGCGGAGGATATTACAGGGCCGGTGTTGTCATAGGACCACCGCCTCCGCCACCGGTATATGGCGCGGTCGGCTATGCGCCCGGGCCCGCCTATGCTTGGACCGACGGCTATTACGATCTTCGCGGCAGTAACTGGGTCTGGGTAGGCGGCCGCTGGGCTCGGCGGCCGTATCCGAACGCAGTCTGGGTCAAACCCTATTGGGAGCCGCATGGGCGCGCCTACCGCTTCCATAGAGGTTACTGGCGGCGCTAATGTCTCCTCCGCCGCGTTCCGCCGGGCGTTGGCGGCGCATGTTTGACGGCAAGTAACCCGTACACGTCCACCTCTCCGCTCGCCCCGACGTAGACGCGCCCGTCAATCACCGTCGGTATGGCGAAGCGGCATGAGCCGCCAGCTCGATCACGGTCGCTGTTTTCGTTGCTGGAGTAAATCTCATTCGCCACGTTCGTCGCCTCATACGCCCGCAATACCGCCGGGCCGCCCTCCGTCTCCAACAGCCAAATGATCCCGTCTTTCAGACCATTCGCCGAGACAGTCGGAGTAGCCGGATTCGTAAGCTGCGCAGCGCTTGCGCAACCGGTTGCGGCGATAGGCGATCGCCTTCCACTGCGAAATCCTTCAGTGCATCGTCTCTCGCAGAGTAGTACACCTGCCCATTCCAGTACGCCGGAGCGCCCATGATGCCTCCGTTCACTCCGATCGTTTGGATCGCGTGCCTGTTGTCCCCCGCGCGAAATTTTCCCATGCGATCGCGATTCAGCACATAAATCACCGCTCCCTTGCCGCCCGACCACCAATAGACGCGCTCGAGATCCCGGCTGCTCCGGTACCAACAGCGGCCCTCCCGATCCAAGGTCCGCATCCGTGATGTTCAAACGCGCCTCATCGAAAGGCGTGAAGTAGTCTTTCACTGCCAGACCGCTGCTCGTCAATCCGAGTTTAAGAACACTGTCGCCATAATCGTGGCCGCCGGAAAAAGCATCGAACTTTCCGTTGCCCGTCGAAACGTAAACGTTGCCTTCCTCATCGGCCGCAGGCCCGGTATCGCCCTGCCAAATCCCGCTCTCTTCCGCGTCCGGCGACGTATTGAACACCCCTGCTTGCTTCAACGTGCGCGCGTCATATGCGATAACCCAGCCATGATACGGCCCCACATCGCACGAAGACGCCCACGTGAGATAAATCTTTCCGGCTTGCCAGCAATAGCGAAGCACGCGGATTTTCGTGCAATGCCCCGAAATCCACCGGACCCGAAAACAGACCGAGAAAACCCGCCTTTGGGCTATTTACCGAAGCGCGGATCATTACCGGACCGCCAAACTTCTCTGCTCCAGTGCGCACGTCGAGCGCATGCAATCGCTGCCAGAATCGATTCTCTCCGGAACTGTCGCGTCTCCGCCGTACGAACCAAAACGTACAAGGTTCCAGTTTGCTGGTCGATCACCGGTGTTGAAGTGATCCCCACTTCCGGGCTGATAAACGGGCAATGCACGCTTTCTGCGGGAACCGTGGTGATTCCGTTTGTGGCGTTTACGAAATTAACCGCCCACAGCGGGCTTGCCGGCTCGCCGGCCGCATCGAACGCATACACGCTATCGTGTTCTGTGGCCACGAAAACAACGTTGTGAGTGCCCTTGCCCGGAATCGCCAGACCCGGCAAATACAGCGGCTGAGCATAAACATCACCATCCACCGCGAACTTGAAAAGCTTTCCGAAGCTCTTCACATTGACATTTCCAGGCGTGAGAATCGTCTCGTGCAGATTTGCGCCCGTGCGGGCATTGTCATATTGCGAGGTCGTGACCTCTGCGGCCCGGCCGAGTGGAAGAATAATGGTCTAACAAAAGCCACACGCTGCACACTAAAATCGCGCGGTTCATCATCTATGTAGTATTCTACTTTACTCAGCTGCCTGCATGTCATGTTTATAAATAGTGTCCAATCCCGGCCTGTGGATCTTGATCTCCCTTTGGATCCTCTGGCTCTTTCCATTCGTAGTGCGTCGTCGTGGCGGTGGTCAGAAGGCAACTGTCATGGTGCGTTCCGCTCGATGGGGCATGATCTTGCATGCCCTTGCTTTCGCCGTTGTCTGGTTTCACACCCCGTCACAAGCTCCTCCGGCGATCGCAAAAATCATAATCGCAATCCTTCTTGCCGCGTTAGCTGTAGTACTTGGCTTCTCGTCTACTTCGGCTTTGGGAAAACAATGGCGCTTCGATGCGGCGCTAAACGCCGATCACGCTCTCATTCAGACGGGGCCCTACGCAATCGTGCGTCATCCTATTTACGCCAGTATGCTGTTGATGTTGATCGCCACTGCACTGATCGTTTCCAACTGGATCGCGTTATCTATCGCACTCGTCTTATATTTCATCGGCACGGAGATCCGCGTTCGTGTGGAAGAGAAACTCCTGGTCGGCCATTTCGGCCAGCAGTACCAGGAGTACCGTCGGCGCACATCAGCCTATCTTCCCGGCCTGCGTTGATTGGCCGGGGTTGCATCGGCGATCTCTTGTGAACACTCCAGGCTCGTCTAAACTATTTGTGAACACTAAAAAGCCATTTCAGTGTTCACAAAGAGGATAGTGGACACCACAGTTCGCACAACATGAGGCCATTCGATCCCAAAGCGCTCTCAACTCTAAGAGTCAATTGGAAACGCTTAATCCCTCTCATAGGTCCCGCTAACCGCGCGATCGCCAACTTCAATGGTGTGCTCTATGGTTTACGTAACCCAGAGGTTCTTCTTTCACCCCTGACCACACAGGAGGCTGTTCTCTCCTCTCGAATCGAAGGAACCCAGGCCACGTTGGGTGAGGTTCTGAAGTTCGAGGCCGGCGAAGCCCCGCAGGAAGAATCTCGAGTTCTCGATATACAAGAAATCCTCAATTATCGCGAAGCATTGCATCAGGCCGAAGAGGAGCTGAAAACCCGACCTTTCAACCTTAACCTACTCCTCGAGCTTCATAGAATTCTGCTCAACAGCGTTCGCGGCCGCGATAAGAGCAGGGGACAATTCCGGAAAGTTCAAAATTGGATCGGTTCGCCAGGATCACCCATAGAGAGGGCGGACTTCGTCCCCCCGGATCCTTTGTCGCTCATCGACCACCTTACTGACTGGGAACGCTACTATCATTCCGATCAACCAGATCTTCTCGTTCAGCTTGCGATCATTCACGCTCAATTCGAGATTATCCATCCGTTTCTCGACGGGAACGGCCGCATCGGGCGCATACTGATCCCATTGTTTCTTTTTGAAAAAAGACTTCTTACGCGCCCAGTGTTCTACTTGTCCTCGTACCTCGAGACAAATAGGGGCGAATACATTGAACGGTTGCGAGCGCTGGGTCGGCAGAAAGATTCATGGACGGGATGGATAGAGTTTTTTCTTCTGGCAATCACCCGTCAGGCGGACGCCAACGTGGAGGCCGCGCGGCGGATCATGGAACTGTACGAAACGCTGAAGCCGCGCGTAATCAGTTTGACTCGCTCTCAATACGCCGTCCCAATTCTCGATGTGCTCTTCGAACGGCCTATATTATCGGCAGGCAGCTTTGAAGAGCGCCCCGGACTCCCAGGCAAAACGATGATTGTGAGAACCTTATCGAAGCTGAGAGAGGCCGGCATTTTGTCAGTTGGACGTGCTCAGAGCGGTCGTCGGCCGCAGATTCTGATTTTTGACGAGCTCCTGAGGTTGTGTGAAAGCATTCACAGCGTGTACAGGTAGCCTTTCAACGTAAAGCTTACGTCATTGGCCCCTTCGGGACCAATTCGTCGGCGAAACACGTACAGTACTACTGATCCTTTCTTTCCCAGCCGGTTTGTTATTTGCTAATCGCCTGCGCGAATGTCGCTAATCTTTTGCTTACTATTCGCCGGTCTGCTGATCGACTCGGCTCTCGCGGCAGTGGCCATAAACGCCATCAAAGGCGTGCTCTTCGAGTGAAACCGGTCGATCCGCTTGCCTTTTCCGCAGGCGCGATAATCTTGTTAGCTTCAGGGCGGGCGCCCTGTCTGATGCCCTGTATCATCGCCACGCGAGTCGACCCAATGATCGCGTTACGCGAAGAGTAATTTGCCGCTGCGCCGGTCCGCATTCCTATGGGACAAGAACTGGATGTTGAAAATACGATAGCTCCGTTCCGGTCTGCCGCTACATCGACTCCCAAGCTCCTCTGATGGTGGCGGTCACCGGCTTTGACGATCGCGAAATGCTCAATCGCATCCTGATGTATCGCTATATCATCAGTTACGAGCCATACAATTTCAACTTAGAACCGCTCAAATGCAATTTGACTGATAATCACCACCCGCGCCGGCGTCCGATCGAATCGCAATCGAATCGTCTTCAGTTTGGCCGGATCGAATCGCGGGTCCTGTTCCGCAAATGTCGTTAGCGGCAGTTCGATCGTTTGAAAAATCGGCTCCGAGGCGCTCTTATAAGCCTGCGAATCCAGGAAAGCGAGCTTCGTAAATTTCACCTTGATCGGCGGCAGCAGCGTAGCGAACCTGCTCAACGGCAGTTTCACAACCGTGCCATCCTGCGTCTCCATTTCCACGCTGAAATCCGTGGTCTCAGGCTTTTCGTTTGGCTTTTTCGGCTCCGCTCCCTTGTCCTTCGCGCCTTTGCCGGGCGGCGGTGCTTTTTCATCGCTCACTGCCGCCGAAAGCAACAACGCCGAATGCGCGTCCAGCTTCCAATCCTGCGCCACATTCCCGGGCAAATCGACCGAGTATGTTGCCGCCGGCGGTTCCTTGCTTTTTTTGTCATGTTCCCGGTTCCAGCCCAGGAACACGCCGTTGTAATCCCGATCGCCTCGCCGGTAAGGAATCCTTCCTTCGCGCCAAACCGTCAGGTCTTTTCCTTGAAGATGGCCTCCTGCCACAGTCGTTGTCGTCACATCGGTATCTTCGCTAAAGTCGCTGATAATCCTGCTCGATGAATCCAAATAACGATTGATATACAGCGTCTGCGGTAGCCAGTCCCGAACCCGCCGGTAGTCTTCGAACAGTGGTATATACTCGCGCCGGTTGTGGAGCGTTGCTTCCAGAAAAGCCGAGAGATAAATCTTCGCAATCTTGCGTTGATCCTCGCCGCTCAATAGTGGGTGCAAGTTCAGGAACCAGTTCTGCGGCGCGCCCACATCCGTTCTGCCCCAAACTGTATTGAATTGCCCGTGATTGGCGCGATAGATATACAGCTCCGCTTTAAAAAACGATCCGTTGCCGGTAAACCGCACGTGATCCCATTGCCGGCTTCCCATGAATGAAGAAACGTCCGCGTCATTCGCTCCTTGAATGGTGAAGTAATTGACGTCTTGAATAATGCGCCACTGCCCGGCTGGCTTGTATTGCCCATCGGCTGGCGCAATCGCCACAATCGCCTTAATCGGAAATCCATAGTGAAACTGGATCGTTGCATCATCCGGATAGTAGGACAGGGTGTTGAACAACGCCGCTGTAGCTGCCGCCTCCCCTCCTCTCGAATGACCCATCAACGCCACGTTCTCGACATCGATCTTCTTAAAAAACGGATTACCCTGTGTCCCATTCCACTTCCGCCAGAGCTTCAGATGCTCCAACAACATCCAGCCCCGCACCGCTTGCTGTTTTGGCGGATCGTGGAACAGCCCGCTGTTCAGGAAGTTTTCATCCAGCGACGCAACAATGAATCCGCGGCTCGCCAGCAGTTCGCCCAAATACGCGTACCCCGGATCGGAAAACTCGGCCATGTCGTGGTTACCATGCACAATCAAAACAAGCGGAAAAGGTCCGGGACCGTCCGGGTACCAGACGCGCCCGTTCAATGGAAGCTTGTCCATCCCAAAGCCCCAGTACCGCTTCCTTAAATTCGCCTTCCATCCCTTGAAGTCTTTGAAGAACGCCGATGCGTCCACGGTCCCCGTACGAATCGCCACAGACTTGCCGTACTCGGGTCTCCGCACATCGTTCCCGTTGCCATAGAAGAGCGTCTTCACGGCGTACGATCCTCGCTCTGCCGGATTGGCAGCCGCAAGTTTCGTTGGCCCTGGCGTGGTCTGCTGGATCCGAATCAGCTCCTCGCTCACGCCATCGCTTCTCAGAAATCTGAATAACCCGATATTCGCAGCCACTGCCAGAACGCACAGCGTCACTGTGATGATCCGCTTGTTCCTCGGTGCGGACCCGAAGCTGGCCGATCAGCAGCGTGGCGACGCGTCGCGCCGAGTACCGCCTCCAGCAGCAGCAGAATCGCCGCCATCCAGTAGCCGAGCGACCCGTACCAGAGCAGCGAAACGAATAAGAACGCCCCCACGAAAAACCCCGATAGCGCCCGCGGCAGCTTGCGGACGATCGTGAAAACGAGAGTAACCGCCAGCAGAACCAGCGGAATGCCGAGCGCCGCAATCAAGAGGGCGAACAGCAAATCGATCCCTAGCCCAAAGCCCGACTTGAGGTTGACCCCTCCGATGATTGCTGCCCAGACCACGGTCAGCACCACGGCCCAAATCGCGCCCTTCCGCGCCTCCGGTCCCCATCGTGAAGACATCGATTGCTCCTGTGTTAACTGGTACGCCTATGCAGGAGTGCGACGGTTCCAACTAGCAGAAACGTTGCCGCAAAGACGGCCAGAACGCCACTTTTCCGGCGCTCGGGAAGCACTGCATGAGAGCCCAGGAATAAAAAACTCCCGGCGATCACGCCCAGTACGGCCGCCGTCCACCACGCGCCAAATTCCGCTGCGCCGGACTGATCCGCGCCTGGCTCAACGAAGGCTCCAACCAGCGTCAAACCTTCTACCATGCCGCTCAGCGTGGCCGCTTTCCAGGTCGAGCCCAACGATTTCCGAGTGATCCAGCCGAGCGCGACTCCCTCCGGAATTTTGTGCAGCGCCAAGCCCAGCGGCACCCCTACTCCGGCGAGTGGCTGTCCTGAAAAGACCCTCACGCTCCACCCGTCGAGAAAACTGTGTACGGCAGCCGCGGCCAGCAGCGATCCCACTACGCCATGCCGGGGTGAGTGCCCGCCGTGGAGCAGAATCCTATCGACCACGAGCATTGCGCCGCCAGCTATCAAGGCCAGGGCGATTGCCCCCGTCCATCCGGCGGTTTCCAGCAATCTCGGGAACCAGCCAGAAGAGCGCGATGCCGAAAAGCAGCCCTCCACCCGCCGCTGCCAGATGCGAAGAGAAAGCGCGCGCTTGGCCCATCAGCACCCCGGCAGCCACGCCGCCGAGCGCCAGCAGGGTCAAAACCCACGCGACAGCCATTTACTGGCCAGTCACCTTCACCACGAAGTAAGTGAACGGCTTTCCGTTCTCGATCAGAAGCTGATGCGGGGTCCCCGCCGGAATGTGGATAATGTCGCCGGTCGCCTAGCTGGTGGCGCTCCCCGCCTTCAATCGACTTTCCGCGAATCTCTCCCGGCTTTTCTGTATGCGGGTCCACAACCTTGCCCCCGGTCACAATGGTGGCCTCGCCGCTCTCGACCACGAAAATGTCCGCCTCATGCTCATGCACTTCCGACGACCCCGTCGCCTCCCGGTACGCCAACATCGTGTAGTGGTTCCCGTACCGGACCAGGTTCTCGCTGGCAAATTGGGTTCGTTTTTGCGAAAGTTTCCCGCCCATCTCCTGAAGCTGTTTGGCGGAATAGATGTCCACCCCCGGTCCCGCCGCCATCGCCAGGCCGGCGGCCAAAGCTAGCAATGCAAGCTGTCTCACTCAGTACCTTCCTTTTTCTCGCTGCGATTTGAAAAAACGAACCCATCCAGACAGTTCGTTTGGCAAAATGCGCTCTTTGTTCGCCTGGAGCTGGGTTCGTTCGGTAATTTAGTGGGCCCTGTAGGATTTGAACCTACGACCAAAGGATTATGAGTCCTCTGCTCTGACCAGCTGAGCTAAGGGCCCGAAACTCTGAAAGCGATGGTATCAGAACAGGTGCCCCAGCTTGTCTCGCTTGGTTTTCAGATATTCAGCGGTAGTCTCCAGCGGCGGCGCAATGATGGGCGCGAGTTCCACGACTTTGATTCCGGCGTTCTCGAGAGCAGCACGTTTTTCCGGGTTGTTCGACAGCAGCCGTACCTGCGTCACCCCGAAGTAATGCAATATAGCCGCTGGTAATGCGTAGTCGCGGAGATCCGCTTCAAAGCCCAATTCTTCGTTCGCTTCCACCGTATCGAGCCCCTGATCCTGCAGCTCATAAGCCCGGAGCTTATTCATCAACCCGATGCCACGGCCCTCCTGGCGCTCATAAATGAGCAATCCACGGCCTTCCGCCACAATCTGATCGAGAGCAAGTTCTAACTGGGCCCGGCAGTCGCAACGCAGACTGTGAAAGACGTCTCCCGTCAAGCATTGCGAGTGAATGCGCACGAGCGCCGGTCCCAGCGCAGGCGAGAGATCGCCGATTTTGAGCGCGACAGCTTCTTCCGTTTCGCTGGGCCGGCCTCCTTCGAAGCCATAAATTCGAAAGCGTCCGAACCGGCTAGGGAACTCCGCCTCAGCGACCTTATTCAGCTTGAAATCGGGCAAAGTTTGGTTTAACCCCTATTATAGAAGCCGTAGCATGCTTGAGAAACAGCAGCTAGCCGCGCTCCTGATCAAAGTTGCGGTCTCCGCTTCCATGGCCAGCATTCTGATGCGGTTCGCCCGCATTCAAAGAATTCTGCTCCGGGATGAACGCTCGCTCGCCGACAGGCTGCAGGTTGCATTTGTCTTCTCCCTTTTATTTGGAGCAGGCGCAGGCGTGCGCGTCCTCAGCCACCATCAATATCCAGCTATCGATCTGGCGCTGGAAGGCGCGCAAATTGCCGGCATGCTCGGCGGGTATGTGAGCGGCTTGGTGACCGGACTTTGTGTTTCGGTCCCGGATATGTTCGATCAAAAGTTCATGTCGATGCCGCTCTATGCGGCTGCGGGAATTCTGGGCGCGATCATGCACGACCTTGCGCCGCAGAAGGAAGACATCTGGTATTTCTCACCGTTCGTCGATCTGAATCTATATCGTCTCTTTCGCCAGATTTTGCGCTTGAACCGGAATGCCATACAACGGCGGGTGGTAGAAAGGGCAGCCTTTAACGTGGCGTGCAATGCGATCGTCCTACTCACAGAGGCCCTGCGCTGGGGTGTTTATTTTCTGTTTAAGGAGCACAACACCTTCCTGATCTTTGCAGGAATGGGCCCTTTGAGTTTCTCGGATTTCATCGAATGCGCCGTGACGACTCTCTTCGCAGTTTCGTTGCCCCTTCGCATCTGGAGTAGTTTCCGGGCCGAGAAGCAGCTCGAGATGCAGCGCGTACGCCTCACCGAAGCGCGTTTAGCCGCGCTCACGAATCAAATCAATCCCCATTTTTTGTTCAACACGCTCAACTCGGTCTCCACTCTGATTCGCCTCGATCCGGACCGCGCACGCAGCATGATCTACAAACTTTCGAGCATCTTGCGCCGCTTGCTCCGCAAGACGGAGAACTTCTCGCCATTGCGCGAAGAGATCTCCTTCATAGACGATTACCTCGCGATTGAGATGGTCCGCTTCGGCGATAAGCTCCGCTTCCATAAAGAGATTGAAGAGAAGACGCTCGATCGGCTTGTTCCCAGCATGATCCTGCAGCCAATCGTTGAGAACTCTATCAAGCACGGGCTAGCCAACAAAGTAGATGGCGGAATGGTTCGACTCCGCACCTGGATCGAAGATACGCGGCTGCACATCCTGGTGGAGGACGATGGATTAGGGATTCCGGAAGCAAAAGTCGCTACTCTCTTCGAGCGCGGTATCGGGGTTAGCAATGTCGATGAACGCTTGCGAGTGCTGTTCGGAGCAGGCTACCGCATGACGATCGACAGCAAACCTGGTGAAGGCACGACAACGCTGATCGAGATTCCAGAATTAGAAAATCACGTTCTGGAAAAAGATACCGGAACTTTGGCCCAACGATAATCAGGCCGGGTATTTCGCCGCCTGTATGCCGGCCAGAACGCCTCGCATATAGGAAAAGCTCTTCTGCATACCCGGCATGGGATCGTCGGCATGGACCTCGTATTCCAGATTCACGCAGCCGCCGTATTTCATCTTGATCAATTGAAGGAAGATCCGCGGGAGGGGCAGTTTGCCGTCGCCAACAGCCACCTGACTCTCTTTGACCATGGGATCGGAGAGATCCTTCACATGCATATCCAGCAGCCGCGGTCCCGCTTCGGCAATTGACTCGACAACGTCCACGCCGGTGCGAGACGTGTGGCCGATATCGATGCAGCAACCACAGCGAGGGTCCATGTTCCTCACGACTTTCAAGACACTTTGCGGCGTGGGGAAATGCTTATCTTCGGGGCCATGATTGTGGACCGCGATTTTGATGTCGTATTCCTTTACGAACTTCTCGAGTTTAGGAAGAGTTACGGCGGTTGGGGCGCAAACAATCAACGGGAAGCCCGCGCGCTTGGCGTACTCGAATTTGTGGCGCATGTCCGCTTCATCATCCTTATCGAAGCTGACGTTGCCGCAACCGACCAAAACAATGCCTGCGTCGTTGAATTCTTTCTTGGCAGCATCGATCTCTTCAGGAGTGCTGTCCAGCTTCAAGTGAACGTCTTTGACGTTCAGATATGGCGTCCCCAACTGCTTCGTCATCTCGATTGCCTGAGCTCTCGAAAATTTGCGGAACGAATACGACGCCACGCCTAATTTGAAGTCGGCGCCGGCGATGTGATATTGCTGCGCGCGCAAAGCGCCGCTGGTCAGGGCTGCTGCCCCAATCGCTCCAGGAATACTCGCTAGCAAGGTTCGTCTATTAATCTTTTCTCCGGACATTTTTCAGATCGCCTCCAGTTCTTCTTCAAGCAGTTGCTTCTGATAGAGCTCGCCGTAATAACCGCCGCGGCGTTGCAACTCTTCGTGCGTCCCAATTTCTACCACAGATCCACGGCTGAGTACGACGATGCGATGCGCGTTCTGCACGGTGGAGACACGATGGGAAATCAGAATAGTTGTGCGGTCCCGCATGACCCCCGCAAGTCCATTCAAAATCTTTTCCTCAGTCACTGTATCAACGCTCGATAGCGCATCATCCAGGATCAGGATACGCGGATTGCGCAGAATGGCCCGGGCGATGGCGGCGCGCTGCTTCTGCCCGCCAGAGAGCGTCAGCCCGCGCTCGCCGATAACCGTGTCCAAGCCGTTGGGAAATGTCTCGAGATCGCTCCCCAGGCCAGCGACTTCGGCAGCCCAGCGAATCTGTTCGCGGCTGGCATCCGGCACGCCCCAGGCGATGTTTTCCGCCAAAGTTGCGCTGAACAGAAAAGTCTCTTGCGGAACGAATCCCACTTGGCGGCGTAGTTCTTCGGGATCGAAGCGGCGGACATCGATCCCGCCGAGTTCCACTTTGCCGTGTGTCGGATCGAACAGCCGGGGAATTAAGCTCACCAGCGTTGTCTTTCCACTTCCGGTATGTCCGATAATCGCAACTGTTTCACCGGACCGGATCGTGAGATCCACGCCGGCCACCGCTTCCCGGCCTCCAAAACTCATAACCACATCGCGAAAAGCAATCTCAGCCGAATACTTAGCAGGATCAAGTACCGCGCCCGCGGGCCGGGCGACGCTCGGGCGCTCGTGCATAATCTCGTTAATGCGGTTCAATGAGGCCGTGCCGCGCTGCATCAAATTCACCACCCAGCCCACCGCGATCATGGGCCAGATCAGTATGCCCATGTAGAAATTGAACATGACAAAACTGCCCAGGCTGATGCGTCCTTGCAGGAACTGCCTGCCGCCGAACCACAACACCAGCAGAAATGTGATACCAATCAGGCCCTGCAGCAAGGGCATAAACATGCCTTGGATGCGCGCCAGGCCGATATTTTCGCGAATGTAATCCTGGTTCAGGCGCTCGAAATGGTCGACTTCCGCTTTCTCTTGGGCGTAAGCCCGGATGACGCGCACGCCCGCCAGGTTCTCTTGAACCTTGCTGCTGATATCGGAAAACATTCTCTGGATGTGCTCAAAGCGGGCATGAATGCGCCGTCCAAAGAGAATGACCGCGATCGATACCAGTGGCGCCGGAATGAGCGCGATCAACGTCAGGCGGAGATCGGCATGGCCCATCACGGCCACCGCCAGCACCAGCATGACGGAAGTCTCGCTCCAATACATCACTCCCGGACCTAACATCATGCGCACGGCGTTCAGGTCGTTCGTGCTGCGGGCCATGATGTCGCCGGTTCGATAGCGGGAATAGAAATCTTGCGATAGCTCCACCAGGTGACTGAAGAGATCGTTGCGCAGATCGTATTCAATGTCGCGCGATATGCCGATGATGATCACGCGCATCCAATATTGAAAGACGCCTTTGACCAGCGAGAGGCCCGCCAGCAAGACGGCGAACCAGATCACGATGTGAATCTGAAATCCGTGGGTGAGGGAATCGACGCCGTTCTTGACGACGACTGGAAATGCCGCGGCCAGCACGTCTTTCATGAGAAGCGCTCCGAGGCCGAGCACGAGTCCGCGCCGGTATCGGCGTATATACGGCCACAACGTCGAGAGCGACTTCAGCATCTAGATTCCCAACCGGGTCGCTACCGTCTTCATCCATTCCAAGAGGAAGGTCTTCTGTCCATCACGCGATTGCCACCAGCCACCGGGCGTAAAGAAGGCGTCCGGCGCGGCAACCGCGACGACTTGCAATCCCGGATTTTGCTTCCTCATCAAATACGCGGCGCGATGCGTATGGTAATTACTGGTCACCAATAGGATTTTGTGGATTCCGTGCTCTCTGAGGTACTTGCCGATGAAGGCGGTTTCGCTTCGAGTGGAGTTCAGGTTGTGCGGCAACGGGCGAAAGAGCGATGCCGGGTAGCCTCGCCTTTCCGCATACTCGATGGTCATATCAGATTCGTGTCCCAGCAGGCTCTTGGGTCCACTAACCAGGACGTAGGGTACATAGCCGGCTTGCGCCAGTTGAGCGGCCTTGATGATCCGCATGCCACTATCGTCTCCGCCGAGCACCACGGCGGCCTCTGCCTTCTGAGGGCCGTCATCTTCTACTAGAATATTGCCCGCTTCCGTGAGCAAAGGCGTCCAGAATAGCCAGACGGCCGCCGCAAGAGCAATCGGGAACAGAAGAAGGACAACACAACCGCGCCTCCGGGCTGCAGTCGTCCGAGGCTTAGCCGCCAGCGCTAATCCTCATCGGGGGTTTTGGAGGAATCTGAATTACGTGAATCGAGCCGCCCAACGGTTTTCAGCTTCTGATACATGCGCTCGATCTCATCTTCATCTTCGGGACTTAACATCCGGACTGGTTGCTCGAGGGTGGGATTATCGCTGTCCAATCCGGCGAGACTGGTCCAAGTCCAATAATCGCGGTAAGCGACGCCGTCGAAGGTGGCGAGATGGGAATTCTTCCGGAGCTGGAACATCAATCTGGCAATCCGCTCCGGTTCGCCGGGATAGATCAGCATTTTACGGCGCGCGTTAGTCAGCTTGATTCTTAAGATGAGAGGCGAGACGAAGCGGCTGCTGTTGATTTCCCGTACCTCTCGCCAGGCGACCGCACGCTCACCGACGTTGAATTGTGTTTCGCCGATGCGGATGGCGGGGCGGGCCGCTAGCCAGAACAGGGCGGCAGCGGTGACGGCGCAGAGAAAACCAGGAATGAATGCAAGCGGAGCCCGGAACCCGCACAGGACGCAAATGGCCGAGCCTGCGAGCGCAGCCCAGGCAACCCGGGCATACAGACGCGAGGGTTGATAGATCTCGACGCTCGGCTCCATGTCTCCAGGCTACTCCCCGCCCCTAGCCCCGTCAATCATGCTTTCACCGCGGAGGAGAGATACTCGAAAGAATTCCTTATGCGCGATCTTTGCTGGCTTGCAGAGCACGTCTTAAGGCCGCCGAGCCGGTCTCTCACCGCATCAGCGGCAAGCGCGATAGCCGGCCTTTTTCGCATCCTCTTCATTCGCAAAGCACAGAGCCGGACGGGTGATCTCGTAAAAACGGCTTTCAGGCGTATGGAAGATACCCGTACGGCTGCCCTTAATTGGATAACCAGCGGGTGACTCCCCATTTTCGAGGGGCGGTACGCCATCGTGATTGACGGAACGCAGAGAAGGCGGTGACGGAAAGGTGGGTATCGGCCGGACCTCGTAGTCATTCAACTTCCACCCGTTCTCCGTCCTTTTCAGATCGAAACGGAACGTCCCGCTCCGCCCAGTGGTGTACTGCAAAGTGCCACTTATACGGCAGGTACCCTGCACGGGGTGCACCTCCGGTTCTTTTCGGCTTGCGTCCTGGACTGCGACAAAGCAGCTTCTGAGGAGCCCGAGCGGCTGGGCCGCATCCTTTTGCCGAAGCGCGGTGGAGAGTCCCGGCGTGCATTGCAGGAGGGCACGGTCGTACTGCTGCTCGCCGACAGCATCAATGAAGACCCCGAGTACGGATTCCACTTCTTTGATGGGATGCTGCCACGGGAACCGAACAGCGTACTCCAGCGCCGTGTGAATAGCGTGTTTTCCCATTTCACCCAGCATCTGTGCAAAGACACTCGCCATAAATCTCAGGGCTCCGCCTGAAGGTTTGAGGTTATCACGGGTGATTCGCAGCCTTAATGCTGCACCGCCGCAGGCCGACGGGCTCTTTGAATTCCGAGCCGCACGTAAGCCAGTCCGCTAAAGGACGTAAAGAAGGCGCTCAAGGCGAAGGCTGTGTATTGCAGCCATAAGAAAAACTCGTTCGGGAACGAGATGTACAGCAGCACGTGCAAAACCAGCATGATCTGGAAGAAGGTGCTGACTTTACCGAGGGTGGAGGGTACAAATCGCTGCTTTCCGCGGAAGGCGCGAAGTAACAGTGCGCCTATTACGATGACGACATCTCGGCCGATCGTCAGGATCACCAGCCAGGCCGGAACCAGCCGGACCCACCCGAGCGCCACAAAGAGCGTGACCAGAAGCACTTTGTCGGCCAGAGGATCCAAAACAGTGCCAAGTTTGCCGCTGACGTGCAGTCGCCGGGCGGTCCAGCCGTCGAACCAGTCTGTTAATCCCGCCAGCAGAACGATGGCGAGCGCTTCTCGAAATTGTCCACGAAGCAGTAGCCACGTCAGCCAGGGCGAGGCAAACAGCCGCAGAAGCGTTAGAAGATGTGGAAGCTGGCGCAAGACCACATCTTCCTATAAATGTCAGTTCGGCGGAACGAGAGCGGCTTTACGCGACCTCAGTTCGATTTTTCACGCCGCGCTCTAACGTGACGATCTCGTAAAACGACGGATCGGATACGAGCTTATTCACCAGGGCTACGTGCATGGCGTGTCCGGCCTTCTCGGCTACGACTTGGCCTAGCAGCGGCCGTCCCAGCAAAGCAAGGTCACCGATTAAATCGAGCGCTTTGTGGCGGCAACATTCATCCGGGAACCGGAGGCCGCTCGGATTGGCAACGCCGTCGCGGGTGAAACAGATTGCATTATCTAATGACGCCCCGCGGATCAACCCCATGTCGCGCATCTGATCCAGCTCATACTCAAACCCGAAGGTGCGCGCCGGCGCGATCTCGCTCGCGTAAGCTTCCGGCGTGACCTCGAGTTCCAGAGCTTGTTCCCCGACCAGCGGATGATTGTAAAAATTGTGGCAACGTAGCTGAAAACGATCGCACGGCAGAATGGAAACGGTTTTCCCATTCGATTCCACGCTGACCGGCTTCACAATCCGCATGTAGCGGCGTAACCGGCGCGATTCTTGTGTTCCGGCTTTGCGCAGAAGCTCTACAAAAGGCAACCCGCTGCCATCCAAAATGGGAAGCTCCAGGTTGTCCAATTCCACATGGGCATTGTCAATGCCCATGCTGTACAAGACGCTGAGCAGATGTTCGGTGGTGGAAATGAAAATACCCTTAGGATGCATCAAGCTGGTGGCGTAGCTTACTCGCTCGACGTACTCCCAACTGGCGGGGATCCGGGTGTTATCAAGATCCGTGCGAATGAAAACGATTCCGGTAGCCGGGGGCGCGGGTGTAATCCGCAGATGAACAGGCGCCCCGTGGTGAAGGCCCACGCCGTGGACTTCCACCGGGCGGCGAATAGTCGTCTCGCAATGCATGGATAAACTGCCAAGCATAGCAGGAAGATGACAGCACGATCCGTAATTCTTTGATTCTAGATGAGTTCTGGCGGTTTGATGTGGCTTTTCTGCGACAGCTAGAGCAGAGCGGCGCCGATTGTGTGGCGGTTTCGCCGCAAGCGCCCGGCTTCAGCGGCCACGCTACAGTCGGTAACCTTACCTAGCCCGAAGTCGTTAAATACTAAACCCCGTTAAACAAAAACCATGTTTTCGAAGAAAGCCCTAACCCTCGCCCTGGCGGCCATTGCCGCCGTCCCGCTTCTGATCTTTGCCGAAGAAAAGGTGGATTTATCCGTCGTTAATCGCATCAAGACGGAGGCCTTTTCCGACTCGAAGGTCATGGACACGATGTTCTATTTGACCGATGTATACGGTCCACGTCTCACCAATTCCCCGAACTTTCAAAGCGGCGGGTGACTGGGCAGTCAAACGCTTGCAGGAGTATGGGCTAGCCAACGTCAAAGAAGAAAAGTGGGGGCCATTCGGCCGCGGCTGGCAGTCCAAGTACTTCGAAGCGCATATGGTGGAGCCCCAGTTTTCAGCTCTCGTTGGGATTCCGCTCGCCTGGACTGAGGGAACCAATGGCTCTGTGACGGGCGAGCCGATCATCGCTTCGATTCGCACGGAGGCGGACATGGAGAAGTTTAAAGGCAAGCTGAAGGGCAAGATTGTGATGACGTCTGAACCTCGGGAAATGGCGTTCCCGACCACGGCCGAGGGCCGCCGGTACACCGATGCCGAACTGACCGCTGAAGCGGAAGCCCCGGAGCCTGGCCGCCCGGCTTTCTTCGGAGCACCCAATGCCGCGCGGGGACAACGTCCCGGCCAAGCCGCCCCGCAGTTCATGTCGCGGGAGGAGCGTCAGAGGTTGCAGGCCAAGATCGCAAATTTCTATAAGGACGAAGGCGTCTTGTTGACGATATCGGAAAGTAACAATGGGTCCGGCGGTACGATTTTCGCCGCCTCGGGGGGCTCCTACGATCCGAAGCAGCCGACCTCAGTCCCGGGCGTGGGCCTCATGCCAGAGCAGTACAATCGCGTCGCGCGCCTGGTGCAGCATGAGATTCCGGTCAAGCTGGAATTCAACATTCAGAACGAGTTCTTTAACGATAATCCGGATTCCTTCAACATCACTGGCGAGATTCCCGGCACGGGCAAGCACAAAGACGAGTTGGTGATGTTGGGCGGGCACTTCGATTCCTGGCACGGTGGCACGGGCGCGACCGATAATGCAGCGGGCAGCGCAGCGATGATCGAGGCCGTTCGCATTCTCAAGGCCATCCACCAGCCCATGGATCGCACCGTGCGCATCGCTCTTTGGGGCGGCGAAGAGGAAGGCCTGCTGGGATCGAGAGCTTACGTGAAGGAGCACTTCGGCGATCCTGAAACGATGAAGCTGACCGGTGAGCACGCGAAGCTTTCCGGCTATTTCAACTTGGACAACGGCACTGGAAAAATCCGCGGAGTTTACCTTCAAGGCAACGACATGATGCGCCCCATATTCGAAGCGTGGCTGGCGCCCTTCAAAGATCTGGGCGCCACGGCGATCACAATCCGCAACACAGGCGGAACAGACCATCTATCGTTCGATGCGGTAGGCCTGCCTGGATTCCAGTTCATTCAGGATCCGATGGATTACGAGACGCGCACGCATCACTCCAACATGGACGTGTACGACCGGATTCAACCCGGCGACCTGATGCAGGCTTCCGCGATTATTGCTTCCATGGTCTATAACACGGCGATGCGACCTGACATGCTGCCGCGCAAGCCGCTCCCCGTTGCGCGGCCAACCCAACGAAACCGGCAAGGCATGGAAACGGCGCAACCGCACGATCAGCCTTCCCCGGCGAACATTCCGCCGCGGCGATAGAAAACGCAATCCCTTAAAATCTGATCAGGCAGGTGAGGCCCGGCTGAGTAGCCGGGCTTTTCTGTGAGGAGAACCCAATGCTACGCAACACATTTCGCGTCACAGTCTTCATAGCTCTTTCTGTTCCGGCCACATGGGCCGCCAAGAAACCGGTCACCATCGACGCGCTGATGCGTACGGGGGGCGGCAGGCGAGGCGGAGGCCTGATCACCTGGGCTCCGAACGGCTCACAGTTCCTGGTCAACAGCCGCGGGACGCTATCGCTTTACGACGTGCCCAGCGGAAAACTGCGCGAAATCATCGCAATGAGCAAGCTCGACTCCGCGGCTGAGAAGAGCGAGCCCTCGCCAGTTTTCGATTGGACGAATCGGCGTGTGGGGGAAAGCGATATCCAGTGGTTCGCGGACGGGAAACGGCTGCTGGTGGCCGCCTCGGGCGATCTGTTCGTGGTGGATGTTCCGAAGGGCAGCTTCGAGCAGCTCACCAAGACAGCCGAGATCGAGCGCGACCCGAAGCTCTCTCCGGACAACAAGTACGTCTCTTTTCGCCGCGGACCGAATCTCTACGCGCTGGAACTGGCATCGGGCAAAATCACGCAGCTCACCACGAATGGCTCAGACACCTTGCTCAATGGTGAACTCGATTGGGTCTATCCGGAAGAGCTGGACCTGAGCACGGCGCATTGGTGGTCTCCGGACTCGCACTACATCGCGTACCTGCAGTTCGATATCACGCATGAGCCCATATATCCGGAAGTGTCGCTGCTGAATCATCACGGGCTGCTCGAACCCGAGCGTTTTCCGCAGCCGGGCGATCCGAATGCCGAAGTACGGTTGGGCATCGTGCCTGCGGCGGGCGGCGAAACAAAATGGATGAATCTGGGTGAGCCACGCGGCAACCTGATCGCGCGGGTGGCGTGGCTGCCTTCCAGCCGCGAAATCGCAGTGGAAAAATTACCTCGCATACAAAACAAGCTGGATCTGCTGGTAGCGAATACCGAGACCGGAACATCGCGGGTATTGTTGCACGAAGAAGATCCCCAATGGATCAACGTCAAGGGCGAGCCGGAGTTCTTACACGACAACCGCCTTCTTTGGACGAGTGAGCGCGACGGGTTCCGCCATCTATACCTCTACCGCAGCGACGGCACTCTCGAAAAGCAATTAACCAGCGGTGATTGGGAGGTCGACAATGTGGCGGGCGTCGACGAGCAGCACAATCGCGTATTCTTCACTTCAACGGAAGATAGCCCGACCGAGCGGCAACTGTATGTGATTGGGCTGGACGGGACCGGCAAGCAGCGGATCAGCAAAGGCGAGGGAACACATTCCGTTTCACTTTCCCCCACGCGAGCGTACTACCTGGATAATTACAGCGGACTTACCGCGCCTCCTCGCGGGACCTTATATAAAGGTGACGGATCGGAAGTGCGCGTCTATCGCGAACCCGATCTAACCGATGCCAACGATTACGAGATTCTACCTACCGAAATCATCAAGGTGAAAGCAGCCGATGGAACATTGCTGTACGCCCGCCTGATCAAGCCCGCCGGATTCCAACCGGGAAAGAAGTATCCGGCCATCGTGATGGTTTATGGCGGTCCGGGCATCCAGCTGATTCATAATGCCTGGCAGGGATTGTCTTGGGACCAGGTGCTGGCGCATAAGGGATTCGCGATCTGGGAATTGGATAATCGTGGATCGAGCGGCCGCGGCCATAAATTCGAGTCCGTGATTTATCACGATATGGGCGCGCACGAGCTGCAGGATCAAAAGACCGGCATCGACTATCTGGTATCGCTGGGCTTTGTCGATCCGCAACGCATCGGAATGTATGGCTGGAGTTATGGCGGATACATGACGCTGTACACCGTGACCCACGCGCCCGGACTTATTAAGGCCGCCATCGCCGGCGCGCCCGTCACGAACTGGCGCAATTACGACAGCATTTACACCGAGCGCTACATGGGTTTGCCGGAGGATAACGAGGAGGGCTATAAGGTGAGCTCGCCCACCTCAGCGGCCGGGAATCTGCAAGCAAAGCTTTTGATGATTCACAACATCGAAGACGATAACGTCCACTTTCAGAACAGCATGCAGATGGCTGACGCCCTGGAAAAAGCGGACAAGCAGTTCTTCATGCTGGTTTATCCTCAGAAATCGCACGGCGTGGGGGGACCGGTTCGCCGGCACCTACTCGAAGAGACAACGCGGTTTTTCGAAGAAAACCTCAAATAACGGTTCCCTCACGCGATAAGCGGTTGACTTGCGAGTAATTAAGGTTATAATCTAGCCCGTTACCTCCCAGTTGTAAGGTCTTATACACGCCCCGAGTCGGGCCCTTTCGTTTTTGAGGGAAGTCTATGAAGCTTCGCAGCGCCTTCGCGCAGTCGTTCTTTGCGCTTTCAATCTTGTTGGTCGCGGCCGGTTCAACGTTCTGCCAAACCCTGACCACAGGAGATGTCAACGGGACGGTCAGCGATGCGTCCGGCGCAATTGTGCCGGGCGCGCGAGTGACCATACGGTTCACGGATACTAACGAAACGAGAACCGAAACCGCCAACGAGACCGGCGCATACCGTTTCTCGTTGCTGCAACCGGGAGATTACACAATCTCAGCGGAAAGAGGCAGTCTCAAATCCAACCTCGAGAAATTCACTCTTCTCCTCGGGCAAGAACAACCTGTCAACCTTGTCCTGCAAGTGCAGAGAACACAGCAAGTAGTCCAGGTGACTGGTGAGGCCGCGATGGTCGACACGGAAAACGCTAATCGGACCACTTCCTTGAATACGAGGCAGGTCGTAGACTTACCCGCCGCGGGAGGCGATCTGACAAGCCTGGCGATGACAACGCCCGGGATTCGCGTAAATATTCAGGGGGGATCGGGCAATATGAATGCGGAGGGCATCCCGGGCTCGTCCATTCTGTTCACGCTGAACGGAGCGGACGTGATGGACCCCTACAATAACCTGAACAACTCGGGAGCCAGCAATAACTTGCTGGGGCAAAACGAGATTGCGGAAGCGGCTGTAGTGCTCAACGCCTATAGCGCACAGTACGGAAGAATGGCCGGTGGACAAGAGAACTTGATCGGCAAGTCCGGGACGAACCAGTTCCATGGGAATTTGCTTTATAACTACAACGATCGAATATTCAACGCGAACGATTTCTTCAATAACGCAACCGGCACTCCCAAAGGAGTAGCCATAGCGAACCAGTACGGCGGTTCCATCGGCGGACCGGTCTGGTTCCCGAAGATCTATAACGGCAAGAACAAGACTTTCTTTTTCTTCGATACGGAAGGGCTGCGCTACGTGCTGCCCACGTCGGGTACCGTTTCGCTTCCGACAGTGCCGTTCGAGCAGTACACGCTGGCGCACGTGCCAACCGCGGACGTCCCGCTGTTTCAGGATGCGTTTAATCTTTACAACACGGCCCCCGGTATAGGCCGCGCTGTCCCGGTTACTAACGGTTCGGGCATTTTGCAGGACTCGACGGGCCATCTCGGTTGTCAAACTAAGGGATCGTTTTCGGGCACACCTGCCCCGGGTGGAGGACTTTTTGGCGTGACGGTTCCTTGCGCTCTTGCCTTGCAGACGAACGTCTCGCAATTGAACACCGAGGGCCTCTTAATAGCACGGGTGGACGAGGATATCAGCAGCAAGCAGAAGATCAATTTCCGTTATGAGTACGACTGGGGTGTCCAGGCCACCGCCGCAAGTCCGATCAACGCCGCATTCAACTCGGTGAGCACGCAGCCGCAACATCAAGGCCAGTTGAATTACACGTACGTCATTTCTCCCACCATCGTCAATAGTTTTATCGGCGCGGCAAGTTGGTATAGCGCGATTTTTGGAGTCGCGGATTTCTCAAAGGCACAATCTCTGATGCCGGAACGCTTCACTTTTTCGGATGGCGGCGCCAATGGTGGCGGCTTTGCAACGGTCGGCGCCAACTTCCCCACGGGCAGAAATGTGGGACAGGGACAACTGATTGACGATCTGTCCTGGATTCTAGGCAGGCACACAATCAAGCTCGGCGGGAACTACCGGTACAACAAAATCACCGATACCAGTATTGCTAGCACTTCGCAAGAAGGCACGTATGCGTTCTCGGATCTTGCCGACTTCGCCGCAGGCCAAGTGGCTAAAGTGAACGCCAAAGGCCTGGCGAGTAGTTTCAGCCAGGCATTCCCGCTGCTTTTTGCCGCTCACATTCGACTCTACTCGCTGAATGCCTACGCTCAAGACGAATGGAACGTCAGCAAGAGCGTGAAACTGACCTTCGGCTATCGCTTCGAGCGCGATGGAAATCCTGTTTGTGTCGATAACTGCTTCGCGCGGATGAATGTTCAATTCGGCACGCCCGGCTATGTAAGCGGAGCTAACATCCCGTATAACCAAACGATCACGACCGGTTTGCACAACGCCTACGCTAGCCTGGAGAGCGTAATCGCCGAGCCGCGATTCGGCTTCGCCTGGACGCCTTTTGGCCCACGCAAGACAGTTGTGAGGGGCGGCGTAGGTCTCTTTGCGAATCTCTTTGCCGGAAGCGTCGCATCGAACGTTTTTAACAATTCACCGAATAAATTCACGCCCGCAGTGCCGTTCGGGACGGTAGGATTGGCGACCGATCCGAATAGCGCGCTGGCCTCTGCTATCGCGTCGGATCAAGCTTTTGAGACTGGATTTTCGAAGGGTTACACGCTCACTCAGATCCAAGCAGGTCTGGGAAAGATTGCCTTCACGCCGCCGAGCTATTACTCGCCGCCCCAGGAGTTTCAGGCACCGAAGGTCTTGGAGTGGAGCTTCGAGATTCAACAGCCGATCAGCGAGCACAATGTTCTGGACGTCACCTACGCAGGGAATCACGGCTACGATCAAGCCCTTTCGAATTATTGGCCGAACTTCTACCTTCAGAACACGAGTAACTATCCGAGCGGATACGGGAACCTCCCGCTAGCCCCCGCCGATCCGCGCTTCTTTTTCGTAAACCAAGTGCTTACGTCAGGTTATTCAAACTACGATGGCCTAACAGTTCAAGTGCGGCACTCGTTCAGCCTGGGATTTCAGGGGCAGATTGGCTACACCTGGAGCCACGCACTGGGAACCGCAACTGGGGCGTCAACCACCACTTCCGTGGTCCTGAATCCCAACAATATCAATGCCAATTACGGCAATCTTCCGTTTGACACACGCCACCAGTTGACTGGGGATCTGGTTTGGAACTCTCCGTGGAAGTTCCAGAATCGCGCTCTGAACCTGATTGCGGGCGGCTGGACACTGGGGGCCAAGCTTTATCTATATAGCGGATCGCCATTTTCCGCGTATAACAGCGCCATACCCGGTAAGATCAACTCCAGCTATTCGTCTAGCATCATCGTTATATCTGACCTGCTGACTCCATCGCTTTTGGGGACGAGTTGCGGCAAGAGCACCATCACGACACCTTGCTTCACAGCGAGCCAGTTCGGGGTGGCTTCCGGAAGCACGGCCAGTCCTCTTGTTCAAACAGACTTCGGTAATATTCCACCGGATAGCTTTTACGGGCCCGGGTACTTCGATATAGATACGCAGTTAATGAAGAACTTCAGAATAAGAGAGCGGGCGACGTTCACGCTGGGCGCGCAAGCATACAACGCGCTGAATCATCCGAATTTCCTGAATCCCTCCGGTAGCGTGACTTCGGGTGCATTCGGGAAAATCACTGCAACCGCTCCGCCGCCGACCAGCATCTACGGATCGTTTCAAGGCTCCGCCGTTTCCGGCCGCGTGCTTGTCATAACGGGCAAATTTAACTTCTAATCTGTCGCTTTAGCCTCACTAGCGTGCTGGCGTGGTGCTAACTTACCAGCACGTTAGCCTCGTTCCAAAACACGAAGAATCTTGTCCAACTCTATTGGTTTTCGGATAATTCCTCGGTGTCAAACCTCCGAATTCCCTAAAATCAACCACTTGTACCGATAGACCCAATGGCCATCAGCATGCATCGGCTGGTGAATACTTGTCCTGCAAGCTTTACGGCCGCCAGGCAAGACCTTAGGGGGTTCTTCCATTGCTCGCTCACTTTAGAACTGCATTTGCTCTTCCTCTTCTGCTTGCGGTAGCGCTGTTTGTTCCGGCTGCGTGGTCGCAGACCTCGGCTGAGTCTGGAGCGATTACCGGGACTGTGAAGGATCAAACGGGCGCTGTCGTCCCGAATGCGACCGTCGTCTTAACATCTCAAGCAACGACTCTCCGCAAGACGACTGGAAGCGATGGCGCTTTTACGTTTCCGTTGCTGCCGGCAGGAACCTACTCACTGTCCGTCGAGGCGGCCGGCTTCAGCAAGGAAGTTGTTAACGATCTCAAGGTGGACGTGACACAGACAACGGACGCGAGCGTCGTCTTACAAATCGGGCAAACGACTTCGGAAATTGCTGTTACAGCGCAAGCCACACAAGTAAACACCACGAACTCCACGCTCGGAAATGTGCTCCCGGGCAGCGTGGTCGACGCTCTTCCCTTGGCTACTAGAAACTTCACGAATCTTTTGGCGCTGAATGCGAATGCCAGTTCGACTCTGCCCAATGCTTCCACTGCCGGGCGTGCATCGTCAACCGTATTCGTTGACGGTCAGCGAGGAACCAACAACAATCTTGTTATTAACGGCGTCGACGCGAATAATCTGGGAAATAATAATTTCGGCTCAGTTCCTATTCCCGCTCCCGACACGATCGAGGAGTTTCGAGTCCAAACAAGCCTTTACGATGCGTCAGAAGGAAAAACGTCTGGGGGCAACATAAACGTTCTTACAAAAAGCGGCAGCAACCAGTTTCATGGCGAAGTTTTTGAGTTTTTCCGCAATGAAGACCTGAATGCGAATGACTGGTTCTTCAACAAGCAAGGTCTTCCTCGCGCTATCCTTCGCCAGAACCAGTTTGGCGGGGACTTTGGCGGGAAAGTGCCGAAGATGAGCCAGACCTTCTTCTTTGGTTCTTACCAGGGGACCTATCAAACGAACGGTGTCTCCGGCGCGATCAATACCGTTTTCCCTGTCTTACCCGCTGTTCGAAGTCAGGCGAACATCGAGAAGGCATTTGGCTTGACGCCAGGAAGCCTCGATCCCGTCGCGTTGAAGCTCCTGAATCTTCCGGGCCAGTACAACGGGTTTCTGATTCCATCTGGAACGGGCGCTGCTCCTGGCCAGTACGGTAATCTTAGCGTCTCTAAGCCTTTAAGTTACAGCGAGGATCAATATAACTTAAACGGCGACCATAATTTTGGCGACAAGTTCCATCTGTCCTTACGCTATTTCCACGCAAATGCAGTTACAGTAAATCCTTTGGGTGGCGAGGGCACGGGGAGTCTTGGAAGCGGAGAAACGGATCCCATTATTAACCACAATGCTTCAGCGAACTTGACCTGGAGTATAAGTCCTCGTCTTGTGAATGAATCCCGCGTCGGATTCAACCGGATATACACGGCTATCACAGCGCCTGATCCGGCAACAGTGTCGCAGATTGGGATGACTCGTTACAACTCTTCCATCTTCTCTGGTATCCCACTATTCATCTCGGCGGATCTCAGCCCGGATTTCGGAGGGATCACCACTAACGACGATCAGGCTGGATACTCAAACACCGTTAACTATGTGGACACGCTGGCCTGGAGCATGGGTAAACATACGGTGCGCTTCGGTTTCGAAGCACGCCAGTATCAGATTAACTTGTTCAACAATTTCGCCTCACGTGGATTCCTGGAGTACAACACGTTCGCCGACATCCTGAAAGGAAATATTCTTGAAGAGTTCACGGGAACTGGTCAGACTTATCGCGATTTCCGGGCGCATGATCTCTCCGCGTTCGTTCAAGACGACTGGAAAGTGACCTCGCGTCTGACTCTTAATCTGGGTCTGCGATATGACTATCTTGGACCGACGACGGACAAGCGGGATCGGCTCGGAAACTTTGATCCGAGCCTGCTAGATGCAAATACTCTCGCGGTTGGGGGGCCTGGGCTGATCAATGGATTCATTCTTCCGGCAGGGGCAAGTTTTGGTTCAATCAAGGGGACTCCAGGCGTTTCAGATTCCACGTTCAGCATCGCTAATAATTTAAACTTCGCTCCCCGAATCGGCCTAGCGTGGGATCCGACGGGTGATGGAAAGACGGCGATTCGCGCCGGATACGGGATCTACTACGTACGAATCTCCAACCAAACTCTGCTTCAACTGATTACGGCCGCTCCGTTCTTCCAGCAATCCGCGGTCGTGAATCCCGGCACCACTAACTCCAATCCCTTCCCAAATTTGCCACTGCCCTCGCAGTTCCCCATATTCCCGACTCTTCCGACATTCCAAGGATATTCGGCGAGCGGCTCGCCACTGTTCAGCTCCGGTCTCTTGGCGTTGAATCCGTTCCAGCGGAACATGAGAACTCCGTACGCCGAACAGTTCAACTTCTCGATTCAGAGACAATTGCCTGCGAAATTCACCCTAGAACTCGGTTACGCCGGTTCCCAAGGAGTACGTCTGCTGGACAGCCTGCAGGAGAATCAGGCCTATCTCGCAAACCCCGCCAATCCAATCCGTGGCTTGACTGCCGACTCTTCTAAGAACGCGAGCGTGCGCGTACCCGTGATCGGGTTCAGTACGACTGGATTGAACGAAGTGACTGCGGCAGGGCACTCTGTTTACCACGCCTTTGTGACTACACTCTCTCGCCGAATGGACACTTCATTCATTCAGGTTTCCTACACGTACTCGAAATCAATCGATAACGATTCGGGAGCTACAACACAAGATCTGGGTAGTGCCGGCGGCAATAATCTCGATCCGGCGATGCAGCGTGGTTTGTCGGATTTCGATCGCCCTCATAGGCTCGTCGCGACCTACTCGCATGCGCTGCCGAGTCCGTCTCAGCCGCTGCTGAAAGCGCTCGTGGGCGGATGGAGTCTGGCTGGTACCACAACTTTGCAGTCCTCGCTGCCGATTAACTTTACTTGCACATGCGGCACAACCAACGTTGACGGCATAACTTCGAGCCTGTTCCCGGAACTCCTGGGCAACATCAGCAACATCTTCGTCAGCAACAACTGGCGTAACTTTACGTCGCCTGGAACCTCAGCGTTTAATCCCGGAATCGTCGCAGTCGTGCCCACCTTGCCTCAAGGCAGTGTGCTTACGGGACTCAATGTGCTCAGTGCTCCGGGGCCGAACAACTATCCGGTAGGTGGTCCGGGAACGGGCAACACTGCCCAGCCATTCGGGAATATGGGCCGAAACCCGAACCTACGCGGTCCATTCCAAAGTTTGTGGGATATGGCTCTTGTTAAGCGGTTTAAGATTTTTGAGAACGCTGGATTTGAACTCCGGGGAGAAGCGTTCAACGTCTTCAACCACCCAATCTTTTCCTCGCCTAATAGTAACGTCGGTTCTGCGTCGTTCGGCCGCATCAGCAGCACAATAACTGCGCCACGAATCATTCAAGTCGCGGCGAAAATAACCTTCTAATCGAACCCAAATCGAGGACGGCGTTTTTCCAACGCCGTCCTTACTCTCATTGCGCCCGGCAAAGCCGCTACCCCCCTGTGCTGAAATAAAGGTTCCAACTGGATCTTGCCTGTGTTCTTATCCAGCTTCGATCCTGAATTCTACTTATACGTGTTCAATGAGACAAAGAATCCGTTCGACGACGATTTTGTGCGTGCGGCGCAACGGCAAGGTAGTTCTGGCCGGTGACGGGCAAGTCACCATGGGAAATGAAGTTTTGAAAGGCGGCGCCCGAAAGCTACGCCGTCTGTATAACAACAAAATCATCTCCGGTTTCGCCGGCTCCACAGCCGATGCATTCGCCCTGTTCGGGCGCTTTGAAGCCAAACTGGAGCAACATGGCGGCAATCTTCCCCGCAGCGTGGTTGAGCTCGCCAAAGAGTGGCGTACCGATCGCATGCTCCGCCATTTGGAAGCGCTGCTGCTGGTTGCGGATGTCCAAAACATGTACATCGTGAGCGGGACCGGCGATGTGATCGAGCCGGACAGCCCGATCGCGGCGATTGGCTCCGGAGGAGCGTTCGCCAAATGCGCAGCTGTCGCGTTGCTGGACAATACCGAGTCTCAGCGCGCGTGAAATCGTAGAAAGGGCGATGAAGATCGCTGCTGAAGTTTGCATATATACGAACGAAAACGTCACTTATGAGGAGCTGGCGTAATGGTGATTTATCTGCCTCAGCAATCCTCTGACGAAGCGCCTCTGCTGGATGAGCTGACACCCCGCGAAATCGTGGCCGAGCTGGACAAGCACGTCATCGGTCAGGCGGACGCGAAACGGTCGGTAGCTATTGCATTACGGAATCGAGTTCGCCGCCAAAAGCTCGATCCCGAGATGGCCGAAGAGGTAATGCCGAAAAATATCCTCATGATCGGTCCGACCGGCGTTGGCAAAACGGAAATCGCGCGCAGGCTTGCCAAGCTGGCAAACTCACCATTTCTCAAAGTGGAAGCCAGCAAGTTTACTGAGGTTGGTTATGTCGGCCGGGACGTGGACTCCATCATCCGCGACCTCGTCGATATTGCCATCGATATGGTGCGCGAAGAACGTTTGGAACAAGTAGCCGACCGCGCTGAGCAGCAGGCGGAAGATCGTCTGCTGGATCTGCTGATGCCGCCGCAGCCGGAAGCGGCGGATAGCGTGGAGCGCACACGCGAAAAACTCCGCGATAAGCTTCGCGCGGGAAAGCTGGACGACCGCACGGTCGAAGTCGACGTGAAGGAACGCGGCCCCACCTTTGAGGTCTCCACTAACGGAAACATCGAAGAGATGGACATCAACTTGAAAGATGTCATCCCGGGTCTGTTTGGCCCGCGCACTAAGAAGCGCAATATGCGGGTTTCGGAAGCACTGGAATACCTGGTTCAGGAAGAAGAACAGAAGTTAGTAGACATGGACCAGGTGACTCGGCTTGCGCTTGAGCGCGTAGAGCGGAACGGCATTGTTTTTCTGGACGAGATCGACAAAATCGCGGGTCGAGAAGGCGGCCATGGTCCCGACGTAAGCCGCGAGGGCGTGCAGCGCGACATTCTGCCGATTGTCGAAGGCACTACTGTGAATACGCGCCACGGTTTTGTCCGTACGGACCACATCCTGTTTATTGCCGCGGGCGCGTTTCACGTTTCGAAACCGGCCGATCTGATTCCTGAATTGCAAGGCCGCTTCCCGATCCGGGTGGAGCTCAAGTCGCTCAACGCAGCCGATTTCATTCGGATTTTGAAAGAGCCCAAATCGGCGCTTGTGAAGCAATACACGGCGTTGCTCGAAACGGAAGGCATCAAGCTGAGCTTTACGGACGATGCGGTATTCGAAATCGCGCGCATCGCCGCGCAAGTGAATGAGTATGCCGAGAACATCGGGGCTCGCCGTCTTCACACCGTTATGGAGAAGCTGCTGGAGGACATCTCGTTCGATGGGCCCGATTTGAAGAAGAAGAACATCAAGATAGACGCAGTGTATGTTCGTAAACAGCTTGCGGAAATCGTGAAGGACCAGGACCTTAGCAGGTACATTCTGTAGTGAGCGCTGTCCGGTTCCGCGGTGTTCTGCGTTTTGTTGTCTTTGGCTGGGTGCGGCTATGTGGGGCCGATCGTGCCACCCTCGCCGGAGCTTCCCAATCCTATAACGGATCTCTCGGTCGTTGAACGTGGCGATCAACTTGTCATCACTTTCAATACGCCGCCACGCACCACCGATAATCTCGCGATTAAGCGATTTTCGAACATCGACCTCCGCATGGGTCCCGTCAGTGACGCCTTTCGATTTCGACCGTTGGGCAGCATCCGCCAGGCAATATGAGCTGCCGCTTCCCCCGGCCAACGACCCTGACGATCCAAAGCCGAGGCCCATGACAAAGTCGGTTCCCGCATCCGAATGGCGAGGCCAGCGTGTCGCGGTTGCCGTGCGCACGTCGATCAAGAAGACCGATCATTACTCTCCCTGGTCCAACCGCGTGGTGCTCGAAGTCATACCACCTCTGCAGCGCCCGGTTATTAAGGCGGAGGCCACCAAGGATGGCTACTTGCTAACTTGGCCGGCGGAGCGGCCGGGTCTTCATTACGAAGTCTTCCGCCAGGGTCCGAACGAACACACACCGGTTCAGCTCGGGACGGCTGATTCGCCCGTATACGTGGACTCGACGGCTCAATGGGACACCCCGTATACGTACACCGTCGTGGCTCAAATAGATTCGGCCGAGAGCTTGCCTTCAGAACCGAAATCCGTCGATCACCCGGACACCTTCCCTCCGGCAGTACCGGCCAGCATCACTGCTTTAGCGGGTCCGGCGTCCATTGAAATATCCTGGGCGCGCAGTCCCGACGCCGACTTGAAAGGCTATTACGTTTATCGCTCCGTGGGTGGCGGTCCGTTGGTACGGCTGGGTGACCTTATCAACCTGCCCACCTACAGCGACCGCAGTGTTGAGCACGGCAAAACCTATACGTATGCAGTTAGCGCGATAGACCAGAAAGGGAATGAAAGCGCGAAGTCGGCAGCAACCGAGCCGATCACGTTTTGAGTCCACTAAAATCTGACAGGAGGACGCGCGTTCTCAGTCCCCGGGGCAGAGCCGCAGCTATGCTAGCATCGAGCCATATGTGGGCTTGGTCGTCACGGGGAGTTCCTGCTTGCTCCGACTCCTGACGACGTGGATCGAGACCTTCCAGGAGTTTCTTCTTCTCGCCGGCCGGGCGATTCTTAACGTCGTTCGGCGTCCGCATTACTATAGCGATCTCTTCCTGCAGATGGACATCATCGGCGTGGGAAGTCTGCCCATCGTGATTCCCACCGGGTTCCTGAGCGGCGCCATTATCGCGCTTCAAATGTCTCGCGCCCTCAATACCTATGGCGCATCCAGCGAAGTGGGCCCCATTGTTGCGTTGACGCAGGTTCGCGAACTTGGGCCGATGTTGACCGCCATTCTGGTGGCCGGGCGTAATGCCTCTGGTATCGCCAGCGAACTGGGCTCTATGAAGGTAACTGAGCAGATCGATGCTATGCGCGCCCTGGGCACCGATCCCGTTCAGAAGCTTGTTACGCCGCGGCTGATGGCTACCGCCGTCATGCTTCCATGTCTTACGGTGATAGCGGATGCTATTGGATTATTTGGCGCATATGTCATCGCAGTTCCCCTGTTGCACATTATTTCGGGAGGAACATATTGGTCGACTTCCTGGCGGGCGCTGGTCCTGAACGATCTTGCTCAAGGTTTGATTAAGCCGTTCTTATTCGGAATGATCATCGCGCTGATCGGGTGTTTCTACGGCCTGCGCACAACCGGCGGAACTCAGGGCGTCGGACGGGCGACTACGCAAGCCGTCGTCGCGGCCTCTATCTGGATCTTCTTTGTGACGTTTTTGATCGACAAGATCTTCGTAAATCTGTAGGGTTTTTATTGGCCGATACACCCAATCCGATTCTGGAGTTTAGCAACGTTAGCCTAAGTTACGGCCAGGCGTGGGCGTTGCACAATGTATCCATAAAGCTCGATCCCGGGGAGACGCGCATCATCTTTGGAGCCGCGGGCAGCGGCAAAACCACATTGCTGAAAGCCGTGGTCGGCCTGGTGAGCGTTGACAAAGGCGTTATCAAGCTGTTCGGCTCAGACGTGACATCGCTCAAAGAGCACCAGCTTTTCCCTATCCGCAGCCGTGCCGGAATTCTGTTTCAAGAAGGCGGCCTTTTCGATTCTCTTACCGTCGGAGAAAATGTGGAGTATCCATTGTTCAATCAACAAACACAAAACGGAAACGGCGGCTCGCATTTGTCCGATGAGGAGATTGAACAACGCGTGCGCGAGACCTTAACCTTTGTCGAGCTTGCGCAAACGTTCGACAAATTTCCGAGCGAGTTGTCAGGCGGAATGCGCCGCAGAGTCGGAATCGCGCGAGCTATTGTGACCGAGCCGCCCCTTGTGCTTTACGACTCGCCAACCGCAGGTCTTGACCCGATTACCGCGAATACCATCATGGCTCTGATTGCGAAGGAGCGCGACGTTCGGAACACAGCCTCGCTAATCGTCACGCACCGCTATCAGGACGGGGAGCTAATGGCCAAGTTTCGGTATGATCCGGACCGCGAGGAACTTGTTTCCGAAAACGAGGATCGTATTCGAACCAAATTTATTGTGATGAAAGAGGGAGAGATCGTTTTCTTCGGCAGTCGTCAAGAGCTGGAAAGCTCCACCGATGCTTACCTGAAGAGATTCGTAAGACACGAAGGTTAAATTATGCCCAGTAAAGAAAAGGTAAGCGCGTCGCAATTGAAGGTTGGGCTGTTGGGCCTTGCCGCCCTATTCTTCATTACCCTGCTTATTTTTCTGCTCACTGGAAATATGAGCTGGTTCGAAAAGGATGCCCCGCTGAGTGTTTATGTATCCGATGCCGCTGGCCTTACTCCTGGATCGCCTGTGCGCATCAATGGCATACAGGCCGGAACGGTCAAGAATGTGCAACTCTCCGGTGAGACGAATCCGCAACGGATCATCAAAATAAATTTTGTGGTGGATCAAGACATGCTGAAGCAGATTCCCGTTGACTCCATTGCATCGATCTCCTCGGATAACCTTCTCGGCAGTACGAAATTCCTTTCGATTAATAAAGGAAAAACTCCGACGACGATACAGTCCGGCGCCACTATGAAATCCGCCAATACTCAGGAATTCCAGCAGCTGGTTCAACAAGGTTTCGGTGTGCTTGATTCCGCCCAGGCAATCCTGCAAAAAATCGAAGACATCGTGGGCCAAATAGAAGTGGGAAAGGGCACCATCGGTAAGCTGCTGGTGGACGAGACAATGTATAACAGCCTGCAGGCGACCGTCAATCAGGTCCAACTTTTGGCCACGACGTTGAACTCGAAGACGGGAACTATCGGCCATCTAATCAATGACAATACGCTTTACGATCAGGCTCAGGGAGTAATTACACGAATCGATCAAATCACCCAGGGTCTCCAGCAAGGTCAAGGGTCGGCCGGAATGTTCTTGAAGGATCCGAAGATGTACGACGATCTCGATAAGTCAATCAATCAGTTGAACACGATACTGGCCAATTTGAATGCAGGTAAAGGTACCGCGGGCCAGTTACTAAATGACGATAAGATTGCGCGGCAGATCTCGACGACCCTGGATAAAGTGAACGTGACAATCGATAAGGTGAATTCCGGTCAAGGCACTATTGGACAGCTTCTGGTGAATCCCGCGCTGTACGATTCCGCAACCGCCAGCACGCGTGAAGTTCACGACCTGCTAAAGGATTTCCGGGCCAACCCGAAGAAATTCCTAACAATCAAGCTGCACATTTTTTAGCTCGTTGAAGCGGCTCATTATCAACGCCGACGATTTTGGCTTCACGCGCGACGTGAATGCCGGAATAGTTCACGCGCATCGTCATGGAATTCTAACCTCTACGACGCTGATGGCGAATGGCGAGGCCTTCGAAGATGCCGTTCGTCTGGCGCGGGAAACACCTTCGCTCGATATTGGCTGCCATCTGGTGTTGGTACAAGGGCAGTCGCTTCTGACGGGACGGCCCTTCCCGGAGAAGCCCCAGCATCTCTTGGCCGCGCTTGCAACAAAAAAGCTGGACGTATATGCCGAACTGCGTGCGCAAATCCAGAAGATTCTGGATACAGGTCTAAGTCCAACCCACCTGGATTCGCACAAGCACACCCACATTGTGCCGGGAATCTTTCGCGTGGTGGTTCGGCTTGCGCATGAGTTTTCAATTCCGTACGTGCGTCTACCGCTCGATGAGACATTGCCATTTGCCCGCTTGCCTTGCGCGCTCGCGAGCCGCTTTTATCGCGGAATCGCACGCAAGCTCAACATCCGTATGACGGACCACTTCCTCGGTTTCCGGCTGACGGGCTCTCTCACCGCGGCGACGTTCGCAACGGCGCTTTCCCACCTGCGCGAAGGCACCACCGAATTCATGTGCCATCCCGGCTTTATCGGCCCGGATCTTCTCCGGGCGTCGACCCGATTGAAAGAATCGCGCATGCGGGAGCTTGAAGCGCTCACATCGCCTCGGATTCGCGAACTTATGGCCGCAGAATCAATCCGCTTGGAAGCTTTTTGTAGAACAGATTAGAATTATCGATAACGGCGCGACCATCGAAGATCGTGAGATAAACCTTCGTATCCGCGATTTTTATGGGATCGATGGCGAAGATATCGTCGGACAGCACGACGAAATCGGCCAGCTTCCCGGGTTCGATGGAGCCTTTGATTTTCTCTTCAAAGCTAGCGTAAGCGGATCCCATTGTGTACGCCCGCACCGCCTCTTCAACCGTAATCTTCTGCTCAGGCACCCAGCCATTCGGATGTTTACCATCGAGCGTCCGTCGCGTCACCGCCCCATAGATCCCCATCAGCGGACTCATAGGCGCAACATCCCAATCGGATCCGAACGCCAGCGTAGCTCCCGAATCGAGCAACGATCGAAACGCATAAGTCGTCTTCGCCCGCTCCGGGCCAATTCGCTTCTCCGCCCATCGCCCATCGTCAATGCAATGGTACGGCTGCATCGAAGCGATCACGTGATTCCGCGCGAAGCGAGGAATGTCGGAAGCGAGCAGGTGTTGCGCATGCTCGATTCGCCAGCGGCGGTCCCGCTCGCCGCGCTCGCGCTGGATGCGTTCGTACATTCCCAGAATAATGTTGTTCGCTTTATCGCCGATGGCGTGAATGGCAATCTGTAAACCCGCCGCATCCGCATTTTGGACGTTGTGCCACATCTGTTCCGGGTCGGCCAGCTCGGCGCTCGCTATGCCGCTAGTATTAGGCGAATCGAGATACGGCTTGAAAAACAGCGCGGTCGTGGATCCGAGCGATCCGTCTGCAAATCCCTTCACGCCTCCGATGTGCAGATATTCGTTTCCGAAATCGGCGAGCACGCCTACGTTCGCAAGGCGCTGCCATTGTTGAAGCGGTTGGTGCCCGGAGATGCGGACGCGCAGCCTCCCATCCCGAAGCATGGTTTGGTAGGCGCGAAACACATCTGGCGAAGCGGACATGTCCTGAACGCTCGTGACGCCTTGCTGATTCGCGTAATTCTGCGCGGCGCGGACAGCGTCGATAATTTCTTGCTGCGAAGGCGCCGGTATGACCCTCTCAATCAGACCCTGGGCGGCATCCTTGAGAATTCCGGTCGGATTCCCCTCGGCATCGCGTACGATGACTCCGCCCGGTACATCTTTTGTATTCTTGTCCACCCCCGCAAGCTTGAGCGCCAGCGCATTCCCCAGCGCCATGTGGCCATCCAGCCTCTGAACGAAAACCGGCCAATCGGGCGTGACGCCATCAATCAGTTGATGGGTCGGCAAGCGGGCTGGTGACCAGTTTTCATGGTCCCAATTGCCACCGGTAATCCAGCGTCCTTTGGGAAGACTGCGAGCGAAAACGGCAAGCGTGTCGCGGAACTCTTCTTGGCTCTTCGAGTAGCGCAGTTGCGGTCCCGTGAGATTCGCTCCCCCGGAATAGAAATGAACGTGAGCATCGTCGAAACCGGGCAGAACTCGCTTGCCCTGTAGATCGAGAACCGGCGTGTCCGGCTGCTTCAGATTCAAAATCTCAGAAGTAGTGCCAACGGCTGCGATGCGATTGCCCCGGATCGCAACCGCCTCAACTTCCCTCTGTGCCGGGTTTACCGTCCAAAACTTCCCGTTCACCAGAAGCCACGTAAAGGAATCCTCTGCGTGAATCGAAACCGCGCACATCGCCACAAGGACGAGAACTAATGTTGATCGCATACAAGTCGAACCGGTGCGCCGGCATATTCGAACCCGATGTATTGCACTTCTTCTTCGAGATCGAATCCGAAGCGGTCGCGCACTCGTTGTTTCAGTTCCTGAATGACGGTAACGAGATCTGCCGCCGCACCAGCGCCGTCATTATAGATCAAATTGGCATGATAGGAAGCCACCTGAATATCTCCGCGTCGTAGACCCTTCGCGTTGGTCTGCTCGAGAAACCAGGCCGAAGGCACCTTGCCCTCTCGTACCAGATTGCGCGGAACCTCTGCCTGCACATTCGCGGGCAGATCAGCCAAAAAAACATTCTTAAAAATACTGCCGGCGCATTTCATGGCCGGCGGATATTTGGCATCCCGAATTGCGCGGATTTCAGTCGCAGTCCTGGCGAGAATCTCCGCATAATCCTACTCCAAAGCGCAGATCCACCGAGAGAATGATCCAATCTTTGCGTTCCTTAAAGACGCTGTCGCGGTATCGGAATCGGCATTCTTCATTGCGCATCGTGGTCACCGTCTCTCCATCGGTGAAGCGAACTTTTTCCACCAGCTCCTGGATCGAGTGGCCATAAGCGCCTGCGTTCCCGTAAATCGCGCCGCCTAAATATCCGGGAATGCCGGTCAGGGTTTCCAAGCCTTTTAGCCCCATGCCGATACTGTGATCCACTACGTCCTGCAGGACCGCGCCCGATTCAATCTGGAGAAGCGTTCCCTGCCTATGAATTCGGGACCCCGTATAGCGAAGCACGACGCCATCGAAACCGCTGTCGGCGATTACCAAGTTAGTCCCGCCGCCGATCACGATACGCGGGAGCGCCAGCCTTTGCGTGATCCGCACCGCTTCGACAAGCGCGCCGGCGCTTGAAGTGTCGCACAACAGCGCGGCAGGACCACCGATCTGGAACCGCGTGTAGCGGGCCAGCGGCGCGTCGGCGACAACCGTCACATTAGGGATAGCGGCCAGGCGATTTACCGCCGCAGCTGACACGGGCATCGTCATGATTATAGGGGTGCGCCTGAGCGGTTCGCCGCCAACCGCTGCAGCGCCTGGCCAGAAAGCCGGCATACCGTCCAGCCGTCCAGCAGCACTGCCCCCAATCCTTTATAGAAATCGATCGCGGGCTGGTTCCAATCCAGCACGGCCCAATTCAAACGAGCACAACCACGCTTGACGGCCAGATCTGCCAAATGCGCCAAGAGCGCCTTTCCAATGCCTCTTCCCCGATGCGCAGGCTCAACAAACAAATCTTCCAGATAGATTCCTGGACGTCCGGCGAAAGTCGAGAAGTTTTGAAAATAAACCGCGAACGCGACGGGTTCTCCTTCGAGATAGCCGAGAATCACCTCTGCCGCGGGACGCGTTCCAAACAATGAATCGCGGAGTGTCTCTTCGTCTGCAACCACCTCCTGCGAAAGCTTTTCATATTCGGCAAGTTTCCGAATGAAGCTGAGGACCAGAGGAATATCGCTTTCCGTAGCGGAAGAGATCCGCAAATCGCTTAGCGGAGCGGAAACCATTGTTGAATTTTCGCAGCTTTCTGCCTCTCCTTGTCTGTCCGGGCGCCATTTCCTCGCCGAAGAGTCGAGTTTTGATACTATCTAGGCTGAAAGGCTACTCTTTGCCGCGTCGTGCATCTAACCCGTAGCCCGACTTCTTAACAGTCCGGCGGACCCGTAGCTAAAGAGGTACAGTTTATGAAATTCTTTCTTGACACAGCGAATCTCGACGAAATTAAGAAGGGCGCCGCCTGGGGCATCGTCGACGGTATTACCACGAATCCCACTCTGATCGCGAAAGAGGGCGTACCGATCGAAGACCAGGTGCGTAAGATCTGCGACATCGTGGATGGCGACATCAGTGCGGAAGTCGTCTCGACCAATTCCAAAGAAATGATTGAGGAAGGCCGCCGCCTCTCTAAAATCCACAAGAATATCGTTGTCAAAGTCCCCCTGATCCCCGAAGGGATTGTGGCTGTTTCGGCGCTTGCCAAAGAGGGAATCCGCACGAATGTGACTCTCTGCTTCAGCGCCGGGCAAGCGCTGATGGCCGCGAAAGCCGGTGCTTACATCATCAGTCCCTTCATTGGCCGCATCGACGATATCGGCTGGCCCGGCATGGATCTGATCAGCGAGATCGTGACGATCTATAACAACTACGGCTACAAGACTCAGGTGCTAGCCGCTTCCATTCGCGGTCCGCTCCACGTGATCGAAGCTGCCAAGGCGGGCGCGCATATCGCTACCATGCCGATCAAGGTGCTGGAGCAGTGTTTCCATCATCCGCTTACTGACAAGGGCCTAGAACAATTCCTGAAGGATTACCGCAAGGCGTTCGATCTGGTCACTGCGTAAAGAGTTCAGTTCAGACGCGAGTGCTCGCGCGTTTTAGCCGGTCGAGAATGCCCGCCCATTCTGCAGTTTCGGGCGGCTTCTCGATCGCAATCCATTCCCAACCTTCGGCATCTGCTGTGTGCAGCTCCGCGTAGAGCTTCGCTGCAAACTTCGTGGGATCCACGGGCATTAGCCAGCATTCTGCCTCTGCCCGCTGGCGGAGCAGTGCCATGCTCGATCACATAAAACGGCGTTCGCGGCGCGTAATGGCGGGGATGCTGTCCGGGCGATTCTTCAAGACGCGGCAGTTCCAATTCGCGATCCCAGTCCTCGCCGCTAACTGTTTCTAATTCTGTTTCGGTGATCATTCCAGGACGAAGAATCGCTGGCGGATGTCTCCTGAGAGAGACCACAGTCGATTCGATTCCGACCTGCGTCGGTCCTCCATCCAAAACCATATCAACGCTTTCGCCAAGTCCCGTTCGCACATGTTCAGCCGTCGTAGGTGAGATCTCGCCAAACCGGTTTGCGCTCGGCGCCGCAATCGGTACGCCCGCGCGCCGGATGAGTTCCAACGCAACTTGATGTGAGGGCATACGAACTCCGACTGAATCGAGACCCGCCGTAACGAGATCTGGAACGATCCCCGCTTTCTTCACGATGATCGTAAGCGGTCCCGGCCAAAATCGCGCCGCCAGCGCCTGGGCCAGCGCCGGCCACTCTGCCGTAATCGACCTTGCCATGTTCTCATCCGCCACATGCACGATCAACGGACTTGCCCACGGCCGCCCCTTCGCCTCATAGATTCGCGCCACGGCTCCCGCATCCAGCGCATTCGCGCCCAAGCCGTACACGGTTTCGGTGGGAAACGCAACCAAGCCGCCGTTGCGGATCAGTTCCGCGGCACGCCCGAGTTCCTCTTCGCTTGGCGGCATCCTCGGGAAGCTGCCCTTAATCGGGTAAATCTTCTTTACTGTCGCCCGACGTCTTGCCCGTCTTGCGCCAAACCAGATACGCATGGATCAGCGGATCCACATCGCCTTCCAACACACGATCTACGTCGCCAATCGACAGCTTTGTCCGGTGGTCCTTGATCATCCGATAGGGAGCCAGCACGTAACTGCGAATCTGGCTTCCGAAGTTGATTCCTAGCTTCGTATCTTCCAGCTTCTGGTCTGCTGCACGCTTCTTCTCCAGCTCATGTTCGTAGAGTTTGGCCCGCAATTGCTTAATGGCGCTCGCCCGGTTCTTATGCTGCGAACGTTCGTTTTGGCATTGCACGACAATTCCGGTAGGCAAATGCGTGAAGCGCACCGCTGATTCGGTCCGGTTCACGTGCTGGCCGCCGGCGCCGCTCGCCCGGAACACGTCAATCTTCAAGTCTTCTGGCTTGATATCGATGTTGATGTCGTCATCAATTTGCGGATACACGAACACCGAAGCGAAGGACGTGTGCCGCCGGGCATTGGCATCGAATGGAGAGATTCGCACCAGGCGGTGCACGCCTACTTCCGATTGCAATTGCCCGTAGACGTTCTCGCCGTTGATTTCAACTGTCGCCGACTTGATCCCGGCGCCTTCGCCTTCCAGCCGGTCCGTGACCACGGCCTCGAACTTATGCCGCTCCGCCCAGCGCAGATACATGCGCAACAGCATCTCGGCCCAGTCCTGGCTCTCGGTACCTCCCGCACCCGGATGAATCGTAACGATCGCGTCACGCGCGTCGTGCTCGCCCGAAAGCAGCATACCCGTCTCCAGCACTTCCAGTTTCGTCTCGAGCGCTTTCATTTCTCGCTCGAGTTCGCCATTCACGTCTTCGCCTTCCTTGGCAAGTTCGAATAGCGTATCGATATCGGAGGTTGTGGCCGCGACCGCCTGCGACTGTTGAATGGCTTCTTCCAGCCGCTTGCGCTGCTGCATCACGCGCTGGCTTTTTTCAGGCTGGTTCCAGAAATCCGGATCGCCGATTTCCGTTTCGAGATGTGTCAGTTCCCGCTGTTTGCCAGCGCCGTCAAAGATAGCTCCGCACAGCTTCACCTTGCTGCCGGAGCGCAACGTACTCTCTTTCCAGTTCTTCCAGAGTCATTCATTTGTAGTTTACTCCGCATCGTGACGATGGACCCCGCCGAGCGCCAGTCTCTAACCGCCGAGTTGCGCGCCAGCCGCTCCCGCGTAGCGTTCCAAGGGGGCGCCAAGCGTTCGATTCGGAACCGTCCTGTCGTTCCAAATTGGAACCAGCAGGATCAATCGAGGCCGACCGCCTAACGTTTTCAGCTATTTACCGAGGGCTCTTCAACGGTGGTCCGATTGCGAAAGCATAGGCATGAGCCTTTCACTAATCGTCATCGCAATCCAAGTCGCCGCAGTCGTTTTCGCTCTTCTTCGCGAGTCTGGTGAAGATCGCCGCTTTGAAGGCGACAAGCTGATCTACCGCAGCTAGCACGGATCAATATCCGGCAGCTCCCTATCTCCCGTACAGAAAAACGCATTGTTCACGACGGCTCGGGCCGCCATCGTTCACCGCGTACACTTTGTAACTTCGATGGCTGCTCCACAGCGATCCCGCCGCGTGCTCGCCATCCTTCCGCAGGGCATAGAATTCGATATCGAGTTTATCCAGCTTCGCCTTGTCGTCGTTGTAATTGCGCGAAACCCGCTTCAGCGCTTCCATAACCGCCTCTTTCGGCGACATGCCCTTCCGCATACTCTCCACAATGGTGTGCCCGCCCGCTATGCGAATATTCTCTTCACCCACGCCCGTGGATCCCGCGCCGCCGACATCTTGATCCAAGTACAATCCCGCGCCAATGATCGGGGAATCACCCACGCGTCCGGCAATCTTCCAGGCCAAGCCGCTAGTGGTCGTCACGCCCGACATTTCACCTTTCTCGTTCAATGCCAGACAATTTATCGTCCCGTAGGTCGGATGATTGGCCATTTCCCAGGCCCACGCCAGCGTAGCTTCATCCGCATGCGGAAATCTCTCCCTTAAATCTTTAAGGGGCGGTGTCGCGTCAGCGGTCAGATTTTGGTCCATCGAGATCCAGTTGTTGAATCCTCTGGGCGAGCGTAGCGATTCTTTCCAGACCAGCCACGCCGTTCGCGACTTCTCGGTCAACAGATCTTCTTTTTGATATCCGTATGCCTGTGCGAACTTCGAAGCTCCTTCGCCCACGATCATGACGTGCGAGGTGCGATCCATTACCAGTTTGGCGATCTTGGAAGGTGTTTTGATCCCTTGAATCGCCGCCACGGCGCCGCAACGCCGCGTTGGACCGTGCATTACGCTCGCATCCAGTTCCACCACGCCGTCCTCGTTCGGCAGCCCGCCGTACCCGACGCTGGTGTCATTTGGATCCAGTTCTACAATGTTTACGCCCGCAATCACTGCATCCAGAGTGTCTGCGCCGCTATTCAGCATCTCCACTGCTTTGGCGCAGGCCGCCATGCCATTGGCGCTCGAGATGACCACCGGCTTCTTACCTCCGCCTGAATTTGCACCAACCTGATTTGCACTGGCGGAGCCCACGGTCGCTGCGGCAGCCGCAGATCCCAACACCCATTCCCGGCGATTCATCATGATGTAAGAGGTTTTACCACAATCGTGCCCACGCGTGCAGAGCCATGCGCGACGTTACAATACAAACTTCGATGACCGAGCGAATCTCGCCCGCGCGTGGCATCCACGGTATCGTGAACGTCCCCGGCGACAAATCTGTTTCTCATCGGTACGCGATGCTCACCTCCATCGCCGCTGGCGAATCGCGAATCTACAACTATTCCACCGGCGCCGATTGTCAGTCGACTCTCTCCTGCATGCGGGCCTTGGGAATCACCTACGAGTTCACGGAGGAAGAAGGTCGTCGTGTGCTCACGGTTCACGGCAACGGTACGCACGGTTTGCACTCGCCGGAAAATAGTCTCGACGCCGGAAACTCCGGTTCCACTATACGCATGTTATCCGGCATCCTTGCCGCGCAACCATTCATTACCTCCATAAGCGGCGACGATTCTCTGCAAAAGCGCCCGATGCGCCGTATCATGGCGCCTCTTTCGCAAATGGGAGCGCGCCTCGAAGCAGCCGGCGGGCAGTTTCCTCCACTGACGGTACACGGTGGCCCTCTTCACGCCATTGATTACGAATTGCCTGTGCCCAGCGCTCAGGTGAAGAGCTGCGTTCTGCTTGCCGGCCTCTATGCGACCGGTGAAACCACGGTACGAGAGCCGATCGTTACTCGCGATCACACCGAAATTGCTATGCGCGAGCTTGGCGCCGACATTACCATCGAGCCGCGCCTCGCAAGAATTCACGGTGGCGCAACTCTTTCCGGAAAGACTTTAGTCGTTCCCGGCGATATCTCGTCGGCAGCCTTCTTTATCGTCGCGGCGCTGATTGTTCGCGAAGCTGATCTGATCGTTGCGAACGTAGGCCTGAATCCCACCCGAACCGCTGTGCTCGATGTCCTGCGCGCGATGGGCGCTCAAATTAGAGTACTGAGCATTGAACAGATCAACGGAGAGCTGATCGGCAATCTTCAGGTGAAGACATCGCGCCTCCGTGGTGGAACAATAGAGGGTGCCACGACCGCCGCGCTCATTGACGAGATTCCAGTTCTAGCCGTGTTGGGCGCCATTACCGAAGAAGGGCTCGTGGTGAAAGATGCTGCTGAATTGCGCGTCAAGGAAACGGATCGAATCGACGCCATTGCGCGGAATCTGCGGCGCATGAACATCGTCGTGAACACGACTCAAGACGGTATTGAGATTCCCGGCAAGCAGAAATTTCGAGCGGCCGAAATTCACTCCTGTGGCGATCATCGTATCGCCATGGCATTCTCTATCGCTGCCCTCGCGGCGGACGACTCGTGCATCATCGAAGATGCCGAAGCAGCGTCCATCTCGTTTCCCGAGTTCTACGACACCCTTCGCCAGATCACACGCTAACGGGAAGCTTTCATGGAAGAGTCACAGGATTCCGATCTTACGCATGAAAGTCTGATCCACGATCTGAATAACGTCTTCGAGACCATAACGGAAGCCGCGGAATTGCTGAATGCAGATAGACGATGGAAGCCTTTGGCCGCCGCTCTCTGCCGCAGCGTCAATCGTGGCAAGCGGCTCCTGGGCTCTATCCCGGATAGTACCCCCACCTTGGCCGCCATCATCGACGATGCCATCCAGTCCGTCACCGACTACTGCACCGCGGTACGCAAGCCGCGCATGAGATTTGTGCGCCAAGTGCCGGCGGACTTCCGTCTACCCGGTTCCGCCAAAGATTGGGAGCGCGTGTTTGCCAATCTCTTTCTGAATACTGTTCAGATCATGCACAAACCGGGGCGAATAGACATCTCAGCTCAACAGGTGGAAACATATTTAACAATCACTGTCTCTGACAATGGCCCCGGAATTCCCGCTGACATTTTGCCTCGGATGTTTCGTCCGAATGTCTCGACAAAGACCAGCAACTCGGCGCGTTCCGGCCTTGGCCTTCACATCGTTGCCTCTATTGTGAAAAAATACTCAGGTCGCGTCGTCGCCTCCAATCGCGAGCGCTCCAGTGGCGCGGTTTTCACCATCTCGCTTCCGGCAAGCTGATGCGAAACAAAGTCGCGGTTCCCTCTTTGTTGACCAATGCGTTTAAATTGCAGAAGCGCCGGCGCCAGTCAAACAACCTCCACGGATGAATTATCTTTGTATCCATTGCCACTTTTATCAGCCACCGCGTGAAAATCCATGGCTAGAGCAGATTGAGCTGCAAGATTCGGCTTACCCGTACCACGATTGGAATGAGCGTATATCCGCCGAGTGTTACGCCCCGAATCTTGCCGCCCGCATTCTCGATGATGCGCAACGGATTACGCGCATCATCAACAACTATTCCCGGATCAGCTTCAACTTCGGCCCGAGTCTTCTGTCTTGGGCCGCCGAACACGCGCCTGACACCTACAAGGGAATCGTAGAATCGGATCGCCAGAGCCAAAAGTTGTTCTCCGGACATGGCTCCGCCATGGCGCAGGCATACAACCACGTCATCATGCCGCTTGCCAACAGCCGCGACAAGAAGACGCAGATCCGCTGGGGTTTTGATGATTTCGTGAGCCGCTTCGGCCGCTTGCCCGAGGGCATGTGGTTGCCGGAAACGGCGGTCGATCTCGAATCGCTCGATCTCATGGCCCAAGCCGGGCTTGCGTTCGCTGTACTCGCTCCTCACCAGGCCAAAGCCGTCCGGCCGCTTGAGGGCGGAGATTGGCAGGATGTCAGTGGCTCCAAAATAGATCCCACTCGTGCTTACCTTTGTCGAACACCCGGCGGAAATAAAATCAATCTCTTCTTCTACGATGGCCCCATTTCGCAGGCGGTCGCCTTTGAGAAGCTCCTCAATAACGGAGAAAAGTTTGCAAGCCGGTTGGTGGAGGGCTTCTCCGACAGCAGATCTTGGCCGCAGTTAGCCCACATCGCTACCGACGGCGAAACTTACGGTCACCACCACAAACACGGCGAGATGGCCCTGGCCTATGCGCTCGATTACATCGAGTCCAAGAAATCGTATGAGCTCACCAACTACGGTGAGTTCCTCGAGAAGAATCCGGCTACGCACGAAGTTCAGGTCTACGAAAATACAGCCTGGAGTTGCGTGCACGGCATTGAGCGCTGGCGCGGCAATTGTGGCTGTAACTCCGGGCGTCAAGGTTGGAATCAGGAATGGCGCAAGCCGCTTCGCGAAGCGCTCGATTGGCTGCGCGATTTTGTAAGCCCCGGTTTCGAAACCATGGGGTCGGCTCTCCTGCGAGATCCGTGGGCCGCCCGCGACGGCTACATTCAGGTCGTGCTGGATCGCTCGCCTGACGTGCGGCGGCGTTTCGGTGAAGAGCATTTCATTCACGCTAACCTTACTGCCGAAGAGCAGGTGCGCGTCTGGAAGCTTATGGAGCTGCAGCGTCACGCCATGCTGATGTACACGAGTTGCGGCTGGTTCTTCGACGAGCTTTCCGGCATCGAAACAGTTCAGGTGATTCAATACGCTGGTCGCGTAGTTCAGCTTGCCGAAGAGCTGTTCAAAGATTCCATCGAAGAGAAGTTTCTCGAGAAGCTCTCAGCCGCCAAGAGCAATCTTCCGGATTACGGCGATGGCGCCAATATTTATAGAAAATACGTAAAGCCATCGATGGTCGATCTCGAAAAAGTCGGCGCGCATTATTCCATCAGCTCCCTCTTCGCTCCCTACGGCGAGCGGACCGACATCTTTTCCTACGCCGTGAAGCGGCTTGACTATCACACCGGCGATGCAGGCAAGCTTCGAATGGCCCTGGGTCAAGCGAGTTTCACCTCCAAGGTGACGCAGGAATGTGAGGTCCTCACGTTCTGGGTCGTGCACTTCGGCGATCACAATGTAGCTGGCGGCGTACAGAAGGCCGACGGCTCCCTGGGTTATAAGGACATGCTCGACGCTATCAGTGAGTCATTCGCTCGCGTTGACATTCCCGAGGTCGTTCGCTTGCTCGACAAGCGGTTCGGTGATAAGACGTACTCGCTTCGTTCGCTGTTCCGGGACGAGCAACGCCGGATCGTTAGAACCATTCTGTCTTCAACTGTTGCCGAGGCGGAAGCTGCTTACCTGCAGTTGTACGAACACCACGCCGCGCTTATGCGCTTCATCACCAGTCTGGGAACGCCGATGCCTCGCGAATTTACCGCTGCTGTCGAATACGCAATTAACAGCTTGTTGCGGCGCGCGTGTTCAGGCGAAGAGCTGGATGGCGAGCGTATTCGCAATTTGCTGCGAGAGGCTCAGGCGAGCAACGTCAGCCTGGACAAGACTACGCTGGAGTTTTTGCTTCGCCGCAAAGTTGAGACACTGGCCGGCCGCTTTGCCGCTGATCCGTCGAGCATTGATAAGCTCAACGACCTTCGGGCTAGCCTTAGCGATCGTGAACCAAATGCCGTTCTCGACAAATCTATGGTCTGCCCAAAACCATGTTTACGCTATCCAGCATGGTTTGTACCAGCGGATGCGAAAGAAAGCGCAGCGCGGTGACACGAAAGCGCAAGCCTGGGTCGACAATTATTTGAGTCTCAGCGAACTCCTCGCAATTCGCGTGCAGTAGACTTGACTTTCAGCCCCGATTATACAAAGATAGCTATATATAGCTGCCTTTGGGTAAATGCCTCATGCCTAAACACTCGAATGACCGTTTGCAGGGCACGCTGGATCTTTTAATTCTAAAGCTCCTGGCGCGTTCCAGCTCGCTGCACGGCTATGTCATCGCCCAGCGGATTCAGCAGGCGACCGGCGACTATTTGCGGATTGAAGAAGGATCTCTTTATCCGGCTTTGCACCGAATGACCAAGGCTAAATGGCTGCGCGCTGAATGGGGCCTCACCGAGACCAATCGAAAAGCGCGTTTCTACACCATCACTCCCGCCGGCCGATGCCAGTTGCAAGAGGAAGAAAGCCGCTGGACACAACTTACGGAAGCCGTCGGGAAGGCTCTTCGTTTCGCCTAGGGAGCAGTCTTATGTCCATACTTCAGCGCTGCTGGAACGCGATGCGTCCTCGTCACCTGAACAACGAGATCCGGCAGGAACTGGAAACGCACTTCGCTTTAATCGAAGAAGAAGAACAAGCGCATGGCCTCAGTGCTGACGATGCTCGCGTAAGAGCGCGTCTTCGCTTCGGAAACCAGGGCGTGTATCGCGATCGAACTCGTGAAGCGAACATCGCGCATTGCCTGGATTCTGTATGGCAGGATTTCAGATTCGCTTTTCGCCAGCTTCTGCATAATCCCGGTTTTAGCGCCAGCGCCGTACTGTTGCTGGCCCTGGGCATCGGACTGAATGCCGCGATCTTCACCATCATCGACAGCGTTGTCTTGCGCTCTTTACCGCTATCCGAACCGGATCGTCTCGTCGTGTTCCTCGAACGAACCACCGGTGGTTTTGAAACTCCACCGTCTTGGCCCGATCAGCGCGATATACGCGAAGGAAACCACGTGTTCCAATCTGTCGCTGGTTTCAGCCGCGATTCGAACTTTATTCTTCGTCTCGGAGATCGGACGCGGAGTATAAAAGGGGGCTATGTAACACCCGACTACTTTGCCACCCTCGGTGTACAGCCGATTATGGGCCGCGTGTTCGATTCTTCTGAGGCACGAGTGGGCCAGAACAGCGTCGTTCTGCTGAGAGAAGATTTTTGGCAAACGGCTTTCGGCGGTGATCCCGCGATTCTTCAAAAGACCATCGTCTTAAACGGTAGGGCGTGCAACGTGGTCGGAATTCTTCCGAGCAAATTTCGCTTCCCTTCGGGCGACGGTGTCGTCTGGACGCCGCTCGTTCCGCAGGGCCGCGAAACGGACAGAGGTTGGCACAGCTTTTCGATGGTGGGTCGATTGAAACCGGGTGTCAGTCTTCACCAGGCTCAAGCCGACCTGGAATTGATCATGCACCGTCTTGCCCGCGAGTATCCGGAAAAAAATGCCGGTCGTAGCGCTTTGCTCGTTAGATTGCAAGACTGGAGCATCGATACTGGCATTCGCCGGCGGCTGTTTATTCTGCAAATTGCCGCCTTAATGTTGTTTCTCATGACCTGTGCCAATGTATCCGGTCTGCTCCTCGCGCGTTACTCATCCCGGCGTCTGGAGTTCGCTATTCGGACGGCGCTCGGGGCCTCGCGCCTGCGCCAAATCCGCCAGCACGTCACCGAAAGCCTGCTTCTGACGGGCTTGGGCTGCCTCGCGGCCATTGCAGTCGCCTGGGCCGGCGTGCGATTCTTGCTGTGGCTTTATGCCGGTCAGCTGCCCCGTGCCTCAGAGATCTCCCCCGATTGGCAACTTGTCGCTATAGTTGTGGCGCTCGCGCTTGCTGCGGCTGTCGCTATTGGACTCGCCACCGCTCTTCACGAAACAGGCAAGGAGCTGGAAATCTCGATCCAAGAGAGTAATCGCGCTACTGGTGCCCGGCGAAGTGTTTTCGCCCGCCGCATACTGGTCACTTTTCAAGTGGCCTGCGCAGTTGCGTTATTAGGCGCTGCCGGCGAGGTGCTCCAGAGTTTCTGGACACTATTGCATGTGGATGTTGGGCTGGATCGCAATCAGCTCCTCACCATGCGAGTCGAGCTTCCGCCGACTAAATATAAGACCGGCCCCGAGATCGGCAACTTTTTCGATGACGCCGCGGCTCGTGTGCAGGCCCTGCCGGGCGTCACGGCCGCTGCGGCGATTAATTTACTGCCGGTCGCAGAGTTTGGATTTAACGGCGATGTGAACGTCGAGGGTCTCCCCAACCATCACCGTGGATTCTTCGCCGAGTACCGCTGGATAACGCAGGATTATTTCCGAACGATGCACATCCCTCTTATGCGCGGGCGGTTGTTTTTTCCGCGGGAGATGTCGGGAAAACAAAACGCTGCGATCATCAATGAAACCATGGCGCGCGCGCTGTGGGGCGCGAAAGATCCCCTCGGTGCGCATATTCGTTTCTTCAGTCCTGAATGGATCACTGTGGTTGGCGTAGTACGCGATGTTCGACAGAGTGGAGTGGACGTTCCTTCCAGTCCGGAAGTGTACTTGCCCGCAGTGGGTTATGCAGCGCCTTTTCCCTCTTGGTCTCTCGCGGTTCGCTCTTCCGTTTCGGCTGAATCACTCGTCGCCGAAATCCGTCATACTATGCGGATCGAAGAGCAAGATGCAGTCGTGGATCGCGTCAAGACCATGGACGATGTCGTAGCCGAGTCTGTCTCATACCAACGAATCGTTGCCTCTCTGCTACTCTGTTTTTCCATCCTGGCGCTCTCTCTTGCGACGCTCGGCGTATATAGCGTCGTAGCCTACTTGGTTGTGGCCCGGACTCCCGAACTCGCGCTTCGCGCGGCGCTAGGATGCAGCCCCGCCGCCCTGATCAGGTTAGTAGCGCGTCAAGCTCTGGCGCTCATCGGAATTGGCGCGGTCTTTGGCCTGATAGCCATGGTCCCGGTCAACTCGTTGTTGACGAGCGCGCTATACGGAGTTCACCGCATCAGCTTTCCGGTCTTTGGCCTTGTGCTCGCTGTCCTAATCGCAGCCGGAACTGCGGCCATCCTCATTCCTGCCAGGCGCACTATCGGGATAGAACCGCTGCAAGCGTTGCGGCGAGAGTAAATCTCGCTTCTCTGCCGCCGGGTCTTCGCTGCGCCGGAATATCTTCCCGCTGGACCCTTTCAGCGCATCATAGTTTTAGGTATGGATTCGCCCGCCCTATTGGCGATCTTGCGGCGTTACTGGGGATACGAGAGCTTTCGTCCCCTCCAGGAACGCATTGTTCAAAGTTTATTGGCCGAACATGACTTGGCAGCCGTGATGCCCACCGGTGGTGGAAAATCGCTCTGTTATCAGTTACCCGCCGTAGTCAGCCAACGCACTGCCATCGTGATCTCACCCTTGATTGCGCTTATGCAGGACCAAGTAGCGCAGCTCACTCAGATGGGCATTCCCTCGGCCTTCGTGAACAGCGCCGTGCCGCTTTCGGAACAGTCTGGAATTCTCCAACAGGCCAAGCGTGGCGAGTTCCGTCTCCTCTATCTTTCTCCCGAGCGCCTGGCGAGAGCCGATACCATCAGTTGGCTCCAGCGAGTACCCATCGCCTTCTTTGCCATTGATGAAGCCCATTGCATTTCCGAATGGGGCCACGAGTTCCGGCCCGAGTACCGGCTGCTGAGCAGCTTGCGCGAGAATTTTCCCGGCCGTCCGATCGCTGCGTTTACCGCCAGCGCGACCCGACGCGTGCGGCAAGACATCCTGACGCAGCTCCGGCTAGTCGATCCGCATAAGTACATCATGAGCTTTCATCGTCCGAATCTCCGCTACCTGGTGAAGCGGTGTGACGGCGATGATATGCAGTTGCGCTTGCTAATGGCGGCTCTCAAAGAGCATCCGGGCGATAACGTGATCGTCTACGCGCCTACCATCGCGCGCGTTGAAGAAACGGCCGGCGATCTGCAGAGCCTCGGTATCCCTGCCGTGCCTTATCACGGCCAAATGGCCGCCGCTACTCGCAAACGCAACCAGGAGACCTGGATGTCCGATGAGGTACGCGTGCTGGTGGGCACCATTGCGTTTGGCTTGGGCATCAATAAACCCGGCGTACGCGCCGTGATCCACCTATCGCTGCCGAAATCCATCGAACAGTATTATCAGGAGGCTGGTCGAGCCGGGCGCGACGGACTCCCGGCCGATTGCGCTCTGCTGTGGCAAAAGAAAGATACCGCCCTGTTAGCGTACTTCATCGATCAGATCAAGGACTCCGCCGAACAGCAGCGCTCTTGGCAGCGCTATCGCGACGTAAAGCGTTTCGCTGAATCTCCGCTGTGCCGGCACCGCCAGATCTGCCTCCATTTCGGCGAAGTCCCCAAATGGGATGCCTGCGGAATGTGTGACGTTTGCGCGCCGCCGCCGGACTGGCTCGCGGGAAAGCCCGCCCATCTGTCCATCGCGAAAGTACCGGAGCCGAAACTTGCCTTCACGGCCGACGTCCCGGAAGTGAATTCGGAATTGCTCGACTATCTGCGCCAGTGGCGCCGCGAGATCTCGCGCCGCGAAAACGTTCCGGCGTTTATGGTGCTGCATGACAGCGGTTTAGAGGATTTGTGCCGCAAGCAGCCTCGCAACGCCGCCGCTTTGCTCCACGTCATCGGCATCGGTGAGAGAAAGGCGCGCGTATACGGACAGGCCATTCTCGACGCGCTTGAGCGGTTCCGCCAAGGCTCCCGCGCAACATAGTTCAGCTCTTGGTCAAGATCCTGCTGATGTCGTTATAAATTACGAAAACCACGATCATCATCAGAAATACGAAGCCCAGTTTGAAGACCGTCTCCTTCACCTGCAAACTGACTTCGCGCTGCAGCAGCATTTCGATCAACAGCAGCAGCAGTGTGCCGCCGTCGAGAATGGGAATCGGCAACAGATTGAAAATCGCCAGGTTCAGGCTCACGATCGCCATCCAGCTCATGAAGCTGAAGGGACCCTCCTGCGCGGCTTCGCTCGACATCTGCGCGATCTGTATAGGGCCGGCTAGAGTCGATTTGGGCGAAACCCGGCGCTCGACTAGGCTTCGCAGTAGTTCAAAAATCAACAACGCATTTTGCTTGTTGAACCGGATCGATTCAACAAACGCAGGTCCGATGCCCAGCTTTACAAACTGCACCGGCAGCTTGAACCCTATGCCGATATGCCAGGGCATCTTCGGATCGGAATTCGCCACGGGAGTGACCGAAAGGTTGTGAAACTCGCCTGTCCGCATGATCTTCAACGCCACGGGCTTGCCGGCCGAGCGAATCACCTCGTCCCGAACAGTTTCCGCCGACGATACTGGCTGCCCATTCACGTCGATGAACGAATCACCGGAGCGCAACCCCGCCGCTTCCGCCGGAGAACCCTTCGCCACTTCGCCAACCTGCACGCCCCCTCGCCAACCCGCGATGCCAATCCCCTCTTTCGGGTCCATCTCCGGTGTAACTATCAAGGTCAGCCGCTGGCCTTTGCGGTCCACTACGACGGGTGTTGCGTGATTCGCGTTCAGCGCCGTCTGCATCAGCACATCCGGCCAATTCGGATTTTTGTGGCCGCCCAGCTCGACAATCTTGTCGCCGGGCTCCAATCCAGCTTTGGCGGCAGGCGAGTTCGGGGCCAGGCTGCTGATCACGGCATCGTTCGATTCCACTTCCATCAGGAACCCGTGCATGTAAAGACCCGTGACAATGGCAATCGCCAGAATGACGTTCATCAGCGGGCCCGCCGCGATCACGATCACGCGCTGCCATCTCGCCTTCGCCTGGAATGAGCGCGGATCGTTGGCCGTCTCTTCGCCAGGTTGCTCTCCGAACATTCGGACATAGCCGCCCAGCGGAATCGCCGACACGCGAAAATCCGTGTCACCCCGCCGGAATCCAAACAGCCGTGAACCGAACCCGATGCTAAACGTCTCTACTCTGACGCCGACCGAAAGAGCCGCCCAAAAGTGTCCCAGCTCGTGAATAAGGATCATGACGCCCAACAGGATCACGACCCAAAAAACCGCCTGAAAAAAACCCACGTTCTATAGTTGCCTTTCCTTGGCCGGCCAGCGCTCTTCAGCCAGCACCTGCTTGGCAATCTCGCGCGAGGCTATGTCGATTGCTATCACTTCTTCTATTGTCGCCGCTTCCCGGCTCGGTTGTCTCGCTAGGGTTTCTTCCACCGTCTCGGCTATTGCGGGGAAGGGGATCCTGCCCTCCAGAAATGCCGCTACCGCGATCTCATCCGCCGCATTCAATGTACAGGTCGCGGATCCACCTTGCTCTTGAGCTTCGTAGGCCAGCCTCAAAAGCGGGAACTTCTCCAGATCGGGGGCCGAAAAATTCCAAGTTCGAGGTTGCTCCCAATCGATCCGCGGAACCGGTGCTCGCTGCCTCTCCGGGTACGTCATTGCGTACTGAATCGGCATTCTCATGTCAGTTGCGGATACCTGGGCGATCACGCTTCCGTCGTTGTATTCCACCATGGCGTGAATCGAGGACTGCGGATGCACCACCACGTCCACTTGCGAAGGAGCTAAGTCGAACAGCCAGCACGCCTCAATGACTTCGAAGCCTTTGTTCATCATGGTTGCCGAATCGATTGTGATCCGCTTTCCCATCTTCCACGTTGGATGATTTAGAGCCTCTTCCGGTGTGACTTTCCAGAGTTCCTCCCGAGGCGCATCTCGAAATGGTCCTCCCGAGGCGGTCAATAGCAACCGCGTCACTTCGGATCGGCTTCCCGCCCGGAAGCATTGGTGCGCCCCGTTGTGTTCGCTATCCACCGGGATCAACTCCGTACCATTAGCTCGGACCGCTTCCATCACCAGCCGCCCGCTCGCGACCAACACCTCTTTATTCGCTAGCCCTATTCGCTTCCTGGCCCGGATCGCCTCGTAGGTAGCCTCTAATCCCGCCACCCCCACAATTGCCGACATCACGAATCCGACTTCAGTAGCCGTGACGGCGCTGACTCGAGCTTCTGGCCCGGCCCCCAGTTCAGGCCAATCGGATCGCTCCAAGGGTTGCTCCGACAATCTCAGCCGGAGGCGTTTTAGGGCATTCTCATCCGCGACCACGACCACCCTAGGTCTGAATTCCAGAATTTGGGAGCACAGAACATCTACATTCCTACCGGCAACCAGAGCATGTACCTGGTATTCTTCCGGATGCTGGCGTATGACATCCAAAGTGCTTGTTCCAATGGAACCCGTTGATCCCAGAACGGTTATAACCATTGTTGATACTCCTGCGGCTGCTGTTTTGGAGCACCCATAAAGATGATAGGCAAAATAATTTGAATTTCCGTAGAGAAAACTCTTGACCTCCGTAAATTCATATTCTAATATTGGAAGTAAGCCAGGGAGGCAACTCCCACCAAAGCGAGACTAACCTCATAGAAAGACCCCTGAAGCAACAACCTCCCTGGCGCCCGCAAGGGCCTGTCTCGCAGCTTCAGTAATTCGAAACGAACCCAAGCGATAGTTCGTTCGGTAATTTCCTACAGTAGCCGATTTCCCGCTTACGCGCGATTCCCTTCTTTGGCGCTACACTTCTAGGCGGAGGTGCACTCGCGTGCCCGACACCAAACAACCCGTCGCGCTCCGCCCTGAAACCGACGTCCTGACCCGCGGCTTCGATCCCAGCCTTTCGGTCGGTTCCGCCCGCCCTGCGGTTTTCCGTAGCTCCACTTACGTGTTCTCCAGTCCCGAAGCCGCCGAACGCGCCTTCGACATTATGGGCGGCCGAGCCCAACGAGGACCTCAGGAGAGCGTCGATCTGGTTTATTCGCGCTTCAATCACCCCAACGCCCAGATCCTCGAAGATCAGATTGCACCGCTCGAGCCTGGCGCCTCGGCCGCCGCCGTGTTCAATTCCGGGATGGCTGCCATCATGACCGCTTTGCTCGCTGTCCTCCAGCCGGGCGACAGCATCATTTATACGGTACCTATTTATGGTGGCACCCAGACTCTCATCCAAGGATTTCTCCAGCCCTTCGGCATTCACGGCGTGCCCGTTCCCGCCGGTCAGACCAGCTGCCATCGATGAGGCCATCCGGACCACCAAGAAACTCCGCGTCGTCCTAATCGAAACACCTGCCAACCCAACTGTGGTAATGACCGATATCAAACGCGCCTGTGAAGCCGTTGCGGGTCTGGATTTGAGCTCTACAAACGGGAACGCCGCGACCACGCGGCCGCTCGTGATGATCGACAACACCTTCCTCGGTCCCGCTTTTCAACATCCTCTCGCCTTGGGCGCCGATGTCTCAATCTATTCCGCGACCAAATACCTGGGCGGCTACAGCGACATTATCGGCGGCGTTGTGCTGGCCAAAGACGTGGCGCTCATCAATAAGATCCGCAGCAAGCGCAGTTTGTTCGGCAACATTCTCCAGCCGGACGAGTGCTGGATCCTCGATACCCGCCTTCCCACCGTCACTTTGCGTATGAACCGCCAAAGTAAGAACGCGCAAAGAGTCGCGGAAAAGCTGGCTACTCATCCAAAGATCCGGAAAGTCTACTATCCCACCCTGTTTAACGATCCGGAGCAGATCCGCATCTATAAGGGACAGTGTGATTATCCCGGCGGCCTGATTTCGATCGACCTGGAGGGTGGGAAGCCGGCGGCCTTCGATTTCCTCCGCCACCTGAAACTCGCGCGCAATGCGGTTTCGCTCGGCGGCGTCGAAACCTTAGCTTGTCATCCCCGCAGTACCACTCATTCGGCCTGGAGCGCCCATGACCTGGATGAAGCGGAAATCGGCGAAGGGCTGGTTCGAATCTCTTTGGGTATCGAGAATTGGCGAGATTTGCTGGCGGATTTTGAATCCGCGCTAGAAGGCATTTAGTTACTTGAAGAAGACACGCCAGGTCGCCACGACAAACGCGTGAGTGACCATCGGCGCTCGAACACTGCCGCTGCGCAGATAAGCGATACCGCAGGCAATTCCGAGAACCGTCGCGACCAGGCGCTGCGCCAATCGGGGAATTGATGGAACCACAAATGGGCGCTGCCGAAAAGCAGCGCTGAAAACAAAACCGCGAATACCGGCGAGCGCCAGCCGTCGAGCATCGCGCGCTCGATCACGCCTCGAAAGAACAGTTCTTCCCCCAGAGCCACTACCCACAGAATTCCAAAAAATGTTCCGATCGCAATTCCCGCGATACGCCACCACTCGCCCTGCACGGGCGCGAACCGCACGTCGTGAAGCCCCATCGCAAGCGCGATGATCGGAACCAGCACGAGCAAGTAGTAAAGGGCTCCAATCCTCCATTCGCGGCGTTGCGGCCAAAAGCTGAACGAACCCGGGTCCCACTCTCGCAAAACCAGTAGGGCGGCGATGCCGAGTCGAATCCACATCAGATGACCCAGAATGTCTACCCGGAGGTGGTCGTCAGGCGCGCGATAGATGCGCTGAAATACCCGCGAGATGATCGGAGCAGCACCGATTACCAGAAATCCGAGGTCGTAGGCGAAACGTCTCGGCACTACCGCGTACCAAAACGCGAAGACCGCGCAGAGAACAGCCAGCAGGTAAAATGCATTTCGCTGAAAGGTTCCCGCTGCGAAGCTGAACAGCAAGTAGGGCAGCAGAGCGCTCATCCACAAAATGCCCGCCTGTGCCCGTCTGGAATAGATGCGGCTAAACGATGCGCGCGTCTCCGGAAAAACCGATCCAAGATAAAAAACAGCCTCTACCAGAAATGCGGGAAGCGCTGCGCTCATGATCCAATGGGATTGGGGATGTTGCCCTGAGTAGAATCGCGCCGTGATGAACAACGCGATCCATGAGCACGCCAGCGCTATGAAAAATGGACGCAGTGTCCTAAACATCGCCCTCATCGTAGCATCGGGATTCGTCCTGCCCGCCGTCAGCGTTCGGGCTGCCGATCCCCCATCCGGGCTTTTGAAAAAGCTGGCGGCGCGGGAAACGCAAAGTGCGCTCGCTCGCCAGAATTACACCTATCGGCAGTCCGTCACAGTTCAGGAATTCAACGATCAAGGCCTAGTGACGGGCGAGTACCACGAGGTTCGCGACATTACATTCTCGCCCAACTTCGTCCGCTATGAGCAAGTTGTGGATCGGCCTACGAACACGCTTACGCGCATTAAGCTGACCCCCGAAGACTTCGCCGATATACGCAACATCGAGCCGTATCTCCTTACGGCCGACGAGGTTCCTTACTACGAAGCTCAGTACAAAGGCGAGGAGACGATCGATGGCGTACGCTGTTTCGTCGAGTATGTGCGGCCCCGGCAGATTCTCTCTCAGCAGCGTTTCTTCGAGGGAACTTTGTGGGTCAGAGAGTCTGATTTAGCCGTGATCCGGAGTGAAGGACAGGCGGTCCCGCAGATCGACACGTTGCGGGAACAAAATTTATTTCCGCACTTCACCACTATTCGGCGCGATATCGACGGCAAATGGATGTTCCCCGTAGAAACCTATGCCGACGACACGCTCTTTTTCCGTGATTGGCCGCAGCGGATTCGCGTCGTCATCCGCTATATGAACTACAAGCGCTTCGGCGCGGAATCCACCTTGACCTTTGGCGATCCACCGCCGCCCGACAAACCACAACCGCAGCCGCCTAAGAAGCAGTAGCTGCCGATCTGATCTCCAAGGCCGCAAAATCCTCTGGCGTATCGATATCCACCGCAGCGTCGGGCAATGGATAGGCAGTTACCTCGAATTTAGAATGGCGCAAGAGATGCCCGGCGCCTCCTTCGGGCTGCAAGCCGGCGAGCACCGGGAACATCTCGCGCTTAAACAACGCCGGCACGCCCAGGATGCCGTCATATTGTGCCGCAATAATAGGAGCCTTATTTGTGTGGAGCAGTTCGCGCATAGCTGCTATGTGATTCGCCGTGACAAGCGGCTGATCGGCGAGCAGAATCAAAACTGCGGCGGAATCGCTGCCGGTTTCGCGCAAACGTTGAATGCCCGCAACGATGGACGACCCCATTCCGCTTTGCCACGCATCGTTCTGAACAATTTCGACGCGTTGCGCCGCGATGGACGCTTGTACCGCCTGCGCCTCAGCTCCCACAACCACGATCACGGGACTCAGTCCAGCCTCAATAGCCTGCTGAATGGCTCGCTGCACTAGCGTTCGGCCGCCATAAGGCAGCAACTGTTTCAGCCGGCCCATCCGGGTTGCGCCACCCGCAGCCAGAATAATAGCCGCAACCGGCAGACAAGATGCGTTCTTCAAGTCTTTTCGCCTTTAACGAGCTGTAGTTTCGGCGGCTCCGGCCGGCTTCCCTTCACCACGGTCATGGCCTCCAGCTTCGTCAATTCCCGGCGAGCGATCGCCGCCCACGTACTCGTGTTGTCGAGCTTCAGATAAGCTCGCCAGTGCCGCATCGAGCACAGAAGGTCTCGCAAGCCTTGATAAAGCAAGGCGAGGTTATAGTGGGCATCGGCATAATTTGGATGGAGCTTCAGCGCCTCATGGTAATGGTGAAGCGCGTTTGTTGGGTCTCCCCGCTCATCGTAAAGGTTGCCCAGGTTAAAGTGCGCCAACGCGTATCCCGGATCGATCTGCAGGGCTTTCTGGTACTGCGCCTCCGCATCCGCCCAGGCATGGCCATTGAAGAACACCGTTCCCAGGTTCACTAGCGCGCCAGCCGAATTCGGGTCCAGTTCCGCGGCCTTTTGATAAGCCGCGATGATCTGTTCATATGGCGCTCCGGTCTGCTCGAGTTCCAATCCGCGCTCGAACCATTGGTCAGCCTCGATTTTGTCGCGTAACTTCGCTGCAATCGCCGCGCCGCCGCTCTTCTGTGAGGCAGGCAATTGCAGCAGCTTATTAATCTCTTCCTCGGCGAAGTCGAACAGTAGCTGGCCCGAAAGTGGCTCCATCTTCTGCTTGCCGATCTGGATTCGAACCCGGCGGCCGTCCTTATAGACCTGAACATCCTCAGCGGGATAGGAAAGATCCTTAAGACGTTCACGGACAGCTTGGAGCGCTTGTCTGATCAAACGCGGGTGAGCGTTCTCGCTCCGCAGCCGGGCAATCTTTTTCAGAACCAGCAGATCGGAGAACCGATATTGCGTCAGTTCGGGGATAAGTTGCTGTCGTTCCCACGTTCGGAGCTGTCGGTTCTCGATTTTTAGCAGTCGACAGACTTCCTTACGGGTGTAAGATCCACCCGTCTCGCGCTCTAGAGCCAGCGGCGGAGGTTGCGAGTGGTCTCGCAGCACAGGTAGATGATAGCACCGACCAGCGCCATTCAAGCCGCAAAAATCACCGTTAGTTTTTTTACTATCCTCTTACAATCCAATTGGTTGACCATCTCATACTAAAATGGTCTTATATCCATATGGGCCGCAAAAAGAGGGCTGCTCGCCGTGCCTCCGCGCCAACCCCCCGGACGCTGGCGGATCTTGCTACCGGAGAACGGTGCATCTTAGACCGCCTCGATTTGCCTGACGATATTGCTCGGCGGCTCATGGAACTAGGCTTTCTGCCCGGTAACGAAGTCGTTCCTGGCAAGCGGGCGCCTGGAGGTGGCCCCCGCGTTTTTCGCGTGGATGGTTCCGAGGTAGCGCTCCGGGACGACACAGCCGCCCGTCTTTACGTTCGCCGCGATCCGGAGTCCGATCTGGTCGTGCTTTCATGAGCAGCTGCCACGGAGACTTCCCCAAAACGAGTCTCCTGCCGAATCCGTCCATCCCGCCGCCGCGCGCCGCCACCGACCGGCCGACGATTGTTGCGCTTGTCGGACCGCCTAATTCCGGCAAATCCACGCTCTTTAATCGGCTGACTGGCCTTCGCCAAAAAGTTGCCAATTTCCCAGGCGTGACGGTAGAGCACCGCATGGGAAAAGCGAGGCTGAAGGACCCTCACGAGGTATTTCTGGTCGATCTTCCCGGCGTATATAGCCTGCACCCACGCGCCGAAGACGAGCAAGTCACGCACGATGTTCTGAAAGGCGAGCGGCCTGATTTCCCCAAGCCCGATGCGGTCGTTTTGATTCTCGATTCGACGAACTTGGGCAGGCACTTGGTTCTTGCCGCTCCCATCCTGAACCTCCAGTTGCCGACTCTCATTCTGCTTAATATGGCAGACGATTTGAAAGTTCGCGGAGGCAAAGTCGATGTGGCGGCGTTGGCGGCGGAGCTGAACTGCCCGGTCGCGCTAATCAGCGCGTCCAAAGGGACCGGCATCGAGCGAATTCAGCAATTCCTGCTTGGCACCGCAGTGCGCCTGAACGCGCCACCCGCAAAAATCGAACTGCCTGTTTTGCAGGATGTTCCCAAATGCCGGCAATGGGCGGCGAAACTAGGCGTGCGTGCCTCCTACAAGGCTCCCGCGCCTCCGCTTTGGACGCGCCGTCTGGACGCGGTTTTCCTGCATCCTATCGCCGGTCCTCTCATTTTTCTCGCGATTGTCATTGCCGTTTTCCAGAGCATCTTCTCCTGGGCCCAACCGATCATGAATGGATTACTACAGGCGGTGCTCTGGTCGGGGCAGTGGATGACTCGCGTACTTCCCGATACCCCGTGGCGGTCTTTACTCGTCGATGGCGTCTGGAGCGGTGTTGGTTCCGTCATCGTTTTTCTACCGCAGATTCTGCTTCTCTTCCTGTTTATTGGGATTCTCGAAGATTCCGGCTATTTGGCGCGCGCCGCGCTCATCGCCGATCGCACCATGGCGAAAATCGGCTTGCAGGGGAAGTCGTTTATCCCGCTTCTCTCTGCCTATGCCTGCGCGGTTCCCGCCATTATGGCTACGCGGGTGATCGAGAATAAACGCGACCGCACTGCCACCATCATGATCGCGCCGCTGATGACCTGCTCGGCGCGCTTACCCGTCTACACGCTTATAATCGCCGCATTCGTTCCGAACATTCCTCTTGTGAAAGGCTTACTCTCGCTGCCGGCTGCGACTATGCTCGGGCTCTATGTCTTGGGTTTTCTGGCCGCCGTGGTAATTGCGCGGATTCTGAAATCGACCGTGCTCAAAAGCGGCCGCTCCTCGTTCATGCTGGAGATGCCGCCTTACCGCTGGCCCACCTGGCAGTCGCTCAGTTTGCGGCTGATCGATCGCGGAAAAGTATTTCTCCGCCGCGCTGGGACAGTGATTCTTCTGGTTGCAGTGCTTGTCTGGGTGCTGGCGCACCTGCCCTTGCACAACGGAAAAACGCCGCCGCTGGAACACAGTTTTGCCGGAATGATCGGAAAGGCCATCGAGCCGGCGATCAAGCCGCTTGGGTTCAACTGGAAAATTGGTATCGGTCTGATCACTTCATTGGTGGCGCGCGAAGTGATCGTCGGAACCCTGGGAACGATCTACGGCATCGAAGGAGATGAGCAGTCGAAAGGTCTGCAGCACGCGATACATCAGGATTTGACTGCGGCTGGCGCTGTGTCGCTCCTGATTTTCTTTGCTTTCGCCATGCAGTGCTTCTCGACGCTCGCGGTAGTCAAACGCGAGACGGGTGGCTGGAAATGGCCCATTTTCCAGTTTTCGTACATGCTTGCGCTAGCATACTGTGGTTCGTGGGTGGCGTTCCACGTCACGAATTATTTTCTCGGATGAGCGACTTATTAGACGTGGTGATTCTCGGCTCCGGTTGCGCCGGGAACACGGCGGCGATCTACACCGCTAGAGCAAATCTGCAACCTCTGGTGCTCGAAGGACACGAGCCCGGCGGCCAGCTTTCGATCACGACCGAGGTTGAAAACTTTCCCGGGTTTCCGGAAGGAATTCTTGGCCCGGTGCTGATCGAAAATATGAAGCAGCAGGCGCAGCGCTTCGGGGCGGCTTACCGGCACGAGCGTGTGGTGCATTCCGATCTTTGCAAGCGGCCATTCACGCTGGAACTGGAACACGGCGAGAAAATTCAGACCCGAACGTTGATTGTGGCGACGGGCGCCTCGGCGCGTTGGCTGAATCTGCCGAACGAGCACAAGCTCATCGGCCACGGCGTCAGCTCCTGCGCCACTTGCGATGGATTCTTCTTCCGAGGCAAGAAGATCATGGTAATCGGTGGCGGCGATTCCGCCATGGAAGAGGCGAATTTTCTCAGCCGCTTCGGCAGCGAAGTGGCGATTGTGCATCGGAGCGAGAGATTCCGCGCCTCAAAGATCATGTTTGAGCGAGCGCAGAGCAATCCAAAAATCCAATTTCTCACCAGCACGGTGGTTGAAGATATTTACGACGTCGAAAAAGGTCACGTGACAGGCGTTAAACTGCGCAACGTCAAAACTCACGAGACCTACGATCGCGAAGTGGATGGTTTCTTTGTGGCGATTGGGCATATCCCAAACACGAATCCTTTCGCTGGCCAGCTCGACCTGGATGCCGACGGCTACATCATTACGCATGGCGGCGCGCGGACGAATATCGCAGGTGTTTTTCACGCTGGCGACGTTCAGGATCGCACTTATCGTCAAGCCATTACGGCTGCCGGCGCGGGTTGCATGGCGGCGATAGAAGCCGAGCGATTTCTTGAGGCAGAAGGGCACTGATGCCCGCAAACTCCTGTTAGCATGAGGACGTGATGAAGCTCGCCGACGCAATCAAAGCAGCACGATTAGTGAAGGTGAGCCACGCCAAACGGTTTGCACAGCACGTTGTTCCGGAAGTTGTAAGGCCTGCTCGCGTGATCTGGAATCAGGCCATCGGTGGGATCTTTTTACTATTCGCTGTGTTGTTCTTCGGCAACGCTGTGCGCTATTACAACGAATCGGGCGCTACCGATTCACGCAACACGCTCGCTCTGGCGTTTTCACTCTTCCTAGGCGTCGTGATGGCCTTCTTCGGAATTACTTCCTTTCTGAAGGCGCGGCGGATTTCGCGCCGGATTTAGGTCGATTCTTGTCCACGTCCGAGCAGCCCGGCCAGTTCCCGTTCACTCGCGGGATCTATTCCGACATGTACCGGCGCAAGCTGTGGACGATGCGTCAGTACGCGGGTTTCGGATCGGCGGAAGAGAGCAACCGGCGCTACAAGTTTCTTTTATCGCAAGGTACTAACGGACTTTCCGTGGCTTTCGATCTGCCCACGCAAATGGGCATGGATTCTGACCATGCGCTAGCGGCGGGCGAGGTCGGGCGCGTCGGCGTGGCCATCGATTCACTCGCGGACATGCGGGTGCTCCTCGATGGCATCAAGCTGGAAGAGGTCAGCACGTCGATGACAATTAATTCGACGGCCGCGATTCTACTGTGCCTCTATGTTCTGGTTGCGGAAGAGCAGGGCGCCGATCGCAAAAAGCTTTCGGGGACTGTTCAAAACGACATTCTGAAAGAATACATTGCGCGCGGGACCTATATCTATCCGCCGCGTCCGGCCATGCGGATTATCACCGACCTCTTTGCATGGGCTGGCGAGGAAGTGCCTGAGTGGAACACGATCTCGATCAGCGGCTATCACATTCGCGAAGCAGGCTCGACGGCGATTCAGGAAGTGGCGTTCACTCTGGCCAATGCCATAGCGTACATCGAAGCGGCGATTGCGGCCGGGCTCGATGTAGATTCGTTTGCGCCGCGCCTAAGTTTCTTTTTCAATGCTCACAACAATTTTCTGGAAGAGATCGCCAAGTATCGGGCCGCCCGGCGGCTTTACGCGCATATCATGCGCGACCGCTTCAAAGCAAAACTGGAGCGCTCCTGCATGCTGCGCTTCCACACGCAAACGGGCGGATCCACTTTGACTGCGCAACAGCCGGAGGTGAACGTGGTGCGAGTCGCCTTGCAGGCCATGGCGGCAGTGCTGGGCGGCACGCAATCGCTGCACACGAACGGCCAGGATGAAGCTCTTTCTTTGCCGACCGAGCGATCGGCGCGAGTAGCGCTTCGTACCCAGCAGGTGATTGCTTACGAGAGCGGAGTCACGGCAGAGCCGGATCCATTAGGCGGCAGCGAATACATCGAGAAGCTGACCGACGAGATGGAAGCAGGCGCTCGCGAGTACATTGCGCGAATCGATGCGCTGGGCGGTACGCTCGCTGCAATTGAGAAGGGCTATATCCAAGGCGAGATACAGAACTCGGCCTACCAATATCAAAAGGCTGTCGAAGAAGGACGGCAGATCGTGGTCGGCGTTAACAAATTTCAGACCGATGAGATCGAGCTTCCCGAGGCGTTTCGCATCGATCCGGAACTGGAGCGACAGCAAGTGAGCCGGTTACGGGAAGTCCGGGCCGGGCGTTCCGCCGATGCGGTGTGCTTGGCGCTATCGCAACTTGAAAAGAGCGCGCGCGGACCGGAGAATTTGATGCCCCGCATTCTTGAATGTTGCCGGGCGCTGGCGACGGTCGGTGAAATCTCCGAAACGCTTCGAAGGTATTCGGCGAATACCGGGAAGCTTTCTAGAATAAACTTTGGACGTCATCCAAATCATCGGCGCCGGCCTAGCAGGTTGCGAGGCCGCATACCAGGCTGCTGAAGCGGGCGCGCACGTCGTTCTGCATGAGATGCGCCCGCACAAGCGAACTCCCGCTCACAAGAGCGATTGCTTCGGCGAGCTCGTCTGCAGCAACTCACTGAAAAGCGAGCAGGTGCATTCCGCTCCCTGGCTGCTGAAGCAGGAGATGCGGCGGCTCGATTCGCTGCTACTGCGAGCGGCCGAAACCGCGCGAGTTCCCGGCGGCCATGCCCTTACGGTAGATCGGGAAGTCTTTTCCGCGGAGATCACCCGAGCCATTGAGTCGCACTCGCGTATCGACGTCCGGCGCGGCGAAGTGACCGAGATACCGGCGGACGGCATCGTAATTATTGCGACCGGCCCGCTGACAAGCGAGCCTCTCGCGCAAGAAATAAGCCGCGTCACGGGCTCCGACCGGCTCTATTTTTACGACAGCATCAGCCCGATTGTTGCGGCGGATTCAATCGACATGTCGATCGCATTCCGGGCATCGCGGTATGGCAAGTCGCTCGACGGAACCGACGACTACATCAATTGCCCTTTCAATAAAGAACAATACGACGCCTTTGTCACAGCCTTATTAGACGCTCCGTGCTACGAGGCTCATATAGAAGAAGACAAGATCCCGTTCTTCGAGGGATGCCTGCCGATTGAAGAGATCGCCCGGCGCGGATATCACACTTTGCGGTTCGGACCGATGAAGCCGGCCGGACTTGGATGATCCGCGGACGGGGAGATGGCCCTATGCGGTGGTGCAGCTTCGGCAGGAGAATCAGCGCGCCGACAGCTACAACCTGGTGGGATTTCAAAACCACATGAAGTTTGGTGACCAGGCGCGAGTGTTTCGCTTGATTCCAGGGCTCGACACGGCTGAGTTCTTGCGATTTGGCCAGATGCATCGCAATACCTACATCAACTCGCCGGCTCTTCTCAGACCGACTCTGCAGTTGAAGAGTGATCCGCGGATCTTCTTTGCCGGGCAGATTTCAGGCGTCGAAGGATACGCGGAATCGATTGCGACGGGACTGCTGGCGGGACGCAATGCGGCGGCGTTGAGCGTAGGCGATGATCCGCTCGTGTTTCCGCGAGAATCGGCGCTGGGCAGTTTGTGCCACTACATCACGCACGCGGACAGCCGTCATTTTCAGCCGGCGAACATCACCTTCGACCTGCTGCCGCCGCTCGATGAGGCGATGAAGCACAAGCTGCGGCATGACAAGAAGGCGCGCCACGCGGAAGTGTGCCGGCGAGCTGAAGGCGCGTTGAATGAGTTCCTGAATGCCAGCGATACGAGAATGCATCTCGAAGTATCTCGCTGAGATTGCGCGGCGGGGCGCGTCGAAGCACACGGTCCGGAACTACGGCTCCGATCTGGAGCAGTTCGCGACCTATTTTGAGCCTCCGGGCGAGGCAGCGCCCGAACTCGAACAGCTCGATTTGCCGCTGTTTCGCGAGTGGCTGGCGGGCTTGTACGACCAGGGGCTCAGCGTGATCAGCGTGCGGCGGAAACTGGCGGCTGTTCGGGCGATGTTCAAGTTCCTGCTGCGAGAAGGCATCATTCAAAAGAACATCACCACGCGGCTGCGAACGCCGAAGGCGAAGCAGCGCTTACCGGACGTGATGAGCGCCGAGAAGACCAACAACCTGCTGGATGCGGTCGAAGCCGGGGATATGGTCGAGAGGCCATCCAAAGAGCGCGATTTGGCCTTTCTGGAACTGCTGTATGGCTGCGGGATTCGGGTGAGCGAACTGGTCGGGATCAATCTCGAGGACGTCGATTTGAGAGAAGGCTGGCTGCGGGTTCGGGGTAAAGGCAACAAAGAACGCCAGGTGCCGATTGGCGGGCGGGCGGTGGCGGCGGTGGAACGGCATCTCGAAACGCGCTCAGCCGGTCCAAACGAACGGGCATTGTTCCTCAATTCACGGGGGGCGCGGTTGGGCGACCGGCAGGTGCGGCGGCTGGTCAAGTTATATGCGTTGCTGGTAACGGGCGATTCGACCGTTCACCCGCATAGCTTCCGCCATGCCTATGCGACTCACCTGCTGAGCGACGGGGCGGACTTGCGAGCGATCCAGGAACTGCTCGGGCACGCCCGGCTGTCAACCACACAAAAGTACACTCAGGTTTCCCTCAAAGACCTTCAGGCGGTCTACGACCGCGCTCACCCTAAGGCTTAGGAGAGCTGAAGCCGAATTTGGCGAAAACGGCCTGTCCGGCTGGGCTGAGCAGCAAATCCAGGAACTTCTGGGCTGCGGCCCGGTTGGGGCTGGCGGCGACAATTCCGGCCTTCTGAATGATCGGACTATGCCAATCGGTTGGAATCAGATCAGGGTTCTTGCCCTGGAGAAGTGAGTTGGAGGTCAAGACGGCGTCGGCGTTGCCGCTCTCGAAGAGCTCCAATGCCTGGCGGACATTCTCGCCATAAACGATCTTCGGCTGGACCGCCTTCCAAACGCCGGCGTGCTCGAGCGCCTGCTGGGCGGCTACTCCATAGGGAGCCAACTTGGGATTGGGCAAGGCTACGAAACGAACCCAATCCGCAGCTAAGTCTTTGAGGGGATGCTGCTTTCCGTCGCGCCAGAGCACGCCGACGCGGCCGACGGCGTAGGTGCGGACAGAGGAGGGGTCGATTTTACCGAACGAACTCAGGCTGATCGACGAACTGGGCGTTGGCCGAGAGGAAGACGTCATAGGGAGCACCGTTCTGGATCTGCTGGGAAAGCACGGCACTGGCTCCTATTACCGAACGAACCCGAATTGGGTTCGTTTTTTCAAACTGGCTGGTGAGGTGGGGGAGGAGGGCGGAGAGGTCGGCGGCTGCGGCCAGGGTTAGTGTAGTCTGGGCTACACAACAGGAGGAAAGAAGTAGAAATCCTATTGCGAGAGAACTTGACAATCGGGCACTCATATAAGATACTTGGATTGTGCTAAAGACAGCTGGTCGCCAAGGGCGGTTGGCGAGAGGATTGAAATCACATGAGTAAGATTATTGGAATTGATCTTGGTACCACAAATTCTGTGGTGGCGGTGATGGAAGGCGGGACGCCTGCGGTGATTCCCAACCAAGAGGGTGGGAGAACCACGCCATCGGTAGTGGCATTTACCAAGAATGGGGAGCGCTTGGTCGGCCAAGTGGCGAAGCGCCAGGCTGTGACCAACCCCGAGAACACCATCTACTCGATTAAGCGCTTCATGGGGCGCCGCTTCAACGAAGTGAACGAAGAGATGAAGCTGGTACCTTACAAAGCGGTTGCGGGCGAGAACGGGGACGCGCGGGTAGAGATCCAGGGGAAGAAGTATTCGCCGCCTGAGATTTCGGCCATGATTTTGACCAAGTTGAAGGAAGCGGCGGAAGCTTACCTGGGCGAGAAAGTCACCAAAGCCGTAATCACGGTGCCGGCGTACTTCAACGATGCGCAGCGGCAGGCGACCAAAGACGCCGGGCAGATTGCCGGCTTGGAAGTAATGCGCATTATCAACGAGCCGACGGCTGCGGCGCTGGCTTACGGTTTGGATAAGAAGAAGGACGAGACCATCGCGGTGTACGATTTCGGCGGCGGCACGTTCGACATCTCGATTCTGGAAGTTGGCGATGGGGTCGTGGAAGTGAAGTCGACGAATGGCGACACGCACTTTGGCGGCGACAACATCGACCAGAGAATTATCGATTGGCTGATTCAGGAGTTTAAGAAGGACCAAGGCGTCGATGTTTCCAAAGACCAGATGGCGTTGCAGCGCCTGAAGGAAGCGGCGGAGAAAGCGAAGATCGAGCTTTCAACACTGCTCGAGACGGAAATCAACCTGCCGTTCCTGACGGCGGATGCCAGCGGGCCGAAGCATTTGACGATTAAATTGACGCGGGCGCGTTTCGAGCAGATGGTGGACGACATTCTGCAGCGTTCGGTGGGACCTTGCAAACAGGCTTTGCAGGATGCGGGCGTCACTCCGCAGAACATCGATGAAGTGGTTCTGGTGGGCGGTTCCACGCGTATTCCGAAGGTTCAGCAGATGGTTCGCGACTTGTTCGGCAAAGAGCCCAACAAAACCGTGAATCCGGACGAAGTTGTAGCAGTAGGGGCGGCAGTTCAGGGCGGCGTGCTTGGCGGTGAAGTCAAGGACGTGCTGTTGCTGGATGTAACGCCGCTGTCGCTGGGGATCGAGACGCTGGGCGGAGTGTTCACGAAATTGATTGAGCGCAACACGACCATACCCACGCGCAAGAGCGAGGTCTTTTCGACGGCTGCGGATAGCCAGACTTCGGTAGAGATCAAGGTCTATCAAGGTGAACGCGCGATGGCCAAGGACAACCGGCTGCTAGGCGTGTTCCAGCTGGTCGGCATTCCACCGGCTCCGCGCGGCATTCCGCAGATCGAAGTGACCTTCGATATCGACGCGAACGGCATTCTCAACGTGGTGGCAAAGGATCGGGCCACCAACAACGAGCAGAAGATCACGATCACTTCTTCTTCGGGCTTGAGCAAGGAAGAAGTGGAGAAGATGGCGCGCGATGCGGAATCGAATTCGGTGGACGACCGCAAGAAGAAGGAAGAAATCGAAGCTCGCAATCGCGCGGACGCCATGATGTACAACGTCGAGAAAATGCTGAAGGAGCATCGCGAAAAGATTTCCGAGGCAGACGCCAAGCAAGTGGAGTCGGCAGTCGAAGATGTGAGAAAGGCGATGGCCGAAGGCGGACTCGAGAAGATCACATCGGCGACAGATAAGTTGACCACCGCGAGCCACAAGCTGGCGGAGGCGATGTATAAATCGCAGAGCACAGCCCCGAACGGCGCGGGCGCTGGACCGGGCGCGGGCGCTGGACCGGGGACTGGCGCGGCAGGGGATGGCGCGCAGGCCGGTGAAAAACCAAAGGACAACGTCGTGGATGCGGAGTTCGTCGACGTTGAAGACAAGAAGTAAGTGAGGCGTAGGGACGGGGCGGACCTCGTCCCTACAACTAATTAACAATGCCTTCTGCAACGAAGAACGATTATTACGAAGCTCTGGGGGTGGGGCGCAGCGCGGATACTGAGGAGATCCGCAAGGCGTATCGCCGCCTGGCGCGCAAATACCATCCGGATTTGAACCCGGGCGATAAAGCAGCAGAAGAGCGTTTCAAGAAGGTTCAGGAAGCGTATGACGTCCTGAGCGATGACGAGAAGCGAAAGGTCTACGACCAGTACGGTTTCTATTCGGCCAACATTCCGCCGAACGGCGGCGGGTTCGGAAGCGGCGGCGCGGGTGGGCCGAGCGGAGGTCCGAATTTCAACGGGTTCGATTTCAGCGAGTATTTGCGCCAACAGCAGAATGCTTCGAGTAGTACGGAGACGCATGAAGGCGAAGGCTTTGGATTTCGCGACATTTTCAGCCAGTTCTTCGGTGGGCGGCAGCAGCGACAGACGACTCCTCAGCCGGAGCGGGGGTCGGATCTGGAGTATGGACTGAACGTCGATTTCTGGCAAGCCATTCGCGGAACACAGGTGAAGCTCAATATCTCGCGTCAAGAGACGTGCGCAACGTGTCACGGAACGGGTTCCGCAGGTAGCGGTGTTGCCGTCTGTCCAGAATGTGACGGCACGGGCACGGTGACGCAAATGGCAGGCGCGATGAAATTCAATTTGACGTGCCAGCGCTGCGGCGGCTCAGGACGGTTGAAAAATGCTTGCCCGACTTGCCGGGGCGAGGGCCGTATCGCGCATCCGGATACGGTGGAAGTGCGCATACCACCGGGCGTTGCTTCGGGATCGCGGTTGCGGGTACCGGGAAAAGGCAATGCCGGCGCGGCGGGCGGGCCGGCGGGCGACCTCTACATCACGATTCGAGTGGAGGATCACCCGTTCTTCAAACGGAGCGGAGACAACATCGAAATTCAGGTACCGTTGACGGTGAGCGAGGCGGGGCTGGGGGCCAAGATCGAGGTGCCTACGATTGACGGGCGGGCCATCTTGAAAATCCCGCAAGGCACTCAGAACGGACAGAAGTTCAGGCTACGCGAGAAGGGCGTATCCAACGGGCGGAAGAGCTCGCGCGGGGACGAGATCGTGGAAGTGCTTTTGCGAGCGCCGGACGTCCACAATGAACGGACACGGGAACTGCTTCGAGAACTGGCGCAAGTGCAAACGGACGATGTGCGGTCGGAGATGTGGAACAAGGTGGCACCTACACCATGACGAAAAAGAAGGGACGAGCGGCCTACATGATCTCGGCGGTGGCCGAGCAATACGCGATTCATCCGCAGACGCTGCGGCTTTACGAGCGGGAAGGATTGCTGGCGCCCTCGCGAAGCGAAGGCAACACGCGGCTGTATACGGATGAGGATTTGGAGCGGCTGGAGGTCATCCTCAAGCTGACGCGCGAATTGGGGGTGAACCTGGCGGGCGTCGAGATTATTCTCAACATGCGCGAAAAGATGGAAGCCATGCAGCAGCAGATGGAAGGCTTCATCGAGACCCTGAATCAGGAGATTTCGACCCGCGTCACGCATCGTCCGGTGGACAATAATAATTCACTGATGCCAGTGATTCAGATCAACTCGGTGCTTTCCGGACGGACGCCAAGCGCGGGCCGGAGGGGAAGAAGAGAGCGCGTTAGAACACCTCGTCCCACATGCGGACAGTGCGGCGGCGGTCTGAGCTGCAAGGCGCTGGCGAAATGGCCGGATATTCTGGCCGTTCAAGTGCGGAATTAGTGTTGTGCATGACACGAAATTTCTGGTATGGCTTGAATCCGCGGGCCAAGATTTTTACTACGGCTTTCGCACGCTGATTAAGTCACCCTCGTTCACCGCTGTTGCCGTTTTAACGCTGGCGCTCGGAATCGGCGCGAATACGGCAATCTTCTCGGTGGTGAACGGCGTGCTGCTCAATCCGCTGCCATACCCGGACTCCCAACGGATCATCTCGCTGTTCGAGGAAATTCCTAATTTCAAGAACGGATCCATTTCTTATCCGAACTTTCTCGATTGGCAGCGCATGAATCGCAGTTTTTCCGCGATTGCCGCTTATCGCTCGACAGCGTTCAACCTTTCCGGCGAGGGCGAGCCAGAGCACCTGCAGGGCGAATTGATCTCGGCAGGATTTTTCGAAATCTTCGGCGTCCATCCGCTGATCGGAAGAACCTTCAGCAAAGATGACGATCGTTTGGGCGTGGCTCCGACGGCAATGATTTCGGAAGGTTTGTGGAAGCGGAAGTTCGGCGGAGCGAGAAACATTATCGGCCAGCGGCTGGTCGTCGACGGTATTGGGCGAACCGTCATTGGAGTGGTTCCTTCGAACTTCACCCTACGAATTCAGAACTTCCATAGAGGAACTCTCTAACGACATATACACGCCGATTGGGGAGTATAACGAACCGCAGTTTTACGCCGATCGCGGCGCAGGATGGGGCATGGATGCAATTGGGCGTATCAAGCCGGGAGTAACCCTGGAACAGGCTCGCCAGGACATGGATCGTGTCTCGCGTCAGCTCACCCGGGACTATCCCGAGATCGATAGCAATGAAAAAGCAAACCTTGTCCCGTTAAAGGAAGAGATGGTGGGCGATATTCGTCCGGTGCTGCTGGTTCTTCTCGGCGCAGTGTCGCTGGTGCTGCTCATCTCGTGCGTAAATGTGGCAAACCTACTGCTGGCGCGCTCGACGTCGCGGCAACGCGAGTTCGCCATCCGCTCGGCAGTAGGGGCGGGCCAGGCGCGCATTGTTCGCCAACTGCTGACCGAAAGCGTTCTGTTAGGCCTGATCGGTGGCGGGCTCGGGCTATGGCTGGCAAATTTTGGAACGGCGGCGGCGATTGCGGCCGTGCCACGGACGGTGCCGCGGGCGGAAGAGATCGGACTGGATTTCCGCGTTCTGCTCTTCACAGTTGTTGTATCGCTTGTAGCAGGGATAGTGTTCGGGCTGGTGCCGGCCTTGAAAATGCGGCGCGCCAACCTGGGCGGGACATTGAAGGAGAGCGGACGCACACTGCCAGGAGCGCGCAGCCGCACGCAAGGTGTGTTCGTTGTCCTGGAGATGGCGATGGCGCTGGTGTTGTTGGTCGGAGCCGGGCTGATGATTCGCACATTGTTCGTTTTATGGCGCGTGGATCCCGGCTTCAATCCGCGTTCGGTGATGACCTTCTCAGTTTCACCGCAAGCGTCACTCCAGAAGGAACCGCCGGCCGCTATCCGCGCCTTTTTCCGGCGGGTGCACGACCAGCTTGTCTCCGCTTCTGAGGTGGAGGCAGCCTCATTAAGTTCGGGCGCTACTCCGATGGAAAGCGACATCGATTGGTACATTTGGTTCGCGAGCAGGCCCAAGCCGGCCCATGTGACGGATTTGCCAATGGCGCTGGTGTATATCGTCGAACCGGATTACCTGAAGACGCTTCAGGTGAGCCTAAAGCGTGGCCGGTTTCTGACCGACAGCGACAACGAGCACTCGTCTGCTGTCGCGGTTATCGATGAGACGTTGGCTGAAAAGTATTTCCCCAGAGAGGATCCTATCGGTCAATATCTGAACCTGAATAATGAGCCTTCGAACCACGACAAGCGACCCAACCCGCAGATCGTCGGCATTGTGGGCCACGTCAACCAGTGGGGATTGGATTCAGATGCTGCGAATTCCTTGCATGCACAACTGTATCTGCCAGTAGCGCAAATCTCGGATACAGACATCAGCAACATGGCGCAAGGATTCGGAGTGTACGTGCGCGGCAAAGGCGCCGATGCTCCGAATTTTGAGATGCTTCGGCAGCGGCTGCTTTCGCTGAGCCGCGGATTAGTGGTTTTCGAGGGCGAACCGATGGAGCAGGTGGTTCTGAGAACGATCGCGAGCAAACGCTTCACGATGGCGCTGCTGGCCGTATTTGCGGGGCTCGCTCTGTTATTGGCAAGCATTGGAATATACGGAGTGTTGTCGTATCTTGTGGGACAGCGCACGCAGGAGATCGGGGTGCGAATGGCATTGGGCGCGGCACGGCGGGATGTGCTACGTATGATCCTGACGGACGGCGCTCGCATGATAATGGCCGGCGTGGGCATTGGCGTAATAGCGGCGCTTGGACTCACGCGGTTGATGTCCAACATGTTATTCGGCGTGAAGCCGACCGATGTCGTTACGTTTGTTCCGGTTGTGGTTGTCCTTTGCCTGGTCGCATTACTCGCCTGTTACGTACCGGCAAGAAGAGCTATGAAGATAGATCCGATGGTTGCGCTGCGGAATGAATAAACCGCTGTGGGTTATACGCGGCGAGAGGCGATTTAGAAGAAAAAAGCCCGCCAGGCGAGAATAGCCTGACGGGCGAAAGTGATGGTTTCTGTCTTGGATTAATAATCCATCTCAGGGCCGTGGCCGCCGCCGGGAGGTCCAGCTTGGCTCTTCTTCTCCGGAATCTCGCAGATCATCGCTTCGGTGGTCAGCATGAGAGCGCTGATGGAAGCGGCATGCTGCAGAGCGGAACGGGTGACCTTGGTCGGGTCGATGACGCCGGATTTCACCAGGTCTTCGTATTCGCCGTTCGCTGCGTTGAAGCCGAAGTTGTTATCGCCGCTCGAACGAACTTTCTCGAGCACGATTGCTCCTTCATAGCCGGCGTTGCCAGCGATCTGGCGCAGCGGCTCTTCGGTAGCGCGACGGATGATATCGATACCGATCTGTTCGTCGCCTTCCGCCTTCAGGTTGTGGAGAGCCTTCCCGGCACGGAGCAGCGCGACGCCACCGCCAGGAACGATCCCTTCTTCGACGGCTGCACGGGTTGCATGCAGAGCGTCCTCAACACGGGCCTTCTTTTCCTTCATCTCGGTCTCGGTGGCAGCACCGACCTTGATGACCGCGACGCCGCCGGCGAGTTTCGCCAGCCGCTCCTGCAGCTTTTCACGATCGTAATCAGAGGTAGTCTCTTCGATCTGATTGCGGAGCTGCTTGATGCGGCCCTCGATGTTCTTCTGCGTGCCCGCGCCATCAATGATGGTGGTGTTGTCCTTGTCCACGGTAACGCGCTTGGCGCGGCCGAGGTCCTCGAGGCGAACGCCTTCCAGCTTGATGCCCGTCTCTTCCATGAGCGCCTTGCCACCGGTCAAGGTGGCGATGTCCTCAAGCATGGCCTTACGGCGATCGCCGAAACCAGGAGCCTTCACTGCGCAGGCATTCAACGTGCCGCGGAGCTTGTTGACAACCAGTGTTGCTAGCGCTTCGCCTTCCACTTCCTCGGCGATGACGAGAAGCGGCTTGCCCGAGCGAGCGATCTGCTCGAGTAGCGGCAGAAGATCCTTCATATTGCTGATCTTCTTCTCGTGGATCAGAATATACGGATCCTCGAGAACAGCTTCCATCCGATCGGGATCGCTCACGAAGTAAGGCGAGAGATAGCCACGATCGAACTGCATGCCGTCGACCGTCTGCAGCTCGGTCACCATGGTCTTGGATTCTTCGACCGTGATGACGCCATCCTTGCCAACCTTCTTCATCGCTTCGGCAATGATGTTGCCGATCGTGGAATCGCCGTTGGCGGAGATGGTGCCTACCTGAGCGATGGCGTCACCCTGTGACGGAACATCCTTGGAGAACTTCTTTACTTCCTCGACAACCGCGGCAACAGCCTTTTCGATTCCGCGCTTCAGAGCCATCGGATTAGCGCCGGCGGCGACTGACTTTACGCCTTCACGGAAAATGCACTGGGCCAGGATGGTGGCGGTGGTGGTGCCATCACCAGCGATGTCGGAGGTCTTCGAGGCAACCTCGCGCACCATCTGGGCACCCATGTTTTCCAGCGGATCCTTTAGCTCCACTTCCTTGGCGACGGTGACGCCGTCCTTGGTGATCGTGGGACCGCCAAATTTCTTCTCGAGAACTACATTTCGGCCCTTGGGACCGAGTGTGACCTTCACGGCGTCGGCCAGTTGATTGACGCCACGAAGAATCGCCTGACGCGAGTTTTCGCTATAAACAATCTGCTTTGCAGCCATATTTTACCTATTCCTCCTACTTAGCCTTTGCCGAAGCACCGTTTGTGAGCACGCCGAGAATTTCGTCCTCGCGCATGATCAGAAACTCATTACCATCCAGTTTGATATCGCTTCCGGAATACTTCCCGAAGAGAATGCGGTCGCCGACCTGGACATCCAGCGTCAGCAGCTTGCCGTCGTCGGTTCGCTTACCTTTTCCAACAGCAACCACTTCGCCCTCTTGGGGCTTCTCTTTTGCGGAATCCGGAATGTAGAGACCGCTCTTCGTGGTCTCAGCCTTATCTTCGATCCGGCGGATCACGACGCGGTCGTGTAGCGGTCGAATATCCATACTAAAAACCTCCAGTGTGTAACGCTAGCCTAGAATTTGAACTTAATCGGGCTGACTTAAACCCGACGGATAGGTGCTCGAACGAATCGAACGCCCAGTGCCTGTTTTAGCACACTCTCGTGCCGAGTGACAAGTGGCAGTTATAAGCTGTTGATTGCAAAGGGATTACCTCATTAGCAGTGCAGGAGTTGATATGGTTAGGCTCACATTTTCTTCGCTTGTGTGCGGGAGAGTATTCCCTGGTATTCTGAAGGACAGATTGCTCTGCTAAATCATGCGGCGAATTTCCGTTCTTCTGGCCGTCGCCGCGATCGTCCTTTCCATTGTCGTTGGCTACACTTTAAAGCTGCGCCTGGCTAAAGCCAGACACACTCACGTCGCGCCGACGCCACAAATTCCCGTCGGTTACGACGCAAAATCTCCGAATGGGTGGGTGTGGAACAAAGACGATGCGCAAACCGGGAAACCGATTGTCAGATTAAGAGCGGACTACGCCCAAGCCACGCATGATCCTTCGACCATGGAGATCCACGGATTCGCGCTGCGACTGTACAACAAGGAAGGATCTTCGTACACGTACGTGAGGAGCGACAAAGCGTTCTTTGACGAGAGATCCGGGTTCATGAGATCAGATGGGCCGGCTTCGATTGTGATGAACGTGCCTTCGGATAAAGATGCGTCCGATCCGGGCGAAGCGGGAAAGCGCGTGCGGGTACAAACGTCCGGCGTGACGTATGAAACCCACAGTGGCAAGGCTAATACGGACCAGCCCGCTTCCTTTATCTTCCCGAAAGGCGATGGCCGGGCTGTAGGTGTGGAGTACGATCCGAATACCAAAGTCCTGCACCTAAAGTCGCAAATCTCGTTGGACTGGGTGGGTGACGGGCCCGCTGAAAACAAGATGCACATTGAAACTGCGGATCTGGTGTATAAAGAGGCCGAGCAGAAGATCTATTTATCTCCCTGGTCGAAGATGCAGCGCCAATCGACGACAGTCCAGGCGCGGACTTCGGTGGTGACGCTGGACGACGGCAGGCTGCATCAGATCGACAGCGAGCATGCGTCCGGAATGGATGTTCGCGATGACCGGCAGACGAGCTATTCCGCCGACAAAATGACGGCATTGTTCGATGATGACGGCAACATGGTGAACATCGTTGGCGAGAACAACGCGAAAGTTATTTCCACCCAACCTGGGTCGCGAACAACTTTGACTGGAAACAGAGCCGATCTGCGATTCGCGGTTAGCAGCAAACAAGTAAACGGGCAACTTCAGAACAACAGCGATCTTCACCTGGTGCTCGCCGATGGGCATGCGGTGGCCGAATCCGTTCCGCAGCCGCAGCCGGGCGTGCAGTTAGCCGAGACTCGAATATTGCGCAGCGAGCACATTGAACTGGAGATGAAGCCGGGAGGGCAGGACGTGCAGGAAATCCGGACTTCCTCGCAGGCCCAGTTGGAATTCAAGCCAAACCGGCCGGACCAGTCGCACCGGATTGTGGATTGCTCGCATCTGCGGGTGATCTATGGGGAAGGCAGCTACGTCGACACATTTCTGGCCTGGAATGTGGCGACTCATACGGATAAACCGGCAGCCGCGGCCCTGGTGAAGACAGCGAAAGATAGCGCAGCCGAGCCGCTGCCTGCGCCGGCGCTCACCTGGAGCGATCAGATGACGACAAAGTTTCTACCCAACAGCAACCAGGTTGCGGTGATCGAGCAAGCTGGGAATTTCCGCTATGAGGAGGGCGCCCGGAAGGCTTGGGCCAAGAAAGCCTTCATCGAACAGCTGGCCAATCGCATCACGCTGGTGGGCGGGGCGCACGTGCAGGACGACACGGGCTCGGCCATCGCGGATCAGATCGTCATGAATCAAGCCAACGGCGATATGGACGCCGCCGGACACGTCGTCTCTACTCACGAGCCGGACAAGAACCAGAAGCCGGGGACTTCGATGCTGGATGAGACGAAGTCCATGCAGGCGGAAGCGGACAGGATGGTGACGCGTGAGAATAACGCCAAGGTTCATTACGAAGGCCATGCAGTGATATGGCAAGGTCCGAACCGCACATCGGCGGACCGGATCGATATCGATCGTGACGCGCAAGCGCTACACGCAGCCGGCAACGTGATCAGCGAGTTGGTTGATAACAAATCGAACAGCAGCTCGCAGGATAAGAGCGCCACCGCTTCAATAAACCAGCGGCAAAGCGATGCCGGCCCGCTGCCCATCTACACGATTGTGCGGGCACCCGACGTGTTCTACCGGGACGACATACGTGTAGCGGATTACACCGGCGGGGTTAAACTGACGCGGGAGAAGATGATCGTCACCGCCAAGGAGCTAATTGCCTATTTGACTCCGAAGAGCGACAACAGCAGCGATCAGTCCTCGCTCGACCATGCGGTGGCAAACGGCGATGTCCGGATCTTCGACGTGGTGGCGTCCAATCGAACGCGGACGAGCACGGCGGAGCATTGTGAGTATTACACCAAGGATGAAAAAGTGGTTTTGAACGGTGGATCGCCGCAATTGGTGGACAGTTACAAAGGGATCACGAAAGGCCGCCAGCTCACTTATTTTAATGGCGACGATCACATGATCGTGGACGGCGAAAAGAAACAGCTCGCCTACACGCGGATGAAGAAGAAGTAGCGCTTTCCGGTAGCCGCGCGCCGCCAACACTGCCATATCGTGATCGGTTTGGCTTACCCGCTTCAAGTAAAGTAGCCGCACGTATTTGGCATTGCGCGGCAACTGAAAAAGACGGGCTCGCGGTGATGGCTGAGCACGTGGGACTCCCTTGACCGTATCTTCGGCGGACGTGAACTCAATGCGCACACCTGAGCGACCTCGGGATTCAACGGCATAATCGGCGGTTTCATATCCGAGGAAATCGTCGCCGACTGAGAGCGTGATAGTACTCCCTGTCTGCTCTCCTTTCAGGTCGGGCCGGTAGGTTCCGGATTTCGTTATGGGCGTGATCACTCTTAAGCGCCAGCCAGCCTGTAGATCAATATAGGGAGGGTTGCGGAGATTGGGTGTTGCGGCTATGGGTGCCCGAACCCCGCGCTGAGCACAGCCCGTTAACGCCGCGATGGCTGCTAAGCAGAGGATCAGGCGCATGATTCCTCCCAAGACGGCGCAGCAGCTAGATCAGTTACATGTGGGTTATTGTCGGGGAGCTAGTCAATTCTGCGGTAAATCAAGCAGAGTTTTGTTTGACCAACGAGTTTGTATTGGGCGAGCCAGGCCCGAAGCTCGGGATAGACGCTGGGTTTCAGCTTTGGATTCAGCAGGCCCAAGCCATCCACGATCAAAGTGGGGCGAGAGTAGACCAGTTTCCGGCGGTTTGCCGCCGCCGGCCCACCATAAATCGCATCCGTCGCAGACAAGTGGCGGTCCGCGGGAACACCAGTCAGCGGCTGTGAATCCCAGAAAAGCCCATCCGGAACCATGCGCGTATAGACGTAAATATCGGGGCGATATCCCCAGACGAATAGCGTGTCTCCGGGGTGAGCGAGCGCGCTGATCTCGCGGGCGGCATTTTGGCTATCCAAATCCATGATCACGTCGGTCCAATGCGTGTCGCGGTGCAAGACAGTCTCGATAGCAAGAGACGCATATTGTGGCCCGAAGCGAATGAGTGGGATTAGAAGGAAGAGCGTCACCAGCACCAGCGTTGGTTTACGGAAACTCCGCCAAGCTAAGACAATGCCCCTAGAAGCCGTGACCGTCATCGGCAGCAAGAGCTGCAAGAAGTAATGCGGCGCGAAGCGGAACCCTATGGAAACAGCAGCGAAAGATAAGAGCAACCAGGAGCCGAGCTCCCAGCGGTTCTCCCGGCTGATACGAAAGAACGCGAACACTGTACCCGCGGCGATCGCGGCGTGAAAACCCAACCAATTGAGAGTTCGCACGACGCCGTTGGTAAGCGGATGAGCGACCGGCGATTCCTTCGCGTAGATTAGACCCCAGCGCCAGACCTGCTCGATATAGCCTGGCCACGCGCCGGTAGCCATGGCCCAGAGCAAGCCGGCAGTTGCGGGCAGTGCGAAGCCAGCCAGCAGTAAAGGCAACTCGGGCCAAAGCCAGACGGCACAAACGGCAAGAACAAACAGGCCTTTGGTATTGGTGAGAAAAGCGATTCCAGTCCAAATGCCAGCCCAGAACGGGAGTCTGCGGCGGGCGCAGTAGATGGCTGCCAGATGCGGGACCACCATTAGGGCATCGGCGGCGAAGGGGATAACAGCGGAGGGCAAATAGAAGGTTGTGAAGAAGGCCAGCAACAGCGCGGCCGTTACACCCTCTGCTTCGCCCCACCAGGCGCTCGCAAGCCGGTATATGAGGTAACAAGCGATGAGGACGTAGGCCGCGTCCAAGAGTCGCAAAGGCCAACCGTAATAACCCGCGATTACGAGATAATACAGAGCACTTAGCGGCGGCTTGTCGTACCAGAAGTCGCGATACGGGACTTTGCCATGCAGAATCTGAATGGCCGCCGCGAGATGGTAATCTTCATCCGCCCAGAGCAGATGCGCATGCGCAAAACGGAAGCAGGCCAGGACAATAACGCTCCAGAGGGCCACAACCCGGGAACCGGTCCAGCGCGGAAACGCAGCTTCCATTCACCGCGTATGATAAAGCATGCGATCCGGCCGGGATCGCTAATAGATGGTCGTCATGGCAGCTTCGAAGCGCATCAGAACTCTGCAAACCGTTGAGATTTCGAAATCTTACAGCGGCCGCAAAGTCGTCGATAACGTGACGGTTCGAGTAGAACAGGGCGAAGTGGTCGGCTTACTGGGTCCGAACGGCGCCGGGAAGACTACGTCCTTCTACATCATCGTGGGACTGATCAGTCCGGATTCCGGTGACGTTCTCCTGGACGATCAACCGATTACCGAACTTCCGATGTATTTGCGGGCGCGCCGGGGGGTCAGCTATCTTCCGCAAGAGCCGTCCGTTTTCCGCAAACTCAGCGTGGAAGACAATTTGATGGCGATCCTGCAGACGCTTCCACTCAACGGGCGTCAACGCCGCGAAAGAATGCAGAGTCTAATCGACGATTTGGGTCTTGAGACTGTGCGCCACAGTAAAGGGTACATGCTTTCAGGCGGCGAAAGGCGGCGCGTAGAGATTGCGCGGTCGCTGGTTCTGCAGCCGGATTTCATTCTGCTCGACGAGCCTTTTTCCGGAATAGACCCCATTCAGGTGCTTGAACTGCAGCGAATCATCGCGGACCTGAAGCATAAAGGCATCGGGATTCTAGTGACCGATCATAATGTGCGGGAAACTCTGGCAGTGACAGACCGGGCCTACATCATCAGCAGCGGCCGCATTTTCCGCGCGGGCTCGCCCGAATCGCTCGGCAACGATCCGGAAGTTCGGCGTATTTACCTGGGCGAGAACTTCTATTTTCCGCCAGGCTTGGCCAGTTAATTCGATATCTCTGGCCTCGAAAAACCGCTAAAATCTCCCTTTTCTTGCTCCGCGGGCATCCCGTCTTCCGGTGTTAAACTTAAAGCCAAATGAGTTCGCTTTCGCAACGGCTGCATCTCGGCGTTCAGCAAAAGCAGATACTCACGCCGGGGCTCGTGCAGATGGTCACGGTCCTTCAGCTCAACCGGATGGAGCTGAAAGACATGATTATCAACGAAATTGCGGAAAATCCCGTGCTCGAGGAAGCGGCGGAAGCAGGCGAAGAGCTTACGCCCGCGGAAGTACAATCGCTGCTGGAGCGCGAGCGCCAAGCTGATCCAGCCGACCAGGCAATCCTCGATAAGGTGGAGCAATCGGAGACGTTGCAAACGTTCGATTCGTCGATAGATGGCGATTTCGGAACGTATAGCGGCGCCGCGGCAGAGCCGACGGAAGCCACAGCGGCTGCAACCAGCGCGCCGGAAGAGCCGGCCAAATCCGAAACAGATCCGTTTGAAGAGATCGATTTCGGTAGCTTCTTCGACGATTACCTGGACCCGGGATTCAAGAGCCCGGCTTCTGAATCCATCGAGAAGCCTTCTTTCGAGACCTTTTTATCCTCTCCCGTGACTTTGGGCGATCACCTGCAGAGCCAGCTCAGCGTCATAGTTCTGCCCGAAGGTATCCGGCAAGCGGCGAACAGCATCATCGGCAATTTGGAAGAGAGTGGCTACCTGACTACGCCGCTGGAAGAGATCGCGGTAGCGGAAGGACTTTCCTTGACGGACGCGCAAGCGGGGCTTAAGGCGGTCCAATCGCTTGATCCGACAGGGGTGGGCGCGAGGAGCATTCCCGAATGCCTACTGCTCCAGCTGGATGCCCGCGGATGCCGGGACGGCGTCGCCTGGAAAATTGTCCACGATCACTTAAAGCTTCTCGAAACCCGGCAACTGTCTCAATTGGCGAAGGCGATGGGGAGGCCGATGGAGCACATCCAGATCGCCGTCAATGTCATTCGCCATCTGGATCCTGCGCCCGGGCTGCGTTACTCGAGCGGCGGCGCGCGGCAGGTTGAGCCGGATGTCTATATCTCAAAAGATGGCGAAGATTACGTCATCACCTTGAACGATGACGATATTCCGCAACTCCGGCTGAATGGAGAGTACAAGCGGATGGTAGATCGCGAACAGGAGCCGAACAGGGATATCCGCAACTACGTCAAGGAACGATACGCATCCGCACTGCAATTGATCAAGAATATCGAGCAACGGAAGCAGACGATCTTGCGCGTGTGCCACTCGATTGTGCGGCGGCAGCCGGAGTTCCTGGAATCCGGCATCGATCAACTAAAGCCGATGATGATCAAAGAGGTGGCCGAAGAGATTGGCGTGCATCCTTCGACGGTGAGCCGGGCGGTGGCGAACAAGTACGCGCATACCCCGCAAGGTGTTTTCGAACTAAGGTACTTCTTCTCCGAAGCAGTTCAAGGGCCGTCGGGGAGCGCTACTCCGCTGCTGATCGTGAAGCGGCGAGTGAAAAAGATGATTGAAGACGAGAACGCGGCTCATCCACTCACGGACGAACAGATTACTGCTCGTTTGCAGGCAGAAGGAATCCAAGTTACCCGGCGCACCGTGGCGAAGTACCGGGAAGACATGAAAATTCCATCGACACATCAGCGCCGAGTACGCGCCTAACCACTGTGGCACTCATATTCCGCGCTCCGCGGACTCGTTTCGCGGCACGCTTATAGAGGGGACTATGAAGCTGATCTATTCCGGCAAGACCAAAGAATTCACTCCGGAGCTAGAGAAAAAGGTCACCGCCAAACTTGGCAAATTAAGTAAGTTCGTCGAACAGCGCGGCGAACGCGAGGTCCACCTGACGCATCAGTTGGAGCGTCATCTCCACAGAGTGAAGCTGGCGATGAACTTCTACGATCATGGATTGATCGGCGAGGGCGCCGATGCGGATCTTCCCACGGCCGTCAATCACGCGATTGAAAAGCTAGAGAAACAACTGCTCGAAATTCGAACGCGCTGGCGCGATACGCACCGCGATGCGAAGAGCGCTCGCTCGACGAAGGAAAGCTGGGAGGCCGACGCGCCGCCGGACGAGAAACCAGCAGCGCCTGTGAAGCGGGCCAAGGCGGCAAAAAACGGCGCGAGCCCCAAGCCGAAGATCTTTAGACTGGATTACAACGATGGCCGAAAGCCGATGACGCTGGAGGAAGCGATGCTCGAGATGGGCAACAACGTGGATTACCTCGTCTATCGGGATTCAGACCGGGACTGCGTATCCGTACTGGTTCGGCGTCCTGATGGGAACTTCGACTTAATCGAGTCATAACATTACCTTTTAGTTAGGACTGTGTCGAAGCCAAAGATAGAGGCCGAGGGCGCCGCAGCCGCGGGAAAGCCAGGCTCGGCGGCGGACCTGGTCATCATCACGGGTACCAGCGGATCGGGCAAACTGACGGCGTTGAAAGCTTTCGAAGATCTAGGCTTCTACGCTGTCGACAACCTTCCTATCGCGTTGGTTCCAAAATTCGCCGATCTGACGCAAGACTCGAAGAGCACCAAACGGGCGGCGTTAATCATCGACATACGGGAAGGCGAAGCGCTCAGCCAATTCCCGAAGATGTTCCAAGAGCTGAAGAGCCGTTTGAACGTAACGCTCGTGTACTTGGACGCGGATGATGAGGTGCTACAGCGACGATTCAGCGAGACACGCCGCCCACATCCGCTAGGAGCGGAATCGACGGTGCTGAGGAGCATACGCGAGGAACGGGAACAGCTTACGCCCATTCTTGCTCTGGCGGACGTCTCCATCGACAGTTCACGGCTAAACGTTCATGAGCTCCGTAGGCTAATTTCAGAGAAGTTCCGGGACGCGAAGGATGCGACAAAGATTGTCGTGTATGTAAATAGTTTCGGGTTTCGATATGGAGTACCGCCGGACAGCGACCTTGTATTCGATGTCCGCTTTCTTCCCAATCCGAATTACATTCCGGAATTCAAACCATTGACCGGGCGGCACGCCAGCGTAGCGCGATATATACGTTCCTTTCCGCAGACGACGGAGTTTGTCAATCGAATTTCGGAATTGCTGGTCTATCTTTTGCCACACTACATCCGGGAAGGGAAGAGCTATCTGACAATTTCATTCGGGTGTACCGGAGGACAACACCGTTCTGTTTTCATTGCGGATGAAGTTAGAAAGCGCCTGAAGAAAGCAGGATTCGCGGCTCGAGAGAGCCACCGCGACATGAGCCGGCGATAAGACGCATCAGCTCTTCAGCATTTTTTACTTATGCCGGGACGAGCAAAGGCGTGGGGATCACGTTCGTTTACGGGGCCATCCAGACACTCTAAATCCTTTTCGATGGCGATTTTTAGCACCGCGCCGCTTACGGGCAATTCGAAATACATGCCGACTGAATCGCTGTTAGCCCAATCCCTGACCAATTTGCGCGGAGCGGCTACACGAATGACGCCGTGCAGAAACGATGCCTGCGGCGAAGAATGCTCGGAAGACTCGAGCACATAGGAAATAGTGGAGTCACCCGGGAAATGAACTTGTTCAGCCAGCGCCGCGCCCGAAGCGAGTCCTTCGACTTCGAGCCGATTCACCCGCAGCCGAAGGCCATTGTCTCGGAAGCGCAGCTTCATCTGTTACAAGTTTATCCGCCACTCTCCCGAATAAACGTTGAAGCGTCCCTCTCGAACGAAGCCAACCAGCGCTATGCCGTACTCGCGCGCGGCTTCGATTGCCAGGCTGGAAGGGCCGCCCACTGTGGCGAGCATCGGCGCTCCCGCCATAGCAGCTTTTTGGATTAACTCGAAACTGCTGCGGCTACTCAAGAAAAGAAGAAATTCTCTCAATGGAATGCGGTCGTTCAGCACACACCAACCGATCAGCTTGTCGAGGGCGTTGTGACGACCGATATCCTCGAATACCTTTTCAACTTCTCCGCTTGCATTGACCAGCGCCGCGGCATGCAAACCGCCCGTTTGCGCAAAGCCCTGCTGCTTTCCGCGAAGTAAGTGGGGCAGTTTTTGGATGAGTGAAGCTTCTACTCGAAAATCGGCAAGGCCTTGAGTTGGGATCTGCTGTGCGACTGCCTCGCGGCTTCGTTTGCCGCAGATGCCGCAGCTCGAGTTTACGAAGGTGTTCCGGGCGATTCGCCATGTTTCGACGTCGACATCTTTGGACAACTCAGCGACCATCTCGTTCGAAGGCTCGCTTCCCAGCGGCCGCACGCTGATGAGTTGCCGTGCGCCGCGAATGATGCCCTCTGAAAGCAGGAAGCCGGCTACCAGCTCGCGATCGTCGCCGGGGGTCCGCATTGTCACCGCAATGCTGTCGGAGATCTGCGCATCCTTGAACCAATAGGTCGCGCGAATCTCGAGTGGCTCTTCCGCGGCAACTGTATCCAGGATGCGTTCAGCTTGAGCGTTACGAATGCGTTTGACGCTGAAACGCCGTACCAGCGAAGACTCAGTGGCTTGCATGCAGACCTGCTATTAGAGTCACACGGCTCAAAGGATGCCCAGCTATCGCGAAGCAGCGCTTCTACTCTCAACCAGGTGAGTTCGTGCGCTATCTTGTTGTTCGACGAGAGCCCCCATGCAAGCACTCGGCATCAATCATGTCGAACTCCTTCTCCTGATCCTGCTTGTGTTGGTGGCCGCGCTTGCGTTCCTGGCAAAGCGGCTGGCGATTCCGTATCCAATCGTGCTCGTACTCGGCGGTTTATGCCTGAGTCTGGTCCCGCACGCGCCACGCGTGTCGCTCGACCCGAACGTGGTGTTCTTTATCATCTTGCCGCCGCTGTTGTTCTCCGCGGCATTTCACATCTCCTGGCGGGAATTCAAAAATAACCTGATTAGCATTTCGATGCTGGCTTTCGGTCTCGTGGGCTTTACCATTTATGGAGTCGCGGCGGTCACCCGCGGGATGCTGCCCGGCTTCAACTGGAAACTCGGCCTGGTGCTGGGAGCGGTAGTGGCGACCACCGATCCTATCTCCGCGACAGCTACCGCGCGGCGCCTGGGAATACCTCGCAAAATCACCGATCTGTTAGAAGCCGAAAGCCTGGTGAATGACGGCAGCGGCCTTGTCGCGTTAAAATTCACCGCCGCTCTCCTCATCACCGGCATCACGCCATCATTTGTTGTCGGGACAGCCGAACTGCTGTACCTGATTTCGGCTGGCGTCCTCATCGGTCTGACGGTGGGCCTGGCTGTTCATTGGATTCAAAAGCGAATCAGCGACGCGCCGATTGAAATTACCATCAGCCTCATCACTCCTTATGTCGCCTATTTAGCGGCTGAGAGCGCCAGTTGTTCAGGCGTCATGGCGACGCTTGCCTGCGGGCTGTATCTTGGCCGCAGAAGCTCGGGGTTCTTTTCTTTGCATGCCCGCATCGAGTCTTCCGCGGTTTGGAAGACCTTGGATTTTATGCTGAACGGCATCGTCTTTCTCGTTCTGGGGCTTCAGTTGCCGTCCATTCTCTCCGATACTCAAGGTCTAAGCCTAAGGACGTTAGTAATCGATGGAGCCCTGTTCAGCGTTCTCGTTATCGTACTGAGACTTGTATGGGTCTATCCGGGAGCCTGGATTTCCGGGCAGATTCGCCGCCACTTGCACCTGAGGCAAGTGGACCAATTCTCCTCTTCCGCGGTTTTCATCATTGGCTGGTCCGGCATGCGTGGCGTGCTGGCCCTCGCCGCGGCCATTTCCCTACCTGAGAGACTCAACAGCGGCGCGCCGTTCCCGCAGAGGAACGTCATCATCTTCCTGACCTTCTGCGTCATCTTCGCGACGCTGGTCTTGCAGGGACTCAGCCTGCCCGCCCTGATCCGCCGCTTCGGGTTGGGCGGAGCTCTCGGCATTCAGAGCGAGGAGGAACTGGCGCGTCGTGAAATGATCGCAGCAGCTCTAGAGTCGCTCGGCCGCTTGCGTCAGGAGGGTGGACGCGAGCGCGCGGAAATCCATGATCAACTCGAGCGGTATTATCGGCGGCGCTTAGCTCTGCTGGAAGAACGCACTCCCAAAGATGGAGAGCCGGCGAAGGATCGCGTAGAGCATCACGACTCGATTGCGCAACAACTTCGGGCTGTGGAGCGCGTTATCGCTCTGAAGCTTCGGGACGAGAACAAGATTCACGACGAAGTGTTGCGGACGCTGGAACGAGAGCTGGATTTGCTCGACGCTCGTTTCGCTGAATCGGAATACTGAATCAGCGGAACGCGAGCGTGCTCTCCCGCGCCGAGACCAAAGCGAAATTTGCGGTGAAATGGAACGTGCTGCCGCGACCCGATTCGCTTTCCACCCAAATTTCCCCACCCATGAGTTTCACCAATTGGGAGGAGATTGTCAGGCCTAAGCCAGTGCCCCCGTATTTTCTCGTCGACGACCCATCCGCTTGAGCAAACGCTTCGAAGATGACCTTTTGCTTCTCGCGCGCAATGCCGATCCCGGTATCGGCCACCCGGAAATGAAGGCGTGTTTGGTTGTCGCTTCGCTCCTCTGTTTCCACTCGCACCAACACTTCGCCTTGCGCGGTGAATTTGATAGCGTTAGTCACCAGGTTCACCACAATCTGCCGCAGACGCCCCGGATCTCCCAGCAAAATCTCGTCTATCTCGGGGCATATTCGGCATGCCAGTTCCAGACCCTTCTTGTGGGCGTGTAATGCTAGTGATCTCAAAGTTTGTTCAAGGCAATGGCGCAGGTTAAATTCAATGATCTCGAGGTCTAGCTTCCTGGCCTCAATCTTCGAAAAATCCAGAACATCATTGATGATCGTCAGTAACGAATCCGCCGAGCTTTCGATGGTACTGAGATAGTCACGCTGTTCAAGAGAGAGATCCGTCTCCAGGGCGAGGGCCGTCATGCCCATAATTCCGTTAATCGGGGTGCGAATCTCGTGGCTCATGTTGGCGAGGAAATCACCCTTGGCGCGGTTGGCAGTCTCGGCGGTTTCTACCGCCCGTCCCAATGATTCCTCCGTCCTCTTGAGGTCCGTAATATCGAAGCCGACGCCGTGAATGAACCAGGGCCGCCCATCCTTGCGGCGGACCATCTTCGCTTCGCATTGGAACCAGACTACGTGTCCATCCTTGGCGATGACGCGGTACACGGATCGCAGCGGTTCGCCCGTAAGGAATAAGGCGGCTGCTTCGAGACTCCAACGTGTTTTATCGTCAGCGTGCACCTGACGGTACCAACGGATGGGGTCGTGGAGCCATTCCGATTGGCGAAATCCCAACAACGTTTCGATATGGGGACTGACATACGCCTCCCCAATGCCGCCGTCTAAGTTCGCCATGAATACAACAGCGGGAATCTGCTCCAGCAAAGTTTCATAGCGGGCCTCGGCGCTGGAGAGTTGTGCATCGGCAGTGCCGGTCTCCGGGCGGTTTGGAGTGGAGTTTTCGAGGCTGGCTTGGTTAGGAAAGAAGACGCGGGCCAGATCGTTCAGAATTTGTTCGGCTCCCGCCAACTCAAGCTCGCTAACCTCTTGCGATTCCGGCTTCATTCACAGGGTTTCTTATCGGCAAAAGCGGACGATACGGTATCCCTGGGGACCTCACCGGACTTCTGGCCTGCGCCGCCAGCTTGGTTCTTTATTCATAGAGCCTAGGGTGAATCGCCTTAGTGCATGAATCGCTCGGCCGTACGTCTTCACCGCATGGGTGGACAACAAGGAACCGGGCGGAGGATTCATGAAGGGCATAAACTTGTCTGGAAAACCAGGCATCGTGCACCCGATGCAGATTCCACCCACGTTTGGGCAACCGCCAATGCCCCCCATCCAGCCGCGTTTTCCTACATTGCATTGAACAACCGGCCCCCAGCACCCGAGCTTCACGATGCACTCGCGAGCGCCGTATTCTTCCGCAAATTCGCCCTGTTCGTAATAACCGCCGCGGTCGCAGCCCTCATGAATTGTTGGGCCGAACAGCCAGGTAGGCCTTAGGGCTTCATCCACCGGGATCATCGGCGCGCGGCCCGTCGCCTGATGTAGCAGATAAAGCAGTGTCTCCATGAAGTTGTCTGGCTGAACAGGACATCCGGGAACGCACACGATCGGAATGCCGGCCTTCGATTTCCACTTCCAGCCGAGGTAATCGGGAAGGCCCATACAGCCCGTCGGATTGCCTTGCATGGCGTGAATCCCGCCATATGTCGCGCACGTGCCAGCCGCCATAATGGCCCAGGAGTGGGGCGCCAGGCGATCGATCCAGTCACAGACGGTAATAGGTTGGCCGGTGTTTGGGTCCGTACCAAAGCCGGTCCAATAGCCTTCCGCCTTATTCGTCTCGTCGGGGATGGACCCTTCGACGACGAGGATGAATGGACCAAGGTTGCCTTCGGCCGCTCGGTGGAACACTTTCAGAAAATCATTGCCAACCGGCGTGGAGAGTACAGCGTTATGAAGGCGGACCTTGGGGATCCATGGCAGGGCGCCTAGAAGAATATCTTCGAGGCTCGGCTGGGTAGCCGCTGTGATAGCAATCGTATCGCCGTCGCAGCTTAAACCCGCAGTCAACCACAGGACATCAATCTCTGTAATCGCACCTTCGGCAATCGCGCCTGTATTTTGGCGTTTGTCTCCGGGGGCAACCGCCTCCGAGCTCATCGCATTTTTCTCGCCTTGCAAAGAGATCTCGCTGATCTATACTACAAGCTTTATCGGCTAGTAGGGCTGTCGTCGGACTTTCTGAATTTGTGGCAGTTTAACCCGGGTGAGGGGAGGGCCGATCAAGCGGGCACCTGCACGTAGCCGACCGCATCTGCGCGTAGGTTTTTGCTTGCGAGTAGCGAAGGGCGGCTACGGGAAATTTGCGGTACGCTCAGAACTTCGTACGACCGATTGAATGGTTTGGTTGCGGGGGCAAGATTTGAACTTGCGACCTTTGGGTTATGAGCCCAACGAGCTACCTGACTGCTCCACCCCGCACTTGCATCGTAGCAACCTGCTGGGTTGCGGTCAACAAACTGCCCCTTTCCGCGGGTATGGGTTTATACCAGGCATGGCCGCAAACACCACGCCGGTCAGTAGCAATTTTCGAAGTTTTACAGTATTAAAGAGGCCTTTCGAAAAGGAGAGGCCGTTTTCGAAATAATTCCCTCTGTATGAGAACCGTACGGTCTGCCCGGAGACGACCGGCATCGGCGACGCGAGCCGTGGCCACTGCCCTGCGCCTGGACGCCCCCGATCTGTACCTCAATCCTCATCTCAGCCTGCTGGCATTCCAACGCCGGGTTCTGGAAGAAGCAGAGGATCCATCAACCCCGCTGTTGGAGCGCGTGAAGTTTGTATCGATACTCGGGTCGAACATTGACGAGTTCTTTATGGTCCGCGTCGCCGGGTTATGGCAGCAGATCGAGACCCGCACTACCGAGATCAGCATGGACGGCAGATCCCCCAACGAGCAGCTAGAACTGATTCGCCACGAGGTGACCAGCCTTGTTGGCGAAATCTATAAACTGTGGCGTGAAGAGTTGATGCCCGGGCTCAGGGATGCCGATATCCAGATTTTGGAATTGAACGAGCTGAACGCACAGCAGAAAACCGCCATCGACGATTACTTCCGGCGCATCGTTTATCCCGTCCTAACGCCCTTGGCCGTCGATCAGGGCCGCCCGTTTCCGCACATTTCGAATCTGAGCCTCAACATCGCTGCCATGGTGAGCAATGGCGATGGACAAGAGCGGTTTGCGCGCATCAAGGTTCCCGATTCTTTGCCGCAGTTGGTTCCGGTACCCTCCCGAGCGGGCGAGTTGGCGTTTGTTTGGCTGGAACAGGTGATCATCGCGAATTTAAGATTGCTGTTTCCGGAGATGGACATTCTGCAGGCGGACCTTTTTCACGTCACGCGGGATGCCGAACTAGCCATTCAGGAGCTTGAAACCGACGACTTGCTCGAGAGCATACAGGAGGCAGTTTGGCGGCGCAGGTTCCGCGATGCCGTGCGCTTGCAGGTGAACACCGGAATGCCGCAGAGACTTGTTGACTTGCTGACAAGCAATCTCGAGCTAGACCAGAACGACGTTTACCGCATTGATGGCCCAATCGATCTCAGCCGGCTTCGATGGCTTCTCAGCGTGGAACGCCCGGCTCTGAAAGAGAGACCTTTCATCCCCGCAACTCCCCGGGGTTTCGTGAACGCTTCCGGCAGCGAAATCTTTGCGGCGATCAAAGAATCGGACGTGCTGCTGCACCACCCGTTTGAATCTTTTCAACCGGTGATCGATTTCCTTCGTGTAGCGGCCGAGGATCCCGACGTCCTCGCTATCAAAATGACGCTTTACCGCGTGGGCCGCAATTCGCCGATTGTCGAGGCGCTTCTGGACGCCATACAAAACGGAACACAAGTCGCGGTTCTGGTGGAGCTAAAGGCGCGCTTCGATGAAGAAAGTAATATCGAGTGGGCCCAAAAGCTGGAGCGCGAGGGCGTGCACGTAGTCTATGGGCTTCCCGGAGTGAAAGTGCACGCCAAAATGGCGATGGTAGTTCGGCGTGAGGGCGACGTTATCCGGCGCTATCTTCATCTCGGCACGGGCAACTACAATCCGGCTACCGCTCGACTCTACACCGATCTTGGGCTGTTCACGTGTAACGAGGAGATTGGGGCGGATGTCAGCGATCTATTCAATCACTTGACTGGTTACTCGGCAAAAAAGTCCTATCGAAAATTGCTGGTCGCTCCCGATAGCTTACGCTCTGGGCTCGAGCGTCTGATTCGCACTGAGATCGAACAGCATCGGAAGCATGGCGATGGGTACATGATCTTCAAAATGAATGCGCTCGAAGACGCCGGCATGATCCGGCTTCTTTACGAGGCGTCACAGACCGGAGTGAAAATCGACCTACTCGTGCGTGGCGTCTGTTCTCTGCGCCCAGGAGTGCCGGGAGTAAGCGAGACAATCCGCGTAAGAAGCACTATCGGCCGTTTCCTGGAACATAGTCGCATCTACTACTTCCAAAACGGCGGCAACGAAGTGGTCTATGCCGGGAGCGCTGACCTGATGCCGCGCAACCTGAACCGGCGGGTGGAAACTCTCTTCCCAATCGAGGACAAGCGATCGGTTAGAAGGCTGCGTGATCGTATTCTCACGAAGTACCTGGAAGACGAAACCGGGGTGTGGATCATGCAGCCGGACGGCACCTATTCACGGCCGGAGCGAGGACCAGGAAGAAAGCCGCCGTCCGCTCAGGCTTGGTTCTTGAAAAGAGCCGAGGGATAACATAGGCTCTTGCTCTGCGGTTGGAAACTATGACAAAGGATCGCCAAAACATCTCCTCCGGCGCGAAATGGGAAGACATTGTCGGCTACAGCCGCGCGGTTCGAGTCGGGAGTCGAATTTATCTGACGGGAACAACAGCTACCGACGAAAACGGAAATATCGCCGGCGAGAATGACGCGTACAAGCAGACCGTGCAGAGTATCCGCAATATTGAACGAGCCTTGAAGCAGGCAGGCGCAACGCTGGCGAACGTTGTTCGCACGCGCATGTTTGTTACGGATATCAGCAGGTGGAAAGAATATGGTCAAGCGCATCGCGAGTTCTTCGGCAACATTCGTCCTTGCGCCACCATGGTAGAGGTCCGCGCCCTCATTGACCCCAGCATGTTGATTGAGATCGAAGTCGAAGCCGAGCTTTGATCCGGGTTGCGAGGTCCACGAGTCAAAGCCGGCGTTTGCAGACTTAACGTCCTTACGGCTTGGCTTCTTCTTTCGCCGCAAAGACCAGTAGATGCCCACCTGGCGCTTTGATCGCAATTTCGCGCATGCCATAAAATGTCACGCGCTCCGGCACAACCACTTCGGCTCCCTCGACGCGCCTACGTATATCGTTGAAATCCGCAACTTCGATGAAGAGCGTCGAGCTGCCGCAGCCTAGCTGAGACTTCATTCCGAAATCTTTCTCTAACGCTTGCAAAGTTTGCAGCATCACTTCCGCGTTGTCTTTCTGTAAAATGACGAATCCCAGGTGATCGTCTTCTGGCACTTCTACGGTCTTTTCAAATCCGAGCCGCTCCGTCCACATAGACAAGCACGGCTCAATACGTTCCACGAAAAGAATAGGGGTGACTTTCATCGTTTCCTCCAGCGATGACCCGAGGATACTCAAGGCCCCGGGGACGCGTATTGGAAAAAACGGTCATGCTCGTAATTGCTGGATGTAGCCTGCTGGCGTGAGGCCGCTAAACTCCTGGAATTCGTGAATCAGATGCGCTTGATCGTAGTATCCGGCTTCGGCGGCGAAATCCGCCCATTCGATCTTCAGCCGGGGTGTGATCCGCAAACAAGCTCGCCGGAAACGCCCGATTCGAGCCAGGCGCTTCGGCCCTACGCCTGTCTCTTCTAGACAACGCCTCCGGAATTGGCGCGCGCTCAACCCGGCAAAGCGGCAACTGTCCTCAACCGATATTTCGCCCGCATGCTTCGCCAGATGGGCGACGGCTCTTTGCGCCGGAGAAGCGTCACTCGCGGGAACCAAAGCAGATCCCAAATTCTGCAGCATCTCCTCCGGCCCTGCGGAGTTTTGTAATTGCTCTTCGAGTGCCCGCCCGCGCTTGCCCCATAGAGCTTGCACAGCCAACGACCTGTCGGTAAACTCCGTGCCAGGCGCGTCGAGGAACCCCCGCATCATTCCCGCCCGGATTCTGACGCCTACAACCCACTCGGAAGACGCACCCAAAACTAGCGCCCGAGTCATAGTCCCGACTACTTGCAGGCCCGTGTTTCGCGAAAAAACGAAATCAAGGCACGTGTCGGGCAGCACGCGCATGGTCCCTGAAGCCGCGCCCATCCACAAGCACTCAATCCATGGTTCGAGCGAAGCAGCAGGGGCAATTTCACGATAGCTTGGGTGCATGCAATTTAGCTGAGCTTCATTTTCAGGGTATCGTTCACCGCTGCCGGATTCGCTTGGCCGCGGCTTGCCTTCATCACTTGCCCGACTAAAAAACCCAGCACGGCTGTCTTGCCACTCTTGTACTGCTCGACTTGCTTCGGATTCGCGGCGAGCACATCCGCAACAATTTTTTCGAGCGCCCCCGTATCGGAAATCTGCTTGAGCCCTTCGCGTTCCATGATCGCCGAGGGCGAGCCGCCGCTCTCGAACATCTTCGGTAGGATCTCTTTAGCCAACTTGCCCGAGAGTTCGCCCTTGCCGATCAACGCGACTAGCTCGCCCAAATTCTTCGCGCTCACGGGCGAATCTGTGATCTCTTTTCCCGCCGTATTCAGCAAACCCATCAAATCGCCTACCACCCAGTTCGCAGTCGCCCGGCCATCGCCGCTCACGTTCACGGCTTGTTCAAAATAGTCGCCCGTCTCGCGCGTGAGCGTTAACACCTGGGCATCGTACTCGCGCAAACCGTAGGCATTCACGAATCGCTCTCGCCGGTCCGCTGGCAACTCAGGCAGTCTCGTTTTCACCTCATGCAGCCAGTGCTTGCTGACGCGCAACGGTACCAGGTCCGGTTCCGGGAAGTACCGGTAATCGTGTGCGTGCTCCTTGCTGCGCATCCCCACCGTCTGGCCCGTTTCGGAGTTATATAGCCGTGTTTCCTGCACTACCTTGCCGCCCGATTCGATCAGCTCAACTTGGCGCTCGATCTCATACTCCAAAGCCATTTTCAGGAAACGAAAGGAATTGAGATTCTTCACCTCCGCCTTGATTCCAAATTTCTCCGTGCCTCGCGGCCGCACGGATACGTTCGCATCGCAACGCAGTTGTCCTTTCTCCATGTCGCAATCCGAGACGCCAATGTACTGCAAGATCTGCTTCAACTCAGTCACATAAGCGTAGGCCTCATCCGGCGAGCGCATATCCGGGTCGCTGACAATCTCGATCAGTGGCGTCCCGGAACGATTCAGGTCCACATAGGTATAGCGATCGGAATCTTTGAACCCGTCGTGAACGCTCTTTCCGGCGTCGTCCTCCATATGAACGCGTGTCACGCCGATGCGCTTTTCGGCGCCGTGCGCGACGAGGTCGATATAGCCGTGCTCAGCCAGCGGCTGATCGTATTGCGAAATCTGATAGCCCTTGGGCAAATCCGGATAGAAGTAATTTTTTCTTGCAAATCGCGAAAACGGATTGATCTCGCAGTGCAAGGCCAGCGCCGCACTGATCGCCATCTCCACGGCCTGCCGGCTCAGCACTGGCAACGCTCCCGGCAAGCCCAAGCACACCGGGCAAACATTCGTATTCGGCGGCGCGCCGAATTCTATGGGACAACTGCAGAAGATTTTCGTCTTGGTACCAAGCTGGACGTGCACCTCAAGCCCAATGACCGGTTCATACTTCGTGAGGAGATGGTCAGCAACGGCAGCGGCGGCCATGTACTGATTGTAAAGTGCACAGTACAGAGCCGATCCACTTGAGATATATCTATATGAACTGCCATGACGCGCAACCGGCTCATAATCCTTGCCTCCTTTCTTTGCATGCTGAGCTCAAACGTTATTGCCCAGCAAACCTACGTTGGCCGCTACGATCTCTATGGAGGATTCACATACCTCGATAGCCCGCACATCAATCTTCAAGAACGTGGCTTCCAGTTTCAAACTGGCGTCAGGATGAGATCCTGGTTGACCTTTGGATTTGATTACAGCGTAGTCACGGGTCACACCTCGCTGGGACCAAGTCTCCTGACCACGGCACTGCAACAGCAGTTGGGCGCGCAATTTGCCCAGTTGATCGCGGCGCATTTAATTCCGCCGACGTACGCGCTAGTCGTGCCACTCGATTCCACGACCCAAAACTTCGCCGCGGGTCCGCAGCTCTCCTACCATGGCTGGTCGCTCGTGACGCTGTTCATCCGTCCTTCCATTGGAGCCGTTCACGAGGTCGCTACACCGCATGCCACTGATCCCATCGCGGCTGGTGTCATAGCGCAACTGGCGCCTTCCGGGAAAAAAACGGACTGGACCGGCTTCTATGGATTCGGCGGGGGCTTCGATCTAAATGTCTCGCAGCATTTTGCCTTGCGCTTCCAAGCTGATTTCGTGCACGATCATCTATTCAGCGATCTGTTGAAGGATGGCCGGAACACCATTCGCGTTGGCGTCGGACCCGCTTTTCAATTCGGCCGCAACGTCATGAAATAAGCACGCAGGCAAGCTACAATCCTCTGTGCAGTTCGGAATTGACGCCCGCTGGAATGTCACTGCGGAGCTCGCCATTTTCGAGCCTCTCCACTGTGACACGCGCCGACCACTCCGCACCAGCCAGAATGATCAGCGTCGCCGTGAACGCCCACAGGACAATGCTGATGGATTGGACAAAGGGTGGAACTTCGTTGCGAAGCTTGGCGCGCAGCCATGGCCAAGTCAGAATGTTGAGATACTTCGAAATTTCGAGCAAAACAGCAACCGCGATCGATGCCGGGATGAGCCGCCTGACTGGAATCTTCGCGTTCGGCAGAAGCCAGTAAACAAGGAAGATCATGAACATGGTGATCGGCAGGGCGATTGCTCTAAAGATGACCGATTGTAGGATGGCGCCGGCCGGACTCGAACCCAGCTTCGAGGTCAAAAATTGGACATTCACGGCGGTGACACAAATGGAGGCGAGCACCAGTACGCCGCAGACGAAGATGAGGCCGAGGCTTACGGCCTGATTACGAAGGAAGCTGCGGTTCTGTTTGACCCGCCATATGCGATTGAAGGCGACCTCGAGAGGCACAAAAATGCCATTGGCAGTAAACAGCAGCAGGAATACGGACAGCCAACTAAACTTCTGATACGCAGCCCCGAGCAGGTAGGCCTTAAAATTCACGCCGAAGCCCTCGGGGAAATAGTTATTCACCGTTAGGATGATGACATCCACAGCCGCTTGCCAATGGAACACAGAGCGACAAAGGATAATCATCGCGACCAAGAACGGAAAAAACGAAATCAGAATGTTGGCGGCGACTGCGAACGAATAGACGTGAACTTCTGTTTGAAAAAAGAAACGAAGAGACGGCCAGACACTCGCCCAAAGCGCCTGCCAGGAGCGGACACGCACCTGCGGACCTTGATGGAATGGATCCACACGGGGGAGCGGTTCGGATGCGGAAGTTTCTTTCGGGATCGGGGCTTGAATTAACGAGGAGGGGTGAGGCGGCTGGTGATTACCGGTACCCACTTCTATTTTCCTGGCATCTGCTTTCGAATATTGGACAAGTTGTAGTCACCGCCTGAGGCGCTAACGTTTACTGTGGCAGCTATCTTGTCGCCAACGTGCAGAGCCTCCAAATCAGCCTTGGTTTTGATTGGGTACTCCATGGTCATAGCTTCCATGAAGTTCGGTACGGCAGCGGCGTCAATGGTGGCGGTCTGATTTTTCGCGTCGATGGCGACCACCTGGCCCGTTAGCGGATAGTGGCGCTCCGGCTCACTCACCTGAGGCTTGGGAGCGCAAGCCGTGAACGCAATTAGGAACGAAAGGACCAGCAGGATGGGTTTTACGAACATCTCCTACAAGCCTATCTGGTACTGCGTTCGCATATGGAGCTAGCTTTTCAGGGGCCGGATATGTGTATAATGCGGATCGAACTTCAACAGGAGATCAGCTATGAGCACCATGGTGCCGGAGCTTCCGGCGGACAGGCACGAAAGTTTCGGAGACGATCTAGCCGGGATGGGCAGCTTCTTCATCGACCCGGCAGGAGCAGCAAGACGGGTATTCCACAAGTGGTTTTGGATTGGACCGCTGATTCTTTTCTCGATCGTTTCAATCATTGCGGGATACATCGTTATGCCCATCGCCCAGCACACGATGGAAACAATGCCCACGCCTCCGAACGTGAGTCCTGAGCAATTTCAAAAGAGCCTGGAAATTGGAATGATGTTCCAGCGCATCCTTATGTGGTGCGCCCCCATTACAGCAGTGGTGATCTATGCATTTGACGCCCTGGTCATGTTTGCGATGTCGTCGATCATGAGCGTGAACGCGAAATTCAGGTCGCTCTTCAATCTCGCAGCAGGGTGCTACCTGATCCAGTTGCTCTCGGCAATAGCAGGCGTGGTCATTCTAAAGGCGAAGGGCGAGGTAGCGACGGTAGCGGAGTTGCGGCCGGCCATGGGCTTGGATATTTTTATGCCTGAGGGATCGAGCAAGATCCTGACTGCGTTCCTGGGATATTTCTCTATTTTTGAAATTTGGTGGATCATCATGATCGTGCTGATCTTCAGCAACGCCTTCCGCGTGAGCAAAGGGAAGGCTTTTGCGGTGGTGCTGCCCTTGATTCTATTGAGCATTTTGTTTCGGGTGGTCACTGCGGCATTCCAGAAAGGGTGACGCCGTACACGGTTCCGGCTGGCACGCCGCTTGCAGCGTTCTAGAATGAAGAGGTCAAGAGAGACGAGGAGCTTCCATGTTTATTGCCGGGCCTGAACTTCTAACGATCTTTAGCCCGGGCGATATTGTGGTGGTTCTGCTCATCGCCGTGCTGCTCTTTGGCGGGAAGAAGATCCCGGACTTGGCGAAAGGATTAGGTCAGGGGATCCGCAACTTTAAGGGCTCGATCAAAGGCGACGAAGAGAAGAAGGAAGAAGATAACCGGAGTTAGACGGCAGCGCGTGGAAGAAAGAAAAACCCCGCAAGAACTTGCGGGGTTTCGTTTTGGCGGCTACTTCGTGGGATTATTTGCCGGCGACCTTTTTCGGCGGCACGATCGCATCCTTCACGGACTTAGCGACGCGGAACTTCACCACTTTCTTAGCTGGAATTTTGATCGCCTCGCCCGTTGCCGGATTGCGGCCTACCCGAGCCTTTCTATCCGCGCGTACCAACCTGCCGATGCCCGGCAGGACGAACACGCCGTTCTTCTTTGTCTCACGAACCGCGAGTTCGGCCAGCGCTTCCATGAACTGCTTCGCTACGCGATTGTTAATACTGGTGGTTTCCGCGAGCTCTCTCATGATCGCGGTTTGAGTCATTCGTTTTCCGTCGGCCAATTTTGAACCTCCCTAGATTTGTCGATTGAAGTTGAAGGAGAACTCCGCCCCACATTTGTTCTGCTCCTGCGGGATAAAACAGAACTATCTGAAAATGTTTGTTCCCTTCTCGATCAACTCGATCATACGGGAGGGCGGTGCGGTTGTAAAGAACAAAACAGCACAAAACCGGCCTTTTTTGCGCCTTTCTGATGCCGCGGCAGTAGAAATGGCCGTGAAATAGGGCGGAAACCGCTTTTGGAAGCCCAGAATGGCGATTTAGAGCGGTTTTTCGACCTCCACAAGTACTCTGCCGACGACCCCGCTCCGTCGGCCGTTAGTTGAAGAGGCGTTCTATTATCATGCAATCAGCGGCCGCTTCAGATTCAAGCCGCCCGGGTGGCGAAATTGGCAGACGCAAAGGACTTAAAATCCTTTTCGCCGCAAGGCGAGTGCGGGTTCAAGTCCCGCCCCGGGCACCAAGAAGTCCCTCTTCCACATGACAGGCCTCGGCGTATCCGCCTATGACGAAATTGCGGGGATGTATCACGCCCTGTGGGCGAATTGGTATTTGCCTGCTGCCATGCCGGCATTGGAAAAACTCTTTTTCTCGCAAGTGCCTGCGGGCGCGCGTGTTCTGGATCTATGCTGTGGGTCGGGACATGTTACGAAAGAATTGCTCTCTCGTGGCTACGCTGTAACGGGAATTGACTCGTCCGCGGGGTTGATTGACCTTGCACGAAAAGAGTTGCCGGGGGCCGACCTGCGAGTTCAGGATGCTCGGGCTCTGCAGCTCGACGGTGGTTATAACGCCGCTATTTCCACGTTCGATTCGCTTAACCACATGCTCAACATCAATGATCTTCGCACCGTTTTCGTCGAAGTTCACAGATTACTGGAAGCCGGTGGGTTGTTCGTTTTCGACATGAATCTGGAGGAGGCCTATTCAACCGATCTCCGCCAGTGGAACGTAAACATCGACGACCACAACGTTGGGTTGGTGCGCGCAACCTACGATTTCGTCAGCAAGAAAGCCGAGACGGAGCTGGTCTGGTTCCTCCGCTCCGGAGAAAATAACTGTTGGCGGCAGCATCGCAGCCTGGTCGAACAACGGTGCTATAGCGAATCCGAAATCTTACTGGCGCTCACCCGCTCCGGATTCAAGAAGGTGGAAGTCATCCCGGCAACGGACGTGGGCGTCAATGCCGACCTGGGATTCGGGCGGATCTTCTTCGCGGCTAGCCCTCAAGAATGAGGAAAGACGCGGACGTCGATGCCTTCCGCTGAACGGATCAGCCGGTCTAATTCGTGGCCGAAGGCACGCTCCCACCAACTCTCGCGGCCTTTATGACCTACGTAGATCTGAGTGATGCCGCGATGCCGGGCAAAATTCAGAATCGTGTCGACTACATCCTCGCCGTCCAGCACCGCGACCTCGGCGCCTTTCTGTTGTGCGAGCTCGACACCCTCTTGGACGCGTTGACGCTCCTCCGTTGACCAATCCGGCCGATTCAGGTGCGCGGCAATGAGCTCGCCGTGAAAACGATCGCGATTGCGGGCTCCGCTATCCAGCATTCGCGTTGCATTGGATTGGGGCGAAAGACACACCAGGATGCGCTCCTGCGTGCCCCAAGTCTGTTCAATCCCATGACGGGCTAGATAGCGTTCCAGTTGCTTGTCCACGACGTCCGCCGCCAACAGGAGCGCAATTTCGCGCAATTCGGAGAGTTGCAGTTGTGTGAGCCGGTGAGTGGTGCTGGACTTGCCGTCTTCCGATACGGTCATGCAGCTTTCCGGGGGGACATCGACAATGGCGAGCTCGTCGGCGGTCTGGATGAAGCGTAGCGGAACGGTTTGTGTTACGTGTTTGTCCGTAATAGCTTCCACCTTCACGCGCATCTCTTCAATGTGCTGGAGATTGACTGAGGTAAGAACAGAAATTCCGGCGTCGAGCAATTCGGCAACATCTTGCCAGCGTTTTTCGTGCGGGAAACCCGGTGGATTATCGTAGGCTAAGCCATCGACCAAACAAACCTTCGGCCTGCGCCGGAGGATCGCGGCGAGGTCCATGACCGCCGTGCCGTTCACTTCCTTTAAAGGAATAACCTCGAGCGTGGACATTTTTTGCGCCACCTCACGAGCGAGCTTCGGCTGAAGGGCTCCCACGATGACGTCTTGCCCCCTCTCGAATCGGCGCCTCCCTTCGTCCAGCATGCGGAAGCTCTTGCCCACTCCGGATGCGTAACCCAAGAAAACCTTCAAGCGCCCGCGCGTCTGATGTTCTTCTTCCGATTCCAACTGTTGCAGAAGCTGCTCTGGCGTGAGTCTCGTGGACGTTTGCACACTTCCATTATCCGTTCAAACGAATTTAGGGCCCGTGTTATCCTGCGGGTGTCCGACGTTTGCCCGCACACAAGGGGACGTAGTTCAGTTGGTTAGAACGCCGGCCTGTCACGTCGGAGGTCGCGGGTTCGAGCCCCGTCGTCCCCGCCATTCTTAACTCATTTCGTTGCTGTGCTCTCGGCCTTGAGGTCTCGGCAATCCTGGTCATAGATACTAGGAGCATGACGCCCGGACAGCCGCAACCTAAATTCCAACTCACGTCGACACCGGACTATCGTGAGAATTACGCCAACAGCGTGCAAATGCGCGTGAGCTTGTGGGATTTCTTCCTGATGTTCGGAATCGTGAATCAAACCGCGCCTGACGCCGTGACAATACAGAATTTCCAAGGTATCTATTTGAGCCCCCCGCAAGCCAAGGCATTGTCGAACGTTTTGCAGCAAAACCTGAAGCAATATGAAGCCGCTTTCGGCGAGATTCGCCTGGAGGCGCAGACGCAAGGCGACATCATTCAGTAGACGCGAATGCCAGCGCCGCAACGGCCGCCTATGCCGAAGTTGTCTCCGTTCGCATTAGCGGAGGTACGGATCCCGCGCCCCAGCCGCCCGTATTACCTTTTCGTGTTTTTCCTACTGTTCTCGATCCCGCTTTTCCTTATTCACCTGGGGCTTTTGAGCTTGCCGTTCTTCTGGGATGAGCTCGGCCAGTTTATCCCAACAGCTCTCGATCTGCTCCGAAGCGGCTCGTGGATCGCACATTCCACCACCCCGAATGTGCACCCCCCCGGTGTAGAGGTTTACCTCGTTCTTTGGTACCGGCTGTTTGGGTTTTCGATTGTAATCACGCGTGTGGCGATGCTATTTATGGCCGGCCTGGGTCTGCTGATCACCTTCCTTCTGGCGATTGAGTTGAGTCGGGGAACAGAAGGCGCTCCCGCCTTTTTTCCTCCGCTGCTGCTTCTCGCTTCGCCGCTCTTTTACACGCAAAGCATGATGGCGCAGCTCGATATGCCAGCAATGGTATTCACGCTCCTTGCCCTTCTGCTCTTTCTGAAAAAGAAATATGCCGCGGCCGCGGCCGCAAGCGTCGTGCTTGTGCTGGTGAAAGAGACCGGCATCGTTGTTCCATTCGTATTCTTTGTCGCGCTGCTGTGGCGAAAGGATTTCCGGCGGGCGGCGTATTTTATTGCACCGGCTGTCGCCCTGATGGCGTGGTTAATCGTCCTGCATCGCGGGACAGGTTACTGGCTCGGCAATCCTGGATTTGCGCATTACAACGTAGGCTATTCACTGCACCCGGTGCGAATGGCCCTATCGCTCGTGCGCCGAATCTATTACATGTTCTTGGCTGAGTTTCGCTGGATTGGCACGCTCGTGCTGTTGTTCCTCGGTTGGAAAGCGAAGCCATTCAGAACATTCTCGTGGCGGATCACTGCGGCCATCGGGATCGTCACCTTGCTGTTGGTTTCGATTTTGGGCGGTGCGGAGCTCGAGCGGTATTTGTTGCCCGTGCTCCCCATCTTTTACATTGCTATCTGCGTAGCATTGACCTATGCGCGGAAGTGGGTCAGTCTCACGGCGGTGGCTGCCCTTGTTGCGGGGTTGGTCGTCAGCCTGTTCTGGAATCCACCATACCCGTTTCCCTACGAAAACAATTTAGCGATGGTGGATTTCGTACGGCTTCAGCAGCTTGCTGCAGGTTTTGCCGAACGCAATTTTCCAAAGCGGACGATCGCGACCGCTTGGCCCTATACTGCAGCGCTGGAAAATCCGGATTATGGATTCGTCACGCGCAAGTTGAAGGTTGTCGAAACCAGCGATTTCCATGTGGGTTCGATTCGCGCCTTGCCGCCCGGTAACTATGATGTTCTGATTACTTACACGCGCACTTGGGCGCCTGAAAATGGCGTGATCTCAATTCCGCTTGTACGCCGCTTCTTGAGTCATTTCTATCAATGGCAGCCCGACATTACTCTAGCCGAGTGCGCCGAGCTGGATCTGCGCGAAGCCACGTCCTGGAACGTGCGCGGGCAGGAGATCACGATTTATACGCGGACACCCGCGAGGCAATCGCAAGTCGCCGTCCTACGGCCACAGCTCCGAGAGAGCCAACTGAATGTTGTCCACGCGCAAGACTCCACCAGGCGCAACAGTATGTAGACCTTGGGCGTCGTAGAACCAGGCCTCTTTTTCATCTGGGTCTAAGATCCAACAGGCAGGAACGCCCCAGCGGATATATTCTTCGCACTTTCTCACCGTGTAAGCAAAGCGATCCGACGGCGAAAGCACTTCGATACAAAGCAAGGGCGGTTTTGTAATAATCCCATGCTCGCCGTGATTAGGACGCAATAAGCACACGTCTGGAATGAGAATGGCATCCTGACGGACACGTAAGGACTGCTCGGTCGTAACCTCGCATAAGCCGGCTTCTTCGTGGCGATATAACAGTCTCGCGATCCGGAATTGAAGCCGTGCATGATCGTTTGTACCCATCGATTTGGGAATCAGCTCCCCATCGACATACTCGCACTCAGGTTCATGATGAGCTTGAAAATACTCTTCGATTGATATTAATGCGGGTGTTGTCGCCATAAGCTTCAGATTAGCGTGTTTTACAGTGGCGACTCGGCCCCACTACACTGCGAAGATGGAGCGGTCTCTTCGCGCGGCGTGGTGGGCCACCGTGGTGCTTTTTCTGGTACACGGGCTTATAGTGGCCACTTGGATCTCGCGAATTCCGGCAATTCAAACCACCCTCCACCTCAACAACGGAATTCTCGGACTTACGCTGCTCAGCTCCGCTGTGGGCGCCGTGTCCACCATCCCGATCACCGGATGGTTGGTGAGCCGTTTTGGAAGCAGGAGAGTAACCGCGATAAGCAGTATCTTTTTCTGTCTTGCGGTGAATCTGCTAGCCCTAGCCCCTGATGCCCTTCGCCTGGCAGCCGCGCTGTTTGTCTTCGGTACAGTGGCCGCGGCAATGGACGTTTCCATGAATGCTCAGGGCGTGGAAGTGGAGAAAGCCTTGGGCAGACCGACCATGTCGCGATTTCATGCGATGTTCAGCCTCGGCGCCATGCTGGGCGCCGGAATCGGCGGATGGATAGCATCCCGCGGTTTCGTTCCAAGCGTGCATTTTGCACTAAGTTCTCTCATCGATCTGATCGCCGTGGTGGCTGTTTCACCACTGCTGTTACACACGCAGAATCGCGCTTCGAAACAGCGGCACAGGTTGCCACTCAGAAAGATTCCTCGGGCCTTGTTGGCGCTCAGCGCGATCGGCTTTTGCATTCTCCTTTCGGAAGGCGCCATGGGTGACTGGACCGCAGTTTACTTTCGACAAGTGCTGAATGCGGGACCGGGATTGGCGGCGGAAGCTTATGCGGTTTTTTCCGCGGCGATGACCGGCTTCCGATTCCTGGGCGACGGAATTACAGCACGCTTGGGAGCATTCCGTGCCGTCCGCACGGGAAGCTTAGTGGCGGCAGGGGGCTTATTGTGGGCGTTGTCCATGCAGTCTCCCGGCTGGGCGCTTCCTGGGTTCGCCGCCGCAGGCGCTGGTCTTTCCGTGATTATTCCACTTGTTTTCGGCTCTGGCGGACGCGTCGAAAACGTCAGCCCAGGTCCAGGCATCGCCACCGTTACCGGCATCGGGTATATCGGCTTTATCGTCGGGCCGCCTGGAATCGGATTCGCTTCTCAGCTCTTCACGTTACGGTACGCGCTGGGAGTTGTGGTTGCCTGCTGTCTGATTGCCGCATTGCTATCGCGGTTTATGGCGTCTTTGCAGTTCAATACGCCAGCGGAGTCCGTGCCCGAACTTCATCTTTGAGTCACTTCGTACCTAGTCGCAGACCTTTCGAATAGCCGGTCATCTCTAGATATCCGACGCCATGTACCGGTTGCAAATGGATGTGGCCCTGATACGTAACAGCGCCTTCCCAGTAGCTCGGGGAGATAGCCGTCCGGCTGAATAGTTCCTGATTTTTCAGCGCTGCCTGTTCGTTCAGCTCGAGGTCGAGCGAAGGGACCGCAATCTTCCAGGACAACGGATAATTTGCACCGGACGCCGCGCTGCGCCATGACCCGCCCGGCGATAAAGAAAATTGTGACGCGTCCAGAAAACGTGATTGACCCTGCGAGTCCACATACGTTCCCGACGAATATGGACTCGCTTGTCCGGAACTGCTCCTGAGCCGATACAGCATCAACTCTTCGTTGTTGTCCAATTGAATCGCGAACCAGTCCCATCCCGCCAGTGAACTGTCGCGCCGTTCGCTAAAGAACTCGTGATCCATCCAGGCCAGGCCGTTCAAGGAAAATGAGGTTTTCTTCCACTCGAGATGACCCGTTGCCTTGAGACGAGTGAACGACATGTAATGAGAGGCCTCGCCCGGCAGCGATCCTTTCCTGCTCACGCCTTGCTGCCCATTGATGATGATCTGCTTTTCCGGCTTCAGGTTCAACTCCAGACTCAAACGTTCACTGACCGCCTCAAGCTCTTGCTCGCCCGTCGTTAGCGACCTCCAGCGAACCTGCCAATTCCCGTTCCAACATCGCCGCTGATCAAGGCGGGCTCCGGCCAGAGCCGGTCCGGCCCGGTTGAGCCGCTCCGTGTGATAGAACTCGCCTCCATCGATATCGCTCAGAGCGAGATGCGCGAGGTAGATCTGATCTGGCCGCCACGTGACGTCAGAAGACGCAGCTTGTTGTGCAGAGAACTGAATCCCTTCTCGAAAGAATGTCAACTCGAACCCAAAGCGATGGCCGTCCGCAGCGCGTAAGTTGCCGGTGTAATACCACCACTCGGTCTGATAATCAGGATGGTTGAAGTAGTCGCGAGGAAATTCGTACTGGTAGCCGGGCTCCGCAATTTGCCATTGCTGAGCGAACGTTGCGATGCTGATCGTCGCCAGCGTCAAAACCAGCCTACTCTTCATGAACAGCCTCAATCGGATTCATTCCGGTAGCAATCCGCGCTGGATAAAGACCCGCGAGGACGGTTGCGATATAAACGCCGGTCAGCGCCGATAATAAGAGCGCGACCGGCCAGTGGAACTGAATAGTCCAGCCGAACGATTGCTTGTTGATGACAAAAATCAGAATAAGCGACAACAGTGTTCCCAGAATGAGGCCCACCGCATTTGCAAGCAGCCCGAGCAGACCCGCTTCACATAGAATGATGCGCCTGATTTGAAACTGCGCGCCGCCCAGGAAACGCAGCAGCGCGAATTCGCGCCGGCGGTCGATGATCATCGCGAGAAGCGCGCCGCCGATTCCCATCACAGCAACAACTACCGCGACCGCTTCCAGCGCATACGTGACTCGGAACGTCCGATCAAAAACCTGAATTGCGCCCCGTCGAAGCGTCGCGTTGGAGGACACCATCACCGCGCGTCCCTTGAGCACGTCGTCGATACCCAGGCGAACCCGTTCCGGATCGGAGCCAGGCTTAAGATAGACTGCGACGTTCGAAACAGATGGATCGGGCAGATATTTCAACAAAGTGCGGCGGTCCAGCACAATGAAACCGCGTTCGGTTGAGTAGTCGTAGTAGATGCCGAGGATCTTGAATTTACGGACAGCCCCAGCGAGAGGAATTTCCAAAGTGCTTCCCACAAAGGCATTGTGCTTGTTGGCGAACGGCTCGCTGACGACTGCGTAATCACCGCCCGGCAATTTGGAAAGTATTCGATCGCGGTCCTCGCCTGGAAGGAAACGCGTGCTTGCAGAGTTCTGAATTGTGCTTGTTTCGCCTCCGCCTAAAGTAGCGGGCCAACCCTGGTAGGTAATCGCGTAAGCGCGAAAGCGGTCGACAGCAGCAACACCGGGCAAGCGCTCGATCTTATCCGCAATATCGGCGCTCATGGTGGGATGCCGGTCCGCCGCGGACGACCCCGCCGGCCGCAAGTAGAAATCCGCTTGCAGTTGGTCGTTCATCCAGAGCCGCACCGTCTCGCGGAAACTGCCGACCATGATGCCTACGCTCGCCGTCATCGCAATTGCGGTTGCCAGAGCAGTAGCCAAAACCGAGGTTCGGGTCAGAGATGCGCGTAGCGACCGCATCGCCAACAACGCCTCGACACCGAGGAGCCTTCCAACGCCCGTCGCGGCCAACGAGGCGAAGATCTTCACAAAACTCGGCATCGCCAATGTCGTCGCCACGATCAGGAGCAACACAGCGCCATACGCGAAGATCGGCTGCCGGTGGATAGGAGGTAGCTTTGCGAGTCCGCCCGCAGCCAGTAGCATCCCCAACGCCCACCATGCCAGCCGCCGCGACCGCAATCTGGCGACATACTGCTCACGGCCTCGCGCCATTGCCTCTACGGGTGCGACTAACGCCGCTTCCATCGCCGGTGCAAGCGCGGCCATCATAGAGACGCCTGTGCCCAACGCGATCCCGATGAGAATGGAGCCGAACGTGAGCTCGATCGGCGCCGGATGGCTGCTGACGTAGAGCGACTCGACCGTGTTGCCGATCAAGCGAACTGCGCCGACCGCCATGATGCGGCCCAGTGCCAGACCGAGCGCGCTTCCCGAGACTGCGAAAAACAACGCTTCAGCCAGAAAGGCTGCAGTCACCATGGCTCGCGTGCCGCCGAGCGCGCGAACTATTCCGATTTCATTTCTCCTCCTGACGACCGAAATCGAAATAGTGTTGTAGATAAGAAACGCGCCCACGATTAGCGCGACATAGCTTAAGACTTGAAGATTCCAGCGAAAGGCGGCGAGCATTTTGCGGTTCTCGTCCGTACGCGCTCCCTGCGGCTCGATTGTTGCCGACGCAGGAAGCTCCCGTTCGAGAACCTTGCGCCAATACTCAATTGAATGGTCTACCGGGACTTGAACGTCGATACTATCGAGCTTGCTGATCTTGCCGGTGACTTCCTGCGCCAGTCCAATATCGGCGACGATGACTCTGTTTTCTCCGATTTCACCCTCGCGCGGCTTCATAACACCAGCGACGGTGAAGCGTCGCGTCACATCGTTGATGAGCAGTTGAAGAGAATCGCCACGATGTAAACCGAGGTCCCGGCCAACCCAGATGGGATGGCCTTCCGTTAGCAACCGGCCCACCTTCTCCAGATCACCCGCATTCAATTCCTGTTCCCCGCGATGGCCGATTAAGTCAAGGCCTAAGAAAAGTAGCGCTTCACCTTTCCCGTTGATTGAAGCAAAATCTTCTATCCGAGGAGTGAAGTCGAATGCGTACGGCAGTTGAACCAGCCGGCCCAGCAGCTTTTCATCAAGGCCTCCATTACTCCTGATGACCAAGTCGGTCTTGCCGGTTAGCGATTCAATCGAGGAATGAAAGCTACCCGCAGCGGCTTGCCCGGCGAGATCGATCGCAATCACTACCCCGACGCCCAAAGCCACTGCAAAAACAGTCAGTGCAGTCCTGATTGGTGCGCGACTCAACGGGCGCAGAATAAGGCGTGAAAAAAGCCTCCAGCTGCGCTTCATCGGACGCGTTCTGCTCGTCGCGGCACAATCGTCTCCACGATCCGGCCATCACACAAAATAATCGTGCTGTCGGCGATCCCCGCATTTTCCGCGCTGTGTGTTGCCATTAGCACCCCAACGCCAAAATCGCGGGCGGCGCGGCCTAGCAGATTCAGAACGATTTCGCCGTTTATGGTGTCCAGATTGCCAGTCGGCTCATCGGCAAGCAGCAGCCGAGGGTCGTGGACCAGGGCGCGGGCAATGGCGACTCGCTGCTGTTCTCCGCCGGAAAGTTGGTGCGGAAAACGTTCGGCGTATCGCTCCATCTCTACCCACCGAAGGCGCTCGATCGCCGTCGCGCGAACGCTCTTGCGCCGAGCGAGCAGAAGCGGCAACTCCACATTCTCGACCGCGGTAAGCGTATGCAGCAACTGAAAAGATTGAAAGATGAAACCAACTTTTTCGCGCCGCAGGCGAGTCAATTCTGCGTCGCTGAGCCGGGTCGTGATCCGGCCATCAATGACCACCTCACCTGAACTCGGAAAGTCCATCGCGCCGCAAAGGTTAAGCAGAGTGGATTTCCCGCAGCCGCTTCTGCCCACGAGCGCCACGAAATCTCCGGCTTCGATCTGAAGCGAGATGTCCTGCAAAGCCAAAACAGGCGCAACTTCGGTCTGATAAAGCTTGGAGACATTCCGAACGTCCACCAGGGCCATGCTCTTTCAGCATCTCAGCAGCTAAACTCGGAAGTGCTTGGCTAAAATTCTCGTCACAGGAGGAGCTGGCTACATCGGCTCCCATACCCGCTATTTCCTCCAAAAACAGGGGCACTCGGTACTGGTCGTCGATAATTTGTCGCGGGGCTATAGAGATGCCGTTCCGGAGAATCTCCTGCGCGTCATAGATATTCACGAAACTGACAAACTGGCCAGGCTGTTAAGCGAAGAGCGCATTGAAGCCGTCATTCATTTCGCCGCCTTCATGGCTGTGGGCGAATCCACGCAGGTTCCGGAGCTTTATTTCGCAAATAACGTCTGCGGTTCGCTGTCGCTGTTCGAAGCCATGCTGCGCGCCGGCGTGAAGCACGTCGTTTTTTCCTCTACCGCCGCGGCATACGGCATTCCGAGGCGAGTGCCCATCCCCGAAGACGAACCGCGCGCGCCCATTAACCCATACGGCGAATCCAAAGTCATGGTGGAAAAGATGCTTGAATGGCTGGATCGCTATCGCGGGCTGCGGAGTATTCGGCTGCGGTATTTCAACGCATGCGGAGCGGAGCCCGAGGCCGGACTAGGCGAGCGCCACGACCCCGAAACACACCTGATTCCCCTGGTTCTTCGCGCAATCCAGACCGGCATCCCGGTGACGCTCTTCGGAGAGGATTATCCGACGCCAGACGGCACCTGCATTCGCGATTACATTCACGTCAGCGATCTTGCGGACGCACACATCTATGCCGTGGAGCATCTTCTGGAGGGCGGTAATTCAGATGTGTTCAACGTCGGGACCGGCTCCGGCCAGTCGGTGAAAGAAGTTGTCGCCGCCGTTGAGCGTGTGACCGGAAAGACGGTACCGCGGACCGTGGGCCCGCGCCGTGAAGGGGATCCGCCCAGCCTGGTTGCCGATTCAACCAAGCTGCAGGCCGCTCTTGGCTGGCGGCCCAAGCGGGCCGATTTAGATCAAATCGTAAAAGACGCTTGGCAATTCATCCAAACGCGAGCCCATATCTAGACAGACAGAATGCCGCGCGTGCCGTTTGCCGTAAATCCCGGGAAAACGGTTGCGATCTCGCGATTGCCCATCTGCTTCGTCACCAACTCAGAGAGCACAGCTCGGAAATCCGTGGTGACGTTCAGATCGCGGCCCTCATAAAGCTGCTCGCGTTCGAGACCTGGCCAATCGCCATACACTTTTCCGCCCCGAACGTTCCCGCCCAGCACGAACATCACATTCGCATGGCCGTGATCAGTGCCGCGATCGCCGTTTTCCTTCACCGTTCGACCGAATTCTGACATCGTCGCAACAGTAATATCCGCCATCCCGTCGCCCATATCTTGCGAGAACGCGGCGAGAGCGTCGCCGAAATCGCGCAGCAAATTGGAGAGCTGACCGGTGTGCGGTTGAGGCCCCACTTCGTTGACATGCGTGTCCCATCCGCCTACGTCCGTGAAAGCGACCTCGAGTCCCACGTCCGCCTTGATGATGCGAGCAATCTGCTGAAGGCTTTGCCCCAGGCGCCCGCCCGGATATCTTGCTCCGTTCGCTGGCGTATAGGGCGTCTTCTGGATGGATTGCATCAGTTTGATGGCATCGAACGTCTCGCGGCCGGTGCCGTTCAAGACCTGGTCAGCCGAAGTGCCGTACATACTTTCGAAAGTCGCCGCCATACGAGCGTCTTTCACCTGAAAATCGTTGATGTTGTTGATCGCCAGCGCTTCGTTCTTGCCGCGCAGCGTTCGCGGCAGGTCCGGACTCAGGCTTACCGCGCGCACCGGCGAGGGGTGCGGCTCCCGCCTCATCGCGCGATTGAGCCAACCGTCATACGTGGCCTTTAACCCAGGCGTGCCCGATTCCATATAATCTTGCGCATCGAAATGCGAGCGCGTCGGATCGGGCGAGCCGACCGCTTCGACAATCGCGAGTTGTTGTTTATCCCAAAGCGGCTTCAGCGAGTGCAGCGAGGGATGTAGCCCAAAGCGGCCATCCAGGTCGATAGCGGACTGCTCCGTCCCGTCCGGCCGCGGGATTGCGATACTGGGCCGCAACGAGTAGTAGGCGGGTTCGCCATGAGGAACAACCACATTCAACCCGTCCACCGCGCCGCGTTGGAAAATGGTGATGAGGATCTTTTTGCGTTGACTAGGCGCCTCTTGGGCGTAGACCGCGCGAGTCAGCCAGGTCGGGATTGATCCGACGCCGAACATCGCCAGCGCGGAGCTTCTCAAAAATAATCTGCGGGAAGGCATTTTGTACTCCAAGAACTCTCTTTTGCAATTAACGGCGCTGAAACTCGGGCGAGCCAATCACCAGGCCGGCGACCAGGCTCGGCAACTGCGGCGTCGCGGCTTTTGCGTTTTGCGCTAACTGCTTCTGTAAATCGGGCTCATTCAACATTTTCTCGATGGCCGCTTTTGTCTGCTCGCTCGGATTCTGTTCCAGAATGGAGCGCGCCAGTTCCATAGGATCCCGCTGCGTGATCGTCTGCCACGCAGCTACGTCCACTTTGACTCCGGGCACGCGATTGTGCGCCAGCGCGAGGCCGAAATTCATCCGATCCAGCAATCCCGCCGAACTGATCCATTCGGCGTTTGAGCTCGAATAACCCGTGGGTTCGATCTTTCGGTAGAGCGGCTCGCCCAGCTTATTCAGCTCATTGGCCAGCAGAAAGGCCGAACTGACATCGGCATTCGTAGTCCGTACAGCGCTCACAATCATCTCGAACGGCGTCTTCACCTTGGCTTGATACGCGCCCTGCGACCAGAACTCCGGAGAGGACACCAAGGTCAACATCACTTGACGTAAATCACCATCGGTCTTCGTGAACGTCTCCGCCATACGATTCACCAGCGATGGCGGCGGGTCATCGGCGACGAAGCGTTTCGCCAGCTCTAACGAAATGAACCGTGCCGTGGAAGGATGGTGCGCCAAGATCTCGAGCACCTTCAAACCATCGTTCATTCCGCCGCCCGCGGAAATGATATGGCCCAGCACAACCTTCTCACCCTTATCGTGCATTTTGTCGTTGTACTCAAACGCGCCCCCTTTTCGAGGACCGGCGATCGTCCAGCCAGTAAAGCACCGCGCTACTTCGATAACATCCTTCTGCGTATAACCGCCGTCGACTCCGAGCGTGTGCAATTCCAATAGCTCGCGGCCGTAGTTCTCGTTTAGACCCCGCTTGTTCTTCTGATTGGGGCGGAAGCGCTCCGCGGCGGAGTTGGGTCCCACCGATTGCCAGTTATCCAGGTAAAACAACATGGCGGGACTTTTCGCTGTTTCGAGCAGCAGATCGTAAAACTTTCCTAAAACGTGCGGGCGTATCGCTTCACGCTCGTAAGTGGGAACCAGGTAATGATCCGCGCCTTTATTAATAAAAACGTTGAAATGGTTGTACCAGAAGTCGACCAGCAACTCCTGCAGTTGGTGAGTGCTGTAGATCGCCCGCAGCAGCTTGCCTTCCGTCAAATCCAGGGCGACCACATTTTGTGGATTCACCGAGAGCATCAGTTCGCGCCGCAAAGCCACCGGTGCAAGCACGAATAATTGCTGCCGCTGCTGGGGCCGCAACGCCCACACGAAATCGTCTTTCTTTTCGGGAGGCAATTCAGCGAGTAACGCTCTCTTCTCGTCCGGCTTTCCATTGCGCAGGATGTCAATCTGCTCAGGCGTGAGAATATCCGCCAGCTTTACTTTCGGATCGAGATCGGATTGATCGTTCGGATCCTTTGCCGCTTGCGCCTTTTGCTCGGCCATCGCCTTCTCCATTTCTGGAGAAGCATTCAGATTCACTACGCCTGCAGGAGCGCCGGGCAATTGCCCCGCGCTCGTCGCTGTGCCAGCCCCCTGCGAGGCCGCTTCTCGCCTCTGCAAGTAACGGTCTGCCAACCGCACCACAAGCGCGCGCAATTCCGGATCTTCCGGCAGTTGCCCTTTGCCGCGAGCCACGGCGGCGATCACTTGCGGCGGCGGGTAGTGGACATATGTGTCGTGAATACTCAGCCTAAGCGACTCCAGCGGCGCTAGCCGCTGTTCCAGCATGGGATTCTCCGCAACTCTCTCGGGATGGAGCTGCAGATCCAGCCACTTTTCAAGTCCGATCTGTTGGATCTGCTCCAGGTCTCCCGGCCGGGGCCCAAAGGTGAGCCGCTCCAGTGCGTGGTGAAGTTGCGCGTCCCGAGGCAACGGTTTACTAAAAGCGATGTACTGGGGCGGGTTCGCTGTCGCTTTGATCTTTTTTATTTTCTTGCTGCCTGTCGCGATTAGGGGAGTGAGCAGCAAAAACCCCGCGGCTACCGCCGCGACTCGGTTCGTTTGGAAAAATCGCCTCACCATCCTCTACGACGTGGCATGTGGAAAATAGTTGACCGCGTTCGGTCTCTGCTTCCTAATCGGCCAAAGCGACAGCCAGACATGACCGCATCACGAATGTAGGCGAGATTACTAACAGCGCTGCTTCAATTGGAGCGGGAGACGGGATTCGAACCCGCGACATCAACCTTGGCAAGGTTGCACTCTACCAACTGAGCTACTCCCGCTTCGAGAAAGGGTCTAACCGACATTCTCTGATGACTTTGTTGCAAAGTCAATTCATGTGATTGCAACAGAGGACCTTAGTAGAAGTGCTAGTTTCCTATAACGGCTTTCATACCCCTCGATCAAGTCCTGACGTTTAGATAAGATGCCTATTATCAATAAGTTAAAATGATTCCAGATTTCCAGTTGAAAACGTAAACGCTATGTTATTCTGTGATTTCCGAATTGACGGAGACAGTCCCCCCCAACTCGTTGTCTGCTGCTTAGCGCTGGCAAGTTAGCCTCACAGATCGAGCAGATTGGCTTTTCCACAGTAGTGGAAAAGATGTGGGAATAGTACGCCTCTGGATTGGAGTGTTACGGTTGCGTGACGCATGGGAGCAGGTTAAAGGCTGGCTGGCGGTCAAGCTCAGCGAAAGAGCGTACCAGAATTGGATTTCTCGAACGACTCTCGGGTCCTTGCATGACGGTGAGCTTACCGTTCGCGTTCCCGACGAACCAACAGAGGCCTGGATTCGGCAGGAGTACAGCGCCAGCATCCGTTCCGCCATCCAGGAACTTAACCTACCGATTCGCAAAGTTTTATACGAGATCGATTCTCTTCCCGCAATCGCGGCGGCAGCCCATGCTGCGTCTAGTGAGATGACCGCGAACGGGCACCCACACTCTGCTGAGCCTGTATTCGAGAAAACAGCCACGTGGCTGAATCCGCGCCTCACGTTCGAAACGTATGTGGTCGGCTCGTCCAATCAATTGGCTCACGCTGCGGCGCAGGCTGTCGCCAAAATGCCTTCGCGCAGTTATAACCCGCTATTCATCTATGGCGGCGTCGGTATTGGTAAGACGCACCTGATGCATGCCATCGGACGAAGCCTTCTCGATAATTTCGCTGGGCTGAATGTCGTCTACACGTCGAGCGAGCGCTTCATGAACGAGATGATCACTTCCATCAAGCTCGATCGGATGTCGCTCTTTCATCGTCATTACCGCTCCGCGGATGTGCTGCTCATCGACGATATTCACGTGATCGCCGGAAAAGAGCGCACGCAGGAAGAGTTCTTCCATACCTTCAACGATCTCTACGATCACCAGAAGCAGATCGTCATCTCTAGCGATTCCGTGCCGAGCCAACTACCCGGTCTGGTGGAACGCTTGAGGTCCCGCTTCGAATGGGGCCTCATGGTAGACGTGCAGGCGCCGGATCTGGAGACCAAGATGGCCATCTTGGATAAGAAAGCCGAGTCTGAGGGAATGGCCTTGCCTCAGGACGTCCGGATTTTTATTGCGACCAAGACAAAATCAAACGTTCGCGAGTTGGAGGGTGCCTTGACACGCCTGATCGCCGTCTCGTCAGTCACCGGCCAGCCCATCACTTTGGCTATGGCGCATCAAACTTTGAAACACCTGAATACCGGGTCTGAGCGCAAAATCTCTGTCGAATCGATCCTGCGCGCGGTGGGTGAGCGCTTCAACTTGCAACCCGCCCAACTCAAGATGAAAAGCAACACCCAGCAGATCGCGTACCCGCGGCAGATTGCCATGTATTTGGTGAAGGATCTAACGCATGCCTCGCTCCCGGAGATCGGCCGTTATTTCGGGGGTAAGCATCACACCACCGTCCTGCATTCCATCCATAAGATTGAAGAGTTGCGCCAGCAAAACGAGGATTTGAACAACCTTATCCATTCGCTAACGGATTCACTCCAATAGGTCATATGACGCTTTTCCACATACCTGCCGCCGATCTTATGTTTAAGGCTGTGCAGGGTTTTCGGCCTAGTAAATATTGCAGGGGTTATTGAGGCGAAATTCACAAGCAAGAACATGGAGAACCGCATTTTTTGCTATAATTTAGAAGGAATTCAACATTTCCACAACCTCTACTAAAACGGTTCTCTTTTAGTACCTAGTAAGTATCTGCTTAGGAAGAATAGAAAGCGGCATCAGGAGCAAGGAGCTCTCTCGTAAACGCATGGAATTCTCGGTTAGCAAGTCCGATTTAGTACGGGAATTGGGACTCACGCAAGGGGTGGTTGAGAAGAAGACCACCATCCCTATTCTTTCGAACATCCTGGTTGAGACCGACCACGATCAGGTCTGGCTGACCGCGACGGATTTGGAACTGGGCATCCGCTGCGCTTGTCCAGCGCGAATCAAGAAAGAGGGCGCAGGCACGATCCCGGCTCGGCGCCTGCTGGACTACGTGCGGCTGCTGCCGGACGCTGAGGTTCAGGTGAAACTTGCTGAGAATCAGTGGGCCAGTTTCGTTTGCGGACGATCCCGGACGCGGATTGCAGGTATGTCGCGCGAGAGTTTTCCGGAACTCCCACAAATGCCGGAAGTGCTGGCTGAAATCCCGCTGAGCGTGCTTTCGCAAATGATTTCCAGCACCATATTCGCCATTTCGGCGGAGGAATCGCGCTTCACATTGAATGGCGCGCTGCTCATCTTGAAAGACACCGGTTTGGTGATGGTCGCGACCGATGGTCACAGGCTCGCTTTAATTGAGAAAACCGTGACCCTTCCGGGACTTACTGGTTCGTACCGCGCTTTGTTGCCAAAGAAGGCCATGAGTGAGATCCAGAAGTTGGCGAGCGACGACGGAAACAAGAAAATCCAGTTCTCGGGCAACGAGAACCACCTATTTTTTCGCATCGAGAAACGCTTGCTGCTCAGCCGTAAGCTGACGGGCAATTTCCCGGATTACGAACGGGTACTGCCGAAAGAACAACCGCACACCTTGATCATTCAGCGGGATGAGTTAAAAGCGGCAATTGAACGAGTGGCTCAGTTTGCCGATGAGCGCTCCCGGGCCATACGTCTTCAAATTCTGAAAGGGGAGCTGAAGGTACATTCGTCGATCTCGGAAACAGGTGAGAGCGAAGAGACCATCCCGGTGGATTATGACGGCCCCGACGTAGAGATCGGTTTTAACGCTCACTACATGCTCGACTTCTTACGTTCAGTCGATCAGAGCGAGGTGGAATTTCATTTCAAGGACGCGAACAGCGCCGGTGAGTTGCGGCCACACAGCGGTAAAGCGGATGGCGTTGAAGCGAAGAGCGCTGAAGCGAACGCTGATGTAGCCGGTACAATCTACCGCTATGTCGTGATGCCCATGCGCATCTGAAGAGTAACAAGAAAGGGATGAATGCACTAGAAATGCATTACAGAACCGTAAGGTTCTTTATTGCGCTAGTGACTCTTAAAAGTATGGCTACTGTGGCTCAAAACGAAAACTACGACTCCACCAGTATCAAAGTCCTCGAGGGGCTGGAGGCTGTTCGTCTCCGCCCCGCGATGTATATCGGATCTACTGGCGAGATGGGTCTTCATCATCTCGTCTATGAGGTGGTCGACAATTCCGTTGACGAAGCTCTGGCCGGTTACTGTACTGAAGTCAGTGTGACTATTCACATCGATAACTCCATTACGATTGTCGATAACGGCCGGGGAATCCCGGTCGATATCCACGAAGAGGAAGGTGTTTCCGCTGCGCAAGTAGTTTTGACAAAACTGCACGCGGGCGGCAAGTTCGATTCCAACAGTTACAAAGTTTCCGGCGGCCTCCATGGCGTGGGCGTGAGCTGCGTTAACGCTCTTTCTGAAACGCTACACGTCGAAATATGGCGCGAAAAAGGGACCTGGGAACAGGACTATGAGCGAGGCGCCCCCAAAGCGCCGTTGGTTAAGACCGGTAAGTCGAACAAGACCGGCACGAAAATAACGTTCAAAGCAGACCCGACCATCATGGATGCCACGGAGTTCAACTTTGATACCCTGGCACAGCGTTTGCGGCAGCTTGCGTTTCTGAATAAGGGCCTGAAGATTACGCTTGCCGATGAACGTGGTGAGGACATCCGCTCTGAAGAATTTTTTTACAGCGGCGGGATTGCGGAATTTATCAAGCACTTGAATCGCGGGAAATCAGTCTTGCACGAAAAGCCGATCCATTTCGAAGGAGACCGCGAGTTGCCGAATGGCGGCAAGCTGACCATCGAAGTCGCGCTGCAGTATAACGACTCGTACTCTGAGAATGTATTCAGCTTCGCAAACAATATCAACACGGTAGACGGCGGATCGCATCTCAGCGGTTTTCGCAGCGCTCTGACACGCACCATCAACTACGCTGCGCAGCAGAGTGGGTTGTTCAAAGATCAAAAAGAGAATCTCACGGGCGATGACGTGCGTGAGGGCCTCACTGCTGTAATCAGCGTCAAGTTGCCCCAGCCTCAATTTGAAGGTCAGACCAAGGGCAAGCTGAATTCAGACATTCAGGGCCATGTCGTCCAGCTAATAAACGAAAAGTTGGGCGAGTTCTTCGACAAGAATCCGCCCGTTACCAAAAAAATTATTACCAAGGCTATTGAAGCTTCGCGCGCGCGGGAAGCAGCCAGAAAAGCCCGCGATTTGACACGCCGCAAAGGTGCTTTGGATTCGGGCGGTTTGCCAGGCAAACTCGCCGATTGCCAGGAGCGCGATCCGGATCGTTGCGAACTCTTTCTGGTGGAGGGTGAATCCGCGGGTGGAACAGCGAAATCCGGCCGCGATCGGCGTTATCAGGCGATACTGCCGCTCAAAGGCAAGATCCTGAACGTCGAAAAGGCCCGCTACGACAAAATGCTGGGTCACGAAGAAATTCGGGCTATGATCACCGCCATCGGTACAGGCATCGGCAAAGGCGATGATTTCGAGATGCCCAAACTGCGTTACGGCAAGATCATCATCATGACCGACGCCGACGTGGATGGTTCGCACATTCGCACCCTGCTGCTCACGTTTTTCTTCCGCCACATGCAGGAGTTGATCACGCGCGGCAAAGTGTTCGTCGCGCAGCCGCCGCTCTACCGGATCAAAAAGGGAAAAAGCGAAAAATATATCAAAGATGACAAGGAATTTACGCGCGAAATCCTCCGCCGAGCCACGGAAAATCTCGCAGTAGAGTTGACCGGCACGGATGGGCAGCCCTCAACTATCGAAGGCGCGGAGCTTCGCGGCTTTTTGATGTCGCTCGATGAACTCGCCCAGATTAGCCGCCGCTTGGAGCGCCGCGTACGCGATTCGCGCGTGGTGGACGTCCTCACTGACGTCACTCTTCCTATCGATTCCAAGGCGGATTTGCAGAACGAGCAAAACGTCCAGGTTGTCGCCGAACGGTTGAAACAGGCCAAATTGGAAGTCACAGTGGAGCGCGAAGAGGAACACTCCGCGTGGATGGTCAGCTATAAGGATCCCACCAATGCGGTGCGCTATATCAACACGGAATTTCTGTCGTTGCCCGAGTTCCGCCGCCTTCGTACTTTGGTTAAGCAGGTGGCGCGGCTGAATCGGCCGCCCTTCACCATCGTGAAAGATGGGCAGCGCGATATCATCCAGAACTGGCGCGACCTGCTTTCGACCGTCAAGAGCGAAGGCATGCGCGAAGTGAATATCCAGCGTTACAAGGGACTCGGCGAGATGAATGCCGAGCAGCTCTGGTCTACAACCATGAACGCCGAAACACGCACATTGCTGCAAGTGGACCTGAACGACTTTGCGGAAACCGAACCGATTTTTTCAACCCTGATGGGTGAGGACGTCGAGAGCCGGCGGAAGTTCATCGAGGAGAATGCCCTCGATGTACGCAACCTCGACGTTTAAGGGAGCTCGCCGATTTACTCGTAGTGCAGAGCGACCCCCGGATCGAGAGCGGCAGCACGCCGAGCCGGGATATAGCTACCTAGCATCGCCACTGTGAAGAGAATCGCCAGAACCGTCAAGTAGCTGGCGGGGTCCGTGAACGTGATGCCGTAAAGCAGTTCCGAAAGCAGCTTTGCGGTTCCCAACGAGCAGAGCGCTCCCGCCAATGTCCCCACCAGAGCGGGCGTCGCGCCTTGCCGGATAATCATACGCAGAACGCTGCGGCTATCAGCCCCTAAGGCCATTCGGATCCCAATCTCCGTCACGCGCTGAGTCACCGAATAAGCCGCCACCGAATAAATGCCGATGCATGCCAACAAAAGTGCGACAACCGCGAACACGCCCACGAGGGACGTTTGAAATACTCGCCATCCAAGCTGCTCAGTGATGATCTGCTCCATTGTCCTCGGCAGGAACACGGCGATCGCCGGATCCACCTTGCGGACCTCCGCGCGAACGGCATTCACGTATGCGAGCGGATTGCCATTGGTCCGCACTAGAATCGCAAGCCATTGAGTTTCCACTTGAGCCAATGGAAAAAATGCCTCAGGCAAAGCTTTCTTCTCAATTCCAAGTTGCGGAACGTCAGCGACAACACCTACGATTTCTCTCCATTGCGGCTGGTCTGAGAGGGCGGACAAATGTTTCTCTATCGGATCTCTCCCGTCAAAAAACTGCCGAACTAGCGCCTCATTCACGATTGCGACCCGAGGCGCGCCATTGCGGTCGCGTTCATCGAACTCGCGGCCTGCAATGCGAGGAATCTTCATGGTCCGGAAATATCCCGGTGAGATACGAGTCCACTGCACGTACGGCGTGTCCCACATGTTTTTTGGCCTGGCTTCGCCTTCCACAAGAATCCCCGCACCGCCGCCGGTTCCGGTCATCGGCAAATCGGTCGTCATCGCCGCCTCTTGCACTCCTGGAATACGGCGAATTCCCTGCAAAACGCCGCGCGCGAAAAGATCGATGGCCCCTGGATGCCGCGCATCGAAGCGCGATGAAGAAAGCGAGACATGCACCGCAAGCAGATGATCGGGCTCAAAATCCAGGTGGATTTGAGACGCCTTCGCATAACTCTTGATGAGTAAAGCCGATTGGATGAGAAGCAACGCCGCCACAGCTGTTTCACAAGCTACGAAGAATGTCCGCAGCCGCTGCTGTTGCTTCGATTCCGTCAATCGCCCGCTCGATTGCTTCAAAGTGTCGTGCACGCGAATCAATGAAGCGCGAATGGCCGGAGCAAGCCCAAAGCCCATGCCGGTCAAAGCTCCTATCGCGATTGCAAACAGCAAGACCCGCCAGTCCAGCGTAATTTCTTCCGGATGCGGAATGTGCGTAGCCGGAAGCGTTCTCAAGACTCGGACGGCTCCCGCCGCCAAACCGAGTCCAGCCAACGCCGCCCCGAGCGAAAGCAGAATGTTTTCCGTAAGAAGTTGGCGAAACAGTCGCGCGCGGCTTGCACCGACGGCAATACGGACTGAGATCTCCCTCTGCCGCGCGGATGCACGGGCGAGCGCCAGGTTCGCCACGTTGCCGCAGGCAAGAAACAACACGCACAGTACCCCGCCGAACAACATCAGCAAAGCGGGCTGGACGTTTCCGCTAATCGAATCGCGGAGGGTTATTAACCTTGCGCTGACCCCGCTATTTTGTTTTGGATATTGCGCCGCGAGAGAGGCGGCCATCGTAGCTAATTCGGCATTCGCCTGCGCCACGGACACGCCGGGGCGAAGCCGGCCGAGCCCCATGTACCAGCGGTAGCCGCGTGTGTTGAAAAGTTTGCTGAGATCGAAAGTGACCGGCAACCAAATATCCCGGTCTCCGAGAACAAGAAAATCGTGCGGTAAGATCCCGACAATCGTGTAAGGCTTCTCATCGAGGATGATCTTCCGCCCGATCACACTTTGCATGCCGAAATGGCTTCGCCAAAACGACCAACTCAGCATCGCCACGTCGCCGTGGCCGGGCTGATCCTCTTCCGGGTAGAAGTTGCGTCCACGGGCCGGCGTTACACCAAGTAATGGAAGCGCCTTCGAGTCGCATTCCAGAGTGCGCACGCGTTCAGGAACTCCCTCACCGCTAAGGTTCGCTTGATTGAGACGGTACAAAGCAAGACTCGCAAATGATTTCAGATGGCCTTTCCAATCGAAGTAATCGGCCATACTGACCGGATCTTTGTCTGACCTGGAATCCGTTTCAAAAATTCTTACAACGCTAGCTTCGTCTCTCACCGGCAGCGGCCGCAGAATGACACTGTTGACAACGCTGAAGATCGCCGTAGCGGCGCCTATTCCAAGAGTCAGGGCTATGAACGCCGCAAAGGTACTTCCCGGATTCTGCCGCGCAATGCGCAACGCAAAGCGCAGGTCTTGGATGAGAGTCACTGCCAAAACTGTTGTCCCACGTTCCCCAACTCAACAAATGAGACTAGCGCTTTCCCTGGATTTGACCAGCCTTCACATTAACTTTGTTTAAATGAGGCGATGTCCGGCTTGTCAACTGTTCGCGTCAATCGAAAAGGAGCCGATCGAGTCCACTCCGGACACCCTTGGATTTTCTCGAGTGACGTTCTCGATCGAGGTTCCGCGCAACCCGGTGACGTAGTTCGCGTCCTCGACTACAAGGGCCGGGCACTGGGCGTAGCGCACTACAGTTCCACTTCGCAGATCTCCTTGCGTCTGCTGAGCGATCACGTCAAACTGGTGGATCGAGATTTCCTCTTTACCCGCATTACTGCGGCGTACGAACACCGGCAGCGGGTCGTCTCGGATTCCAACGCTTACCGCTTGATACACGCCGAAGGAGATCTCCTTCCCGGATTGATTGTGGACCGATACGGCGATTGGCTCGTTGTGCAATTCCTGGATCAGGGCATGGATCGTCTTACCGCGGAAATTATCGACATCTTACAGGTCCTCCTCGCGCCGAAGGGTATCCTCGCGCGAAACGATGTCACCGTACGCGCCAAAGAAGATCTGCCGCTCGAAAAGCGTGTGCTCGCCGGAGAGGTGCCCGAACGCGTCGAGGTGTCCATGAATGGACTGACTTGCCGCGCCGATCTTCTCGGTGGACAAAAGACGGGCGTGTTCTTGGATCAGCGCGAAAATTATTTGGCCGCCCGCCGCTACGCGAAAGGACGAGTGTTGGACTGTTTTGCCGGCATCGGCGGATTCGCCCTGCATCTGTCATCCGCGTGCGAATCGGTGCAAGCCATCGATAGCTCAGCGGCCGCCTTGGATTTAGCAAAGGAGAACGCCGCAATTAACGGCTTGACGAATATCGCTTTTCACGAAGCCGACGTGCTCGATTACTTGCCGGGGCTCGTGGCGGCGCGACAGAATTTCGATATGGTCATCGTAGATCCGCCTGCTTTTGCAAAATCGCGCTCTGCCTTGGAAGGCGCTGCCCGCGGCTATAAAGAGATCAATCTGCGTGCGCTGCGGCTACTCGGAAAAGGCGGAATTTTGGTGAGCTGCTCCTGCTCGCATCACATGAGCGAAGCGCATCTGCTGGAAGTCATTGCAGCCGCGGGGCTCGATTGCGGAAAGCAGTTGCGCGTCCTGGAGCGGCGCACCCAGTCGCAAGACCACCCCATTCTGCTAACCGTGCCGGAGACGCATTATCTAAAGTGCCTGATCCTTGAGGCGCTCTGAATTTTAGAGAACCACTCGCGCGTCACCCTCCCGCCGCGTGACGCGCTGGCGGTCTAGATACTCGAGCAACGGGATTGCAAATTTGCGTGATACCTGTGTCCAGTCCTTGAATTCGGCAACAGAAAATCTACGCCCTTTATAGGAGGCCAACGACTTTCGCACGTGCGAAAGAACGTCGGCGTGAAAGATGAGATCGTCCGAAATGCGCATCAGCTTCTGAGCCTTGATAAGCGTCTCCAGCAAGCCACGTCCTTTTTTCGGATCAGTACCTGTGGAGCGCAATACGTCGGATGCAGGAGGTGGTTGTAAGCCTGCCTCCCGGAACGCCCGCTCGATCTGTAACAGCATCTGGGCTTCCGCATCGCTGACTTGCGCTCGGTGGCTTGCCAAAGAAACGACATCGCCCTGTACGCGTATCCCTGGAAACCCATCGAAGATAACGGTCGCGAGGTTGGGCTCGATTTTCAGCCGGGCGCTCGCAACAGGCGCGCCTGCTGCGGCTGGGTGCGCGATATGAAAATCGCGCAGCCAGGTACACAGCTTCTGGCGCATCTGTTCAAGCCAAATTGTACTCACCGCGCGCTGCGCCGCTTCAGCGAACAGAAGTTTCGGATTTTGCCCGATAAGCGATCGAATAGTATCCGGCGGCAAACCGGTTAGCCGCACAAGCTCGGGCAACCCGCGGCCATTTACGCTTTCTTCGATCAGTATCTCGAGGCGTTTGGCGGAATCGGCCTCGACCAGCGACTTCAGCCGGGCGATGGCTTTGACGCGATTCAGTCGAGCGGCCGGAAATGCGTCAACCACTGAACCCCCTGCCACCGTTTCCGCCGGTGACGGACGCCGCAACACGAAGCGGTCTCCCGGCAGAGCTAGTACCGGCTCGTCCAGCCATAAGCGAGCGAATGCCACCGATCCATCACGGCGGCCGAGCACTTTTAGAACGGCCGGAACCTCGGCTGTCCCGATATGAAATAAAAACTGCGCACGCCTCGCGGGGATCGCGGAATCAGTCAGCCAGTCGACTGTAACGTCGAGCAACTTGGTGGGGTCGAGATTGTCGGGATGCGTAAGGACGAAACCGCGCCGAAGCTCTGAGCTATCGACTCCGGTAAGATTGACCGCGCTGCGCTGCCCCGCCAGAGCAACTTCAACGCGCTTGCCGTGTACTTCGAGTCCCCGGACGCGGGCTGCACGTTTGCCGGGATGGACTCGAACCGTATCGCCCACCCGCAGTCGACCGTTCCACATCGTGCCCGTCACCACCGTGCCGAATCCCTTCAGCGCGAAACTGCGATCGATCGGGAGGCGCATGAGACCAGCGTCGTCTCGCGCCGTCGTGCGATCTGCCAGCTTGGCCAGATCAGCTTTTAATTCAGCGAGTCCTTGGCCGGTCGCCGCGCTTACCGGAACGACTGGCGCGCCCTCGAGGAAGGAACCTGCGCATAGAGCTCTTACGTCTTCCCGTGTTACGAAAATCTGTTCCGGCGTTGCGAGATCGATTTTGGTCAGTACGACGATCCCCTGCTGGATTTCCAGCAGGCGGCATATTTCGAAATGCTCTCTCGTCTGCGGCTTCACGGATTCATCGGCAGCCACAATCAACAGAACAGCCTGAATGCCACCCACGCCCGCGAGCATGTTCTTAATAAAACGCTCGTGACCCGGTACGTCGATAAAGCTGATGCGGCGGCCGTCGGACAACGTGAGATGCGCAAAACCGAGATCGATCGAAATGCCGCGCCTTTTTTCCTCTGCGAGACGGTCGGTGTCGATGCCGGTCAGCGCCCGAACGAGCGTCGTTTTTCCGTGGTCGATATGCCCCGCAGTTCCGGCAACGAGGCCTTGGGGACTGTTCATATTACTATCTGACATGATCGCGAACCGGCTAGAAGAGCTCCGGCGTCGTCACGCGCGCGCCGAACAAGGCGGTGGCCCCGAACGTAAAGAGCGTCAGCATCGCGAGGGAAAACTTTCCGCGCGCGAGCGCATTGAGCTGCTACTGGACGAAGGCACTTTCGAGGAGTTGGACAAGCTGGTTCGTCACCATTCCCATAACTTCGGTATGGAGCACAACGTAATCGATGGCGACGGATTCATCACAGGGCACGGGCTAATCCACGGACGCCAAATGTTCGTGTTTGCGCAGGACTTCACTGTCTTTGGCGGTTCACTGTCAGAAGCGAACGCGCAGAAAATCGTGAAGTTGATGGATCTGGCGGTGAAAACTGGCGCTCCCATCATCGGTTTGAATGACTCCGGCGGGGCACGTATTCAGGAAGGTGTGGTTTCGCTCGCCGGCTACGCCGACATTTTTCTTCGCAACACTCTGGCCAGCGGAGTGATCCCGCAGATTTCCGCGATCATGGGTCCCTGCGCCGGGGGTGCAGTCTATTCACCGGCATTGACGGATTTCGTTTTCATGGTCGATCGCACCAGCCACATGTTTGTAACTGGCCCTGACGTGATCAAAACCGTCACCCATGAGGACGTCACGAAAGAAAACCTAGGCGGTGCGATGACACACAATTCGACCAGCGGCGTCGCCCAGTTTCTTGCCGCCGATGACGAAGATTGCTTGCGCAGCATTCGCGAATTGGTGCGCTTCCTACCGCAAAACAATTTAGATGGCGTCCCCCGGGAAATCTGTAACGATCCGGAGGACCGGCAAGACCGCGAATTGGACACTGTCATACCTCTCGAATCGAACAAGCCTTACGACATCAAAGATGTCATTCATCGCATCGTGGATGACGGCTACTTCTTCGAAGTCGCTGAACATTTCGCCCGTAACATCGTTGTAGGGTTCGCGCGCCTTGGAGGCGAGGCGATCGGAATTGTCGCCAATCAGCCCGCGCATCTTGCTGGGTGCCTGGACATCGATTCCTCAACCAAAGGCGCCCGCTTCGTGCGATTCTGTGACGCTTTCGAGATTCCCATTTTGACTTTTGAAGATGTTCCGGGCTTTTTGCCCGGCACGGCGCAGGAATTCGGCGGCATCATCCGACATGGCGCGAAGCTTCTCTACGCCTATGCTGAAGCTACGGTGCCGAAGATTACCGTGATTACCCGCAAAGCCTATGGGGGAGCTTACTGCGTCATGGGATCCAAGCACCTTCGCACGGACATCAACTTCGCATACCCGACCGCCGAGATCGCCGTAATGGGGCCGGAAGGCGCGGTAAATATCCTCTACCGGCGGGAGTTGCAGTCCGCGACTAATCCCGAGGAGAGCCGGCAAGAGAAAATCGAGGAGTATCGAAGCCGCTTTGCCAATCCCTTCGTCGCAGCCGAGCGCGGCTATATCGACGACGTGATTGAGCCGCACGAGACCCGGCCGAAAGTCATTCGCGCCTTACGAATGCTGGCAAATAAAACCGACACAATGCCGCGCAAGAAGCACGGGAACATTCCGCTGTAGCCGGATAGCTATTCGCCCGAGTCGCTTCCCACCTTCAACACGGCAAGAAAAGCTTCCTGCGGAATGTCAACTCGACCCACCCGCTTCATGCGCCGCTTTCCCTCTTTTTGCTTCTCGAGGAGTTTGCGCTTGCGCGTGATATCGCCGCCATAGCACTTGGCCAAAACGTTCTTGCGCATCGCCGAAATCGTCTCTCTCGCGATGATCTTATTACCGATCGCCGCCTGTAAAGCCACTTCAAACATCTGGCGGGGGATCAGCTTTCGCAATCGCTCGATCAGCATCTTCCCACGCTCGTAGGCAAAATCGCGATGGACCACCATGGAGAGCGCGTCAACCGGCTCTCCCGCCACCAGCACATCCAGCTTCACCATCGGCGAAACCCGGTACCCGGCCAAATGATAATCGAGGGACGCATAACCGCGCGAAGCGGATTTCAATCGATCGTAAAAATCCAGCACGATCTCGTTCAGCGGCAACTCGTACAGCAAGAGGACCCGTCCCGTGCCGATGTATTCGAACTTCTTCTGCACGCCGCGTTTCTCTTCGAGCAGTTTGAGGATCTCGCCTATGTACTCTTCGCGCGTGATGACCGTGGCGTCAATGATCGGTTCTTCCGTGTGCTTGATAGATGACGGGTCGGGAAACTTCTGCGGATTATTGACCTCGATCACCTCATCCGCTGTGGTGGTCACCCGATAGCGCACGCCCGGAGCTGTCGTAATCAGGTCGATCTGAAACTCACGCTCCAGGCGTTCCTGCACGATTTCCAAATGTAATAGCCCCAGAAAACCGCAGCGAAATCCGAACCCTAGCGCAACCGAACTCTCCGGCTCAAAATTGAAGGCGCTGTCGTTCAAGCGCAATTTTTCAAGAGCATCGCGCAGCAGACCGTGCTCGTGCGATTCCACCGGATACAGTCCCGCGAACACCATGGGCTTGATTTCCTGGAATCCCGGCAGCGGCTCATCGGCGGGGTTCGCATCGTCCGTGATCGTATCGCCGATCTGGGCGTCGGAAACAGTCTTGATGTTGGCGAAAACAAAACCAACTTCGCCCGCGTTCAACTCATCGCAGGGGACAGGCTTCGGAGATTGGAAACCGAGGCCGTCGACTTCATATGTGGTTCCGTGGGATGACAACCGGATTTTCTGCCCTTTGCGCAAGCTGCCATCGACGATGCGGGTCAGAATGATCACGCCTCGATACGAATCGAACCACGAATCGAAAATGAGCGCGCGTAGAGGAGCCGCGGGGTCGCCCTTCGGCGGCGGAATCCGTCGCACAACAGCCTCCAAGATTTCCTTAATGCCAACCCCGTTCTTCGCGCTGGCCAGAATAGCCTCGCTGGCATCCAGACCGATCACCTGCTCGATCTGTTCTCTGATACGTTCCGGTTCGGCCGATGGCAGATCGATTTTATTAATAACGGGAACGATTTCCAGATCATGGTTCAGCGCCAGATAAGTGTTAGCAAGCGTCTGTGCTTCCACGCCCTGTGAAGCGTCCACAACCAGCAGCGTTCCCTCGCAAGCCTGTAAGCTGCGGGAAACTTCGTACGTGAAGTCGACGTGCCCCGGAGTATCAATCAGGTTCAACTCGTACGTATTACCGTCATCGGCTTTGTAATTCAAGCGAACCGCGTGAGCTTTAATGGTGATTCCGCGCTCACGCTCAAGGTCCATCGTGTCCAGCACCTGCTCCACCATTTCGCGTTGAGAAAGAGCGCCGGTATACTCCAGCAAGCGGTCCGCAAGCGTGGATTTCCCGTGATCTATGTGCGCAATGATAGAGAAATTGCGTATAAGGCGGGGATCCATTGTGCGGTAGACTGAGGGGAAAACTGAATTATCCCATAGCGAGCGCTCGCGGCACTCTCGCGCTCGTACCTCCTTCATGCCCTACCAGACCTTCCAAGGATCGCTCGACGCGACGCATCTGCGCATCGGTATCGTCATGAGCCGCTTCAATGAGTTCATCACTGAGCAGCTCGCCAAAGGTGCCCTGGAGACGCTCCAAAAGCACGGCTGCCCGCACGAAAATATCAGCTTTGTCAAAGTGCCGGGCGCTTGGGAACTGCCGATCGCGGCGAAGGTGCTTGCCTCCCGACTGCGATGCGATTGTTGCTCTAGGCGCAGTCGTGCGCGGAGACACGCCTCATTTTGAATACGTGGCCGGCGGAGCCGCGGATGGTCTTCAACAGGTCAGCCTTGAAACAGGCGTGCCAATCGCTTTCGGCGTTCTCACGACCGACGACATGCAGCAGGCCATGGATCGCGCCGGCGGTAAGAGCGGCAACAAGGGCTCTGACGCGGCGGAGGCGGCCATCGAACTCGCCAACTTGATTAGGCAATTAAGGGAACAGCGCTAGATATGGCGGCGCGGCACAGATCGAGAAAACGAGCGCTGCAGGTCCTGTTCGAATGGGACTTGCGGCGCGAACCGGTCGACCAGGCAATCGCCCACTATTACGATACGCTCTATTCCGAAGAAAGCGAGAAGAAGCCCAAGCCAGACAAGTTTATGGAAGAGCTGGCTCGCGGGACCGTTGCCAATGCCGAGCAGATTGATAAGACCATCGAGTCTAAGTCAGAGCATTGGCGCCTCGCCCGAATGGCCGTAGTAGATCGCAACATTCTCCGGCTGGCGATTTATGAATTAAGCCAGCAAGCGGTGCCCCCACCAGTTGTAATCGATGAAGCGCTAGAGCTCGCTCGCCAGTTCTCAAATGACGAGTCGCTGTCATTCATTAACGGTCTGCTTGACGCCGTGCATCGTCAGACATTGGCAGCAGGCGGGTAGATGAGGCCTACTTCCCTATGCAAAATGTCGAAAAAATTCGATTCAAAATATCGTCGGCCGTCGTTGCCCCCGTTATGGCGTCGATCGGCCGCAGCGCCGCATATAAATCGATCAGCAACATTTCGTGAGGAATCTGAAACTCAACTGCTTTGCGGGCGTTATCGAGGGCTTCGAGGCTTTCACGCAACAGCCGCTCATGCCGAATGTTCGTGATGCTGCCGCTTTCCGGGGCGGCCAATCCTTCCGGAGCCAGGCGCTGCAGGATAGCTTGTCTTAACCGGGGAATGCCCTCCCCAGTCAGCGCCGAGACAGCCAACCAATCGCCACTGAGTCCCCAACAAAGATCAAATTTATTCCCGACCACGAGCGGTCTGCAATCGCCCAGCTTCTCAATTAGCTTGCGGTCGTCCTCGTTCGGCGCAGACGAAAGGTCGAGCACCAAAAGCGTTAGATCGGCATCGGCTACGGCTTGATAGCTGCGCTCAATCCCAAGGGTCTCGACCAAGTCCTTCCCTTCGCGGATTCCTGCAGTATCCACCAGCTTGACCGGAATTCCCTCTATGGTGGTGGCTTCCGACACCGTATCGCGCGTGGTACCGGGAATCTCCGTGACGATGGCGCGATCTTTTTCCAGCAGCCGGTTGAACAGGCTGCTTTTTCCCACGTTCGGCCGTCCTGCAATCGCCAGCGTGAAGCCTTCGTACACAAGCTTCCCTGCGGCGAAGCTCGCGACCATACTTTGAATTGCTCCCCGAACTACAGCGAGCCGCCGCAGGATCTCTTCCGCCGGCGCAACACTGATGTCGTCTTCGGCGAAATCGATCCCCGCTTCGAGCAGCGAGATCAGCTCGACCAACTGCTCTTTCGCCGGTTGAATCCGCCGCGACACTGAGCCCTCGATCTGCTGGGCGGCTACCCGAGCCTGGTACAACGTTGTGGCCTCGATCAGATCGCGGACCGCCTCTGCTTGCGGCAAATCGATGCGGCCGTTCATGTAAGCGCGTAAGGTAAACTCGCCCGGTTCGGCGATACGCCCGCCGCGCTCTACAGCCCGCTCCAGGCAAAAGCGTAAGACCACCGGAGCGCCGTGGCACGAGATCTCCACTACATCCTCGGCAGTATAAGAGCGTGGTCTCTCGAAAAATGAGACAACCACCTGATCCACCACGCCGCCATCACCATCAACCAGCTCGGCCAGCTCGCTCCCCCAGCTACGCCACTGCGGATCGCGTCGAAACCGCAGAATCGCGCTCGCGATCTCCCGGCTGCGCGCCCCCGACAGACGCACCACCCCCAAGCCGCCGCGACCCAGAGGAGTTGCAATGGCGACGATGGTGTCGCGCAGATTCATCGAAAACCGGATCTATAAAGCTAAGACTAGCGTCCGCGATTGCCGCGAGGCGGACGATTTCCGCCGGAACCACGCGGTGGCCCCTGATGCCGATCGTAAGGCCCCCGCCGTCCCTCGCCTCCGCGCCGCGCATCGGCCCCTCGGTGGCCATTGTCCCGAGCGCCGAAGGGAGGGCGGGAGGGCGCCGGCGGAGCGGGAGGAGTTGGCATGTCAGCCGGGACCACGACTACGGCGCGCCCAGGTCCCACTCCAACGCTCTCGCTGCGAAGTTCCTTCTCTTCACGCAGAGCCAGGTGGATGACCCGGCGCTCGCGGCTGCTCATCGGGTTGAAGTGGAACGGTACGCGCGTGCGCTTTACCTTTTCTGCCGCTGCCAAGGCGCTCATCCGCAACTCTTCTACGCGCAACAGACGATAATCGTTCGCGTCAAACGAGATCAGCGAGTGATCTTCCGGCGGCATGTGCAGCGCTTCCATCGCCAGATGCTCCAGTGCCAGCAGCAACTCGCCGCGATTGCCTAGCAGCAATTCGACATCGGAACCGGAGAAGTTGACCGTAACCTCCGGATTCTCTACTTCGGGATGTGGATTCTCGGCCGCGCGCAGCTCGTAGGACAGCTCGAAATCGGCGTGCTCCAGGAGCGGCCGGAGGAATTCGTCCAACTTCGGCCGCAGCGACTCGACAGTATATTTCATGCGGTTATTTCTTCGTGCTTCTCTTCACAGGCGCTTTGGTTGCGGGCGGCGGTTCAGGAGCCGGACCAGGCATAAGCCTGTTGATAAGGAGCTGTTGCGCGATGCCCACCACATTACTGGTTAAGTAATATAGTACAAGTCCCGACGACAAGTAGTAGAACATAAACCCGAAGAACAGCGGCATGAACATCATCATCTTCTGCTGGTTCGGGTCCACGCCCGCGGCCGGCGTCATCTTCTGAGTCGCAAACTGCGTCACAACCAAAACGATCGGCAGTAGATGGATCGGTAAGTTCTCCGCCGCTGAAAGATCGGTGACCCACAGCCACGGAGCGTGCCGCAATTCAATCGCAATGCTCAGTACTCGATAAAACGCATACAAGAACGGCAATTGCACGATCATCGGCAGACATCCGCCGACGGGATTCACGCCCTCTTTTTTGTACAGATCCATAACTTCCTGGTTCTGCTCGGCCTTTTTCGGATCGCGAATGCCGACGTTCTTGTACCTCGCGTTGATGGCCTTAATCTGCGGTTGCAGCCGCTGCATTTTTCGAGCTGATTTCAAACTGGAAAGGCGTAACGGGAACAGCACCAGATTGATGATTAAAGTGACCAGCACGATAGCCCAACCGTAGTTATTCGTCCAGTGATCGTGCGTCCAGTTGAGCCACAGGAATAGCGGCTTTGCCAGAATGCCGAAAAATCCCCAATCCACGATCTGCCCAAGTTTGGGATTTACTTTCTTCAGAATCTCGATATCCTTCGGGCCGGTAAAGAGCGAGAAATTGTTCTGAGGGCCCGTAGAAAGTCCAGCCCCGATGAAAGGAGCCGGCTTCTCCTCCTGCGGAATCTTCAACTGATCGTCATACGTCCGAACGTCCAACGACAAGGAATCCGCTGGCAAAGCGACCACCGCGAAAAAGTTATCTTCAAGGCCCCCAAACGCGTAATTGCCCGAACTGGTCACCGGGCCATCCTTTGCGTCTTTGGCATTCTTCTTGATCAGCTTCCCCGCGCCCTGGTCGTAATACACCGTATGCTCGTTGGCTGCGGCTGCGTGTATCGTCTGATCTCCGAATCCTCCGCGCCACGTCAGGAAGTGCGGCACGGGCGTGTTGTTTTCCAGTACCTGAGATTGGATCTCGGCAAGATAACTATCCTTCGCGAATTGAAAAGACTTATGGACAGACGTTGTGCCGTCGGAGAAGTCGTAGTCGATCCGCGTGCGATCGGCCGAGACTTTGGAGGCGAATAGAACCGAATTAGGATCCGTCGTGAGCTTCCGGCCAGAGAGGTCGATGCTGAACGCTAGCGGTACAGGGGCTTCCTTTCCTTGGCTGTCGACGCTGTTCAGCGGCTGGCCCTTGTCGTCAAGATGGATCACTTCCAACGGCTTGCCCGCATTGTCCTGGTATTTCTTCAGAACCCAACTCTTGATGACTGCGCCGCGGTTGCTGAAGACGATGCGGTACAGATCCGTGTCGATTTCCGTTGTGCTTTCCGACGTCGCTTGAATCTGCGCCTGGACCTGACTTCCCGTGTTCGCCGGAGCCGCAATCGGCGCGGAGCTTGCCGTCGAAGGTTTTTCTACAACCTTCGCGGCGGATTTGTCGTTTACTGGCACGACCGGTTTAGGGCCAGGCGCTGGCTTAAAGATGTACTGCGAAATTACCAGTACAAGCATCATCAGCGCCAGTGCTAACGGAAGGCGCTTCTCTATCGAAGGCGGTTGTGGTGATGCGCCGCCGGAGTCAGTTGGCATAAAAAAATCTCGATCTCATATCACTGCACTGGATCGTACCCGCCGGAGTGGAAAGGGTGACAGCGGCCCAAGCGCTTCATGCCTAGCCAGATGCCTTTGAATACTCCATGCTGCCGGATTGCTTCCGCCATGTATTCGGAACAGGTCGGATGGAAGCGGCACGCGGAGGGCAACAGCGGCGAGACCCACGCGTGGTAGCCGTGCAACAGCGCGATCAGGATTCTCTGCATCGCGTAAATATCCGGCCGATCTCGCGGCACAGATCCTCAAAAGGCGCGTCTAGAACATTTCGTCTCGGATTGAAGACGATGGCCCAGTTCACAGGAAGGCCTTGGAATTGAGCTGCGGACCGCTTCCCTCATCCGTCGTTTCACCCGGTTGCGTTGCACGGCCTTTCCCACAGCTCGCGGCACGGTGAACCCAAAGCGCGAAGGGTCGTCTCCCTCGACGCGCAGGCAAAACGCTGCGAAGTAGCGGCTCGTCATGCGTACACCGCTTTGATAAATGTTGCGGAACTCGGACGACCGGACAATCCGCTTTGGTTTAGGTAGCGACAGCGGACCAAGTGAAATCCGCGGCGGTTACTTCGCGTCGCGAACAGCGCGTTCGTCGCTTACTGTCAGTTTGTGGCGGCCCTTCGCTCGCCGTCGCGCAAGCACAGCCCGGCCGTCGGCGGTTTGCATGCGCTTACGAAACCCGTGGGTCTTCGCCCGGTGCCGATTGTTCGGCTGAAACGTACGTTTTGGCATTACAGGTCCTTATTGTATAGGTTGTGTGGGAGCGGCGACCGTTATTATCGGTGGGACAGCACGCCAAGACGCACTGCTTCTAATCCACTGAGCCCAAAGAACTAGTATAGACGATCCCCGCCCGCCCACCCACCGCAACCCTTATGGCCGCAGGTGCACCGCTTCAATCTGCTCCAGCATCCGCAAGCACCGCGCTGATTTCTTGTCGTGCGGCACGATTATGCGAAACCCAGTAGCCTTAATGTGCGGAGTGCAGTATCCACAGGTCTGCGGATGCCAGTCCCAGGCGGCCGCCCTTCGCATACGCCTCGATCCCTTGTGCGCCAGCCAATGGGAACACCAGGTTCGTCATCGCCACCCTTCCGCCGTCTGCGAATACTTCTATGGAGCAGCGATCCACGAGTATATCCAACCGCAGCACTCCGTCCGAGATCCTTAGTGGAGCCTCCGTCCGCACCGGAAAGTCTCGATTAAACCTGGTCAGTCCCGAATGGGTACGATCGACAGACAGCGTACCTCTCCGGCGGTCGTATCCCACGAATGTGGCGCTCCCGTCGGCCGCTAACAACTTCCATCCGGCCTCCTGCGCGGTTCCAAGATCGATACTCGATTTCAGCTCAAAACTGTGGCTGTCGACAATATTGGAACGCTGAAACTCCTGGTTAATCTGTTCCATGCGTCGATCGCGAGATTGTATATGCTCGGCACGCAACCGGCTGAGCGCATCCACGGGCTCCTGAAAGAGCCGAATGCCCTCGGAAGTCCTACGCAGCGACAGCATTCGTGGAACAGTCATCTGCCCGCGCCAGGGTTTGGTCGGCAAAGATGCCGCGTATTGCCAATTAGACATCCAGCCGATCATCACGGGAGCCTCGTTTCGCGGCAGCCCATTGAAGGTCAGAGCGCAGTAACAGTCCTTTCCATAATCCGTCCACAACGTCGCGGAAACAGGATTTTCATTAATAAACCGGCTCCCATCAAATTCCCCGATGAAATATTGCTCTCCCGATCCGCCTTGCAACCCGCCGGGATTGAGTCCTACTTTTAGCACCCAGCGGTTCTCGTTTCCCCTTCCGTCGACGGGCAATTTGAACAGTTCCGGGCACTCCCATTGCCCGCCGGTTGCGCCAGCCGGACCGAAGTCGCTCACGGCTGACCACCGCTTCAGATCTGGGGACGAATAGAATCGAACCTTGTGCTCATTGGGCAGCGAAACCGCCATTATCCAGCGGCGACTCTGCTCGAACCACAACACTTTCGGATCGCGAAAATCCGTCATATGCGGGTTTAGGACCGGATTACCGGCATACTTGGTCCACGTTCTCCCGCGATCGTTGCTGTAAGCGAGATTCTGGGTCTGGATCGCCGGGCGCGACCCGCTGGCTGGCGTGTGGCCCGTATAGATCGCAACCATACAAGCATCTCCGCCCGTGCAGAAGCCGCTTGTATTGTTGGCGTCAATCACCGTACTGCCCGTGAAAATCATGACGCCGTTCTCTTCCGGTAACGCAATGGGCAATTGTCTCCAGTGCACCAGATCCGGACTAACCGCGTGACCCCAGCTCATATGTCCCCATTCATCGCCGTACGGGTTGAATTGGAAGAACAGATGATATTCGCCCTTGAAGAACACCACCCCGTTGGGATCATTCGTCCAGTGTTCACGCGGCGAAAAATGATATTGCGGCCGGTACGGCTGATCATAGCCAGGAATAATCTCGCCTTGGCCGCCGAGACAAACGTAAATTGTCGTCAGAACCGAGAGAATTCGAGCACTACGCGAGCGTCCTCCTCCACCAGCAAAGGCCCACATCGTCAGTCTGGCTCCAGGCTCGTTTCCGCCCATTCCACGCCCGTGACATTCTGGTCCATCTTCAATTCGTTTGCCAGCTTCTCGACCAGCGCCTTATCGCGATTGAGAGATTCAACCAGCGCCTGAATCAATACTTCATCGCTCTCCTCAGTCTCTTCGGTTCGCAATTCGCGCAGCGTAAGCGGTCGTGCCGCTAGTGAACGCATCACCAGCGCGCTCACGCTCTGTTCGTGATCTCGCGAGGAAATAATGGACAAGCGGTAAACGCCCGCATTGCGCGTCGCGCGCAAAGATCTCCGGTCAATCGAGCGGGACAGCGGCCTGAGAGCGAGATTGATCGTAACCAGCAAAGCGGTGACGAAAACCGCGTCCAGCATCTCACCTGCGCCCGCGCACGCCCCTACCGCCGCCGAACACCATAACGTGGCCGCAGTGTTGAGACCGCGGATGCTCCCGCCTTCTTTCATGATGGCGCCCGCGCCCAGGAATCCAACGCCTGAGATTACGTAAGCAATCACGTTCGTGGTGCTGGCGCCGCCAATGGCGGAGCCCAGATCGACAAAAGCCGCCGCGCCGAAACAGACCAGCGTATTCGTACGCATGCCGGCCGCCCGTTGCCGCCACTGTCTCTCGGCTCCGATCACTGAGCCGAGTAGCATAGCCAGCAGCAGCCGCGGAAATGTCGGCTGCTCCCACAACGAAAGATTGTCAGTCCACCAATGCAGCCAAGGATTTGCCACGCGTTCCTAAATTGTAAGGTCGTGCGCGACAGGGTACAACCGCTCGCATAGCGCGGTGAAACGCCCCTCCCGGCTTTGTTGTCCGCTTTTCTACTTCTTGGCTTGCTCGTTCGCTGGATCGATCTTCGCCAGTACTTCCTTCACGGCTTCTGCGTTCTTCGCGTTCGGAGCGAGCGCAAGATACGCTCGGAGATGCCCTGCCGCTTCAGGGTAATTACCCTTTTCCAGGAGAAGCTGCCCTAGCATTTCTTCGGCGTCCGGAAATTTGCGTGCGTCGAGTTTCAGCAGCTCCCTAACACTCTTTTCCGCATCCGCAGGTTTCTTGAGATTGTAATTCGCCACCGCGTTGTACCAAAACGCGTTCGGGAACTCAACCGGATTTAGCTGGATCACCTGCTTACTGTAATCCGCCGTGTCTTGCCACTTCCGGTCTTTCGCTGCGAGTAGCGCCAGTTGATCGTACGGACTGACAAACTTTGCATCCGCGGCAATAGCTGCTTGGTAGGACTTGCGGGCGTTATCCGCCTCTCCCTGTTTCTGCTGAACTTGTCCAAGCGCAAACCAGGCCACCGCATATTTCGGGTACGTATCCGTCGCATCCAGCAACTGCTTCTCGGCTTCCTCAAACTTTCCTTTTCTTGCCAACTGAATGCCTTTTTCGTAGTCTTTCTGCGCATGCCTCGGAGCCATTGCCGACGTGAGGCTGATAGTCGTTCCCTGTACGTTGCTCAAGCGGTGTAAGAAGATTGTGCCCAGGTCCGGATCATCTAACGATTTCCGGGTTGCAAGCTCCACTACATCGGAACGATAGCCAGGGTAAGCAGCCCGAAGTTCGCAGTTCCACAACTGATTGCTTGAGGGGCCATTTGCTCCGGCCATTCCGCCCGTTGATGACAGCGGCCCGTCAGGCCGGCCAAACACGCCTCCCGCGGAGGGGTCCGCCGCATCGGTGTCTACTGTTGCATTCTGTCCCAATTGAAAACTGAAGCGGCCTTTTGAGTCCGTGTGGCTCTCCAGCCGCGGTATTCCGCCGCACACCCTTTCAATTCGGATATCCCCGCTTGGCTGCGTCCCGTCGTCGAACATCACCTTGCCCGACAAAAAAATAGGCCGCGTCATGCTCGGCGTCGTGGAATTTGTCGAGGTCGAATTTGGGAAGGAGCTCGGAATGGATCCCACAGGGCTGCGGCTACCGGTTGTACCCGAACTTGTACCGGCTCCGGTGCTTGGGGCGCCAGCGCCCTTTTGCGCGAATGCGGGACAAACCGCTAAACCTAATAACGCAACAGCCGAAAACGTAGCCAGACGGCGGTCGGTCCAGTAAATAGGCATGGAACCTCCCCAGTGTGGTTTGAGTATCTCATAATCCCAATCCCCCCGGCTCCTGCCGATAGCGAGCCTTACGATAGAGATATTCGCTTTGTCAGGCTCACTTTCTGCAGGAATAATTTCTCCGGCCCAAACTTCCCCGGCCCCGCCTATCGCGCCACGTCTTGAGCACCAGGAAATTCGGCACGGAACTACGGTCGTCGACAACTACTATTGGCTTCGCGAAAAGTCCAATCCGGAAGTCGTCCAATACCTCGAGGCCGAAAACGCCTACACCCAGGCCATGACCGCCGAGCTCAAGCCATTTCAGGAAGCGCTTTACACAGAGATGTTGGGCCACATCAAACAGACCGATCTGAGCGTCCCGGTCCGCGAAGGTCCTTATCTCTACTACTCCCGTACGGAAGAAGGAAAGCAGTATCCGATCCGTTGCCGCCGAAAAGGCAGCACAGATGGTCCTGAAGAGGTTCTGCTCGATTTAAACGAACTCGCTATAGGACATAAGTTTGTCGGACTCGGTAACTTCTCAGTAAGCGACGACCAGAATCTGCTGGCCTACACAATCGATTACGTCGGCTTCCGCCAGTACACGCTTCACGTGAAGGATCTGCGCAGCGGACAGATTTTGCCGGATACTGCCGAACGGGTTACCTCAGTTGAGTGGGCGTCAGACAACAAAACTCTATTCCTCACGACCGAGGATGCCGTTACCAAGCGCCCGGACAAACTCTGGCGGCATGTGCTCAATTCCCACATGTTCGAGCCGCTCTACGAAGAAAAAGACGAGCTGTACGATATCGACGCTGGAAAGTCCCGCGACAAGAAGTACATCTTTCTCGAAATCGAAAGCAAAGATACTACCGAGTTTCGTTATGTACGCGCAGATCGGCCTCAGGAGAATTTCTCCGTCTTCCTGCCGCGGCAAAAAAAACATCGTTATTACGTCGATCACCGCGAAACGCTCTTCTATATCCGAACCAATAAAGACGGAAAGAACTTCGAGATAGTCACCGCGCCGGAAAACGATCCGGCTCTCAAGAACTGGAAAATCTTTATACCGCATCAGGAAGACGTTCTAATCGAAGACATCGACCTGTTTAAAGACTTCGCCGTGTCGATCGAGAAATCACAGGCTCTGAATCGCCTGCGTTTACACAATTTTCAGACTGGCGCCTGGACTGCCATCGAGTTTCCGGAGCCCGTCTATTCCGCTAATCCTGGCGAGACCCGCGACTACGAATCGACCACCTATCGCTACAACTATCAAAGCTTCATCACTCCTCAAAGCATTTACGACTACGACACCCAGACTGGCAAGTCCACGCTTTTGAAACGCCAAGAGGTTCTTGGCGGCTACGATCCAACGCAGTACGTTTCCGAACGCCTCTGGGCTACCAGCGCGCGACGGCGTGAAGGTTCCGCTCTCCATCGTTTATAAGAAGGGTTTTCGCCGCGGCGGCCAAGCTCCTCTTTTCCTCTACGCTTACGGCTCGTATGGGTTTGCGACTCCCGTGAAATTCGATAGTTCACGCCTCAGCCTGCTCGATCGCGGCATGGCCTACGCCATCGCTCACATCCGCGGCGGCAATGAAATGGGCGAGAAGTGGCGCGAAGACGGCATGCTGATGAACAAGAAAAACACCTTCCACGACTTCATCGACACTGCCGAATACTTGATTCAAGAGCAGTGGACCTCGAAAGATCGCCTCGTCATCGAAGGCGGCAGCGCCGGAGGTCTTCTCATGGGCGTGGTCGTCAACATGCGGCCGGATCTTTTTCGCGCAGTACACGCGTCCGTTCCGTTCGTGGACGTGATGAACACGATGATGGATCCCTCACTTCCTCTAACCATTGGCGAATACCTGGAGTGGGGCGATCCGAACGAAAAAGCGGCGTACGATTACATGAAGACCTACAGCCCCTACGATAATCTCGAAAAACATCCATATCCCGCCATGCTCGTGACCACGAGTTTCCACGATAGCCAGGTCATGTACTGGGAGCCCGCCAAGTATGTTGCTCGCCTACGCACGTTAAAGACGGATTCGAATCCGCTGCTCCTGAAAATCAAAATGGATCCGGCTGGCCACGGTGGCGCTTCCGGGCGTTACGATCGCTTGAAGGACCGCGCCTTCGAATACGCCTGGCTACTCAGTCAGGTCGGTATCACGAAGTAAGTATTCATTCTTGCCGAAGCGCAGTCAGTGGATCCACAGAAGCCGCGCGTTGCGCCGGAATCCACGCCGCCAGGATCGCCGTCGCGACCAAGACCGCTATCGCCGTAGCCAGCAGTTTGAAATCGTAAACGCCAATTCCGAAGACCAGGTTCCGGAAAATGGGGCCGGCAAGCACCGTAACCCCCACGCCACCCAGAATTCCCGTTACGACAACTCCAAGAATCTGCCGGAGAATCATGCAGCGAACTTGACTACGCTCGGCTCCTAACGCCATCCGAATCCCAATCTCGCCCGTCCTGCTGATCACGCGATAACTAAGCAATGCAAACAAACCCACCGCCGCTAACGCCAATCCCAACACTGCAAACGCGATCGACAGATAGGCGAGCAGCCGATTTTCGACCAGCGCGTTGTCCTTCTCTTGCGCGGCCGTACTGTACCGCTCCACGTACTCTCGCCCCAGCGGTTGGACGACACCCCGCAACGCGTTCGGCGCCATCGGTACGCCGCTAGCCGTCTTGACGAGCAGCCAACCATATCCCTGCGGATGTTGCCAATAACTCAAATACACCGCAGGCATTTGTGTTTCCTCCGGATCTACCAGGCTCATCTGCGCATTAGAAACAATTCCGATCACCTTCAGCTTCTGATACTCCGGCGTTGTTCCCAAGCGGATATGTTGGCCAATCAACCGCTCACCTCCCAACAGCTTCGCGAGAGGCTCGCTAACGATAGCTAGCGCCTCTGTCGATTTATCATCTTCGGCACTGAATGAGTTTCCCGCGATCAGGCGCAGTCCCAGTGTGCTGGCAAACTGATCCGTGACCAGCATGGGCCAAGCCAGAATCTCAATCGAGCTTTGGTTGCCTTCTACCGTTGTGACGGATCTCTGGGGCGAAATCGACCAATACGGCGCGAAATCCGCAATCGTCGCTGAACGCACATCCGGCAAACTTTCAATACGCTGCAGCAGTTCCCGATAATAGGGCGCCAGCGGTAGCCGGCCATACCCTGCGGCCAGCGGTGACAGAGAGCTTTCCGAAAGTCCTCGTGTATCCACGCCCAGATCTTGTTTGTAAATGTGCTGAATCGAAGATGTGAAAAGGCCGCTGCAGACGACCAGTCCCAGCGTTAGCGCAATCTGCAAACTGAGCAAGACTTGCTGGCCCGCCCCAGCTCCCACGATCCCTCTGCCCGCCTTCTTCAGAGCAACCGCCACATCGAAGCGCGCCGTCTGCCAAATAGGAACGATACTCAGCAGAATTGCGATTGCGCTAAACACGCCGCAAACGAAAATTACCGTCTCTCCATTCAACTGCACATTCAGATTGATATTCGAATAGATCTGTGCGGCTGTAGCCAGCACGGCTTCGATAGCCCACGTGGCGAACAGCAGACCCAACAGGGTCCCTGCAGCAACTGGCATCAAACTCTCGACTATCAGCAATCTCCCTACGCGCGCTCTGCTGGCCCCCAGGCTAAGCCGAACCGCGATTTCCTGTTGCCGGCTCAAACCCCGCACCAGCAATAATCCCGCCAGATTGATGCACGCCACCAACAGCACTGAAGCGCAAATTCCAAAAATCGCTGCCAGCGGTTTGCCATACCGTTCTCGTAGCATCCAATCGACTCCGGTCGTCGCCGGTTGCACTACCAGTCTTCTTGCCAGGTAGTTCTTCCGTTGTGCTTCGTTGTATCGTATCGGAACACTCTCTGCGAGCAATTCCTTTTGGAGCACCTTGATTCTGGCTGACACGTTCTCCGCCGAGATCCCCGCTGCTCTGCGCGCGAAGATTGTCGCCCAAAAAGAGATCTTATGTTTGCTTCCAGGCACGAAGTCCAGGGGCGTCTGCTGCAGCGGAATAATTAAACCCGGAGGAAAGCCGAGCAGCAGGCCAGTAAATCGCCGATCGGCAACTCCAATAATCGTGAACGTCGTCCCCTGCACTTTTAGCTTCTGGCCAATAACATCGGTTCGACCGCCGAATACGCGCCGCCACGACGAATCGGTCAGCACGGCCACCCGTTCTGAAGAGTCGCTATCGTCACTCAGCGTAAACACGCGGCCTATCTGCGCATGCAGCCCAAGCGTCGCAAAGCAGTCGCCCGACATGGCCAGCGTTCCCGTGCTCGCCACCACGTCATTAATCTCGGTCGTGAGTCGTGGCGTGGTGAACCCGCAGACACCCTGAAAGATTGGTTCCTTTCTCAGGGGCTCAAGAATCGTCGAGAAAATTCCGCCTGTGCGGCCCGCGCTATCGATAGAACCTATGTTCACCAGTTCGCCAGGCCTTTCCACGCCAATGGGACGTAGAAAGACGGTATCGATCAGCCGAAAAACAGCGATGTTCGATCCCACGCTCACCGCGAGCAGCAGAACCGCCGCAACGCTGAACCCGGGAGCTCTCTTTAACTTGCGAATCGCATAAACTGCGTCTTTTGCAATACCATCAATAGATATCCAGTGCTTGCTCTCGTGAAAACGTTCTTTCGTAGCGGTCAGATTTCCGAAGGCGCGTCTCGCCATCGCGCGGGCTTGGTTCTCGGGAACTCCTTCCTCTCGAAGACGGCTTGCTTCGATTTCCAGGTGCGCCTCTATCTCTGCCGAGAAATCCGCGTCCCGCCGCTTGCGTGTCCAGAACATTCAACTACCCTCGATCGAGTCGTTTAGGTAAGGCTTCGACCCAAGAATATCGCTCTCTTGGGTAAGCTGTCAACAGGAAGCTATTGCCGGAATTCGGTACTTGACAGCGGGGCCAAAAGCTTGCAAGACCTAGATCGCTACCCTAGCGACCGGAGTATTCGTTGTGCCGCTACCTAATTCTGCCCAAACTGCACTCGATTTGCTCGTCCTCACGGTACTAAGCCGCCGTGGTCCATTACACGGCTACGGAATCGCCAACGCCATCCAGGAGCTTTCGGAAGAAGCGCTCCGTATAGAGGAAGGGTCCCTTTATCCGGCGCTGCACCGCATCGAAGAGGCTGGCTGGATCGCCGCCGAATGGATGCTAACAGAAAATAAGCGCCGCGCGCGAATCTATCGAATGACCCGAGCAGGAAACAAACAATTAGCGGCCGAAACGCAGCGCTGGAGCAGTTTTTTCAAATGGCGTAGCGCGGGTATTGCGTCTCGCGTAGGACGCTTCCAATAGACAAGGAGAGATGCCCATGTCTTGGTTTTCCAGATCGCGGAACCGGTGAGCGCGAGTCGTTCAATTATCCGCTATATCTTCAGTTCCGGGCTGCCGCCGCAGACTCCGCCCGGCTCGCCCTTTTCAGTTACCCGAATCGAATAGAAGCGCAAGGCCCGACTCCCGATGCTCCTCTGGAGAAAGTTACCCGGCAATTCGTGTCCGGAGATGCCTTTGAGATCCTGAGAGTTCCGCCCGCCTTGGGCCGGCTGTTCTTGAGCCAGGACGACCGTACGCCTGCAGGAAATTCCGTCACCGTATGTGACCCGTGCCCAATTGCAGGCGCGTCTGCAACCCGCGTTCCACGATTCACAATGCGGAAGTGATCAAAAGGATGCCCACTATGCCACCCGTGATCCGTAACCAATTCCGCGACATGGCCCTTCGTGTACACCCGGGCGCACTGGGAGTTTCCGCGTTCCGGCGAACCTTCGCCCGTCCTTTGTGGATCGTGGCGACTGTCGCTTCGGGCATTCTGCTCATCGCCTGCGCCAACGTCGCCAGTCTCCTGCTTGCCCGAGCTACTGCGCGTTCAGCGGAAATGGCGATGCGAGTTTCACTCGGCGCGAATCGCTCACGATTCGCCAATGGCTCACCGAAAGCCTGCTGCTTTCTGCGTTAGCAGGAGGTCTCGGTTGGACCTTTGCGCGGGAAACCGCTCCCCTGCTCGTCAGTCTTCTTTCACGAGAGAGCGATCCTGTTCGATTTGCTCTGGCGATGGATACGCGCGTGCTCTTTTTTTGCGTCGTCGCCTCAACTATAGCCGCGGCAATCGCCCCTTGGGCCATTTTCGGAGGCAGCAGTTGGACCCATCAAGTCATTCTGCCCGGCAAAGCGCCCTCCGAACGGGAAGAAATTCTTTATCGTGTTTCCGCAGGCTATTTGGAGCGCTCCGAACTCGCCTGCTAAAAGGACGCGACTTTGAACCGCAGAACTCCGCTCGCGCCGAGCTTATCCCCACAATCGTAAATCGGGCCTTCGAACGCAAATACTTTCAAGGCGAGACCGCGCTCGGGAACGAATTTCAGCGTCCGTAGGGGAAAAGCATGATGCGCCATCAGGTCGTGGGCGTCGTGGCGAATGCGTACTTTGGCGACTTACGGAACCCGCCGGATCCTATGGTTTACGTCCCCTTGGAAGGCTCGAACTATTTCGCTTTATATATGCGCTCACCCCTCGATCTCGGGTCAGTAGCGCGGCTGGTCTTGGCCGCCATTGGTTTGTTCGGACTTTTAAACTATTCGGTGGCGCGCCGCACTAAAGAAATTGGCATTCGCGTGGCGCTGGGGGGGCGGCGGGATAAGCTCATCTTCCTCGTCTTGAAAGATCTATTTGGAATGGTAGGCGGAGGATTGCTGGCCGGTCTTGCAGGTTCGCTCGCCGTCATGACTCTACTCCGATCGCTGCTGTTCGGAATTAGACCGGTCGATCCGGCCGTTCTCGGAACCGCTGCGGCGGTCTTCCTGATCGCGGCATTCGTAGCGGGAGGATTGCCGGCCATGCGTGCCACAACCGTCGATCCCATGATTGCGTTGCGCCGCGATTAGTATCCAATACCACTTGACCTGTCTATAGCTTTCGGGTTCACACTGGCGCCATGACCAAATTTCTCTTCTTAAGTGCAGCTTTGCTCGCTTCGCAGATCAAAGCCGCCAGTCAGACCATCACGCCAGAATTCGCGCATGCCCGAACCGAGTTCCACTTCACAGCCAATCTTCCCTACGACCAGGCTTTCCCTCTCTTCGGGGCTTGGGCGGAGCAGAAGTGGGCACCCGATTGGAAACCGCAATTTCTGTATCCGAATCCTCCCGCCGACAAAGAAGGAGCAGTATTTCTGGTGAATCACGGCTCGCATTCCGCTGTGTGGATGCTGACCCGCTTCGATCCCGCCACGGGACGCGTCCAGTACGCATTTGTCCTGAACAACGTGATCATGACTCGCATCGACATCGCAGTTCGGAAAAGCGGGAGCGAGAAAACGGAGGTATCCGTTGCTTACGATTGGACCGCCCTGGATTCCGCTGCCAATGAACATGTAACGGCGCTCGCGAAGCAGCTTGAAGGTGCCGCGGCGGAATGGGGAGGGCAAATCAATTCCTACGCAGCCAAACTCAATACTGGCAAATAACCAGAGTACTTTACATCGCCAAGGTCCTCTCCTATACTGGTCAGGTGCGCTGGAAGGTCTGCGTATTCACAATCCTTTCCGTGCTCTTCGGAGCCGCCTGCGCCTTCTTCGCGTATTACACCATCCGGCTAGGCTATGTGAACCTCACCGTGGCTGGTATCTCCAAACACCGTCAATCGGGAATGTACATCGGAGCCGTCGCGTTTCCCATCGCTTCTCTGCTGTTTGGATATATAAGCTTTAGGTGTGCAAGAACTGCCTTCGGACCCCGCCATCGTCGCGCTGCCATAAAATAAAGACTTCCCATCCGGAGCGCCAAATGACTCTAATCAGCGATTTCAAATTCGCGATAAGAACGATGTTGAAATCGCCCGGCCTGACCGCGGCGGGTATCATCGCGCTCGCTCTCGGCATCGGAGCCAACACGGCCGTCTTCAGTCTGGCGGATTCATTCCTCTTTAAGCCGTTGACTCTGCCCGACGACCGCGGCGTCGTAATCGCCATGGAGACTCCTCCCGGACGTCCCGAGGTGCCCAATAGCGTCGCCCCGGCGAATTATCTCGATTGGGCCGCCCAGAGCCATTCTTTTGAACGCATGGCCGCGTTCCAGTGGATGAGCATGAATTTGAATCTCAGCGGATTCCCTGAGAGTTTGCTCTCGCTCCACGTCTCTAAGGAATTCTTTCCGCTACTCCGCGGCGCTCCGCTGCTCGGCCGCACCTTTGCTCCGGATGAAGACCAGCCCGGGCACGAGCGCGTCGTCGTGTTGAGCTACCGTTTGTGGCAACGCCTCTTTAGCAGTGACCGCGGCATCATTGGCCGCCCGGTCCAAATCGACCTGAAGACATACACGGTGATTGGCGTGATGCCGAAGAATTTCGAATTTCCTACCGGCATCGATCTCTGGACTCCGCTGGCGCTTGATTCGCGCCAGAAAAACGTCCGCGATGGGCGCTCCATATTCGTTCTCGGACGCCTGCGTTCCCCGCTTCTGCCGGAACAAGGGCAAGCCGAGTTGCGCGGCATCGCCAAGCGCCTTGAGTCCGCTTACCCCGACACTAATCATGGTTGGAGCGTGATGGTCATGACCGCGCGCGAGTTCATGCTCGGCAAGCTCACGAATCAGTACATCGTCATGCTCCTGATCGCTGCCGGCTTTGTTCTGCTGATTGCGTGTGCCAACGTCTCGAACGTGCTCTTCGCTCGCTCTATGGCTCGCCAGAAGGAGATCGCTCTCAGAGTGGCGTTAGGCGCTGGCCGCTGGCGCTTGATCAGGCAACTTCTCACCGAAAGCCTGGTCCTTGTCAGGCGCTGGAATGCTCGTTGGCCTGGTCATCGCCTTTTGGCAGGTTGGCTTGCTCAGGTCCAAGATGCCGTCGTCGATCGCCAGATACATCGCCAATTGGAACACGCTCTCTCTCGATTGGCCTGCCGTGTTCTTCACCGCCGGAGCCGCCATCCTTTGCGGCATTGTTTCCGGCTTGCTTCCCGCCCTCCGCGCCTCGCGTCCCGACCTGAATTCAACCCTCAAAGAGGGCGGCCGCGGCTCCTCGCAGGGCCAGTCTCATCACCGGCTCAAAAATATTCTTTTGATCGGCGAAGTTGCTCTTTCCCTTGTACTTCTCGTCGGAGCCGGCCTCATGGTTCGCGGCGTGGGCTCGCTTCGCGGCGATACCGACAGTTATCAACCCGATGGAGTGCTCACGCTCATGTTGACGCTCCCTGATTCGCGCTACAAGGACGCTGCCACGACAATTCGCCTGTACGACGGCGTTCTATCCGGCGTCGCCGAGCTTCCGAACGCGCGCGACGTCTCCATCGCCGCCACGCTGCCTTATTCCAACATCAACAACTCTCGAATCTTCACCGTGGAGGGCCAGGTCCGCCAACGCGGCGGAGCCGGAAGCGCCCTGATACAGAGCGTGAGCCCGTCCTTTCTCAGCCTGATGCACATCCCTTTGCACGAGGGCCGCTTCGTCCGAGAAGCCGACGACCAGAATGCTCCCAAAGTGGCCGTCATCTCGGAGTCGGTGGCCCGCAGGTATTGGCCCGGCCAGGATCCCATCGGTCGTCACCTCAAATTCGGCGGCCCGGATGCCCAGGAGCCCTGGCTCACCGTCGCCGGCGTGGTCGGAGACGTCCGCTACAACTGGTACGATCGCGGCGTCCCGTTCGCCATCTACGTACCCTACGCTCAGAATCCGCAGCCATTTACATTTCTCGCGCTTCGCACCACCAATCCCGATCGGTTGATCCCATCTGTGCGCGCCAAGATCGGCAAGGTCGACGCGGAGCTCCCCATTTCGAACGCAAAATCCTTTTCGGATCTCATTCGTGACTCCTTGATCGGCCTCTCTTACATGGCCGTCATGATGACCGTCTTAGGTGCCATGGCGTTGGCTCTGGCGTGCGTCGGCGTGTACGGGGTGATGGCCTATTCGGTGACCGAGCGAACGCGCGAAATCGGAATCCGCATGGCGCTCGGCGCCGGAGGCCGCAACGTAGTGGGAATGATTTTGCGCCGCGGCCTTGCGGTTACTGGCATCGGCTTACTCATCGGACTCGTCTGCTCCGCGGCGCTCGCCCGCCTGGTAGCAAGCCTGATCTGGGGAGTCAACGCGCTCGACTTGACTACCTTCGCGGGTGTATCCGCCGTCCTAATCGGTGTCGCCCTGCTAGCCAGCTACGTGCCTGCCCGCCGCGCCTCCCGCGTAGATCCGCTGATTTCACTCCGCTGCGAGTAACGGCGCGGTGCTACCGCAACCCGGCATCCTATCAAGCCCTTGTATAGACTGAATCGGGAGCGAAACAAAGTAAGCCCAGAGCAGGCAAGTATGAAGACTGGCGGATTTTTGCTGAGTATGACGTTGCTGTCCACCATAGCGGTGGCTCAGAACTTACAGTGCACCTTTGATGGCTACAAGCCCATTGAGGGAATGCGCGCCGCAATGAACCGGGGGGCTCTTGAAATCACCTGGCAGGGTGAAGCCGGAGAACAACTGCAGGCGCTGTTCAGCCTTGCCGACGGCCATCCCGTCGTCCAGCAACTGGCCGCGCGTACCGGGGGCGCATGGGATGTCCTCGGAAAGGATTTGATCCCGGACTTCCAAGTCACCACTGGCCGGCGCCGCATCTCGTCAACCCAGCGCAACCTCCTCAAGAAATTTGGTATCGACACGCCCGCCGAGGAAGACGTCAGAAAGTGGAATACCTTCTGGGACGCGCCGTTGGTGGTTCCCGGCGGTCACGATACAACTGACCTGCCACGCAAAGCAGACGAAATTCAGCGCGCTTCCGTCAGCTACAACTCCCAAAGTTGCCGCGTTACCAGCAATGGCGCTCGCCTAACCGTGACGTTTGATGGCCTGACTTTGGGGCTGTTTTCGGGCGACCTCGCGTTTACGGCTTACCAAGGTTCGAACCTCCTCCGCCAGGAAGCAATCGCCAAGACCGATCAGCCGTCCGTTGCCTATATCTATAAAGCAGGTTTGAAAGGCTTTGCCATCGATAACAGCACGAAGCTGGTCTGGCGCGATACCGCGCGGCAATGGCAGGAATACGCATTTGGGGGAGCGCCTAACAACGAACCGATCAACCTGCGTGCCCGCAATCGTCTCGAAATCCTGGATACCGGACGTGGATCGCTGGCCGTCTTCCCGCCTCCACACAAATTCTTTTTCGCCCGCGAAAACGAAGTGAACCTCGGCTACGTTTACTACCGAAAAGACGATGACCGGAGCTTCTCGCTTGGCGTCATGCAGCCCGAACGGGGAGAAGGTTACGTGCCGTGGGGCGTCACCGACGCAATCTGGGACAGGCGCACTGGTGTCTCCCGAAAACAATGGGACAATTTCGCCCTCTACAATGCTCCTCCTGGCACGCTCCAGCATATGGCGGTTTACTACTATCTCAGTGCGAAGAACGATCGCGCCACCCAGCAAGCGGTTCTCGCGTACACGCACGACGACGTGTTTAAACCAATACCCGGCTTCAAAGTCGTCACGGGCCACTTTCATATGGACTACAACGAGGTGCTTCGTGACCGTAACACTCTGGATTACCAGCCCGGTTGGGTTCCGGTCTTTCGCGGGCTCGGCATTAACGTCGTCTACTTAGGGGACTTCCACGACGATTCCGATCCAAACGATCCTGGCCCCAAGCGGTTTGCTGAAGAAAAGATCTATTTTGAGGGTTCGCGCAGAATGTCCGACAAGGATTTCCTGGTCATGCCCGCCGAAGAGCCAAACGCCTACTTGGGCGGCCATTGGTACCTGATGACTCCCAAGCCGGTTTATTTCTCGCATGCCACTCCCCGGCCCGCGGACCAACAGTTCATCGAACAGGATCCCTCTTATGGCCAGGTTTATCATCTCGGTTCCGCCGAAGACGTGCTGAATATGGTGAACCGCGAGCACGGCATCATCTGGACCGCTCACCCGCGCACGAAGAGCTCCGAAGGCTACCCGGAAGCCTATAAAGATAAGGATTTCTTTCTTAGCGATCGTTTCATCGGCGCATCTTGGGAATCGCTGCCCACCGATCTTTCCGAAAAGAGATTGTGCGAAGTCCGCTGTTTCGGCGTCACTGACGACATGAGCAACTGGGCTCCCAAGCCAAAGTTCATGATCGCGGAGGGCGACACCTACACCACGCGCCCAGAGGACGAGATGTACCCGCAACTAGCGGTCAACTATCTGAAACTGGATCGTGTACCTCTATACAACGAAAGCTGGGCTCCCATCGTGGAGGGCATACGAGCCGGCAACTTCTTTGGTACAACCGGAGAAATTCTCTTCCACAGTTGGGGCCTCGAAGGCTCGGGCCCGAAAGCCATTTACAGCGCGGCCATCGAATACACGTTCCCTCTCGAATTTGCCGAGCTGGTCTGGAGCGATGGCGCGAAAGTCGACCGCAAGATCATCAATCTGACCGGCACGACTCCGTTCGGAACCAAGAGCTTCAAAATTCCGTTTGACGCAACCGGTAAGAAGTGGGTCAGGTTCGCGGTATGGGATTCAGCCGGCAATGGAGCCTGGGTTCAACCTGCCGCGGTCCAAAGTCAATGATTCATTTGTTTGCCGTCTGGTGACCATACTCCATGCCAATCATTGGCGGGATCGGTAGTTAAGGGCGCTACGATCCCGCGCGCCAACCTTAGCTAAGAAGACTTTTTCGAACTCGACTTCTTCGAGCTGCTCTTCTTTGCGGGAACGTTCGCTCCTGCCCTTCGCGCCTCACTCAAACCAATCGCGATGGCTTGCTTCCGGCTCTTTACCTTCTTTTTGCCGCCGGATTTCAACTCGCCATGCTTGTATTCGTGCATCACCTTGCCCATCTTCTTACTGACGGTGCGCTTCGACTTCGCGCCCGATCCCGATGAAGTTCGTTTCTTTGTAGATGATGTTTTAGAGCCGCCTTTTTTCTTAGCTGCCATTATTCCCCCTATTCCCTGGAGACGGGCTCTCCGTAATATGTTTCAAACGGATTCGGCCGCGGAGCGCCTCACTTTGGCCCGAAACAGTGCTCTTTGCTGCATTTCGACATTCTCTTTAGGGTCGCCGCCGTCCAGCTATTGTCCCAATGGCGGCCGTCATTCGCATTGCAGACTGCCGTAGCAAGCCTGTCCACGTCCTGCTTGATGTCGACGGGGTCGATCTTATTCAAATCCTGTTCCAGTTGACTCAGAAAGCTTTGCAGCAGCGCGATATCGCGGGCCAATTCGCCTTTAGTGAACGCGCATTTCTCAAACAGAACTGCGATCTGATAGACGTCGTCGCAAAAGTACGCCTTCCCGCCTTTTCCGGCTATTTTGTTGAGCAGGTCTTGCAGTAGCGCCGAGTTCGTTTTTATTCGCTCGAGTGTTTCCTCCAAGGTCTTATCCCCAATTGGCCGGTTCAGCACGATCGACGGATCGCCGCCTCCGTAGTAGGCTCGCCCAATCGCCTCGCGCCCTGCTTGCACTGCGCTAGGAATGTGCTTCTTAGCTTCATCTTCCAGCGCCTTCCCCACAACCTCCATCACTACCATTCCTGCGACTCCAATTGTCCAGAAGCCGCTGATGCCCGCCAGTGTGATGCCTAACGCTGTCGCAGCCGCTTTCGCGGTGATCGCTTCTTTTACCGTGCCGCTGACTGACGACATGGCTTGGTCCCCCACCATGCCAATTGCGGTGCCTCCCAGCCAACTCCCGCTCGCCGTCCCAAACCACTCCGACCAACTCGATTTCGTATTAGCAGCGGGCCCCGCGCTGTTGAGCAGTTTCAAACTGCGGTCTGCAGCCGTGCCTGCGCGTGCTGCATCATTCGGGTTTGGCATTTACTCTCCTCATTAGTAATTTCGGCTAATCCGGTGTTCTCTTTTGAGAATGTTGGGCTTCAGCCGCAACCAAGCTTATCCCGGACATCCTAGCACTGCATCCCAGCCCGTATTGCTGTTGTAAGCGCGTCCGAGGACGACTTGTCGGATGCGGTCTCGAAGGTGCCCGCCTCTGACCGGTATGGCAACAATCCAAATGTGGCTTACTTTTCTGTCGCGAAAAGCGGCAGATCAAGCGTTCCGGAGACGTCAGCCTTTTTCCTTCTGTCTCACGCGCAAATCTTGACCCAGACGGGCGGAAACCCGACCGCGACTCCGCCGCCAATAACGCTACGCCGCTGGTTTACTACTAGTCTTGGGCATCGTGCCAGTCTTGGCATCCACAAAGGCAGCGTAACCGATTTTATTATTCCCCCAGAGCAGATACCACATGGGCGTTTGGAAGCGATACCCGTTCCACAGTTCCATCGAGACCTGCTTGTCCGGGTGCTTTTGCAGCCAAGGCTCAGCCTGGGCCCGAGCCGTTTTATAAGCCGCATCGGAATCCACCGCAATTTCACTGAACCGAAACGGCATCGCATCGCGTGTCGGACCGCCCCAGGGCATGGGACGGCCGATGACAACTCCTTTGTAGATATCGGGTGGACTGGCGACCACCGAGTCAGTGAAGATGCGGTACTCCTGCTTGCTCGGGGAAGCAAAAATGATTTCCCACATCCCGGCCTTGCCCGCGTCATTCTTGACACCCGGAACTTCCTTGCTGCTGACCTTCAGCGGCACCAGGTCCGTGGCCCAAGAGCGGGCCTGGGTGTACGTTTCCCAATAAGCAGTCTTTGCGGAAACTGGAACTGGAGGACCGGCCGGCTGCTTGGCTTCGGCCTCCTTCTCCGTGGAGGCGGGCTTAGGCGCCTCCGAACAAGCCGCTAAAACGAGAACAGCGGCAACCACTGCAGTTCTGGAACAAATTTTATACATAGCGCCACCTCGATCCGCAAACGATTCTATCTCTTTGAGAACTTCCGGCGCAGCCCTTTGGCGATGCGCTCGCCAAAAGTTCCGAATGGCTGGTCAGTGGTTAGATAGGTCCAGGTTGCTCCGCGCTCGAATTTATCTTCATCCTGGAAGCGAATCTGGCCGTCTTGAATTCGGGCTGTTGTAAAGGCCTCCGCGATTTCTTCGTCCAGGCGCCGGTGCAGGTCTGCATAAATCTCCTCCACGCCCGTGAGAAATTCGAAGAGCGGATCGCGGCCTCCCCACGAAACCCAATGGATACCTCCTTTCAGCTCTGCAACATTCGCTAAGTAGTCGGCCCAGAGATCATCAATGACTTTCAGGGCCAGGCGCCGACCCGCCGTTTCGAGCGCCTCCTCGCCGACAGCTTCGGTGAGTTCACGATAAGACTCCGCCGGCAGCATGGAAGCGATGCTCCAGTCCGGCGATAGCAGAACCTCGCGGCGCAGGCCGTGCACTTCGCGGCGGTGATGCTCCACTACCGAGTCGTATTTCCACAGCGTCTGCCGGATCTCAAAATTCTGGCCCTCCGCCGTACGCTGCACGCTGTCGATATCCGGGTTTTGGGCGACACCGAAGCGAACGAGCAAGTCGTCTTCGCGGCTCAGAAAGAAACGCGAAGAACCGGGATCGCCCTGGCGGCCGGCGCGCCCGCGTAGCTGGTTATCGATGCGCCGGGCCTCATGGCGCGTTGTACCAATGACGTAGAGTCCGCCGAGGGCGACCACTTTCGCGCGATCTTTCGGCGGATTCCCTCCCAGCAGAATGTCGGTTCCGCGCCCCGCCATATTGGTCGAGATGGTCAGCGCGCCCAGCGCGCCCGCTTGCGCGACGATCTCCGCTTCCGCCTCATCGTTCCTCGCATTCAGAACGGAATGCGGGATTCCGGCAACCTGCAATCGGCGGCTCAACAGCTCTGATTCCTCCACGCTGGCCGTTCCCACTAGAATGGGGCGGCCGGTTTCATGGACCTTGCGAATCTCTTCCACCACCGCTCGATTCCGGGCGTCTTTGTCCGCATATAGAATGTCGGGAAGATCCACGCGAATCACCGGGCGGTTCGTCGGAACTACGGTCACGGGCAGCTTGTAGGTCTTCCGGAACTCCTCGGTTTCGGTGGCGGCCGTACCCGTCATGCCGCAAATTCGTTCGTACATACCGGCCAAACTCTGCACTGTAAGAGAGCCCAGAATGTGCCCTTGAGCTTTCAGCGGGACGCGTTCCTTTGCTTCAATGGCTGACTGCAGACCGGCCGGCCAACGGCGATTCTGGGCAATACGGCCTTTAAATTCGTCCACGAGTTCGACCGATCCATTCTTGACCACGTAATCGATGTTGCGCCGCAGCAGAGCATGCGCGTGCAGCGCGTCCTGCACGGCGGTCAAAACTAGAAGGTTTTGCTCATCGAACAGGTTGCTGCAGCCGAGTGCTCGTTCCACGCGGCCAATACCACGATCGGTCAACTGTACGTTTCTGGCAAACTCATCGCGAAAATAATCGGCGCCCAGCCGCAGAGCGCATACAACTGAGTCGACGCGGTATGCGAACGCCGGATCGTCGGGGATGCCGCCCGCGATCACCAGCGGAATTCGCGCCTCGTCGATCAGAATGGAATCCGCCTCGTCGACCAGCGCGAAAGCAAATGGCCGCTGGACGATTTCTTCCGCGCTCCGGGCTAGACCATCGCGCAGAAAATCGAAGCCTACCTCATTCGCAGTTGCGTAGGTTACATCGGCGAGATAGGCGGAGCGTCGCGCCTCGGCGGACATGTCCTGCGATATGTGGGCGACCGATAGCCCCAACCTTCGATAGATCTCGCCCATCCACATGGCGTCGCGCCGGGCAAGATAGTCGTTCGCCGTCAGCACGTGCACGCCCCGTCCATGCAGCGCGTACCAGGCTACGGCGGGTACCGCCGCCAGGGTCTTGCCTTCGCCAGTCTGCATCTCGGCAATATGCCCCTGCTGCATCGCGAGCGCGCCCCGGACTTGCACCTCGAACATACGAAGCCCGAGCACGCGCTGCGCGATGACAGCCGTCAACGCCACTGTTTCGATCGCATCCAAATTGGCACGAAGATTTTTGACGGCGGATTCGAGCTGCTCGTCAGTGAATGCGGACAACTCCTCGCGCCGCCGCGCAACTGCGGACAGTTCGGCCTTAGGCTTACTCTCCATCAGGCCAAGAAAGCGCATCACCTTGGCTAGAGACACTACTCCTCTCCTTTCAATTCGTCAAACCGTGGTTTACGAGAAGAGAGCCGCAAGCGGCTGGACACGCGGCGCGTTACATTAGACTTCGTTATTCCCGGCGAACCTATGCAATCGAAATTAGGCAGAACTATTGCCACTATTTTGGCAAGGCGCTATGGGATCGTTCATCTTTTTTTGCTTATCTTCTTCTGCTGGGCAGTTCTAAATTGGGACCACACAATACGCCACATCGTGCGCTGCTACACTCCCCTTCCGGCCGGAGACTACTGGCGAGTTCCTGAGAATCTGCAGCGGTACAGGGCCTTCGACTTCACTGTCTTATGGAAGCAGCACAATGAGCACAGAATTGTCGTCCAGGAAATCGTGTTTGCGGTGGACATTTTGTTTCTCCATGGCCGCCAAATCTTGCCGCTGGTCGCCAGTTTTCTCTGTTATTTTATGGTCTGGGTTGTTCTGGGTTCGGTGCTTTGGTCCGATCGGGCTGTTCCTATCCTGGCCCGTGTCGCGGCCATTCTGCTCGCCGGAAGCATAATAGGGTACGAAGGCAGTGCCGCCGCATTAGCCAGTCCTTTTTTGTTGCAGTGGCCCCTAGTACAACTATCGAGCGTTGTAGCGCTGGTTTGTGTTAGTAAGATCGCGAGCCGTGCCGGCGGCCCGCTGTTAGTTAGTACCATCGCGGCTGCGATCGTGGCTACTTACTCGTCGGGAAATGGCTTGTTATTATGGCCCATCCTCATAGCTGCGGCTTTCGTTTGCCACATAGGACGTCGTTACATAGCAGTTCTAGCCTTAGCAGCGGTAGCGTCGGATGGCTTGTATTTCGTCGGTTATCACTCTTCGCAAACCTTAAACCTCCACAACTTACTTTCGCATCCTTTCTACCTGCTCGCCTTCGTGGGCGCGTACTTGAGCATGCCCTTCGGGGCTATCGGCTCTTCGCTGTTCAGCGTGTGGATCGGCCTGTTTAGTCTTGTCACTGCAATCGCACTAACGGTTCGCGCGGCAAAATACCGCCTGCTCGGGACGACCGCCGGGACTGTATTCGTTGGCTCTTACGTATTTACTATACTTACGGCACTCATCACCGCCGCCGGGAGGATGAACCTTGCAGATTCTACGTTTGGGGCAGCCAAGGCAAGCCGCTATGTAACAGTTCCCCTCGTCAACTGGGCCGTGCTTGTGCTTCTTGCTGTGTGGGTCTTATCCCGCAGCGGACGAAAAGCCGTCGCGGTTCCCGGCCTTCTCGCCATGGCGGCAATCCTAACTTTCATCGGTTTTTCGAAGCTGACAATATGGCTACAGACTAACGACGAGATGTTCTCCGGATGGCAATTGGCCGCGCTTGGTATCGAGAACGGCCTTAGTGATCCGTCGATCATCCGGAAAGTCTTTCCTGAGCCGATCTTCGTGCTTCGCTTGTTGCCCCAGCTTCGCAGGTCAGATCTTTCTGTCTTTTACAAAGGTCATAACCGCTGGCTCGGTGAGCCGCTGAATCGACTCGGCCCGGTATTGAGCTCTCCCGCCTCAGGCCAAGTGGTAAATGCCTATCCCATTCAGTCGGGGTTCGAGGTAGTTGGCTGGGTGGATCAATTGAGCGCGCTTCGTAATCCGTACTCGATCGTCCTGTACAACAATGCCGGCAAGATCGCGGGCACCGGGCGGCGATTGCCGGCTGGATTTCCGCGGGAGCTATCCTCGCCCCATGTTCCAGGCTCCTTGGCGTGGGTCGGATTTATTAATTCGGAATTCGACACCGGCTCTTTCACTGCGTTTCTTCGAAACAAGAATGGATTGTCCCCGCTAGTTGGCTCCTTCTTCGTTACGTCCACCGCGGAAGCCGACGAGGCGGGTCACGACCTCCCCGCCATAGCTTGGCAAATGGATTCGACCTGGCGAGTCAATCAGCTTCCGCCGCGGATCAGTGCCGGTAAGGCGCCCACGGGAACTGTTTACAGCAGCTGGAGCGGTTCAGATTCGAACACAGGCCGCATTTCATCTTCAGCCTTTGAGGTCCCGGCAGATCGCTGCATTATTTTGCCCGTGCTCCACGGCCCTTCGATAGGTGGTCTGTCTATCGAGCTCTCAAACGCCGATACGCGCCAGGTTATCCTGACCGCGCCGTTGCGGGATGGACAGCTTCAGTGGCAATACTGGCGGTTTTCAATCGCTCCCGGCGTCAAGCGAGTTCGAATTACGGGGCGAGATCTAGGCCAGGACTGGGGAGAGTGGGTAGCCCTCGCGCAACCCAAAGCCTGCCGCGAACACTAATTCGCTACGGTGAAGCTCTGGCTGCTGGTAGAGCTCTGGCCGTAGGGCGTCGTTGCAGTCACTGCATATTGTGTGAGCGCCGTCTGCAAGTAAGGTGGTGTTGAAGTATAAGCTCCAGCCGACATTGGGACATCCGGCAGCTCCCGCGTGGGCAAAGCAGACATCCGGGCGGCTTACACCGTAAGTGGCCGTTCCGTACGAAATGCCGTCGACCGAAACCGAAACGGTGCTGACTGGTCCGTTGTTATCGATGGCCCAACCTCCGAAGTTGACCCCGCCAAATACGGTGCTGTTCGCGCCGGGAGAATCGATGGCGATCACCGTGGGATTCGGCGTCGACCAGTTTGCCACCGTGAATGGCGAGCTTATCGTGGAATGAACGCCACTGCCGGTGTAAGCCGTTGCGGCCAGCGTGTGAGCGCCATCGCCAAGTTGAGTGGTATCGAGCAGGAAATACCAACCTACGTTGGGACAGCCCGCTTTGCCTGGATACAAATTACACACATCGGCGCGGCTTGTTCCATATGTGGCATTGCCGAATGGAACTCCGTCGATGGCAATGGCAACCTGCGTAACCGCGGCATTATCGTTGAGCGCCCAGCCGGAAACCGAAGCCAGTCCTTCGAACGGATTGCTTTGCGAATTCGGTGTATCGATATTGATTCGCATTGGACCGTTCGTATTAGAATTCGCGACCGTGAAGGAAGTACTGGTGGTGCCGCGCCGAACGAAGTTTGCTGAGACCGCCGTCGCGGTGACTTCCAGGATGTGCGTGCCGTTCGATAGCAACGCGGTATCGAGCGAGGTGGTCCAACCGACATTGGGACAGCCCGCTCTCCCGGGATATCCTGCACAGACGTCAGGCCTGCTGCTTCCATACACTGCGTTTCCAAGCGCGACGCCATCGACCAGAATTTGAACGGTACTGATAGAGCCGGTGTCACTAATTGCCCAGCCGTTTATGGCCGCGACGCCGCTCAATGCGGCGCTTTGCGAGTTGGGATTATCGATGTACAGCCGCAGCGGATTCGATCCGGTAAAGTTCGCGACACCAAACGTGCTCGTGATGGTGGAGCGCTGCCCCAAAACCGTGGTGGCCGTCACGGCCAGTGTGTGCGAGCCGTCGGCGAGCTGGGTTGTATCCAGCGACCATGGTCCAGCCCACGTTAGGACAGCCTGCTGTGCCTGGGTAAGCATTGCAAACATCCGTCCGGTTCACTCCATAAGTGGCGTAGCCGAAGGGGACGTCGTCTATCGAGACCTGAACGTTGGCGATAGCTGCGTTGCTGTCAAGGGCCCAACCTCCAAAACTGGCCGTGCCGCTGAAGGCCCCGCTGTTCGCGCCCGGACTATCGATATCGATGTGCATCGGATTCGCGCTGCTCCAGTTGGCGACCGTAAAGCTATGGGAAACGGCGGCGCGCTGCCCATTTGTGGCCGTGCCCACCACGGAGATCGTATGGTTCCCGTTCGACAGCTTGTTCGTGTCAAACAGAAGGAACCAGCCTACGTTAGGGCACCCGGGCCTGCCCGGGAAGGTGTTGCACACGTCGGAACGCGCCGCGCCGTAGGTCGCAGACCCGATCGAAGTACCGTCTATCGCTACTGCTACATTTGCAATCGCGGCATTATCGTTCAGCGCCCACCCGGAGAGCGAGACCATACCTTGGAATGGATTGCTTTGCGGGCCGGGTTGATCGATGTAGAGGTGCGTCGGAGTGCTGGCCGAAAAATTCGCGGTGGTGAAGGAAGCGGCCACGCTAAAGTGCAGGCCGTCCGCGCCGTTCGCGGTGATCTGAACCGTGTGGCTCCCGTCCGCAAGTCCAGTTGTGTCGAATGAGAAACTCCACCCCACATTCGGACATCCCGCGACTCCCGGATAAGCATTGCAAACATCCGCCCGGTTCACGCCGTAGGTGGCGCTGCCGTACGATACGCCGTCTACAAAAACGTTCACGCTCGTGATGGCCGCATTCATGTCGATGGCCCAACCGTTGAATACCGCGGTCCCCGAAAACGTTGCGCCCTGCGCGCCGGGAGTATCGATATTGACTCGAATGGGACTCGCCGGAGCCGTGACCGGAGCAACCAGCGAGGCGGTGCCCACCGGAATAGTCACGGTATTGCTGATGTATGCGTTTTGCGCGACGTAGAGCTGTGTATTGACATTGGCAGGCAGATCGCTGGGCACGATCAACTGGATCTGGTACACCCCGGTAGAACCGGTCGTCAGGCCAGCGGCAATCACCTGCGCAGTTTCGCCATTCATAGTGGCGACCACCGAGTTAGCCGCGGTATTCCCCGCAGGCCCGTTATAAGGTTGGCCGGCGGTCACCTGGATGGTGGAATCGGAAAGCACTCCCAGGCCGGTGGCGGCCACCGTGATGGTTTCACCGGGGGCGGCTGGATTCGACGCCGTGATCGGGCCTGGGGTAACGGCGCAGCACGTAGCGCTGGTATAGGCCGTTACCACCACGTCCGCGTTCGTGCTGGCGGATCCCGCGATGGGAATTCCGGTTCCGGCCGCGCCAGACTGAATGGCTGTCAGGATAACGCGCGTAAACGCCTGGCCGGCCGAGGCCGTCACCAGGGGATCCGGCTTCCCGTTGATTAGGTTGATCAAACCCTGTACGATGCTGGCCAGCGTGTCAGTCGAAAGAACTGTATAGGTGTAGGCGACGCCGTTGATGGTGATGGTGGCTTGGTCGCCGGCGTGAACCGACCCGTCAATCGATACCACCGCGCTTGGATAGCCGGCCTGATGCTGGGCTCCTATCACCGGGCGCGGCGGAGGCTGTCCGGGATAGCTTGCCTGATTGAACAGGCCCGGATTAGCCGGAGCGATAAACGCCGTAGTCGCGTTCGTGACGGTAACATTGCCGCCGCTGTGTACGGTACGGACATAAATGCTAGTGCTGTTGCGATCCGATTGGGAATTTGCGGAAGTATCGGACGTGTTGGTAAGGGTTCCGTTGGTAAACGTGTAAGGGACCTGGGCCACAATCTGCGTGTTCGAAGCGCTCAGCAGCGGAACCGCGAATCCATCCATGAAAACCTGCGCTCCGCCTAATTGCGTGGGAAGCGTGACGCCGTAAGTGGGCAGCGTCCCCGCGGGCAGCGCGGTGACCGGGTTTGCCGACGGCTGGTCAGACAAATTCGTTCCGTCAACCTCGACCAACATGCCGGGAGCCGCCGTCGCCGCAGTACCCGCGGAAAGATAGGCTCCTGAAGCTATCGCGGTCTCGTTAATACCGCCGCTCGAAGAGGTCGCGGCGAGCGATATGGTGTCAAAGGGCAGATCGACGCCTTTCGAGCTCAAATAAACGCTGCCCGTACCGGCGCCCGCAAAAATAGCGGTTGCGTTAGCATCGCCGCCGTTCGCGTTGATGAGGGTCACCAAACCCTGGGCAATCGAATCCAGCGTGTCGTTGGTTTTGACAGTGTAAACGTAGTTTTCCGTCGTTCCCGCATTCGCGTTCCCAAGCGTGATCGTGACTGTGTCGCCGGCCGTGATAGCGCCGCCGCTGGTCAGGGTGATCGTCACAATGCCTTCTTGCCGGATGATTTCGCTGGCCCAATTGACCACCGAATTGTCAGGCAAAGAAGTATCGCCGGGGGTGAAAATCAGAACGCGCCGGTTGAACGGATCGCCGACATACAGATTCGTCCCGTCCCAGGCCAGGGACATAGGCGAGGGAATCGTATCCACGCTGCCGGTATTATCAACCGTCGTACTGATGATGCTGGCAGTTTGATTCGTATTTACGTTACTGAGGAAATCCGGTTGTCCCAGAACTTCATTAGCCTTCGCGCCGTTGCTCGTGGGTATCGAATTGTAGATCAGGACGCGATCGTTCCCGCCGTCGGCGACAAACAAGCGCGTGCCGTCGGAGAGCGCGAAGCGGGGGTAATTCAAGGTCCCTTCGCATTCGAAAGGAAAGGTCGCATTGCCGTTGCTATCGGTTCCGTTCGAAGCGCACTCGGCCGTATTGTTGTTGGCCACCGTGCCGGTCATGTCGGGTTGGCCAATCTCTACGTCGGCAGGCTGATCCATAACCGTAGGAATGCTGTTCCAGATCAATACGCGATTGAAACCGAGATCGGCCACGAATAGGTGCGTCCCATCGGAAGTCACCGAAACGGGATTCAGCAACTGATTCGCTGCCGCGACGGGATTCGTTTTAGTCACCGGCGGCGAGTTGGCATGGGTGAAGTCCGGCTGCCCCAACACCAGATCGGCCGCCTGGTTATTCGCCGTGGGGATATGGTTCCAGATCAGGATGCGGTAATTCTGCGTATCGGCGACGAATAGCTTGCCATTTTGAATCCACACCCCCTGCGGGCCGCGCAGCGAATTGGCATTGATGGGCTGAGGCGTTTGAAAGCTGGTGAAGTCCTTCTGCCCCAGCACGAGATTTGGCGGAGTGCTGCTGTTGCCCGGAATGGAATTCCAAATCAAGATGCGATTGTTGTCGGTATCGGCTACTGCCAGGATGTGGCCGTCGGTGGCGACCGCCGTGGGAGTCGACATGTAACCGGTACCCGCCGTGCTCCCTACCGTGGGAGTGGCGGTGCTATTGCGGCCCGGCGTGTTCGTAATGTAATCAGCCTGCCCCAGAACATTTATGGCGGCATAGCCGCACAGCGCGCAATCGGGACTGGGCGAGGGCATTTGGGAAGGATCCGCGTGCAGCCCCGGAATCTGGGTGGTATCGAAAACCAGGACGCGATTATTTTGCGGAGTCGCCGCGACCCGGTTCCCATCCGCTACAAACAGCAATCCGTTGGCGTACGCCACGCCGCTGGCGCCGCCCAGCACATTTTGTTGCGTGCCGGCTGTGCCGAAGCTGAATTGGAGTTGCCCAACGACGGCGCGAGCCGCTTGACCGTTGGTAAACTGTTGTGCCTGAACGGTGCAGGCACACAACGAGAGGAGGAAGACTATGCACTTTCTCAAAAAAGGCCCCAAAAGTAGCTAAGTATAACAGCGGGTAGGACGCGCCAGGCCTTCCAGGGGTTGCATCCAGCGCTTGCATCCGGTCCGGCGCGCGACTGGCGGCAGCGGGCGTGATGCCGCCAATCCGGCTAACGATCTCACCGCGCCCGGCACACCACGCACCATTCCAGCCCAATCAAAGCCGCTCGCCCGGGCATCACGACTCCATAAACCGGCTGATAATCCGCGTTCGTCAGGTTGGTCAGGCGCAAATAAGGATGCAGCGGTGAGCGCGTCCATGCCGCGTACGCATCCATGACCGCATAGGCGTTTCGCTGATATTGATTCGTCACGCCAGTTCGCACCCGCGCCAGCCAGCCCCGCGAAGAAGTATGCTGCCAGGCTATCACCGCTTGTTGCGTCGGATAATTAAACACGTATTCGGATTGGTAGCCCTGCAGTGCCGCTTGCGCCCCGTGCAGGCCCGTGTACTGGATCTGTAAACTTTGCGAGTTCGGAAGTGACCACGCGAGTGAGGCTTCCCATCCCGTAAAGGTCAATTTGGCGAAGTTCGTGGCCTGCCAAATGTCCGAGGAATTGGCTCGAATGTAGTCGATGTCGTTAGTCTCGTGACGGGAAAATACGGTGGCGGAAGCCCGCCAATGGCTACCTGGATGAAGGTCGATGCCGCCTTCGTAGTTCAGCGCTTGTTCCGCTTTCAAGTTCGGATTCCCCACATTCGCCGGGTCGTGATAGTAGAGATCGGTGTAATTCGGCAGGCGAAAAGCCCGGCTCGCGGAAGCACGCAGCTTCGCCTTCGCTGACAACCAATATCCGCCGCTCACGGATGGAACGGAGATTGTCTGCGCCCGGCCGTAGAACTCTTGACGCAGGCCCACGCTCAAAGAAAACCGCTTCAACGCCCGGATGTCCACATCGCCGTACGCAGCGAACTGTTTTCGGGAATGAATGCCCAGGTTGTTGCTGTTGACATGATCGGCCAATCCTTCGGCTCCGTAGTAGATCTGCACGATCCGGCGAATGGCATCGTGGCGGCGCAAAGCGATGTCCCAGGTATCGTCCACATGCCGATTCGTGTAGAACGCCGGATCGTCGCGCAGCAGCTCATACAGGTCCGTGTGGCGGCGATATCCCAGCGAGAACAGCGTATTCTTCCCAAGATCCTGCGAAATGGTGGCCAGCCAGGTCTTGGTTCGTTCCCATGAGTTGAAGTTTCCATAGAACTGATCCGCTCCGAAAGGGCGGTCGAGCAACGACAGAAAGACTCGCGTCAAGCCAAGCCTGCTGCGTATCCAGGATTCGGAAGCCACCGCCAGGTTTCGATATTCGCGGTCATCTCGAAAGCCGTCCGACAACTCACGCTCAAAAGAAAACCGTTGCGACAACAATCCGCTCATGAAAGAGAGAAAGCCGCTCTCTTCGTTCGTACCAAAGCTGCCGTACCCGGCGCGCACCCGCATCTCCAAAGTGTTGGCCTCGTTATTCGGACGCGTGACGACGTTGATAACGCCGCCTACCGCCTCAGAGCCATACAGCGTCGATCCCGAGCCTCGCAGAATCTCGACTTGCTCTACCGCATCCAGAGGAACGGGAATGTCCAGGTTGTGATGGGCCGATTGCGCGTCGCTCAGGCGAATACCGTTGAGCAGAACCAGCGTCTGCTCGAACGAGCCGCCGCGAATCGATAAATCGCCCTGCACTCCATTCGGGGCGCGCCCCTGCACCTCGACGGACGAATCCAAATCGAAAGCATCGGTCAAACTTCCAAACAGTAGATACGAATCGTGCAGCGAATAAGCATTCACTGATCGGTCCGACTCCTCGAGCGGCACGGCTTGCCAGGAGCCGGTCACCACCACCGTCTGCGATTTTGCCGGTTGAACTACAGGTTGCTGGCCGAAAAGCTTACAAGCCAAGCTCGTGCATAACAGGGACCATACGAGCAGGAATACACGCATCGAAGTTCCAGCATACTAACCGGTTAGCATACTTAGAGGTCTATATACTAGGAAGTCTGAGTATGCCCAAGCCCGACTCTCTCCAAGGCTCCCTCGATCTTCTCGTCTTGAAGATCCTCTCGCGGCGCCCACGCCTACACGGCTACGCCATTATGTCCGCGATCAAAGACAAGTCCGGCGAAGTGCTCCGCGCCGAGGAAGGTTCGCTCTATCCGGCCTTGCACCGCATGGAGGAAGCCGGCTGGATTCGCGCCGAATGGGTCACAAAAGACACCGGCCGTAGAGCCCGGATCTATGAACTGACGCGCACAGGCAAGAAGCAGCTCGCCGCCGAAGAGTCGCGTTGGCAGGCCGTGACTTCCGCTGTAAACCGTGTTCTAAGGATGGCTTGATATGTCCATCTGGTCGCGTCTCGTAAACGTCCTTCGCGGCGATCGTTTAAGCCGCGATATCGACGAAGAGCTCGAGTCTCACATCGCAGAAGCTATAGAGCAGGGTCGCGATCCCGCCGAAGCCCGCAAAGCGTTCGGCTCCACGCTCCGGCAGCGCGAAAAAAGCTACGACATCAGACTTCTCCCGTGGTTGGATTCGCTCCGCGCCGATACTGTCTTTGGCTGGCGGCAACTAAAAAAGAACAAGGCAACCTCCGCCGCTGCCATTCTCTCGCTGGCGCTCGCCATCGGCGCATGCGCCTCGGCATTCCGGCTCATTGACGCCCTGCTGCTACGGCCGTTGCCAATTGCCCAGCCCGAGCGGCTGCGCGTCATTGTTTTCGAAGGGCTCAATGCGGCCGATGGCAAAGTCATGCGATATGACAGTTGCTCCTATCCCATGTTCCGCCGGATGCGCGCTGCCGTGAAGGACCAAGCCGAGTTGATTGCGGTCTCCTATGCGGATCGCACCGATCTGACCTACGGGTCGGACCAGGAGATGGAGAAAGCGTACCTGCAATACGTTTCCGGGTCGATGTTCCCTGCCTTCGGACTCCGTCCGGCCTTGGGCCGGCTGCTCACGAAAAACGATGATCTTACGCCAGGCGCTTATCCCGTGGCTGTCCTGTCGCACGACTATTGGAGACGCCGCTTCGGACAAGACCCGAAAGCGATTGGGCGCACTTTCCGCATGGGCGATGACCTTTACGAGATCGTCGGCGTCACGGAAGGCCGCTTCACTGGCACGGAAACCGGCACCGTAACCGACATCTTCGTTCCCATGATGATGAAGAATCCCAGCATCCTCGCCAGTTCAAATAATTTCTGGCTTCGGACGCTGGTCCAACTCAAGACAGGCGTCGTCGCCGAACCCGTTCAAGAGAGGCTGCGCGCAATCTTTCGAGTCATCCAGGAGGAGCGGGCGAAGGGTTTCACCTCCTTGCCCAAGCAGCGCCTGGAGCAATTCTTCAAAGAGAAGCTGCTGCTGGAACCTGCCGCAGCCGGGCGCTCCAACCTGCAGAGAGATTACGTCCGGCCGCTTACGGCGCTCGGCATCTTGGTCGTGCTCGTGCTCCTGATTGCGTGCGCAAACGTCGCCAACCTGATGACCGCCCAAGCAGCCGCCCGCTCGCGTGAGATGGCGCTGCGAATTTCAATCGGCGCGGGACGATGGCGCCTGGTGCAACTGGTTCTGGTAGAAAGTGCCTGGCTCGCCTTCCTGGCCAGCGCCATCGGCGCATGGTTCGCATGGTGGTCCGCTCCGCTCATCGTGGGCATGATCAATCCACCGGATAATCCGGCGCGCTTGGTTCTTCCCGCCGACTGGCGTGTTTTCGGATTCGCTCTGGCCCTCGCTCTCGGCGTGACATTCCTGTTTGGTCTCGCCCCCGCCCTTCGCGCCTCCGCCGTCAAACCCGCAAATGCGCTGAAAGGCGGAGACGATCCGCGCTCGCGCCGCCGCCTGATGCACGTGCTGGTCGCTTTACAGATTGCCTTCTGTTTTATCGTGCACTTCGTCGCCGGTCTGTTTGTCGCTACCTTCGACCGCTTGTCGAATCAGCCCACTGGTTTTTCCGCAGCGCGCATTCTCAATCTGGAAACGCTCACGCAGCGCCCGCAGCCTCCGGCCTATTGGGATCAGGTGCTCGAACATCTCCGCGCAATACCGGGTGTTGAGACGGTCGCGTTGGTTGGCTGGCCGCTGATGAGCGGTGAGAGTTGGACCGGCGATATTTCCATCAACGGCGCCCCTCCCAGCGAGGTTTTTTCCGACCTTCTGCGTATCTCGCCGGGCTGGGTCGATACCATGCGGATTCCCTTCATCGACGGCAGAGACTTTCGCCCGGCCGACACCTATCCCACCGTCGCCATCGTCAACCAGGCATTCGCAAAGCAGTATTTCAACGGCGAGGATCCAGTTGGAAAATCGTTCGAGAAGCTAGAGGCCGCGGGAGCTCGCACGCGCTTTCAGATCGTCGGCTTCGTCCGCGACGCTCGCTCCAGAGACAACCTGCGGCTTCCCATCCGGCCAACCGCCTATGTTCCGTTTCATGCCATCGACGCCCAGGGCGCGCTTCAGCCGATAAGCCGCGGCACCTTCGTCGTGCGTACATCCAGCCAGAACCCACTAGCGCTCGCCTCCATCCTTCGTCAGGAAATTCCGCGCGCTCGTCCCGAATTCCGCGTCAGCAATATTCGCACCCAGACCGAGATCAACCAGTCGCGCAATGTCCGTGAGCGGCTGCTGGCCATGCTGGCGCTCTTCTTCGCCGCTGTCGCCTTGTTGCTCGCGGGTGTCGGCCTATACGGCGTGCTCGACTATTCCGTCCTGCAGCGCCGGCGCGAAATCGGTATTCGCATGGCTATCGGCGCTCAGGCCGCCGACATTGCGCGCCGCGTGACCACGGAGGTCTTTTTGATGGTGCTCCTGGGCGCGGGCGTTGGCCTTGTCGCTCGGCTTAATATCGGCCCGCTATGTAGAAACGCTGCTCTACGAGGTAAGGGCAACCGATATGAGCATGCTGGCGCTTCCATCTCTGACAATCCTGGCAGCGGCATTGCTCGCCTCGCTCCCGGCGGTGATCCGCGCTGTAAGGATCGACCCGGTCATGATGCTCCGCGCCGAATAATGCGTCACTTGGCTTATCTGCTTAGCACCTGAAAAGGTGCTTAAATGAGAGCAGGCTTATGCTCGACATTACGAAAGATATTCATTCGCTGACGACTTTTCGCCGCCGCTCCGGCGAGTTCATGAAGCAGCTCAGGAAGAGCAAACGCCCTATGGTCCTCACCGTAAAGGGTAAGGCAGCGGCCGTCGTTCAGGATGCCGAGGCCTATCAGCGCCTGCTCGATACCGCTGCTCGCGTCGATCCACAGGAAGGAATTCGCCAAGGGTTAGAGGACGCGAGGAAAAGCCGGACTCTAGGAGCTAGGGAAGTTTTTGCCAACTTCGAAGCTGTGCATGGCATATCGCGTTGAACTCGCCCTTCGTGCACAACGCGACCTCGCCCAACTCTATAGGGCAATCAATGCTGCGGATTCGGACGCTGCCAGGAAGTGGTATCAGGGTCTCAAGGAGGCCATTCTGAATCTCGAAGAGCATCCGAACCGATGTCCTGTGACGCCGGAAAGCAAAAGCTTCCGGCATTTGCTTTACGGTACCAAGCCTCACATCTATCGCATCATCTATCGAATCCGGGAAAAGCAGCGAACTGTTGAAGTGCTCCACATTTGCCACGGAGCGCGGCGGGGGTTCAAGGATTCAGGCATTTACACCCGGCAACCAGGAAGACAGTGATCCAAACCCTGAAAACGTCTCGCCGCACCGTTCTCCGCGCTATGGCTATCGGCGGCCTCTATCCCGTTCTCGATAGCGCCCCGCTGATCGCGCAGCAAAGCCAAAACGCGCTCTCGCTCCCGTCCTCTATCTCAGACCTGAAATCGATGCGGGATGAAGCGAAGCCCATCACCGTGGAGGAGCGCCGGGCGCGCATCGCCAGAGCCCAGCAGCTTATGGCGGAGCATAAGATCGACGCGATCTTTCTCCCCGGCGGAACATCTTTGCTGTACTTCACTGGTATTCGGTGGGGCAATAGCGAACGTCTGTTTGCAACCGTGATCCCGGCAAAGGGCAAAGCGTTCTGTGTCTGCCCATCTTTCGAAGAAGATCGAGCGCGAGAACAGCTAAATAAGGGTCCACTCGAAGATGTTCAGGTGATGACATGGCGCGAAGACGAAAGCCCCTACAAGTTGGTGGCTTCGGGGTTTCGCTCACTAGGTAAAGCCAGCGCCACCTTGGGCATCGAAGAACGAACTCCTTGGGTGTTCAGCGACGAGATTTCCAAAGCCGCTCCAGGTCTTCAACTGACGTCCGCGACTCCTGTCACGGCGGGCTGCCGGATGATCAAGAGCGCGCATGAACTCGATCTGATGCGAATCGCAAACCACGCCACGCTCAAGGTATACGAAGCCGTTTATCGAGCTTTGCAGCCACGCATGACCCAAGCTGATGCGTCTCAATTGATCTCCGCCGCATACGCCCGCGTCGGATTCCGTGGTGAAGCGAGCGTGGAAGTCGGCCCGTACACCGCCAATCCGCACGGTTCGTCCACGCCTCAAACCATTCAGGAAAACACTATCGTGATGATCGATGACGGCTGTCTGGTGGAAGGTTATAACTCCGATATCACGCGCACGTTTGTTCTTGGTAAAGCGACGGACAAGATGAAGCGGGTGTTTGATGTCGTCCACCGGGCACAGGCCTCCGCCTTATCTGCAGCGAAGCCCGGTGTCCAGTGTCAGGCGGTTGACGGAGCCGCTCGCAAGGTCATCACGAACGCCGGTTTCGGACCAGACTACGACTTCTTTACCCATCGGGTTGGTCACGGTATCGGCATGGATGGGCACGAATGGCCGTACCTCGTGCGAGGCAATACGCTTCCGATTCAGGCCAACATGACCTTCAGCGATGAACCTGGCGTGTACATCCGCGGAGAGTTCGGCGTCCGCCTGGAAGACGACATGCATATCACCGAAAATGGCGCCGAGCTATTCACTCCGCAAAGCCCATCGCTTGAGCATCCGTTCGGGTGAGTTCATCATAATAAGCATTCGGGAGGGCGGGATGAGCGATAGCAACTCGGAAACGCGACAAACCAGACGGGATTTTCTGCAGGCCGGTACAGCGGCCGTAGGCACTACGCTGGCAGCAGCACGGGTCAACGCGCAGAACCCCGCGAGTGGGCGGAAACAACCCAACATTATTTTCTTTTTCGGCGAGGGCCAGCGCGCCGATTCGTTGAGCCTGGCAGGCAATCCTATCTTGAAGACGCCGAATCACGATCGTATCGGCCGCGAGGGCGTTTATTTCCGCAATTCCTTTGTGATGAATGCGCTGTGCGCGCCGGCGCGAGCGGCAACCATGACGGCCATGTATTCTCACTCCACCGGTGCGCTGGGCAACGACACGAAAGATCCGATTCCCGCTTCTATTCCGATGTTTACGGACTTGCTGCGGCAAGCCGGCTACGAAATCGCGCTCTGCGGGAAGGCGCACCTCGGAGACGGAGCTAAGGATCGCTATTGGGATTACTATTTCGCTTACAACGCCCCAGGCACGGATTATTACCACCCGGTCATTTGGGATGGACACAAGGGCAATATAACGGGGCCGCACACCTACAGCGGATACGCCGACGATGTCGTTACCGATCGCGCCCTGGACTGGCTGAAACAGCCGCGGGAGAAACCCTTCTGTCTTCTCTTGTGGTGGACCGCCCCGCACGCTCCGTTCTATCGCGCGCGCAGGCATCTGGATCTTTATAACGGGATTCCCATTCCAAAGCCCGCTACTTTCGATGACGATTTGAAAGGTTATCCAGGAAAGCCTCGCGCATTCGCCGACGCAGATAACAAGATCGGCACGACCATCCTTGGCAATGACGACCCACGCTCTGTGGAAGAGCTCGTCAAAGATTATTACGCCGGGCTCGTGGACATTGACGAAAATGTCGGCCGTGTGCTCGATTGGCTCACCCAGGCTGGCCAGTTGGACGATACGGTCGTCCTTCACTCTTCCGATCACGGCTTTTTCCTGGGTGAGTGGCGGATGTATGACAAGCGCTTCATGCACGAGCCCTCGATTCACGTTCCGACAATGATCCGTTATCCAAGAGAATTTCCGGCCGGGCGCGTGGTAGATGACATGGTATTGAACCTCGATATCGGCCCCACGCTGCTGGAACTGGCAGGAGTAAAGATTCCCTCCAACATGCAAGGCAGGAGCATGGTCAAGCTCGCGAAGGGTGACAACACTGGATGGCGCAAAGATTGGCTATATGAATACTACGAATACCCGGCCAGCCAGAAAGTGCGCCCGCACCGTGGCGTTCGCACGGAGCGCTACAAGCTGATCCATTACTATATGGAGCCGCAAGAGTGGGAGATGTATGATTTGCAAACAGATCCCGGCGAGCGGAATAACCTATACGGAAATCCCCAACATGCCGGCTTGGTAGACCACCTGAAAAAGCGCATCGCCGAACTGCGCGAAGAGACCGGCGATAAAAAGGAAGCTTGACCGTTCCTTGCCGCCTCTGTCCTCCGACAGCAACCTCAAAGCGATCTGGATCTCTCGAGTTGGCTTTCGGGAAACGAGGCAAGTACTGAGGTCTTAGCGCCTTTCTAGCGCTTCTTCCACGTGCTTCAGTCGCGCGTCCAGAACCTCTTCCACGCGGCGTAATTCCGCCCGCCACAGTTCTTTCAGCCCGTCAATTTGGCGCGAGAGCGTCAGACACAGCAAAGTGATGAGCCCAATATTGACGAGCGAGGGAACGCCAATCGCCAGGTAAAGCTGCTCATTCGTCATGGGGTGCCCACGGCGTAGAATCTCTTATATAGTAGCGGGTGCGTACAGGTGCCGCCTCCCCTACCGTAACAAGATTTCCCGCTCTTTAGAAACTCGCGTGCGGAACAATATGGATGTGCCCCAACCGGCCTTCTCTTCGCCGCTGAGATTCGCGCATCATCCCGCCGCGCGCGGTGCCCGAGCAAGCATCAGCCGAACGCTCGCAAATCTGTTTACTTTCGCTCTGCTTCTGCTCCTCGCCGCTCCCGTAACCGCTCAGGCGCTGTTCCCCCTCCGGGATGTCAGGCCCGGTCTTCACGGCATCGGCAAGACGGTCTTCCAAGGGAATCGCATCGAAGAGTTCCAGGTCGAAATCCTCGGTGTCCTCGAAAACCTTACTCCAAAACAGAGCATCATCCTCGCTAAGCTCAGCGGCGGCCCACTCGCGGAGACGGGCGTCATGCAAGGCATGAGCGGAAGTCCGGTCTACATCGACGGCAAGCTTTTGGGAGCCGTCGCTCTTGGGTTCGCATTTTCTAAACAACCGATTGCCGGCATTCAGCCCATTGAGCAGATGATCGCCGACGCGAGCTTTACCGGCTCTCCCGCAAGCGGCGCGATACCACCCATAGCCGCCACTCACAACAGCGCCTCGGCATTGCGCACGGCCGCCCTGGTACTCCCCGAACAAATCAATTCGCATCTGGCGCCGGCGTTGAGCGCCGCATTCGGCTTGACTGAAATCTCGACGCCTCTGGCTCTCTCTGGATTCACGCCGGGGACGCTCCAGGCCTTCGCCGCCGATTTCCGGAAGTTCGGTTTTGCGCCACAACAGGGAGTGTCTGGGGGTAGCCCAACATCTCAGCAGTACACGGGTAGGGTTGAGCCGGGTTCCATGATCAGCGTGCAACTCCTCACCGGCGACATGGTGATGAGCGCCGACGGTACGGTCACCTACATTGACGGCAAGCGCGTCTACGCTTTCGGTCATCGCTTTCTGGACGGCGGTTCCACCGAGTTGCCTTTTGCGCGTGCCGATGTAGTCGCCGTCTTGCCCACTCTCAATACTTCCTTCAAGCTTTCAACGCCGCGCGAATGGGTCGGCGCCATCGTGAGTGACCGAAGTACTGCCATTGCTGGCGAAATCGGCAGGCAGGCCCGCATGATTCCGATTGCCATCTCTGTTCACTCCCCCGCGATGGGCACTCACGACTACCATTTTCAAGTCGTGAGCGATCGCTTATTGACGCCGTTTATCACCCAGGCCGCGATCTTCTCCACCATCGACAGAACCGAACGAACACTGGGTGCCGGTACCCTGCGGCTGCGCGGACGCGTCGAATTCGAAGGCAATCTGCCGCCTCTCATCGTGCAGGATATTTTCGTCAGTGATAGCGGCTTGGCCCAGCAGGTCTCGAATGACGCCGTCGTGACGCTCGGCTTCATACTCGGCGCCGGATTCAAAGATCTGCGCATGAAAGATATCGCCTTCGATCTGGAGCCGGTCGAAAGCAAGCGCCAGGTTCATATTGCTCAGGTCTGGGCCTCGGCGCACGAAGCTCGCCCAGGAGATTCCGTTCAGGTCACCGCATTGCTTCAGGGCGAGAATGGTGTCGAACTGACGCGCGCCGCCACTTACCGAATCCCCGTCGGCGCGCCCATTGGCGCTCTGAACTTCACGGTGAGTGATGCCAACACTTTGAACACGCCCGACTTTGCCGGCCTAAGCCAGTCTTCGCTTCACACGCCGCGGCAATTGATTCAAGTAATCAACGCGTTTCGCGGGAGCGAAGCGGCTTACGTACGAATCTGGCGGCAGGAGCCGTCCTTCACTATCGCCGGACCGCTTCCCGGTGGAGATCTCACCGATCCTCCTCCTTCAGTCATGCTGGTCCTCGCCGATCCCTCCGCCTCCGCCAGCAGCAATGCCGCCCTTACGCTGACGCGTGGCTCGCAAGTTGGCGAACTGAAGCTCGCCGTCGACGGCTATGTTGTTACTGGGTCTAAAACAATTCAGGTGGATATCAAAGAGTGAGGCTTCGTCTCGCATTTACCTTTTGCGCGGCCGCCTTGGCTGCGTGCGCCGCCACCAGCACGGCTTGGGAAGTGACTGGCTTTGCCGACTTTCAGAAAGGCAGACTGTCCGGACTGTCGCTCACCGCCGATGGAATTCTTCAACTCGGTCCATCCATTCGCTGGCAAACTGCGCTCGACCAGCCGGCGCTCTGGAGCCTCGCCGTGGCTCCCGATGGCAGCATCTACGCATCCACCGGACATCAGGGGAAGATCTTTCGTATTGACCCCAATGGAAAAGCATCCACGATCTGGGCCGCCGAACAGACCGAAGTGTTTGCGCTTTGTGTCACCGCGAAGGGTATTCTCTACGCCGGCACCTCTCCGAATGGGGCTGTTTATCGAATTCAGAACGGAAAGGCCGAAGAGGTTTGGCACTCTCCCGAAAAGTACATCTGGGCTATTCAATCCGCGCCCGGCGGCGCCCTCTACGTTGCCACTGGCGAACAAGGTCGCATTTATCGCATCGACGCCAACGGCAAGCCGGACATCTACTATGAGACCGGCCAGTCGAACGTCACCGCTCTCGCGCTCGGTGCGAACGGACATCTCTATGCAGGCACGGATCCGAACGGTCTGCTCTACGACATCTCCGGCCCCAAGCAAGGCACAATCCTGTTCGATTCGAACCTGCCCGAAATCCGCGCCATCGCGATTGATTCCAGCGGCGCCGTCTACGCAGCCGCCATGGGAGGCGCGGTCGCCACGCGCTCTGCTGCCGCTGCTTCCACAGCAACTTATTCGGCGGGAGCCGTAGTCGCCACAACTCCCACGGTCATCACTGTCACGGAGGCGAAGCACACGACTGCCGACACTGATCAGGCCGGGCTCAAGGCTGCGCAGAGCGCCTCTACCGGCTCTTCGACGTCTTCTTCAGCCGCCACCTCGAACACCGCGGTCGTCGAGGTGAGTGGCGTGGAGAAGTCAGCCATTTACCGCATCGGCAACGATCGCACGGTCGAGACGCTGCGTAGTTCGAAGGATGACAATGTCTACGATCTGCTACTCGATGGCGATGCCGTCATTTTTTCAACCGACGATCACGGCCGTATCTATCGGCTCGAAAATCATAAGACCACGCTGCTCTCCGAACCCGGCGATGGCGAGACGACACGATTAGTGCGAGCCGGCGGCATTCTTTTTGCCGCGCTCAGCAACCCCGCGCGCCTGTTTGCATTCGGCCCCGCGAACACGGGGGCGGGATCGTACCAGTCTCAAGTTCACGACGCGATGAGTGTTGCCAGATGGGGTCATCTGCAATGGCGCGGCAGTCGTTCAGGACTGGTCTTTCGCACGCGCACCGGTAACGCAGCCCGTCCCGACGCTACTTGGAGCGAATGGTCCCCGCCCATTGCCGACCCCGCCCAGGCGCTAATTAAGAGCCCTTCCGCCCGTTTTATTCAGTGGCGTGTCGATTGGCCCATTGGCGTAGCCGGGGAGCTGAGTTCTGTCGACGTTCCTTATCTTCCGCAAAATGCTCCGCCCGTGATCCACAGTATCTCGGTGACGTCGATTGTGGGCACAAACGCCGCCAAGGCCGCGGCTAACGTCGCCAGTTCTTCGAACGCTTACTCGGTTACGGTAACCGATACCGGTGATGCCCCCGCCGCCGCTTCCAGTTCATCCGCCACGCAAGCGGTCTCACGCTTGCAAACCACCCAGACGCAAGTCTCCTGGCAAGCCGACGATCCCGACAACGACAAGTTGGTCTACTCCGTTTACTTCCGCGCCGAAGACGAACAGGATTGGCAGCTCATCCGCTCGCGCATGTTCGAAAATACGCTTTTGCTCGATCCCGATGTGTTCGCTGATGGCCGTTATTTTTTCCGTGTTGTCGCTTCCGATGCACCGTCCAACGCCGCCCAATATGCGCGCGAAACGGAGTTGGTGAGCACGCCGGTCTTGATAGACAACACGCCTCCCCTGGTGACAGTGAATACGCCCCATCGCGATGGCACGACGCTCGACATTGACGTCGATGCAACCGATAAAACCAGCCCGCTACGGCTGTGCGAGTACTCGCTGGACGCCGGGTTTTGGCAGCCGATCGAAGCCGTCGACGGCGTCACCGATTCGCCGCGCGAGCGTTTTCACTTGCACCTCGAGAAACTCCGTCCCGGCGAGCATCTGCTGGTCTTCCGTGTCTATGATTCGGCCAATAACGCCGGCTTGGCCCGTGTGATCTTGCGCTAAAATACGCTTGTTGCCGGTGTAGCTCAGGTGGTTAGAGCGACGGTCTCATAATCCGTAGGTCGCAGGTTCAACTCCTGCCGCCGGCACCATTCTTACTGCTTCACGATCACCGCGTAGATCCTGTCGAGATCGTCCTGCGAATAATATTCGATCTCCAGCCGCCCCGCTGAACCGGATTTGGCTACCAGTTTTACCTTAGTCCCGAGCGCCATCGCCATTTCTTCCAGGGCGGCGCGAACATTCGGGTCCATCTTCCGCTCTTCTTTTGGTTCGCCCGCCACCCGCCCTGGCCTTAGTAAGCTTCTTAACTAATGCCTCGGTATCCCGAACCGAAAGCTGCTTGGCCATGACTTCACTGCACAGCCGGCCTTGCGTCTCCTCATCGGTGACATTCAGCAGCGCTCGAGCGTGTCCTACGGTGATCCGCCCGCCTATCAACTCGGTTGCGAACAAAAGACGAAAGCCGCAGGAGACGGAGAAAATTCGTGACGGTCGAACGATCTTTGCCCGTCCGCTCGGCGATCTGCTCGTGGCTGAGACCGTGATCGGACGCAAGCCGATGGAATGCCGTGGCCACTTCGATCGCGTTCAGATCCTCGCGCTGGAGATTCTCAATGAGGGCCAGTTCCAGCCGCTCGTGCTGGTCGGCATTGCGCACCAGCGCTGGAATCTCCTTCAACCCCGCTATACCGGCCGCGTTCCAGCGGCGCTCTCCCGCGATGATCCGGTACTTCCCTGGCCCGTCCCTTTGAACCGTGATCGGCTGGATTACGCCGTTCGTGCGGATCGATTGCGCTAATTCCATTAGCTTTTGCGTGTCGAAGGCGGTCCGTGGCTGCTCGTCGCCCGGCCGGATCTGCTCCAACGGAATGTTCAGGAACTCCTCAAAGTGCTCAGGTAAGCTCGACTTACGCGCTGGCGGTGGCGAAGTCTCAGGCTCGGCAGCCGCAGTGGGCCTGGTGGGCAATAGCGCCGAAAGGCCCTTACCCAGCGCTTTTCGCGGATTCCGATCTGGCTCTTTGTTCATGGGCCAAGATTTCCTTTGCGAGTTGAATATAAGCTTCGGCGCCACGCGAGCGCGGATCGTAAGCTAGGATGGTCTTCCCAAAGCTGGGCGCTTCTGCTAGCCGGATACTTCGTGGAATGACGGTCTTGAACACTTCATGGCCGAAAAACTCCCGCAGATCCGTTTCCACCTGCCGGGTCAAATTCGTCCGGTCATCGTACATCGTTAGCAGGACCCCTTGAATGCGTAGACCCGAATTGAACGCCTCTTTCACGCGATCTATCGTGTCAATGAGCTGAGAAATGCCTTCTAATGCGAAGAATTCGCACTGGATCGGGATCAGCACGGCGTCCGAAGCAACCAGCGCGTTCAGGGTCAGCAAGTCCAACGCCGGGGGACAATCGATAACGATATAGTCAAATTCGGATTTGAGGCCATGAATTCCGTCCTTTAACCGATGTTCTCGCTTCTCAACATCGACCAAATCCAGATTGGTCGCCACGAGATTTTGGTCGGCAGGGATGATGGAGAGCCCCTCGGAAGCCGTGGCCATAACGGCTTCAGTCGCTGGGGACTCCTGAAGCAGCACGTTATAAAGAGTTTTCAGTTCCGGCGGCTTCTCGACCCCCACGCCGGTCGTGGAATTTCCTTGCGGATCGGAATCGATCAGCAGCACCTTCAACTCAGAGGCGGCTAAAGCAGCGGCCAAGTTGATAGCCGTGGTAGTCTTTCCTACTCCGCCCTTCTGATTTGCGATGCAAATGACGCGCGCCAAGGTGTCTCGATGATCCTAGCATGTTTCACGTGAAACATTGCGTTCCTAAGCTCAGGTAAATGTCCAAAACCGCGATAGCTGCTGGAGTCACTCCAGGAATTCGCTGGGCCTGCCCCAAAGTAGCCGGCCGCACCCGCGTTAGCTTCTGCCGCACCTCGTTAGAAAGCCCTGGAATGCCGTCGTAAACAAACGCTTCTGGAATCTGGCGGCTCTCCGAGTCCTTTAGCTGCTGAATCTGACGATCCTGCTGGGCCATGTATCCTGCGTACTTGGTCTCTGTTTCGATGCTGCTAAGAACCCCGTGAGCCAAGTCCCCCTGGGTTCGTTTGGAAATCCAGCCCTCAAGCTGTGAGATATGGGCTTCCGGACGCCTGAGCCACACCGCCAGAGTAGGATTATCAGTCGCTGCCTCCAACCCCAGCAACTCTGGGACGGCACTGGCGCGGGTTTGTTCCAGCAGCTCAACGATATGGCCCTTCTGCTCCTGCTTACGAGTAAATTGCGCCCAGCGCATATCGTTGACTAGTCCGGCCCGGCGGCCAATTGGCGTTAACCGCTCATCGGCGTTGTCAATCCGCAAATGCAGCCGGAACTCGGCTCGAGACGTAAACATTCGATACGGCTCGTCCGCGCCCTTGCTCACAAGATCGTCGATCAAAATTCCGATATACCCAGTGGCTCGGCCAATGGTAAGTTCCGGCAGGCCCTTCAGCTTGCAGGCTGCATTTAACCCCGCGATCAGCCCTTGGCAGCCAGCTTCTTCATAGCCCGAAGTACCGTTTATTTGACCAGCCAGGAAAAGGCCGGCAATAGATTTCACTTCAAGCGAGTGCTTTAGCTCTCTCGGATCCACGGCATCATATTCGATCGCATAGCCGGGCCGAATCATTTCGGCGTCTTCCAGGCCCGGAATCGAGGCGACCATCGCAGCCTGAACGTCAATAGGCATGCTGGTCGACATCCCATTCACGTAAATCTCGTGCGTATCGAGGCCTTCGGGCTCGAGAAAAATCTGATGCCGCCGCTTGTCGGGAAACTTGACGATTTTATCTTCTATAGAAGGGCAGTAGCGGGGCCCTACTCCTTCGATTTGGCCGCTATAGAGCGGTGACCGAGCGATGCTCTCCGTGATCACACGTTGCGTCTCGTCGGTAGTGTAAGTCAAATGACAGCAGATCTGCTCGCGGTCAATGCGTTCCGTCAAAAAGGAGAAGGGAGTAGGAACCCTGTCCCCAGGCTGCTCTTCAAATTTCGACCAATCTATGGTTCGGCCATCCAGCCGCGGCGGAGTTCCGGTCTTGAGGCGCGTCCACTGCAATCCCAAAGTGCGCAATTGCCCACCGAGCGTATTCGAGGGGGCCTCGCCGTTTCGTCCGCAGGCGTACTTCTGTTCGCCCACATGCGCCAAGCCGTTCAGGAAAGTCCCGGTGGTGACGACAACCGCTTCCGCCAGCAAGTCTCGCCCATCTTTCAGCCGAACGCCGGCTATTCGCCTGGGCAGTTCGTTTGGTAAAAACAGGAGTTCGCTGACTTCCGCCTGCAAAATCCTTAAATTCGGTTCGTTTTCGAGCCACTCACGCATCCGGATGCGGTACTGTTTCTTGTCACATTGCGCCCGCGGCGACCAGACTGCCGGACCTCGGCTGGTGTTCAGGAGACGAAATTGGATGCCGACTGCGTCGGTAAGCTCACCCATGACCCCGCCCAGGGCATCGATTTCGCGCACCAGATGGCCCTTGGCGATACCCCCAATTGCCGGATTACACGACATCTGCGCGATCAGGTCCAGATTCATCGTGACCATGGCGGTTCTTAGGCCCAAGCGCCCGCAGGCCCGCGCGGCCTCGCAACCTGCGTGGCCAGCCCCGACCACGATCACGTCATATTTCTTCTGCATCTAGCGCCGATACTAGTATTCTAGCGACAGTACAAACCTTTGAAGATTTTAATCGTCGGAAGCGGAGGCCGCGAACACGCGCTGGCGTGGCGCCTGTCCAAATCCCCAACTACCGAGGAAATCATCGCGAGCCCGGGCAATCCGGGAATGGCCCAACTTGCAACCTGCGTCCCGGCACCGGACGATGTCGTGGGCTACGCAGACATCGCGCAGGCTTATGGAGTCGACCTGACCATCGTTGGACCCGAAGCGCCGCTAGTAGCCGGGATCGTCGATCAGTTTCAGCGCCGCCGGTTGAGAATCATTGGCCCCACGCAAGCAGCGGCGCGATTGGAAGGCTCTAAACTCTTCGCCAAAGAGTTCTTTGTCAGAGCTCGAATCCCTACAGCGCGCTCCAGTGATAGCATTCAACACTTTTCGTTTCCTGTCGTGATCAAGGCCGACGGGCTCGCTGCCGGTAAAGGCGTGGTCATTGCGAACGACCAAGCGGAAGCGGAGCAGGCGATTGCGCGGCTCGGGCCAAATGTCGTGATCGAGGAATTCCTCGAAGGCGAGGAGGTAAGTTTCATCGGCTTAAGCGACGGGCATCGCATTCTGCCGTTTCCGCCGACGCAGGACCATAAGCGCGTTTTCGACCATGATCGCGGACCGAATACCGGTGGCATGGGCGCCTACTGCGATTCCCGCATTCTCACATCCAGCGAGAGTGGTGACATCATGGAGCGCATTATGTTGCCGGCCATTAACCAGATGCGCAAGGAGGGAACGCCTTTTACCGGCTTCCTTTATGCCGGGCTGATGATGACCTCCGATGGCCCCAAAGTCCTCGAATTCAATGCACGGCTGGGCGATCCCGAAACGCAAGCGCTGATGTACAGCTTCCAGGGCGACTTTGCCGAACTGCTGAACGGAGATTTTACCGCGGGATCGTGGGATTCGCGGTCCGTCTGCGTGGTCCTTGCGGCGGAAGGCTACCCGGAGGAACCACGCACGGGCAAAACCATTCGCGGCATCGAAGAGGCCGAGGCAACCGGAGCCACGGTTTTCTACGCCGGGACCAAGCAGAGGGGCAAGTCGCTGGTAACAAATGGGGGCCGCGTGCTGGGCGTCACTGCGGGTGGCGACACGCTGCAATCCGCCATAGACAACGCGTACCAAGCGGTCGGAAAGATTCATTTTGAGGGGATGCGCTACCGCAAAGACATCGGGCAAAAAGGGCTGCGCCGCTGGTAGACTGCCAAGTAGCGGGGACGTAGCTCAGATGGATAGAGCAGCCGCCTCCTAAGCGGCAGGTCGGCAGTTCGAATCTGCCCGTCCCTACCAGAACGGCCGATCCCTTTCTAAGGCCTTGGGCGGCTGCGAAAAGTCACTTCTGTAAAATCAAGAGTTTGTAGTTGTTTCCTAGGAGGCTTTCCCTTGATGCCTGGCGCTAATGCCACGTTTGCGTTTTTGTCCAACATTCCCGCGGTGATTTCCCGCGTATTCAATTTGCTAGTTGCGGCGCTGCTTGCCGCCGTCTTGCTGCTGGCGAGTCCGCCGTCATTGTTTGCACAGGCAGCTTCGCCCCAAACCAGCGGCGAGGCGAATCTGGTGCTCCCGGATCTTCGTCAGGCTACTTTCGGCGGCTTCGATGGCCGTTCCCTCCTTTTGTACAGCCTGATCGTCGTTGCGCTCGGTCTTCTCTTCGGCCTGGTCATTTATCACCAGCTCAAGAATCTACCGGTTCACCGATCTATGTTGGAAATTTCCGAGCTGATCTACGAAACCTGCAAAACCTATCTGGTAACCCAAATCAAGTTTCTGGTGATCCTGGAGATATTCATCGGAGTGATTATCATCTTCTATTTCGGAGTGCTGGAGCACTTCGACGCAGCCAAGGTGTTTATCATTTTGCTATTCAGCATTATCGGCATTTGCGGAAGCACGGGCGTGGCCTGGTTTGGCATACGCGTAAACACCTTCGCCAACTCCCGTACCGCGTTCGCTAGTTTGACCGGCAAGCCTTTCCCGTGCCACGAAATTCCTCTGAAAGCGGGCATGAGCATCGGCATGTTACTCGTTAGCGTCGAGTTAGTGCTAATGCTGGTAATCCTGCTCTTCATTCCGGGTAATTACTCCGGACCGTGCTTCATCGGCTTTGCGATCGGCGAGTCCCTGGGCGCGGCGGCGCTGCGTGTCGCCGGCGGCATATTCACGAAAATAGCGGATATTGGCGCGGACCTGATGAAAATCGTTTTCAAAATCAAGGAAGACGACGCGCGTAACCCAGGCGTCATTGCCGATTGCACCGGAGACAACGCGGGAGATTCGGTGGGTCCAAGCGCCGATGGGTTCGAGACTTACGGCGTTACCGGCGTGGCGCTTATTACTTTTATTGTGCTTGCCGTCAGTAACCCGTTAGTGCAGGCTCAGCTCCTGGTGTGGATTTTCGCCATGCGCGTGATGATGGTGGTCTCTTCCGGGTTGTCGTATCTATTGAACGCGGCGATTGCTAAGAGTAAGTACGGCGGGGTTGACAAGATGAACTTTGAATCGCCACTAACATCGCTGGTTTGGCTTACATCGCTTGTCTCGATCGCTGCGACGTATATTGTGTCCTACCTGATGATTCCCGAACTGGGCGGCGACACCTCGCTGTGGTGGAAGTTATCGACTGTGATCACCTGCGGAACACTCGCGGGCGCAGTAATTCCCGAATTCGTCAAAGTATTTACTTCTATGGAGTCGCGCCACGTGCGTGAGATTGTCGCTTCCTCACGCGAAGGAGGCGCGTCGCTGAACATTCTTTCCGGTCTGGTGGCAGGTAACTTCAGCGGCTATTGGCTGGGAATGACCATCCTGGCGCTCATGGGAGTGGCTTACGGCGTGAGCACGCTGGGTCTGGGTGGTTTGATGGTGGCGCCAGCGGTATTTGCGTTCGGCTTAGTTGCCTTCGGTTTTCTAGGCATGGGCCCGGTCACGATCGCGGTGGATTCTTATGGTCCGGTGACAGACAACGCGCAGTCCGTTTACGAGCTGTCGACCATTGAGCAGGTTCCTGGAATCGAGCAGGAGCTCAAGAGCAAATACGGATTCGATGTCAATTTCGAGAGAGCCAAGGACAATCTCGAAGAGAACGACGGCGCGGGCAACACCTTCAAAGCTACGGCTAAACCCGTGCTGATTGGAACCGCGGTAGTGGGGGCGACAACGATGATTTTCTCTATCGTAGTGGCCCTGACAAATGGCCTGAATCCTGCGCTGCTCTCGAATCTGTCGATTCTGCATCCACCTTTCCTACTGGGACTGGTCGCTGGGGGCGCGGTGATTTATTGGTTCACCGGAGCGTCGACGCAAGCAGTTACTACGGGCGCTTATCGGGCGGTGGAGTTCATCAAGGCGCACATAAAACTGGAAGGCGTCACAAAAGCATCGGTCAGCGATAGCAAAAAGGTAGTGGAGATCTGCACGCGATACGCGCAACGCGGCATGTTCAACATTTTTTTGTGCGTGTTCTTTGTGACCCTGGCGTTTGCGTTTGTCGAGCCCTACTTCTTTATTGGCTATCTAATCTCGATTGCGCTGTTCGGCCTGTATCAGGCAATTTTCATGGCCAATGCCGGCGGAGCCTGGGACAACGCCAAGAAGATTGTCGAGACTGAGCTAAAGCAGAAGGGCACGCCGTTGCATGACGCCACAGTTGTAGGTGACACGGTAGGCGATCCGTTCAAGGACACTTCCTCAGTGGCGCTCAATCCGATCATTAAATTCACGACGCTGTTCGGATTACTTGCGGTAGAACTAGCAGTTTCGCTGTCAGCCGGTAATGGAGCGACGCTAGGTCATGTTCTCGCGGCAGTATTCTTTGTAATCTCTGCGTACTTCGTGTGGCGATCGTTCTACCGGATGAGAATTGCGACGGAGTAGGCTCAGAATCCAAGTTACCCACAAGGAGAGAACGAATGTTCGAAAGAATTTCAAGAACCGCGGGGCCCATGAGCCTGGTTGCAGTCTTCGCTCTTTCAGGCGGACTGCTTTCGCCGGGATTGGCAAACGCGCAAAACCAGACGATTCACATCAATGTCGGTTCGGCTGACCGGAGCGCGGCCGGCAATGTTTCGGACTATCAGGTTCATCTGCGGACGCCGAATATCCCGGGTGCAGATAGTCACACTCCATCATCTATGCAGGCGCCTACCCCCGATGAGGACCTATCGCTCGCGAACTCCCCAGCCGCTGATGTTCCGACGGTACCGGTGGTCCCGGCGCCGGGCTTCTACCCTGCAGATGTAAGCAATCCTAATAACCATAAAGTCGTCGTCAGTGCTCAATCCAACAACCTGTACGTAAATTCTCCGCCCAGCGAGTGGGGCAATCCGGCTACGTTCCTACAGAATTTTGGGATGAGCACGTTCATTCACGTCTTGGATCAATACGTCGGTTCGACAAGTAGCGGTCGTTACACAGTGGGGCTCGGCGCAAGCCTTAGCTATCCCGCCGCAACGGCGCTGGCCGACAACGACATACTCCAGATCGTGCACGCAGGCGCTGCCACTTTCGGGTCTGGCTACAGCCATATCTACCATGTCTTTCTGCCGAAGGGCACGGATGTGTGTTTTACCGGGACGACCCAGTGTTATTCGCCGGATAATCCGTCGACATTCGCCTTTTGCGCCTACCATAGCAGCGTGACGTTTAGCGATATCGGGCACGTACTGTTTACGGTGCAGCCGTATCAGGATGTCAAGGGGTGCAGAGTTGTGCAGCCGAGCCCGAATGGCCCGCTAATAGATTCCACCGCCAATTCGCTCTCACACGAGCTTTCCGAGACAATTAGCGATCCCAACCTCAACGCGTGGTACGTGCGGAACGAGCTCATCCTATTCGGCGAGGAAATCGGAGATACCTGCGCAACCCCGAATTTTGGATACGCGACCGTCACATTGAACGGAACGGCGTACGAGATTCAGCCAGAATACTCGAACACGTATCATGCCTGCGCCTTTGCGCCGTAAGACCGCAAAACCGCTTACTTCCGCGGGTGAAGCGGAACGCAAAGGAGTAGAATTGACCAAAGCTCAATGCGATTGCGGAGGATCTTTTTGTGCCTGGCTCTCTCGGGCGCCAGGATAGCCAGCGCACGGATACAGAACCCTGCGGCGCAAGGGTCGGAGATGACGACCCAAGACAGCTCCGCGACATTCAAGAGCAAGGTAAACCTGGTGCTGGTTCCCGTCGTGGTGCGCGACAGGCAGGGACACGCGGTGGGAAACCTGGAAAAGCAAAGCTTCAAGCTCTTCGACAAGGGTAAGGTGCAGACGATCTCGAAATTTTCGGTCGAGAAACTTGGAAGCCACGCGCACGCAGACGGCAACACGGCCGCGGAGAAGGTAACTCCAGTTGTAGCTCCTGGCGAAGAAGCCATTGGAAAGGACGCGGCGTCCGCTCTGCCCGAGCGGTATGTCGCCTACCTGTTTGACGATCTGCATTTTCAGTTTGGCGATTTAGTCCGGGTGCAGAAGGCCGCGACTAAGCACATCGGTAGCGCGCTTCAGCCAACCGACCGCGCCGCGATCTATACAACTTCGGGACAAGGGAACCTGGATTTCACCGACGACCGGACGAAATTGCAGGCCGCGGTGATGCGGCTCCGGCAGCAACCGATGTTCACACAACAGCCCAATCAGTGCCCGGATATGAACTACTACCTGGCGGATCTGATCATTAATAAACACGATCAACAGGCCTTGCAAGCTTCCATTGCGGACACAATCGTGTGTGCGTCTTTATCGGGTCCGGGAGCGCAACAGACCGCGCAAGCGATGGTGCAAGGAGCGGCCTCGAGCTTTATCGGCATTGGAGAACAGGGCACTCGCGTAACGCTGAGCGTATTAAAGGATGTAGTTCGCAGAATTTCGGCCATGCCGGGGCAGCGCACCATTGTTTTGATTTCTCCCGGATTTCTTACTCTGGCGATGGAATCGTTTGAAGACAAAACCGAGATTCTGGATCGAGCGGCCCACGCCAACGTGATTATCAGCGGTTTGGACGCGCGCGGCCTCTATACCGATTCCACGTACGACGCCAGCCAAAGAGGATCCGCGACGACTCAAATGTCGATACTGAAGTCTCAGTATGCGCGTGCGGCCGATTCAGCGCAGGCGGATGTGCTGGCGGAAATGGCGGATGGAACCGGCGGCACGTTTTTCCAGAACAGCAACGATCTGGACGCGGGCTTTAAGCGAGTTGCCGCCGCTCCAGAGTACGTTTACATGTTGGGCTTTTCGCCGCAAAATTTGAAGATGGATGGCAGTTTCCATAAATTGAAAATTGCGCTGCAGGATGCGAACGGTCTGGCAGTGCAAGCGCGGCGCGGCTATTACGCGCCCAAACACCTGAAAAGTGACGAGGACAACGCGAAGTCAGAAATTGAAGATGCCGTCTTTTCGAGGGAAGAGATGCACGACATCCCGGTGGATTTGCACACGCAATTTTTCAAGCCGGATCCCACGGAAGCCAAGTTGACCGTCCTGGCTCGGGTGGATCTGAAACATATCCGGTTTAAGAAGCTGGAGGGACGAAATCGGAACGATCTGACCGTGGTATCGGTGATCTTCGACAGCAATGGCAATTATGTTACTGGAAACCGCAAAGTGATCGAGATGCGGTTGAAGGATGAAACGCTCGAAAGGTTGAATTCAGGTATTACCGTCAAGACGAGCTTCGACATAAAGCCGGGAACGTATTTGGTTCGGTTGGTCGTGAGAGATGCCGACGGGCAGATGATGTCGGCGCAAAATGGGGCGGTGGACATTCCATAGAAGAGGTGCAACCGTGCAATCTGGGCCGATGGTGTTGTTGAAGAGATTTCTTGTGGTGGGTTGCGCTGTGGCAAGTTTGTGTTCTGCCCCGGCGCAGGAGGCTCCGGACAAAGCGAGCAGCGTGATCAAGACGGAGAAGCGCCTCGTGCTGGTAGACACGGTAGTGACAGACAAGAAAGGGGACTACCTTCACGACCTGACCGCCAAAGACTTCCGCGTTTGGGAAGACAAGAAAGAGCAGTCGATCGAGAGTTTTTCGTTCGAGGCGGATCCGAAGTCCCCGCTGAACACTCAGAAGCACTACATGGTGCTGTTTTTCGACAACTCGACCATGCAGTTTTCAGAGCAGATCTACGCGCGGCGGGCCGCCATCAACTTTATCGATTCAAACGGCGGCGCAAACCGGCTGATCGCGGTAGCCAACTTCGGGGGCGCGCTGCAGATCGCGCAGAACTTTACCGAAGACAAAGAACGCTTGAGACAGGTGGTGAACGGAGTGAAGTTTTCTTCCGTTTCGCCGAACGGGGATGTCGCGCTGGCCGGTCTTGGCAAGGCCGCAGCAGATTTTGGCGCGCGCGACGTGCTCCTCGCCTTGAGAAATCTGGCCAAGGGTTTGGGGGGAGTGCCAGGACGCAAAACCCTAGTATTCCTGAGCTCGGGTTTTTCGCTCGATTCTGAGCTGAGGTCGGAGCTGACTTCCGTGATCGACGTCTGCAACAAGGCCAACGTGGCAATCTACCCGATCGATGTTCGGGGGCTGGTGGCGGTGAGTTTCAATCCGCCGGTATCGTACCTGCTTCCGGTTGCTTTTGTGCAACAGCGCGGCGGCGCCGGGACAGCAAGCGGCGGTGGAGGCGCACGAGGCGGAGGCGCAGCACCGGGCCGGAGTGGCTCGGCAGGAACCCCCGGCGCAGGAAGATCCAATCCCGGTAATTTCGGCAATCCCGGCATGAACCGAAGCAATAACCCGTTCAACCAGCCGCGCAGCATTGTGCCGGCGCTTCCCAATGTGACGAAAAATCAGGATGTGCTCTATGCTCTTGCCCAGGGTACGGGTGGCTTTGTCATCGCTAATACGAACGATCTGCTTGGGGGCCTGCAAAGGATTGGAAGTGAGCAGAACGAATATTACGTGCTCGGTTATTCCCCCACAGAAGCAAAAGAAGGAAGTTGCCACGAGCTGAAAGTGAAAGTGGAGCGCGGCGGAACGAATGTGCGTGCGCGCAGCGGATATTGCACTGCCAAGCCTTTGGATCTGCTGGCGGGTAGCCCGGTTGAAAAGGATCTAGAGAGTCGCGCCAGTGGCGCGGTTCGTGGAAATGTCGGCGCCTCGATGGAAGCTCCTTTCTTCTATACGTCGCCCAACACCGCGCGCGTGAACGTGGCGATGGACATTGCGCCCACAGGTCTGCAATTTGAAAAGCAGAAGGGCAAGCTGCATTCGGAAATGAATGTTCTGGGCATTGCATATGCACCGGAAGGCGATGTGGCAGCGCGGTTCAGCGACACAGTAAAATTCGATTTCGAAAACAAGAAAGAGCTAGAGCAGTTTCAGACGCAGCCTTACCACTATGAAACTCAGTTCGATATCGGCTCCGGCAAGTATGATTTGAAGGTTGTTTTTAGCTCGGGAGGCCAAGGCTTTGGAAAGCTGCAGATGCCGCTCGTGGTGGATCCTTACGACAGCAAGAAGTTCGGCCTGAGTAGCGTCGCACTGAGTAAAGATATACACCGCGTCTCCGATTTAGACGTGGGGCTGGACGCGGTATTGCTCGAAGATCGAAAACCGCTGGTCAGTCAGGGAATGCAGATCACTCCGTCAGGTTCTAACCTGTTTAAGAAGACAGATATCGCGGCGGTGTACGTGGAGATCTATGAACCTTTGCTCCTGCAACCGAATAGCCCCAAGGTGGGGCTTCAAATGCGGTTAGTGGATCGTAAAAGTGGAGATCAAAAAGTAGACACCGGCTTTATCAACATGGCGAGTTACAGCCGTGCGGGCAGTCCCGTTATTCCAGTGGGGCTGAAGCTGCCGGTATCTACGCTTACGCCAGGCTTGTATCGGGCTGAGTTCAAGGCCATGGACGAGGCGGGAAACTCTTCCGTGATTCGCACCGCGGACTTCGAAGTGCAGTAGCGCTATTTCCTCAAGGGCAGCAGCACGCGATCGATTTCCTGATCCGTGAACGAACCGAGATGAACGTTGCGATGGAGCGACCAGTGCTCCACGTGCCCGACCGAATTGTCGGGCAGCAGATCCACCAAAGGGCCCAAGGTTTCCAGTTCTAAGAACTCAGGATTCGTGAACATTTCGAGAGAACAATGAAAATCCGGATGGGGAGCATATGCGTTCGCATCGGCTCGCTTGGTGAATAAATCAGTACCGAGCAGATAAGCCGCGAAGGTCTTCTCATTGAATAGACCCGCCTTCTGTGGGCTATTCTTCGTTGCATCCGCCTTCAGAATTAGGTAATTCTTCGTGAACAACCAGCGCTCATCTGAAAAGTCCGTGTAAGCCCACATCACAAGCGGATTGGTTGGCTGAAGCTGAGTTGCATGATCGCCGCGGGACGGGAAAGCAGCGATGGCGACGCCGCCGGGAGCCATTTGGCTCAGCGCCCACGGGGCAAGCCGGCGGGATTTCGGACCGGTGTTTTCGATGCGATGACTGACGGTAATTTCGTCATCGGTTAGGTGGATGGAGATTTCTTTTTGCAACCCGGTTTCCGGTTCAAGCGGCTGCAGCAGCGTGATACCAAAGTCGCTGATGGTGGCCTTCACCGGAGCATTATCGAGCGCGTAAGTATCGGGAATAATTTCCGGAGCAACCCAAAGACGATGGCCGCCGCGCATCATCCATTTGTCTTCGCCCGATTTGCCAAGTTGATCCGGAAGAGTCGCGAAAAGGTTCTGGCCGCCGGGAAACCCGCAGTGGATGATCCGCGGGCCGACGTCGGTGGTGGCGATCAACTCCACGTTACCGTTCGTAATGCGATAGCAATTAGGCCAGCCCGCGAAAGACGTTGGTTCAATCCTGGTTATAGGCACGCCTTCTCCCCTAGGCTTTGGTTGCGAGGATTGCATCGACCAACGAACCGGTGCGGCGAAAGTCGACCGTGGTGAAACCGGCAGATTCGAGAAGAGCGCGATACTCGGCAGCCGTCCGTTCTTTGCCTTCCGTGCAGACGAGCATGTTCAAGTCTTGCATGAGCGTGTAAACGGGGCCGGTCCTGTCGTCGTTGATAAGCGCTTCAGCAATCAGGAGACCGCCTCCTGAAGGCACGGCATCGGAAATTCTTTGAAGGAGCGCGGTGATTTTGGGTTCGCTCCAATCGTGAAGAATGCGGCCGAGCGTGTAGAGATCGCCTTTGGGCAGATCGCCGGCAAAGAAGTCGCCTGCGACAAAGTCAATACGGTCCGCGACAGCAGATTGCGCGATGTGCGAACGGGCGAAGGGCTCGACGCGGGGAAGATCCAGAACGGTTGCGCGCAGATCTGGATACGCTTCGCAAGCGGCAATGGGAAGATGGCCTGTTGCCCCGCCGAGATCCACTAGATGAGAAAAGCGGCCCAAATCAAAGGCGCGGACTACCAGGCGCGAAGCAATTTGGCCGAAGCCGTGCATGCCGCCGAGGAAACTGGCGGTGGCAGTATCGTCGCGAAAATAGTGATCGAACAAAGCGTCGCGGCTGCCGAACGCTTGCTCCCAACGGTTCGCGCCTTCGCGGATGGCATCGTCGAGATGAGCCCAGAGATGATACAGCGACTGGTCAGAATAGACGATGTATCCGGCCAGCGTGTCCGGGCTGGCGCCGGTCAGATATTTCGAAGCACGGGGTGTGTTGCGGTAGATTTGCCCTTCGCGATCCAGCAGATGAAGAGAAACACAGGCATCGAGGAGGCGCCGTAATGCGTCAGGATTCACACTAAGTTGCGCGGCGAGCGCCTCTGGAGTTTGCGGTTCGGCCTCGAGCCGATCGAAGACGCCAAGGCGCACGGCCGTGAACATCGCTTTCGACCGCCGGAAAGCTTCGATTAGGTCGAGGATAGGTGCGGGATCGGCATGTACTTTCATCTGAAGTGATCGAATCCTTTCGGTTTTAATAGCTGGCCATTGAAGCGGACTTGACCGGGAGATCCTGGAGTAATCATGCCGATTGCAGTGACGGAAACGCCGGCGACTTTAGGCGGAATCTTTTTTTTTCGGCCCGGCGGTAAACAGAAGCTCGTAGTCTTCTCCTCCGTGCAACGCTTCTTCGCGCGTGGCGTCGCGCGCAACGGGCAAGTTAGCGTTGATTTCCGCGCCGGCTTTCGATTCGAGACACAGGCGCTTCAAATCGAGGGAGAGGCCGTCGCTGAGGTCCATGGCGGCCGAAGCGCCGAGGCGGCGTAATGCGATCCCCGCTTTGATGCGCGGTTCGGGACGCAGATGACGCCGCCAGGCCTGACCTTGATGAGTCGCTAGGCCGTGCGCCGAGGCGCCCAGAGTGCCCGTGACATAGATTCGATCGCCGGGTTTGGCGCCGCTGCGAAGGAGAGCTTTACCGCGAGGTACGCGTCCGCAGCAAATTACATCGGCAACAACTTTGTCGAAGCGGGCGAGATCACCGCCTGCTAGCGCAACTTTGTATTTCGCCGCAAGCGCTAGAAGGCCTTTGTAGAAGCGTTGAACCCACGAAATAGCAAGACGGGCAGGAACGGCGAGCGAAACCAGACAGAACACGGGCTCCGCGCCCATGGCAGCAAGATCCGAGAGGCTGCGAGCCAGCGCTTTATGACCGATATCGGCGGGGCTGTGAGTAACGAGAGAAAAGTGGCGATCTTCGATCAGGAAATCGGATGTGAAGACAAGGTCTTCGTTCGGGCGCGGCCGGAGAATGGCGCAGTCATCGCCAATACCTTTCACGACTGCGGAGTCCCGATGGGACGCTTGCGCGAGCTGGCGAATTCGATCGACGATTTGCGTTTCGCGCATGGCCGCGCTAGGGCGTTGCCATTTCCGCGAGAACTAACCCGGCCGGCAGCTCTTCGCCAAACACACGGCTGGAGGCGGCCAGACCGGTGTCTTCACCAGCCAATTCGCGGAGAAGACTTGCGGCTTGAGGGCTAGACTCGCAGGCGCGGCGAACAGCATCGAGCGTCGCGGGGGGAAGGTCACGCGCCGCATCGCCTGTTTGTTGAGCCATGCGCGCCAGCGCTTCCAGCAAGGCGGGGCCGTGCGAAAGGCGTAATAAAGCTTCGACCCAACGGCTCGCGACAGCGGGCGAAACCACCAGATTGACGGGCCCGCTGAAAAGCTTGCGCGCGCCCAGCCGCGAGAGGCACCAAACGCCGGAATCGATCATCTCTCCGCGTTTAATATTTTCGAGCAATGCATCGCCGAGCTGTACTTTGGTTTGCTGCGGCAGAAGCTCCAGACTGGCGGCGGTGCGCCACATTTCGCGATAGAGGCTTTGATTCATACGCTGCTTGCGTTTCTGTTTGGGCAGAAGAATGGGCGAGAGGCGTTGAAAGATGTCGGCCTGCTGGTTGCGATTCAGACCACCGGCAATGCGCCCGCAGAAGATCCACCAATCGATTTCGCACTGCGCCTGGTTTCCGAAAGCGATGCCCGCGGCGTACACGCGGCGCGCTTGTTCAATGCGGAAGTCATCGCCGGGAAAACCGAAGCCGGGCCTGAGGCAGAACCCGGTGAGATTGAGCCAGCGCGCTTCGTGAGGTGCGTTCTTGCGCCGGCCGTCGGCGAAAGCGAGCAGCTTGTCGGCCAATGCGCGAATGGTAGGAAGCGGCCAGGAAAGCCGCCCAAGCGCGAGCGCTTGTTCGAGACGGGCGGGGAGTTGCTCGGGCGGAAAGCTCTCGCCCGATTTGCCGAACACCTGCTCAATGAGCGATTCGGCATGGGTTTGTGCTTCGGGGCTGATGACGGCGGTGGAACGCACGGCGGAAACGGCTGGACCGCTTTCAGACACGCCAGCGGTCTTGCGCAATTGGAATTGAAGGCGCCAGCGATGGTCGCTGATTTTCGATTCCGCCCAGGCCTCGAGCGTGCCCACCTCGCTGAGACGCGCGCCGAGCGTGACGGGCACGCGCCGCTCGCCGCCTTTGCCGAAGCGAATGACGGCGCTTAGAGGAGCATGCAAGCGCGGATCGCTGGCAGGATCGAGCATATCTCCAGCGGGCGTGAACGAAACAACGTCACCCGCGGCATCGTCGGTTCGGCTGAGTGAACTGTAGAGACGAAATGCGACGGGCGTATTAGCGAGAAGTTCCAGTTCGGGTTGTTCGAGTTTGATCTCTTGGCCTTCCTCAGTGCCACGGGGCACCAGGCAAACACCGCGGATAGAAGACGCGCCGGAATCCTGCAGACCGATGAAATAGGCGCGCGGGAGCCCACCACGAACGAGAACTCCGCTTCCCGAGGCGCGCACGTAGGAATAATAAGCGGCACCGACTGCGACGGCGAGATCGAGATCGTGGTTTTCGAAAAGCAGCGGTTTGCGGCCGAACCAATGCTCGACCACATCGCGGACCCGTTCGCGAAACATTTGCGGGATGAAGAAGCCGCCGTTGAACAAGACCGCGTCGATGCCGTGCTCGCGGGCGGGTGAAGTGTTCAGAAAATCCGCCAGGTGACGCGTGATGGCGGGATCGGAGACATAAGGAAGACCAAGTTCGCGAAAAACGCTTTGCTTTTCCTGCTGGGGCTGATCGGTCAACTGGCAGGGAGGAAGAAAGCCGCCCAGAGCTAATTCCAGGATCTCCTCGCGAGTGATGCTGGTCTTAAGGGTTCCTCCAATCAGAGCAGAACCAGCGCCCACAACGGTGACATCGACACTCTCCGGGCCACCTTCGGCGAGCAGCGATTCTTTGGCGGCTGAACATTGACGGCGCAGCGCGCTACGCTGCCGAAGTGACAAAGTTTTCCCCAGCTTCGATTCGGCCAGCCAAGAGATCGTCAGATCGAGATTGTCGCCGCCGAGCAGGAGATGGCGACCCACGGTTGTACGGGTGAATTGGACGCGATCGCCTTCGCGATCCACGCGCACGAGAGTGAAATCGCTAGTGCCGCCGCCGACATCGCACACGAGCACGATTTGCCCATCGAACAATTCTTTATTCGAACGCGCCAAATGGCTTGCGATCCAGGCATAGAAAGCGGCGGCGGGCTCTTCGAGCAGGGTGAGGTTCTCGATTCCGGCCTCGCGAGCGGCTTGTACGGTCAACTCGCGCGCTTCTTCGTCAAAGCTGGCAGGAACCGTGAGGACTACTTGTTGCGCGGCCAGAGGCGTACCTTTGGTTCGTTCCCAGGAATCGCGCAGATGAGCGAGGTAGCGGGTGGAGGCTTCTACAGGAGAAAGAACGCGTCCTTCCTCCTGAGAGTCCCAGGGCAGGATCTTGGCGGTGCGGTCGGCTTCTGAATTCGAGAGCCACGATTTGGCGGAGTGAACAGTTTTGGTGGGAACCAGCGCGCCCTGATCGCGCGCGTAAGCACCGACAACGGGCGGCTCACTGAGATACAGGAATGAGGGAAGCGTTCGCAGAGCGGCGGTGCGGTTCACATCGATTTGCTGCTCGATGGGCAGGACGTGAATAGGCGGGAAATCAGCCTCGGCGGCTTCCTGCGGATCGATGTAGGCCAGCGCGGAATTGGTTGTGCCGAGATCGATTCCTATGTTCATAGCGATGATCTCAATAGATCCAGCAGTTCGCGAGCGTTGACTACTCGAGTTGTCTTCCAGATTCTTGGGAAATGCCGCTTGTTACCGGTAACCAGAAAGTCGGCTTCCGCCGTTTCAGCGCACTCCAGAAAGCGGTTGTCGGATTCGTCGGGAGAGACGAGTACACGAGCGACCGGTAGCACGAACTCGCCTTCAGCAGCAACCATGCGAAGGATGCGATCTCGGCGCGCGCGGATCTAGCCGTAGGCGAGGCCGGCCCAGTACGGACCGGTATTCCGTAACAATCGCCTCAGTAACGAAGAGATCCAGCTGGTGAGCCGCGACAGAATCGAGCACAAACGCTTCGGAGCCGGTGAATTTGATCACTGCTGAGACGAGCACATTCGTGTCGACAACGATTCTCAGCCGGCGCATTCCGGCTAGCGACTATTTTTCTTGCTCTCGCTTCTCGCGACGGTACGCCGCAATTTCTTCTATGATCTCTTCCATCGTCATTTTGTCGGTGCCCTTCGCCTCTGCGTCTTCCCGAAGAAGTCGCAGCGCTTCCTTGAGCGTGGTGGGCTCTTCGGAAATCAGACTCTTCTTTGGGGAGAGTTTTCTCAGTACTCATGCGCTGTTGTCCGGAACAGAAATGAATCTACTAAAAGTATAGCTAGCCGGCACAAGCGGGACGCCCACGATGCAGGTGAGAAACTGGCGTCCCGCTCCGTTGTGCCGCCTGTTACGTAGGAGCCGGGCGCTCTAGACGGTACTCCCGGGCACAACTGCGCCGCTCAGGAATCGTCCAGCCACAACAGCCAAGACCATCACGAGCGGCATAAAATTCCGGGTCTCATTCAGCCAACTGAAGCCCAGGTTCGACAAGAACAACACAGGAAACAGATATAACGCGAGATAGTTGAGCGAAGGCGGCGTCTTCTTCCAGGCAAGAGCCAGCAATGGGACGTAGGGACCAACGGTGGTGAGTAGGTGCATGGGCCACGGGGGATCGTTCCAATTCGCCGCGACATGCTCAAGTGGGACACCGGAGACTTGCTGATATTGGATGGATCCATGTAATACGGCCGCGCGTACCGCGATGTACATTGCCACACTCGCCGCGCACAAGGTGAGCGCCTTCCACCGATAGCCTTGCTGCTTTCGGCAGAAAATGGCATAGAAACCGCACAGTGCCAGCACTGTTTCTTTCGCCAGTGAACCGAGAAGCAGGGTGCTCAGCAGAAAAACGAAATTTTCAGTTTCTAAGAAGATGAAGGCGAGGACAAAAGATACGAATGAGAGAGGGTCTGTTAATTGGCCGGCGTACCCTTCGAAGCTGATCGGATACGGCAGCGCGACCAGCATCATGGCGGCCATTCCACCCCAGTGAGTGGTGTACAGGCGCGCATATCGATAGATCAGATAGAAGAGCAGCAGACCCGAGAACAGACGGTAGATGTCGCGCGCCACATCGAAGCGAACTCGGAAGAGCTGCATCCAGAGGACGATGGAATTCGGGAGAAAGCGATAGGAATGAGGGAGAGCGGCAGGGGATAATGCGATGACCAGCTCTTGCAATCGTTCCTGCCAGGCTAAGTTCGAAGGTGGCCAGTTCGAAGCGTGGTCGACGTAAAGACCGTGCATCTGATTCACGAACATTGTGAGAGCAATGATCAGGAACACCAGACCGATTGCCTGCGAGCTTTCCAGTCGTTTGGATTCGGCGCGGTAGAACCAATAACATAGAGCCGCAGCCAAGACGTACTGCAGTTCCATTGCGAGCAGGGTCCGGGACACGCGCGGAACGCCTGGCGTCCAGTGCATGAGTACCGGCCAAACTGCTAACAGCGCTAAGCCCCATGTCAGCGCTTAGCAGTCACCCATCTGCGTTCGGACCGCTACTGCGATTCTTGTCGCCCAGCTACATTCATGCAGCGGCGCGTTCGCGGACGTTGAACTCAAGTTTCCAGCGGCGGCCGTCCGCAGCGACGCACCAGAGCTCCAGCATTCCGGTTTCGGTAACGTTGCTTTCGAGGGTAACGGGAACAACTTCTTCGCGCGTTCCATCTGTATGCGGAGGCAAGAAAACTTCGACAGGCGAAAGTTCTTCCAGCTCGCCGCTGATTTCTTCAATCAGCGAGCCCGGCGTGTCGCTCTTGCGGGAGAGAGAAGAGAAAAAGCGGAACTCGGCCGGCTCGCCGACTACCAGCGCGAAGCGGCGCTGCGGCAACTCCACTTTAGAGCCTTCTTCTAAGCCGAAGGGCACCACGACCAGCGCCTTCATGGGCGCGGGCAACCCAGGGACAGCCGGTAAAGAGCTTTCGATTCCGACATAATATGTGCGGGGAACGCCGCCACGAATGCGCACGCCCTTACCCGTGCGAGCCAAGCCATAGTAGGCTGCGCCGTGCGCGACGGCATGCATCAGATCAGCCCGCTTGGTCTCATTTTGCAGCTCGATCAGCGGCGCTGCGCCGGCTTGTTGCAACCACCCGTTAAGAACTTCGAAAATGCGGCGCTCGATGGCTCCGGCCTGCAAGACGCCGCCGTTCAGCAGCAGGTGGGTTGGACGCGCGAAGCCATCGGAGCCCGCGTTCGCGCCAGCTTGCTGCAGAAACTGCGCCAGATGTTTGGTCACCGCGGGGTCGGCGGCGTAATTCAGTCCCGCTTCCATCAGAGCGGCTCGGCGATGCCTTTGCGGAGCGGCATCGGACGGCACGAACGGGAAGAATCCATCGAGCAAGAGCGAGCGCACTTCATCGCGCGAAACTTTGCCGCGTATGGTTCCGCGGACGACACCAGTGCCGCGCCCCAGGATTGTGAGAGCTTGATCTTTCGGAGCGGATGACTCGCCCGAAAGCAGCAGTTCTTTTGCGGCGCGGCATTGTTGCCAGAGCGAATGGAACTGGAGCGCGTCGAGCTTAGTCCCCTTCTGCGCGAACTGCTGTTCGGCATAGCGGGCCACGGCAAGATCCATGTTGTCGCCGCCAAGAAGCAGATGTTCACCGACCGCGACACGCTCGAGTTGCAACTCCCCGGCTTTTTCAGTGACGGCGATGAGCGTGAAATCGGTCGTGCCGCCGCCAATATCAACCACCAGGATCAGATCCCCGGGTTTCACTTGTTCGCGCCAATTCGGATTGCGCTGAATCCAGGCGTAGAAGGCGGCTTGCGGCTCCTCAATGATCGTCACCTCGGGATACCCGGCGAGCTTCGCGGCGCGCTGTGTCAACTCGCGAGCGGCAGCATCGAAGGAGGCGGGAACAGTGATCAGGACCGACTGGTCCTCGAGCTTGGCGTCTGAATGAGATTGGTCCCAGGCAGAGCGGAGATGCAGTAGATACTGGCGCGAAGCTTCGAGCGGAGAGATCTTCTCAATTCCGTCGGGAGCAGCCAAGGGCAGGAGTGGCTGAGCGGGGTCGGCATTCTGATTCGATAGCCACGATTTCGCGGAGCTGACCAGGCGAGTGGCGTTCTCCACGCCGCGCGCGCGAGCCAGACGGCCGGTCACGTAATCGGGTTTCGCATTCCACGGAAGCGCCAGCGATCCTTCCACAAATTCATTTGAGCCGGCTATATATAAGGATGACGGTAGAAGATCCTGTTCAGCGACTTCGCCTGGATTGACTAACTGAGGAACATGGAAGAGGCTGACTTCCGGCAGGGCATCCGAAGAGCTGCCAGGAATGTAGGCCAAAGCGCTGTTGGTCGTACCGAGATCGATACCGATGATGTAATCCGGCATGAAACGCTGACGAGCTATTCGACTTCCAGTTCCGCGGGAGCGAGCACCGAAGGATCTTGTTTGCCGAGCGGCGGAAGATTGACCGAAGCAGCCATCCATCCGCGATGGCGCAGAGTACCGCCTGGAACCTTTCCGCTGGCGGGGACATTTCCGATCAGCTTAATGCGGTTCGGATCGGGAGCTTTGGCGGCATCCAGCTTCTGATAGGTACCTTCGACGTTATCGATGACCGGTGCCAGCGTCAGATGGCGCGCCAGCGTGGCCTTGCAATCCGAGTGCACGCTGCGGACCGCGGCGCCTACCTGGTCGTCCGCATACGCCGTTATGTCTTCCATCAGGAAGTCGATCAGGCGTGAGTCTCGTTGCAGAATGTGCAAAATCTGCAGGGCGCCATCGGAGACTTTCGGTAGTTCGACAGGCGTGACTACCGGGACGGCTTTTACCTTTGCATATCCGAATTCAGAGGCGATATCGGCCGGCAAAACGCCCGAAAAAAGAATCGAAAAGAAGCTCCGGAAAGCGGACGAGAAGCGAGACAATCATTACCTCTAACTAGCCAGGATATCAACCTGTATGTGTTGGCAAATAAGTCGTATACGTTTCATCCTCGATGTCCATAAACGACTTGAAGCGCGCCCGTGTCGCGCCCGCCGTGGCCCACTCGCGCGGCTTCGATGATGTTTGTGTCGCGGCGAGCAGTGTCGAGCGGCTCAAGGCAACTCGCGAGTCGTCCGCCAGTGCGAATAAAACCAGCGGTCCGCGAACCAGCGCCACTGTATCGGGATGTTGCGCGTCAACGGCCTCCAGGCGCATCGCGTAACGGCAACCTTAACTCGATGCGATCGCCGCTCTTCCATTCCCGGCGGATCTCGGCAAATGTTCCCGGTGTTAATTTCTCCGAGCCCCGCCTTCCGCTGACTGTCACGGCCGCTCCGCCCGCCCACTCGGGAATTCTCAAAAATATGGAAAACGCTCCTGAATGCGACGCGGTCAGATCGAGTTGAATTTCGCTGTCGTACGGGTATTCGGTCGTTTGCCGCAGCGTGTATTGCGCCCCGCCGCTGCGCCATGTCACTGTAGATGGCGCATAGAGGTTGACGTACACGCCGCCGCTATCTTGCAGATAAGCGCTAATCCGGTAATCCGCCGCGATCTGAGGCAGCGTTCCGGAACAACACGGCCACTTATCGGGATGATAGAACTTGTGTCCTTGAAAATTGTAGTCGGAGTAATAAAACGCCGAGCCATCGGCTTGGATGCGTTTGGCTCCTAGCACAGTGTTATAGAGAACGCGTTCCATGCTGTCGCCGTAGCGAGCGTCGCGGGTAGCTTGCAGCAGGTAGCGAGTGATTTTGAAATGAGCGTAGGCGCCGCAAGGCGTCTCAAAACTCGAGTGCGTCCTGCGTAGACTATCGCCCAGGCCACCCCCGCCCGGCGCAACAAAATGCTCATCCGGGCCCCAGCCGCCGGTTGCAAAACTCTGCTCTTGAACCATGCCAAAGCCCTGCTTGGCGGCGCGTAAATACTTTTTGTCTCCCAATACGAAATATGCCTGAGCAGCGGAGCTGAAGGAATTCACGTGGCTGTAAGCGTGCTTGCCTGGCAAAACATTTTCGCCCTGCGCCAGTGAGTCGAAGAAGTCCTCATAGAGAAATCGTTTCGCCAGGTCTAGGTAACGCGCATCGCCGCTACGTTGAAAGGCCAGAAACAGGTTTTCGGGTAGCGTGTAGCTCTCATCCCAGCAGTGCCGCGTGAAGTCTTCACGAGCGAGTACCGGCGTCTCTTGGCGCGGAATGGCTTTGGGCGGAAGATGCGATAAAGCCGCATCGGTCGCTCGCGCCAAAGTGGCAAAGGCTTCTGGATCGTGTGCGTATGAATGGGCGTCAATGAGCCCGCAAACCAGCTTGTCGTATGTGTACGACGGGAAGCGATTCTCGTTGTAAAACTTCCCCCGCGAATCAATTGTCGCCGCATAGCCTCGCACCAGCCGCTTCACTTTCGCTCGCGTTGCTTCGTCTCCTGTTGCCGCATAATCGCGGGCTAGCGCCGAGAGCCATTGTCCGAAAGTAGCGCCTGGCGCGAACGCGTACGTGTCATACCAGCCGCCCAGATCCGTACCGGGCGCCGCCAAACCCTCGCGGATTCGAAATGGACGCAGCAGGCTGTCTTCGTTCAACTCGAAAAGAAGCTGATGATTCTCCTCGAATTGCCGCTGCATCGGGCCTGGCCCAAGCTGCACTTGAGAATAGTCGAACAGCTTCATCGCCGGCGCGGTGCCCCTATCGTCTCCAAGCGGTGGACCAGCATGAGCGGCCCAAATGCCTGCCATCGCTCCCGCGCTTTGCTGAAGCATCCGGCGCCTGCTGAGATGGCGATTTCTTGTCACTTACTGTTCTTATGATCTCGCGATAGCATAGCCCTTGATACGGCTCATGAAAATACGAACTGCTTTGCTCCTCGCTCTAGCCTTCGCACCCGGGACTTTCGCCGCTGAGCACGCTCACTGGGTGGTGACCTGGGGTGCAAGCCCTGCGCCGCAGCTTCCGGATGAAGCGCAAATGAGCGCCGCCAAACTGCAATTCGAAAACCAGACGCTTCGTGAAATCGTTCATACCAGCATTGGAAGCGACACGGTGCGAGTGCGGCTTTCGAACGCCTATGGCAAGCAGACGCTGGAGATCGGGGCCGTCCATCTCGCGTTGCGCGCGCAGGGATCGGCCACTGTTGCCGGATCGGACCGCCCCCTTACCTTCAGCGGCCGGCCCGCGGTCTCGATTCCGCCCAATGCGCTTGTCCTCAGCGATCCCGTAAAGCTGAACGTTCCCGCGGACGGCGATCTCGCCATCAGCATCTTCATCCCTAAGGCGGAAAGTGGCGCGGGCATTCATTACTCCGCGCAGCAGACCTCCTACATCGGGCAGGGCGATCTCTCCGGCGCGGCCTCTTTCTCCGAACCCGCGGCCATCGCTTCCTGGGTGTTTCTGACGGACGTCGACGTGCTGGCGCCGGCCCGCGCGTCAACTTTGGTCGCGTTTGGCGATTCCATTACCGACGGCGCCCATTCCACGGTCGATGCCAATCTCCGCTGGCCCAACATTCTCGCCGCCCGTTTGCTCGCGCGCCACAAGAAAATCGGAGTGTTGGATGCCGGGATCGGCGGCAATCGGATACTGCATGACGCTGCGGCCAACGTTCGCTTCGGCGTAAATGCCCTGGCGCGCTTCGATAGCGATGTGCTGGTCCAGCCGGGTGTCAAGTACGTGATCGTCCTCGAAGGGATCAACGATCTCGGTCACGCCGGAACATCGGCCCCGGAGTCGGAAACCGTGAGCGCGGAAGACATCATCGCGGGTTTGAAGCAAATGATTGACCGTGCCCACGAGAAGGAACTCAAGATCTTCGGCGCCACGCTCACGCCCTTTGAAGGTACCGTGATGAAAGGCTACTTCACGCCTGAGAAAGAGGTGAAGCGCAAAGCCGTCAACGAGTGGATACGCGCGAGCAAAGCCTTCGACGGCGTGATCGATTTCGACCAGGCCGTTCGAGATCCCAGCCATCCCGATCGCATGCTGCCCGCTTATGATAGCGGCGATCACCTGCATCCCGGCGACGCCGGATACAAAGCCATGGGCGCGGCGATCGACTTAGCGCTGTTCAAGTAAGGTCTTAGCGCGGAGGAGAAATGTCCTCCACGGAAGCCGGAGACGCTCTGGTGACTCAACGATACGGCTCTCCGCAAACTGCTTCAGACGCTACGGGTCACACCAGGACAGCGGATTCCTTATTTCGAAATCCTACTGAAAACCAAACTCGTTAGTCGATCTTGCTCCGGGCGTACCAGATCATCGCCCATACCGCATTCATCATTTCTAGAACCAGGAGAAGACCGTTCCCGTTGTTCCGCTGGTCGCCCACACTGAGGCGGCATTGCCGAGAACCACCTGGGTGATAGTGCTGCCCATAAGGGTGAATTTCTGCATACTCGAATTCCACTCGTAAAGGCTTCCCTGCGGATTGACGCCCCAAACCGCGCCGTCGTAAGTGGTCCACACCTCAATCAGCGACACGCCCGGTATTTGCACCAAGCCCGTTCCGGAATTGTACTCGAACACCTGGTCCTGCGAACTCACGCCCCAGATGTTCCCGGCATTCCCCACCGAGACCTCTGATAGCGAGCCCGGAACATTCACCCACGATTGCGATCCTGCGTTGTACTGGAAGACCTGAAATTGTCCATTGACGCCCCACGCCGTGCCGTCCGCGCCCACCGAAAGCGTCGCTAGTTGGCCCGGTATTTGGGTCCAGCTATTAGTGGAGAAATTATAAGTGAATGTCGAGCCCGCCGCGTTGATGCCCCACACCGCTCCATTCGCGCCCACCTGGACCAGGTTCAACTCGCCCGGAATATTGTTCCAGCTCCCGGTGGAGGCGCTGTATTGCCAAATATTGCCGCTGAGATCCACGCCCCACACATTCGCGCCCGCCCCCACCGAAACTTGTGCCAGGTTCGGCGCGCCCGCCATGGCCTGAAAGCTCTGCGTTCCGCTGTTGAAGTGGTACACCGCCTCTGATCCGCAGGTGGCATTATTGCCCGTACCCGCTTGGCCCGTGCACTTCACTCCCCAGACGCTGCCATCCACTCCCACCGAGATCTGGTCCAGAGTCCCGGCCAACGCGACGGAGAGCGTTTGGAATGGCCGCATTGTCCCGCCCAATAGTTGGAATATCTGCTGCGAGCTGTTTAGGCCCCACACATTGCCATTACCTCCAACTGCAATGCTGCTCAGAGTACCGGGAATCTGAACCCACGTCGAAGTCGCCGGCTGCCATTGCCACACGTTTGCCGAATTATCGAGGCCCCAAACCGCTGCCCCGTAGCCAACCATCACCTGCGCGATGCTGCCGGAAGTGATGGCCATGGTGTTGTGCAAGACATCGTAGTGATACGCCGCATTATTTTTCACGGCCCACACATCGCCATCGGCGCCCACGGAAATCTGAGTGAATCCAATACTCGTCGCAACCCATTGGAAGAAGCCCGTTCCCGGGTTGTACCAATACATCGATCCCGCGCTATTCAGGCCGTAGACAGCGCCGCTGGATCCAACCGCTATGTAAGCCAGGTTTCCCGATACTTGATTGAAGCCCGAGGTTTGCGCGTTGTAGTGGTAAATATTCGATTGCGCGTTCAGCCCCCAAACGTCGCCATCGGCGCCCACCGCTATCTGCGTTAGCGCTCCCGGTGTATTGACCCAGGCCTGCGTCGCCGCATTGTAGTGATAAATCTGCTGTTGCGCATTGACGCCCCATACCGCGCTGCTTGAGCCCACTGCAATCTGCGTCAGGGCGCCCGGCGTTGAAGTCAACCCTCCGGTGGCGGGGTTGTACGCATAAATCTGTTGTGAAGAGTTAATTCCCCACATAGCTCCGTCGGCCCCTACCGAAATCTGCGTCAACGCGCCCGGGACCTGTTGGAAAGTTACGAAAGCAGGCGATGTCAGCCGGCCAATCTTGTTCCCCAGAGCTTCGGTGAACCACAGTGCATGATCCGGCCCTTGCGTGATCCCATATGGACCGCTCAAGGCCTTCGGAATAGCATACTCGGTAATCGCCGACCCCAGCAAAAAGCTCCCGAAGGAAGCTGTTGGAATTCGCCCTATATTGTTGGTGCCGTACTCCGTAAACCACAAAGCGCCGTCCGGGCCATTCGTAATCCCTGTCGGCTTCGATGCCGGCGACGGCAGTGAATTCTCCGTCACGCTGCCGCTGGTTGTGATCGTCCCGATTTTTCCCGAGCCCTGCTCCGTGAACCACAGGTTCCCGTCCGATCCCAAAATAATTCCCAGGGGATTACTGTTGGCCGTGGGTAAAGCGGGGAACTCCGTGATCGTGCCGGAGGTCGTAATCATGCCAATCCGGTTACCTAGGAATTCCGTGAACCATAGTGTTCCACTCGGCCCCGGCGTAATCCACTGCGGTGAGCTGCCCGCGCTCAAACCCGCCGAATATTCGCTGAAAACGCCGCTGGTCGTCATGCGCCCAATTTTCGCGCCGCTCGCGGAGGCTTCCGTAAACCACAGAGCGCCGTCCGATCCCAGTGCAATTCCCGTGGGAGATGCGTTCGCGGTGGGAATGGCAAATTCGGTCAAAGTACCAGCCGGCGTGAGCTGTCCGATGAAGTTCCCCTGCGTTACCGTAAAGTACAGATTGCCATCGGAGCCCGCCGCGATCTGCTGCGGCCGGCTGTTTGCCGGCAGTGGATATTGGGTGATTGCGCCGGAAAGGGCGATCCGGCCAATCGAGCTCGCCGCCTGCACGCCGCCTTCGGTGAACCATAGCGCGCCGTCTGAACCGGCGGTGATCCCCTCCGGCGCGCTGCCCGGAGTTGCTAGCGGAAATTCCGTGAAACTGACCTGCGGGGATTCCGTGGCCCTGACCTGCCCCAACAACGCTGAGGGGACTGCCAGCAGCGCGAGCAACGCCGCAGCCCCAACCGTGCGACAGCGGTTAGAACCAGGAGTAAACCGAACCTGTGGTCGCATTGGTCGCCCACACCGACGCGTCATTCCCGACCAACACCTGGGTGACATTACCAGTAACCTGAGTGAACTTCTGCGTGCCCGAGTTGTACTCATAGAGACTTCCCTGAGTGTTAACGCCCCATACCGCGCCGTCGTATGTCGCCCAGACTTCTGCCAGCGTCACGCCGGGTATGTTGGTATATCCTATACCGGAATTGTACTGGTAAACCTGACCCTGCGCATTCACGCCCCAGATGTTGTTGGCGTTCCCGACCGAGACCTCTGATAACGATCCCGGAACGTTCACCCACGATGTCCCGTTGTACCGATAGACCTGGAGTTGCCCTTGACCCCACCGTGCCATCCGCGCCCACCGAAAGTTCCTAGCGCGCCGAGTCCAGCTACTCGAGAAATTATAAGTGAATGTCGAGCCGCCGTTGATGCCCCACACCGCTCCATTCGCGCCCACCTGAACCAGGTTTAACTCGCCCGGAATATTGTTCCAGCTCCCGGCGAGGCGCATTGTATTGCCAGATATTGCCGGTCGGTCCACGCCCCACACATTCGCGCCCGCGCCCACCGAAACTTGTACCAGGTTCGGCGCTCCCGGCACAGCCTGGAAGCTCTGCGTTCCGGTGTTGAAGTGGTACACCGTTTCGGACCCGCACGTTTGATTATTGCCGGTCCCCACGATGCTCGTGCACTTCACGCCCCACGCGCTGCCATCGGCCCCCACCGAGATTTGGTCCAAACTCGCCCCCGCCACGGTGGATAGCGTTTGGTAAGGCCGTGTTGTCCCTCCCGTCAGTTGAAAAATCTGCTGCGAGCTATTCAAAACCCACATGCTTCCATTCGTTCCAACCGCAATGCTGCTCAGCGTGCCGGCAATCTGAACCCACGTCGAACTCGCCGGCTGCCATTGCCATATGTTCCCGGAACTATCCAGTCCCCAAACGGCTGCTCCATAACCAACCATCACTTTGGCGATGCTGGCGGAAGTGGCGGCCATGCTGTTGTGCAGCACATCGTAATGATACGCCGCGTTATTTTTGACCGCCCACACATCGCCATCGGCGCCCACGGAAATCTGAGTGAATCCGATACTCGTCGCAACCCACTGGAAATATCCCGTTCCGGGGTTGTACCAGTAGATCGATCCTGCGCTATTGACGCCGTAGACGGAGCCGCTGGATCCGACCGCGATTTGAGCCAGGCTCCCTGAGACTTGACTGAAGCCTGCTGTTTGGGCGTTGTAGTGGTAAATATTCGATTGCGCGTTCAGTCCCCAAGCGTCGCCGTCGGCCCCCACCGCTATTTGCGCCAGCGCGCCCGGCACGTTGACAATGGTCTCAGTAGCTTAGCCAAACCTCATGGACAAGCTATGCGCATGCTGACTGGTATTGCCGGCAGCGCTGCCAACCGCTGTTTCGCAAGCTGATCGTTCACGTTAGCTAAGTCGCTCTTTAAGAGTTCATTCCAATTGTTAGCGACAGTTGTAAGATCCCTGCAATAATCGCCGTACGCTGTCTCCATCGCAGGCGTGGGAGCTGCGTCCGCGCCGTCAATCGTTGACGCCAGCGAACCAAATTCCCGGTTCAGTAGCGCAAAGGTCGGCTTCGGCTTCCCAAACGCGCCGCCGCCGCCTCCCGCGGTGTCAGTTCCTTGTAGCTTCAGCGCTTTATCGTCGAAAGCCTTAAGCGCCTCTACCGCCGCCTTGGCCTGCTCCTGCTTGGCGATTTTCTTCTCGCCCACCGCCACAGCTTGACGCAGCAACGACGCCTGATGGTAGAACTCATAACTCGCCGCCACCAAATCAATGACTTTCTTCTGTAGCTCGAGTTGCTGCGCTAAGGCGGTGCTCGAAACATCCACGCGCGGGTCCATTCCAACCTCCAGCGGCTGCTCGAACGACTTGCCATTTACCGTCAGCCGTACTTTATAATTTCCCGGCAGCGCCAGCGGTCCCAACGGCTCCCCAGGAGTGTTCCCGTACAGCGCCGAAATCGAATATTCATGCCGGAGCGCAGGTGGAGACGCGTAGCGAAGGTCCCACACGAACCTGTTCATCCCCGCGTTCTTTGCCAACGCTTGTGGATGTCCAACCCAGTAATCGGGTACATTCGGCGGCGGCTCTGTCGATTCTGGTTCCGGCTTGCTTGAGAACTGCCGCACAAGCTGCCCCGCGGTATCGTAGATCGCGAGCGAAATGTCCTCCGATTGCCCTGACGCCAAATAATAATCGATCAGCGCTCCATCCGGCGGATTCTCTCCCGCGGGCATTTCCGGCGGCAAGGGCGTGTCCTGATTCAAGTCGAGCCTCACCCGCAGCGCTTTCTCGGGCCGATATAGATACGTCTTCGCCCGCGCGGTCTCCGCATTCAACTGCCGTAACGGCGTCAAATCGTCCAGAATCCAAAATGCGCGTCCGTAAGTCGCGGCCACCAGATCGCTTCCGTGTACCGCCAGGTCGCGCACGGAGGTCGTGGGCATGTTGAGCTGCAGCGGATTCCAGTTTTCGCCATCGTCAAAGGAAACATACGTCGCGTTCTCGGTCCCTGCGTAAAGCAGTCCCTTGCGAGCGGGATCTTCCCGCACCACCCGCGCAAAACTTCCATCCGGAATACCCGCATCCGTCTCCTGCCAGGTTCTTCCGAAATCGCGCGTCCGATAAATGTGCGGCCGAAAATCATTTTCTTCGTGGCGATCCACCGCCGCGTAAGCCGCTGCCGCATCGAAATGCGATGCTTCGAGAATACTGATCTGCGCCCACTGCGAAAGGCCCGCGGGAGTGACATTCGCCCAAGTCGCGCCGCCATCTCTCGTCAACTGGATCAACCCGTTTGTCGTTCCGGCCCAGATCTCGCCCGCCGTAAGAGGAGATGGTGACAACGTATTGATGGAGCTGCGATCGGGCGGCCGCACCGTCTCTTGCTCCTCCCTGACCCGGGGCTTTTTCGAAGGCGCTTCCTTCGAGTTCTCTTCGTTGATCTCCGCATTCCGCGCGTCACTCCCGGCTCTCTTGGTCAAGTCCGGGCTGACGGGCTTCCAATGCATGCCTGCATCCTGAGTTGCGAGTAGAAACTGGGTGCCTAAATACAACGTGTGCGGATCTTGCGGAGAAAACGCCAGCGGTGGATTCACCGCCATGCGGTAATCTCCATCCCGGCTCACATTGGGAGAAACCGTCGCCACCTGCCGGTTCGATCGATCGATGCGTACCAGCCCGCGCCCTGGACCACCCGCATAAACCAGATTCGGATTCAGCGGATCCGGGAACGATATAGCCAAACTCATACCCGCCCACCGGGTCCCAATCCATGAAAGTGATCTCTCCGTAATCGCCCGCGGCTGAGAGTCCCCACCGATCCGCTATCCTGCTGCGTGCCATAAACCCAATACGGGAACCGGTTGTCGGTCGAGAGGTGATAAATCTGCCCGGTCGGCTGGTTGTACCACGAACTCCACGATTTCCCCGCATCCATGCTGATCGTGGCGCCCTGATCGCTCGCCAGAATCATCCGCTCCGAGTTAGTCGGATCAATCCATAGCGCATGGTTATCGTCTCCGCCGGGCGCGCCCTTATAGGCAATGAAAGTGTGCCCTCCATCTTCCGACCGGTACAGCGATGTCTGCGCCACGTACACCACATCCGGATTCTTCGGGTCCAGAAAAACTCTGCTGAAATATCCGCTGCCTTGAATGCGCGCATCCATCGTGCTGCGCTGCCACGTTGCTCCGCCATCGTCGGAGCGATAGAGTCCCCCGCTGCTTCTGTCCGCCGCAACAATCGCAAACACGCGCTGCCCGCCAGGCGCGACGGCCACCCCGATGCGTCCCAGTCTGGCCGTCGGCAATCCCGCCCCGCCAACCGGAGCCCACGTCTCCCCGCCATCTGTGGTCTTGTAAATTCCGGCGCCGCTGATCGCATCGATCATCGATCTCGCGTTCCCCGGCTTTACATAATGTCCCCACAGCGCCGCAAACCCGATCTTCGGATTGTCCGGCGCGAAATCGAGATCGATCGCGCCCGTCACGTCATCCTTATAAAGAACCTTGCGCCACGTCTTGCCGCCATCTGTGGTCTTGAAAATCCCGCGTTCCGCATTGGGCGCGAAAGTGTGTCCTAACGCCGCCACCACAACCACATCGGCGATTGTGCGGATCTACCCATATCTTGCCGATATGCCGGCTGTCTTCCAATCCGATGCGCCGCCAGGTTCTGCCGCTGTCCACCGATTTGTAAACGCCCTTGCCCTGGTTCACCGCCCCGCCGACATTGCTGACATCGCCGGTGCCGACATAAACAATTTCCGGATTCGACGGAGCCACCGCCACCGCGCCGATCGACGCCACATGTTCTTGATCGAAAATCGGTGTCCAGACCACCCCGCCATCGACCGTCTTCCACACCCCGCCGCCGGGCGTTCCCATGTAGTACACGGCGGCATTGCCAGGAATGCCCGCCACAGCGGAAACGCGCCCCGCCCGGAACGGTCCAATTTGTCTCCAACGCATGCCGCCGTAAAGCGCAGTATTGAACTGCTGCGCCGAAGCGGCAAACGCGAAACCCGCAATCAGCGCTAATGCAAACGAAACCAACGACGATCCTGAAACAGAGCCGCGACCGAAGGGAGCGGACATTAAACCAGCCGCCCCAACAGCTCCCGCAGCTCTATCGGCTTGCTGTCTTCCGTCCCACGCGCCAGCGCGGAACCGATCGCCAATGCTTCGTTGTGATCTTCGAACCACGCCAGAAACGATCCTTGCTCCCCGCCCCGCAGCCGCTCTTGGTTGATCCACGTGTAATACGCCCCCATATCGGCATCGATCAGCGATCCTTCCGGATCCAGCTCCGCTTTCTGCTGTGTTCCCGCCAGCAGCTCTCGCATCGATTGCTCCCGCTGCCGTGGTGCAAAGCGCGCCAGCAACGTCACTGGCTGCGCCCGCCGCCATACTTCGCGCGCCGACCACTGCACAAAGGTCGTGCTGAAAAGTTGCGTTCCGGAACCCTCCGTCAGCAAACTGACTTGAAAGCGGTTCAAAATCGCTCGCATCCGCGCCGCCACCGAAGCCCAACTCCTCCGGACGCATCTGCGCCAGCATTGTCCGCAGCACCTCCGGCCCTCCGCCGCCTGGCTGCATGACGCGGCGCATCTTCACCACCAGCGCATTCCGCACCGCATCCAGCGAGTTGTAGGAAATGCAAGTCAATCCGGCGCCGGAACCTTCGTTATCGGCTCCATCGATGTACCAATGTCCGAACGGAATCGGATGCTGCTTGCGCCCGCGCCGCAACTGCTTCCAAAAGAACCTTGCGTCCGTTCTCCGCTCTGACGTTCTTGAAATAAACACCGTGCGCGCGCAACTTCCGAAATAGCGGATAGCGATTCTCTCTCACCCCTTGCCCGATCGTGACAATTCCCAGCCGCGCTACCGGAAGCTGCTCTGCCTGCGCCGCCGCGTTCAGCTTATGCACGTAATCAATCGACGCCGTCCGGAACGCATCCATCTGGTGCGTGGCCCAAAGATGCGCCGTCAATTGCTCTGAAAAGGAAGCCGGCGCGTTCACCCAATCGAGTTGTTCCAGCGCGGGTGAAAGCCGCAGTTGCGCGAACGGAGCCATCTCCTGCTGCAACCGCTCCGCCGGCAGCGAACTCAAATAAACAAACTGGTTGTCTAGTTCCTTCCGCTCCGCTGGGAATTTCCAGTCATAGACAATCAACTCCCGCAGCAGCAGAGGCACAAACCCGGGCGGCAACTCACGCAACAGCTCTATCCGGGTAGTCGCAATCCGCCGCGCCTCAGTGGGATATTGCTTGAACTGTTCCGCTTTGAGTTCGCTCGGAAGCATAGCGGCTAGGCAAACTCCGCCAGCGGCTTGCCTTGCGCGTATGCCGCTGAAAACCCCAGCACCGAGCCCAATGTCGGTACCAGATCCGTCGATTCCACCCGCCGGTCCACCACTCTGTTCTCACGCACGCCCGGTCCCATCGCCATCATCCACGTGGTGCGCGACAGCGGATCGCCCGTGCGATGATGCTGAAATCCATTGCCGCCCGGATCCGTATCGGAATCTCTGCCGAAATCCGGCAGGATGAACATGCTCGTCTTGCCCGCATACTCCGGCTCGCTCTGAATCGTCTTCCATAGCTCCCCGCACAACCGGTCGGTCCGCTGAATCGCCTCCGACGTAAAGCGAATACGTTCCCGAATGCGCGATGTCGATATCGTGCAGCGTGATCCATAGCAGGCTCGGCGCCAGTTGCCGCATCAATTGCTTCGCTATATAAACCGAGAGCTCGTCCGGGCTTGCCAGGCTCCGCGCGTGCGCCGTGAAATCTGTTACCGACAGCTTCAGAATCCCGGCCATCTGGTGCAGCTCCACTTCGCTGCCTCGCAGCTCCGGCGTATACAGCGGCGTTTCATAGTTATCGCGCAGCAGGTGTTCGTACTGCGCCTCGCCGGCCGCCGTCAACGCCGACGCCAACAGCCGCTTCGGCAGGATTACCCCTGCCCCCATTCCCGGCCCATACGAGCCGTGCCCGCTCTCGCCAATTCGATTGAAGCCATTACTGGGAGCCACCACCCACGCATCCGAAGCAGGCCGCTTCAAATCTTTCCGGAAGTATTCAAAGACGGTCGGGTGTTCCGGCGCCACTGCGGCGAAGTTATTGAACGTTTCGTAGACCCCCGTCGCCAGGCTCGCGGTCGCTACGTAATGCCCCAGAATCCCGCGATTCACCACTTGCGTGAAAAATGTCGCTTGCGGAATCAACTCGCCCAACAGATGAGGAATATTCTCCTGCCCTTCCGGCATGAATGTTTCCTCGTCGCGCGCCCCTCCGCCGAACGTGACCACGACGGCCTTCTTGCCCCTCGGCGCCGCCATCCCGATCTTCGGAGCAAATCCGAACAGCGCAGCCCCCGCGCTTGCCCCCGTGACCGCGCGCAAAAAATCACGCCGCTTCCACGAGATCGCCTGCGCCATCTCTCTCGCGTTCCCGTCAGTAATTCGGCCCGGCTTCAGATTCCTCCGTTCTATCACGGCTAGAGTTCCTTGGGTACCGGGTAGCCCACGGTGTGTACCTTACTTCTTCCGGGGTAAGGCACGAGTCCAGCGTTGTTTACCCGTTGTTCACCCGTTGTTTACCCCAGATTTCTCCGGTACATTCCGGCCTCTGAAGCGATAAGCTGTTAACAGAATAAATGTCAGATGAACCACCCTCAAACAAACAGGACTTCCATGTGCAAGTACGGTCGACCAATCTCGACGCTCCTACGCTGGTAGACCACATTGGCGCTGAATTGTTGGATCATCTAATCGTCTGCAAAATATGTTCCCTCGTCTTCGCCGCTCAAGAGGATTCTATCGGAGAAGCGGGGTGTGTCCAAGGGAGACGGATCGTCTCTCAATCCCAAGTCAAGCTGCAGGAGCGAAGAGCGACTCTTGCCCTTGGGCACCTAACGGAACAAACCCTGGACGATTACCTCTTTAATCGGCTCACAAGCGACGAACGGAAAGCCCTGGAACACCACATCGACCGCTGTTCGCCGTGCGCTCAAGAAATCCGGCAGCGAGAAACGCTCGTCACTTTGATAAGGACCGTTCTCTCCGAGCGCCAGGCTGGTACCGACACTTCCTCCACCGCTACCGGGGTATTACACGTGCAACTTTCTACTCGGCCTTTGAACCGCCTAAAAAACAAGTTCAAAAAAGACGAGTAACCAAAACAACGGGTTTGGTACGTACTATTCCCCTCGGGCGCATTTGCAAAGATCAATCCGCTCCGCCATCCTTGTAGCTGTAACCGGACCCCTATTGAGTCACTCACCGCAGCGCCCGGCCAAGCGGCTGCAAGCTCTCCGGGTCCTGAATCGGGCGGCTCTCCAAGGGCCGTCCCGTTTACATCCTCCCGGCATTCATCAGCCCTAAAGCTTAGCCCAGAGCTTCAGACCTAATTCAATCAGCGCTATCCAAACGAGGATTTCGGGAATAATGAGGATTACGACACCCTTGAGGAGAGGCGACGTCTCTTCAGGGCGATCCGGGATCTCACGAAGCAGATCCAGGTGTTTACCTGCCACGCCTAGCTCAGAATTGTACCTCGAATGCGTCGAAGAAGGGAACGAAATCGGTCAAGCTGCACGTTCGCAAAACCGGGAGCGGCCATTCACACAATTTGAAAATTTTTTACCGCACCTGATTCACGTAGAGACTCAATAACTTACAAAATCTGTCAGCCCCTGACCAGGGTTCGTGCGACTCTTTGCGGCGCTAGCGTGGTGGCGTTCTCGGATCCACCGCAAGGAGACAAGCATGTTCTATATACTTATACCGCTGATTTTGGCTGCCATAGCCGAGTTCTGTTGCCCGGTGCCTCACCGGCCTTTTCGTTAGAGGCGTCACAACGCCGACCTCTCTCGGATAGACAATCAGGGGGCCGTCAGGCCCCTGAGAATTTCCCTACCCTAGCCTCACTGCATTCACGTGGGCCTATCACCTTTAGACCTGATTTTTTGGTACGGCTCCGTCATCATGGCCGCGGTGGTTCTGGCGTGCTTGAGGAGACGCCGCTTGCTGGCGCCGCCTTTCAACGCACTCGCAGCCATGCTCGGAGTCGGCCTCCTACGCGACCTGGTGATGTTTATTCCCCGCTATGACACGCATGCTTATGCTGTCATCTGGGAATGCTCTCTCGTACCCCTGCTTGCCGCTCAGGCGTGGGCCGCTGTAGCTGCATTAAACGCGATTGCACGGCTCTATCCGAAAATCAGCCGTTTCGCAGCCCGAGTTTTCCTGGTTTGTCTGGCAACCACCGCGCTCGCCTGCTGCACGGGCTTGCCATTTGAAATTCATCGCATCGGAGGAAATGAAGGAATTCTGCGTACGCTCTTCCTTTTGCACCGCTGGCTAGACAGTTTAATCGCCGGTACCCTCATCCTCACCTCTTGGTTCTTTTTGCGTTTCCCAGCGCCAATCAAGCAACCACCACGCAACCTTGTAATGCACACTCTTCTATTAACCTTTTATTTCAGCGCATACGCTGTTCTGTTTTTCGCGGAGAATTTAGCGCCGCTCGGAGCAATCGCGAGTCTGGAGCGCTTCCAGTCTGCGCTCGTCGTAGTCTTATACGCGGCTTGGGCAATCTGTATTACGCCGAAGGGTGAACAGAGCAAAGCGTGGCCGAGGGTAGACCTTGTCCTGGTTCAAGAGTGGAATCAAACCGCCGTGCCGCTGCTGCCCAACGCAGCGACATCCCGGCCGCACAGCAGGAACCCGAGCGAAGAACCAATCAAGCCCGGTTAGCTGCACTCTCTAAGAGCGGTACGCAAAGAATCGTTGTGAGCGGCGAGGATATGCAGGTGGAAGCGCCTGACGAGGTCGCCCGCGCGATTCAGGATGTCGTAAACGCCGCGCACCAGCGATTTCCGGTGGAGGATGTCCGTTTTTCCGTTGAAAAGGAGACGACTCGAATGGACGATCAGGCGGCTGAGTGAGCAGCCACGGTGACCGGACTTAGATTACAACGCGTCTGATAGGCGCGCTGAAGATTGTGAATCAGCAGCGGCAGTTGTCGATAACCGTGCAGCCGATTCCAGCGGGTTTCGGCATAGAGAAGCGCCGAAGCCACCCAGCGCAAACGGTGATCGCTGCCCTGCCAGCGTTTGACGCGGCGACAGATGGTCTCCACCATTGAGAAACTGGATTCAATGCCATTGGTACTGCTGAGGGAACGACGTAAACGAGCGTGCACTTGGAGTTCGTGCAGGGTCAGGGTTTCCTCGAGCCCCTCCATTAAGCTCGCCGCTGCACTCGGGTTCAGTTCGTTCAGCTCATCATGCAGCCGGTAGAGCGCCTGCCGTGCGTCGACGACCTCGGCCTGTGCATAGGCCAGCCGCAGCTTGTATTTGAACCAGTGTTGATGGGTATCGGGTAAGTATGCCAGCACGTTGCGGATTTTGTGCACCTGGCAACGCTGAAAGAAAGCGGCCTCTCCGGCATGTTGTACGATGGCAGCCCGTAAGGCCCGGCTTCCGTCCAGCAGGTACAGCCGGGGCTGGCTGAAGTCGAGCCCACGTTCGGCCAGATGATCCAGGAGTCCGCTGACCACGCGGGCATTTTCAGTCGCCCCTTGTACCAGGCCCAGAACCACTTTCTTGCCAAACGTATCGATACCGATGGCAACCACCAGATGCTGGCCCTTGAAGATGGTTCCGTCCAGTAGCAGCGCGCAGATCTGCAGATGGGCCAGTGAGCGGCTCATCAGTTCTTCTAACTTCTTGCGGCTGGCTTCGATGAACCGTTCGCTGATGGTGCTCTTCTCCAGCCCGTAGGCATCCATAAACTGCTGCAGCACCAGCTTGTAGTCCCGCATGCTGAGTCCGCGCATCGCCACTTGCTTCACCTTGTGTTGCTTCAGCCAGGAACGCAAACGCTCCAGCTCTTGCGTGAACGCCCCAAACACTTGTTCTTCGATCACCGGTTCCGCTTGTCCGCGGACGCGGCGCCGTATACATGCGCCGACCGTGTCACGGTGAATATCCAATCCGGCACAGCAGCGGTACAGTAATTTCATGTTGCCTCCTTTTGCCGCGAGTAAGGGACGCCTGGAAAACCGTCGACTTTCCTTCACGTGCTCTCCGCCTCGCGGCGGAGGCGACACTCTGTTGCGCCGTGCACAACTGCGGGCGCCCGGGCCACATTCACAAGCGGGCTGCTAGCTCCAGACCGAAACCGGCCTCTGTCCGCTCCCTGGCACCAGTAGATTAGCGACTTCCCTATTCCGCTTTTCATCCTTCATGCTCCCGTTGTCGGCCACCCTCGCCATGAAGCATCTCCTCACAAAATTCTAAAATTTTTCTTCTCATACTAAACACGGCACTTACCTGGAATTTTCAACCTACAAAGAACGTTTTCGCCTCTTCATGTGCTACGTTCTGGCAGGCTCGCGAGAGGTCAACGCCTTTCGCGGGCCAATCCTTTTTAGGAGCCCTACCCATGACCCCTCGTTCCATCCGCCGCGCCGCCGAGCGCAAACGTATCAAACTCGAAAAGAAACACTCCGCCGCCATCGCCGCGCGGCACGATGAGGCCGCCACGCCAACCGGCCCCGGCCAGATCGCCGAAGACATCCCCAGCGTGGAGCTCTGCTTTGGCCCCGAGCCAAGCGAGTCCGAACCCAACGCCGTTTCTCCTTCTCAGCTCTTCGCCAATCGCGCCAATGCTCAATTCAGTACCGGTCCGAAAACTCCTCAGGGGAAAACCATATCGTCCTTGAACGCAGTGAAAACCGCGCTCACTGGCCGCACCGTTCTGCTCCCCAGCGACGATGCCGCTGCTTACGAACACCACATCCTTGCTTACCAGGCCGAACTCCATCCCGTCGGTCAGCCCGAATGCGATCTCGTCCAATCCATTGCCGACACGTCCTGGCGTCTCAACCGCATCCCCGGTCTCGAGACGGCCATCTTCGCGCGAGGCAGCATCGAATTCGCCGCTTCTTTCGAAGACCACGATCCCGCCCGCCGCGCCTGCATGATCGAGCTTCAAACCTTCCTGGCCTACGAGAAGCAGCTTCGCAATCTCCAGCTCCAGGAAGCGCGTCTGCACCGCCGCCGTGAAAAAGATTCGGCTTCCCTGCGCCAGCTCCAGCAAGCCCGTAAAGCCAAAAAAACGGAAGCGCTCGACGCTGCCGCCCGCCGCTACATCGTCGCCCAAAAGAACAACACCGCCTTCGATTCAATGTCAAATGGGTTCGAATTTTCAACTGCTGAAATCGAACAGTATCTCGGCCGTTGTTCCCCCGCCTGGCTGGCCCGCGTAGCCGCCGAAGCCGGCCAAAAGCGTCATTCGGAGCCCCTGAATGCGACCGCCCAGGCCGCCTAACCGCCGCGTTATGCTACAGGCTTGACGCGTACGCTTTTGCTTCTTCCGTTTCTCGCTTTTGTTGCGTTCGCAAGCCACGACACTCACAACGGCTCCGCTCGCACTTGGAGCACTTTCGGAGGCGGCCCCGAAAACATTCACTATTCGACCCTGAAGCAGATCAATCGCAAGAACGTCTCGCGTCTGCAGGTTGCCTGGACCTTCGATACCGGCGATGCTTTCCCCGGCTCGGAAATGGAATGCAATCCCATCGTGGTCAACGACGTCTTGTTCGCCACAACGCCCAAGCTCCGCGTCATCGCGCTCGGCGCTTCAAACGGCAAGCTCAAGTGGAGTTTCGATCCCAATCAGGGCCATCGCGTCCTCAGCAAGATGCGAAACCGCGGTGTCACCTACTGGGACGGCGGAGCCGCCGCCGGCAAGCGCATCTTTTTTGCCGCTCGCCAGTATCTCTACGCTCTCGATGCCGAAACCGGTCAGCCCGATTCCGGGCTTCGGAGAAAACGGCCGCATCGACTTGCGCCGCGATCTCGGCCGCGATCCGCTGCAGATGTTTGTTTCCGCCACCAGCCCGCCCGTGATTTACAAAAATCTTCTCATCGTCGGCAGCATCGTCAGCGAAACACTGCCCGCTTCGCCCGGCGATATTCGCGCCTACGATGCCCGTACCGGCGCTCTCCGCTGGTCCTTCCACACCATCCCTCATCCCGGCGAATTAGGCTATCGGACTTGGCCGCAAGATGCCTGGCAGTACATCGGCGGCGCCAACAACTGGGCTGGAATGAGCATCGATTTAGAGCGCGGCATTGTCTTCGCTCCCACTGGATCGGCCGCTTTCGATTTCTATGGCGCGAACCGTCTCGGCGATAATCTGTTTGCCAATTGCTTGCTCGCCCTCAACGCCGAAACCGGCCAACGCATCTGGCATTTCCAAACCGTCCACCACGATATATGGGACCGCGACTTGCCCGCCGCTCCCACCCTCGTCACCGTTCGGCGCAACGGCCGCAATGTCGACGCGGTAGCGCAGACCACCAAATCCGGGTTCGTGTACTTATTCGATCGGAGCAACGGCGCGCCTCTCTTTCCCATCGAAGAACGCAAATATCCAGCCAGCGACGTCGATGGCGAAGTCACCGCCGCTACCCAGCCGCTGCCCGTAAAACCTCCGCCCTTCGCGCGCCAGATTCTCACCGAAGACATGCTGACCAACCGCACCCCGCAAGCGCGCGACAGCGTGTTGCAGGAGTTTCGAAAATTGCGTAGCGCTGGCCAGTTCGTACCGCCAAGCCTGCAAGGCAGCATCATTTTTCCAGGCTTTGATGGCGGTGGCGAATGGGGCGGCCCCGCTTTCGATCCCCAAACCGGTTTGCTCTATGTGAACTCGAACGAAATGCCGTGGGTCTTGCGGCTCGACCCGCGCAAACTCGACGCCAACGCGTCCACGGGCAAAGATCTCTATCTCAGTGAATGCGCCAGTTGCCACCGTGCCGACTTGAAAGGGACACCGCCCGAATTTCCATCGCTCCTCAACGTCTCCGACCGGCTCAACGAAAACGAAGTGGAAACTATGATTCGCGAGGGCGGCGGCAGAATGCCGTCTTTCGCCCGGCTTCCCGGCCAGGACATTCGCGCCATCATGCGCTACGTCGTCTACGGTGAAAATACTGGCGTTCAACAGATCGCCGTCGCGCCCTCGCCGATTGACCTGAAATACCGTTTCGATGGCTACAAAAAATTCCTCGATCCCGACGGATTATCCAGCCGTCCAACCCCCGTGGGGAACCCTCAACGCCATCAACCTCAACAAAGGAGAGATCGCCTGGAAGATACCTTTGGGCGAGTATCCCAAGCTCGCCCAACAAGGCTTGCATGATACCGGAAGCGAAAATTACGGCGGCCCTGTGGTCACCGCCGGCGGGCTTCTCTTCATCGCCGCCACCAGCTACGATAAGAAATTCCACGTCTTCGATAAGTCCACCGGCAAGCTTCTTTGGGAAACCATTTTGCCCGCCGCCGGTAACGCCACGCCCGCCGTTTACGAAGTTGCCGGCAAAGAATACATCGTGATCGCTTGCGGCGGAGGCAAGTCCAAAGATCCTCCCGGCGCCAGCTATGTCGCCTTCGCGTTGCCTTGATTCGCGCTATGCTCCCAGATAGCCATGAACCGCCGAACATTTTCTAAAACACTCGCGCTGGGCGCCGCTGCGTCTTCCCTCACTCCGGCTTCAGAGGAATCCGCCGTCCCATACAAACTCTCCGTAATGCTTTGGACGGTATTCAAGAACCTTCCCTTCGAGCAGCGCCTGGAGAAGGTCGCCGAGGCAGGCTACAAGAACGTGGAGCTAGTCGGCGAGTATCGGAAATGGTCCGATGACGACTTCAATCGCGCCATTGCGAAACGCAAAGAACTCGGCATCACTTTCGACACCACAGCCGGCCTGCGGCATGCCGTCGGCAATCCGAACGACCGCGACGCCATGCTCGCCGACGTCCGCAACGAGCTGCCCATCATGGAAAAGCTCGAGTGCCCCGCCGTCATCATCATGTCCGGCAACGTCGTTCCCGGCATGCCTCGCGAGCAGCAGCATCAGAGCTGCATCGAAGGCCTCAAGAAAGCTGCATCTCTGGTCGAAGGTAAGCAGATCAATGGCCAGCCTGTGCGCTTGCTCCTCGAAAATATCGATCCCGAGGAGAACCCCCGCTATTACATGACCTCAGTAGCCGAAGGCTTTGAAATCATCCGCGCGGTCAACCACCCGCAGGTGCAACTGCTCTATGACTTCTTCCATGAGCAGATCGCCGAAGGCAACTTAATCGAAAAACTCGAGAAGAACATTCAGTACACCGGCTTGGTGCACATTGCGGATGTTCCCGGCCGGCACGAGCCCGGCACCGGCGAAATCAACTACCTCAACATCTACAAAAAGCTGGTGGATCTGAAATACGATCGCATGGTCGCAATGGAATTCATTCCGCTTGGCGATGCCGTTAGCGAGTTACGCCACGCCCGCCAAGTAGCCCTGCAAGGTGGCCGCGCCTAAAGGCTGAAATCTGTCGCCCTTGTTTCTCTAACCTGTCCATTCTGTGTGGTGGGACAGGCGCTTTCGCCTGTTTTAGCTCATTCATATCTGTAAACGACAACTTTCTCGACGTTGATTCCCCGCGGCGCGAACCTCCAGAACTTGCCCTGATCGTTCTCATCGCCGTTTAAGCGCCGTCCTGGTATCCACGCCCCGTCGGAGAACGTTCCTTCTTCGATGTAGCCGATTCCCGCATTCGGCGGCCCGCTTGATTTCGGCGCAAACGCGACGCGGAAGCCGCTGCCTGCGCCCAGAAATTCATTCGATCCCGTAGCCATTACCAGGCCGTATCCTTTCTCGGCGCTGCTGCCGAAGATCTCGTCCAGGCTAATGGTGAGTTGATAATCCTTCAACTCCACCGTGGTCGATGGATGCTGCTTATCCAGCAGAAAGCCGGTTATGTCTCCCGCTCTTTGATGCGTCAAAATCAGCGGCGTCAATTTCGCCAGCACCTCATAAGCTTTGCCCAAATCGTTGTTTGTGTCGTTGAATGAATCGATTCCAAAAGGAGCAAATCCCATCGCGTTCCGTTGGCCGACGGCATAGAATACGTTCGCCTCGCCCGCCGCGCCTCCGCGTGTTTCCGGTATCAGCATAGGATTACGGTTACGGTTATAGCGGTCGCACCACTCCGCGAAATTCGCCGAGTAGATGTCGGGCGAGTACACGTCAATCGCGTTTCCCGCTGCCTTCCACAAGTCGATCACTTCCGGCAGCGGGCCCCCGCTTGGATACTGGCCCGGTGTTGCGGTCAATCCTCCCAGCCACGTGTTCACGTACATCGGTATCGGGTATTCGGCTTTACCGGCCGCCGCCACGTGGTTGATATAGCGTCCGTAATTCCACGCCATAAACCTCTTGTCTGTTTGCGGACCCGCGCCGAATACCTGCTCCCACGTGCCGGATGTTTTCGATCCTCCCGCTTCCCAGGCCTCGCGGAACTCCGGCATCAGTGTCTCGTGATGCTGCGATAGGTACTGGAAAACTTCCTTTGGAACCGGCCCGTCGAAGGCCTTGTTCGCAGCCGGAGAACGGTCGCGCGAATCGCCCAGCACTCCAACTTCGTTTTCCACCTGCATCATGATTACGGTATGGACCTCGCCGTCCATCGCGCGGATATGATGCATCAATGCGGCGAATGCGCGTGCATCCGCGTCCCGCGTCGCCTGCCCTAGCGTGCTCAAGATCTCAACTTCTTTGCCGTCCTTCTCGATCACCCGTGGAAACCGCCGCGTGTCTTGTTTCACCCAAACCGGCGCGTAGCTCGACATGCCGTTCTTCCAACTCGCCAGCCACAGGAAAACCAGCCGCAAGTTGTTCCGCCGGGCGTCTTGAATCAAGCCATCTACCAGGCTGAAGTCGAACTGGCCCTCCTTCGGTTCGATCAGTTCCCAGGAAACCGGCGTCAGCACGGTATTCAGCGGTATCGCCGCCAGCTTCGGCCAAATAGGCCGCATGTATTCCAAGCTCGAAGAACTCGAATTGTGAATCTCCGCCGCCAGCATCAGAAACGGCTTATCGTCCACAATCAACTGCGTCACTTTGCCTTGCGTCTCCAGGTGAGGAATCGCCCCCGTCTGCGATCGCAGCGGAATGCAACTCAGAAAGGCCAATGCCAAAAGAAATGTCGATCTCATAATCACTGCTCCCGATGCAACAGAACTACCGTGCTGTCGTAATCGCCGCGTAAACTTGACGTCCAGCCCATTCTCCATCAGAAACGCTCCGCTCAATTCCGCTTGCTTTTGAAGCACCTTTCCATCGACGGATTCTAATCTGTAAAGCGCCTTCCCATCGAGCCCCTGCAAATAGATCGTCGGAGCAGCCGTGCTGTACTCCTGCGAATGGCGAAACGCGAAGAGCACCGCCTCCTTGTTATCGGACGACACGTACTCGTTCGCCGCAGTATCGTGCGTGCGCGGCGAAAGCAACCTGTATAGATTCCCAAACTGGACCGTATTCCGTATCCTCTTATCCAGCGTGACCATCTGAGTCGCAAGTTTCGCGTCCTCGTCAGACCACTTGTTTAGATTCGCGCCAATTCCCAGCGCGCCTTGCATCGCCACCAGAAAGCGGTACTTCAGCGGTGTACTGCGTCCGTTCATGTTCGGAACGTCCGTCACCCACGCCGACATAAACTTCGCCGCGTAAGCTTCCGAAAAGCCCTCCTGAATCCGCAAACGATCGAAGGCCTCGGTGTTATCGGAGGTCCAGAACTCGTCCACATACCGCATGATTCCAAGATCCACGCGCCCGCCGCCTCCCGAGCACGATTCGATCTCCAGATTCGGATGCTTCGCCCTCAGCCGATCCATGATCTCGTACAGGTTCCGGACATACTTCACCCACAGCTCGCGCTGCTCCGCGGGCGCTTGTTCCGGCCATCCCGGTTCCGCGAAGGTGCGGTTCATGTCCCATTTGAAATACCGGATCTTGTATTCGCTGGCGAGCTTATCCAGCACGCCGAAAATGTATTCCTTCACATCGTCTCGCGCCAGGTTCAAAACCAACTGGTTCCTCAGTTCGCTCCGCGGCCTGCCCGGAAAATTCATCACCCAATCCGGATGCGCCCGGTAAAGATCGCTGTCCGGATTCACCATCTCCGGCTCAACCCACAAACCGAAATCCATTCCCAGATGGTTCACGTATTCGATCAGCGGATTCAATCCATTCGGAAACTTCTGCGGATTCACGACCCAATCGCCCAATCCCGCGTGGTCGTTGTTCCGCTTTCCGAACCACCCGTCATCCATCACGAACAATTCGACGCCGATCTTCGCGGCTTTCTCCGCCAGCGCTTTCTGCCCCGCCTCATCCACGTTGAATTCTGTCGCCTCCCACGAGTTGTAGAGCACCGGCCTGCACTCGCGCATTCAATCCGTGCGGCTCGATATCGGCGCGCTCCAGATTGTGCAGCAGTCGCGAAGCTTCGCCGAACCCGTTCTGCGTAAAGCCTGCATAGAACTCTGGAGTCTCCAAGCGTTTGGCCCGGCTTCAGCGGATAAGAGAAATCGAAAGTGTTGAACCCGCCCGTCACGCGCACCTGCCGATATGGCGTTTGCTCCACGCGTGATGCGCCAATTCCCGCTCCAGGCCAGCGCCCCAAACCAAACCACGCCCGTGTTGCTCGCTCGCATCGCCCGCTATCGATCGCAAACCACGGATTCAGATTATGCCCCGTGTGTCCCAACCGGCTCTCCAATACTTTCATTCCTTCTTGTATCGGCTCTCGATTGAGCTGCGTCTCGGCCGCCCAGCGCCCGCTCAAATAGGAAAGCCGATATCCCTCGCCTGGAGGCATGTACCACGTCGCCGATTGCGCGCTCTCAATCGTGATCGTTTGCGCGGTCCCATTCCGAATCGTCGCCGCCCGCCGAATGATTCCGCTATCCGGATACACGCGGTAGTGCAGCGTGACCTCGATGGCATCGCGAATGTCCTTCACCACAATGTCTAAATTGTTTTCCTGAATGCGCTGAGACACATAGCGCAAAACCAGATCGCGATCGCCATCCGCCCGTGTAATCTTAAGCGCAGGTTCGTAGTAACGCGGTCCTCCCCAACCAGGGAATTCCTCGTTCTCCAGCATCTGATGCGGATCGAAGGAAGAGATATCCCGGCGCGTCGCCGCTGCCGGAACATCTTCCATCCGCCACAGTGGGCCGCCCCAGTAGAGATGCTGCAGTTGACCGTCGGCGCTCAAACCCATCGCATAGGAACTATGCGCAGTGGTCAGCAGCCAGACCTTTCGGCTTTCCGAATATTGAATCGCTTGTCCGAAAAGAGAACACGTGAATAAGAACGACAAGAGCAGAGACCAGGCAACGCGGCGCATGGTTTCGATTGTACGAACCAAGTTTTCAGAAGATGATCTAATGTTCCAAGCATGAACACACTTCGACGGAGCTTGTTTGCGGCGGCATTGTCGTCCCTCCTGTGTGCGTCCGCAATCCAGGCGCAAACTCCCAACCCCGATTGGTTTCCCAAGAAGGATATGCTGACCATCGGCGTCTATTACTATCCCGAAGCTTGGCCGGAATCTCAGTGGCCGCGCGACATGGAAAACATCCACAAGCTCGGAATGGAATACGTCCATATGGGCGAGTTTGCCTGGTACTTCATGGAACCTCAGGAAGGCAACTACCACTTTGAATGGCTGGAAAAGAACGTCGCTCTCGCCGCTAAGAATGGCTTGAAAGTGATTCTCTGTACGCCCAGCGCGACGCCGCCCTATTTGGCTCGCGCGCCAGCATCCCGAAATTCTGATGGTCGATGCGCAAGGCCGCACCATGGATCACGGCAGCCGCGAGCAAGGCGATTGGAGTTCGCCCGTTTACCGCGATTACGTCACCAAGATCGATACCGAGCTGGTCAAACACTTCGGTAACGATCCGCGCGTATGGGGCTGGCAGATTGACAATGAACTAAGCCATTACGGCCGGCGCTTTTCTTACTCGCAAGCCGCCACGCTGAAGTTTCGCGATTGGCTGCGCGAAAAGTACGGCACCATCGATCGCCTGAATCAGGATTGGGGTGGCGCGTTCTGGTCGATGATGTACCAGAATTTCGATCAGATCGACATTCCAAACGCGGATACGTTAGTTGCCGATCCCAGCCCGCACGCCGTGCTCGATTTCAGGCGCTGGTTTGCGCACGAAACCGCCGATTACCTGAACATGCAGGCGAGCATCATCCGCCGCTATTCGAAGAATCAGTGGGTCACCACCAATTTCATGGCCATGCACGAAGATGTCGATCCGTCGCTCTCGGCGAAAACGCTCGACGTCTTCAGTTGGACGCATTATCCGGTACACGGCGATCTAAACGAAGGCCCGCTCGGCTTTCGGCTGGGCAGCGCGGAAGTGATGTCGTTCATGCACGACTTCATGCGTTCCTTCAATGGCCTCTCCGGACCCATGGAACTGCAGCCGGGTCAAGTGAATTGGGGCGAAGTGAATCCATGGCCGTTACCAGGAGCCATTCACATGTGGCTTCTGCGCGCTTTCGGCGCCGGCGCTCGTCTCGTCTGCACCTACCGCTATCGTCAACCGCTCTATGGCTCGGAGCTCTATCACAAAGGCCTCGCCGAAACCGACGGTGTCACGCCATCGCCCGGCGGTCGTGAATACGCGCAAGCCATGCGCGAAATAGTGGAGCTTCGCAAGCACTACAATCCCGATGCCCGTGAGCCGCAGTCCTACGCCGCCCGCCGCACCGCTTTCCTGATCAGCTACGACAATCGCTGGGATATCGCAAATCACACCCAAACCAAGCGCTGGAACACCGAGGCGCATTGGATGCGCTATTACCGCGCCTTGAAAAGCATGATGGCGCCTGTCGACGTGATCACTGCGGATCGCGATTTCAGCCATTACCCATTCGTAATTGCTCCCGCATATCAGCTCGTCACCGAAGATCTCATCCGCCAATTCAACGACTACGTTCAAAAGGGCGGCAATCTCATCCTCACCTGCCGCACCGGTCAGAAAGACTCTCGTGGTCATCTTTGGGAAGCCGCCTGGGCACAGCCGATCAATGGCTCTGATCGGCGCGCGCATTCCTTTCTACGACCTCTTGCCTATCGGCGTGAATGGTCACGTCGCCGCCAACGGAAAGACATATACCTGGGGTTCCTGGGGTGAGATTCTGCAGCCGGATCCCGGCACCGAAGTGCTCGCGCAGTATTCGGATCAGTTCTACTCCGGCCGTCCTGCGGCGGTCATGCGCAAACTCGGTCGCGGAACCGTCACTTACATCGGCGTAGATACGCTCGACGGCGAATTGGAGCGTGCGCTCATGCACCATGTCTATGAAGCCGCCCACGCAGCTCCGGCAAATCTCGACCCCAACTTCCTGGTCGATTGGCGCGATGGCTTCTGGGTCGCCACCAACTTCGCCAGCCAAACGGAAACCATCCCGGCCGCCGCGAACGCTCAACTGCTCGTGGGCGAGCGTGAAGTTCCTCCCGGCGGCGCGACCGTTTGGATGGATCGATAAACTCTATGAGCCCTTCGCGAATCGTCAGCACGCGATCACCTTGCTGATCCTTTAGAACCTGCTTCAATCCGCTCGGCCATGCGATCTCGATGCGCTCGACTTGCGTTGCCGACGCCAGTCCGAAATGGAGGCGCAGATCGTTTTGCGATAAGTAGCTTCCGCCGCTTCTCACTTCGCCATACTGCGCATGTCCATTGGCCACCAGCTTGACTCGCGCTCCAATAGCGCTTCGATTCGATTTCGTGCCGATCAGCTTCAGAGTCATCCAATGCCCGGGAGGGTTCGTGGCCTGCTTCAGCAATGACGGAACCTCGTTTTGATTGTTAATTGCAATCTCAATAGATCCGTCGTTATCGATATCGCCGAATGCCGTGCCGCGCGAGGAATGCTTTTCCAGCAGCGCCGGTCCGGCCTGCTCCGAAATGTCCCGGAACTTTCCGTTCCCTAAGTTCTGATAGAGAATCGCCCGGTCCTTGTAATGAATGTCGATGTGCAGGGAATCTACTTCCGGAAACGCATGTCCGTTGACCAGGAACAGATCCTTCCAACCGTCGTTGTTGAAGTCGAAAAACCCGGCGCCCCAACCCACATACCGTGTATTCTGTCCCAGTCCTGCTTCTAGCGTCACTTCATCGAAGTTGCCGCCGCCCCGGTTGCGATACAGCGTCTCGAATTCATCGGAGAAGTTCGTTCGGAAAATACTCGGATGTCCATCTCCGATGTAGTCGGCCGCATCCACGCCCATGCCCGACATCGCTTTGCCGTTCTGGTCGAAAGCGACGCCACGAATCACCGCCTCTTCCTCGAACTTGCCATGGCCTTTGTTGATGTAGAGCAGGGAAGGGGTTTGATCGCAGGCGACGTAAATATCGGGCAGGCCGTCTTCGTTGAAGTCCCCGGTAAGCACGCTCAAAGAGTAATGGCCCTCGGGTTCGGCAATACCCGATGATTCGGAGATGTCGCTGAACGTGCCGTCGCCATTATTCCGATACAGAATGTTGCGGTCGAACGGTAAGCCCCTCGGCCCGCAGTTCACTGCTATGCCGCGATAGAAGCAGTACGGATTTGCGCCCGGCTTCGGAGTCGTTGCGGGATCGAACTTCAGATAATTGGCGACAAACAGATCCAGATGGCCGTCGCCATCGATGTCTGTAAAGGCGCAGCCCGTGTTGTAGCGAACACGATTCTGAGTTTAGATGCGCGCTCGCCGTAACATCCTCGAAACTCTTGCCTTGAATGTTCCGGTAAAGATGATTGGCGCCCCAATACGTGACGAAAAGATCCGTGAAGCCGTCGTTGTCGTAATCGCCGGCGCATACTCCCTGCGCCCAACCCGAAGAGTGTAAGCCGACCTCATCCGTGACATCGCGGAACCGCCCATTGCCTTCGTTGTGATACATCCGGTTCGTTCCGCCTTCGCCCGACAGAACGAACAGATCGAGCAAGCCGTCGTTGTCATAGTCGATGAACGCGATCCCGCTGCCGGTCGTCTCGATAATGTACTTCTTCGACGCCGTACCTCCATTGGGAAAGACGTCGGTGAGGCCCGCTTGCTTTGCAATGTTTCTAAAGTCAGGCCCAGCTATCAGCGTTCCCAGCAACAGAGCGAAGTGGAAGAAGTTCACTGCTCTGGTTGCTTCTCCCCGAGCTTCTTTAAGAAATCCGAAAACTCACCCTCGGGCGGTTTTTGCAGGCGGTCGAGAATGGCCTTCTCCGATTTAGCTTTGTCCATCTGTCCTGCGTCGCGATAGGCGGTCAGCAGAGCGTAATGCGCGGTTTCATTGGCGGGCTGTAATTGAGTCGCCCGCGAGAGAAGCGTTATCGCTTCGGTGTAATTTCGCTCCTGAGAATAGAGCTTGCCGAGCGCAGATCAATGCTTGAACAAAGTTCGGCGAGAGAGAAACGGCGCGTTCGAAGTGGGACTTCGCTTCGCTCGTGTCCCCCTTCACCAGCGCGATTTGCCCTAGTTGAAATTCGCACGCGCTATCTTCCGGGCTGAGCTTCAATTCCGCTCTGAATTCAGCCGCAGCCTGGTCGAGTACCTCCGGGTTATGGCTCTGCAATAGCATCGCGCGGCCCAGGCGGAAGTGAAGTTCCGGCGCGCTCGAATTCAATTCGATTGCCTTCCGGTATTCCGCCATCGCGTCCGCATAGCGATTCTCCACTTCAAAGATTTCCGCCGAAAGCTCATGCACTCGATAGGAAGCAGGAGCCCGCTCGAACATCGCATACGTTGCATCGTTGAACGCCTTCATGTGCAGCTTCGCCGACGTATACAAAACATCCGGATCTTTTGGGAATCGCTGTTCGAGATGCTCCAGCATGGTAAATGCACTGTGCATTGTCCCCCGTCACGCTATAGCATTTCGCAGCCGCGAGCCCCGCCAGCCGATACAGAACCGGGTCTTGCGCCGGCACCGCTACTCAAACCCGGCAAAGCCGTTTTGCAGTCGCCCAGCGCTGCTTGCGTGAGCGCCAGGAACACCAAGCCCGTCTGGTCCCTTGCGTCTTTCAATTTGGTGAGCGCTTCGGAATAATGCCCTTCTTTGAAGGCAGCAATCCCCTGTTCCGTTGCGGACTGGGTTACTGCAAAGAGCAAAACAATTGCGATTCCGCTAATGCCCGGCATCGTCCAACATCAATTCTGAGTTTCCGAAGCGGTGATGCAGTTTGCCCTCGTAGTACCGGAAGCTGAGCAGCGGTGGAGGGCCAGGCGCAACCATCGGCCGCGGTGCAACTCGCAGGTCGGGAGTTTCGGAAAGATCCGCGCAACGCCCGGATTCAGCCACTTGCGTGATTAGGTCTGGCGTGGCCAAAAACAAGAACCAGCAGCACAAGTTTCACCATTGCGTTATCGCCCGCTCAGCTCTTGCAGAGCATGCCGCGCCGTAGTGCTGTCCGGCTTTCGATCGAGCAGTTGTTGCATCGTTTGCCGAGCCTTTTCGAACTGTCCCAGCCGCGTGTATGTTCGCCCCAGATTTAGATAGAGTATATCTTCATCCGGAGCAACGCGGATTCCGTACGTAAAGGCCGCAATCGCGTCGTTGATCTTTCCCTGCTGTATGTACAGCGCTCCCAGATCGTTCACTGCATCGGCGTAATCCGGCCGATTGGCAATCGCCTGCTCGAAGTATCCGCGCGCCTCATCAAAGCGGTTTTGCTTCACCAGTGACAAGCCCACCCCGTAGGCGGCATCGGGCGATTTGTTGTCAACCTGCAATGCCTGACGGAAGTACTTTTCCGCCTGGTCGAAATGTTCTTCTCCCAAATGGATCTGGCCGACCAAGACCAGCACGCGCGCGTTCTCCGGCGTTCCGCGAAGTACTTCCTCTAAGTACGGCAACGCTTGCGGGTAGTACCCGGACCATAGATACGCTGCGCCGAACTTGAAGAAGTCGCGCCGGGGCTGCCTTACGTATTCGCCTGCAAACGGCAGAGCCAGCTTGGAATGATTGACTGATTTGCGCGAGATCGGCTGCAACCTGCCGCTCCGATGGAACGCGCCCGTAAACCTTTACCGCTTGTCCGGCATCGTTCAACAAAAAAGCAAGCGGTGGAGTCAACGACGTTCGCCAATCGAAGAGATAGCGCCGGAAAATCTCATACTCGGGCGTCGCTTCCTTGACGACGAATAAGCCCGGTCCGCGCTGAGGTTCCGGCAACGGCAATGGATCCAGGAACCACGTATCGTGCAGCGCCAGGCTGTTGTCACCGGCGCATTCGCGCGACGGCAGCGGGCGATGCTGGCGGAATGGTTCGCTTGCCAATTCATGCGAGCCTTCCGTAATGGTGTATGTCTTGCCTGGTTCGAGATTCGCGAACTCCTGCACCAGGCCGGATGGCCAGGTGATGCGAACCTGCTTCACCGATTGTGCGGCCCCCAGCCCAAAGATGATCCGCTTGCTGTGTTGAGAAAGGAATCCCGAACCCGCCTCAAGCCACTTCGTTTGACGATCGGCTTGAATCCGCGCCCCGATCGCATCGCGATTCGATTTCGTTCCCCGCAATTGAAACGCAATCGAGTGGTTCGATCCCGCGCAGTTGTTTTGCAGAACTCGCACTTGCGGACCCAAGCGGTTCTTGAGAATGATGTCAGGCCGTCCGTCGCCGTCGAAATCGGTGACCGCGAAGGCGCGGCTGTCGTCCGCAAAATCCAGTCCGCTCACGCCCGAGAAATCGAAGTATCGGTCGCCTCGGCGCACGTGCAACACGTTGGGCTCGCGGCCGCTCCAACTGTACTCTTCACGAATGAATTGATTCAAAGCGTTCCAGCCGTTCTCATAGGCGGCGGATGGCTTGGCCGTCACGGGAGATCGGTCGACGACCTGACGCCAGAAGAAACTCATCAGGTCCGTCGTGGATGTGTTGGTCAACATCCCACAGGTGATGAATATCTCTGCTTCGCCGTCGTTATTCAAGTCATGCCCGCCTGACGACCACGCCCAGCGCCCGAACTCAGCATGTTGTGAAGAAGTCGTTTCCTCGAAGGCGCCATCGCCGCGATTGCGGTAAAGCGAATTGCCCTTGGTGTGGCGTCGATACGCCTCTTCTTCAGCCTTGCCGGCGCGCCGGGGCAAAGTTCTTATCGTGAACGACTCGTTGCCCCGCATCCGTCCACATGTTCGCGACATATAGGTCCGGTTTGCCGTCATGGTCGTAATCGAACCAACTGGCGCTCATGCCGGGACCGATATCTTCTACGCCGGCTTGCTGGGCCAGATCGCGAAAGTGCCCGTCCTTATTGACGTAAAGATTCTTGCGGCCAAAATCGTTGGCTACATAAAGGTCGGGCCAGCCGTCGTCATTGAAATCGCACCAGGCGGGAGCGAAGCTGAACCGGTTATTGTTTTCATTCATCCCGGTTTCCGCCGTGCAGTCCTCCAGAAAACCGCTTCCGTCCGCATTCAGGCGGTTACGAAACAGAAAATTGGGCGGTCCGTTCTGCGCGTCGTGATACGGAGACGCGTATGTGTATTGCGCTTCGCTCTGAAAATAGACGTAGCAGCATAAGTAGAGGTCGAGTTTGCCATCGCGATCGAAGTCGGCCGCGGCCATTCCGGTGAAAGCGCCCGATGGAGAGGTGGCAAAGCGAAATGCATCGCTCCGCAACGAAAAGCGCGCGCCTTCGTTGAGAAAAAGCACCGGACCACCGCTGCGAAGAACGACCAGATCCTGACGGCCACTATTCCGCAGATCGAGAAACAGAGCTGAAGAAGTGTCGTCGAGAATTCCCACGCCCCAGGCATCTGTGATATCGGCGAGCGACGCCATCCGCATTGAACTTGTATAGCCGGTTTGGCAAGCCTCCCGGTTGGCAGACGTAGATCTCGTCCATGCCATCGCCGTCGATATCACCGACGGCAATGCCGTTGCTTCCATAAATGTCGATGCCGGTGGCCGGATCGAGCCGCGCTCGCCAGTAGGGAACACCTCGAGACAGTTGCTGCTCAAAAGACGGAACCTTTTCAAAAGCCGCCGCGGTTACGTCACGAAAATACGGCTCCGCAGCGGACGCAACGTGCTCCTCGAGCCGCGAGAACGAAAGCAATTTGCCGTTTTCCCAAGCTTGCTTCCAGCGCCCGACACGATAAAACAGTTCTCCATCGCGCTCACTCGCGACTTCGTAGCGCACAATTCCATCCGGTAGCGGATAGAATTCTGCACGGCGGATCGTTCCCAAAGATTCTACCCATGCTTTCCAGTCTTCCGCCGGCAAGTTCCAGGGTTTGCAGCGCTTTGTGAAGAGCCGTCGCGAATCTGCATCGCGGTTTTTTCTTCAGGGAATTCGTCCTTACCGGGTTCAATGAACTTCTGGAGAGCGAGATATCGCGGCAGTCGGCCGAGGAGTTTCTTCGGCTAAAACGAGAGCGGCCGGAGACACACGTGAGCGCCGGAAATCCGACGGCCGCAGCTAAAAACTCACGCCGGTTCACGGTCGCTACTGAACCTTTTTCCGTCACTTTCAGCGTCTGATCTGCCGGCACTTTCCCGGTCGTCTGGACAATGCCGCTCGGCCAATGGATTTCGATATTCTCGACTTCCGTCGCCTGGCCCAAGCCGAAGTGCAGCGTCAAGGAGTTTTGAGAGTAGTAGCTGCCGCCGCTCATCACTTCATCGATCATCTTGCGGCTTCCCACAGTGACGATGACCCGCGCGCCGATAGCGCTGCGGTTCGATTTGGTACCGGTCAGCGAGACATTCAAGTAATGTCCGTGCGGCCCATCGTTTTTCAGCACGCTGGGAGCCGCGTTCATGTTGACGAGGATAATCTCGGGACGGCCGTCGCCATCCAAGTCTCCGACTGCCAGGCCGCGGGCGGAGCGTGGAACCTGAAATGCTGGTCCGGCCTCTCGCGGTAACGTCCTTGAATTTGCCTGTTCCCCAAGTTGTGATACAGCACGGTCGGCTGCAAATAAGTGTCGCCGAGTTGCTTCCCCTCCACTTCGGGATAGACGTGCCCATTCGCGATCACCAGGTCACGCCAGCCGTCATCGTCTACATCTACAAAGGCGACGCCCCATCCAAGCAATTGCCGGGTTCCCAAACCCGCTTGGCGGGAAACGTCGGTGAAGAACTTTCCATCGTCGTTGTGATACAGCGAAGTCAGGTCGCCGGAGAAATTTGTCTTGGCGATATCCAGGAAGCCGTCGCCGTCGTAGTCCGCCACCGCTATGCCCATTCCGGCCTGTAGCTCGCCGTCGAAGTTTAAGGCCACGCCCGCTTCCACCCCTCGCTCTTCAAATGTCCCGTTATGTAAATTGTGGAACAAAAGGCTACGGGTCATATCGCAAGCGACGTAAATGTCCGGCCACCCATCGTTGTCGAAATCCGCAGCCACCACTCCGAGTCCGTAACGGCCTCCCGGCTTCAAAATTCCGGCTGCCTCCGAGACATCCGTGAACGTGCCATCGCGGTTGTTGTGATAGAGCACATTATGGCCAAGCGGAAGGCCGCGCGGCCCGCACATCACCGGTATGCCTTTCCACACGCAATACTCGCCGTGCCCGGGCCGAGGCGTTTTGGCCAAGTCCAGATCTACATAGTTGGCGATAAACAGGTCCAGGTAACCGTCGCGGTCGTAATCCACAAAGGAACAGCCTGAGCCGTAGCGGATACCGGTAACCGGGAGCTTGGCCTTCTCGGTTACGTCCTCAAATGTGCCGTCGCCCCGGTTGCGGTAGAGGACGTTGTGGCCGTAATACGTGACCAAAAGATCGGGCCACCCGTCGTTATCGTAATCGCCGACACAGACGCCTTGCGCCCAACCTTCCCGGTTAAAGCCGGCTGCGGATGCGACGTTCTTGAAATGGCCATTGCCTTCGTTGTGATAGAGCTGCGGTAGGTCAGGCCCCTGTGCCGACCCGTCCAGGCGAGTGCCGTTGGCAATGAACACGTCATTCCGCCCATCCCCGTCGTAATCGAAGATCGCCACGCCGTTGCCGGTGGTTTCGAGGATGTAGTCCTTACGCGCCAAGCCGCCGTAGACATTCTTTTCGGTGAGCCCCGCGGAAGCGGCAATATCGTGAAAATCGGCTCGGAAGGTTGGTATTGCGGCTGCCGCCAAGGCCGTAAGAGCAATGCAGGCCATTAAAGCGGGGCGCATTGCGGGTCATTATAGCGTCACCCCATTCCTTGGGCTGACAAACCTATAGAACTAAAGTATTAAAAAACTCTTGAAGTAAACGCTTACGTGTGATACCTTCTACACCAGTTCAGCGGTCCACATCTCCGTGTTGGAGGGAAGTCTATGCTACGTCGGCTCACCCATCTATGGGTAGCGCTCTCATTCTTGCTGCTTTGCCATGTTGCTCTGGCGCAGCGAGACCTTGGAACGATTACGGGAACTGTCACCGATGCCCAGGGTGCAGCCGTTCCGAACGCAAAAGTCACGATTACCGAGGATGCCACTGGGGTGAGTTATGACACTCAGACCAATCAGGCTGGGCAGTATACGCGCCCTTTGCTGAACCCCGGAACTTACACGGTCACGATTGAAGCCGCGGGCTTCCAAAAGACGCAACAGAAAGGCGTGGTGGTAAATCCCGCCGAGCCGGTTGCGGTCAATCTAACGCTGACTGTCGGGAACGTGAATCAGACGGTCGAAGTCACTGCGGTGGCGCCGCTGCTGCAGACCGAGACGCCTGCGTTGGGAGCAAATTTGAACGCTTCCCAAGTTGCCGACTTGCCGCTCGGCGGACAGCGGACATTCACGTATTTAGCTCGATTGACGCCGGGCGTTCTTACGGCGGAGCAGGGCGCGCGAGACGCCACTGGCGGTGGTTTTTCCGCAGGAGGCGTCCGCTCCACTGGCGAGAATAACTTCCTTCTCAACGGCGTGGATAACAACGTGAACGTGATCGACTTCATCAACCAGACCTCCTTCGTCATCGGGCCGTCGGTGGAAGCGATTGGGCAGATGCAAATCATTACGAACGGCAATAGCGCCGAATATGGGCGCGCGGCGGGTGGCGTGATGGAAGTCAGCCTGAAGTCCGGCACCAATCAACTTCACGGCGTGCTGTTCGAAGATCTCCAGAACACTGTTCTCAATGCGAATCGCTGGGAAAACAATTTAGCGGGTAAGCCGGCTCCGCCTGTTAAGCAGAATCAATTCGGCGCCGACATCGGCGGTCCCATTATCAAGAACAAGCTGTTCATCTTTGGCGATTATCAGGGCACGCGCATCGCCACCGCCGGCGGCGTGATTCAGAACTTGGGATACGGCGGCTTCTACACTGTTCCCACCCAAGCTATGGTCAACGGCGATTTCTCCGCTTTGCTTGGGAAAGGGATCGGCAACGGCCTGGTGCAGAACGAGATATTCGATCCGACCAGCACGGTGTGCACCAGCGGATGCGTTCCGGGTACTCTGACGGCTGCTTCCGGTCAATCGCCCGTTTACTCGCGGACTCCGTTTCCGGGCAATAAAATCCCGACTTCGATGATGGATCCTGCGGCCCGAAACATCGCCAAGTCCCTTCCCGTTTCGAATCAGGCCGTCCCTTCAGGAAATTATCCGCAGAACGACTTCTTTACCACCACGCCAGGCAACTGGATCACGGATCAGGGCGACGGTCGCGTGGATTACCACCTGAACGATGCGAACAGCATCTTCGGCAGCATCAGTTGGTCAAATACGTCCAAAGGCAGCATTCCCCCCTTCCAGGGCCCGCTGGACGGCGGGAACTTCTACGGAACTTCCGAAACGGACCTGGGACGAAACGCGATGTTGAGCTGGTCGCACATTTTCAGTCCGACATTCGTTTCCGAGAGCCGCGTTGCCTTTAGCCGGCTGGTAACTTCCCGCCTTCAGGCCAATGCCAATATAGACGAGTTCAAAGCAGTCGGCATTGGCGGATATGATCCGACCACCGCGGCGGCCTCGAACGGCGGGTTGCCGCAATTCGGCCTGGGTCGCTATAGCAACGACGTGAACGACTGGCTGCCTACCAAGGAATACAGCAATGAGTGGGACTTTATCGAGAACCTGTCACTTACAAAAGGGACGCACTCGATGAAGTTTGGCGCGGAGTTCCGGCCTTTCCATTTCCCCTTCTTCCAGGTGCCGTATCCGCACGGCGAGATGAACTTTTCCCGCAACGAAACTGCGTTCCCGTCAACTGCAAAGGATGTTGGCGGCCAGAACGGTACGTACAGCGCCGATACGGGGGATGAGATGGCCTCGTTCCTGTTAGGAGCGATCGATGGAGGCCAGATTTCGACTACGAATTTTGTCTCGTCGACGAAGCAGGCGTATGCCGGGTATTTTCAAGATTCTTGGAAAGTTTCGCCTAAGTTGACCTTAAACCTTGGCGTTCGCTATGAGCTGTTCTCGCCGATCGGCGAGCAATTCGGGCGGCAATCCAACTTCGTTCTGCAGAATCTGACGTCTGTATATTCCCAACAGGCCCGAGTCAAAACGCGCCCCTGCCGCCGAACTTCAATTCGCCGGTCACGATAAACGGCAACACGTACAAGGCCCTGTTTACGACACCGATCACGGTGAGCCGCGGACAGGTGAATTCGTACCTGATTCCCTGGGACAAGGCCGATATCGGACCGCGCCTTGGGTTCGCGTACAACTGGAGGGAAAAGACCGTCATCCGAGGCGCTTACGGAATCTTCTATGGCGGCGAGGAAAACCAGGGCGGTAATCCAAACCGCGGTGAGTCCGCGCCCTTCAACGAGTCTCCGCAGCTCAACCGGCCAGCCGGCGTCAGCAGCTTCGCGCCAGACCCGGCCTTTGCGAATGGAGCGCCCACGCAACGGCGTCTCGATCGGTTATCCAACGAACGTCTTCACCACGTTCCCGGTGTCCTCACTACAATTCCGCGAGATTGCTCCCGACTTCAGGAACGCCTTGATTCACAAATGGAACTTAGCGGTACAGAGGGAACTGCCGGGACAGATGGCTCTTGAAGTTGGGTATGAAGGCAACCATCAGGCCCATCAGCTTCTGCAACCGGATTTCAATAACTGCTACAACTTAGGCACCCTCAACTCCTCCATCAACTGCAACAGCCTTCGCCGCTATCCCGATATCGGCAGCATTTCGGGGACGGCAAGCTGGGGCTTTGGAAACTACGATGCGATGACGGCGAAGCTGGAAAAGAGGATGTCGAATGGTTTGCAGTTCATCGCCTCCTACACCTATGGGCACGCTTTGGCAAATAGTGGAACGACGCTGAGCGGCTCTTCGGGTTTCGGTACTCTGGATCCGACCAACTATAACTCTTCGTACGCGAACGCCGCCTGGGACATTCGTCATAATTTCACGGCGGGGTTCAATTACGACATCCCGTTTGGGCGAGGCAAAGCTTACGGCGGCAATCTGAACAGGGCCGTCGACGCGGTCGTGGGCAACTGGCAAATGAACGGCATCCTGACGCTTCATACCGGCCAGCCGTTCACGATAAACGCCAGCGGATGTCAAGGCGTGTGGAACAGGTGTGAGCCCGAACTGGCGCCTGGGACGGACCCGAATGCAGCGCCGCCCGGCGGGAGGACTCCGACTGAGTGGTTCAACATTGCGAATTTCTTGCCGCCGGCTGCTTTGACGGGCGGTAATCTCGGCCTGCAGACCAACTATGGGCCGCCGACCCGTACGCTCGATTTCTCGGTGTTCAAGAGCTTTCCGTTCACGGAACGCATGCAACTCCAGTTTCGAGGTGAGTTCTTCAACATCGCCAACACGCCTCAGTTCAGTCTTCCTGATGTCAGTTTGAGCGATGCGAAGTTCGGCCAGATCACAAGCACGCAAAACGGCAGCGAACGGCACATTCAGTTCGACCTGCGGCTGCAGTTCTAAAACAGGACGGGGTTCGCCCGGCGTTCGGTCGCAGGGCGGGCCCTTTCTTTCTTAAGAGCCGAGTTTGATGTAACGTTTAGTAGTTGCTGCTGCTCTGGCTTTTTCTTTTCTTTGCATCCGATCCAAATCAAAGCGTGGCGCTTCTGCAGCGAGGTCTTCTGGCTTTGCAACACGGCGAGTTGACGCAAGCCCGCGAGACGCTGGAACAGGCTTCGCGCATCGATCCAAATAACGCGTATGTCTGGAGCTCGCTGGCGGAAACTTACCTGCGCTTGAAACTACCTAAACAAGCTTCCGTTGCGGCACACGACTGCCGAGAAGATCGGCTCCGCGGACCCGCTGGTTTGTCATGCGCTGGCGATGTACTATTCGGAGGCGGCGCAGCCCGGACGCGCCGCGGAATTCGAGCAAAAGTTCGCCGAAAGTCCAAAAGCGGATGCGGGCGCGCTGAGCCGCGCCGCGGATCTTTATCTGAATGCAGGAGACGCGCAGAAGGCGTTGGTATTGGCTCAGGAGGCAACTTCGAAAAACTCTTCGGCTGAAAATGAAGACCTGCTCGGTCGCGTGTTCGTCGCCGCGGGACAGCCAGTAGAGGGAGAGAGGCATTTACAGTCTGCCTGGGACCGGTCTAAAACAAATCAACAAATCGCGTTCGACTTCGCCCAGGCGCTATTGCAGCGGGAAGACTTCACGCGCGCGGCGGATGTCATTAACTCGGCTCTTGCGGCTCACCCGAAAGATCCACAGTTGGTGTTGGCGCTGGGGGTCGCGAGATATGGACAGCGGCGATTTGAAGATTCGATGTCCGCGTTCCTCAAGGTCATTCAACTCGACCCGGCGATCGAGCAGCCCTACATCTTTCTGGGGCGGATGCTGGAGCAGGCAGGCCCGCGGCTAGCTGAGATCACGAGCGCATGCGAGGCCTGGGTTGCGAGAGATCCGCGTAACGCGACAGCGCAGCTCGTGCTCGCCAAGGCGCTTCTAGCAGCCGATCCTAAAAGCCCGCGGGCGGAGACATTGCTTCGACGTTCGATCGCGCTCAACCCGAAAGATTGGCAGTCGCACTATGAGCTCGGCGTTCTATTGGCGGACAAACGAGACTACCAGGAAGCCGCTGCCGAACTGAGCCGCAGCATCGAGCTGGACCCTAAGCAAGCCATGACCGCACTATCATCTGGCGCGTGTTTATGACCGGCTCGGCCAGCCAGAACGTGCCCAGGCAGAACGCGAGATTCATCAACAACTGACCGGGTCGCATGCGCCTTAACCCGAGGAAAATCGCGTGAAAGGCACAGATTGAAATCGAGCATCAAAGATGTAGCCGCCAAGGCCGGGGTTTCCATTGCGACCGTATCTCACGCGTTGAATGGTACGCGCCCGATCCGGCCGCAGACGAAGCAGCGCGTCTTAGCGGCAATCGAAGAGCTAGGGTATTTCCAGGACCAGGCGGCGCGCAATCTGGCGCGCGGCACCAGCACGTTCGTAGGGCTGCTCATTTCAGACGTCCGGAATCCGTTTTTTCCGGAAATTACCGCCGCATTTCAGGACCAGGCGCTGCTCCACGGAATGGATGCGCTGGTGCTCAACACGAACTATGACGCGGAGCGAACCGTAAATTCAGTGAAGCGCCTGATAGGTCTGCGCGTTCCGGGCGTAGCGGTTATGACTTCGCAAATCGATCCTTCCGTGATTAGCATGCTGGCTGAACGGAAAGTCGCAGCGGTGTATCTGGATTTAGGGACCGTGGACCACGCGATCAGCAACATTGCTATCGATTACGAACATGGGATCGCCGAAGCGCTGGAGCACCTGACGAATCTGGGGCACCAGCGCATCGCCTATATCGGAGGACCGCCGCAGTTGCACTCGGTTCAACGGCGCAAGCAAGCTTTCACGGAAAGGGCGCTGCAATTAGGCCTGGACCCCAGTTGTACGATCGACACGGATTTTACGGTGGCAGGCGGGTATCATGCCTGCTCGAAACTGCTGCGCGAGAATATGCCGAGCGCGATCGTTGCGGCGAACGATATTACGGCGATTGGAGTTCTGCATAGCGCTTATGACGCGGGCCTGCGCGTGCCGGAGGATCTCTCGGTTGTCGGGTTCGATGACATTCTTTTCGCGCAATACACTCAGCCGGCCTTGACCACGGTAGCGTTGCCGCGCACGGAGATCGGCAAAGTGGCTTTCGAAGCATTGTGGGCCATGATGCCCGATGCGAATCTTACCGGACGCGAGTTTCGCGTAGGCACCAGGCTGGTGATCCGGCAATCCACTGCGCCTCCGGATTGTGGCGCTACTCTGCCGGTGCGGGCGGAATTTAAGAATAGGAGCTGGGGCATAAGTGAGTGAATCTGTAAAAGATCTAGGCGGAAGAACCGCGTTAATCACGGGCGCTAGTAAGGGATTGGGAAGGGCGATGGCGCTGGCGCTCAGCGAGGCAGGCGCGACCATCGCGCTGGTATCTCGGGATGCGGAGAAACTCGGTAGCGTGCAACGCGAGATCGAGGATGCCGGCGGAAAGGCTGCGGTTTTCACCGCGGACGTAAGCGATGAGGAGAGCGTGACGCGCCTCCATTCGGAAGTGTCGCAGCGCTTTGACAAAGTGCAGATTCTCATCAATAACGCGGGCATAAACATTCGAAAGAACCTGACGGAGTTTTCGCTGGCAGAGTGGGAAAGCGTGCTGGATACAAATTTGACCAGCGTTTTCCTGATGTGCAGAGCCTTCGTTCCGCAGATGAAGGGCACGGGCTATGGCCGGATTTTAAATATGAGTTCGATTATGAGTCATGTCTCGCTTCCTGGCCGGAGCGCTTATTCGGCCAGCAAAGCCGCGCTGTTGGGACTCACTCGCGCGCTGGCGCTGGAAGTTGCCGGGGAAGGCATTACGGTGAACGGCATCAGCCCCGGTCCTTTTGGAACGGAGATGAATACGGCGCTGATGGAGAATCCCGAGGCCAACGCGCAGTTCCTGGCGAGTCTTCCGGTCGGGCGTTGGGGCCAAGTGGAGGAGATTGGAGCGCTGGCCCGTTACTTGTGTTCCGATGCGGCTGGCTTTATCACCGGTACGGATATCCTAATTGATGGCGGATGGTGCGCGCGCTGAGATGACGCGCGCAATATGGCAATGACACGTCGAGAAGCAGGTTGGATGATCCTCCGTGCCGCCGCGGTTGCCGGTGGCGCGGAATTTTTCCAAGGCTGGTTGGATGCCGCCCAAGCCGAGCATCACTTGCATTCCTCTGCTCCGCCTGAGCCGGACCGGTGGAGCGCTTATGCGCCGAAATTTTTCTCACCGGAGGAGTTCCGGATTCTGGACACTTTCACGGCGATTCTTATTCCGGCCGATGAAACACCCGGGGCGCGCGAGGCGCATGTCGCCCCCTTTATCGATTTCGTAGTCAATGCGGCAGCGGAGTACGCGCCCGAAATGCAGGAACAATGGCGTAACGCCCTGCGCTGGCTTAGTGAACACGAGTTCGGGAAGCTTGCGGCTGAAGAGCAGCTCGCATTGGTGCAGCAAATGTCCGAACCGGAACGCGACCACTCAAAAAAGCAAGACGGTTTTCCCGTGTACCGGCTGATTAAAGAGATGACCGTACATGCGTTCTACACATCGCGGGTAGGTCTTATCGATGTGTTGGAGTACAAGGGCAATGCGTACCTGACTGAATTCCCCGGCTGCAACCACGCTGAACATCACAGCGTTTGATTTACATGCAGAAGTACGATGTCATCGTAGTGGGCTCGGGAGCATGCGGGGGATGGGCCTGCATGGCGCTTGCCGAGAGCGGATTCAAAGTGGTGCTGCTGGAAGCCGGATCGCACATCGAGCCGTTCAAGGAGTTCAAGCATCGCTGGCCGTACGAACTGCCGTTCCGCGGCAGCGGTCAACCGGGCTTGCTGCGGAAGTACTTCAAAGGTTCCACCGAGTACAACTATCGAATCATGATCGATGACCGGGAGAACCCGTACACGACGGCCCCGGACAAGCCCTTTCGTTGGTCTCGATCGCGTGTTCTGGGCGGGCGAACACTGCACTGGTCACGAGCTTCGGACCGTATGTCCGATCTGGAGTTCAAAGCCGCATCGAGAGATGGATATGGCGACGATTGGCCCATTTCTTACCAAGACATCGCACCTTACTACGAACGGGTTGAGCGCTTCATCGGGGTAAGCGCGGCGGCGGCGAATTTGCCCCAGTTTCCCGATGGCGCGTTTCTGCCCGCGATGCCGCTCAACTGCTCGGAAACGATCTTTGACGCAGCTTGCCGCAAGACCGGGCTGCCTGCGACACAGAGGCGGGTGGCGCAACTGACGCGGATGTTGAACCATCGGCCACCGTGCCATTACTGCGGGAATTGCGTGAATGGTTGCGACGTTGGGGCGATGTTCAACACGGTGGTGTCGACGCTTCCGCCGGCGCTCAAGACCGGCAATGTCGACGTTCTTTGCGATTCGGTTGTGAGTCACGTGCTGATGGATCAGGAGAATCGCGTCCGGGGTGTTCGCTATATCGAGCGTTACACGAAGCGTCCGATCGAAGTAGAGGCGAAGATTGTCGTGTTGGCAGGCTCGGCGCTCGAGAACACGCGGCTGCTTTTGAATTCGCGGAATGGCGGATTGGCAAACAGCAGCGGCGTATTGGGCCAGTACCTGATGGACCAGATCAGCGGCGCCGGCGTGAGTGGTTTTTTGCCGGTTCTTAAGAGGCACGGCGATCCGCAATGACGACGGCAAGGCTGCTGGCCTGTACATTCCAAACTTCTCGAATATAGGAGCTCATCAGAAATCCGAGCAAGTTTATTCGTGGTTACGCCATGAGCGCATCCGGCGGCGCGGCACTGTTTCCAGCGTTCGCGTCCGGTTTGCCCGGCTTCGGATCCGATTTTAAGAAGCAGGTGAAATCGCTTTACCCGGCGCAGGGCCGCGTGTGGCTGTCCGGGGGCGAGATGCTGGCCCGCAAGGAGAACTTCGTTGAGCTTGATCCCGAGGTTCGGGATGCGTGGGGTATTCCAGTGCTGAAGTTTCACTGTACGCACTGCGACAACGACCGCAAGTTGTATGAAGATTTCTTCGAGCATGCGCAGGAATTATTTCGGGCAGCCGGAGGCGAGATAGTGAGCGCGAAGCCGGTGCTGGCGATTCCTGGAAGCCTTATTCACGAAGTGGGTACGTGCCGCATGGGCTCCGATTCGAAAGACGAGCGTGCTGAACTCGTTCTGCCAGACTCACGACATTCGAAACCTGTTTGTGTTTGGAGGCGGCTGTTTTGTGACAACAGGCGATAAGCATCCTACCTTGACGATGATGGCGTTAACGGCGCGCGGCTGCGATTATTTGATCGATTCCGCTCGGCGAGGTGATGTTTGATGGACTTTTTAAATAGGCGCAAATTTATTCGGAACGCATCCGCGGGGCTCACCTCGTCATCTTTTATACTTCCGCTTATGGCTGAAACATCTACCGGCAGGGCGTCACATGAGAGTGCTGAGTGCAGCGCCGCTCGCACTTGGGATTGCTACGACTTCCTACCTCACGGCGTGGCGCCCTAACGACACATACGAGTTCCTCGAGCATTGCCACGGTTTAGGAGCAGCCGGAATCCAGGCAGCCATTCACGGAGACATCCCAGAAGATCCGGGCTCGCGCCGATCAACTCGGAATGTACGTCGAAGCCATGGTTCCGCTACCTAAGGGAGCCGATACGTCTGCTTTTGAAGAAGCAGTGAAAAACGCCCAGGCGGTGGGCGCGGTTGCAATGAGGTCCGCTTGCCTGGGAACTCGCCGTTACGAGACGTTTTCTTCATTGGACCAATGGAAGGACTTCGTCGACCGGAGCAATAAATCGGTGGGAGCCGCGCTACCTATACTCGAGCGTTACAAAATTCCGCTGGGTTTGGAAAATCACAAAGACTGGACCGCCGATGAAATGGCGGCGCTGTTGAAGAAGCACTCGAGTGAATATCTCGGCTCATGCCTCGATTTCGGCAACAATATCTCGCTGCTCGACGATCCCATGGACGTGGTGGAAAAACTTGCGCCGTATGCTGTGACTACTCACCTGAAGAACATGTCAGTGGAGCCGTGGAGCGACGGGTTTCTGCTTTCCGAAGTCTTGCTCGACGCAGGTTTTCTGGACCTCCCTCGAATGATTGCGACCATTCATCAAGCGCGGCCGGGCACCCGCTTCTTATTAGAGATGATCACGCGTGACCCGCTAAAAGTCCCTTGTTTAACGGATCGATATTGGGTGACCTTCCCGGACCGCAACGGGCTCTATCTTGCGCGGACCCTCAAGCTGGTAGAGAAAGAGCGCAGTCCTCAACCGCTGGCGCGTATTTCGCAGCTTCCTCACGATGAGCAACTGCGGCTGGAGGAACAAAATGTTGTGGCCTGCATGCATTACGCCCACGAAAAGCTAAGTCTATAGCCTGCTTTACTGTATACACTTCGCGTCGGGCTGCGGATGGCCAGAATGACACCAATCGAAATTATTGATTGGCGTACTCTGCTGGATGGCGTGTAACATCAGTTAAACAAATTTGTAAGAGATTACCCCGTCTGTGACCCGGCACTCCGTCCTGTGTCGAAAATCCAATTTTCGAGAGGGAACATGCGCGTATTCCGGGCTAGAACTTCGCTTCTCCTATACCTGGGCCTGAGTTGCTCGATGATGTGGTCGCAGACCGCGCCACAAGACTCCAGCTCCCGACGATTCGGCTTTGCCGATGACGTTTCACAAGATCGATTTCTCCCTACAGGCGGACGGGTATTACAGTTTCAACGACAACCACCCGTCATCCGGTTTCAACCAGCTCTATAACTTTGACGACAAGACGAACCTTTTCTACTTGAACTTGTTCAAGCTGACGGCAAGCCACGATCCGGATCCTTTAGGTTTTCGGATCGATGTCGGTTGGGGCCGCACTCAAGATCTGGCGCATTCTACGCGCGCAGATCCGGAGTTTATGGATTACGTGGAGCAGGCTTATGTCAGCGTAAAGCCAAAGGGCTGGAAGGGCTTCGAGGCGGATCTAGGGCAGTTTGTAACATCGGCCGGCGCTGAAGTTATCGAAACGAAGGACAACTGGAACTATTCGCGGTCGTTGTTATTTGCTTTAGCGATTCCTTACTATCACTTCGGGTTACGGACCTCCATGCCGATCGGGCCAAGCGTCACTGTCGGCGTTCAAGTTGTCGATGGATGGAATGCAGTGATAGATGACCACGGCAATAATATGCAGACTGTGGGTCTGACGGGAGCGATTACCCGGAAGAAGTTTACGTGGAGCCATAACTATTACGTTGGGCCTCAATATACGGGGGTGAACAACCGAAATCGCGCGCTCTACGACACGACGCTGCTTCTGACGCCGAACGACAAGATCAATGCGTACCTTAACTACGACTATGGCGAGCAGCGCCGCCCGTTAGGTGGGCACGACCACTGGTCCGGTTTTGCGGGCGCTGTTCACTTGCAACTAAGTAAGCGTATTGCGCTCACCCCGCGCGCGGAGTATTACGATGACTCCGCCGGTTTTACGACTGGCACGCGGCAGAAGCTACACGAAGTTACAGTTACAGGCGAGTACAAAGTGATGGATGGATTTCTTACTCGCCTGGAATACCGGCACGATGGATCGGATACACCGTTTTACATTCGCGGTTCTACACCAGCGCTTTCAAGAACACAATCGACTGTCACGATCGGGTTAATCGCTTATTACCCTCATCAAGCATCAGTAAAAGGAGAAACGTAATTGGCTGACACTAATTCAGTAGAAATGAAACCGACGTTAGGCCTGACCGGCCTGACGATGAACGCGATGGCGCTGATTGCGCCCGGAGCCTTTCTGTGGCTGACCTTCCAAGTGCAGGGCGCAACCGGTGTGACAGCGCCTGCTATGTGGATCGGCATTGTCCTGGCGCTGTTGCTATGCCTTGCGACAGCCGTTTGCTACGCCGAGATGGCGAAGCTGTATCCAGGAACAGGAAGTTCCTATTACTTCGCTGAACAGTCTTTTCTCAATCACGAAAAAATGTGGCGCTATGCCCGGCTTTCGAAGTTCATCGTGGGCTGGGGCTCGCACCTTTACTACTGGATCTATCCGGGCGTGATGGTTGCTGTCATGGGCGTGCTATGCGGCTATGTGGCGGGGACACTTTGGCCCAGCTTTATGAATGCGTCGAACCCCGGACCGGCGTTCATGGCGGTGATTGCCGTCATCTTCTCATTCGGGGTGGCGTATATTGCTCATCGGGGCGTGAATGGCGCGACTTCCGTCAACATAGCCATCAACGTGATTCAGATTTCCGCGCTCCTGGTGTTCTCTGTGATGGCTCTCGGCTACCGGATGAATCATCCGCCGGGGAGCGTCGCTTACCAATTCGACTCGACCTCGGGCGAGGCCTACACCTACCAGTTCGCGACCACGAAAACGGTTGATAAAGGCCAGACGACCGAGACGATTGTCAGAGACGCGAGCGGCGTGCCGAAGCCGCTGCTTGACGCTTCGGGGAAGCCGGTCCCCTATACGATCAGCTATCCGGAACATGATGACAAAGGCAACTTCGTTAGCCACCCGAGCGCTGGTTCGGTCGTCGGGTTTCACAACTTCGGTTGGATCTTTGTCCAGGCTACGGTGGCGATTCTCATTCTGGTGGGCTTCGAATCGGTCACGGCCATGGGCGGGGAGGCCAAGAACCCCAAACGCGACGTTCCCATTGCCGTGATCACGTCGCTACTGGTACAGGGGGCCTTCTGTTATCTGATCGAGTACTTCGCGGCGAACTACTTTTTGAATAGCGGTTATCCTATGGCGACAGCGCAGGGATCGGCCGCCCCAATTGGCGACATGATGATTGTGGTCGGCGACGCCCTGTTTGGGCCCGGGCACGGCCGAACGTTCATGCTGGTCGAGGCCTTTACGGTTTTCCTGGCGATCATCGGAACCACGCTGTCGTGCATGAACACGGGGGCGCGCGTCACTTACGCGATGGGCAAAGATCAAGAGCTGCCGGATCACTTTGGTTCTCTGCACTCGGCCAACCTTACTCCGCACCGCGCCATCTGGACGTTAGCTGCTATTTCGGCGGTCATCGGCGTAGTTGCCGTTTCGGCTGTATTCGCGGATGCCGCGGCGCCGAGCGATGCCACCATTCAGGCCTTGCCGCATGGGTTCTGGTCGAGCTTCGGTTATTTGTCGCACGATAAACTGGCGGCGCTACCGCAAACGCTGCTTACAATTACGCTAGCTTCGAATTTCGGTACGTTCCTGCTATACATGCTGAGCTGCGTTATTTGTATGGTGGCGTTTCACAAACACCCGATGTTCAACCCGCTGAAGCATTTCATCATTCCGGTATTCGGGTTGGCGGCGAATCTCGCCTGCATGGCGTTTTACATAATCGGACCTTTTATGGGATTCGGAACCAAGATGGAACCTTTACTGGCATTAGGTATCGCCGCAGTTTGGGCTATCTATGGAGGGATTTACTTCTTGCGGGCGAGCAAGGTTGCGGGTCGAACAACTCTGATAACGAAGGAAGCGCGGGCCGCGACATCCTGAGATAGAATCGCGCAGCAGGGACATAACTAGCGCAGGTCTTCATTGAAGGCCTGCGCCTTAAGCATTTCATGCTGGATGTGGAGTTCGCTCAATTTTCCGATCCTGGCCTGTTGCGCGATCACAACGAGGACTACCTCGGCTCCGTGCTGCCGCGAACACCGGAAGAGGCACGAACGCATGGCTGGCTGTTCGCACTTGCGGATGGGGTAGGCGGGCAGCAGCGGGGCGAGGTTGCTTCGAGTGTCGCAGTAGAGAAGTTGGTAGCGGGCTTCCGTGAGGCCACGCCAGGCGAGCGGTGCGCTACGCTGCTGCCGCGCTTAGTTCAGGCTGCCAATACCGAAGTCTTCGAAACGGCATTAGTGTCAGGTCCGGCCGGTACGTCCATGGCCACAACTGTCGTCGCCTGCGCGCTTCGCTTTGACCGCGCCATCGTTTCGCATGTGGGCGATTCGCGCTGTTATCTGGTTCGCGAACGCTATGCGGTCCCGCTTACGCGTGATCATACGGTTCCAAACGAGCAGTATCGGCTGGGCTTGGTCTCCGCGCGCGAAGCTGCCAGTTCTGAAACATCGCACGTGCTGAGCAGGGCTCTTGGCAATCAGATGTTCATCAGTGTCGAGACAAGTGAACATCAAATCTTCGCCGGCGACGTGCTACTGCTGTGCTCGGATGGGTTGCATCATTCGACATCCGCGGACGATATTGTTGAGATCACCGAACGCGACGCCGATCTGGAAACCGCCGCCGGGAACCTGGTTGCGCTTGCTAAGGAACGGGACGGCAGCGATAATATTAGCGTTCAACTGATTCGCATTCGAAGTGTCGAGCGCGTCGGCATGTACCGGGGGAGGCATTACAAGATTCATTGAGACTGAGGCGCGGCTTGTCCTCAGCTCCGGGAATTGCGCCTCCAATGACCGCCCCAGGCGAACTGATCGATCATTACCGCATAGACGCTCTGGTTGCGCGTAGCGGCATGGCATCGATTTTCCGAGCTACCGACCTGCGTACGGGAAGGCCCGTCGCTTTGAAAATTCCACACCCGGAAGTGGAGAGCGAACCGGTCTTCTACGATCGTTTTCGCCGCGAGCAGGATATCGGCACAAAGCTGGATCATCCGGGCGTCATGAAAGTTCTGGCAGATGCGGATCGCAGCCAGGTCTACATGGCGATGGAATGGGTGGAAGGGCGCCTGCTACGCGACATTCTGAAGCAGGAAGGCAAGCTGCCGCCAGAGCGCGCGGCGCGAATTGCGCTTGGAATTTGTGACGCTCTCGAATACATCCACAACCACGGCGTAGTGCACCGCGATCTGAAGCCCGAGAACATCATGGTGGGCGAAGAAGATCAGGTCAAGTTGATCGATTTTGGCATTGCGGGACAGGAAGGAGCGCGGCGATTGACATTCGCCAAGCTCTCGCAACTGATGGGAACGCCGGATTACATTTCGCCCGAGCAAGTGAAGGGAAAACGAGGCGATGCGCGCAGCGACGTCTATGCGCTGGGAGTGATGCTCTACGAAATGTTGACCGGCAAGATGCCATTCCAAGGTCCAAATGCTTTCGCGATCATGAATGACCGCTTGCTGAACAATCCTGTTCCGCCTCGGGAAATAAATCCTGCCATTTCTCCAGAGCTGCAGGAGATTATCTATCGCGCACTCGAGCGCGATCCTAAGAACCGCTATGGGAGCGCGCGCGAGCTTGCGTGGGATCTGAGTCATCAAGACCAGGTGGGAGTGTCGGAACGCACCGAGTTGCGCGACTGGAAACAGCGGCGCTCTCCTTGGCATCGCAGGCTGCTGTTCTATTTGATGCTGGCGGCGATTCCGTTCATTATTTTCGGATTGTTACTGTATGTGGCGCGGCATTGATCGTCGGGCGAGGCGTCAGCCCCTTTAGCGGCGCGTGAAATCGTCGCGGTGGGTGACGAATTCCGGATAGGCGCCAGCCCCGAGTTCGAAGAGATCCATACCCTGGCGTTCGCCTTCGAGCGCGACGCGCTGAGGTAAAACCCGGTTGAGAAGCCAGTTTAATGTGTATGTCAACGGCAGGACGAAGCCGAGTAAAGTCGCAACGCCGATCAGTTGCGCCAGAAACTGTCCCGAATCGCCCGAATCGATATTCGCCAGCGCCGGAGTAAAACGCCCGAACATGCCGAGGGCGAGCACGCCCCACATTCCTCCGACCGCGTGCACCGATATGGCTCCCGCCGGATCATCTACTTTCATGCGGAGTTCGATGATCTCGACTGCAAAAATAACGAGAACGCCTGCGACGAAGCCGACCGCAACCGCTTCCGCTGGTTTCACGAACGCACAAACAGCGCTGCTGGCTACCAGTCCGCTGATCCAACCATTGGCGGTGAGAGAAGCGTCAGGCCTGCCGAAGCGCAACCGAGTGGTGATCAGAGCGGCGAGACCGGCAGCGGCTGAGCACAACGTAGTATTCACATCGACGAGAACCGACTGCGCCGGCGTGAGACCGGCGAATAGGATGGATCCCGCGGAATTGAGGCCCAAGAAGCCAATCAGGGCCAGCATGCAGCCGAACAAAACAATCACGGCGTTATGGCCGGGCATAGCTGTGGGTAAGCCATCCGCAGTAAATTTGCCACGGCGCGGATTCAAGATCCATGCAATGGATAGAGCGGTCAAGCCTCCCACCGCATGAATGCAACTAGCGCCGGCGGGGTCGACGAAGCCGTGGCCCAGTCCGTAGTTCACACCGAGCTGCGCAAGCCATCCGCCGCCCCAAACCCAGTGAGCAAATAAGGGGTACGTCCAGCCGGCTAACACAGCGGCAGAAGCGCAACCAGCGCCCAGGCGCCAGCGTTCTGCTCCTGTGGCGGCGGGAATGGTGCAGGCCAAAGCAACGCTAAACAGCTGCAGCAAAATTATAAGGGAAGCGGCGCGATCCGTCAAAATTTACGCCGCGCAGAAATAGCGGTCCGGCTCCAATCCAATCCCAGCTTTTCCCAGCGATGCTTAGAAGATGTCCCGGCTGGCCGCTGACACCCTGCCAGGCGAAACCACACAGAAAAAAGACGATCATCGCCACGGCAGCAATGCACAAGGAGGTGAGAATCGCATGAGTCGCGCTGCGGGACCGATTAAGTCCCGTATTGATGAGCGAGAGTCCGGCGCCGGCAAAAGGAACCAGCAAGATGAAGCAAAGACAGATACCGGCGGCTGAATCCGAGAGCACGACGTGATCGTCAGGCGTCACTTTTCCCACTCCGGAAACGCACCTGGGCACGGGCGGCGAGCACGAAGCCCAAGAGCTCTACGGCCATTCCAGCTATGACAAATCCTGTTCTGGACGGCAGCGAGACAAGCAGCACCAAAGCTGCAAGCACAAGCAGCCACCCGGCCACCATCAGAAGAAGCCCAGCGATTTTCACTAGCGTAAGCGATTCAAAATAGCACAAGCCGGAGCTTGAGGTAAGTTTGGCTGAGCGTTTATCGGCTGAATCAAAAAATTCGATTGCTGAGGGAGCCTCTCTAGACTTAACCTGCGGGTTGATGTCCAACGATCTGCAAGACCGTCTGACTCTTTCCTATTCGGAATTAGAGGAGCTGAATCTCCACGCGAAGGAGCAGCGCAAGAATCGCGTTCCTCTGGAACAGATTCAGGAAGAGCGCCTGAAATATCTGACGGACGAGAAGCGCATCAAAGCCGTCACCGTTCTGTTTAGCGATCTTGAAGGGCGTCTGCACATGCTCGACTACGACAAGCAATTTCTAGTCAAGAGCTGGGACAACCTAACGTTCGATGGATCTTCGATTCGGGGGTTTACGGCGCAGCGGGAAAGCGATCTGCGGCTCGGCATGGACTGGAGCGCTTTCTATTGGGCGCCTTCCGACATCTTTGGACCTGGCAAGGTGCTTATCTTTGGTGAGGTAATCGACAAAGATGGTTCTCCCTATGTGGGCGATGTGCGCGGCGTTTTGAATGCCTACGCGAATGCCATGTATACGGAGAACGGCTATACCCTTAACGCGGCGAACGAAATCGAGGGCTTTCTTTTCCAAGGCGTGGATGCGGAGCGCCGCTACAACGAGACGCACAAGTTCGAATATGTCAACACGGGCGGCTATTATCATTCACTGCCCGGTGATCCGCTGCGGCAGTTCATCGACACAGCCGCCGGTGTTCAGCGCGCGATGGGCTTCCAGAACGAGAAGGATCACCCGGAAGTTGCACCCTCACAATTCGAAATCAACTACAGCTATGCAGATGTGGTTGCGGCCGCGGATCAGATCCAGCTTTACAAGCTGGTCTGCCGCCAGGTAGCGACGAAGATGGGTTACACGGCCAGTTTCCTGCCGAAGCCGGTGGTCGGCGTGAACGGTAACGGCATGCACACCAACGTTTCGATCACGAGGAATGGAAAAAATATTTTCTGGGATCCGAACGGCGAAGAAAAACTGAGCAATTGCGCATGGCAGTTTATCGACCGAATCCTGTCGCACGGCAACGACATTTGTCTGCTGCTCAACGCCAGCGTGAATGCCTATCGGCGTCTCGACCCGCACTTCGAAGCTCCCAACCAACTTAAGGCATCGGCGGTGGACCGCGGCTCGATGGTACGAGTTCCCATCGGGAATGAACGGAGCGCCCGCGTAGAAGTTCGTTCCGTGGCTCCGGACGCCAATCCGTACATGGTTTTGTTTGGCATCTTTAAAACCGGCATTGAAGGCGGCATTGTCGAAGTCGAGAATCTTCGCGCGGCGAGCCGATACTTGCCGGACAATATCTACGATGCACTGCAAGATTTCAGGAGCGCGGAATGGACTACGAAGCTGCTGGGCGAGGACGTGAAGGGCCGCTACGCCGACCTAAAGCAGACGTCTGCCGACCGTTGCCCGCGCCTGCTCGGTACGTTTGTGAAGCCGCCTGAAGTGCAGTATCACCACGAAGTGTACAATCAGTTTCTTTGGAATCTCTTTTAGGGCTTTACGCCAAGAATTATTCGCGTCGGCGTCTGATCGCAGCGGCCGGTCCTTGGCTATGCGCGCGAATGCTAAAAGCGCAGCAGGGGCCCACCTTCTCTACCGAAGTAAAGGTAGTGAATATCTTTGCAACGGTGCGCGACAAGCGAGGGGAAATCATCCGTGATTTGAGCAAAGATGATTTCACCGTTTTCGAAAATGGGAAGCAGCAGACCATTCGATATTTCTCGCGGGAATCGGACCTGCCACTGACAATCGGATTGTTGGTCGACACAAGCCTGAGCCAGAAACGCGTTCTGGAGGAGGAGCGCGGCGCAAGCTACCGTTTTCTGGATCAGGTTCTGCGGGAAAACAAGGACAAAGCAACGGTGGTGCAGTTCGACCAGGCGGTGGTGATCCGGCAGGAACTCACTTCGTCGCACAAGGACTTGCAAGATACGCTCACGTTGCTGGATTTGCCGACGGCCGAGCAAGCTTCCGCAGGTAGCGGCACGCTGCTTTACGACGCGGTTCGAACCGCATCGATCAAGGTGATGAGAAGTGTCCAGGGGCGAAAGGCTTTTGTCGTGCTCACGGATGGAGTAGATTTCGGGAGCACGGTTACTCTGGCGGATGCGATAGAAGGGGCGCAGAGAGCCGACACGCTGGTCTACTGCATTCTGTTTTCCGATGAGTCGTATTACGGGCAAGCTTTTTCCATTGGGCCGAGCGGAAAAACAGTTCTGCAGCGCCTTTCAAGAGAAACGGGTGGCGCGTTCTTCGAGGTTTCCAAGCAACTGAGTATTGAGCAGATTTTCAAATCGATCGAAGAAGATCTGCGCAACGAGTACAGCTTGGGGTTCGTGTCCGATCAGCCCGTTACCACGTCCGGATTTCGCAAAATTCGCGTAACGACGAAGAAGAAGGGCCTTGCGATACAGGCCACCGATCGGTATTACGCGGAGACGTGATGGAGAGCCAAGCGCCGCGGCCTAACCTTCTTTGGCGGGGCCGGGCTGCTCTTTGGAATCGAGCTTTTCGATGATCACCGAGGCGATGCGATTGTGATCCATTTTGGCAATCGTGAAACGGCGGCCGTTGTAATCGGCCGATTCTCTCTCCTTGGGGATATGGCCGAATTGGAAGAGCAGGAAACCCGCCAAGGTTTCGAATCCGGCCTCACCCGGCAGGACGAGATTGTAGCGGGTTTCCAGGTCGCGAATCGTAGTTGCGCCTTCGAGCTGCAGAATCTTTTCCTGGTGAGACGTAATGGGACGGACGGCATCGTGCTCGTCTCCTATGTCGCCAAACACTTGTTCGAGAACATCTTCGAGAGTTACCAGGCCGCTAACCGTTCCAAATTCATCTACAACTAAGGCCATGTGGGTGTGGCTGGTACGGAATTCATCAATGAGGTGATTGAGGGGTTTCGTTTCGGGCACAACCAGAGGCTTGCGAATGAAGCGGCGCAGACGAAAAGGGCGCGTGGCACGGCGCCGCTCATGCGCGAAGCGACGCTCATCCCATACGCGCATCAAATCTTTGTAATGAACAATGCCGATGATCTGTTCGGGACGGTCTTCATAGACGGGGACGCGGGTGAATTTGTGTTCCGCCATGACGCTGAGCACTTCATCGGGGTCGGCGTCGACGGGCAGCGAAACGATGCTGTGACGGGGCGTCATGATCTCGCGCGCGGAGTAATCGGACAGCTCGATGAGGCGCTGGATAGCGTCCTGCTCAAACTGCTGCAAGTGGCCTTCGTGACGGCTCGACTGAATGATGTACTTCAACTCTTCGGGCGTGTGGCCGCCGTGCGCGTGACCGGTTCCGAGCCCAAAGGTGCGCAGGATCAGAGCAGAGGAGCGCTCAATGATGACGACGAACGGCTGAGAGATGCGATAGAACACGAGCAGAACGGGCGCGGCGAGCACAGCGATGCGGTCGGCTTTTTCAAGCGCCAGATTCTTGGGCACGACTTCGCCGATGATCACGTGCGCGTAGCTGATGATCAGGAACGCGATGGCGAATGCGACGCCATGCAGCAAGACGGCTGAAGCCCGGAAATGAAACGATTCGAGGAGAACGCGCAGCAGACGATATAGCGTATCTTCGCCGGCCCAACCGAGGCCGAGACTGGCTAGCGTGATGCCTACCTGGGTAACAGATAAAAGGCGGCCGGGATTCGCAAGTAAATTGAGAGCGCTTTGAGCTCCGGCCTGACCTTGCTCGGCGAGTTCGCGCAGGCGCGACTGGCGCACGGAAACGAGCGAAACCTCGGCGGACGCGAAAAAGCCGTTCGCGGCGAGGATGAAAAGCAGAATGATGAAGCGCAAGGTCATATGCCGCTAGAGGAGAGCATTATGAGGCCGGAGCATTTTCGAACCGCAGAGTAAAATCGGTGGGTGCTATCCCGCCTGGTACGCGTCATCAATGTGAGCATAGCGGTTCTGGTTGTGCTCATTGCGGTTGGGGTGTATTGGTACGCCGTGCGTCCGCTGCCAAAGGTGTCGGGGGAAATCAGCGCGCCTATCGATGGAGCCGCCGTTATCAAGCGCGACGCGCGTGGAGTTCCGCACATTGAGGCCGCTTCCTGGCAGGATGCGATTTTTTTGCAAGGCTACGTGACTGCTCAAGACCGCTTGTGGCAGATGGACAGTCTGCGGCGGTTCGGGGCAGGCGAGCTGGCGGAAGTTTTCGGGCAAAGCGCGCTGCCTTTAGACGAACGTTCGCGCCGGATGCGCATGCGCGCTATTGCAGAAGCGTATGTACAGCACTTCCGGCCACAGGAACGCGCCTTGATGGTGGAATATGCGCGGGGCGTGAATTACTTTATCGACACGCATCGCGGAGATTACTCGCTTGAGTTTTCACTTCCGGGTCACGCCTACGATCCCTTGCCTTGGACGATGACCGACTCGATGTTGATTGGCTTGGTCATGTTCCGCGATTTGACAGATGCGTCAAAGTTCGAGTTCGGTAAGGGAATGATGCTGGGCATGGCGAATCCAGCAAAAGTTCTGACGTTATTTCCCTCCATTCAAGGAGCGTATGTGAGCCCGGGATCGAATGCATGGGCGGTTTCGGGAGCGCATACGGAAGATGGGAAGCCCATGGCGGCGAACGATCCGCACCTTGCATACACGATTCCGGGGACGTGGCACCTGGTGCATTTGAAGGCGCCGGGACTGGATGTCTCCGGCGCGGCGCTGCCTGGCGTGCCGGGTGTGATCACGGGGCACAACCAACATATTGCGTGGGGCGTGACCAATCTGGAAGCGGATGTTTTGGATTTATATGCGGAGAAGATGGACGAGCGTAACGGCCGGTATATTTTTCAAGGCAAGGTGGAACAGGCGCAGCTCGATCGGGAACTGATCAACGTGCGAGGCAGTAAAGCGATCGAGGTAGACACCTGGGTGACCAGGCATGGTCCGGTTATCATGCATGAGAACGGAAAGGCATACAGCATGCGCTGGAGCGCTGCAGACGGTTTCGGGTTTCCGTTTTTCGATATCGATCGCGCACAGAATTGGCAGCAGTTCCAAGCTGCGGTTACCGCATTTTGGGGTCCGGCTCAGAACTTCGTCTATGCGGACACTGCGGGGAACATCGGGTATCAGGCGGCGGGGCGCGTGCCCATCCGGCGAGGCTTTGACGGTGATGCGCCGCTCGACGGCGCGTCTGGAAAATTTGAATGGGACGGCTACATTCCGTTCGAGCAAATGCCAAGGATCTATAATCCGGCTTCGGGAATTATCGCGACGGCAAACCAGAGTCCATTTCCGCCGGACTTTGCGTATCGCATCGATGGCCGATACGCGGATCGTTATCGAATCGATCAGATCCGCGCGCGGCTGAGCGCGAAAGGCAAGCTTACCGTGGACGATATGCTCGCAGTGCAGAAAGACGTGTATTCGGCATACGATTACTTCTTATCGCAGCAGATTTTGGCGGCATTTGAAAAGCGCGGCAGCAAGGATCAACTTGTAAGAGATGCAGTGGAGGTGCTGCGGCACTGGAATGGGCAAATGGAAAAAGCCGAAGCTGCGCCCATGATGGTGGAATTGCTGAACAACCAGATGGGGACGATGCTGGTGAGTTCCTTGCTTCAGCCGCCGCATAATCGGTGAAGTTCGTTCGCAGCCACAGAATTCGGCTGAAAAGACAGGAGGGCGCCCCAGTTCGCTTTCCATCGGGCCGGACTCCCCGGCCGCAGGTGCTTGAAGCGCTACTGCGCTCGCGCCCGAAAGGATGGGTGGCGAAAGACGATTGGGATTCGTGGTTGATCGAGAACTTCAGTTCTGTTTTGCAAGAGGGGCGAAGACTGCAAGGAACTCCGGTTTCGAAATGGCGCTGGGGGCGCATGTTGCAGTGGAAATTTGCGCATCCGATAGGCAAAGAGTTGCCGGTTGTGGACCGGTTCTTCGATGTAGGGCCGGTGGAGATGAGTGGGTCGGGGACGACGGTGAAGCAGACAACGGGCACGCTGGGACCTTCCGAGCGCATGGTGGTGGATCTTGGGAATTTGGACAGATCCGTGCAGAATCTACCGGTTGGTGAATCCGGTTTTGTGGCGTCGGGACATTATAAGGACCAGTGGCCTGCATACTACGTGGGGAAGAGTTTTCCCATGCAATTCGATCATGTAGACGCGAAAGAGGCGCTGCGCGTCAAGCCAGAAAAGTAGTGACGACCGTGTACACAATCGGGCATTCGACGCGCGGCGCGGATGAATTCCTCGCCATCCTGCGCGCGTTTGCGATCGAGCGTGTCGCCGATATCAGAACTGTGCCGCGGTCGCGGCGGAATCCGCAATATGACCAGGGCGAACTGAAGCGATATCTAGGCGAGCATCAAATCGAGTATTTGCACTTGCCGGCACTCGGCGGCTTGCGGCGAGCCCATAAAAATTCGATCAATACGGGTTGGGAAAATGCTTCGTTTCGCGGGTACGCGGACTACATGCAAAGCGCTGAGTTCGCCGCGGCAGTTGAAGAGCTGATTGTTTTGGCGGCCGAAAAACCGACGGCCATTATGTGCGCGGAGGCGGTGCCGTGGAGGTGTCATCGGTCGCTGGTGGGTGACGCTCTTTTGGCGCGCGGCGTGGATGTGCAAGATGTCATGAGCGCGACGAAGGCACAGGCGCACAGGTTGACTCCGTGGGCCTGCGTGGAAGGCGCTGCGGATTACCTATCCGAAGGTCTGCTGACCCGCACTACAGCGGCTCAGCGGAGGGATGCAAGTCGAAAAAAACAGGCAGGGTTTCCCGCATGGAAGCCTCGTGCTCCCACCGGTCGAATTCGTCAAGCCGCTCCTGCAAGCTGATTTGAATGTGATTAGAGAGCAGTTGCATAGCGCGCGCAGCATCCTGCCCGGCGACCGCGGAAAGAATTTCGCAGTGCTGATGATGGATGTTAGCCAACAGGGCTGAATCGTGTCTATGGCGGTGGATCGCGAAAATACGAATCAACAGACGCGTCTCGTTCACTATCTTTAAGATTCTGGCGTTCGCGGCCATGCGAACCAGCAGAGCGTGAAACCCAAGATCGCACGCGATGAAGCGATGCATCTGCTTCTCATTCAACTCGGTTTGGCCGGATTCTTCCAGATCGCGCCTCAGCTGCAAAATCTCGTCGGCGAAGCTCTGCAATCTCTGCAATTCATGAGGTGAATTGGCGTGACGCGCTGCTTTGCCGATGGCGTAGACCTCCAGCGCCTCGCGAAGTTCGTAGAGATCAATGATGTCCTGACGCCGTAATTGGACGACCACCGTGCCGCGATTCGGCGTCTGCTCCAGCATTCCTTCAGCAACGAGTTGCCCCAGGGCTTCGCGGACGGGAGTACGGCTGCTGCCAAGCTCCTGGGCCAGCGAAACTTCGGAAACGGCGCCGCCAGGAGTGAGCTCGCCGCGGGCAATCTTTTGTTGAATGAGCAGATAAGCCCGTTCGCGGATGGAGCGGTCCGGACCGGGGCGGTTCAAGGAGCCGTTCGATCTCACCGCAAACAGTATACGATGAAGGGCTTGTATTTTGCTGTAGACAGCTGTCGACAAGTTGTATATAGTGCAGGAGAGCCTCATCGCAATGAGTCACGTTGCTCTCTCCACACCCCTGCGCGGAATTATCGCGCCGATTGTCACTCCGTTGCTCCCGTCGGGGGCCTTGGACGGGCAGGCGTTACGGCGGGTTATTGAACGTGTCTTGCAAGGCGGGGTTCACGGGCTGTTCGTTTTAGGCAGCACAGGCGAATCGTCCAGCTTGAGCATGGGCATTGCGCCGGACCGTCATCGAGGAAAGTTGCGCGGCTGCGGCAGGCCGGGTTCCCGTGGTGGTGAATGTTTCCGAGACGTGTTTCGCGCACGCGCAAGAATTGACGGAGCATGCCGCGCGTGCAGGAGCTACAGCGATCGCGCTCTCGCCGCCGTGCTATTTTCCGCTTCCACAGCACGACGTGCTGGGCTACGCCCGGCGGTTTTCGGAGACCGCCAGCCTGCCTGTTTTTCTATACAACGTGCCGCAGTATGCGCACAACGAATTCGCGCCCGAAACTGTACAAGAGCTCTCGCAGTATTCGAACATTATTGGCATTAAGAACAGCAGCGGCAGCCTGGAATATCTGAAGGCGGTGCGCGGCTCGACCGGTCACCGCCCGGATTTTGCGGTACTAGTGGGCAACGAAGAGAAACTGCTGCCAGCCCTTCACGCCGGCGCACACGGCGGTGTGTGCGGCGGAGCAAACATGTTCCCCTCGTTGTACGCGCAGCTCTACGACGCTGCGCTAGAAGGCAGCCACTCGCAGGCCGAGGCGCTTCACGAACTAGTGGTTCGCATTACCGAGGCCGTGTATACGATTGGCCCAGCACAAACGAATTATCTTCGCGGCCTGAAGTGCGCGCTGTCGCTACTGGGAGTTTGCGGCGATGCGCTGGCGGAGCCGCTGCAAAGTTTTGACGCTTCGGAACGAGCTGAACTGGAATCGCGCTTGAGCGCCATATTACCGTTGCTCGAAATTCAGTTCCAATTTGATAGCCGGATGGAAAGGAAGTCTCCATGAGAAAGTTACGGGCGGCTACGTGGGCCGCAACGATTGGGATGTGCTTTGCGGTGCATCTCTGTGGCCAGGTGAACGCCACCGGAACCTTTTCCGGGCAAGTGACAGATCCGAGCGGCGCCCCGGTAGCGAACGCGCATGTGCAGGCGACAGAGCAGCAAACAGGAGCGACGAGCATTAAGCAAACTGCGCAGGACGGATACTACACGATTCCGTTGCTCAAGCCCGGTGTATACACGATCGAGGTGACAGCACCGGGGTTTAGCGTCGAGGATCGCAAGGACCTTACTCTACAAATCCAGCAGGTTGTGCAGCAAGATTTCAAGTTGCAGGTTGGTAATGTGCAGCAACAGATTACAGTGGAGGGCGCGGCGCCGCTGCTGAATACTGAATCGACGGAAGTGGGCAATGTGTTATCTGAGCAATCGACGCAACAACTTCCTCTGAACGGCAGAAATTTTTCGCAGCTTGGCTTGCTGGTGCCGGGAACGAACCCTGGACCGGTTGGAGGCATCCGAACCCAGGGCAACGGAAATGAGACACAGCGCGCCGGAGCGGAGATCGTGGCCGATGGCTCCCGTGGGAGCTTTAACACTTTCATGATCGATGGGCTGGACGATCGGGATCAATCGGTGGGAACGGTAAAAGTTTTTCCAAATCTGGAAAGCATTGAAGAGTTCAAAGTGCAGGTGGGGAATTACGATGCGGAGTTCGCTAGCGGTGGAGCGGTTGTAAACGTAATCACCCGGTCGGGCGGGAATGAGATTCACGGCTCAGCATTCGAGTTTCTTCGCAATTCGGACCTGGACGCGCGCCAATTCTTCGATGCACAAAAGCCGCAATTTCAGCAAAACCAGTTTGGCGGGGCGATTGGCGGCCCGATTCGCAAGAACAAGACCTTCTTTTTTGGCGACTATCAGGGTCTGAGAGTGCACGAGGCGAGCACCTCGATCGCGAGTGAGCCAACAGCCGCGATGCGTGCGGGCAACTTCGCAGGCGTGGCCACCATTTACAATCCGGCCGGTTACAACGCCGCGACCAACACGCGTCAACAGTTTGCGAACAACGTTATTCCGCCTTCGCAGATCGATCCGGTAGCGGCCAACCTGCTCGCGATCTTGCCGCTGCCAAATCTTCCGGGAGTGAAGAACAACCTACGTCTTAACGATCTGGCAGTGCAGACGGAGGACCAGTATGACGTTCGCGTGGATCAGGTCTTTTCCGAACGGGACAGCATGTTCGGGCGCGTAACCCATGGTGGCGCGGATATCACGTATCCGCAAACGCCAGTGCTTGTCAACGGAGCGATCAACCCGCTGGCGTTCGTGCAAGGAAGCGCGACGGCCGGATCGTTGCGGCTGAATCACGCTCCTAGCGACCAGGCAACTCTGCAAGAGGTGCATCAATTTAGTCCTTCGATCACGAACCAACTCGCGCTTGGCTATACGCGGTTTTCGCTGCGCGTCACCCCTCTCGACGAACCGTACAACATCGCGCAAAAGCTTGGATTGCAGGGTGCGAACACCGGCGCGGATTCCGGCGCGATGGCTTCTCTGAGCATCTCCGGCTTCAGCGGTTACAGCGCCAGCAATCTTCCTGAGGTCATCCCCCAGAACACATATCAGGCGAGTGACACGATTTCTTATACCAAGGGAGCGCATTCGCTGCGGTTCGGATTCAGCGCCGTTCACAACGGATTCGGGTTCTTTCAGCTTGGGGCGCCATCCGGTTCTCTGTCGTTCACCGGGACTTACACGAATAATCCGGCAAACTCATCCGGCGGAAATGGTTTTGCAGATTTTCTTTTGGGATTACCAGTGAGTTCATCCAAGTCTGCCGCTCCGGACGGCGTGCCGTACGAGAGCTACACCGAATATGGCGGATTTGTTCAGGACACATGGCGTGCGACGTCGCGGCTCACCGTCAACTTGGGACTGCGCTATGACCTCTTTACGCCAGTGGGCGAGAGGTACGACCGTCAATCGGACTTCTTGCTGGGAACGGGTACTCTGGCGATTGCGGGACAGAATGGATATTCGTCCAGCATCCTAGGAATTCAAAAGCACGATTTCAGTCCTCGGCTGGGACTTGCTTATCGGCTTGGCGACAAGACGGTTGTCAGGGCAGCGTACGGTTTGTTTTATTTCAACGAAGAAGGGACAGGCGGATCGAGCAGACTGTTCATTAACTATCCGTTTGCCGCGCAATACGCGGTAAGCTGCAGTTCGACTGTGCCGTGCTTGAGCACATCAACCGGCATTCCGAATACGCTTTCGGCCAGCAATCTTCCGGTGGTGGTGTATCAGCCTATTTCGAACCTGACTCCGAACATGCAGCAGTGGAACTTCACGTTAGAACGGCAATTGGTGTCTTCGCTGGTATTGCGCGCCGCTTACGTGGGTACGCGCGGAACTCATCTGAACCTCAACCTGGATGAGAACGTCGCTTATCCAGGACCTGGCGCGGTGCCGGCGCGGCGTCCGTATCCTTCTGTTGCGCAGATCTCGGCTTGGGAACCGCGGGGACCTTCGGAGTACAACGGCTTGCAATTATCGGCTGAGAAGCGCCTCACAGCGGGTTTATCGTTCCTTGTTGCGTATACCTATAGCAAGAGCCTGGACGAAGGCGCGGGCGGAAACTCTTCGACCGGAGAATCTCGTATTAATATTCAGAATCCGCGAAATCTCTCGGCTGATTACGGCCTGTCGAATTTTAACTACGGCCAGAGATTCACGCTTAGCACCATGTATCAGATGCCGTTCGGGCGCGGGCGCAAATTCCTGGGGAATGCGAATGCGTTCGAGAATGCGTTTGCGGGTGGTTGGCAGATCACGAGTATTGTGACGGCGCAATCGGGTGCTCCATTTTCGGTATCGCTTTCCAATCCAACCGCCAACACGGGTACGTTTACCAGGCCAAACCGCGTCTGCAATGGCAACCTGCCGAGCTCACAGCAAACCATTAGCGAGTGGTACAACCTGGCGTGCTTCGTTGCACCCCCTCCTTATACTTTCGGGAATGCGGGCCGCAATATTCTGATAGGCCCTGGGCTTGCCACCTGGGATCTAGGCGCAGACAAGGACTTCGCGCTGACGGAACGCTTCGGGCTGCAGTTCCGCTCGGAATTCTTTAACGTGCTAAACCGGGCTAACTTCGGACTGCCGAATGGAAGTATTGGTTCCTCGGCTGCCGGAACTGTAACGACGGTGATCACGAATGCGAGACAGATTCAGTTTGCTCTGCGCCTGCATTGGTAGAAGAGCCATGTCACATCGTCATCGCTGGATGGTCGTGGCTGCGCTTCTGGGCTGTTGCTCAAGCGGCTTCCCCGCGCAGGAAGCGTCGGGTGCGAGCGATGCTGTTGTCAAGAACGTGGTTGTTTACCGCGAGTCCGGAAGGTACGGCGGCTGGCCTGCAAACCACGGCATTTGGTCATGGGGCAACGAGATTCTCGTAGGTTTCGAGCTTGGGTATTTCAAATATAGCGATACGCGTCATTCCATCGATTGGGATCGGCCTGCACAGCATGTCTTGGCCCGTAGTCTTGATGGCGGCAACACCTGGAAGATAGAAAAACCGGCTAGCCTGCGAGCCCCCGATGGCGCCAAACAGGCTGGAGTGCCGACAGAACCAGGCGGAAAGCAGCCGACCGATTGTCCCGGAAATATTAACTTCACCGATCCGAACTTTGCGTTGACGGCGCGCATGGAGGATGTGAACGTCGGACCGTCGCGGTTCTACTATTCCTACGATCGAGGCAAATCCTGGCAAGGTCCTTTCCGCCTGCCGGATTTTGGACAGAAAGGCATAGCAGCACGCACCGATTATCTGGTGAACGGACCGCATGATCTTACGATGTTTCTCACTGCGGCCAAATCAAACGGCAAAGAAGGAAGGGTGATCTGCGTTCGCACCTGGGATGGAGGCAAGACTTGGAAGATGATCTCGTTTGTGGGACCGGAGCCCGATGCAACCGATAAAGCGTTAATGCCATCCTCCGTGCGGTTGTCGCCTCAGGTGATTCTCACGGCGATTCGGCACACGAGTTGGATAGAACTTTATCGCTCCGACGATGACGGCGCTACCTGGCATTTTCTGAACCGGCCGGCGGCAAACACCGGCGCGCACAACGGGAATCCGCCGTTTCTGGTGAAGCTGCGCGACGGGCGGCTCGCAATCACTTATGGCTACCGCTCTGAGCCGTACGGAATCCGCGCCAAGATCAGTGATGACAAAGGCCAGACCTGGGGCGACGAAATCAATTTGCGGAGCGATGGCGGCACGTGGGATCTTGGCTACACCAGGACCGTTCAGAGACCGGATGGAAAGCTGGTCACGGTGTACTATTTCAACGATCGTAAAGATACCGAGCGATACATCGCGGCGACAATCTGGGATCCTGATGCAGCCGAGCGGAGTTCGCGGGTGCGGAAATGAGTGACGAGGGCGATCTGCTCGATTTTCTAAGATCCGTGGACACGCCGACAGTGGCAAATGCGATCGAGACGCTAAACCTGCGATCCCGCGCGGAAGGATTTCCCTCCCTTCAACTGCGCTGCCTTTTCCCTGAGCTGGGCGTTATGTGCGGCTACGCGGTCACAGCTCATGTAGAAACCGTCAGCACTGGAAATCCTCTGGAAGAAAGCGCTTTTATAGAGCTCTTCGAAGCAGTCGAGCGTGCGCCGAAGCCCGCGATTGTTGTCATGCAGGAGATCGGCGCCGATCCCCAGCGGTCCGCGCATAGCGGTGAGGTGATGTGCACGATCTTCTCCACGCTAGGCGCGATTGGCCTTATCAGTAATGGCGGCAGTTAGAGACCTCGCGGCCGTGCGGAAACTCGGATTTCATTATTTCGCGGGCGGAACCGTTGCGAGTCACGCACATTTTCGCATCGTGCGCTCGAATGTGCCGGTCGAGATTCTTGGAATGACAGTGCATCCCGGGACGCTGCTGCATGCTGACGAAAACGGAGTTATTACTGTTCCGCGGGATAAGCGCGAGTCCCTGCAGGCTGCCGTGGAACGTGTTCTAGCGAATGAGAAAACGCTTTTGGACTTCGTGCGGCGGCCGGGATTCACGAGCTCGTCTCTCCGTAATCGGTTTTTGCATTGAGTAACGCTTGTAAACCTGATGAATAGAAGAAGTTTTTTGAAGCAAGCAAGCGCCACGGTTGCACTTTCGCCGTGGCTTGGGGCTGAGCCCAACCACGATGCGATCGATTTACAGAAATGTGTGGTCATCGCGCCGGAAAACGCAAGCAGGCGCGAGAGGAAGGCCGCCGCGGTACTGGTTGAAGAGGCTGAAAAGCGAAGCGAGCTGCGTTGGCGGATACAAACTAGCGCGCCTGCATTGGAAACGGCGATCTATTTAGGCACCCGCACATCGATCAGAAGTCTTGGAGCGAGAACTTCCCGGGCAGTCGCTTCCTGCGAGCACGTCCGTCCGGAAGGTTATGTCATTCGAGTGGACAGCGATGCGCACGGGCGATGGATCTCGATCGTGGGAGCGGATGAGCGCGGTCTGCTTTTCGGCGTTGGGAAACTGTTGCGAACGATGACGTTCGGACGGCAAAGCGCGCTCTTAGATCCGGCCCGCGCCAATGTGTCAACAGCTCCGAAGTATCCGCTGCGAGGTCATCAACTCGGCTATCGCCCCAAGACAAACGCTTACGATGCGTGGAGTGTAGCGACCTGGGATCAATACATCCGTGATCTGGCAATATTCGGAACCAATGCCATCGAATTGATGCCCCCGCGCACCGACGATCTGCCGGACAGCCCTCATTTCCCATTGCCGCCAGAACAGATGATGATCCAGATGTCGCGCGTTGCCGATGAGTATGGCCTCGATGTATGGATCTGGTATCCGGCCATGGATCCTAATTATGCCGAGGCAGCTACTGTCGAAGCCGCGTTGAAAGAGTGGGCGCATATCTACGAGATCTTGCCGCGAATCGATGCCGTTTTTGTTCCCGGCGGCGATCCCGGCCACACCGAGCCCAAGGCCATGCTGGCGTTTCTTGAAAAGCAGAAGACGAGCTTGCGGCGCTTCCATCCCAAAGGCCAGATGTGGGTTTCGCCGCAAGGTTTTCGCGGAGAATGGATGCAGGACTTCTTCGGCATTCTTGACCAGGAACATACGGCGACGTGGCTGGACGGTATAGTCTATGGACCGCAGAACCGCCTGAGCTTGCCGCAGCTTCGGGAACGCGTTCCGAAGCGCTATCCAATCCGTTTCTATCCGGACATCACGCACAGCCTTGAATGCCAGTATCCGGTACCGGAATGGGATCTAGCTTATGCGCTGACCGAAGGCCGTGAATGCATCAACCCTCGGCCCGGAAGGCGAGGCAAATATCCTAAGGCGCTTTTCGCCTTATACGATTGGCTTCCTCACTTATTCGGAAGGCTGCAACGACGATGTAAACAAATTTGTGTGGAGCGCGTTGGGCTGGGATCCGGATATGCCCGTCATCGATGCATTGCGGGATTTCGGCCGATACTTTGCCGGCAGTGACTATGCGGAAGGTTTTGCGCAAGGCCTGCTGCAACTGGAACGCAATTGGGACGGGCCTCTGGCAACGAATGATGGCGTAGCTTTGACGCTGCTGCAATTCCAGGACCTAGAACGAAAGGCCTCCCCTGCTCTGCTCGAGAATTGGCGTTTTCAGCAGGCTCTCTATCGCGCTTATTACGATGCAGCAGTGCACAGCCGCTTGCTCGAGGAAAGTGCGCGTATGCGACGGGCGCTCGATATTCTTGCGCAGGTGTATGAGATTGGCTGGACTCCCGAGCCTTTGGACATCGGGCAAGCACCGAGCGCGACGCCGCCTAACGGACAAGATCCGTCAGTACTTCTGGACGAGGCAGAGCGGGCGCTTGGTGACAACAGCGCTGGATTAGCTGGCGGATACGCGCGTCAACGTGTGAGAGAACTGGGCGAAGCTCTGTTGCAAAGTATTCAAATGCAACTCGCAGTGGATCGCTATCAAGGCGAAGCAGTAGTCAGAGGCGCAAACCTGGAAACGCTGGATTATCCCGTGACGGATGTTGCCTGGCTGAGGAGGCAGATCGTTTCCATTCGAAGCACGGCCGCTGCGAATGACCAAGTGAGCGCCATAAAGCAACTGCTGGCGCGCACAGATCCTGGCCCGGGTGGCTTCTACGACGAACTAGGCAATCCAGCAAACCGTCCACATCTGTTGCCGGGGCCGGGTCACGTCGAAGATCCGGAGTTCCGCGCGTCTGCTCTGACCGGTTTCAGTTATCCTGACCGGCTGGGCGCTCAGGCTCCCATTGCGTGGAAACGGTGGGCAGAGTCATTGTTCGATTCGCCGCTCAAGATGCATTACGTTAATCTTGACCCTGCGGCATCGTACCGTATGCGAGTGGTTTATTCAGGCGATGCGCGGCGCGTGCGAATTAGACTGATGGCAAATGAGAAGTACGAAATTCATCCACTGTTGGCGCGCCCGTGGCCTCCTCAGCCGCTGGAATTCGACATTCCGCCCCAGGCAACTGCTGAAGGGAAGCTGGAGCTTGCCTGGACTCGTGAACAGGGCTTGGGTGGCAACGGCCGGGGCTGCCAAGTCTCAGAGGTTTGGATCATCAGGAAATGAGTGAACAGGTTTCTGCGTCCGAAGAATCAGTAACGCCGTGGGAAAACCCGGTACGCACCTCGTTGCGGGAAGGCAAGCCGGTTGTGGGTATCACGCTCACGACGCCTAGTATCGAGATCGCGGCGCAAGTGGCCGAAATGGGCTTCGATTTTCTGTGGATTGAGATGGAGCATTCGCCCATTACGCTGGAGGCCGCGCGCAACATGATCCTGGCGACGCGCGGATCGCGGGCCATGCCTTTCATCCGCGTGCCGGTAAACGAACTATGGACGGCGAAGCGCGTGATGGATATGGGCGCGCTGGGCGTGATCTTTCCGTTTGTCAGTACGCCCGAAGCGGCCAAGCTTGCCGCGAACGCGTGCAAATATCCCCCCGCGGGGCTGCGCGGATCCGGAGCCGGACTCGCAACGTTCCGCTGGCCTGCACCGGGCGGCTACTATGACTTCGCCGATAAGAACATTCTCGTCGTGACGAATATTGAAGAAGTCTCCGCGATTGATAACATTGACGCGATCGCCGCCACGCCGGGCATTGATGTGCTTTTCATCGGTACCAGCGATTTGTCTTTTTCTCTTGGTCTGCGGGGTTATCAGGACCATCCATCCGTGCACAAAGCCATACAGGCGGTGGTTCGCGCCGCGCACAGGGAAGGAAAAGCCGTTGGCCGGCCGCTAGTAAAGGCCTCGCAGTATGAGCAATTCGTGCAGGAAGGATTCACGTTCTTCCAGGCACAAACGGAGCTGAATTTGCTCGCCGGAGGAGCCGAGGCCTATCTCAAGCCGCTTGATAAATGGCGTCCTACGGTAGGGCCCCGGCCGATGTACTGAGGCTATTCGGTGCCGCTTGGCCGGAATTTACTTGAATACAAATGGCGCGTAGTCGCCATGCTCTGGACGGTTTCGTTTTTCAACTATGCCGATCGGGCGGCGCTGTTCGCGCTGTTTCCGCTGCTGGAGCGCGAAATGCATCTTTCGACAGTTCAACTCGGGCTGCTGGGTTCGTCCTTCGCCTGGATGTATGGACTACTGGCGCCATTTTCAGGCAGCCTGGTGGATCGCATTCAGCGGAAGAAAGCGGTTCTGGGCGGTTGTACGCGTGGAGCATAATTGCCGCGTCGACTTCGCTCGCCCGCGGATTCCATCAACTTGCTTGGCTTCATGACAGCGGAAGGCGTCGGAGAAAGCCTCTACTATCCCGCTTCCATGTCGATGATCAGCGATTATCACGGACCTGAAACGCGCTCGAGAGCCATGGGTCTGCATCAGACCAGCGTGTACGTCGGGACAGTGGCAGGCGGTTTTTTCGCAGGCCTGATTGGAGAGCGCTTCGGCTGGCGCTGGTCATTTGTCACTTTCGGCGGTTTGGGGCTTGTGCTCGGCTTGTTCTTGCTGCGCTCTCTTCGCGAACCGCAGCGAAGCTCGCGATGCGATTGACGGGTCTCCGAACGAGCCGAGACTTCTAAACTTCTTTAAGATCGTAATCAAATCGCCGGTAGCCTTGCTGCTTCTGGCGGGATTCTGCTGCGCGAATTTCGTGGCAATGGTCCTAATCTCGTGGATGCCAAAGTTCCTGTATGACCGGTTCGGGCTGAGTGTTGCGCTGGCGGGCTTATCGGCTACCATTTTCGTTCAGTTTGCGAGCATGAGTGGCTCTCCGCTGGGCGGATGGCTGGCGGATCGCTTGCAAGCGAAGCGCCCCGGTGGCCGGATCGCGGTACAATCAGCGGCGCTATTCTGCGGCGCGCCCTTTGTATTGATGTGCAGTCGAGCGCAGTCCGTCAAAGTTCTCGCGGCGGCGCTGGTCGCATGGGGTTTGTTCAAAGGGATCTACGATTCGAACATATTCGCTTCGCTATACGATGTGATCCCGGCGGAGAGCCGCGGCGCCGCAGCGGGCGTGATGAACATGGTCGGGTGGCTGGGCGGAGGCGGATTGGCGCCGGTCACAATCGGGTTTCTGGCGGAGAAGGTCGGTTTAGCGGCGGCTCTGGGCTTCACCGCTGCGGTTTACGTATTCGGCGGAATCGTTCTGCTTGCAGCCGCTCTTTTCGCCGGCGCCGTAAATCGCGAGCGTAGGCTCATTGTCAGCGAAGAAGTTCTATGACCGCAAGCCCTTGCGGCGCGATTACAATTGGCGAGGTGAGCGGTTCTTCAATCGGTTTGTCCAATGCAGAGGCCTTCTGTAGCTGCTGAATTTGCGCTAGCGTGGGGCTGACCGGGCTCCCCATATCTTGCCACGCCTTGAGACTCGATGCGTGACTCGGGATCCACCACCTGCATACGATAACGACGGATAGTTGTCCCACTGATCTTTAGCTGAAAAGTCTTGGGCCCGGCTCTTTCTCCAGGCTCAGCGTAATTCCAGAGCGCGACTACAAAGCTGCCATCTTCTCGCTGCGTGACTAACGCATTTTCTGAGTTGACGGTCAGACGGCGATCGCCCAATCGATGCAGTAGCTGCGAAGGCATGAAAGGCCGCTTTCGGAATATTGCGCTCGGCGATTAGCCCGTATCCGCCATAAAACGGCGTCTTCACCACGCCTTGTTCCTCGAAAACATCCGAAAAGCTCCAATACGACATCATGGCCGTGAGCCCATCGCACTCACGAATGTTATTGGCGAGCCACGGGCCCATGAAGGCGCTGTCTGTCACCTCTTGTTGGGTCATGTAGGTCGCGTTGTACTCAGACCAGATGATGGGCGTATTCGGAGCGGCGGACGCCTTCACCTGGTCATACACTTTCCTGGCTGAACGCGCAACCATGTCGCGCCGGGAAATCGGGAGGGCGCGTCCGAATACATCTTCGGATCTTTCATTGCCATAGACATGCGTCGATACGAAGTCGAACGGCACGTGCTTTTCGGTGCAATGTGCGATAAAGGCATCCACCCAAGCGGCCTGCGCGGTGGCCGGACCGCCGACGCGGAGCTTCGAATCCACTTTCTTGATGGCTTGAGCCGCTTCGTCATACAGGGCGAAATACGTTTGCTGCTTTGGGACGCCATCCCAAAAATCGATATTGGGCTCGTTCCAAACTTCGAAGTACCACTGCTGCACTTCTCCGGAACCGTAACGGTCAATCAGATGCCTTGTGAACGCCTCGACGAGCGCGCTCCACTTCGCTGGATCGTTCGGTGGCGAGGGCAGCGGCTTGTACCAGAAAGGATGCGGGGTCAAGTTCGCCGCCAGCTTGCGCGGCATGAAACTCAGCTCGACGTAAGGCTTGACGCCATTTTGGAGCAAGCCATCGTAGATCTGATCCACGTACGAGAAGTTATAAACAGGGCGGCCTTTCGCGTCCTCGTCGTACACGCCATTTTCATCGTCGAGAATTGCGTGGAAGCGGACGTATTGGAAGCCAGTGATACTCTTCACCGCTCTCAAGTCTCTGCGGTAATCCTCGCGCAGGCTCAGCACAGCCCGGCCCGAGCCGAACATCTGTTCCCAAAAGTGGGGAAACGGATGCGATCTGGCTGAGGTGTCGATCAGGACTGTTTCTGCCGACTTGACTGCTCCTGGCCGCTGAGTGGAATCAGGGAAGCTAGCGCGAGAGGTATTCCGAGCGCAAGGAAGGCACGTCTGCCCTTCCAGAAGGAAACGCTTCATGTGCAGACGATTTTACGCTGGATGAAACTGGGGCTAAATCTAAGCGATTCACGCTCGCTCGTTTTATATCGTTTTCGCTCAGATCGGGAAACACTGCTTCAAAGCAGCGGATCAGACGGTTTTGGGTATCAGCCATTGACGGTTTTTGTTCGATGATAGAGTGCCGGAGAGCGATCGCGAAACTCTTCACGCGTAATCGACCCATCAGTATCGAGAGCCTATCATAAATGCTTCGAAAGGCCCGTTGCGCTCGGTTCGCTCGAAGCGTAACAGAACCTGGTTCCAACGCTCAAACAGGCAGTCTAGAATCTGGTATTCGATGCGTCGCGAGAAAGCCCGGCAACTCATCACCCAAGCTTCAATGGAGAACGCCTCCACTTGGTCTCTTCCTGCTATCACTGCAATCTTGCCCAGTTTACCGAAGCGATCCTCATACTCGACAACCAGCAACTTAACATCCGGCTGGTCGACAAGCTGGCGCCACTCAGCCTCTGTGAAACGCGCCCCGTTCAGACTGAACTGATTCGTTTTGTTGACGAGTTCGAGAGCACGCGCATCGAGCGGCTCTTTTGTCCAATTCAGCGTGACGTTTGCTTCTGCCCCTTCGAGCAGAGAGTCAAGAGTATTGAGGGAGGCAGCTTCTCGGATCACCTCTCCCTGCAATAGGCTTCGCGATCTTAAGACATCTTCCTGCCGTATGTCACGCTTGCCAAAACGGTCGCGCAGATCGCGCAGGAACTGTGCGTCGTCTCTGGAAAAGAGGACACAATCTAAACCCGGGAACGCGCGCTTGAGTTGCTCCAGTTCCAGTTCATTGTCATCGACGAAAACAACGGAATCAGCGGCTATATTCCATGTTTCAAGCGTGCGAGCGACGGACAGGGATTTAGCCTCCCAGTGTGCTTCGATAGGAAAGAGATTGTCAGGTTTGACGACCAGATCTGACCGCTCAAACACCTGCTTTACGAGAGTAAGGTCATTTTTCGAAGCCACTCCGACCAAGGTCCCGCTATCCGCCAAAAAGTTCAAAAGCTGCTGGTAGAGGGCAAAGAACTGGGTCTTGTGATCGAGATCCCAAGTTACAGCAGCTGGGCCGTCGTCGCCGAGTACTCCGCTCCAGAGCGTTTCATCGAGATCCGTGATCAAAGCTTTCTTGGGTTGCGGAGGAAACAGCGCCTCGCACCAGAGCATGCCCAAGCTCGTCAGCTTTAGGAAATGAGTACGGAAATCCATTCATCAGCTCAGACCTAAGATCATGGCCTTCGCGCGGCAGATGATTGGGATGGAGGAAGCTCGCGTGGCTGGAGGCCGCAAAGCCGTAAAGCAGCTCAAAAAGGTGAGCCTCTATGTTGTGGAGCTCAGAACTGTGCGTCTCGAACACGGGAGGAATGGGCAACGTAGGAAGCGAGATCGCAACAGGACAGATCCCAGAAAGTTTTTCAACTGAATTCGACAGGCGCGACAAACGAGCTTTGGCGTCGTCGACGATGGTCGAATCGACAGGGCCAAAGCCTCGCCAACCAATCCGCGGGTCGAGATCCGACCACTCTAACGCTACTGCCACTCCGTGGAGATCCGGCTGATCCAGTTCGAGAGTGCCGAAGATGTCGCCGTAAAAGCCTGTACGAACAACAATCGAGCGGTCGGGGAAGCGCTGTTTCAAGCAAACTTTAAGAACCGTTTCGCAAGAGGAGCGGCGTAAATCCACAGGCAAGCAAAACACGAAATTCAGGGCCGCTCTGCGCGGAATTAGCAATTTTGAGCGCTTCCAGAAGCTTCATTGCGGTCCGTAGCAGAAGATGCCCCGGTCTGCCATCTCTTCGAGGGTCTGCAACACATCTCTGACTCGCAAAACGGGGGCCACCAACGTGCCGACGCGGAATTCCTGCCACCTGCCCGTCTTTTGTAACTCCTCCGCTAGAGGCGCCAACTGTCTACGTCTCGATAGTTCGGGATCATAGAGGCGCATCGGAGGAGTTTCCAGAATGCGCCCGTCTACACGACAGCGCATGGTGTACCGCTCAGTGGTGAATGGGCTGAAGGGCATTCTGGGTTCTAAGATTTCTTCGGCGGAATGGAAGTAGGTCAGAGTCGAAATTGAAACCCCGGCAAGAACAACTTTGCCATCACGCTGCAACAGCCGGTCAAAGGGGCTACCCCGGCCGCAGGGAGTATCAGCTGAAAAGTGATTCTCAATCCACCAGCTTTTACCGGCGCCCCACACGGCAACCGAGTGAGTGGGGTGAACACTCCGCACTACTCCAGGAGAGCGACGGAAGACCTCCGTTAGCAAACCGACCTGAGATGGTGTTGTTTGAGGATCGAACACGCGATTACTCTTGGCATACTCGACGGCGCTGCCCGCAGTGGAGAGCGTTGGCATAAGGAGCGTGCCAGAAGCGCCGACCGCTTCTTCGAAAGTTTGAACAATATCCGCCACGGTGCCTCGGAAACCACCAAAGCCGCTCATTCCGCTGTGGACAAGAACAGCGTCGCCGGGCTGAATACCATTTTGGCGGAGGCTCTGGAGCAACTCGACCGGTCCGAAACCATGGCGAAAACGAAGGTAATTGCCACGAAATTTACGATACGGCCCGCGAAGTAGATTCTTGGCGGGCTGTAGAACTCTGTCAAGCAAGAAACTTCGATGCTCCGGGGTGCATACGAATCAGTAGGGCATCGATAAAGAATTTCGTCGCCCAGTTCAAGATTTTGAACCGGCCATACCTGCCAGAGACGGGCCACGATCCTGCTAAGCCGCCGCGGATGGATGGGTCAGAGCTGGATATATCATGGCGCGCCATGAGGTAGCGGTTGGCTCGTTCAGAAGCTTCAGCGAAGATTTTTTTGCCGCCCAATCGCTCGAGTTCCGACCAGACAATTGAAGTCTGTGCCGTGCCGGTCAGGCAACACCAACTGACAGCACCTGTAAAATCTCTTCGAATCGAGCCTGGAATAAAGCCGTTCTCATCCATAAGGTTCACGAGAGACTCTGCGGTTCGGGAAGCCGCTTCAAGAAAATCGGGCCGATTCGTTATCTTTCCAATGCCGACTAACCCTTGCATCGTGTACGCAATGGTATGAAGTAACGGACGTTCCGCGTCGTCCAAGCAGCAGTCGGCGAACCAGCCATTTGGCAGCTGTTTAGATAGCGCGAACTCCGCGTTCCGAACGGCCCCTGAAATGAACTCCTCACATTGAAGAACTTGGCCCAGGCGAGCCAATCCCCAGGCCGCCTTCACGTTGTAAACAGTGCTACCCGCGCTTGCAAATTGAGAGTTGCCTCTAATCCAGTTACCATTAGCTTCTTGCATTTCAAGAAGCCAGTTTCCGGCGCGTTGAGCGGACATGCGGAAAACCTCCTCGCGTGTCACCTCGTACAGAGTTGACCAGCCTAGCAGGACCATTCCCGTATTGAAGACCGCGGGAGTCGGATCCGCGTTGAACATGCCACCCATAACAGCGCCTGTGCTCAACTGGATATCGGACTCCCATTTGCCCATCTCAATAGCTCGTGTGAGGTATTCGTTTTTGCCGTAGTTTTCGGCAAGAGCCAGCAGAGTGCAGATGATGTAACCGGTTGTTTCCGGATAGCTGGGCAGAAAGCCACTTCCGAATTCGGCGCCATACGATACGCCGCGGTCCGGGCCGAAATCCTGAGCACGAAGTAGCCAGCCCGTGGCCTCCTGAATGTGCAATTCAGCGTCTAGATTGGAGTGAATCGTAGGTGTACAGCGGCTGTTTTTCGCGCCGCTCACGCGCCTCCAGAAAAGGCGTGCTGATTTTTCTACCAATTGCTTTGGCTTTTCCGACAATTCCCATTGATTAAAGTGCTCGTGGCCCTTCAAGAGGATCGTAATTGCGGAACTTCAGAATACCGCATGGCAGCGATGATCGGCCAGTCGAGTTCGATGGTAAATCTACGGCAATACCTGCGGCAGCGTACTCAGATACGCTCTTGCGGAATGGAAAATCTCGAAGCCAGGTAGCATTTCTTTCGGTTCACGTCGCATGTCTGAGACGCTCTTGCGGAATGGGAAAATCTTCGAAGCCGGGCAACATTTCTTTCGGGTTCACGTCGCGATGTCCTGGAGAGCTCTTCAGGACTTGAGGTATTAAACTCCCCCGCGTCCAACGTTTCTTGCTTAGATTCGTGATAAGCCGGTTACCGCTCCGAACCTCGCCAATATACTCTCCATTGCATCCATAGATTTCGTCGCCCTCGGCGAAGTAACCCAGTTGCCGCCCGTTATCGCAGTAGAGAGAGTCCGTGACACGGTATCCCACATATCGTCCGCTCCAGTTCCAAAACGTTCTTAGGTCTTCCATTTGCGTCCTCCTTGTCTAAGAAGCGCTGTCCAGAAGATCTGACTTAGCTCAGAGGGTCTGAAGGGTGGGCGTAGTGCTCAGACGTACTAAGTGTATGCCAAAATCGACGTATTTGTCCATCTTTAGCTAACTTCGACGTATACTAGGAACGGTAGAAGTAATTCCGCTTCGACCGTCCGTCTCGCCGCTACTTAGGTCCGGCGCTTCGAATCCTCCCTACACACTTAACCCCAGTTCTCTAGCATTCTGCGCTGGCTGGGCGTCTTTGGAAATTCCGGAGCCTACATGTCATCACGAAGCGGAGACAGAGCGCGAGCAGATAAGAGAACGCGGAAGCGGCGCCTTCGCCGGAGCCAGATTCAACAGATCCGGCAACTCTCCACTCCGCGCGAAAATCACCGCCCGAAGCTGGGCGAACCGGTCGAGCCGTTACAGACTTAAGCCGATTCCTCTGCTATACTAAAAACGTTCCTGCCCATTCGTCCTTTCGTGGCTGTCTAGCCACTTTCCCCGAATCGATAAGTATTCGTTGTTGAAGGGCGTCCTGCCGGTACTCGGCATCAGGTCCTTTAAAACAAATGAATCAATTTTCTGAACTCTCTCTAACACCTTCGATTTATCAAAATCTACTCCGCAGTTGCTTCGTGGAGCCCACTCCGGTCCAGGCGCAGGCGATCCCAGCAGTACTCACGGGCGCCGATGTCGTAGCCACTGCTCAAACCGGCACCGGAAAGACGTTGGCTTTTTTGCTGCCAATTACTGAAAAGCTGCTGAAAGGTCCTCCCCCCAAGCGAGATGCCATTCAAGCGCTGATCTTGACGCCCACACGCGAACTCGCCATTCAGATCCATGATGCGTTCGTAACTCTGTCCGTGAACACAGGTCTCCGCGCTGCGGTTGTAGTCGGCGGCATGAGTGAGCAGACGCAGCTCAATGCTCTGCGGCGAGGCGTGCAACTTGTCATCGCCACCCCGGGACGGCTGGAAGACTTCTCAAGCCGGCAGCTCATCAATTTAACATCCGTTCAGACTCTGGTGCTCGACGAAGCGGATCGCATGCTCGATATGGGTTTTCTTCCGGCAATCGAAAAGATATTGTCCGGATTGCCCGCGGCGCGCCAGAGCTTATTTTTCTCCGCTACTATGGAGGCTCCGATCGAACGCCTGATCGCGCGCCACTCGCGCAAGCCTGTTCGCATAGCCGTTGGCGGCTCTGCTGCAAAGGCTCCCGACCAAATCGATCTGCATGTCTACGAAGTTGAGAATGATAGAAAGGTCGGCTTGCTGCGGCACATGCTTAGCCAGGATAGCGGGTCGTTTCTTGTGTTTGCCCGCACAAAGCACAGTACCGACCGGCTGGCCAAAAGACTTTCGAGGTCCGGTACGCGCGTGGTCGCGATGCATGGAGATCGTACCCAGAATCAGCGTAACCAGGCTCTAGCCGGATTTCGCGACGGGCGTTACCGCGTGATGGTCGCAACCGATGTGGCGGCCCGCGGCATTCACGTCGACAGCGTGGCCCACGTGGTGAATTACGACTTGCCGCAAGCGCCGTTAGATTTCATTCATCGCATCGGGCGGACGGGCCGGGCAGGCCAACGCGGCACGGCTTCGACGTTCAGCCTGAAATCCGAGCGCGGGGAAATCCGCCGCATCGAACGCGAATGCAAAGTTTCTTTACTGCGTCAAGAGGTATCGGCTGAGGTTGTGAGCGACAGGGACGAGCGGGTAGAAGAGGGAGTAGTTTTCGCCCCCCGGCCCCAGGCCAAACAAGGCCACCTCTCCGAACGGGTACATCAAAATCGGAGATCCGATGGTAATGGCGCGTTCGCATTCAAACGAACGAATAAATTCGGCAACGCGAAGCATAAGCGTACGCAGCGGTAGGTTTGCTGTCCGAGATTTCTAGCTAGCCCCGCAGCCCAGCGGTGCTTTGGGCGCTTGGCGCTCGAGAAACTCGAGTAGCAGATTCTCGGCCGTCAACACCCAGGCGATCCGCGAACCATTGAACGCGACGGCCGGCTTCGGACGTTTCACGATGCGGGCGCCGCGTTGGCGCATGCTGACGAGGATGTCGTCGCAATTTGCAACCTCGTAGCACAAATGATGCAGGCCGCCGCCCTTATTCAGGAAAGCGCGAACGGGCGAGTCGCCCTGATCGGGTTCGACCAGTTCCATCTGCACATCGCTGCCGGAGCTAGACAGAAACGTGACCGCTACTTTCTGAATCGGATCGTGAAAGACTTCTCCACCCCAGAAACCGTGCAGCGAGCGCGCCAGCGAAGCGGCCGTTTGGTCAATGCTGGCGACGACAAAGCCTACGTGGTGCAGGCGGAGCAACTCTCCTTGTGAGCCGGACAGATTAGGCGGGAATATGGAACGACCCTCCTTCCAAATACTCGAGTAGTTTGGGAAAGGACGTAAGGTCTGCCGCGACATCGAAATCCATTTGGATCTCAAATTCCTCTTCAATCAAGTTCATCAAGGTGATGGCCGCGACAGAATCCCAATTGCCGACGGAATCCTGCGAAGCAGTGCGTATTTTCTCGGGCGGCAGATCCGGAAAAACAATCTCAAAAACCTTGACTAAGCGCTGTTCGACGTTATTCATGTTTTTTCTTTGATCTCGTGATAGAGCGACGGACAGTGCGCCTCAAATAGTTCACGGGGGAGCCGGTTGTCCGGCAGCGGAGACTGAAGCAATAGGCCGGACAAAAAATCCTGTATCGGTTTGTTTTTCGGTGTGGGCTTATGATGGAACACAATCTCGCCGGCTGCAAATTTTCGGAATAGTTGCGCAATGCATTGATATTCAATGCGCCGGGAGAATGCTCTGCAGCTCATAACCCACATATCGATGTGAAGGCAAGCGTCCATATGGCGACCCCGTATAACGGCAATTTTGCCCAGTGGGCCGAACTTGTCCTGGTAAGACACGGCCACTGCAAAGCTATTCGGCTCGCCAAGCAGGCTGTGCCACTCCGCTTCCGTATAGCGAATGCCATTTAGGTTGAACTGATTTGTTTTGTTCACCAGCTCCACTACTCTTTTGTCGGATGAAGGAGGGTTGTACTCCAGAGTAATGGTTGCCCCGGCGGCCGCGAGAAATTGTTCCGCGGAGGCGGCGTTTCCATTGGAATGTGCAAACTGCTCGCCGTGACGAATGCTCTCCAGGCGATAGGTGTCTTCCTCAGAAAGCCGGGCTTTACCAAAAAGATCGCGAAGCCGGCGTAGCAAGGCTAAACCTGCCGGGTAGTCGGATTTCGGGAAAAGAATGCATTGGATGTCTGGGTGCGCCGTCCGGACCTCCTCCAATTCCATGGGACTATCGTCGATGAAGACAACACTCTCCGCACCGATATTCCAGGCCTTCAAAATGCGAGTGACTGAGCCGGATTTCGGCTCCCAGTGGACCTCGAGCGGGTAGATCTTGGAAAGTGTAATCACCAAATCTGGACGCGAAAGAGCCTTGTTCACGATTTCCGGGGAGTTCTTACTGGCGATCGCGATTAAGACGCCCTGATCCGCTAGCGCCTGCAGCATCTGCTGGTACAGCCCGTGCAGTTGGCTACGGCTCGCCAGGTCCCAGGAAACATTTTCGTCTCCTGCCTCTCCCACCAACCCGGACCAAAGCGTGTCGTCCAGATCGGTGATGAGGCCTTTCTTGGGCTGAGGCGATTCGATGAGAGCGGCCAGCGCTGCCCCCAGCGCATCGGCATGGGCCATCGTGTAGGGAAAGCCGGTATGCAGGTCTGAGCGGAAATCGTAACGGCTATCCGGGGGTGAAAGAGCGTCCAACTTTTGGCTATTGACCAGCAAGACCGCAGGATGCGCGGCGATCCGGCGAGCAAAGGCAAGGACGAATTCCTGAAGCGCGAGTTCCGTCTCGCTCGCTTGCCAACCAGCCGTGTGGAATGCCGGCGGAAGCGGCAACGTTGGAAGTGAAATGGCCAGTCGCGAGGAGAAGGGAAGGGCGGCGATGGCAGTTTCAAGACGGCTGAGTTTCCCTTGCACGGCGGCCAGTATACTGGTCACCACTGAATTTCCCCAGCCACCCAGTTGACGGTACCCGAGACGCGGATCCAGATCCGGCCATTCCAGCGCCAAGGCACACGCCTGCGGGGCCGCACGGCTAAACTGCTCAATGGTCCCGGCCAGATCGTCGTAAAGTCCGGTCCCCAAGCGAACTTTCCGGCTCGGCATGGCCCTCTGAAGGTGGGCCGCGAAGTAATTCTCAAGATGTAGCGGCGAGAAGCCGCAAGCGAGCAGCACGTTGAACTCGGCGGCGTCGACCGGGGCTTTCTGAACGATCGACAATGCTTCGGCCAGCTTCACTGTTGAACCAATCTTCTCATCGGTTGAACTTCCCTATTTTATCGGGAGGTCCCTTATTACAGATCTTTTAGCGATTCCGAATAGATAAGTATTAGGTGGGAAATGATCAATCTCGACGGTTCTCCAACTAACGCCGGGGAACCACGTCTGCCACTCATCAAAGAACCGACGATTTACTATCCCGCCGAACTCGCTCTGATAGGCAATGAGGAAGGCGTCGAAGTCCTTGATCTCGTCCGCGATTTTCTTACGCAACGAGTACGGGCTTTCGCTCAGTGACCAAGTCGCAATGAACAGGCGCCGGCCTCCGGATGTCGACCGAAGCGCGTCCCGGAGGGCCTCAAAATCCGAGATCGTCGAAACATTGCGGATGCCGGCGGAACTCAGGTAATAGCGCTGCAGAGCGCTCTGCTCGGGAAAATCGAAGATTAGATAGTTACCCGAAAAACCGAGCTTGTGGACGATGCGGCAAAGCGAACCATAGCCTCCGCCAAACTCGAAAATCTCGCCGAAGTTCGAAAGGTGCTCATCGCACTCCACCTGAAATCGCGCTAAATGATAGGCGTGATGAATTGTATTCGAACTGCTGAACGGATAAACGAAACTCGGACAGGGAGCTCCCAAATGCGGTTCTTTCAGAGTGAATCTCCAAGTGTTCCAATCATCGTTTCGCAGGAATGCCAGCTCAGTACTTACAAAGGCTACATAGGGCGGCATGAACATCGTCTTTGTGACTACATCCCATGTAAGAAACGCGCGAGGGTCTCGCGACAGAGCGGCTTCTCTAAGCCTTCTTCGGTTGGCCGTCCACAAGCTTTGCGCCTGTGAAGCTTCAGGAGTTTCAAGTGGAAACGGAATGCTTTCAACTTCCGCTCGAAATGTTCGAATCGCGGCGCGTTGAATCCTATTCGGCGGAATCAGGCGAACGAACAGCCGCGCGCAGAGACGGAATATAAGCCATACGGCGTCTGCTAGCGAGCGGAAAGCGGCGCGTATCCAGCGCGTGTTTGCAATCAATTTGGCCTATTGCACAGAGGCATTCAAATTGGAGCCCGCATTGGCGCCTTTGACGTAGCGATCGAACCAAGTGATCATCTCATACAAAACATGCTCGATCGATTCGCGTCCGCGATAGCCGTGCGCCTCGTAAGGCAGCGTTACCAGCCGGACTATTCCACCGTTTCCACGAACTGCCGCATACATGCGCTCAGATTGGATTGGAAATGTCCCGGTGTTGTCGTCAGCTTCACCGTGAATCATCAGGAGTGCGCTCTTGATCTTGTCCGCGGACAAGAACGGCGACATCTTGAGATATGTATCGGGCGCTTCCCAGAGCGTGCGCCGCTCGGTTTGAAAGCCGAAGGGAGTGAGCGTTCGATTATAGGCTCCGCTTCGCGCGATGCCGGCCTTGAAGAGATTCGAGTGCGCAAGCAGATTCGCAGTCATGAACGCGCCATAGCTATGCCCGCCAACACCGACGCGATTCGGATCCGTCACACCCATCTCAGCGGCTTTGTCGATGGCGGCTTTGGCGTCAGCCACGATCTGCTCCAGATAAGTGTCGTTTACGGTTTGGGGATCTCCGATGATCGGCATCGCTGCGTTGTCCAAAACAGCATAGCCGTGCAAGGCAAAGAAGATTTCCGAAGGTCCCGTGACGGTGGTGAAGCGCTGGGTTGAGCCCGCGATCTGCCCGGCGGTATCGGCGTCATTGTATTCGTATGGATAAGCCCAGACAACCGTGGGCAGACGCGTCCCCGGTTTGTAATCCGGCGGAAGATAGAGAGTAAACGATAGCGGCACACCGTCCGGCCGCTTATAAGTCACCAGCTTCTTTGTAAGTTTCCGCAGCTCGGGCGCGGGGTCCGAATAGTTAGTAAGGGCGCGGGAGCTCTTATCGCCTTCATGAAGAAAGTAATTGGGCGGCTCGGTTTGAGATTCGCGCCGGGTTAGGAACTTATCGCCGCTCTGACTAAGAATGGCCTCTACGACCTCATAATGCGTGTCGTCGCATCGGAACAACTGACTGGTTGTCCCAGCTTTCACGTCAAAGCGTGCCAGAAAGGGACGATCGCCATTGGGCGTTGCGCCGACGCTCTTGAGAAAAATGGCGTCCCCATCCTGCCGCATAGCCAACTTGCCGTTCGGCAACATACGCATGTCAGGATTGCCGGGATCTTTATAGCGATCCTGCATATTACGAGCCCAGATCAATTTGGGCTGTTCGGCGGGATTCTTCGGATTAAGGGCGAAGGTGCGAATCCAGCGTTTGTTGCGCTCGTAATCGCTGATCAGAGTTAAGGCGCCCGATTCGCCAAATTCGATTCTGCTGAATCTTTGTTCCACTTTCATCAGTTCTTGCGGCTCAGCGCCGGAAAGCGGAAGTTTGGCGATCATGATGCGATCCCGATGCGGAGCTTTCTCTTTCGGATTGCCGCCATCCATCGCTTCGACCCAATAGAGGGAAGCTCGTTCCGTCGGAATCCAATGGTAATTCCGAGGCCCGGTGGGCACGCCGTCGATGGGCACGCGTTCTTCTAAAGGCAAGCTCGCCAATTTATATACCAGCTTGGCGGAGTGATCCCATACTTCGAGTTCCTTTGGAAAAGCGTTCACCGGATGAAAGTAGGAGAAGGGCTTGTGAATGCGGGCGACCAGCACATCCTCGCCGTCCGGCGAAGGCTCGACCGCCGCAAAGATGCCAGGTTTTCCGTAAGACGAGATCTTGTCAGTTGCGGAATCGACAAACGCTAACTGAGCAGTTGCATAGTATTCGAAAAGATCTTCATCATGGGCATTCTTGAGAAGATCCTCATAGGTCGCGGCGGGGCCCGCCTTGCCCATGCTCTCCTGCGTATGAGGGCCAGGAGCAATAGCGGGCTCTTGTGGAGCGGCGCCACGATCCGCGCGCACCAGTTTCAACCAGCAAAGTGCGGCTATCCGGCATCCACTGGACCGGAGAACGCTGCTGGCCGGGGCCGCCCCCGACGCTGAGAGCGGCGTTGACGCGGATACCGTTCAACCTGTGAATTCGTCCCGTCCTGCTATCCCCGACCCACAGTTCCACCGCGTTATCGGCCATATTGGTGAACGCAAACTGTTTCCCGTCCGGACTCCAAAAAGGCGTGCTGATTTCCGCGCCCGCTGGCAGCGCAATCTTGATCTCCCCACTGGGCTCCGTCCAGATGACGTAGGGTTGCGGAGCGGTAAAGGAACGCGTTATGGGGACCATTGTTTTTTGGATTGATGCGTACGCCCGCCAGCCGGAGCATCGGCTGAGCCAGATCCGAGATGGGAGGATACAGAATGCGTTCGATCAGCAGAACGTCCGTGCCTGAAGGGCTCACCACCGCCTCGGGAGTTGGCGGGGCGTTCAGAACATCGAGAATCTCGCGCGGCGGCTTCCGATATACATCATCGCCCAAAGCGAGACCCAGAAGCAGAAGCGGGACTAATCCGCAAAGGACGGTTTTGCGCATACCTGGCATGATGTTACCTATTCTGGGCGTGGTTTGGAATGCTGAAGTTACACAATAGGGGCATGGGTGCTTCGAGACGCTCGGAATCTGACAGTATGGGCACGTTGGAGGTGGCTGCTGACCGTTATTGGGGCGCGCAGACGCAGCGGTCGCTGATTCATTTCGATATTGGCGAAGATAGGATGCCGCCCGAGCTGATCCGCGCTTTTGGCGTGCTGAAGAAAGCAGCAGCTTTGGTGAATCGTGACCTGGGAAAGTTGGATGAAGAGAAGACCCGGCTCATCACTCAGGCCGCTGATGAGGTGATCGGCGGAAGCCTCAACGACCACTTTCCCCTTCGCATCTGGCAAACCGGCAGCGGAACGCAAACCAACATGAATGCGAACGAGGTGATCTCAAATCGAGCGATCGAACTGGCCGGAGGCGCGATGGGGAGCAAGAAGCCCATCCATCCGAACGATCACGTCAATATGTCCCAGTCCTCGAACGATACATTCCCCACCGCTATGCATATCGCTGCAGCGGAGCAGTTGGAGCGGAAGCTGCTTCCCGCCGTGCGTGAATTGCGTGATGCTTTGGACAGCAAGGCCCAAGGCTTTTGTGGGCGTGGTGAAGATCGGCCGTACGCATCTGCAGGACGCGACCCCTCTGACAGTTGGGCAGGAGATCTCCGGTTGGGTATCTTTGCTGGACCGGGATGTGGATCGGCTGCGGTTTGCGCTAGATGGTCTTTATGAACTGGCGCTGGGCGGGACGGCGGTGGGGACGGGGCTGAACGCGCCTCCAGAGTTCGCCGAACGGGCGGCGGCGAAAATTGCGGAGCTGACCGGGCTCCCGTTTCGATCTCATCCCAACAAATTCGCGGCGCTTTCAGCGCACGACGAGTTGGTGGCCGCGAGCGGCGCGCTGAAGACATTAGCCGCGTCGCTGATGAAAATAGCGAACGATATTCGCTGGCTCGCTTCGGGGCCCCGTTGCGGATTGGGTGAGCTGATCGATCCCCGAAAACGAACCCGGGTCTTCCATTATGCCCGGCAAAGTAAATCCGACTCAATGTGAGGCGATGACGATGGTGGCGATACAGGTGATGGGTAATGATGCCGCGATCGGGTTCGCGGGCTCACAGGGCAACTTCGAATTAAACGTATTCAAGCCGGTGATTATCTATAATTTCCTGCATTCGGTCCGGCTGTCTGGCGGACGCTTGCCGCAGTTTCACCGAGCACTGCGCCATGGGATCGAGCTCAACCGCGCGCAAATCGATCATCACGTCCGGAATTCACTGATGCTCGTCACGGCGCTTGAGCCCGGTAGTCGGGTACGACAAAGCCGCGCAAATTGCTCATACCGCCCATGTGGATGGATCGAGCCTGCGGGAAGCGGCCGTAAAGCTTGGCTTCCTCAGCGCCGAAGAGTTCGATAAGTGGGTGAAGCCGGAAAAAATGACTTATCCCTCCTAACGGCACAGGCCAGCGCTGAGACTTTGACCGGTCCTTTCCACACGAGTACTTCGGCAGCTCTTTTTAGAGGATGCGGCGGCTCGATGGCGATTTCTGCCCATGAAGAAGATCTATATTTTCGCGTCCTTAACGTGAGCCTGGGACTACCGCTGGCGTCGCAGGTCCGTGTAGCGGGAACGAGCAGCGCCAGACGCAGAGGTCTGATGGGAGTGAATGAATTGGCAGAAGGAGCGGGGATCTGGATCGCTCCCTGCGAAGCCATCCACACTTTCGGCATGAAAATACCGATCGATGTGATTTTCCTCGACGCCCAGCTTCGAGTCAGAAAGCTGCTACGCGAGCCTCAGTCCCGCTCGAATCTCAATTTGCATGAGGGCTCATTCCGTGCTGGAGTTGCGCAGCGGGAGCCATCGTACGGTCCGGCACAAAAGTCGGTGATCTGCTGAAATTCGAGCGGGTTGCTATGGATTACAGTTCCGAAAATCCACAGCCGATAAGTTCATCTCCGACATGCCTGCAGCCCTGAAGATCGTTCTCCTCTGTTTTGTGCTTGTCGCGGGCGCTTATGACCTTCGCTTCAGGCGGATTCCTAACTGGCTCAACCTGAGTGGTATTGTCGTCGGCTGCGGTTTGAATACGCTCCTTACTGGCTGGCACGGCCTTGTGACCGCATTGCTTGGGATGGTATGTGCGCTGCTCGTGTATATTCCGCTATACCTGATTCGCGGGATGGGAGCCGGCGATGTGAAATTGATGGCAGCCGTGGGAGCCATGGCTGGCGCCTCAAAACTGGCTGGAGATTTTTCTGGCCACCGCCATCCTCGGCGGAATTGTTTCTCGTAATAGTCGTCGCTGTTAAGGGACGATTCCATCAGACCGTATGGAATCTGAGTATCATCGGCGCCGACCTTCTGCACTTCCGTGTACCTGCGGCGCGCGACGAGCGGCTCGATATCCGGCATTCCGACGCCTTACGGCTCCCTCATGGCGCGGTAATCGCGGGCGGTTATATCGCGTACTTGCTTTTGTGCGCAAATCATTTACTTTGATCGGGTAACGGCCCTCCTAGCCTGCTACTAGGGTTCCCTCTCTGCGTAACACTCTCTAATGAACGGCGGTCATGCGACCGATTAGAGAGCGTAGGCACTTCTCCTTACGGTAAATCCATGCAGGCAACGCTAGCTCCGACATGGGGCGTCACTTACACCGAAAGTAATCGGTGGTACGTGCACCTGCTTCCGTCGTTAACAGATTTTGCCTTTCTTCTGCCGTTATTTTTGCTGTTTGTGATGTTGCCAGGCACGCGTATTCTGTTTTCCGATGGCGACACCGGATGGCATCTTCGGACCGGTGAGTGGATCTTGCAGCACAAGCTAGTGCCCACTATCGACCTTTTCTCTTTTAGTAAGCCGCATCAGCCTTGGTTCGCCTGGGAATGGGGTTGGGACGTGATGTTCGCAGGCATCAACAAATTCTGGGGTCTAGGCGGCGTCGCACTCATCAATGTGTTGTTGCTGGGGCTGATCTCGGCGCTATTATTTCGGCTAATTCGCCGCTGCTGCGACAATGACGCTCTGGCGTTCGCGTTCACGCTTGCTTGCGATTTGCGGTTCCATGATCCACTGGCTGGCGCGGCCCCACCTTTTTTCCTGGCTATTTGTCTTGATCTTTTGTCACGCAATTGTTTCTGCCGAGAACGGCAACTTGAGGCCGCTTTACTGGCTACCGTTGCTGATGCTCTTCTGGACGAACATCCATGGCGCCTTCTTCATTGGAATCTTGTTGCTGCTCGCCAGCGTAGTAGGTGAGGCCGCTGCAGGCAATGTCCCAGAGTAGGAATCCGTTGCGCCAGGCGTATACCAGGGCACGGCCTTACCTTATCTGCGCCTTGGCCTGCGTGGCCATAACCTTTGTAAACCCTTATACCTGGCACTTACATCAACATATTTTTGCCTATGTACGCGATTCTAAACTGCTCGACAATATAGGCGAATTTCAGTCGGTCAACTTTCATCATCCTGGATCGGTGTTTTTTCAGTGCATGCTCTTTCTTGGCCTGCCGGCCGCCTTCTGGTGCCTCAGCAAAGGAAAATTTGCGGAAGCTATATCGATCGGATTGTGGGGGCATCTGGCGCTGTTCTCCGGACGGAATGTGCCGCTTTTTATTCTCATCGCGGCTCCTTGGGCGGCTTGTATGTCGCTCGATTTGCCATGCAGCGATTGAGATCCGTCCCGTTGTTGGCCAAGCTGGGCAGGACTGTTTCCGAAATCAGCGCTGAGTTCCGGCCGCTGGAGCGCATTGAGCGTCTCCACGCCATTTCTATAATCGCGGTGTTCCTAGTGTGTTTTTGTTAGCGTCGAAGCAGGCCTGGATTCGAGGCGGAGTTCAACCCGAAGAATTTTCCGGTTGAGGCGATTCCGGCGCTTCAAGCCGCGAAGGTATCGCGCATTTTCACTTCGGATCAATGGAGTGATTACCTGATTTATCGTTTTTATCCGGTGCAGCGTGTTTTCATGGACGGTCGGACGGATTTCTACGGAGATGAGTTCGTGGATCGTTATCAGCACGTCATGAGCGCCCAATACGACTGGGAATCCGATCTGAAGCTCTTCGCGATAGACGCCGTCATGGTGAAGCCGGATGCGCCGATCGCGGCGGTGTTGAAGCAGTCACGCAAGTGGAGAGACGCTTTTTGACGATGGATCGGTGCTCATTTTTCGCTTCTGAGGCAAGCGTCGATAGGGCGCAGGCGTCCGGAGAAATCGGAGCCGATCCCATCCCGTTTCCCATCGTGCGGGAACAAGTCTGGGAGCGTCTCGCAGATGCCCAGGCCGCGGAATCGAGTACGAACTTCAAAACTCACGAAAGGAGAAGCTTATGATCACTTCGGCTCTTAGGGTGTTGTGGCAGGAAGAAGACGGTCAAGATCTGGTCGAATACGCCTTGCTGCTCGCGTTTATTGCTCTGGCTGCGGTTGCGATATTGACCAGCATTCAGACGAACGTTAAAACGCTGTGGAACGACATCAGCGAGGCGCTCAGCGATGCTGTTACTTCGGCGGTCGTAGGAAAGGGAGGAGCTAATGGGCTCTCGAGAGCCGCAGATGTTACCCGTCGCTGCTGCGGCTCTCCCGATTCTGCTGAGGAGAATCGGTCCACCCTTAATTGATGTCTCAGTTGTGAGTGTATCGTTCGCCTGAGAACGCTACATATTAATTCCTAGAAAGCAGTTTTAAAATTCCGATGAACCGACGTTTAGTTGCCGTATTTGCGTTCGCGCTAGTTGTCGCCAGTGTCACCAGCTTTGCGGTGTACCGGTTGATCATCATGCAGGTACGATCGCCATCTCGATCGCTTCCCACGAATAAGGTGATTGTCGCCTCGCACGATCTTCAGGTGGGTGCCCTTATCCGTGACTTTGATCTGACGGAAGCCGCCTCGAGCGGTCCGGCTCCCGAGCACGCCATCAAGACCAAGCAGGAGGCTACGGGGCGCGGAGTAATCGCCACCATTTATCAAGGCGAACCCATTTTGGACCAAAGGCTAGCCCCCCGGGGAGCGGGCGCCGGCCTGGCCTCGACCATCCCCATCGGCATGCGTGCTCTTGCTCTGCGGGTAAACGAAGTAGTAGGACTGGCCGGTTTCGTTCTGCCCGGCATGCGCGTGGATGTCCTTATCGCCGGAACCGCGCCGGGGCTCGACCAAGGCCGGACAGGCAGTTTATGCCGAACCGTTTTACAGAACGTCGAAGTCCTTTCGGCAGGACAACGGATTGAGAAAAGCATCGAAGGAAAGCCCGAATCGGTGCAGGTCGTGAATTTGCTGGTCTCCCCCGATCAAGCGGAAATCCTGAACCTGGCGAGCGATGAGACCAGAGTTCAGCTGGTGCTAAGGAACCCTCTGGATACCAAGGAACAAACTACTCATGGAACGTCGCTGGCGGGCTTGTTCGGGGTGGACGTCAAGGCTGCGGGCCTGGCGCCCACAATCGTCCTTCCGCGTGCCGCGCCGGCTGCGCCCATCCGGCGCGAACCTCCTACCACGACTGTAGAGGTTTTCAACGGCGGCAAGAAAACCGAACAGACATTTGAGTTGCCGCACGGGAGATGAGCACGTGAAAATTCTGATCTCCATATTGATATTCGCTTGGATCGCCGCGGCGCAGATTTCGGCGCCGTCTTCTCCGGGGAGCAAATCCTCGGCGCCTATACACGCTGGCACCGCATTGGGGCAGCTTACAGTTCCTTCTGGTACTTCATCGCGAAGCGATTCGGATCTGATAGTCACGGTAAACCAGTCCATCGTTCTGGAGCACGCAGTCGGGATCCGCAGGATCTCGATCGCGACCCCGGAGATTGCCGACGCAGTGGCGGTGAGTTCTACCGAGGTACTTATAAACGGAAAGGCGGTCGGCGATACCACGCTCATTCTGTGGGACACCAGAGGCAATCGCTCTAACTTCGAAGTTCACGTTCTAGCCAACAGCTCGAAACTTGAGGCCGTCCGCGCTGAAATACATAGAGAGGTGGGGACTGGGGTCTCTTTAGGCATCGAAGACGGCACTGTGTTCCTGCGTGGCACGGTTGCTGATTCCATAGCCGCCGACCGCGCCGCCAACATCGCCGCCACGCTGGGTAAGGTTGTCAATCTGTTGCGCGTGGTGGTCCCGGCAGGCGCCCCTCAAATTTTACTCAAGGTTCGTTTTGCGAATGTAAGCCGTCTGGCCTCTTCGCAGCTGGGATTCAATTTCTTCAGCGGCAATCAGAAGGGCGTCGCCAGCACTACTACTGGCCAGTTCGGCCAACCGCCCACTGGACTCTTTGGCGGCGGGTCCGGAGGCGCGAGTCTGTCCGATCTGTTGAACATCTTTTACTTTCGCCCCGACCTAAACATCGGAGCTGTTATTCAAGCTCTTGAGGCCAAAAGTCTCGCCCAAACTTTGGCCGAACCCAACCTCTTGACGGTGAGCGGCCGGCCAGCGAGTTTCTTGGCTGGCGGGGAATTTCCGTTCCCGACAATTCAGGGGGGAGGTTCCGGGGTAGGGCAAATTACAATCCAATTCAAAGAATATGGGATTCGCCTGAACTTTCTACCAACGGTAACGCCGCAGAGGGACGATTCTTTTGGAAGTAACTCCCGAGGTAAGTTCACTTGACTACGCCAATGGCCTCACGGTTGGTGGCTTTACGGTTCCGGGCTTGGCGACGCGAAGGGTACAAACTGAACTTGAGTTGCGGGACGGCCAAAGCTTCGTCATCGCCGGCCTATTAGACAACGAGCTTACTCAACAGCTGGATAAGATTCCCGGCATTAGCAACATCCCGGTGCTGGGCAAGTTATTTCAAACGCGCTCGTTCACAAGGAGCAAGGACGAGCTATTGGTGGTAGTAACGCCGCAGATTGTCGGTCCTATTCCGGCGGGAATGAAAACTCCGGCCGTCGACATGCCGTTCCCGTTCATCAAAGAAGGCGCTCGTACGCCGCCGCAGACTCCCGGGCCTGAGGTGACCGGTCGCCTAGCTCCTATGCCGGCTATTGAAACTTTGCCGGTCGAGCAGCTAAAGACCTTAGAAGTAACGAATGGGCCCGGTGGATCTGCAAATGCGGGCTCGCCTGCCGCAGCACCGCCGCTGGCTGTCCCGGCCGCGCCTGCCCAGAGTGCGCCGCCGGGCACTCCGGCTAATTCAACTAACTCGAGTAGCCCCGCTAACCCGGCAGCTTCGAATCACTGAGTTCAACCGCTATGACTTCCGCTAAATTGTTGCTGTACATCAAGGACGAAGAGCTTTCCCGAGAGGTCATAGAAGCTCTTCGAGAGCCGGGAAACCAGATTCCGTTCGATCGGGAGGACGCGGATTGGAACAGCCTGCTGCAGCGCATCGAGGACGCGAAGCCCGAAGTGCTTCTGCTGGACCTCTCTGCCGTGCCATCGGAGCTCAACATCGCCATGCGCCAATTCAGGTCCCGCGCGCCGCGGCTCAAGGTGGTAGCCCTTCACTCGAGCGCGGATCCGCAGATCATTCTTTCGGCCATGCGCGCGGGCGTGAATGAGTTCTTGAATTCGCCCCTCAAGGAGACGCTTCTTCCAGCTCTCGAACGGATATTGAGCTCAGCGGAACCCGGCGTCATCCCGTCCATACGCGGCAAGATCATCGGATTTCTGTCGGCCAAGGGCGGTTGTGGGGCCACTACCCTCGCCTGCCATGTGGCCGCCGAGCTCCAGAATCTGACTGGGAAAAACGTGCTTTTGGCGGACCTGGATCTGACTTCCGGGTTAGTAGGGTTTTCTCATGAAGACGCCCAGCTCGTATTCCGTTCTGGATGCGATCAAAAATCTAGCGCGCCTGGACGAAAGTCTATGGAAAGCGTTAATCGTGGAACATCAGCCGGGTTTGTCGGTGATTCCGGCGCCGGCCGCATACTCGCGCTGGGACCATCCCGACGAAAATCGCCTGCGGCAGGTTTTGCAGTTCATGCGAACGCAGCACGATTGGATCGTGTTGGACTTAGGCCGCAGCCTCAACTCAATTGTGACGGCCGTGCTCGAAGAGATCGACCAGCTATTCCTGGTTTCGACTCTGGAGGTCGTGGCTCTGCACGGCCTGAAATCGATCGTTCACGGTCTGTTTGAACAGGGAGAGAAACTCCAGCTGATACTAAATCGGACTCCCAAGATGATGGACATCAGTACCCAGGAGCTAGAGAAAATTTTGGGCCGCTCCTTGTACGCCGCGCTGCCGAATGATTACCTGGGCCTGTATCAGTCTTACTCGAGCGGTAACCTGCTCAGCTCGAATACGCGCCTGGCGCAGCATTTTGCTCTGCTGGCGTCGAAAATAGCGGGAATCCAGCCCGTCAAATCAAAGAAGAAGTTTGCTTTATTCGGTTGAAAGAATAACTCATGGTCGCAACAGATGCAGTCAAAAACGAAACCCGGGCCGGAGAAGCGAATCGCGCGAGCGGGTCTTCTCGAGATCCTTCCTCTCTCCTCTATCAGGAGTTGAAGTTTTCGATCCACCGCAAACTCCTCGACCGCATCAACTTGGAAGCCGTTTACGCGACCCCCGGGGACCGCGTCCGGCAGGAAATCCGTCCGGCGGTAGCCAAACTTGTCAACGAGGAGAAAACGCCGCTTAGCCTCGGCGAGAAGGATCGGCTCATCGAGGAAGTGCTCGATGAAGTCTTCGGGTTAGGTCCACTCGAACCGTTACTGCGCGACCGGACCGTATCCGACATTCTGGTCACCACGCCGCGTTTGATCTTCGTAGAACGCGCCGGCAAACTCGAGCGCACCCAAATCGAGTTCAAAGACGATGCCCACCTCATGCGAATCATCGAGCGAGTGGTCTCGCGTGTAGGGCGCCGCATTGACGAATCCTCCCCGATGGTAGATGCCCGTCTACCCGATGGCTCGCGTGTCAATGCGGTCATACCGCCCCTCGCGGTCGATGGCCCGTTGCTTTCCATACGCCGATTTGGGAGCGACCCGCTGCAGCCGGCGGATTTACTTCGCAATTTGTCTCTCACCGAAGGGATGCTGGAACTACTGAAGTCGTGCGTGAAAGCCCGGCTGAACATGATCATCTCGGGCGGCACGGGCGCCGGTAAGACGACCTTCCTGAACATGCTGTCCGGCTTCATCCCGGCTACTGAACGGATCGTCACGATTGAGGATGCGGCCGAGTTGCAACTGCGCCAGACCCACGTCGCCCGGCTTGAGACGCGCCCCGCCAACATCGAGGGAAAAGGGGCCGTGCTGCAGCGCCACCTGCTTATCAATGCTCTCCGCATGCGGCCCGATCGCATCATCGTCGGCGAGGTGCGCGGCGAGGAAGCGCTCGATATGTTGCAGGCCATGAACACGGGCCATGATGGCTCCCTGACCACCATCCACGCCAACAGCCCGCGCGACGCCATCAGCCGTCTGGAAGTAATGATCGGGATGGCGAGCTCTAACTTGAATGTCCGCTCCATCCGGCAGCAGGTGGCCTCGGCCATCGATCTTTTCATTCAGTGCTCGCGTCTCGCGGACGGCACCCGAAAAGTCACCTACATCACCGAATGCTTGGGAATGGAAGGCGAGTTAGTCACCACCCAGGACATCTTTGTCTTTGAACGCACCGGTCTGACGGCCGAGGGGCGAGTGGCGGGAAAATTCCGCCCCACGGGCGTTCGTCCGAAGTTCAGCGAGCGGCTGAAATCGGCCGGTATTGAACTGCCCGCTCACATCTTTCAAAGCGTCGAGGTCCGCTAAAAGGCATGACCTCTATAGCAGTTCTGTTCGTAGTCGTATTCCTGACGGTGCTGCTGTGCGTCGGCTTGGGATTCTCGTATTTCCGATCGAAGCAAAAGCAGCAGATCCGTTCGATGCTGCGCAAAGCCGAAGCGACGCCCGCCGAGCAACGTTCCGAATTCCTCCGCCCGGCTGAAGTGGAAAACAGCTTCACCAGGTTCTTGGCCCGGTTCCAGTTTATGGACCGCTTGGATCTGATTCTCGAACAGGCGGGCAAGAATTGGAGCGGTACCAAGTTGATCGTGATCTCCTGCATCGCATGCGCCGGCGGCGCGCTACTCGGCCTGAAACTGAGACTTATCTCTCCTCCCCTCAGCGCCGGTCTGTTTGCCGCATTGGGTGGCTTGATCCCGCTGCTGCTGGTGCTGCGCAAACGCGCTAAAAGCATGCACGCCTTCGAAGAACAGCTTCCTGAAGCGCTGGATTTCCTTTCACGATCCATGCGCGCGGGCCATGGCTTCTCGGTGGCCTTGGAAATGCTCTCGGCCGATTCAGCCGATCCGCTCGGTTCCGCCTTCCGAAGGGTTTCAAACGATCTGCAATTGGGCTCATCGCTGGAGATAGCGCTCGGCAAGCTGGTGGCGATCATGCCTCTCATCGACGTTCGCTTCTTTGCTTCCTCGGTGCTACTGCAACAGGAGACCGGTGGAAACCTGGGCGAGATTCTGAGCAAGCTGGCCTTCATTATCCGCGAGCGTTTTCGCCTGAAGGGACAGGTGAAAGCGGCCAGCGCGCACGGCCGTATCACTGGCCTGGTGCTGGTGCTAATGCCCATCGCAGTGACGATATTCATGATGCTGACCAGTCCCCAATACCTTCGGCAACTTGCGGCGGATCACATCGGCATAAAGATGATCTACGGAGCCATCATAGGCCAGATTATCGGCTTCTTTGTCATTCGAAAGATTACCAATATCAAGGTCTGACATGACTATTCTGTTCGTCCTCGCTTTGTTTTTGTTGCTGGTCGGGAGTGGTCTCATATTTCGGTTACGTCCACTATGTAAGGCCATCGAGAATGCTGGATCAACTGGCGACCTCCACCTCCCATTCGATTCCCTCGGGATTCGCCGAACGCAAACAAAAGCGCGAGTTTTCCGTCCGGCAATTGTTAGAGCCCATTGGCAATTTGCTTCCCGTTTCAGCACAAGACGCTACCGCGGCGAAAGAAGAGCTATCGGCCGCCGGGTTCCGCACGAAATCCGCTGTGGCCGTGTACTACGGCATCAAAATTATTCTCGCCACCGTCCTGGTCCTGACCGCACTGGCGTTCCGCGACCGCTTCGACAAGGCGATGGTGCGCCTCATGTTGCCGATATCCAGCGGGGGAATCGGTTATTTTCTGCCCGGCTTCGTCCTGGGACGTCTGGTCAAAAAGCGGCACGAAAAAATCAGGCTCTCGCTACCCGACGTGCTCGATCTTCTAGTCATTTGCACCGAAGCGGGTTCCGGATTAGATCAGGCCATCGTGAACGTGAGTCGTGAACTGAAGAGCGTTCACCCGGCCGTTAGCGAGGAACTTAGCATGGTCAACATGGAAATCATGGCTGGAACCAGCCGAACCGAGGCCATGCGCAACTTTGCGCGCAGGACCGGCGAGGAAGAGTCCAAAAAGCTGGTAGCGGTTTTGATTCAGACCGATCGCTTTGGGACCAGCGTGGCGGATGCCTTGCGGACGCAATCCGATTATCTTCGAATTCGCAGGCGCCAGGAAGCCGAAGAGAAGGCCGGGAAGGTAGGAGTGAAGCTGGTATTTCCCATTTTCTTCTTCTGTTTGCCCTCGCTCCTGGTGGTCACGGCCGGGCCTGGCGTACTTCAGCTTTTCCAAAATTTTGGACCGGCACTGAGCGGTGCCGGCCAATGAGGAGGCTAATGGAAGGCGCCGCGGATGCCGATGTGAGTAATATCGGGCGCCGCGAATAGTTGGCGTTCGAATGCACTTCGTCGAAACGGCAGAGTGGTTGTAAAGGAGAAAAGCAATGAGTGACATGACAATACAGGCTCTCGTCTGGATAGCCGCGGGCTCCATTTTGGTGCTGTATATGAAGCGTCGGCGCAAACGCAAGACTCTGCTTTAGTTCCTGATTCTGTTATGGCTGAAGCGGATGCACTTCAGCGCAGGCTTATACAAGCGCAGAACCCCGATGGCGGTTGGGGATACGGATCTCCACATGGCAGCTCCTGGACTGAACCGACCGCCCTTGCCCTCTTAGCCCTGTTCGCCCACGAGCTTACCGGAACCTCTTACGACCGCGCCTCCCGCTGGCTCCGGCAAAACCAAAGAAAAGATGGCGGCTGGCCACCCTCCCCCACCGTGACTGTCAGCACCTGGGTTACCAGTTTGGCGGCGCTGGCCTTGCCTGAAACCGGCGGGCCCGCGGATCAACATGCCCGGGCTATCGATTGGCTCAGGCGTCAAATCAATCCCGAAATGGATCCCGTACAGAAGCTCGTTTTCCGTTTTCGGGGAGTCTCGCCCCCTCTTTCCCCGCTCGGAGGCTCACCTTGGTTTCCCGGAAGCGCCGCTTGGGTCGCGCCCACCGTTATGTCTGTCCTGGCGCTCTCGGACGCCCTCCGCAGGAACAACGACTCGTGCCTCAGTACCGAAGTGCGCCAGGCGCAACAATATATTCTTTCCCGGCGCTGTCGCGATGGCGGCTGGAATCACGGTGGCGCCCGCTACCTCAGCGAGAATTCCGGCTCCTATCCGGAAATGACCGGGATGGCGCTGCTGGCTCTTTCCGGCGTGCCCGATTCTGAATTGTCGGTTCCGCTCCAATTCGCGGAATCGCTTCTGAACAATCCCGGCTCTATCGAGGCTCTCTCCTGGTTGCAGTTGGCACTCATTCGCCACGGCCGCGATGTGCGGGAATTCGGAACCCCGTTGCCGTGCCGGACAACCCGCGACATCTCTCTCAGGCTGCTTGCGCTGGCGGGACATAGCGCCACCAATAAATTTCTAACGGCAGCGTGATGAGCCAATTCGGGCAAATCAATCGGCGCTATTTCTTCTTCGGATGCCTGGGACTTGCCGCCGCCTGCCATCGAGCTATTAAGCAACCGAAGCCTCTCGTTTCGATCGTTCGCGCTACTTCGTATTCTTCTGATCTGGAATCTCTTATAAGACGCATTCTGGTCGAGCATCAGCTTCCGATTGCCGGTAAGAGCGTTCTCCTGAAACCGAATCTCGTCGAATTTAGTTCTGACGCTCCTATCAATACTCATCCCGCTTTGGTCGCTGCGGCCGCGGAAGCTTTCCGCTCATTAGGAGCAAGTCAGGTTCGAATTGCGGAGGGGCCCGGTCACCGGCGAACCACGCTGGACCTGGCTTCGGCCGCGGGATACTTCAGCACAATCCCTGGATTCGAGAAGAACTTCACCGATCTGAACCTGGACGAGGTGAGCCGAGTGGTGCTCCGGACGCCGTTCTCTTCTTTGTCAGAACTCTATTTACCACGCACGGCGCTGGGCTGCGACCTGTTGGTCTCTATGGCAAAGATGAAAACGCACCACTGGACGGGAGCCACGCTCTCCATGAAAAATCTTTTCGGATTAGTCCCTGGGAACGTCTATGGCTGGCCTAAAAACCTTCTGCATTGGGCCGGCATAGACGAATGCGTCGCCGATCTTCACTACCTCTTTCCGCGCCACTTCTCTCTCGTCGACGGTATTGAAGCCATGGAAGGCAATGGCCCAATTCTCGGCACAAGCATCGCTCCAGGCGTCGTCGTAGCGGGAACGCATGCGCCCAGCGTTGACGCAACCTGCTGCCGAATCATGGAAATCGATCCGCGCAAAGTCGGCTACCTGCGTCTCGTGAGCCGCCGCTCGGGTTGGAATTTAGCCTCGATCCAGCAGGTAGGAGAGTCGCTACAAACAGTGAAAAAACGCTTCGCGCTGATCCCTGAACTAGAGCATTTCCGCCTACGCGAAAGCGTATGAGCTAAGCCTGCCCTTACGCGAAGCGAGCCCGTTCAGATGAACATTTCCTCGTCGGACGTGGCATGATCCACTGTCGGACGGCCAGTGCGCCCCAAGTACGAGAGCGCCGTCCGGATTCCAGCGAAGATTCCATAGATTTCCCGAACCGGCCGCACCACGCCGGATTGCACAAAAGAAACGGTCTCCTGCACGCGCGTCATCGTGTCGTCCAGCACCATTTCCGCGCGTTCCATCTGGACCTTCGCCCGAGTAGTCGCGTCTCCCATTAACTCATCCACCCTCGCGAGCTGCTGTTTGGTGATGTCCAGAATAGCGCTACTCGTAGTTCCGATCTTCTCTATATGCTTCTCGGCCCCCTCTAACGTGCGCCGCGTCACGCCCACGACCGCCTCCACTTCTGGAACCATGGGCATGATTTTCTGCGACACCTTGCGCGCCACCAGAAACAGGCCGACAAGCGTGCCGGCCTGAATCAGCATTGCAATTGCCGCTAGGGCAACGAAGATGGTCAGGAGAATGAGAAGCGTTTGCTGGTCCATGGCAGAGCGCTACGTCTTGATCGGAATCAAGCCCGGCTAAACGCTTTCTGATGTATTGCCAGCTCCGCCGGTCGTACCGGCAGCGGTCGATTTGATGTCGCTCACGGCATCCCGGTAAGCCTGCTTGCCTGCTTCGACCGCGGCGTTAAGGGTGTCCTTTTGCCGCAGGACAGTCGACCTGCCTTTCTCGTAGATATCCGCTGCGGATTGCCTCACATCCTCGCTGCGCTGGCGAACATATTCCGTTCCTTCCTGAGCGCGATTCTTTAGATAGTCCGCGCTTTCACCGGCTTTATCGGCGATTATCTGGCGGGTTTCCTCGCCTGCTCTGGGAGCCCACAAGATTCCGGCCGCAACACCGATGCCCAATCCCAACAAAAAGTAGCCGAAGCCGCTTTTTTCCTCCATATCACTCTCCTTGCAAGTCAGGTCCTTCAAAGGCCTGCTATTTGGCAGTTTACATCTTGTAGAGCATGGTACAGTAGCAAACGTTTCAGCGAGATGGGTGTACGCGGACAGCCGAAGAAGCTCGACGGCCCCGGTCTATGGGAGTGCGCTTTGCGCATGTTAGGCCAGCGCGCGCACTCCGCTAATGAGCTGAGGCAGAAGCTGCTACGGCGCGCCCAGTCGATGGCGGATCTGGACACCACGATGGTGAAGCTTCGGGACTATGGCTTGACGGACGACAAGAAGTTCTCTGAGGCATTTGCGTCCACCCGGCTGCAAAATCGAGGTCTCGGCCGCCTTCGAGTACTGCGTGAGCTGCGCTCTAAACAGGTGCCGTCCACCATTGCGGAAAAGGCCGTCGAAAAAACGTTCGCGGGCACAGACGAGGCGGATCTCATTCAGCACTATTTAAAGCGTAAGTACCGCGGCAAGGATTTGGCATTGCTCTTGCAAGAAGAGAAGCGCTTTGCCGGTGTTTATCGCCGCTTGCGTACTGCCGGGTTCAGTAGTAGCGCCTCCATCTCGGTATTGAAGCAGTATGGCAAGTACGCTGAAGATTGGAATGAAGTGGAAGAAGAAGAGCAGCCGGGCTAAAACTTCACTTGAGGAACTTTCTTTTCTTCTTCGCTGGCCTTGAAATAGGCGTCATCGGCCCGATAACCGAAAATAGATGCCGCGATGCTTTTCGGGAATAGTTCTATGTCGGTATTGTATTTCTTGATGGCCTCATTGTAGTCGCGCCGGTCCACCGCGATCCGGTTCTCTGTGCCCGCGAGCTCATCCTGCAGCCGAAGGAAGTTTTCGTTCGATTTGAGCTGTGGATAATTTTCCTGCAGGACCAGGAGCCGGCCAATCGCGCCGCTGAGCTGATTATTGGCGCTGATCTCGTCTTGCTTGCTATGCGCCCCCAGAAGAGCGGCTCGCGCATTCGCTACTTCGCCTATGACCGTCTGCTCTTGCTTGGCGTACCCTTTCACGGTCTCGACCAAGTTTGGAATCAAGTCCGCGCGGCGCTTCATGTCGTTGTCCACCTGCGCCCAGCGCGCGTCAATATCATTCTTCTCGGTCACGAACTGATTCTTCTCGCCCATCAGTTGTCCGCCAAAAACCAAGACCGCTAGTACCAAAACAACCACGACTATCAGCGCGCCCTTCATCCTTCGGCTCCTCTATTCATCTGCATCCCAACTTCCCGTCATTTATCGAGCGCGTCTACAAAACGCACCAGCGCGTCCACTTCTTCAAGATACTTATCGAGCAAAGACACGGCCTTTGTGTCTGCTGCTGGCTTCTTCACCGCACGAATCGCTAGTATCGCATTCGCGCCCTCCAGGCGCATTTTCATCGCCTCCTCCAAAGCGGACACGATCTCCTTTTTTCGCCAGCGCGGTTCATGGCCGCTCAAGATGAGGGCGTGTCGTCCGAGCACGCAAAACGTCGAGATAGAATCGACCAGAAGCTTCATCAGCCGCTCTCGATTTGAAAGCAGCTCCGCGGCCTTTTGGCGCAAGCGGATCTGTTTGGCGCGGAGTTCATGTTCCACCTGTGCCCGATAGAACGAGCGGTCGATCTCCAGACCCCGAATGACATCCTCGCCATGAAGCACCCGCCTATGCTCCTGCATATCGTGAAATTCCATGGGAAAGCAATCTGTGGAACTGCGGACCTCTTCAGGAGTCAGCAGCAGCGGCGGTGGATTACCTTTCTCGCGCCACCAGCGGAAAATCGGTTCGGATTCTGAGAGTTCCTGCCGCGAAAGCCGGCTGAGCACGCACAGAACATTCAGGTCGGAGCTGTGCTCGTGCCAATCGTCCATCGCCGCCGAGCCATAGAGTATTGCAGACACCAGGCGCTCGCCGAAAGCCGTTTTGAGCCGGTCGATCAATTCTGAAAGTTGTTGCTCCAAAGTCGTGCTCCTCGCGCCGCTTCCTTACCAGTCGCTGCTTGCGCCTCCGCCACCGAAATCGCCGCCGCCGAAACCGCCAAAGCCACCGCCGCCTCCTGAGCCGCCGCCAAATCCGCCTCCATTCCCCCAGCCTCCGCCATAGCCGCGGCCCCCGCCAAACAGACCCCCGAGCAGCATGCCGGTCAGGAATCCTCCGCCTCCGCCGCCACGCCGTCCACCGCGCCCGAGCAGCCACAGCACAAAAAAGATACCGAGGATGAGCAGGGGGAAGGGAATACCGCTTCGGTGACGCACGGCGATTCGCCGAGGTTCTTCCTCAGGTTGCGGAACAGTTCCCGAAAACGCGACTCCTTTGCCCTGAGCGATCTGCGCCGCCATGGAGCCCGCTCCCGCAAGCAGCGCCGCGCCGTAATTGCCGCCGCGAAGATCTGGACGCATGGAGCGCAACGTGCTTCCTGCAAATCCATCCGTAATATATGGCTCAATACCGCGGCCGGTTTCTATGTCATCTTTGTGGTCTTTGACGACCAGCAGCAGCAGTACGCCTTGATTGCTCCCACTTGGTCCGACTCCCCACTTTCTGCCGAGGTCCAATGCAAAATCACGAACCGGCTGATCGCCCAGAGTATCGATGGTCACGAGCGCGAACTGAACTCCGAGTTCTTGCTGGACTCTGGTGCAGAAAGCTTCGAGTTGCTCCTTATCGGCCGGGTTCACTACGTGCGCCAGATCGCTGACATAGCCGGTCGGCTTCGGCAGTGAGTTAACATCTACTGCCGCGTACAGAGAGCAAGCCGCAACAAAAATGCAAAATCGTCGTACGAAAGCTGAAACACGACTTTGCATGAAACCAAAGGGTATCAGGTACCGTAGCCGCTTTCGCCTGCCATCCGTGCGTTGTAGCGAACGATCCGGTTTAGTTCGCCGCAGAATCGCAGTCGGACATGTTCCACTGTACCTACAAACAAGGTACACTAGGGGAGGAGCGCTATCTCAACCTCGGCGCGACAGTGCCAGGCCGCGTTCTTCTCGTGGTGACCACATGGCGCGAAGACCGTGTACGCGTTGTAACGGCGTTTGAACCAATCAAACGCCTCATTCAGTTTTACTACCAAGAACGAGAGAGGTGATCCACTATGGCCAAGAAACAGCCCCCCTTCACGACTGAGGCACAAGAAGCCGAGTGGTGGGTGAAAAATCAGAACCTTATCGCAGACCGCTTCGAGCAAGCCAAAGCTGCGGGCCAACTTGGCAAGGGGACCGTGGCGCGAGTTGCCCGCGAGCGGGCCAGCCAGGCCGGAGCGTCGCCAACAATCACAATCCGGCTGGCGGAAGATGACCTCACACGAGCCAGAACCTTAGCCGCCGAGAAGGGATTGCGGTACCAGACGTACCTCAAAATGCTGCTGCACCAAGCTCTGAACTCCGAGGAGAAAAAAGCGGGCCGCCGCCGTTTCTAGTGGGGTAGGCGCTTTCGCCTGCCAGCCGTGCCTTCGACCCGCCTATCAGAAAGTGATGCGAATGACCGTTTGTAGAATGCGAGGATTGCCCGTCGAACTTCCCGTTGACGAGGGAGCCGAGACCGCCCCAAATCCGTTCTGGTTCACCAACACGCCCGCAGCATTGTAGGGATTGTTCGCAACCGTTTCGGCATTCGGGTATGTGCCGCTGAAGTTCAGCGTCGTGTTGAGCGAGATAAAGTTTGGATGATTGAAAACGTTGAACGCATCCACTCGGAACTGCAGATGGACCCGCTCCCCAATCGCAAACTGCTTTTGAAGCGACATGTCGAAGTCAATATAGCCCGGCTGGTATAACCAGTTGATGCCGGATTCCAGACCTAGGCTGCCGGGCTGCGGCGCGAAGAAACATGCCGAATTTAACCGGTTCCACGGATCGCTGGAACCCGTATAGGGGTTGCATCCGAGCACATACCCCACCCTTGCCCCTTCGTAGGTCCCGTTGGCTACGCTGTTTCCGGTTGTGTTCTGGCTGGATACGCCGGAAATACTCACACCTGGGGTAAACGGAGCGCCCGTCCCAATCGATACGACGCCCGAATATTGCCAGCCGTTCGTTACTGCGCGAATAAATCGGTTCCCGCTGGCTAAATTCGGCAGTGTATAAACGTAATTCGCCGCGAAGATCTGCCGGCGGTCAAAGCTAGCCGGTCCATAGTCGGCTGCTTTGGTCAAGTTATCCGTCCGCACGAAAGTCGTGTCGGAAGTTGCTGTGGTAAGCGCTTTGCTGTAAGTATAGGCAAGCCCCACGAATAATCCGCCAACGGCGCGCCTGTTCAAAGTAACCTGTAAGGCATTGTAATTCGAAGTGGCGGCGCTCTCGTACAAGTTGATCTGCCCGTAGCCTGTTAGTGGCCGCAAGAAATTGGCTGTAAGCGCATTGTTACCTTTGAGCGCGGTGGGTTGTGTCGCCACCAGCGTCGGATCCTGGTTCTGCGGCAGGAAGTCGGCACCATAGGGTACCGGGTTCAAGTTTCTGTTGTCCTGCAAGTGTCTGCCCAAGCCGCCCACGTAAGCCGTATCCAGCATCATGCTCCAAGGCAATCTGGATTGAATACTGAATTGAAAATCGTAAGTCGTGGGCAACTTACCCGTGGGATCGGCCGCGTAAAGCGTCGGCGGAGCAAGCAGGATGTTATTAGGGTTAATATTCTGGGCAAATCCGTAGACAAACTGCGGGTCGAGACCCTCAGGAGGGTTACGAACCATATCAAACACGCGATTTCCCTGGAAGCGATCGTAGTAAATGCCGCCGCCGGTTCTAATGACGATATTCTGTTTCCCGGTTACATCCCAAGCAACTCCGAACCTGGGCCCCCATTGCGGTCCACGATTGGTCTGCAAGTATTGGTTGATGCCCTTTTCGGATTGGATGACGCCGTTAAAGGGATTACCTGTATTGGGCACTTCCAAGCCGATATCGTAGGCAGGCAGTGCGGTAGCTTTCGTCGGGTTCGGGTTAGTCGTCGGATCGTAGGCCATGCGAGCCCCACCTATGAGGATGGGCTGGTAAAGCCGGGGAGCTTGCGCCGGATTCCAGGCGCTCAGCACGAACGTGGATGCTTGCAGCGATGAATCGTACTGAGGTTGATACCACTGAATGCGTAACCCGTAATCCAGCGTGATGCGAGGCGTTACTTTCCAAGTGTCCTGGACGAACCCCTCGATGTTCCAGTAGCGATACTCGCCATTAATGTAGTTTTGTGCTTGGTCGAAGGTGTTGTAAACGCCCAAAGCAGCGTTAGAGAAGCCGTATCCCGTATCGTATGGGTTAGACGAAGAGTCCCCGAAGTTGTACTGGCCATTGTTATTGCCGAATGAGGTTTGATTCTTACGGCTGCGCTCGAAGAAGGCTCCCGTCTTGATGGTGTGCGTGCCCCAGATCTTCGTCAGGTTATCGCTCCAATTGAAAACCGTGTTGAAGTTGACGAAGGGCGCATCGCCCACCGATGTGAAAACGGGCGCGAATGAACTTGTGATATGTGTTCCGGAGAAAGTGAAACCAGGAATGAAGTCCTCTTGTACTGCGCTCGGATACAGCAGAGGCAGCGTAACGCCAGACGCGGTTCGCGTAAGTTTGTTTCCGACCTCATCGATATCTATCGAGTTATGAGTTATGCCGAAATTGAACTCGTTCGTCATAGTCGGACTTATTACCCATGTGCCGCCAGCCGCGTAACTCCAGCCGGGATTCAGATATTCGATTGGCACAACCGGCACATTGATGCCCAACACGAACGAGCCGTAAGGGTAGACGAATGGTTGCGCATTGTTGATGTAGTGTCCAAAAATTCTCAGCTTATCGGTTACGTTGTAATCGATGCGCAGAAGATCCTCGCGCCGGTTTTGTGAGTTTGAAATCTGCGACGTGTAGTTATAACCAACTTGCCCAGTCACGTTCGGCAGTGGAAACAGATTCAGTAAAGCTTGCCCGGGAGCATACAGGCGATTCGAAGGAATGATATTGCCGGGGAACGGCGCTCCCGAATTCGGGTCTTTAATGACCACGGGCTTGCCGCTGCTATCGACGCTTTGCGAATAGTTCCCCTGACGTTCGAGCGCGGTCGGTACGTCCACGTTGTGCACGCTATTGGGCGCCAATTGCTCCTGCCATTCCTGGCTGAAGAAGAAGAACAGCTTCTCCTTATTCGGATTAAGCTTCGGTATGTAAATGGGACCGCCTATGGTGTACCCGGGATCGTTATAGCGGAATAGGCTGCGCGGCAGGCCCTTGGCGTTGTTCAACCAGCTATTCGCGTTCAAATCGTCGTGGCGGTGGTACCAATATCCGCTGCCATGAAACTGATCGGTGCCGGTCTTGGTCACCACCGAGATCTGTGCCCCGGCGTTGCGGCCATATTCGGCTTGATAGACGCCCGTCAAAATCTTGAATTCCTGCGTCGAATCCATGCTGACAGTCACATTTTGCGAGCCGTTAGACCCCGTATCCAAATTCTCGATTCCATTGATCGTCAGCATGTTCGCCGAGCCACGGTTTCCATTCACCTGGATGCTTCCAATGCCGCCCGGCCCACCCACCTGAAAATTCGTCGTATCGACAACCCCGGGAATCAGCTTGGTCATATCAAGAGGATTTCGTCCGTTCACCTCAATATTTTCGATCTGTTTGCCAGTTATCGTGGCGGAACGCTCCACGCTGTCGGTCTGGAGCAGGGCCGCCTGCGCGGAGACCTCAATTGTTTCGGTAACAGCGCCCACTTCTAAGTTGAGGTTGCCCAAGGCCAGCTTGTCGTTCGCGTGAAGCGCGACATTTTCCCGTTCGAGTTTCTTAAATCCTTGCACCTGGACCGCGATGCTGTAATTCCCTGGCTCGAGCGCCGGGAAAACAAAATCACCCTGCTCACCGGTTTTCGTGGTTTGTGTAACGTTCTTGTCGGCCTCCGTGGCTGTTATCGTCGCGTTTGTAACAGCCGCCCCCTGCTGATCGATAACACGCCCAGACAGTGAGCCGGTAATGGTCTGCCCATAACCCCCCAGGACAAATGCAAAGAAGAAAACAACTATCTTCGCGGATAGCTTTCGCATTGCGAGTTTCCTTTCAACTTGACAGAATTGTGGTCAAGAATACTCCAAGTCTCGAACAAATGCAAGGCCTGATAACTTAACCTCGAAACCGAGCCGCGCGCGTTAGCAAGCGGTTTGCTAATCGATCAGCCCGTGTTTCATCGCGAACCGCACCAGTTCTCCCGTACTGTGCAGATTCAGCTTCTCCATAATCTTTCCGCGATGCGAATCCACCGTGTAAACGCTTAAGTTCAAGCGGGTGGCGATTTCTTTGTTCGTCTTTCCCTCTGCGATATGCTGCAATACTTCTCGCTCCCGGCTGGAGAGCAGGTCAATTGGGTCCGTGACGTTTTGACGATAGTCGCTTAATAGGGCTCCCGAAACAGCCGGGCTAATGTAGCCGTCCCCGCGCGCTACGGACCGCACCGCGCTCAGCAATTCCGTATCGATCGCGTCTTTGAGAATGTATCCGCGTGCCCCCGCGCGTAGAATTTCGCGCACATACACGGCTTCTTTATGCATGCTCAAAACCAGCACCCGCAAACGCGCATTCGCCTCCACCATTTTTCGCGTTGCTTCAATGCCGTTCAACTCCGGCATGGCCACATCCATCAAAACGATATCGGGCTTCAGCTTTTCCGCTAGTTCAACCGCTTCCCGTCCATTCGCGGCCTCACCCACCACCTGTAAGTCGCTGTTTGCCGAAAGAATCAGCTTTAAACCCTGTCGCACAATCGTGTGATCGTCGACCAATAAGATCTTTATGCCCCGCTCGGACACGTCACCTCGATAGTCATACCCTTGCCTTTTCCGGTTTCCATTCGCAGTCTTCCGCCGCAGCCGCGCGCTCGCGTCTGCATGCCTGCCAATCCCAACCCCGGGGAGCCGCGTGGCTCGCTGATTTCGAACCCTCGCCCATTGTCGCGGATTTTCAAAACGACCTCATCGCCCCCTGACAACAGGTCCACTGACACACTCTCCGCCCCCGCATGCCTGGCCACATTCGTCAGCGCCTCTTGAGCGATCCGGAACAGGTTCGTCTCGGCGTTATCGGGCAGACGCCGCCCTTCGATATTGCTTCGATACTTCACCTCTATCCCGGTTCGTTGCGCGAAGTTCTCCGTAAGCGATCGTAAAGCCGCATCTAGCCCGAAATCGTCCAGGATGGTTGGCCGCAGCAGTTGTGACATCTCCCGTACATCCTGAATCGCCCGATCCACCAGCCGCATGCAATCGTCCACGCGGGCATCGTCCCCGGTTCCTCGCAGGGCCGAAAGATTGGCCTTTACTGCTGTCAACGCCTGGCCCAATTCATCGTGTAATTCGTGCGAGAAGCGTCGCGCGACATCTTCCTGGCTCTCCAGAAATTGGTACTGCAGGCTGGTGAGCTCGCCTGCTTGCTGCTCGAGTCTTCGAAATAAACCGGCCGAGGCTCGCACCACCCACGAGGCGCACAACAACGACAGGCCCACGCATGCCGCGAACAGCCAAACCGTCCAACGCAGCAGTCCATGGCCCTCCTGGTAAATGCTCTCCCGCAACAACTCGGCCTGCTTGTATGCCGATTCCAGCGCGCTGCTCATTTGCGCCCGGTTTTGCCCGATTTCATCCAGAATCTCTTCGCGCCGCACAACATCTTTCTTCCGCGCCAATTTCAGCCACCGGCTGTTTAATTCCGCCTGTTGCGTTTCGATCCCGTCAATCGCCGCCTTTGCCAGTGACTGCTGGTCGGCAAACGTTTGCGTAATCCGGTCTATCTGATGGACGGCCCGCAACGCCACCAGCAAGGCGGAAAGCAGTAACAGCGCTGAAAGGCAAAGCCCCACCACCAGCAGCCGTTGCAAGTGCGCTCTTGTAATGGAGTTCGTCTGTTGCACCATGATGATTCTTTCATTAAAAATTCCTTCCGGCTATCCCCAATAAAAGGGATAAATTTTCGCCCTTTCAGGTGATGGCGCCAAAGCGCGCAAACAGGCAAAGTAGAGTTGTGAGCGGCCAGACAAGCGAACCGGAAAAGCAGCAGCCAAAACAAAACAACAAGAAAAATATGAACTGCTGCTTCTATCCGTCGCCTCTGAAAAATTTCCGCCACCGTTGAAGGAGAAAAAAAATGAAAAAGCTATTTACATCCACCCTCTTGACCGTTGCGGCGGTTCCTTTCCTGATGGCTGCTCCCAGTGCAGCGAAGAAGGCTCAGAACACCTCGCAATCTTCCACCGACACTTCGAGCACCAGCACGAAGAAGGTTCACAAAAAGCGCGTCAAGAAGAACGCGACCGGTACCTCGAGCACCCAAAGCACGACCAGCAGCACCTCCACATCTCCGCAGAAGTAACCAAACCGCTTTATCGGAGGAGGCCCAGCTTCAGGTTCGCCTGAATCTGGGCCGTTTTGCGTTGTAAACGTCGAAATGCGCTCCGAAAGTACCCGCAGTACTTCCCCTCCTTTCAGGTCCGGTTAGGACCTCAAAGGAGGTCCTCACGCTGGAACTCCTTGACAACACCGGCTTTTCAGAATAGTATTTCCCGTATATCAATTCACGGGTCCCTCGTTACTGATCTGAGAAAGAGGAATGTAATGAATCCGAGCTTCATGCTGCGGTATATGGGTGTATCTCGTTCTTTTCTTTGGAGGTTCGTCGTTTGTTGGGCGTTCTCGTTAGCCCTGAGTGCGACTCTCGCCTGGGCGCAAGCGACTTCAACCGCCACCGTCACCGGCCAGGTGACAGACCAGCAGGGCGCCGCGATTGCAGGAGCTCAAGTCAGGATTATCGACACTGCTACCAACGCCGCGCAGACGAGTACCACCAACAGCGACGGTCGTTATGTCTTCGTCAATGTGAATCCGGGCACCTATACGGTGTCCTTCGGTAAAACCGGATTTGCAACCTCGCGCGTGGACCAGCAACAGGTGGAAATCGGTACGACCCTTACTGTCAACAGCTACCCTTCAGATCGGCTCGACATCTACCACTGTAGAAGTCCAAGCCCAAGCTGCCGCCGAGCTGCAGACCACTAATGCCTCCGTGGGAACGACGCTTTCCGGAACCGCGATTCAGGCTCTGCCGAATCTCGGCCGGGATGTGTGCCACTCTAGCCGTGCTTCAACCCGGAGTGACCCCTGGAGGCTATACGGCCGGGGCTGTGCAGGACCAGAACACCTACACCATTGATGGCGGCAATAACAGCGACGATATGGCGGGTAACAATACTTCTTACGTGACCAACTTCACCGGCATGGGAGGCACGCAGACGGACGGCTCTCCTACGGGCGTGGTGCCCGCCTCGGTCGAAAGCATCGAAGAATTCAAAGTCACAACCTTTAACCAGACTGCCGACTTCAACAGCTCTATGGGGAGCCAGGTTCAGATGGTAACCAAGCGCGGCACAAATCAGTTTCACGGCGCGGGCTATGGCTACTACTTCGCCACAAACGTCGGCGCTGCGAATACCTGGGTCAACAATCACACGCCCACTCAGGGCTTGGCGTATACGCCGCTGCCCTCTAATCACCGCGATCGCTTTGGAGTCTCCATTGGCGGACCCTTCGCGCCTAATATTCTTGGGCGGAAAATGGTACTTTTTCTTCAACTATGAGGGTTTTCGCTTCCCCAACGTCAGCAACTATGAGAGGCCGGTACCCTCGCTGCCTCTTGCGCGCTGGTGTCATTCAGGTCGCCAACTCGCGCGGGTAACGTATGTCCCATATAACCTGAACCCGGTCGCCGTCACCGTTGGCGGTACAACCTATCAGCCCGCCCAGTGTGGCAACGCCGCCTGCGATCCCCGTGGCATCGGCATTAATCCTGTCGTCAAGCAGATTTGGTAACAACCAGATGCCCTTGCCTAACGATCCCGCCTTCGGTTCTAACGGAGCGGATCAAGTGAACGTGCTGGGCTATCTCTCAACCCTCCGCGCACCTACTTACCTCGACATCTATGTTGGCCGCATCGACCACGATTTTTCGGAAAAGTGGCACTTTTTTACTAGCTATCGCTTCATGAAGCTCATCAACTTGACGAACAATCAAGTCGACATCGGCGGCGTGCTTCCGGGCGACACACTTGGGCAACCTGCCGCTGTGGCGCCCCGCGATCAGCTCCCGGCCTTGTTGTAGCCGGCTTGACAACCGTGCTCTCTCCATCGGCTACAAACGACTTTGTTTTCAGCTACACCAGGAATTTCTGGCAGTGGGGAAGTGTCAACGCACCGCCCCAACTTCCTGGATTGGGTGGCGCAGTAGAGATCGCCAGTGGACCGGCAAATCAGATTGCGGAAAGCGCCACCGCGGCAACCATCCTGATTCCTTACAACATCAATACCCAGAGCGTGCGTCAGCGCTTCTGGGACGGTCAGGACAGCATGTTCAAAGACGATGTTACGATGATCAAGGGCAACCACGTCTTCCAGTTTGGTGGCCTTTATCAGCGCAACTTCGATTTCCACATGCGAACAGACAACGGAAACGGCGTAAACAACGCCATCGTTTATCAGATTGGTAGCCAGGGTATCAATTTTACGAATTCGCCTTACATCCCCGCCACCGTTCCTGCGGGCCAACAGAGTAACTATGCGGCGCTCTACTCAGAAGTGCTGGGTCTGGTCAATCAGCCTCAAGTTGCCTATACGCGCGCCGGTACTAACTTGACTCTTCAGCCTGTCGGAAGCGTAGCTACCGATCAAAGTGTAATTCCGACATATAACCTCTACGCTCTCGATACCTGGCACATGAAGCCAACGTTTACTCTGACTTATGGCTTGGGCTGGGCTGCTTGAGCTTCCTCCCTATGAATTGAACGGCAAGCAGGTCATGCTCGTGGATCAATCCGGCAAACTTGTGATACCGCCAGTTACATGGCGGCAGCGCAAAGCGGCGGCTCTGGCCGGACAGGTCTACAATCCGACGCTCGGATTCGAGACCGTTAAGAATTCAGGGCGCAAATACCCGTACAATACGGTCTGGGATGAATTCAGTCCGCGCGCTCGCCCTTGCATGGAATCCGAAATATTCCAGCGGTTTACTCGGTGCTAGCTTTTCGGGGACGGCAAGACGGTAGTTCGTGGTGGATATGGCAGGATTTATGGTCGCCTCAATGGCGTTGATCTAGTTCTTGTTCCGCTACTTGGCCCGGGGCTGCTGCAAGCAGTAAGCTGTCCTGGCGCCAACAAGAACGGCACCTGTTCGGGGAGCGGCAATGTTGATCCGACCACTGCTTTTCGAATCGGAACCGATGGCAATTCGGCGCCCCTTCCGACTGCCTCGCAAACGCTCGCTCAGCCTTTTTATCCAGGCGTCAATGGCGCGTACGCGCAGGATCCCAGTGCCCTTGACCCGAACTATCAAGCCGGAGCGAACTGATAACTTCACATTCTCCATTCAGCGCGCGATTGGCACAAAAATGACTCTGGAAACTGGCTATATCGGACGCATCATCCGCAATGAAGAGCAGGAAATTAACATAGACGCCGTGCCCTACATGACCACTCTCAACGGTCAAAGCTTCGCTCAAGCATACGCCGCCACCTATCTCGCCATGGCTAATGTAGGCATTTCGCGCCGCTAACGTTCCCACGCAGGCCTTCTTTGAAGCGGCCCTCGGCGGAGCGGGTTCCGCTTATTGCAAAGGCTTCGCCAGCTGCACGGCAGCCGTCGCTTCCAAGAATACGTCGCTATTCAACTCCACTGCGGTTTCAAGTCTCTGGAAGAATTTGAATGCAGCTCCCTCTTGGACGCTTGGGCCTACCATGCCCGATGCCAACTCAGATGTCATCCATGGGCTTCATTACCAGCGAAGGATATGGGAACTACAATGCCCTGTTCGTCACTTGGAGAGCACGTGATTATCGCGGCTTGAGTGCTGACTTCTAATTTCACTTATGGCCGCTCGCTCGGAACTGCGGCTACTACTCAAGCTACTAGTTCCGCTACCGCTCTCGATCCCTTCAACATCGGCGTCCATGTACGGGCCCAATAGCTTCGATTACAAATTCATCTATAACGTCGCGATGACATATCAGCCGCCTTACTTCAGGGCGCAGCATGGAATCGCTGGTCACATTCTGGGAGGGTGGACGATTTCTCCCATCTTCACTGCCCTAAGTGGCGCTCCCATCGGCGTGAGTTATAGCGAGGGAAGCTGTACAGCATGCATGCCAGCCTTCGGCGAAGTCACCCCCAGTTCGGGAGTTACCACCAGCGCGGAGAACGCAGTCGGAGCCGCAGCGTACACTGGCGGCTCCAGCGCAATTTACAACGTAAGCGGCTCCAATGGCACGGGTACTACCAACAGTACTGGCGATCAACATGTTCAGTAACCCGGCCGCCGTATACACGGAATTCCGCCGTTGTGTCTTAGGCTATGACACAAGCTGCGGCGGATATGGCAACATTCGCGGCTTGCCGACCTGGAATCTCGATGCACAAGCATTAAAGGACATCGGCATCTGGAAAGAGGGGCGAGTTGGTGCGACACTCAGCTTCCAGTTCACCAATGTTCTGAACCACGATCAGCCTGGCAACCCGAGCAGTTTGAGTCTTACTAGTCCAGGCAACGTTCGGAAGGATCACCACTCAGGCCAACACTCCTCGCAACATGGAGTTTGGCCTCCGCATCCACTTCTAAACACTCGCAGTTCACAGGGCGGGCCGGGACATCCGGCCCCCCTGTTCCGATTTCCAAAATAAACTCAGCTCAGCTATTTCAATAACTTAGCCCAAAAAAGCTCGTCTCTCTCGAACGATGCCGTAGGAAACTTATGCCATCACTATGTCAAGCGACGCGCAAATCACACGCGAATCGAGCGAACGCTCAACTTTCTACCGGTCCAACCAGTTCGGACGGTAAAGCCAAATCTTCTCTGAACGCCGTCAAAACCGGACTCACCGGCCGCACTGTTCTGCTGCCCGGTGACGATGCCGCCAAATATGAGCAGCACGTCCAGCGTTTTTTCAAGAAGTACAACCCCGTGGAGGACGAGAACGCTCTCGTTCAAGCCATCGCCGATACCGAATGGCGTCTCCTCCGCATCCCTTCTCTCGAATCAGGCATCTACGCCATTGGCCGTCGCGACCTCGCCGCGAAGTTCGCTGATGAAGAAGACGCTGCCGTGCGCAATACCCTCATTGAAGCGCAGGTCTTCATCACCTATAAGAAGGAGCTCAACAATCTCGGCGTCCAGGAAGGCCGCCTTCGCAAGCAGCGCGAGAAAGATCTCATTGAGCTGCAACAGATGCAGGCCAAGCGCAGGCGCGACCGGGAACTGGATATGAAGGACGCGCTCGAGATCCAGCGGCAGGAAAAGCAGGCTGGCCGCGAATTCAATCCGGCGCAATTTGGGTTCGAATTTTCAATCCAGGAAATGGACGTTCAGATCGCCTTCTATGAGCACTACAAGGCGGGAAATCGCCCGGGCGTCGCTGACAGACTCGCCAGGAAAATCGCCTAATTATCCCGATCCGAAGCCCGCTCAGCCGCGATTTAAATTATGTTTGACAGGGAAGCGGGTAAAGTGTGCCCGCTCGCCGCCGACCCTCTTCAATCCAGCAGCGTTAGAGGCGATTCGCTCTCGCGTTGCACTTGCCGGATCGTGCAGTCTTCCGGACGCTTCTCCGGCCGCCAGTGAAGCAGTTTCGTACCGTGGCGAAAACGGTCTCCCGAAAAGTGATCGTATTGCACCTCTACCACCAGCTTTGGAGCCAACGGTTCCCATTCCGTGCTCCGCTCCGTACTCCAGCGGCTAGGCCCGCCCGGTGCAGCGCCGGTGAAGCCCGGAGGCTGAACAAGTGCTTCCAGCCTCTTGGTCAAACCCGTCTTTTCCGCGGTGGCAAGTCCTGACGTGAAACCGACATGATTTAATAAACCGTCGTCGTCATAGAGGCCCAAGAGTAAAGACCCGACCAACCGGTTCTTCGCGCCATACCGAAAACCTCCGACCACGCAGTCCGCCGTGCGCAGATTCTTGATCTTCAACATCGATTTGCGTTCGCCGGAATTGTACGGATGGTCCACGCGCTTGGCGATTACTCCGTCCAGCGGTCCCGCCATTCTCTTGAACCAAGACTTCGCCACATCGAAATCGCGAGTACGCGGAGAGAGTCGAAGTCGATCCTGCCCGCCGAAGAAATGTTCCGCGAACCGTTCCAGCTCAACTCGCCTTTCATCCAGCACCCGGCCGGTCAGATCCGTCCCGCGCTCATTCACAAGTAAATCGAAAACGACCAGCGTGGCTGGCGTTTCTTTGGCAAGCTTCTTAATCCGGCTCTCCGCGGGATGAATTCTCTGTAGCAGCGCATCGAAGCTTAGAGTTCTATCTTGCGTAACGATGAGCTCTCCGTCCACAACGAACTTCTTCGCCGCCAGCGCGAGCAGCGCCTCCACAATCTCGGGAAAATAGCGCGCTAGCGGCTGCCCCGATTTCGACATGATCTGCACGTCCGCCCCATCGCGGAAGGCCAGGCACCGAAAACCGTCCCATTTCGGCTCGTACTCCCATTCCCCGCCCATCGGTATCTCGCGGGCGGTATCCGCCTCCATCGGCGCGTAATCGACTGGCAGCGGAAGACTCATGTCAGTGATTCCAGGCTGCAGCGCGACCGTTGCCGTAGCACGTGGCTGAACAGATCGCCCAAGCTGGCCACGCGCGCCGGCATGTTGTCCATCGTAAAATCCGAAATCGCGATGCCTGCTTCAACTTCTTCCCATGTTACTGGCGCGGATACCGCTGCTCCCGCCCGCGGACGAACTGAATAAACCGACGCCAGCGTTCTGCCCCAGGCATTCTGGTTGTAATCGACCAGTACGCGCCCGGCCGGACGAAGCGCTACCCGATATTCGGACGTGATCCTATCCGCATGCTCCTTAGCTAACTCGATCGCAATCCGCTTCGCCACGCGCCATACGTCCTTTTGCAATGGCTTCCGTTGGATCGGAACGTAAATATGAATCCCGCGCGATCCCGTCGTCTTGGCATAGCTCTCAACCTTTCTCTGATCTAAATAACCTTTTACCAGCAGCGCCACTTCTCGGACCTGCTGGAACTCGGCCGGCGGAACGGGGTCCAAATCGAAATGCAGAAAATCGGGCCGGTTCACGTCGTCGCAGCGCGCGTACCACGGGTTCAAATCGATACAGCCCAAGTTGACGATCCACAACACCGAAGCCAGATCCTGCGCTACCGGAAACTCGATGATGCTTCCGGATTTGTGTTCAATCGAGCAGGTCTCCAGCCAATCCGGCCGGTACAGCGGAGTCCTCTTCATGAAGAAAAACTTCCCCTCAATCCCGTTCGGATATCGTTTCATCACCATGGCGCGATCTTTAATATGTGGAATCAACGCCGGCGCAACGGCCGCGTAATACAGAAGAAGGTCGCGTTTCGTTTTCCCCGATTCCGGCCAGAAGATTTTCTGGAGATTTGTTAGCGTGACCTTCTTAGTCCCGTACTTGACGTCGCACGAATCGACGTCATGAGGAATCTCAATCGCCATGGATCTTAAATAGGATCTCGCGTGAGCCGTCCGTCGATCGTCCGCCAGATTTTGCGCGGATTGGCATTCTGCAACTCTGCCGGCAATTGGTTTTCCGGGAACCCTTGATAGCACACCGGCCGAGCAAAGCGATAGATCGCGGTGGCGCCCACTGACGTAAATTTCTCGTCGGTCGTCGATGGATAGGGGCCCCCGTGATGCATGGCATAACCAACTTCCACCCCCGTAGGAAAGCCATTAAAGATGAGCCGCCCCGCCTTTCGGCTCAGGATGTCAATCAACTCGGCGTTATTGCCGAGTTCTTCCGCCGTGCCATGAATCGTTGCAGTCAAGCTTCCCTCGAGTGTCCTGGCTGCGTCCAGTAGTTCAGCGTGCGATCCGCAATGCACCACCACGGTTGCCGGACCGAAGATCTCTTCGTGCAGTTCCTTGTTCTGCCTCCACGTCTCCGAATCCGTCACCAAGACGCCGGGCTGACCTTCCGTTCGTTGCGGATCGCTCGCCCGCGCTGCGGCATGTGACTCTACCCGATTCACTCCCGCCACGCTCTTGAGTTTGTCCGCATAGCCTTTCGAAATGGCGGGATTCAGCATTGTCCCCGGCGGCGCTTGCTCAAAAGCCTCAATCAATTTCTCCCGGAACTCCCGGAAGCTGCCGTTTTCTACGGCAAACACCAACCCCGGCGAAGTGCAAAATTGCCCCACGCCGAGTAACACGGAGCGAAACAAACCTTCCGCAATACCCGGCCCTTTACTTTTCAAAGCATCGGGAAGAACGAACACCGGATTCACGCTTCCCATCTCTGCATAAACAGGTATCGGATTAGGCCGTTGTGCCGCGGCATCGAACAGCGCCCGTCCCGCCCGCTGCGATCCGGTGAATCCCACCGCGCGCGTCATGGGATGCCTTGTCAGGGCAAGACTGACTTCCGGCGCCTTGCTGTGCAGCATCGAGAACGTGCCTTCCGGCATCGATCTCGCCTTCACGGCTCTTTGAATGGCATTGCCGACCAGCTCGGATGTTCCCGGATGCGCCGGATGCGCTTTCACGACCACCGGGTTGCGAGCCGCGAACGCAGAAACCGTATCTCCCCCAGCCACCGAAAACGCTAGTGGAAAATTGCTCGCGCCGAAAACGGCGACCGGTCCAATCGGTTGCAGCATTCGCCGGATATCCGGTCGCGCCAAAGGTTTTCTGTCGGGCAGCGCTGTATCGATCCGTGCATCCACCCAGGAGCCTTCCTTCACAATATCGGCGAACAATTTGATCTGGTTCAACGTGCGTTCGCGTTCCCCTCGCAGACGATCCAAACCCAGTGCCGTTTCCTGGTCCGCTCTCTCGATGAGTGCGTCGCCGATGCCGCTGATTTCCTCCCGCACGGCCTGCAAGAAATCTACAATTCGTTCTGCCTCGAAGCCACGCAATTCAACCGCCGCCCTGTCTGCCAGTTCGAGTGCCCGATTTACCTCCTCTTCCGTCGCCTCCCGGAAGGATGGTTCCATCGCCTCTCCCGCTCGCGGATTGTACGCCCGAAAAGTTCTCTCGCTCGAACCCGAAAGCTGCGAGCCTATGATGTTCTTCCCATGAATTTCCATCTCGGCTGTTTTAACCTTTCATTTCCGCTTTTGCGGCGGCGACATCGCTGGCCGTTGGCAGCAGGCCGTCCAAACGCGTCATCTCCAGCATCTTCCGCAAATGTGGGCTAACCTCTACCAGGCGAATGGGACAACCACGCTTCGTTGCAATCGTGTAAACAACGGTCAGTTCCCCCAGGCCGGCGCTATCCGTCTGGGTCAGTTGCGCGACGCTCAGAATGATCCCCGCTAGTTTGTTCTTGCTTAAAACCTCGCGCGCGCTCTCACGCAAACTGCTTAAAGCGGGGCCCAGCGTCAACGGGCCCGCGATTTCGATAATTGCGAAATTATCTTCAAAACGTGATGTGACACTCAACGGCATTGCGTTCCACATTATCCGCTTCAGAAAAGCTTGCCTATCTATGTGCTATCGAAATCTGGGTCTGCCTGCTATTTTCAGATGCTTGCGGCCGATGCACATACAGGAACTGCGCCTCTTCGGAATGCACCGGGGCTCGGAGGCCTGCCGGTGCAATCTCGAAGAGGGCGCTTCAATAGTCTCTATTTCCGTTGCCGATAAGGCGGCGTCACATAGCTACTCATTGCCGTCCTTGTCGATGTCCAGTACCACCTCATCGATATTCACGTTCGGCAGCGTATACTTCGTAACATTCCCGACGAAAATCTCTTCCTCCCAAATCGGCGAAGTAGTTTTGCGCATCACAACCGCGTAACCCAACAGGTCCGCTTCCGGCTGATCGTTCTGCCATGTCATCGCCGCGTCGTAGCCGCCCTTACCGTCCGGACCTCTTCCGCGCCCCAGCGGCGACGCGAACGCCCGTCCCTCCGTTGGCGGCGGAGCTTTTACCTCAGGGGCCTTCGGAGCAAGCGCCAGTGAGGCTATTCCCGCCGCGTTTGCCTTGGCCACCAGCGCTGTATACGCCGGAGCCGTATTGGCGAAAGTATCCGTAGCGGTGTGTTGATTCGAGAAATTCTCCATCGGCGTAGTAATTCGAATGCCCGCATAGCCTGCCGCATTGAACGGGCTGTGATCGCCCCCTCGCCCAAAGCGATCGTGCCGGAATACCAGGTTGACCTTAAATCCCGGCTGATATCGCTCGTTCATCTCCTGCATGAAACGAGCAAGCTCTCGCGAGCTCGAATCGTTTGGCTCTTCCGAATACACGTTCACATAGCGATTGCTGGTTTCACCACTGCCGGTGACATCGCTCCCGATAATGTCGTTGTTGAATATCCCTTCGATCAGATCGTGCTTCGCCGCCGCAGCCTCGGCATACAATCCGCTTCCGAATAGCCCGTACTCTTCCGCCGCGAACGTGACGAAAACGATTGTCTTCCGGAACTGATATTGGCTCATCACCCGCGCCAGTTCCATCACGGCTGCCGTGCCGCTTCCGTCATCGGTAACTCCCGGAGCCGGCGCGGCCACGGTAGCTTCCGGATCCAACTCTCGCCGTCCATCCGGTCCCGTTTTGTAAGTCAGATTGATCGTGTCGTAATGGCCGCTGACCAGCACCTGCCGCTCAGGTTCGCTTGTGCCTGGTAGCACCGCAACGACGTTCCAAATCTCTACATTCCGGAAAGCGCGTCCTTGCTTCGCGAGTCGATGCTTATCGAAAGAGACCTGCAGCTTTGGGCTGTAGCTCCGAAACTGCGCCGCAATCCATTCTCGTGCCGCTCCGATTCCATGCGCCGGATCGTCCGTTGCCGAATAAATATTCCGCGTCCCAAAGCTCTCCAGCTTCTTCTGAATGTCCGCGATCCGGTCCGCCGAAATCTGCGACACAATCGCCTGCACCTCCGGATTCACGGCTTTTTGTGGAGCGGCAGCAAGCAGGGAGCATGCTCCCGCTAATAAGAGCGCTTTAAATCTCATTGTCGGCTTCGTTTATCGTAGCCCAACCCGCTTATCTTAGAATTGGAAATCTCAGCGAAATGAAACCACTCATACTGGCCACGCTTCCGTGCGTTTTTACGCTCTGCTCTTTTGCGCAGCAAACCAATTCGGACGCCCAGCTCATCGCACGGCGCAACGCTACCGAGAAAGAACTGGAATCCGTTGCCATCATTGACCGCAAATTGATGATCCCCATGCGCGATGGCAAGCGCATGGCGGCCGATGTGTACCGTCCCAAGGACGCCTCGAAAAAGTATCCCATCATCTTCGTTCGCACGCCTTACAACTTCAACTACTGGGATGTCAAACTCGGCGCGCCGCGTGATATGACCAATGAGCTTGATGCCGTGAAGCGCGGCTACGCCTACGTCGAGATGAATGAGCGCGGCCACTTCTTTTCGGAAGGCACTTACGACATTTTGGGCGCTCCTCTTTCTGACGGCGATGACGAGCTCACCTGGATGTCCAGCCTGCCCTGGTCCAACGGCAAGGTGGGCACCATCGGCTGTTCTTCCACCGCTGAATGGCAGCTTGGCGTGGCGGCGTTGAACAATCCCGCATTAGCCGCGATCATTCCGCAAGGCTTTGGCGCGGGCGTCGGTCGCGTAGGTCCCTATTACGAGCAAGGCAATTGGTATCGCGGTGGGGCCGTACAAATGCTGTTCATTGCTTGGCTCTATGGCGAACAGAATCAGATCCGGCCCATGTTCCCGCCTAACACCACGCAAGAGGATTTGATTCGCGTCTCCAAGGCATTCGACCTCGCGCAACAACTGCCTCCCGTTGATTGGTCGAAAGCGCTGGCGCACCTTCCCGAGATGGACATCATCAAGTCCGTAGATGGCCCGCACGGAATTTTTGCGGACCGCGAGGAAGTATCGACCGGCGGCGCCATGATCAAGCGTCAGCCCAACGATCCGGCCTGGTATCGCGGCGGTCTTTGGAATGACAGCAAGCCTATCAACGTCCCTGGATTTTGGTTCATGTCCTGGTATGACGTGTCCATCGGCCCGAACCTGGCCGCTTACAACTATGTCCGCAAAACCGCGCGGCCTGAGATCGCAAACGAGCAATATGCCGTCATCGCGCCCACGCTTCATTGCTCCTATAAGCGCGCCACGGAAAACACCATTGTGGGTGAGCGCAGCATGGGCGACGCGCGGCTCGACTATGACGCTCTAACCTACGGCTGGTTCGATTACTTCCTTAAAGGCGAGAAGAATCAGGTTCTGGAAAAAATGCCCAAAGTTCGCTACTTCACCATGGGCATCAACAAATGGCAGACAGCCAATACTTGGCCTCCTGAGGGTGCGCAACCCGTGACCTTTTTCCTGACGAGCGGCGGCAAAGCCAGCAGCCTCAACGGAGATGGCGTCCTCGCGGCGAAGCCTGCCATCACTGACAGTCCCGACGCATTTACTTACGATCCGATGAATCCCGTGCCCTCCTATGGCGGCAACGTTTGCTGTACCGGCAATGCGGTCACGGGCGGCGCCTTCGATCAACGTAAGATGGAAGCCCGCGCCGACATTCTCGTTTATACGACCGAGCCGTTGAAAGAGGGAATCGAAGTCAGCGGCCCCATGGAAGCAACGCTCTACGTTTCATCCGATGCCAAGGACACTGATTTCACTGTCAAAGTGATCGACGTCTATCCCGATGGCAAAGCTTACAACCTGGACGAGACTATTCAGCGTGCTCGTTATCGCGAGGGCTACGACAAGCCGCCGGTTTGGATGGAAAAAGACAAGGTTTACAAGCTTTCGCTACAGCCCATGACAACCAGTAACTTCTTTCCCGCCGGCCACCGCTTACGGATTGAGGTCTCCAGCAGCAACTTTCCGCGCTTTGACCGCAACCTGAATACCGGCGGCAATAACTACGATGAGGCCTCGGGCGTGGTGGCGCACAACGCTGTCCATCACTCCAAACAATATCCCTCCCACATCACCGTATCTGTTGTGAAGCGCGATTAAGCTGGGTGCCCGCGGAGTTCCAGCACGTAATATCTGTTCGGGACTTGCCCGGGGTTGCGGGAATTGTGCATTTGGTTCGAGCCGAAATAGATCACCGCCCCCGTTTCCGCAAGGTCTGTTTTACCTTCAACGTGCGTTTCCAGCGCACCCTCCAGCACAATGATGATTTCTTCGTGGACGTGCTTATGCGGCGGATGCGCCGCTACGCCAGGCCCAAGTACCGTTTCATGCATTTCCAACTGGAATCCGGAATGGTCCATTCCGAAGAAAATGCGGCTGCCTTTCTTCTCCTTGCCCGCCAGATTTGTGCTCTGATCCGGGTGATAAATCTTTGTGTTGAGGCTTTCCGGCTGTTGTTGCTGCCCGGCATTCGCGGCCAGAAGAGGAATCAAAAGGCTAAGTTCTCTGCGAGACAGTTCCATAATCTCTCAAGATTATCGCGTTTTGAAAAATGCCTTTGAAAACCCTTGATCGCTTCTCATTTGTAATGAATTCCTGCTATTATGCTCTGGATTCACACCCATTCAGGAGGACGTGCCATGCGCTACCGCCCTGCAGTTGTGGTTGTTTTGTCTGCGCTGTCAATTGCGCTTTGCGCGTCCGCGAGAGCGCAAGACGGGTGCCCCGTGCCGAACGTCTGGCCGAAGGACCTGGTACCGCCGCCCCCGGAAAAGGGTGGTCAAAACCAGGAGTTTGACAAAAGGCTCCGGGCGTACATGCAGACCGGTTGTTATCGCACTGCCTCCGGTTGGAAGGGCGATGTCGCGATTCGCGGGACCGGGCCGTATGTGCAATGGAATTGGGGCACTCACTATGCCAGCGTCAGGATCTGGTATTCGCCGGAAGTAGCGCGCTGGTTGGAGAGCGGCCGGAAAGGTGATATTCCGGCGGGCGCGGTGATCATCAAGGAGCAGTACGCCACACCGCCAACCAGCAACGCGATTTCCGCCGTGCCTCCGGCCTGCTTCCAGTACATGGATGACAAGACCGTCACGAGCTCGCAGTTTCTGAACGACTGGAGCATCATGATCAGGCGCCCGGGCGCATCCAAGGACGGCTGGTATTGGGTCGAGGTGTTTAATGGCATGAAGTTTGCCGAGAACCAATATCCGAACGGCGGATACGGCCAATATTGTCTCCGCTGCCATGCCTCGGCCGAAAAAGAATCAACGTTTTCTTCGCTCGAGAACATACACGGCAATAACTATCTGACGTTTTATATCGATCAATCTTGGAGAGCGAACCCATACTGCCAGCCGCAGTCGCCCACTGGCCTCCCCCCGCAGTCCGCTCAAGTGCCAGTTGCGCACCCCTCCCCGCAAATGCTGCTTCCGCAACGGCCGGCACCGCTAGATGACGAAACGCAGAAGCCGTTGACCCAAGAAGATATCCGGGAATCGCTCAGTGATCACGAAAAACACGAGATGCTTCAAGAGCTGCATCCGCCTCATGAGCAACTTCGCTCGGCCCCTACCGTCTGCCAGACCGGAGATGTGGCGTGTATGGTGCCGGAGGTGTTTGACCGCACGGTTTCGACCGCCGCCCATCCGGGTGGCTTCGTGAGTTCCGACCAATGCCTTAGTTGTCACAGCAGCACTTGGCCCTGGATGCTGTTGCAAGTTCCCAACAGCAACACTCAGATCGGCATTGCGCCCTATGCTGAGTGGCGATGGTCCCCCATGGGTCTGGCCGGGCGCGATCCGGTCTTCTATTCGCAGGTGGAAAGCGAGCTTGCCTATATCGCCACGATAAAGGATCCGGTCTCGCGCAAGAAGTACGCTGATTTCGTCGACAACACCTGTTTCCACTGCCATGGAGTGATGGGTCAGCGGCAGTTCGCGCAAGAGCATCCGGCCCAGACGTTTGACCCGAATGTTGTGAACCACTCGAACAACGTATATGGTTCGCTGGCGCGCGAGGGTATCAGCTGCACTGTCTGCCACCGCATCAAAGACGACTATGCTTCTCTCGAAGATTTCCTCACGAAAAAGACGACTGGCAACTTCGACCTGATTGCCAATGACCAAGTCGAGGGTCCCTTCGGCGACAACCACATTGTGGTGGATCCGATGAAGAACAGTCTGGGCTACACCCCCAAGTACAACGCATATACCACTTCTTCACGGCTTTGCGGCAGTTGCCACGTGATCGATCTTCCCGTAGTGGATCACCCCACGCAAGAATACAGCCTGGAGCAGAACACTTACGTCGAGTGGCTGAACAGCCAATACGAGAACGAATCTAATCCGAACAATCCGAAAGCGCGGACCTGCCAGGACTGTCATATGAGGGATTCGTATTCGAACGCGCAGTACAACCTGAATGTCTCGCCCTTGCCTACCAAAATTGCGGCCGTCGAGGACGAGGGCTTCCCCGGAACCACACACCGCCTTCCTTTGGACAAGATCACCGTGACCTATCGCACCACCGGCTTTCGCAGGCACGACTTGCTGGGGCTGAATGGTTTCCTGCTCCAGATGTTTAACTCCTTTATGCGCGTGGATCCCGAGGACGAAAACTATTACAACTACATCCTCGGTGTTCGCCAGTCGGATTACATGTCGGGTCTCACGACTGACCTTCCGAACGCGATCAGCAATGTCGTGCAGCAGGCGCAAGAGAACACGGCCACGGTAAACGTTAACGTCGTCAAAGCGGCAGGCCAACAGTTGATCGCCGATGTCACCGTGCAGAATCTGACGGGTCACCGCTTTCCCAGTGGAGTCGGTTTCCGGCGCGCCTTTCTTCAATTCCAGGTCACCGACAAAGACGGAAAGGTAGTTTGGACGTCGGGCGGTACCAATAGCAACGGCGAGATTGTTGGACCGGATGGCAAAGTGCTGCCCACCGAGTACTTCGAAATAGGTGCGGACGGCAAGCAACAATACCAGCCGCACTACTATCAGGAAAACCCAATCACTTCACAAACACAGGTTCAGATTTACGAAGAACTGTTGACCGATGCGGATGGGAAAATCACCACCAGCTTTATCCGCCGGGATGAGGATTTGAAAGAGAATCGTATTTTGCCAATCGGGTGGCGCGCGGATGCGCCTATTCCGGAAAAGTATCTCAGGGCTACATTCCCCGTCGGTGGAGCGCGGCGTGATCCCATCTACAAGAACGGGCTGGGGCAATCGATTGTGAGATACCAGGTAGAGTTGCCGTCCGGCGTCGATGCCACCCAGACGCACGCCAGCGCCACGCTCTACTATCAAACCATCCCGCCCTATTATCTTCGTGACCGATTCCAAGGCGCGCCGAACGGTCCGGCCACCAAGCGCCTTAAGTACCTGGTGCAGAACCTGAAGCTGGGCGGCTCGGATTTCGCAAATTGGAAGCTCATGATCGCGCAGACCCCGCCGGGGAGCGCCTCGGGCGCAAGTTCGTCAGGACTCGCTTTGGGTCGCGCCGACGGCGGCAACCGCGTGCCGGAAGTCGCAAATGGACGAAATATACCGAAATGAGTCCCGGCTTGCACTAAGCATCAGGGGCGCAAAACGGCGTCTAAACTCTGGCGGAAAGGAAACTGGAGGCGTAGCGATCTCAGAATAAATTTGCGCCAGTTCCGCGGGACGCAGGCAAGCCGCCTCTTTGGCGTAGAGATCAATTGCGCGGCCCTTCAAACCTTTGGACCGGCACATCTCAAACGCCAGACGTGTTTCGCCCGTTTCCCCAACACATTCAAACGGCTTGTGGGCCGCCAGTCCAAGCAGCTCTCTAAAGAAGAGCTGGTTCCCCGGATTGTCGAATAGATCGGCGGGAACTATTTCGCGTGCCACGTCCTGAGGGAAATAGGCCATGAATCCCAGTCCGACGTACGCGCACTTGGCACATTGATTGCACCAGGGCTTTTTGTAATTGCATGAATGCGTGCTCTTTACTGAATCCGGGAATTGCCTCAGAAGATTAAAAATAACGGTGTCGTACATGGGCCTGAGCACGCTGAAGCAATCCAGGTTCGAGATGAGCTCATCGCGAATGTAGTTGCTGATCAGCAACTCAGCTTCCAGCGATTTGCCCCACTGATGGTTTACGAACTCTCCCGTTTCCGCCCACTGCAGGTTCGGCTCGTCGGCGCTGCGTTCGTTGCCTAAAGCCAGACAGCGGTAGCCATGTTGCAGTGCGACCGGCAAGGCTCCAAAGATGGAAATGGGAGTTTCCGCGCACAGTGGCGATTCGAAAGCAGAGTGCGTGTTGCCTGCGCCAGCAGCCCAATTATTCTCAATCTCGAGTCGATGTCGACGCTCGGGGTTACTCGAATCGAGCACAGATTCGATCAACTCAAATTGCATCGCGTGTGCGCCGTAGGTTGGGTGCGAATAGGAATGCGAGGAAAACGCGAGGCCAGCCGACTCGAAAAGCTTCATCGCCGCCAAACTGTCCTTACCGCCGCCGCAGAAGCACAACGTTTCTACTGGTCCTTGTTCCGCCCGAACAGGGGCGCATGGGGAGGCAGCAGGAGGGGGCGAAAAGGTCGGGCCCAAATAGTTTGGAAGATCATTCTCATAGCGCCACTGCGCACCCGCCCTGGTAAACACTGCCCGCCACAGCCGCTCGAAGCGGGCGTTGTGGAAGCGTGCGAACCGCCCTAAATCGAGCTCGCCGGGCTGGAAGCTCGCCAGAGGAATCGCTTCCAGCGCCATGATGTGGAAGCATAGCCGTTCAACCAAGTCGCGTCCATACCGCGCGCGCAGATCTTCAAAATCAACGTCGGAGTATCGGTAGCGCTTTGTTACCCGAAGACCGTCGGCGGCAAACGACATGTAAATCTCACGCCCTGCGGCCACACAGTCTTCAAGCGCCAGCCGCTTCACTCGCGGCGTACACAGTTCTGTTTTATGCAACGGACTTTTACCCGAATAGAAGCAGAATTAACCCAAATGCGGCAATTTTAGCAGACAGTATTTGTATCATCTGAGAGCATGCTTGCCATTTCGGTGGTGATGCCCGTTTTCAATGCAGAGCGGTTTCTGGCCCAGGCTATGGAAAGCATCCTGGCGCAGAGCTTTCGGGAGTTCGAGCTGATCGCAATCGACGATGGCTGCACCGACGCCTCGGCCGATATCTTGAATGAGTACGCGCGCGACGATCGGCTGCGCGTCTTCCGGCGCAGCCACGAAGCGCTGCCGGCAACCTTGAATTTCGGCTGCGCAATGGCTACAGGAAAATACATTGCGCGTATGGACGCCGATGATGTTGCTCTCCCGAACCGATTCCAGCGCCAGATCGAATTTCTTGACCGGCATCCAAGCGTCGCTATTCTCGGAACGCAATTGGAGCGCATCCGCGAAGACGGCACGCCGATCGATGTCACCAGCGTACCTCTGGCGCATGCTGAAATCGCCGCCAACATGCAGAACTTTTGCTGCATGCACCATCCCACCGTCATGATGCGTGCCGAAGCCCTTCGCTCACTGGGTGGCTATCGGGAAGCATTCTTCGCCGCCGAAGATCACGATCTCTGGCTACGAGCTTCGGAGCGCTTCGAGCTCGCCAATCTTCCCGAAATCTTATTGCGGTATCGCATCCACACCCGCGCGCTCAGCTTCCAGAAGCTGGAACAGCAAGCGATATGCAGCTATGGCGGCTGAAGTGTCGGCGCGGCTGCGGCGTGCCGGAGAACGCGATCCTTTCATCGCAAACAAAATGCGATCACTCGGCGAGACCTGCGCGCAGCAGGCGTCAGTGATGCCGCCTTAAATCTCAGCATTGAGAGCGCAAAAAATTGGTACCGCGCCAGAAGCATTGAAGCCTCCAGCCGGCCGGCGGACGTATGAACGTGCATCTGGTCACTGTCGTCGGCGGCTACGTCGACGTGCTTCTACACATGCTGGCTCATTACCGCGGCTTGGGCATCGAATCATCTTTCGTGCACGTGCACCTCAACGATCCCGGCGATCCCGTTCTTGAGCACGTCACCCAAATTACGCGCGAGTTTGGCTGCGGTATCGCTTCCATCGCCATTGGTGAGTGGGTGCACAATACCAACCGCGACCTTTACAAACAAACCCTCCAATCGATGCCGGACGATTGGTTCCTGATTGCCGATCAGGACGAGTTGCAAGTGTATCCGCGAGATTTGATCTCCATTCTCGAGCACTGCGACCGGCGAGGATACGAATACATCGAGGGCTGCTTTCTCGATCGCTTTGCGCGCGACGGCTCATTCCCAGCGGTGGTGCCTAATCAATCTATCTGGTCGCAATTCCCGATGGCGGGCTTGATTTCAGCGCCCGTGCTGCACGCCAACCCCAACAAGATCGTGGCTGCGAAGGGCCGCGTCCGGTTGGGCCCAGGTCAACACTTCGCGCTTTCCGGGCACGGCTGTCCTTCTGAAGAGCTTCTACATTCCCGTGCATCATTTCAAATGGGTGGAAGGGATACTGGAGCGTCTTGAACGCCGCGCCGACTTTCGCCGCCAGCGTGGTGACCGCTACTGGGAAGAAAGCCAGAGATTCGTTGACCACTGCCGCGCGCACCATGAGCCGGTTGGATATGAGTGATTCATCGTTTCACTTAGCGGAAGCCTTACCGGAACATCCGCATTGGGACGAAGTGAAGCAACTCTCGCTTGAGCGCGCAAGGCAGCTCAAGTGAGCGAGCCGCTCTTGAGAAGATCCCTGCAGCGGTCTACTTCGGCGTAGAAGTGGTTCTCCTCTTCCATATCTGGCCGGTCCGCTTCAATGGAAACACTGATACCGCAGCGGTCCTCCAGGAATCGCACCAATCTCGCCGCCGATAGCGCACCCCATTCCGCGTCGTGAAACCAGCCGCTGCATTGGAACCCGCGATTGTGAACTGGATGGAAGCCGCTGAAGTTGACTTCGATAACGAGCAAATCCGGATTCTTGCGTCCACGCCACATCCCACCCGCACAATGTTCCAGCCACAATGGCGCTCGGAAGTCGCTCGAGAATTGACTGCACGAACACATTCGGACCATCTCTTTCGCCGGGAATGTCTCCCTTGCCGTATCGGTGGAACGTCAGATCGTCTATGACGCGGTCTTCCAGCGAATGGACACGATATTCGATCGCGATAGGGATGCGTTCCTGAACCAGGAAGTTTTCTGAAAGCAACTGGCCGGCGTCGTGCCCGTTGCGCTTGGCTCCGCGAGCGCTGCTAGATTCGTTCCGTCCGATCGGGCAGTATCGCAATCACCGGAGGAATCGCTCAGAGCCAGTTTCAAATAGAAGCCCAACGGAAACTCGGCTTCGAGCGCAGTGTGCAGACCGGCTTTCCCGCTCGCGCTTGAATTGAGCGAGACCGCGCGTTGCAGGTATCGATCCCGCCGGTGCGTAATGATTTAGCACCAGAGCCTGGATCAACTTGTGCTCCAGACGCCATTTGAAACACGATGCTCATCGAAGCCAAGCTCTCGATACAGATGCCTTATAAAGGTCACGGGGAAACTGCCCCAGATGCCGTCGGACAAATCATCGATTTGCGACACCGCAATATGCAGGCGGCGAATGCGATCCGTCAGTCGCCGCGGGCCCGCCATAGGAATCCAGTTCGGCGATTACCTTAGCGGCTTGTCGAACCTCGAGGTCAGACCAGCTCACACTTGTTATTGCCGGTAGTTCGGATCGAAGGACGGGGCGGGTTTTTTCGAATATAGATATGGATCAAGATTCTGCTCCACCGCGAATTTTGCTTGCGGAACATCGAAAGTCATCACCACGTTGATCCGGTCCTCGCTTCCCTCCACGCGGCGCACGCTGTGCAGGCAACGGTCGCCTCGCATCATAAGAAGCAGGCCCTGCGCTGGCGAAACCAAGCGTGCGTTTTCGCGAAATCTTCAACAACGGCCCCCATTGTAAGAAGGCGTCGACCCAGCGCTGCGCTCGGGTATTTTTCCACTTCCGCAAATGAACGCGATAGCCCGGGTACATCTCAGTCTCGCCGCCGGCAACGGTGTTCAGGTAAAGAATCGCTGTCACCGCATTCCGGTCGTAGTGCCAGCGGTATTCGCCACCCGGCGGCGTAATGTTCACATTCACACTCGCGGTGCGATTGCGCAGCGGCGTCAGTTGCCGAGCCGAAGTGAAGCTTGACCACTCGCTCGACTTCGCCATAGATGTTGACGAGTTCGGGAAGCGCTTCATGCACGATCTCGCCATCCATGACGAAATAATGCAACGACCGGCCCGCCGCTTTGCGATGGATCAGCGGCAGCTTGTGCGATTTCTGAAACTCGCGAATCGAGTCAAGCATCCTTTCGCATTCCGGCTGCGAAAGATAGCCGTGGATGAGATGAAGGTCCTTGGCCGGTTTCACAACAACTCCGCCAGCGCCGATTTTACACCGTCTGAAAACACTTTCCAATTGTGAAATTTCTTCAAAGCCGTCGCGATTGCTTCCTGACGATTCCGGTACACCTCCATAGGCCAGGACATCGCATCCAAAATCGCTGTCCTCTGCTGGATTATGTTCAGCGGCTCGATTACCGCGCAGTGCTCTAGAACGCGATCATCGATTCCCGACGCTGCCGTGGTGATCGGAACACAGCCACAGTGCATCGCCTCGAGCAGAGATCCCATCTGTCCTTCTTCATAAGTGGGGATGTAAGCAAACTTGCACGCCCCAGGAGGTCTGCGTATTGCGGTGAATGCGAATCGCGGTCCTCCCTTGATACGTCCATGCTGCCGTTGTTATACGTGCCGATCGCACAGCATTATCGCTTGGAGGCTCATTCCGCCGATCACGTGCAGCCTGCTGCTGCGTGCGTCAAATCCGGACGAGTATCAGCGACCCTCGATAGAAGCCTTCCCGTCTTCGCTATCGTAACCATAGCAAGAACGTTCTTGCTCTGGCGTCAGCGCGCGACTCTTTACGTGGTCGGCTGCCTTCGGAGCGTTTCTCTCCCTGATCTTCGCCGCCGTTCGGGTTGATATGGAGGTGTAAGTTTCCCACCAGCGGGTCGCTCAGTCGCATGCGATGATACCCGGTGTTCGCATCGCATTGGGCGTCCGAGCCGCCAAGGCGTAATCATAATGGTCCTCCGGCAGAGTTTCATGCTAGTGTCGCCCGGTCGATCGGACCGCAGTTTACCGCGATCATCTTTTTGACGTTGCGTTCGCTGTCCCGCAGATATTCCGGCATAATTTCCAGCATCTCTCTTCTGATGTTTGTGCGTCGCTCTCGCTCTAATACTACCGCCGGTTCGCTCAGATCCCGGCATGGCTGCGCCTTACACGCGGATGGTTGCCGAACGCCAGCGCGTTGCGCGCTAAGTACGAGTCAAATAGCGTTGACTTAACGATTCCCGGCGGTTATGCGATCACTGGCTCCAGCTCTTCCTGGCGTGACGACTGCGCCGCAATGCTCTTCTGGCGCACTGTGCCGGATGCCGTGAACTTCACCGAAACCAGCTTCGAAACGCCTGGTTCCTGCATCGTCACTCCGTAAAGCGCTTGCGCCGCTTCCATGGTGCGCTTGGCATGTGTGATAACGATGAACTGGGTCTGGTCCGCCATCTCGCGCAGCAATCGAGTCAACCGCTCAATATTCGGTTCATCCAGCGGTGCATCCACTTCGTCGAGAATACAGAACGGGCTCGGCGTGTACTGGAAAATTCCCATCAACAGCGCCATCGCGGTCAATGATTTCTCGCCGCCCGATAACAGCAGCACGCTTTGCAGCTTTTTGCCCGGAGGCGAAGCCACGATATCGATTCCCGACTCCGCTACGTTCTCTTCATCCGTCAGGCGCATCTCGCCAATACCGCCGCCGAACAGCACGTTGAACATCTGGCGGAAATTTGCATTGATAGCGTGGAAAGCCTCGGTAAATCTCTTCCGCGATTCCGCATCGATCTCGTGAATCGCTTTCTCGGTATCGCGAATGGAATCGAGCAGATCCTGCCGCTGTGCGTTTAAGAACTCCTGCCGTTGCTGCGCCTCTTCGAACTCCTCCAGCGCCTGCGGATTCACGGGTCCTAGCGCCTCGATCTTGCGCCGCACCTCGGTATATCTGCCGTCGATCTCGGCAAGCGTAGCGTCGTCAGCCACGGTTTCAACACCTTCGACCAGCTGCGCGAGCGTGGTCTCGAGTTCCTTCTGACAAGTCTCTTCCAGGTATTTGAGATCGGACTCCGCTCGCGCCAGCGCCACCTGCAGCTCGGACCGCTTCTCTTGAACTGCTTGCGTCTCTGTTCGCAAACGCTTCAGCTCTTCTTCCGTTCCCGCCAAGCGCGTTCGCAACTCGAGTTCTCGTTCGGCCAAGCCGTTCACCTGCGCTTGCGTTGCTGAAATGGAGCTGCTCAATTCCGCGCCTTGTGCTTCCAGCTCCGCATTGCTGGAAAGGAAATGCGCCCGTTCAGCGGTCAACCGTTCGGTCTCGCGAGTCAGATGCGCCCGCCGGTTCGCGACGTCCTGCGCCTGAGCTTCGAGCCGCCCGCGATGTCCCGCCACGGATCGCCGCCGCTCCTCTAAACTGGCGAGATTGGCGCGCAGGCTGGCGTGCGCTTCCGCTGTACGCGCCAGATCCGCCTGCAAGCCCGTCAGCTCTTGGCGAGCCGATTCCAGCGCCCGCTCCTGCTCGGCCCGGACCTGTTCCGTGTCTCTCAACCCTTGACGGTCGCGCTGTAGGCTTTCCTCTACTGTCACCCGATCCCGTGCCAGCCGGTCCAACTCGAGTCTGGCATGCGAAAGCCGCGCCTGCACGCGTTGGAATTCCTCGGCCAATTTCCGGCTTTCATGGTCCAGCGCCAGCACGTCTTTTTCTTGCGTCTGTTGTTGTGCCCGCAGATGCTCCAGATGATCCGTAAGCCCCGCTATCGCCCGGTCGAGTTCGGCCACGTGAGCCTGTGCTGCATTCAGCTCGTTGCGCTTCGCCTCTTCCAGCCGCGACACTTCGCGCAACTCTCGCTTTAGCGCGAGCGGCCCCGCGCCCGTCTTCTTTCCGCCGCTCACGGCGCGCCCGTGATAATTCACGCCGTCCGCCGTTAGGAACCAGCATTGAGGAAACTGCGTGGCCAAATCGCGCGCCAGCGAACGCTCATTCACTACATAGCAATTGGCGATCCGCGGCAGCGTGTGCAGCGGTACATTTGTCAAACCGTTTGTGAATCGAAGCGCGTCAGTCAGCTTCGTCAGAATTCCCGCTTCTCCCGCGAGTTGCGGCAGCTCCGGCGCCTCCGCCGTTTGCTCCGCCGCTTCCACCAGGAACGTGGCGCGTCCATTCAGTTCCGTCCGCATCAACTCGATACCGCGCTCGGCATCCGCCCAATCGCGCACCACGACGTATTCAAGTTCATCGTGCAGAAACTCTTCCGTCGCTTTCTCGAGCTGCGGATCCACTTCCAGAAAGTCCGCCAGCACGCCCACCGGCCGCAAATCGCGCGCTTTGCCGCTCTCCACCGCCGTGAACAGCCGCTTAACTGTCTCCGTCGTGTAGCTGCGATGCTGCAGAATATCTTCCAGCGAGTCCTTTCGCGCCTTCACGCGCGAAAACTCGTTTTGCAAACGATCCAGCGTCTGGCGGCTGTCATGCAGCGCCGCCTTCTTATGCTGCAATTCCTGCTCAACCGTGCTGCGCTGATCGGTCACCGAAATCAGCTCGGTCTGCCGCGCTGCCAAACGCTCGGAAAGCTGCGCCTTAACCTGCTGTATGCGGGTAAGATCGCTTTCGGATTGCTGCTCTTCTGCATGCGCGCGCGCGGTCTCGCGATCCGCCGACGCCAACTGCGCCTCCATTTGCGTGATCCGGTTCTTCAGCGTGGCCGATTCGCCCAGTAACCGCAAAACTTGCTGCCGTGCCGCCTCTAAGCCGCGCTCTTGTTTCGCGAGATTATCCTGCGCCTGTTGCCGCTCCGCCGATTTTTGCTCCAGCTCCTGCCGCGCTCCCGCACAATCGCTGTCCAGCGCACCCAGCTCTGCCGTTTGCTGTTCTAACTCAGCCGCTCGTTCCTGTTGCTGCGTCTCCAGCACGCGCGCCTCTTGCTCTCCGGACATGAGCCGTTGTTCGATCTGCTCGATCTGTTTGATCTGATATTCCAGTCGTCCGCGTACCCGCTCCGCCTCCAAGTGGAAATCGGCGAGCAGCTTGCGCGATCCCGTCAGCTCCTGCTCATTCGCATACGACTGCTCCAGCACCGCCGTTTGATCCGTCTCGCGCTCGGCAATCGTCGTTTGCGCCATCTGCAACTCCGCCGACGCCAGGTTCAGTTCAATCGCGATCTTCGCCGTCTCGCGCTCCAGCATCCGAAACTTGGCTGCCAGAACCTGCCGTAGGTATGTCGTCGCCTCCGCCTTCAGCTCCGAATAGCGCTTCGTCTTCGCAGCCTGCCGCTTCAGTGAGTTGGCCTGCCTTGTCACCTCTTCCAGAATGTCGAATACTCGCGATAAGTTCTGCTTCGCGCTTTCGAGCTTCGCTTCGGCCAGCCGTTTTCGTGTTTTGAACTTTGTGATTCCCGCTGCTTCTTCGATCACACCGCGGCGATCTTGCGGCTTGTTGCTCAGAATTTGCCCGATTCGCCCCTGCTCGATAATCGCGTAGCTCTCCGGTCCCAAGCCCGTGCCGAAGAACAGGTCCTGGATGTCCCGCAAGCGGGCGAGCTTTCCATTGATCAGGTATTCGCTTTCCCCAGACCGGTAGAGCCGCCGCGTGATCGTGATTTCGCCAGTTCTCTCGGCCGTCTCTAGAGCGTCTGTCTTATGAGGCGCATGCTCCACATGACCATTGCTGTGCCCGTATCCGTTCGTCCCATTCATCGGAGCGGAAAGCTCTTGCCCGGGAACCAGCGTCATCGTCACGGACGCCATGCCCAGCGGTTTTCTGTCCCGCGTTCCCGCAAAGATCACATCCTCCATGCGGGCGCCCCGCGAGGCTCTTGGCGGATTGCTCCCCCAGCACCCAGCTGATAGCATCACTCAGATTGGACTTGCCGCAGCCGTTTGGCCCGACAACCGCGGCAATGCCGCTACCGGTGAACTTCATCTCGGTGCGGTCGTAAAAGGATTTGAAGCCTTGAATTTCGACTCGTTTGAGCTTAAGCAACGGGGTACCCTTCCTAGGACATATTCTCGGGGGTGACTCTATCCTAACTGTACGCCAATGTGGGTGTAAAGCGCGTCGTCTACTTTACCTTGTGCAAATCCCTGTCGAAAACTCTATATATGGGGGTCTTGATTCCTGCCTAACGTTCTTATCGGCGGCACAAGCATCTATTGGGAAGAACACGGCACCGGTCCCCCTGTTTTGCTGATTATGGGTCTCAGCTTCACCCACGAGATGTGGTTCCGGGTCCTGCCCGCTTTAGCTTCTTCCTACCGCGCCATAGTTCTCGACAACCGCGGAATGGGCCGCAGCGACGTCCCGCGCGGTCCTTATTCCATGCGCCAGATGGCCCGCGATGCCGCCGCCGTCCTGGATGCCGCGGGGGTTGCCGCCGCCCACGTGGTGGGAGCATCGATGGGCGGCATGATCGCGCAGGAGCTGGCTCTTCAATATCCTGATCGCGTTTTGAGCCTGGTTCTCGGGTGCACCACTTTCAGCGGACTCTTTGGCCACTGGCCCCACCTTAGCCGGCGTCCTCGCGGCATCCGCTGGGACAAAGCCACTCGGCTTGAACGCGAACGCGCGCTCCGCAACCTGCTGTATGCCGAAGCGACGCCGTGGGAACGCATCGAAGAAGATCTAACCGTCCGTTGCGCCTGTACCTGGACTACCAAGGGCTTCTGGAATCAATTCGCCGGCATTCTCCTGTGGAACTCCTATCGGCGCTTGTCTAGAATCCGCGTGCCAACTCTGGTGCTTCACGGCGCCGAGGACCATCTCGTCCCGCCTCAAAACGGAAGAATCGTTGCCGCTCGCATACCTGGCGCCCGCTTCCATCTGGTCCCGAACGCGGGCCACATCCTGATCACCGACCAGCCCGAGGCTTGCACCGAGCTCATGCTCCAGTTCCTCGCTGAGCAGGCTTTCACAAGGCAGGCCGCTACACCGCCGCCGTAGTCTTCTCCATCAGCGCAGCCACCCCCGGTAGGTCTATTCCCGCTAAGAACTCGAGCGATGCGCCGCCACCCGTGGAAACATGCGAGATCTTGTCCGAGAGCCCTGCGCCCTTGGATGGCCTTTTCCGAATCCCCGCCGCCTACCAACGACACGGCGCCCGATTCGGCCACCGCCTTCGCCAGTTCTACCGTGCCCCGATCAAAGGGCGGCATTTCGAAAATTCCCATGGGCCCGTTCCAGATCACGGTTCTAGCCCCGCCGATTACTTTCGCGTATTCCTCGATCGTTTTCGGCCCGATATCGACCGCGATCTGATTCGCGCCGATGCGGGTGACCACCTCGTTTTCCGCCCCGGCTTTTAGCTCGTGGACGACCACATGATCCAGGGGCAACATCAGCTTGCTGCCTGCCGTAGCCAAGAGTTGCCTGGCCAAGTCGATCTTGTCTTCTTCTACCAGCGATCGTCCGGTCGGCTCGTTCTTTGCGCGTAAAAACGTGTAAGCCATCGCGCCGCCGATCAACAGCTTATCCACCACCGTAATCAGGTTCTGAATCACTTCGATTTTGTCCGAGACCTTAGCGCCTCCCAGCACCGCCACGCAGGGCCGTTCCGGATTGCTGGTAACCCGAGTCAGCCATTCGATCTCGCGATCCATTAGCAGCCCTGCCGCAGCCAACGGCAAGAACGAGACCATGCCCACAGTGGACGCATGGGCGCGGTGCGCGGAGCCGAAGGCGTCATTCACGTAAATATCCGCCAAAGAAGCGAGTTGCCGGGAAAACTCCGGATCGTTAGCCTCTTCCTCGGTGTGAAAGCGCAAGTTTTCGAGCAGAAGTACTTCGCCTGGCTTGGGTTTCAGCGCGGCCGTTTCCGGTCCTATGCAATCGGGCGCCATCGCCACCTGCCTCCCTAGTAGTTCACTCAGGCGTTCGGCCACCGGCGCCAGGCTCATCTCCGGGTGCGGCCTTCCCTTTGGGACGGCCTAAGTGGCTCGCCAGAATAACTCCCGCGCAGTGCTCAATAGCGTATTGGATAGTAGGCAGGGAGGCCCTTATCCGTTTGTCGCTGGTGATCTCCTTCCCGCCGGAGGCCAGCGGAACATTAAAATCCGCACGGATAAACACCGTTTTATCCTTCAGATCGAGATCTTTTATCGACAATTTCGCCATGCAGCCATTGTAAAAAAGCTGCTTTTGGCCGTTATGCAACTATAATTAGCCAAGGAGGTTAGTACCTTTAAAGCGCTCATAAACTTTGGCTACAGGCCGAATAGTACTTTAGGAGGCTATCTCCCGCGTAGCGGCCCGATAGTTGCTGGAAGGAAGTCTGTGAATACGCCTGCAATCCCGAACCGGCAATATCGACTCTCAAGCTCTTTGGATACATCGGTACCAAAGCGGCCTGCCGCTGCGGGAAAGTAGATGTCGACAATACCCATTCGCGTGTTTATCGCCGATGCCCACCCGATTGTCCTGGAGGGACTTCGGAGTGTACTCAGTCAACACCCCAACATGGAGGTGGTAGGGGAAGCCACTGACGGCATGGAGGCCATCGACAACATCGTTCATCTCGATCCGGATGTTATCTTGCTGGACCTGAAGCTTCCCCGCATTGATGGCCTGACCGTGCTCCGTAGCGTTCAGACCCGTGCGCCGCGGTCCAAAGTGGTTCTCTTCGCTGGGTCCGATAACAAGGAAGAATTCGTTGAAGCCATGAAGCTGGGCTGTTCCGGTATTCTGCTCAAAGACGCCCCCACTAGCCTTATTGAAAAAAGCATTCACAAGGTTTACGCTGGCGAAATCTGGCTCGATTCCAACACGACGGCGGCCGTGATTCGTCAGTTTGCCTCGCCTGGCGGAATTCCCCGCTGCCCATACCAATGGAAAGCCCACCCGGGAGCGCGCCCAACTCAGTCAGCGTGAGCGCGAGATCATCGTCCTGATCGCTCAAGGCTACAAGAATAAGGAAATTGCCGAGAAGATGTTCATCACGGAGCAAACTGTAAAGAACCACCTGCACAACGTCTTTGATAAGCTCGGTGTTTCCGATCGGCTCGAACTCGCCCTTTACGCCATTCACAACAGCCTGCACGTTAAGCCATAAACCTGCCTCTGGAAATCCTCGGCCGAACGAGTAGTATTCTGGCTGTACATTGCGCAATCGAAAAACCAAACCGTCCCCCAGGGGAAGGTAGGCCGTTTCGGCTATGCCCGGTCTGCGCGAAGAGATCACCAAAACCTTTCGGCGGCTTTCACGGCGCGGCGATTCGCACCCGTCTTCGCCCCGGCTGCCTGCCACCGTTATCCGGTCCGATTATCGCGAAGGCCAGCAACTAGGCCCTTACCGGATTCTCAAGCAACTGGGCTTCGGCGGCATGGGTCATGTCTATCTCGCGCTGGATACACGTCTCGCTCGTCACGTCGCGCTGAAATTCCTTTCGCCTGAACTGACTTCCGATCAGAATAGTCTCGCCCGGCTGCAGCAGGAAGCGCGTACGGCCTCGGGGCTCAATCATCCCAACATCTTGACCATCTATGAAATCGGCCAGTTGGACGGTGAACACTTCATTGCCAGTGAATACGTGGATGGGGCCACCTTGCGCGTCGCCATGCAGCGCGACGCCGTCGACGTAGGAACAGCTCTCGATATTGCCGGTCAGGTAGCCTCGGCGTTGGTGGCCGCCCACTCAGCCGGCGTAGTTCATCGCGACCTGAAACCCGGCAACATCATGATCCGGCGAGATGGTTACGTCAAAGTGATCGATTTCGGGCTCGCCAAACAGTTTGACCGCAACAAGGGCTCAACCAACGGCTCTCTCACGCGGCCCGGCACCGTCCTGGGAACCGTCGACTACATGTCACCCGAACAGGCCCGTGGCGACAAAGTTGACCACCGGACCGATCTCTGGAGCCTGGGAGTCGTTCTCTACGAAACCGTGGCGCGCCAGCTTCCCTTTGAAGGCGAGACCGAAAACCACGTCCTGGTGGCGATTCTCGATCACCCTCCGGCGCCCTTGCCCGCTGCACTCTCCTTTCCTCAGGGCCTTCCTGCAATTATTCGGCGCGCGCTGGCGAAAAATCCCGCCGAGCGCTATCAAACTGCGGGCGAAATGCTCGCCGATCTGCGGCAGATCAGCCAAGTCTCCGCCCTGGGCAGCCGTATCAGCTCCGTCGTGGTGAGCCGCCCTCGTTCTTCGCGGAGAAGGTGGGTGGCAGCCGCCGCGGTTTTTTGGCTCCTTGTGACGGCATGTGCCGTCTGGTGGTGGGCCTTTGGCGGAAGAGAGCGCGTGTTCGGCCCCAATTGGCTCCGCATCGAATCGGCTCGCCAGCTTACTTTTACGGGCCGCACGAAACTCGCCTCCCTATCTCCGGACGGCAAATATCTGGCCTTTGTGGTTGGTGAGCCCGGCGGCTCGGAAACTCTCTATTTAAAGCAGGTGGATCAAGCCTCCGAGGAAGTGAAAATACCTCCGCGAAAGATCGATTATGAAGGGCTAACCTTCTCGCCGGATAGCCAAACCATTTTTGAAGTCGAGAAAGATGAAAAGCTCATGGGACGGCTCTACAGCGTCCCTATTCTTGGAGATCGTTCCAGCATCGCCACGCTGGTGGATGTGGATGGCGCAATCTCTTTCTCCCCTTCGGATGAGCAATTCGCCTTTGTTCGTTTTCCTGCCGGCAAACCTGAAAGCTTGCTCGAAATCGCCCATCGCGATGGTACCGATCGAAAGACCCTGCTTTCAGTTCGAGGCGCCGGGTTGGCGGTCTGGCAGGCTTGGTCGCCCAAGGGAAATCTGATTTCAGCCTTCCTCTACGGCGTTCAAACTTCTGAGGCGAAGAGCGAAACCGCCCTCGATTTGGTCGACTTGCAGGGGCACGAATCCAGGCGAATGCTGCCGGGGTGGCGCAGCATACGCCAGCCGTGTTGGACACCGGACGGAAAAATTCTGGTTGTCCCGGTGACGACACGCAGCCAAGGCAAAAATCAAAGCCAACTGAAACAAATCGCATTGAAAGATGGCCAGATTCACGACCTGACCCAGGATATAGCGGGATACACGAGTACGACCATGACTCGCGACGGCCAAGAACTCGCGGCAGTGAAAATGGAGAGAAAGGCTCGTATTTGGGTATCCGCTTCCAGCGATATTGCCAACGGCCGGAGCGCGCCAACCGATGCCGCGGAGCAATCCGGCTTGGCGTGGGCTGATGACGGCCACGTCATTCTAAATTCACAGCGCGGCGGCTTCCCGAACTTTTGGCTTTTCGATGTCGAAAACGAACGTCGCGTCAGTCTGACAAATGAGCCTTACGCGGAGCAAACCGCCGCATCCGTGCCGGGCTCCAAAACAATTGTCTTTTCTTCTAATCGCTCCGGAGAATTCCATATTTGGAAATTCGATCCTGACTCGAACACGTATACTCAGTTGACCTTTGAAGCGCGAATCGACGATTCGCCCAGCGTCTCTCCGGATGGGAAATGGGTAGTCTACACGTCCTGGGTCGGCAACAAAAGCCATTTGTATAAGGTTCCGGTCGCGGGTGGACCAACGTCCCAGGTTGGAACATTCCTGGCCCGTGATCCCGAAATCTCCCCGGACGGCAGGTCGATCACTTGCCAACTGCAGGATCCCGTTAGCCTGAAATGGACCATTGCCGTGGTCCCTTTTGAAGGACAGGGTCAGGCTCGCATTATTCCGCAAGCCCAACTTCCCACGCGCTGGTCGCCGGACGGCAGATCGCTGAGCACGGTTCTGACCGATGCCCGCGGCGTTTCGAATATTTGGGCCATCCCTCTCGATGGCGCTGCCCCGCGCCAACTCACCCATTTCGATGAGGAGGCCATCTTCGCGTTCGCCTGGTCGCCGCGCGGTGATCGCCTGGCCTGTCTTCGCGGCACGCTCGGTTCCGACGTTGTGCTATTCAAATTGCGAAAAGAGCGGTAAGCTGGCAGAGCGATTGCAAGATTATTCGCAAGGAGACCGAAAGATGAAAAGTAATAGCGGCCCAGCAAATCCAGCGGACCAATCAAGCTCAAAGAAGCCCTCGACTACGGATACGAAAAACAACAAAATTGTCGAAGCTCCGGTTGCCAGTAAGCCGGCCGTCAGAGCCGCCCGAGTCAATGAGCGTAGAAGAGGGCAGCGGCCCGGCAGATCCGGCCGACCAATAGTAAAGACATTAGTCGCTTGCGACTCCGCAATGCCCACCGGCATTGCGCACGTGTCCATTCGCTGGTTCGCGCTAACGACAAGGGGCGTTAACTCGTTAGAATAAAAGCGACTAGCCAGTAATGGGATCTATCGATTACGAGAGCCGCCGGGGCGCTCTCGAAGACGCCCTTTCCGCCCGTATCCTTGTGCTCGATGGAGCTATGGGTACCATGCTGCAGCAGCACGACCTTACGGCCGCTGATTTCGGCGGTCCCACGCTCGAAGGCTGCAACGAGAACCTAGTCCTCACGCGCCCGGACGTAATCGTCGATATTCACCGCGCTTACTACGAGGCTGGCTCCGACATTGTCGAGACTAATAGCTTCGGCAGCACCAGGATTGTGCTCGCCGAATACGGCCTTCAGGACCATTCCCGCGAGCTGAACTTGGCCGCGGCCAAGCTCGCCCGCCGGGCCGCCGACGAATTCTCAACCTCTGCTCGTCCACGCTTCGTCGGTGGTTCCATGGGACCGACGACCAAGGCCATCACCGTCACGGGCGGCGTCACCTTTGCCGAGTTGATCGCGAACTACTATGAACAGGCGAAAGCGCTATTCGAGGGCGGGGCAGACATTCTGCTTCTGGAAACCTGTCAGGACACGCGCAATATCAAGGCCGGTCTCCTGGCGATTGACCGCCTCGGCCGGGAGCTGAATTATCCGATTCCTACCATAGTGTCCGGCACCATTGAACCAATGGGTACAATGCTCGCCGGTCAAACCGCCGACGCGTTCTATACATCCATCTCGCACGCTCGTCTTCTCGCGGCCGGTTTGAACTGCGCCACCGGCCCGGAGTTCATGACGGATCACATCCGTTCCATCAGCGATCTCGCCACCACGCGTGTTTCCTGCTACCCCAATGCCGGACTGCCCGACGAAGAAGGCAAATATCTCGAAACGCCCACCAGCCTGGCCGCGCAACTCGAACGCTTCGTCGATCACGGCTGGCTCAACATCGTAGGCGGCTGTTGCGGCACTCGGCCCGATCACATTCGCGCCATTGCCCAGATGGTCGAGGGCAAACAGCCTCGCCAGCCTAAGCAACCCACCCATCGCACCTATTTCTCCGGCATCGAAGCTGTCGAAGCGGAAGACAGTAATCGTCCGCTCATTGTCGGCGAGCGCACCAATGTCATCGGCTCGCGCCTGTTCAAGAACATGGTTGCGGAAGAGAAGTGGGAGGAAGCCACGGAAATCGCTCGCTGGCAGATTCGCAATGGCGCGCATATTGTCGATGTCTGCCTGCAGTCGAGTGACCGCGATGAAGCCAATGATATTCCGCTTTTTTACGAAAAGCTGATCCGGAAAATCAAAGCCCCGGTCATGATCGACACCACCGATCCGAAATCGATCGAGCTTTCTCTCACTTACTGCCAAGGCAAGAGCATCATCAATTCAATTAATTTGGAAGACGGCGAGGAGAAGTTCGAGCGCGTCTGTCCCCTCGCGCGCGCCTATGGCGCTGCGCTCGTTGTCGGCTGCATCGACGAGGATAAACTGCAAGCTCAGGCGTTCACTCGGGAGCGCAAGCTTGCTGTAGCGGAACGCTCCGTTCACCTGCTGACCACCAAATACGGCATCGCACCTGAGGACATCATCATCGATCCGCTGGTTTTTCCGTGCGCCACGGGTGACGAAAACTACATCGGCGGAGCCGTCGAGACAATCGAGTCAATCCGCCTCATCAAGGAGAAGGTCCCGTACGTCAAAACCGTCCTTGGAATCTCGAATATCTCCTTCGGTCTGCCCGCCAGCGCTCGTGAAGTCGTCAATTCCGTCTTCCTCTATTACTGCACCAAGGCCGGCCTCGATCTCGCCATCGTCAACGCGGAGAAACTGGAGCGCTTCGCCTCCATACCGGAACACGAACGTCGCCTTACCGAAGCTCTTCTCTTCAACACTCCGCCTGTTAATGTTCCTGCCGATCACCCCAACGTCTCCGTGCTAGAGGCTGTTCCTGAGGATTGGAGATTGCAATCGCGTGACCAAAGAGCGGCCGTTAACCAGTTCCACATCGCCGCCGTGTCCGATTACTTTCGCGGCGCAACCAGAAGAGTGAAAAAAAAAGCGGCCGACCTGCCCCTGGACGAGCGTCTCGCGAATTACATCGTGGAAGGGACCAAAGACGGTCTTATTCCCGATCTGGACCGCAAGCGCCAGGAAGGCGCCGGGCCGCTCGATATTATTAACGGTCCGCTCATGGCCGGTATGTCCGAAGTGGGCCGCTTGTTCAACAACAACGAGCTGATTGTCGCCGAAGTGCTTCAATCCGCCGAATCCATGAAGGCCGCCGTCAACCATCTTGAGCAGTTCATGGAGAAATCCGATTCCTCCACGCGCGGCAAAATTGTCCTTGCGACCGTCAAAGGCGATGTCCACGATATCGGCAAAAACCTCGTTGAGATCATTCTCAGCAATAACGGTTACCGAGTCGTGAATCTTGGCATTAAAGTTCCGCCAGATGATCTGATCAAGGCGTTCCAGCAGCACCAGCCGGACGCCATTGGCCTTTCTGGTCTGCTCGTGAAGAGCGCACAGCAGATGGTGACTACTGCGGGCGATCTCAAAGATGCGGGCATCGACGTGCCTCTGCTGGTCGGGGGCGCAGCCTTATCCGAAAAATTCACCAAAACGAAAATTGCGCCCAGCTATTCCGCGCCAACGTTCTACGCCAAGGACGCCATGACCGGTTTGCGCCTCATGAACGAGATCATGGACCCTGAGTTGCGCGAGCAGGTTCTACTGCAGCACATCTTCCGCGATGTTCCGGCGGAAACTGCTAAGCGTGAGCAGATAGCCATACCTTCGGGCGAAGTGCGTAGCCCAAAAGTTCACACGAACCTTCCGATTCCGCCCGCGCCATACCTGGAACGCAAGACTCGCCTTATTCCCAATCTCGCCGACGTGTGGAGCTACATCAACCCACTCATGCTGTATGGCCGTCATCTTGGTTTCAAGGGAAATTTCGAAAAATTGTTGGCCGAGCGCGATCCTAAGGCGCTCGAGCTCTTCCACAATCTTGAAGACGTAAAGCGCGAAGCGGCAACCTTCATGAAGGCTCGCGCGGTCTGGCAGTTCTTTGAAGTCGAGCGGGACGCGAACGCTCTCCATCTCTTTAATCCTGGCGGGGAATCGCCCATCGAAACGTTCCGCTTTGGCCGGCAAGCCAAATCTGACGGTCTTTGTTTGAGCGATTATGCGCTCGATCCGCAGGACGGCCGCCGCGACCACATCGTCCTCTTCGTTGTGACAGCCGGTGAAGGCATCATCGCGCATTCGGAAGAGGCCAAGCTGCGGGGTGAATATTTTCGGGCGCACGCGCTACAGGCGCTCGGTATCGAAACTGCCGAAGCCTGCGCTGAATGGCTGCACCGCCGCATCCGCGAAGATTGGGGCTTCCCCGATCCGCCCACCCTCACCATGCACGACCGCTTCACTTCTCGTTACCACGGTAAGCGTTACAGCTTTGGTTATCCGGCCTGTCCAAACCTGGAAGATCAGGCCAAACTTTGGAAGCTTCTTCGGCCTGAAGACATCGGTGTGCAACTTACCGAAGGCTTTATGATGGAACCCGAAGCCAGTGTCTCTGCGCTCGTCTTCCATCATCCGGATTGCGTCTATTTCAGCGCCGCGGAAGAACCCGAACTCGCCAACGCCTAAGCTCTCGCTCTGTCGGTGGCTGGCCTATCAAGGTCTCTTGATCAGCGACAGCATCGGCGAGCAGCAGGGCGTCTGCACCGGTTTGAATTCCATCAATTCGGCGCGCGTGTAATCCGGGTCGTAGAGGTTGAGCTGCCATTTGCCATCGCGGCCGATCTTCGGTGGCTGTGGCGGGTTGTAACCTCGGCCCAATATCTCTTTATACGCAGGCTGAATGCTTTCGACGCCCAGCGCGAGGTGATGCATGACACCCAACTGCTTGGGCGACGGATTGTGTACGTTCAGCATGTATTCCAGCCAGTCCGTTCCGTCTGGCACGCGCATATCTACCCAGGACGTTTTGTCGTCAGTCATGCCGCCTTGCCAAGTCATCGTGAAGCCCAGGATGTCTTTGTAGAAGCGGTCCGCAACCTCGCGATCCCGAATTGTCACGCCCACATGAATAATGCGCCGGGAGATGCGAGTCTCAGGCAGCAGCTTCCCGAAATAACTGCTGTGCAGTGAGCCCGGCATGTACTGCACAAATTCAACGTCGTGGCCCTCCGGATCCTTGATCATCATGCTTACGTTCTTATCCAGCCCCGGTTTCAAAGTTGCCGGGACCTTGACGTTGTGCGCAGCCAGATAATCGCGTAGCTGTTGGATGTTCGTAGTCTCGAACGCGAAGTGTGTCATCCGATCCTCGTTTGGATCTGTGAGCGTCGGGTAAATCTCAATGTACTGATGGTCGTTGACCTTGTAGTAATTCAGCATCAGGCCGCCGGTGGGCTTATCGAGGCTGAAATGCGCGTAACCAAGAACGTGGCCATAGAAAGTCTCGGCTGCATTCAGGTCGCTCGTTCTGAGGCCGATGTGCGCCACTCCCACAATCGGCGGCCGCTGGGGCGCGGAATCCGAAACCTGCGCGTAAGCCACCGCACGTATTCCCGCATAGACGAAGGCACCAGCGATCAGAACGGCGGGCGAGACGAGTCGGCGCAGCATGTCTCGATCATATTACGCCCAAAACTTGCAAGTTTGATCCGTATTTCCAAACCTACGCGCCTCCAGGTGCGAGATCATGGTAGGTAGGCGTATTCATGAACAAACCCTATCATCTGATGACTGCTGCGGAAAAGACCGTCGCCCGGATAGCTCAAAATCGGGCCATTTCCGAGAAGGTCGCCGATGCGACGAATCAGCCGCCTCCCGCCCGCTCAACTGTCGATTACACCCGAGTCACCCCCGACGAACGGGCAAAACTCGGAAGCCTCATCCGTAAAGTGCAGTCCTAGCCCATAGTCCTAGTCCTAAAAAGGTTTCATCTATTTGACAAAAACCTTGAGCTATGGTTAGCTTTTAGGAGCAAGCAAATCCTTCCTGTCACTTGAACCTACTCGGTACGGCCCACCTTTCACGGTAAGCAGCTCTCGATTCCCCTCAATTGATCGTTAGGTTTTGTAGCAAGAAAGAGAGAACTTATGAAAGAAACTGGAACCGTAAAGTGGTTCAACGCTTCGAAAGGCTTTGGATTCATCGCACGCGAGAATGGCGAGGATGTCTTCGTCCACTTCTCCGCGATCGAGGCAGCAGGCTATCGAAGTCTGGATGAAGGGGCGCGCGTTTCCTTTGTCGTGAAGAACGGGCCAAAGGGACTCCAAGCTGAACAAGTAGCCCTAGTCTAAATCCAGCTAAATTTTCAAATAGCAGGTCCGTGAATCGGGCCTGCTATCAGACCATCCGCACCACTCCCGCCCCCTCGTTCCTAAACCCTGATACAATCTCCATCCATGCGGAGATCCCTTCTCGTCCTGCCTCTTTGTTGCGCCAGCATTCTGTCCGCTGCCCCTCTAGATCAGAAGAACGTCGAATATGCCCGTCCCGGTGGCAAGCCGCTCCTGCTCGATCTTCATGTCCCGGACGGACCGGGGCCGTTTCCCGCTGCCATCCTCGTTCATGGCGGAGGTTTCGACCAGGGAAGCAAGAGCACCAACGTCCGGCCATTGTTCGACCCGCTAGCCAACGCCGGATTCGCTTGGTTCAGTATCGATTATCGCCTCGCTCCCGAGGTCCATCTCCCACAGGCGATCGAAGATCTCAACAGCGCCATCCGCTGGGTGAAGGCGAATGCCGGCACATATCACGTCGACACCTCGAAGATCGCGATCATCGGCGAATCGGCCGGCGGCTTTCTCGTAAACTACGCGGGCACGCACGAAACGCCCGAAACGAAGATAGCCGCTGTGGTGGATTTTTATGGCCCGGTTGATTACGGAAAGCTGGCCGAAGAGCGTCGCGACCACCCCGAGCGCTTCAACATGACCTCCATCAGCCGCCACGCTGCAAACGGCGGCGGCATCCATTACTTCGGCGCGGAGCAACTCGATCAGGCAGGCCTCGCCAAGCTGTGGGCCCTCGCGCCCATCGCCGCAGTCCACAAAGGAATGCCCCCGTTCCTGTGCATCCATGGAACCAAGGACGATCAGGTGTCTTACGAGCAATCGACCGCCATGTGCGATGCCATGCACAAAGTGGGAGCAAGCTGCGAGTTGATCACAATCGATGGCGGCGGCCACGGCATGTCAGGCTGGCGCGCGCCGGAGATGCAGCACTGGAAACCGGAGATGGTCGCCTGGTTGGAAAAAACGCTGAATGCGAAATAGGATTGGGACTCGTTTCCGGGAAAGTGATGATAGATTGAGCTGATGCGTTCTCGTTCTACTTTCTACAGATTTTTTCCCGTTGCCGCGCTGCTCGCAATAACCCTAATCTGCGCCGCTTCTTCCGGGGCGCAGGAAACACATCCTTTGGTTGGAAAGTGGAACATGACTTCCTCCACATCCGACGGCGGACAGATTCCCTGGAGCCTGACCATCAAATTCGACGACGCGGGGTATAGCGCAACTGCGTCCACCGAAGACGGCGAGAGTCCTGTAAAGGAATTCAAAGTGGACGGACCGAATGTAAGCTTTAAAGTGCCGTATCACGGAGACTATTACGACATCAAGTTGAAGCTCGTAGAGGATAAACTCGCGGGCACCTGGTCCGGCGGCGGCGATAGTGGAGACACGAAGGGCACAAAAGCTCCGACTTCGCCGGCTTCCTAATCCCTCGAGACGAAATCTTTGTTTAATTGGAAGCCGCGGCGGCAGATCCTTGTTAGCTGGCAAGCCTTGTGGCTCGCTGGCTTATTCGCCGCAACCAGCCTGGCAAGCCAGCCCGTTGCATTTCCGCATAGTACCCACATCAAGCTCGGCCTGGATTGTCTCGACTGTCACATCGGCGCTGATACTCGCGCCATCGCTGGAATTCCATCGGTCCAAAAATGCATGCTGTGTCATGCCAAGCTGGCAACCAACAAGCCCGAAGTCAAGAAAGTTATCGAATACAGTAAGAAGAACCTGGAGATCCCTTGGGAGCGAGTCTACAGTTTTTCTCCGTCAGCACATGTGATGTTCGAGCATGCGCCCCATTTTCAGGCGGGCATCCATTGCGCAACTTGTCATGGCGATTTGACGAAGGCGACCGTCACCCGGCGAGCCGTCACTTTCACTATGGGTACCTGCCTCACGTGTCACCGGCAGAAACAGGCCACCCAGGACTGCGCCGCGTGCCACTATTGATGCGGGCTGTGTCCTCTTAATATGGATCGCCGCAATTTCTTCAAGATTGTCTCGGCTGTCTCCGCCGGAGTGGCCACCAGCGCCTGCGGAAATAAAAGCGACACTCTTATTCCGTTGCTTGTACCCGATCACGAAATCGTGCCGGGAGAGGAACAGTGGCATCCTTCCGTTTGCGGCGAATGTGCGGCTGGTTGCGGCACCATCGTGCGGGTGATGGAAGGCGAGCGCATCATTGAGCGCAACGGTGAAAAATTTCGTGAGCGCATCGCCTGCGTCAAAAAGATCGAAGGCAATCCTCTGGATCCCGTCAGCGGAGGCCGCCTCTGCGCGCGCGGGCATGCGGCTCTTCAGTCGCTCTATAATCCCGACCGTGTACAAGGGCCCATGCGCAGAGCGGGCTCTCGCGGCAAGGCCGAATTTGCGCCGCTTTCCTGGAACGACGCCCTGACCCAAGTAGCGCGCGCGCGTCCCAGTGATCCCAGCCAGATCGTATTCTTAACGGGTCCGCAACAGAGCGCGCGCACGCTCACCATTCAGCATTTTCTGCAAGCGCTTGGCGCGCCGGCCGCACTGACCTGCTCGCCCGCGAATCTCGCCCTCGAGAGAAAGGCCGCTGACCTGGTCTTCGGTTGGAAAGGTCTGCCGAACTACGATCTCGCGCAAGCGCGTTATGCCTTGGGCGTGGGCGCCGATTTTCTGGGCGGCTGGGCGTCGCCGGTCTATTATGCCCGCCAGTTCGGCCATTTTCGGCAAGGCCGCCCGGGTGTGCGCGGCAGGCTCGTACAGGCCGAATCCAGAATGTCCATCACCTCGTCCAGCGCGGACGAGTGGCTTCCGCTGCGCCCCGGTTCTGAACCTCATCTCCTGATCGCGATTGCGCGTGTGCTGCTCGATGAGAAACTAGCCCGCAATGCAGAACAGTTGCCGGCGTCTGTCACCGAATCCATTCTGGCATCTGATTTGGCCGCTCTCATTCGAACCTCCGGTATCGATGAAAAGCGTCTCCGTCGCATTGCCCGCGAACTCGGCGAATCGGAAGCTCCGCTCGTAATTGCAGGCGCCTCCATCGTCCAAACAAATTCTCTTCAAGCCCTGGTCGCGGCGCACTATCTCAACCTGCTCCTCGGTAATATCGGAAAACCCGGCGGCGTTCTTCCGCCGAATCCGGAACTTGCCAACCCTCCCGAAAATGGCAAAGTAATCGAAGCTCTGAAGAACGCTCGCATGCTCTTGCTCGATGGCGAAAATCCTCTGTACGGCCTGCCGCCCTCGAGCGGTGTGTCCGAAGCGCTCGCGAAAATTCCGATGATCGTCAGTTTTGGACTATTCATCGATGACTCCGCTGCTTATGCCGACCTGATTCTTCCGGCTCACCATCCTCTGGAATCGGAGCTTGCAGTGGTCCCGGCTGTTTCGCCCCGTCCCGCCATTACTGTCGCTAAGGCATTCGTGCAACCGCTCTACAATACGCGCCCCATCGAACAAACGCTCGGAGACATCGCTCACGGATGTGGCGTTTCGTTCGATCCAGTAACTCCAGAAACCTTCGTGAAGCCTTCCTTGCCGCCCGATCAAACCTGGGATGATGTCGTGCGCCAGGGCGGCCTCTGGCTGGGTAACAGGACTGAGCCCACAGCGCCTAAACCGCTCAGCGCAAAACTGGAATGGCCGGCCGCTGTCTTCACTGGCGCTCCCGAACAATTCCCCTTGCAATTTCAACCCTATCTGTCGCTCCAATATCAGGATGGGCGTGCCGCTAACCTGCCCTGGATGCAGGAATTGCCGGATCCGTCCTCGAGCGCCATGTGGGACCTCCCGGTAGAAATCGATCCTGAAACCGCAGCCAAGCTGAATATAGGGACGGGCGATTGGGTGCGCGTGGAATCCTCCAGCGGAAGTCTCGAAGCCTCCGCCTATGTGCATCCTGCCGCGCTTCCCGGCGTGGTCAGTATGGCCATCGGCGAAGGCCACACGCACTATGGCCGATACGCCTCCGCCAGAGGAGCCAATCCGCTTTCAATTGTCGCCTCCGTTTGGGACGATGCCACGGGCGCTCTCGTTTTTGGGGGCACTCGCGTGCGCCTCGCTCGGCTCGATCGGAAACCGCGCGAACTCATCCAGTTCTCGCCCGTTGACCGCGAGCAGGGGCCTTGGGGGAACAGATGACTGAGGAAACCACGCCGCACCGCTGGGGAATGGCCATCGACCTGGATCGCTGCACCGGATGTCAGGCTTGTGTCGCCGCTTGCCACGCCGAAAATAATTTACCGCTCTCCGATCCCGAATCTGCCGCCAAGGGCCGCGCCGTTCACTGGATTCGCGTCGATCGCTATTACGAAGGCGAGTTCCCGAATGTGCGCGTGAAGTACATGCCGGTCCTCTGCCAGCAATGTGACGAAGCGCCCTGCGAGCCCGTCTGTCCGGTCTATGCCACCTACAAAAATCCCGAAGGTCTGAACGTTCAGGTATACAACCGCTGCGTGGGAACGCGCTATTGCGCCAACAACTGCCCGTACTCGGTACGTTTCTTCAACTGGTTCGATCCGGTCTGGGCGGCGCCTCTCCATCTGCAACATAACCCGGACGTCTCCATCCGCATGTCAGGCGTAATGGAGAAATGCACCTTCTGCATCCAGCGAATTAAGAGAGCGGAAGGAGACGCGCGCGAACAGCAGCGGCCGCTTGCCGATGGAGAGATACAACCGGCCTGCGTTCAATCCTGCCCGGCGGAAGCGATGGTATTCGGCGACTTGAACGACCCGCAGAGCAAAGTTTCGCTGTTAGCGGGAAGCGAGCGCTCCACCCGTCTGCTCGAGGAACTCGGAACCAAACCGAAGGTTTTTTATTTGAAGAGAGCGAAATAAATGCCCGCGGTCCCCGAAGCCATTCTCTACCAGGACGTGCGCCGCGACCTCTGGCGTCCATTATCCGGAGCGAGCCGCCGCTACACAGTCGTGCTCCTGCTGTTGTCCGCCGTCGTGCTGTGGGGCCTCTTCGCCTGGGGTTATCAGCTCTATTTCGGAATCGGGGTAGCGGGAATCCGCCGTCCGGTTTTCTGGGCCTTCTATATCGTCAACTTCGTTTTCTGGATCGGCATCTCGCACGCCGGAACGCTCATCTCCGCGATTCTGCGCCTCACCGACGCTGGCTGGCGAAAGCCCGTCACGCGTGTGGCGGAAGCCATCACCGTATTCGCGCTCATGATCGGTGGCATGTTCCCGATCATCCATCTTGGCCGTGCTTGGTTCTTTTACTGGCTGATTCCCTACCCCAATTCCAGGCTTCTCTGGCCGAATTTCCGCTCGCCGCTCCTGTGGGATCTGACCGCCATAAGCACCTATCTCACCGGCAGCACGATCTATCTGTTTCTGCCCTTGATTCCCGACGTCGCGCAATTGGCCCAGCACGCCACCGGCTGGCGGCGAGTGCTCTACCGCAAGCTTTCGCTCGGCTGGACCGGCAGCGACCGCGAGTGGCACGCGCTCGAACGCGCCATGAAGCTGATGGCCGCAACCATTCTATGCGTCGCCGTTTCGGTTCACACCGTAGTCGCCTGGGATTTCTCCATGTCAATCGCGCCCATGTGGCACAGCAGCATTTTCGGGCCTTACTTCGTAGCGGGCGCCATCTTCAGCGGAATTGCCGCCCTGATTCTGGCGATGTCGATCATCCGCCGGACCATGCACCTGGAAAAATACCTGACGCCGCATCACTTCAACAATCTGGCCAAACTGCTGCTCCTCATGAGCCTGCTATGGTTCTATTTCACTGTGGCCGAAAACCTGACCGCCTGGTATGGCAACGAGCCCAGCGAAATGAACGTATTTGGAGCCCGCGTGCGCGGCAGTTTCTCTCCTTATTTCTGGATCATGGTGTTCTTCAATTTCGTGGTGCCGCTCGTGCTCCTCGGCATTCGGCGCTTGCGCTCCATCCGCACCGCCACCATTGCGGCAGTCACCGTGCTGATCGGCATGTGGCTCGAGCGCTTTCTGATCATCGTCCCCACTTTGAGCTTCGGGCGCCTCCCGTCCACTTGGGGCCATTACTCGCCGACCTGGGTCGAGATCTCCATCAGCGTTGCCACCTTTGCCGTGATGGCTGTGCTGTACCTGATTTTCTCGAAGCTCTTTCCTATAGTTTCAATCTGGGAGTTTGAGCCGCATCCCGCGCAAGAGAGCTAAAGAGCAACGTGTATCTGACCGGCGACTTTTCAACAGAAAGAATCGACCCTTCAAGCCCTCCGCGAGCTGAAGGCGAACGGGTTTGCCGGGGACGACCTCGCCGTGTTTTCCGAAGAGCCGGTGGAGTTCCCGCGCGGCGCTGCTGGAGCGCCGCAGCCGCATGTCTTTCGCCACAGTAACTGGTGCCGTCCTATCCTGCCTGCTGGCCATCGGCTTCGTCTATTTCACCCAGTACAACTATCCGCTGGTTACCGGAGGAATGCCGTTGTTTTCCTTCTGGGCTACGGGCGTGGTGTTCTTTGAGCTGACAATGCTGGGCGCCATCGTCACCACATTCTTCTGGTTTCTGAAGGAAAGTGGCCTCTTGCGTCGTCATCGACGCGAGCCCGTCCCGGCCCTCGATCCCGGCACAATCTGTATCCGGGTCTGCTGTCCCGCTGAGCAGTTCGATAACGCTACTCAGTGCCTGCAGCGTACCGGCGCCAGCAATGTTAAAACAATCGAGGCCCCGCGATGAATCCGAAGTGGGCGCTGCTGCTGCTCGGGCTTACCGCCACTCTTTCCGCCGCGGACATCAAACCTCCTCCCTGGGAAACCCCGCACCTCGCGATCGCGCGCGATCTCTTTCGCGAGAACTGCGCCGTCTGCCACGACATCGACAAGGATCAGCGCCACACCAGGAAATTCGGCCCCAGCCTAAACCATCTTTTCAAAAACGAAAGACTGCCGCTCAGTCACGGAAAGCCAAGCCGCCAATACGTCATAGTCAGAATCAAGTTCGGCGGAGCGCTCATGCCGGCATTCCGCAAAAAGTTGAACGACTCCGAAATCAATACTTTGATCGACTACATTGCGTCAAAGTAGCCATTCTCCTGACCTGTGGGTCACGCTTAACCCACGCGCCGCGTACCAAAACTCGACGGTCTCACCCGTACCCGGCACCCGATGGCTGGCTTTCCGTCGTCCCTTGCTTGTCGCCTTTGTTCTTGGCTGCACCATGGCGCTGATCACCTCCAGTCGCCTGACCTTACGTCTCGTTGCGCCTGCCACTATTTACTGGAGCTTTGTGCCTCTCCTCGAGATTGTCTCTTTGGCGGCGGTCACTTGGCACAAGCGCCGGATCATCTCTTTAACCCGCTCAGTTGACTTGTTTTTTATGGGCCACGCTCCGTGGTCGCTGTGGCTGATTGCCTTTGCGGCTGTCTGGGCTTTCGTCCCTCCTATTCAAGTGTTCGCTTGGACGGCTAAGGGGTGGATCTGGTATGACTCCGCTCTCATCGTGGCGGCCTGGTCAGCCTACATCGACTTCTGGTTCTTCCGCTGCGTACTCGAAGAAACGCCCGTCACCGCCGGCCGCGACCTTCTGCTCCAGCGCTTGATCTGCTGGAGCGGCGGTCTTCTTTGCTTTCTTGCTTCGTCCGCATGGACGGTGGTCGCGCCAAGGTTCAGATTGTGATCTCGCCTCGCGTAATATTCGGCAGTCTTCTTCTGGTTGCGATCGCCGCCGGGACACTCTCGGACGTGCCTGCCAAGACTCAACCGATTTCTCTGGGCGCATACCAAGTGATTGCTGCCGACTTTCACGTCCATACGTTCCCGTTCAGCGCGAGCACACTGGCTCCCTGGGACATTGTCCTCGAAGCTCGCCGGCAGGGGCTGGATGCCCTCGCCATTACCGGTCACGACCAGGTGCTAGCGGGCGAGGTAGGCCAGTGGTTTTCCCGCCTGATCGGAGGGCCCATCGTGTTAGTCGGCGAAGAGATCCATGCGCCCCGTTATCACCTGATCGCGATCGGCATTCATTCCACTATTACCTGGAGGAAAAGCGCAGCCGCCGCGATAGACGACGTGCACAAGCAGGGAGGTTTCGCTATCGCAGCACATCCCGTCGCCGAATCCTGGCCTGCTTTCGACGCGGAGGCGATGCGAAGGCTCGACGGTTCGGAAGTCGTGCAGCCGATCGCCTATTCTGGCGAAAAGGCTGCCAGCCAATTGCGTCAGTTCTATCGGCGCACGCCGCTGACTGCCATCGGCTCGTCCGATTATCACGGCCCCGGGCCGCTGGGGCTCTGCCGCACCTATGTCTTCGTTCGGGAGCGCACCGAAGAGGGAATTCTCGAAGCCCTGAGGTCCCACCGCACGGTAGTGTTTGACCGCAGCCGCGCCTTTGGCGATCCGGCGCTGATCCAACTCGCCATAGCGGACAGCCGTTTGATTCGACCCGAGATGCGCCCCTCGTGGCAGCGATTCCTGGCCGCGCTCAGCCGAACGTGCGGTATTACGGGACTGATCGGACTAATCCTCCTCGGGTTTTCTAAACAGTAATTACTTCGTTTCCAGTTCCATAATCTTCGCCAAAATATCGTTTCGCCATTTTGCTTTTCCTCTCTGTACACATGCACGGCTACCGATCCAGCCTCCAATTGAGCGGCTCCGATAGCCGGTGAGCGAATGAGGTCGGGAAAACGGTCCGGAAATTCCATGCACGGAATGAGGCATTAGCGATGTAGTCATACCAATTCATTGTGGCGCTTAATGGAGTGGTGAAGCTGTGTCGCGCGCAGACGCCAGAGCGATCTCCTGGTACATCGGCCGCATCCCTGCGTTCACTTTCGGCAGATTGAGCGTGAACCATAGCGAGCCGCCGATGCAGAACGCGCCGGTAATGATGACGGTGTGGGGCGCTCCTATCCGGTGAGCCAGCGCGCCAGCGAGTAAACTGCCGAACGGCGCCGCGCCGAAAAAAGCCGTCGTGTAATAGCTCATCACGCGGGCGCGCTTGTCTTCCGGCACCAGCGACTGAATGACCGTATTGCTGATCGGCCGCGCCTTGCATCAGACCGAAGCCGACGAAAACCATCAGTACAAGCGAGAGCCACAGCGTATGTGACAGGCCAAAGAGAATCAACGCGGCTCCCAATATCGCGGTCGCGATCTGAAGCATGCGTGTCAACCCGGCCACCGACTTGCGCAGCGTTAATGAAAGCCCTGATACAAGCGCTCCAACGCCTGAAGCTCCCGTCAGCCAGCCGAGTGTATGCGGACCGCCATGCAGCACCTGGCCGGCGAAGACCGGCAGCAGAACGGCGTACGGCCAGCCCATCAGGCTGAGAAGCGCAAACAGCAGCAGGATGGTGCGGATAGGCCGAAATGTACGGACGTAATCCCAACCCTCGCGCATTTGTTCGAGCATGCTGCTGGCCGTGCGGCGGATATTCAATGGCTGGATGCGCATCAGCAGCAAGGATGCGATCACGGCAAAGTAGCTGAAGCCATCGATCAGGAAGCACCAGCCTTCGCCGGCGGCTGCGATTACCAAGCCTGCAACGGCGGGCCCGATCAGCCGCGCGCCATTTGCCATCGAGGAGTTGATGGCGATAGCGTTACTAAGGTCGTTCCGATCCTCGACCATCTGTACCAGGAAGGATTGGCGCCCAGGCATGTCGAAGGCATTGATCAAGCCCTGCAAAGCGCTTAGAGCGATGATTTCCCAGAGCGTGATGACATGCGCCAGGGTGAGCGCGGCCATGGCCAGTGATTGGACGGCGGCAGCGGCTTGCGTCCACACCAGCAGCTTACGGCGATCGAGACGCTCGATCCAGACGCCCGCAAACGGTCCCACCGCAAACGAAATAATCTGCCCCGCGAAGCTAACGATCCCAAGCAGCAGCGCCGAATGGGTCAGTCGATAAACCAGCCAGCTTGTCGCCAGCCGCGTCATCCATGTCCCGATCAGCGAGATGCTCTGGCCAAAAAAGAACAGCTTGAAATTGCGGTGCCGCAACGCTCGCCAGGCCTGCCGCATCGCATTGCTGGTCATTTTTACACCAGGCGCTTCATGGTCGCGCCAGTCAGGCCGAGACTCTGAGCGGAAACTTGCTCTTGTTCAGAACAGATAAGGGCGAGAAGCTGATCGTTAAGTCGAAGTCTGCCTAGCGGCCTCGCGCGGCAGCAACTGGCTTCGCGGTGTCGATAGGTGTCGGAGCAGACGTCCCGCTTTCGGATTCTGTCGCCTTTGTGAGACCGAGCGCCTTGCGCAGTTCGGAATCGATTTTGGCCAGAATGTCGGGATTGTCCTTCAGGAACTGGCGCGCGTTCTCGCGGCCTTGTCCGATGCGCTCGCCTTTGTAGCTGTACCATGAGCCGCTCTTCTCGACCACGTTGTTGGTGACGCCCAGATCGATCAGGTCGCCTTCTCGCGACACGCCTTCACCGTAGATAATGTCGAACTCAGCTTCGCGGAATGGCGGAGCCACCTTGTTCTTCACCACTTTGACTTTCGTTCGGTTGCCCGTCACCGTCTCGCCGTCTTTGATAGCTGCAATGCGGCGAATGTCGATGCGGATGGACGAATAAAACTTCAGCGCCCGGCCGCCGGTCGTGGTCTCCGGGTTCCCGAACATCACGCCAATTTTCTCGCGGATTTGATTGATGAAGACCAGGCACGTGTTGGATTTGGAAACAATCCCCGTCAGCTTGCGCATGGCCTGAGACATCAAACGCGCATGCACGCCCATATGCGAATCGCCCATTTCGCCGTCGAGCTCGGCCTTGGGAACCAGAGCGGCGACGGAGTCTACCACCAGCACGTCGATTGACCCGGAAGCGATCAGCACGCTGGTGATTTCGAGCGCCTGCTCCGCGAAATCGGGTTGAGAGACCAGCAGGTTGTCTACGTCTACGCCGAGCTGCTTCGCATAAATAGGATCGAGTGCGTGTTCTACGTCAATGAAGGCCGCCATGCCGCCCTGCTTCTGCGCTTCGGCAACAACCTGTAACGCGATGGTCGTCTTGCCGGACGATTCGGGGCCGAAAATCTCACAGATGCGTCCTCGCGGCAAACCACCCACGCCCAGCGCATAATCGAGTGAAATAGAGCCGGTCGAGATTGATGAGACCGGGACAATCGCCTCTTTGGCTCCTAGGCGCAGAATCGAGCCTTTACCGAACTGCTTCTCGATCTGGCCTAACGTTGCGGTTAATGTACGGCTACGCTCTTTTTCGTCCATAGGGAATCCTCAAGGTTTGGAAAATCTCGGCGGGGGAGTAACTTTCAGTATAGCGTCAAACAAATACCGGCAGAGTTGTTTTAAGCACCCGCAACGGTTTCGCGGCGGGCATAATAGCCTCTGCGCGCTCGCACGATCAGGTCTTTGCGCCCTCGCACTTTGATCTGCACTTGATGATACTGCCCGTCATTCTTCAACGGCTCAGGGCGATAGAACAGATTGTATTGATGGCGAAGCTCGTTAGCAATATTTTCAAACGACTGATTCAGATCCTTGGCCTGAAACGGAAAGAACGAAGCGCCCCCGGTCTGCTCCGCGAAATAACGCATCACCTTATCGCCATCGGTTTCAATATGACTGATGTTGGTCGAGATCGTATAGATCACCGTATCGGCCCGTTGCGCCATCTCTAGCGCCTGGTCGCGGCTATAGCGGCTTTCATTGTCATCTCCATCGCTCAAAACCACCATGGCTCGCCGGAATTTATACATCGGTTGATCCCGCATCAGCTTCTCTTTGCAAGCAAAGTAGATGGCGTCGTAGAGCGCGGTCCCACCGCCGGGCCGGAGATTGCGCACCGCATTTTCCAAGGTGTTGGTGTTGTTCGTCAGGTCAGCGACAAGTTCCGCGGCGGTATCGAAGCTGACCACAGTCGCCTTATCTTGCTCGCGCATGACGCTGTTGATGAAATTTGTAGCGGCCTCCTGCTGGAAACGAAACCGATCGCGAATGCTATTGCTGGTATCGATCAGAATCGCAAGGCGTAGCGGCAGGTCCGTTTCGGAAGTGAACTCCAGAATGCTCTGCTCTTTCTTGTTTTCGAAAACCTCGAAGTCTGATTTGCCCAAATCGGTCACGAAGCGGCCGCGCTTATCCGTAACCGTAAAAAGCATATTCACGCGCGTGACTTCGGCGCGGATAGGCCCGGAATCGGAGGGCGTCTTGGGCTGCTCCGACTGAGAGAACGACAACGCGCCTAGCCCGGCTAGAGCCGCCAGCGATGCTACTACAAACTTCATCGAGATGCCTTTATTCTATCCGTGTTTCGGCGAAGCGGATCTAAGAAAGCGACTAGCTCCGGGGCGAGCGGGCTTTCAATCGTAATCCGAGCGCCGGTGGAAGGCGAATTAAACCGAAGCCGGTGAGCATGAAGAAAGAACCGTCCCAGCGGCGGCAGATCGTTCAGTTTAGCCGGAGCGCCGTATAAACGATCGCCTACGACCGGATGACCGATACTTGCGAGATGCACCCGAATCTGATGCGTTCGCCCGGTTTCAATATGAACTTCGAGAAAGCTGAAGTTGTCCAGCTCTTCTAAAACCCGATACTCTGTCATAGCCGAGCGGCCGAAATCCAGCTTCGTGGTCATGCGCGTTCGGCGTACCGGGTCGCGCGTGATAGGCGTTTCGATGCGGCCCTGCGGCTGCTTCATGCGGCCATGCACCAGGGCCAGATAGGTCTTTTCCACCTTCCGATTGCGAAACTGCGCCGCTAGCGATTGGTGCGCCTTATCGGTTCGCGCGACTACCAGCACTCCGCTGGTTTCGCGATCCAGGCGATGCACAATCCCAGGGCGCATATCGCCACCAACCGAAGACAAAGTTTCCGAAGTGGTGAAGCAGCGCATTCACCAGCGTGCCGGTCGCGTGCCCCGCGCCTGCATGCACCACCATGCCCGCGGGCTTGTCCACCACGATCACATCGGGATCTTCATAGAGCACCGCAATGGGCAGATCTTCCGGTGCAGCCTTCAGCGGCGCCAGATCGGCGGGCGAGACGGCGATACTCTCTCCTGCTCGCACTATATAGGATGCGCGCGCGCTTTTTCCCTCCACCAGAACCCGGTCTGCTTTGATCCAGAACTGCAAGCGGGAACGGCTAAATTCCGGGAGCCGCTCGTGCAGGAATGCGTCGAGCCGCTTTCCGGCATCGCCCGCTTCCGCTCTCAACGTCACTCAGGATGGCCTTTGTAGCGCATTTCGCCGGCTTCTACCGGGAATGCCAGCGTGTTCTCCTTCGGCGGCAGCGGACAGGTGGCATACGGCGTGAACGTGCACGGCGGGTTATACGAGTGATTGAAATCCAAATCCACTCGGCCACTCGCCGGCAGAGGCGTGTTCAGCATACGGCCTGCTTGATACGTCTGGGTCTTATTGGTCGGGTCCTTAAACAGGAAGAAAAGCGTCTTCCCTTCGTACACTGGGCGGAGCCGATACTGCTGGCCTTTATAGGTGAACTCTACGATCCCCGGGCTTTCTTCCATATCGGTTTGTCCCAGGACGTTGAGGATGGGAATCTTCTTCGAATCGGGAATGAACTTGGCATCGAAATGGAGTGCCGGGTTGATGGGGAAATACTTCATTCCCTCAAAGCTCTTCAGAACCGGGCTGGCGCTGTCCTTCACCCGGATGCCAAGCTTGTCACCGCGCTTTATCACCAGAAAGGAAATGGATCCTACATGGACGACATCAGGCTTGTCTTCGCCATACGACAAGGTGCGTGAGGAGCCGTCGGCAGCCGTGAACGTTACCTTACCGCCTTCAAGGCGCAACGCGCCAACTCGCTCGGGCGCCGAGCCTTTCGGTAGAACGATGTCATTGGAACCGCCAGACCCAATGCTGTTATCTCCCGGTTTCAGCCAGAACAGCCCTACCAGCGTGAGCCAGCCGTTTTGGGCGCGCAAGGACTTATCTCGATCCTGCTGCCACTGGCGAATGGACTGCGTGTAATTGGGGCTTTCAGCCATAAGCAGAGCGCTCAATGCCATCACTCCGATCACGAATCGGGACATATCAAAATCCTACTCTCTAAGCTCAACGATGGTTGCGCCCGCGCCACCTTCCGCTTGCGTGGCCGGGTAAAAGCGGCTGACGTGCGGACTGGAACCAAGAAAATCACTGACCGCGCGTTTCAACACTCCCATTCCGTGACCGTGAATGATACGGACGCGGCTGACCGACGCAAGAACGGCAGAATCAAGAAATTTATCGACGTTTTCGAGCGCTTCTTCGGCGCGTTGTCCTATTAGATTTAGCTCGCGATAATTGACGTCCCAACGTGGACCCGTCTCCACACGAACATTCTTGGGTAGTTTGCTTTCTTCCGCTTTTTGTGACACCACCTCCGCGATATCTTCCGGCGGGACCTGCATCTTGAGAAACCCGGCTTCGACTTCAAGCATGCCATTCTTCAGCAGCCGGCGCACGGTCGCGATCTCGCGCACATCTTTCAAGCGGACTCGAGCGCCTACTTCAACCTTTAGGCTGGGAGGCGCCGCTTTCGCCATTTCCGGCGGCGGAGCCATGGCTTCGGCGGATTCTTCGCGGAACTCACGCTTGGTTCTGGCTACCAGGCGTTGCGCCTGCTCTGCGGCCTTGCGCTGCTCGGTTGTTTGCGCGAGCTGCTCCATGGTCATTTGCGCACGCGCTTCAAAACCGGCGATGATCGACTCCGATTTCTTTTCCCATTCGCGCTGGCGTTGCTGCTCATGACGAACGGCCTCACGCTCCAGCTCAGCCTGCCGCCTGGCAAGCGCTTGCGTCGCGTCATCCATCTCCCGAGTGCGCTGCCGATTCTCTTCAACCTGGCGGTGCAGCTCGGTCAGGAGTTCCTGAAAATCCGCTTGCATGCGCGGCATCACAGCGCGGGCGTGATTCAGCACCGGCTGAGGCATTTCCAGGCGCGTCGCGATGTCGAGTCCGGCGGATTTCCCCGGAACGCCGAGGCGCAGTTCGTAAGTAGGCTGCAGAGTGGATTCGTTGAATCCCATGGAGGCATTCAACACGCCTGCGGTTTTCGCCCCGTAAAGTTTCAGCGGAAGCAAGTGAGTGGACGCCAGGCAAAACGCGCCCGATTGCCGGAATTCATCGAGAATGGCGACTCCAAGGGCGCCACCTTCTTCGGGATCGGTGGCGCGTCCAAGTTCATCCAGAAGAACCAGGCTATCCGGCGTCACTCGAGCCAGCATCTCCTTGACGTGCAGCAAGTGTCCGGAAAAGCTGCTCAGACTCTCGGCGATGGATTGGGTATCGCCGATATCAGCGAGTACGTCGTCGAGCAGCGGAAACTCCGCTTCGGTGCAGGGAACGGGAATCGCCGCATGAGCCATCAGCGCCAGCAGCCCAGTAGTTTTCATGCTCACGGTTTTCCCGCCGGTATTTGGACCGCTGATCAGCAAGCAGCGCCGCTCCTCGTTCAACTCAAAGGAGATGGGCACGATCGGCTTGCCTTGCCTGCGCAATACAGTTTCGAGCAGCGGGTGGCGTGCTTCGCGCAGGATCAGCTTTCGAGCGCCGCTGCTGAAGCGCGGGATGACGGCATCGAACTCGCGGGCAAACACCGCCTTAGCGAAGGTGCAATCAAATTCGGCCAGTGCTTCGGCCGTGTCAGCAATTTCGGCGCTGTGCTCGCGAAGAGCGTTGGTGATTTCCGCCAGGATGCGCTCGATTTCGCGAAGTTCGTCTTCGCGCAGGCGCACGAGCTGATTATTGAGGCCGATGGTTTCCAGCGGTTCAACGAAGAGCGTGCGGCCCGTTCCGCTAGAGCCATGGATGACACCGTCAACGCGGCCTTTCTGCCCAGCCACGATCGGAACCACGTAGCGATCTTCGCGGATAGTGACGAATTCCTCCTGCAGAGTGCCGTCGCTGCGGTGAGCACGCAGGAAGCGATCGAGCGATGCCTGAATTTCCTTCTGTTGCCGGCCAATGTCGCGCCGGATGCGCCCGAGGGCGACGCTCGCTTCATCCGCCAAGCTCCCGTCCGGAAGAAACGCCCGCTGATAGCGGCGCGCCACATCGCGCAGATCGGCTAGCCGCTGGGCGCGACGCGCCAGACGTGGATAGCGGTCGGAAACCGAAAGCAGAATAGCTCGATATTCTCCTGCCGCGGCAAGCGTATGAAAGAGATCTAGAATTTCGCGGCCGTCGAGCGACGCTCCTTCCACCCGCAGCGTACGAACAGCCGGTCCTATATCGCGAAGCTGATCGAAGCGCAGCCGGATGGCAGCGCCGGAAATCTCGCGTACATATCCGATTGCCTCGCCCGCCTCGGCAAGGCCGGATTCAAGCGCCACGCGATCGCCATGCGGCTCGAGCGCTTCGACCAGCGCCCGACCGGCGCTGCTGCCAGCGTAACCGGCAAGCAGATCTTTCAATTCGTCGAATTGCAGGAGAGCGGCGCTGCTGAAAGCCATCTTATGGACGAGTCACGTGCGGGTGAGGGGCGCGGCGCGCGCAGCATGTCTGAATCACTTCGCGTGTACCGGCAGTCATCGACAATTCCGCCAGCGCTTCCATGTCAAACCAATTGACGTTTTTCGAATCGTCGCCGGGCCGGAGTTCTCCGCCCTGGATTGTGCAATAGAAATCCACCAGTACGTAATGATATTCGCAGCCGCCGGAACTATCGGGCATGATGCGCTCGAAAACCGTTGCGATCTCCCCAGCCGTTACGGTAAGACCTGTTTCTTCGAGGACCTCCCGGATGAGCGCGTCTTCCAGGCGCTCACCCGTCTCGACCACGCCCCCGGGAAGCGACCAGTAGCCGACCAGCGGAGGTTTACCGCGCTCGACCAAAAGGACGCGATTTTCATCCAGGATCAGCGCCCCGACCCCCAACACCGGACGGGCCGGGTAGCGGCGGCTCTCGTTCGAAGTCACGCATCTACCGCAGCCAAAACTTCTTCGGCATGGCCTTCCACGCTGACTTTAGGGAAGATCTTCTTGATTTTGCCGTGCGGGTCGATCACAAAGGTGGTCCTTTCGATGCCCATGTATTTCTTTCCGTACATACTTCTCTCTTTCCAGACGCCGTAATCCTCGGCAGCTTTGTGGTCGATATCGGCTAGAAGGGTGAAGGGGAGCCCAAACTTCTGCTTGAACTTGGCTTGGGCCTTAGTGGCATCCGGCGACACGCCGACGATCACGGTATTGGTTTTGCTGAACTGCGGCGAGGCATCTCGGAACGCGCAGGATTCCTTAGTGCAGCCGGGCGTGTCGGCCTTGGGATAGAAATATAGGACCACATTCTTGCCCTGGAGCGACGCCAGTTCGAAGTGCTGGCCGGAATCGGTGTCGAGGGAAATGGCGGGTGCTGGATCGCCTTCCTTGAGGTTGGGCATACGGGAAAGAGATGACCAGAGGGGCTGGAGAGCTACAAATTACCGAACGAACCCACGTAAAGGCGAAGAAAGAGCGCATTTTGCAAAACGGATTGGGTTCGTTTTTTCAAATGGGATGTTAGAGTGAACGCGTGAAGTTGTACGACATCGACCCGGGTCCCGACTGTCCGGAAGTGGTGAGGGCTATTGTCGAGATCCCGAAGAACTCGGCGAACAAGTACGAATATGACGGCGAGCTGGGGGTGTTCCGGCTGGACCGGGCGCTGTACTCGCCCATGCATTACCCGGGCGACTATGGGTTCATTCCGGGAACCCTGGCGGAAGATGGAGATCCGCTGGACGTGCTGATCCTGGTAGATGAACCGAGCTTCACTGGTTGTTTGATGGAGGTCCGCCCGGTGGGGCTGCTCAACATGGTCGACGAACGGGAAAACGACCAGAAGATCCTGGCGGTTCCCAACGAGAACCCCAGGTTCGACAGCATCCATACAATGGACCAGGTTTTCCCGCATATTCGGAAGGAGATCGAGTATTTCTTCTCGATCTACAAAGAGCTACAAGGCGGCAAGACCAAGATGGAGGGTTGGAGCGGCCCTCCAGAGGCCCGCAAAATCATCACCAAGAGCCGGCAGGCTTATCTGGACAGCCGCCGCCTTGAGGCGCCCTCAGCTGAAGTTATCGCCTGAATCGTCGAAACTACCGCTGTCGTCGCCAGCATCATAGTTGGAGGCGTCGTCATATTGACCGGAGTCATCGGCTTGCGCGGAGTTGTCGACGTTGGAACTGTCATCGCGGTCGTCGGCCCGATAATCGTCCCGGCCGGTATCGGAAGGATTGTCGTAGTAGTTGTTGACGATAGTTTCTCCGCCCTGGCCACCGCCCATAAATCCGCCTCCGCCGCCTCCGAAAAATCCACCGCCTCCCCCATAACCGGGATGTGAGAACAAGGCTTGGATGCCTTCAAAGGCCAAAGCGCCGGCTGCGACACCTGCGGCGGTTTGCGCGGCGCCGCGCAAGAAACTGGGAGCGCCACTGGGAGCGGCTGCAGCTTGGGGCGCTGGTGCGTACTGGGGCGGCGGAGGAGCGGAATATTGCTGCTGACCGACTCGAGGCGCAGGCGCCGGCTGACCCTGCCCTAGAAAGCTCGATCCGCCGCCGATAGCCGCCGGTTGACCCGCGCGCTGCTGCAGTTCCTGGATCTGCTGTTGCGCGTGCTGGAGCGCCAAGTTCTGGATTAGAACTGTTTGGGTCATGAGATATAAGGCATCGGGCCGAGATCCGATGCGGGTGCGGATCAGTTCCTCGGCTTCGGCATCTTTGGGCGGAGGCGGCGTCTGCGCGATTCTATTGGCCAAGTCGGTCAGCAAGTTATGTTCATCTGGGGTCATAAAGGTGGCTGTCTCGATTAGTTAGACGTGATTGTGGGATCGATTGTTCATTTGGCGCTGAACTGGGACTATCGCGCTACTGCCCCAGCGGGCTCGAACCTGGGTGGATCAGGAGTGTTGGCGAGCGCGAGGGCCGCTTGGTAGGCGAGCGTGACTACCTTCTCGATTTTGGGGAAATCCAACTTTTCAACTGTGTCCGATGGCTCATGGTAACCGGGATGGAAGCCGCCGAACAGCCACACCGCCGGAATATTCGCTAGCAAAAACGGGAGATGATCGCACCGGAAAAGCGTGTTCAGAGCGTGATCACGCTCAAATTTGGTGTCCAGTACCAGCCCGACTGCGCGGTTCTCGTGCTGAATGACTGCACGGAGATCCGGACTGTAATAGGTACCCACCAGATTGATCTCGTTAGTGGTGTCGGTTTCGTTACGGCCAATCATGTCGAGATTGATAACAGCACGAGTGGTCTGGAGCGGACGTAGCGGGTGAGCCGTGTAGTAGAAAGAGCCGAGCATTGACTCTTCTTCCGAGCCGAAGACGACAAACAGCAGGCTCCGCTTAAGACGCTCGTGGGCTTGTGTGAAACGACGCGCGAGCTCCATGACGGCGACACTACCGGAGCATTATCGTTGGCGCCAGGATAGAGATGTCCGTTCTGCACGCCCAGGTGATCGTAGTGCGCGGTGATGAGAATGGTTTCGCTTTTCAGAGTGGGGTCGCTACCTTCCAGAAGGCCCACCGCGTTCAGCGAAATACCCCGCGACTGTTCAGCATTGTTGCTGCGCATTTCCACAATCGTGTCTTCGAGGGATTCGGATTGGGGTTTTAGATTCGAGTCGATGGCCCTTTGAATGTCAGCCGGCGCTCGATGCATGGGCGCGAGTAGCGCATCGAGCGTGGCCTGACTGATGGAAAATCCCGGAATCTGAGCGCTATCATCCAGCATTTGCGGCGGGGCGGAACCTCGCAACCCGGCTTGAGGCTGCCCGGAGTTGCGCACTGTTTCGAGTAGGGCCGGATGGTTGCGAACAGGCTCGCTGGCAATAAGAACCCCAATTGCTCCATGCAGGCGGGCATTCGCGAGCTTTGTCCAGCGCCCTGCGTGCAAGGTGTTGCCAGTACCGTTGAAGATGGATTGCGGATTGTCTTCCTGCGGCTCGTGATCGAAGATGATAACGATTTTGCCTCGAGCATCCAAATGTGCATAGTCGTCATAGCCGTACTCCGGCGCGGTAATTCCATAACCGGCGAATAGGAGCGGCGCTTTGATGTCGATGTCGCGATAAAAGCCGCCGCTGAAATCGGTTCCCGAGCGAAACGCCTGGATCTTGCCGCCGCGCAAGAGAACCAGTGCCCGCGCTTTGGCGTCGGTGCGGTATGAGACAAGGGGAAATTCCTGTAGATACGAATTACCGTTGGCGGGTTGAAGGCCCGATCTTTGGAACGCGGCTGCGATATAGCGCGCGGAGATATCGGCCTGAGGAGTCAGCGAGAGCCGTCCGGCAAGAACATCGGAAGTGAGGAATTCCAGATCGGCGCGGAGCCGGGCGACTTGGGACTGCTGCATCTCCGGCGACTGGGCGAGCAGCAGGCGCGCAGAAAACGAAAGCAATACGGCAAGCAGTATGTTCCTCATGGGCGAAGTTGCGGCCGGAGCGTGCCGGAAATCCTCTTGCAGAACCCGCATTATATCCGGGTATTGAATCCGCCCAAAACTCTTCGATATATGATCAGGAGCGAGCCACTCTACTTGGACCGGGAGACAACAGTACTGGCATGAACGGCTGCGCGAAGATCAGCCGGGCCGCGTCAGCAGGCGTTGTGGTGCTCGTGTCGAGCCTTGTTTCAAGCGGGTTGCGGACGCGGGAACGTGCGTGAGAGCAATCTTCCAAGCGAGGCCCAGTCGGTGAAGGCGAGCCTGTTTACCGTGTCGCCAGAGCAGCTTCCGCATCTGCGCATCGGGCCGGTGGAGAGCACGACGTGGCAGATTAACGTCGAGACGACCGGTACCGTAGATTGGGACGCGGATCACACCACCCAAGTCATTACACAGGTAAGCGGTCCTATCACTCGCATTATGGTTGACTATGGATCACACGTGAAGGCAGGGGATCCCCTGCTCTATGTAGCGAGCCCCGATATCACAAACGCGATAGCAACGTATAAGAAAGCGCGGGACCAGCAGGACCTGGCGCGGAAGGCTCTAGATCGCGAAAAAGAAATGCTGGCTCACGGAGCTGCCGCCGCGAAGGACATAGAGAGCGCAGAGGCAGAATACAATGACGCGACTACCGACGTCCAGAACAGTTTGCAGGCGCTGAAGATCTTCGCGATTACCCCGCAAGAACTGGAAAATGCCGAGCGGCAATCGGTAGCAATCAGCCCGGAGCTGGCGGTACGCGCGCCGATCGCCGGCACAGTGGTGCAGAAGTTGATCACGCCCGGCCAGTTGATTCAGGCAGGTTCGACGACCTGCTTCGTGCTGAGCGATACATCAACGGTTTGGGTGCAGGGGCACATTTTCGATCGCGATTTGCCCTTGGTGCGAGTAGGAGACGCCGTGGAGGAAACAAACTCCTCATTTGCCGGGACGTTTCACGGCAGAGTTTCCTATGTCGGAGCGTTGGTGGATCCCGATACGCGCACAACTCCGGTTCGCATTGTCACGGGAAATCCGGGAGATCTTCTGAAGAAAGACATGTATCTTGAGGCCGTGATTCACACCAAAACGGAAAAAAGCGTTCTCAGCATTCCAGTGTCCGCGGTACTGCATGATTCGGAAAACGAACCGTTCGTCTATGTTGAAGCGCAGCCTCGTCAGTTCGCCCGGCGCTCCGTGGCGGTGGGCGCGCAACAGAACGGCGATGTGGAGATACGGAGCGGGCTGAAGGCAGGCGAACAAGTGGTCTCGGAAGGCAGCGTGTTTCTGCAGTTTGCGACCAGCTATCAATAGGCGCGTCCAGAATGATTTCACGCCTGGTCTCGTTTGCTCTCTCGCAGCGATTTCTGATCGTCATCGCCTCGCTGGCCCTGATGATCTGGGGCGCGATCTCCTTCCGGAGGTTGCCCATCGACGCCTATCCCGACCTTTCACCCCCGCATGTCGAAATCATCACCCAGTGGCCGGGACACGCATCCGAGGAAGTCGAGCGGCTGATCACAATTCCCATTGAGATCGAGATGAACGGCATTCCGCGGCTGGAGTCGCTACGCTCGATCTCGTTGTATGGACTCTCGTCCGTTCAGATGAATTTCGAGTATGGCGCCGATCCTTATTTCGTGCGGGAGCAGGCCTTCGAGCGTGTAGCCAACGCAAGTATGCCTCAGGACGTGACACCAAGCCTTTCGCCGCTGTACAGTCCCAGCGGGTTGATCTATCGCTATGTTTTGCAGAGCCCGGATCGGACACCACAGGAGCTGAAGACGATCGAGGATTGGTTGCTCGAGCGCACATACCGGTCAATCCCAGGCGTGGCGGACGACTCCGGTTTTGGCGGCACCACCATGCAGTACCAGGTGCTGCTCGATCCAAACAAGCTGCTTACTTACGGTGTCTCTGTCGCGCAGGTGCAGCAACAACTTAGCGCGAACAACGCCAACGCGGGCGGCGGCTTCTACTCACAGGGCGGACAGATCTATTACATTCGGGGACTGGGATTAATTAGAGATACCGCTGACATCGGAAACATCGTGTTGGCGACACACAACGGCATCCCGGTATACGTGCGCGATATAGCGCAGGTGCAGATCGGTCACGCCGTGCGGCTTGGGCAGTTCGGATACATGCGGCAGGAGGAAGCGGTAGAAGGCGTTATCCTGATGCGCGTCGGAGAGCAGGCACAGGTAATCCTCAAGAGAGTCGAAGACAAGACGAATGAACTGAACCAGCACGTCTTGCCGCGAGACGTCAAGGTGGTTCCTTATTACGACCGCAGCTATCTGATTGAGGAGACCACGCGCACAGTGGAACGGAATCTAGTGCGCGGCATGATCCTGGTGCTGGTCATCCTCGGTTTGATGCTGTTCAGCGTGCGCACCGCGCTGATTGTGGCGGTGACGATCCCGTTCGCGTTGTTGTTCGCGTTTATCTGCCTCGATCGAGCCCAAATTCCGGCGAATCTGCTGTCAATCGGGGCCATCGATTTCGGGATCATCGTGGATGGCGCGGTGGTGATGGTGGAGAACATCTTCCGCGAGCTAGCGGCGCGGTACGGCCGGAGCTATAACCTGCTCGACGTGATCCGCGCGGCCGCGCGCGATGTGGAGCGGCCCATTTTCTATGCCATCGCTGTCATCATCGCTGGATATTTGCCGATTTACGTTCTGACCGGACCTTCGGGACGGCTCTTTCGGCCCATGGCGGACACGATGTCCTTCGCGCTTGTCGGCTCGCTCATCTGCGCTTTGACGCTATTGCCGGTGCTCTGCGCGTATTTCCTACGGAAGCACGTGCACGAACCCGAACTCAAAATTTACGACCGCATTCGGGATTCTTACGGCAGATTTCTGGGGGTATGCCTGCGTAACCGGCTACTAACGGTGCTGGTCTGCCTGGCGATTTTTGCCGCCTCACTGCTACTGATTCCTGGGATCGGCGCCGAGTTTATGCCACATCTTGACGAAGGAGCGATTTGGGTCCGCGCCACCACGCCGTACACAATCTCCTTCGAGGAAGCATCGAAGCTTTCGCCGCAGATCCGCGATATTTTGCTGAGCTTTCCGCAGGTGACGACCGTCGCGAATGAACTGGGGCGGCCGGACGACGGGACGGACCCGACCGGGTTCTTCAATAACGAATTCTACGTTGGGCTGCGACCGTATGAGGACGCCTCGTGGCAGCGGAATATCCATACTAAGCCGGAACTGATAAATGCTCTTCAGCAGAAGCTTTCCGCATTTCCAGGCGTCATTTTCAACTACACGCAACCCGCCGAGGATGCAGTAGACGAGGCCGAGACGGGATTGAAAAGCTTACTCGCAGTGAAGATTTTTGGCGCGGATTTGAAGACGTTGGAGCAAAAGGCGGAGCAGGCGAGAGATGTTCTTTCGCAGGTGCGCGGCATTACCCACGTGGTGATCGTTCGAGAACTGGGACAGCCTAGCCTGACCATCAAACCGGATCGCGCCCAGATCGCGCGTTATGGGTTGAACGTGAGCGACGTGAACACCTTGATTGAGACTGCGCTGGGCGGCACAGCGGCGACCCAGGTGATTCAGGGAGAGCAGCAGTTCGATCTGGTGGTGCGAATGCAGGAACCATTTCGAAGAAATGAAAACGCGATCAGGAACCTGCTAATCACGACGCCCGGCGGCCAGCATCTTCCGTTGAGCCAGTTCGCGGATATTCAGGTTGAAAACGGCGCTTCACTTATCTATCGCGAAGCGAATTCGCGCTACATCGGAGTACAGTTCGGCGTTGACGGGCGCGATCTTGCGAGCGCGGTTGGAGAAGCGCGAAAGAGGGTAGCGCAAAAGGTGAAGCTGCCAATCGGCTACACGTTCGATTGGGGTGGAGAGTATCAGGACTATTTGTCGTCGATGGCTCAAATGAGAGTGATTCTGCCGCTTACGGTGCTACTGATTTTGCTGATCCTGTTCGCTCTGTATGGCAATTTGAAGTTTCCGCTGATCATTTTCTTCAGCGTGCTGATTACTCAGCCGGTAGGCGGATTGCTTGCGCTCCGCATGACGGCCACAACCTTCAGCGTGTCGTCCATGCTGGGATTTGTGGCGCTGATGGGCGTAGCGGTACAGACCAGCGTAATTCTCTACTCTTTCATCAACAAGCTGCGGCTGGAAGGAAAAGATACTATGAGCGCGATTCTCGAAGCCTCAGTGCTGCGCCTGCGGCCAATCGCGATGACCGCGCTGGTCGCTTGTCTCGGCATGCTGCCCGCCGCCATGTCCACTGGAATCGGAAGCGATTCGCAGAGACCTTTCGCAATCGTGATTGTCGGCGGTATGATCTCGCGACTGTTCCTATCGATTTTCCTGGCCCCTGTTCTGTATGCGCTTGTGGCCCGAAAAGGCGACGTGCTGCAGGTCTGAGGAAAGCTGGGCGGATTGGCCCTCGTCCACTATCGAACTTACAATCCTGCCAGTCCGATCGATGACGATGGTAGTAGGGATCACGAAAATACCGAAATAGCCGCTTACGCCGCCATCTTCGTCGGATAGAAATGGAAATGTATAACCGCGGCCGTTCAAAAAAGAGCGCGTGTCTGCTTTCGGCTCAGCACTGATGCCAAGTACCACAACGTTTGTTTTCGAATTCTCAAGGTAAAGCTTCTCCAGCGCCGGAAGACTTCGTACGCAGGTTCCACACCGGGGAGACCAAAACCGCAGCAACACCACGCGACCACGAAACTGGCTCAAAGTATACTTGCGTCCATTCGCATCGCTCAAGGTGAAGTCATATGCCTCTTGGAGGCGATCCCTCAAATCGAGCAGAGCCAGCCGAGTCGTGAGAGAGGGATCATCCTGCGAAGTGGCGATCCGATGTTGATGAATCTGCAATGCGACGAAGGAATACATGGACGCGCACCACGCATCTTCAGGTTCGCCAACAGGAGATGTAAGATCGCCGCGCGCTAAGGGGAGCAGCGAACTCAGAAGGAATTCGGTTATCGATTGAAGGTTTGCCGCATTTTCCTGGCCGGCGGCCAGCGACAGCAACTCCGCTGCAGCACCTACGCGCTGACGGTCTGGCGGCATGCGACGAATCTCTTGCAGCGCTTGACGCTCAAGAGTTTTGCGCTGGCGGCCTGACGTCTCTCGCCCTTTCAGCCTTTCGAAAAGACTATCCAGCGACGGGTCAGGCACATTTTCATTGGCGCGAAGAGGGAGTAATGAAGCCGCACGGGGGGACGAAACGTCGCGCCCGGCAGTCTCGGTTAGCTCCGCTTTCGGAGCCGGTTTCAAGTCTGCTTTTAACCAGACGATTTGAAGAGGCTGGGTGCTTTTGAGGATTGTCTCCCAAGTAACTGCGCTCAACAGTATTTGCAGCCCAGTTTGCAGCCCAGTTTGCTGGTGAGGAGTAACGGCGAATTCCTGGCATTTGTCCGGCGCCAATAAATGCAGATACGCTAAAGCCGGTAACAGGACAGATTCGCGAACATCGTTGGTCCAGAGGTCGCGCCCGGCAATTCGATATTCCGCCGTGAGCGTTCCTGGAAATCCGCGTGAGAATTCGTCGGCTTGGGCCGATACTGCAACGCGGAGAACCGCCTGCAGCGCTAACCCTGGGTTTACAAGCACGACCTCGCGAACGGCGCTTAGCAGAAAAAGAGCTTCTTCAGGGTTCACTATCCGTGGAAATGAACTCAGCATCTCATTGAAGAAAGTCACTCCATTGCCAGGCTGCTGCTGAATCAGTTGCCTGAGTACAAGAATTGCGCCAGATAAGTCTGTCAGCCCTTGTCGTCTGGACTGATCGACGAGCGCAATTGCCTTTTCCGGACATCCCTGCTTCAGGTAATAACCGATAAGCGCGTTATCGAGCGCGCGTCGATCGGATACAAACGGCGCGCTTTGAAGCACTTCCGCCGGATCTATCCGCAGACCTGTTTCCAGAACCTTCGTGGTAATCTGTGCGTCGATATGCTTGCCGGATTTGAGGATCGTCAAACAGTCGCGAATAAAGCTATTCGCCGCGGAGGGCGCAGTGGGGCCTAGGAGCTCAGCGGTTGCCAGCAAGCTTTGGATTTCCAGGCCAGGCGGCTCCCGGCGGGCACTCGCGCGGATTCGCTCTATGAGCTGATAGGCCGGAGCGGGAGGTCCCATGGTCTCGGCGCCGCCACTGGAAGCAAACAGAATCGCAAAAGCCGGAAGCAAGAGAATCATTTAGATGAATAAGGAGGGTGGCGCCTGCCGCACCACCAGCGCATAATGTTTACCGGGTTCGGGCGAGCCCTATTGAACTCGTCCTGAATACGAGTACAAGAAGCAGAGGTTAAGCGCGCGGGGGATGGTAGGGAGTGTCCAGGTCGATGACAGCCGGGGTGCGCGGGTCGAAGAACTCCAGAAAGGCCCGCAACTCCACCCGGAATAGGCGTACGCCGGGCGTGAGAACAACGTGTGCGCAACAGCAAAAACAATCGTCCGAGATGCCGTTATCGGGGCAGGGTAGGTTTTGAGCCGATTGGGTCTTATGGATTATCTGTTCGAGAATATCGACGCCAATCATGTCAATGGCGACACTGATCAGGAGCAGAGCGGAGGCGACCCGGAATGCCGCCAGCCAGAATCTCATGGCATAAGAAGCGATGTTGCTAGGCTCCGTCCGATTATACGCGCTAAATGGTTGCGCGCGTCACCTTCTTTTCTCACCAATTCAATTGGTTTGAGGAGCAAGCCTCGTTAACCCGCAACCAAAGAATAAACTGCCGAGGGGTATGCTTATAACGGTTGTTTACGCCATCCTTTCGAACTGGCCTGCCCGCTCGCTCGCTGGCCAGACGCAACTGACGCAACGAACCGGCATGGAACCATGACCACCGAAGCGATCATTTGCAGCAGACGAACGCATCCAATCGCCTGGCGAGTGTGCAGCGGAGTTCTGCTGCTCAGCGCCGCCGCGCATTATCTCAGCGCGCAGCAAGCGTTCACTTGGGACGAGATCCGGGAAAGATTTAAACAAACTAACCCAACCTTGCTTGCGGACCAGGTGAATATCGACGAATCGCGGGCCCAAGAGATCACCGCCTTCCTGAGGCCTAATCCCGATATGTCGTTCGGCCTGGACCAATTTACGGTGTTTCGCACGCCGAACACGCCCTATCGGCCGGTGGCAGATCTTTTGCAGTTCGGCTCCATCAGTTACCTATACGAACGCCAGCACAAACGGGATCTGCGATTGGCGAGCGCCCAGAATGGCACGAATATCACCATTTCCTCGCATGCCGACCTGGAGCGGACCATGCTGTTCACTCTTCGTAACGCCTTCGTCCAGGCGCTTCAGGCGAAGGCCTTTTTTGCTATCGCCAAAGAAAACCTGGAGTACTGGAACAAGGAAATCGAAATCAATAAGAGCAGATTTACGGCGGGCGATTTATCGAAAGTCGATCTGGATCGAATTGTGCTGCAGCGGGCCCAGTATCAAGCCGATTACGTCAACTCGCAGGTGAATCTGAGGACGGCGAAGATCGCTCTGCTGATGCTGCTGAATGACCGCACGCCTATTGAGCGGTTTGACGTAACCGGGCCCTATGAGTTCAGCAGCCAGTTGATGCCGCTGGAGGAGTTCCGTCAAATTGCGATGGCTACCAGGCCGGATCTGAAGGCTGCCGTCGAGACAGTGAATAAGGCCAAGATCGATCACAAACTCGAGATCGCAAATGGCACCTCCGATCCGACCTTCGGAATCGATGTCGGACGCAATCCGCCGCTACCCAGCTACCTCGGCTTCAGCCTCAGTTTCCCGCTGCGCATCTTTGACAAGAATCAAGGCGAAAAGCTGCGCACCCAGTTGGAAATCGGCCGGGCGGATAAGGCCCGCATGGCTGCCGAAGCCCAGGTATTGAGTGACGTGGATTCGGCATACGCTACTCTCGCCAGCACGATCGAATTGCTTCGACCCTACAAGGAGGAGTACCTCCCGCAGGCCACGGAAGTGCGAGAGATTGTCACCTATGCTTACCAGAGAGGCGGAGCGTCTCTACTCGATTTCCTGGATGCGCAGAAAGCATATCGCGACACTCAGTTAACGTATGTGAATCTGGTTGACTCGTACCTTACCGCCGCCAGCCAACTGAACTTAGCCGCAGGCCGTGAGGTGATCCAATAAATCGCACAGATCTGGTGGTCTTAAATGCAACAGTAGGAAAGAGGTCGATGTGACGATGCGGGCCGAAACGGTATTTCAGGACTTGCGCTATGGAGCGCGCATGCTGTTCCGGAATCCCGGGTTCACGACTGTCGCGGTGCTTGCGCTGGCGCTCGGCATTGGGGCTAATACCGCAGTGTTCACGGCTTACAAAGCCATGGTTGCCCGGCCGCTGGATGCTCGCAATCCCGGCGAGATGATGAATATCGCGCTGGTCCAGCATTCGGGCGCCGCCGCTTTCAATCTCAGCTATCCCGATTATGAGGCGTATCGGGATTCAGTCCATTCGTTCAATGGCCTGATTGCTTCGCGCCTTGACGCGCACACGCGGCTCTCAGATGCGGGTGAGATCGTGAGCCAGCGCAGTTCTGAGGCCGGCTCGATTCTGGGGAGATTGGGGCTGCTATCCCACGGGGCAAGCAACACGGAGTTCACCAGCGTCTTCTTCGTCTCCGAAAATTACTTCAAGGTTCTGGGCGTCGCCCCACTGCGCGGCCGGGCCTTTGAATCCATAAGCAGCCGCACGCCCTTTGCGTTTATCAGCGAAAACTATTGGCAGAGGCGGTTTGCCGGGCATCCGGCCGTGCTGGGCAAGACCATCCGTCTAAACGACGCCGCTGTTCAGATCGTCGGCGTTACCCCGCGCGACTTCATCGGTACCGGCGTGGCGGTGCCCGATTTTTGGCTTCCGCTCAGTCTGGAGCCGTTAGTCCATCCTGACGACAACTGGCTGCAGGACCGTGAAGACCAGTGCTGCCGCCTGTTTGGCCGCCTTGCGCCCGGCGTGAGCATCGGTCAGGCGCAGGCGGAGATTAATTTGGTGGCGGATCACCTCCGCGCGCTGCACGACCCCCACTCAGAATCGGCTAAACCTGTCACTATGCTCGTCTGGCCGGGTTCTCCGTTTCCCTTGCCGCTGAAATTTTTTCGTGGGCTGGAGTTGACTATTCAGCTGATTATGCTGGCTGCGGCGATGCTGCTGGTGGTGGCATGCGCGAACGTGGGCAGCTTGCAACTCGCTCGCGCCAGATCCCGCCAGAACGAATTGCACACGCGCCTATCCTTGGGCGCGAGCCGACTTCGCGTTGTCAGGCAATTGCTGACAGAGAGCGCTCTGCTGGGGTTGTCGGCGGGCATGGTAGCGCTGCTGTTGGCGTGGGTATTTTTACAAATAGCGGTGGCCGTGCTGGCCGGAGCCTTGCCCGCGGAGGTTGGCACGCTGATTTTCAAGGTGAACCCCGACGTCGAGATCTTTGCCTACGTTTTGGGCATTTCTTTGTTTGCCGGCATCCTGTTCGGGCTTGCGCCGGCAATGGAAAGCTCCCGCTCGGCTCTCTCTTCCGGGGTCAGAGCGGGCACCTCGGCGGCCGGCACACGGCGGCTGCAGAATTTGCTTATTGGGGCGCAGGTTTCCCTTTCTCTGGTACTGATGATCGCCGGAAGCATGTTAATTCGCAGCTCCATTCACACGCTTAAGACAGAGACCGGTTACGACGCCAAACATGTGGTCGATCTCGATCTTCAATTTCCGGAGGGCTCGAAATACACCGCCGGCCGCAAACTTATTCTTATGCGCGAGCTTCGTACGCGGCTGGCTGCGCTGCCGGGAGTGGCTGGCATCACCAGCGCCCGGCCGCCGGACGGGATCGGCTTTCAAACCGCCGCTCGCGCGCTGGATGAAAAGAAAGCCTCGATTCGAAATGGGCAGTCGATTCTGTACTACACCTATGTTCAGCCAAACTATTTCGAGACGCTGGGCATTCCCCTATTTCTGGGGCGCGGCTTTCAATCGCACGGGCAGCCCGAGCATTCCGTCATTCTCAGCGAATCAGCCGCAAAGCAGCTCTGGCCGGGCCAGAACCCAGTGGGCCGCAGCGTCCGTTTGGGCGCGACAGACGAACGCTTTCACAATGGGAGCCAACTTTTGGCCGACGGCCCAGCCTACCAGGTGGCCGGGGTTGCCCGCGACACACGCGGGGTTGAGTTTGACGGAAGCGATTCGAGGCAGGTCTACTTGCCGTTGCCGGACGACCGGCTGCAGGATCATCCGCTGCTCATCCGAACGCGGTCCGACCCTGGGCAAGTTCTCAGAGCGATCGACCCGGCGATCTCGTCCATCGATCCCAACTTGATCGCGAACTTTTCCACTCTCGAAGAAATGCTTCGCCAGACGGGTTCGTTCCTTACGGCGAGCCTGGCGGCTGCGATTGCTTCTTCCGTCGGCCTGCTCGGACTTTTGCTCGCGCTGCTGGGCATCTATGGAACGGTCAGCTATATCGTCGTGCTGCGCACGCGTGAAATCGGCATCCGCATGGCGGTGGGCGCGCATAAACGCGACATCCTGGGACTCATTCTGCGCGAAAGCACGCGTCCGGTGATTGGTGGATTGCTCGTTGGAATGGTTCTCGCCGCCGGAGCCACTTACCTGCTGCGGGGTATTCTCTATGGACTGCATACCGTGGATGGCATCTCCTTCATTGGGGTCTCGCTTTTGTTTCTGGCCATCGCACTGCTTGCCGCTTACCCGCCGTCGCGGCGAGCCATGCGCGTGGATCCGATGGTGGCGCTGAGATACGAATGAGCTTGCATATAATGCGCAGATGCAGAAGTTCCGCATATTCCTGAGCCATGTCACGGTGGAATCCAGGCTGGCCGATCTCATCAACAGGCATTTGAGCAAGGACTTCATCGGGTTAGTCAAGGTCTTCGAATCTTCGGACCGGCTTAGCATCCCAGCAGGATCGAAGTGGCTGGACGAAGTGACAAGCGGCCTGAAAGAGGCCGATCTGCACCTGATCCTGTGTAGTAATGAAGCTGTCGCCCGCCCGTGGATTCACTTCGAGGCCGGCGCCGCGCATATCCGCGGCATCCCGCTGGTTCCTTTGTGCCATAGCGGGTTGACACCCGCGCAATTGCCGGTTCCGCTAAGCGAGAACGAGGGCGTAGTCGTATCGGAGGAAAAAGACCTCGTCAGCTTGTACCGAACGATCGCCGATGCGTTAGGATCGGGCATTCCGGAAATCGACTTCGCGCTATTCGCGTCCGAAGTCGCCGCTTTCGAATCGGAATATCGAAAGGAACGAAGCGCGTCGGCTCCGGTCTCCACCGCGCGAGATACAGTGGAGACGATTCGAAACCCGAAAGCTCTTTGCATCTCGAGCAGGCAGTTTATGGAATTAGGATTTGAGAACCAACTGCAGACTGTTCTGGATGCATTTCCCAGCACGGTGAGACATCAACGCGTATTCTCGTCAAGCGAGTTGCGCGACGCATTATCCGATGAAAAATTCGACATCGTCCATATCGCCGCGTTCGTCTGCCCGCGCTCGGGTGATTTGTATTTAAGCGATGTGGACCTGAGAACCGGAGGCGGCACGTCCGAGCAACCCGATGTCGTGAAGGCGGACGCGCTGGTGTCGCTTCTTGGCATGTCGGAAACCAAGCTGGTGGTGCTGGGCGGCTGTGACTCAATTGCTTTGGCGGCAACGCTGGTAGCTGTGTCCAATGTGGTCGCCGCCCGCGACATAATCAGTGCGAAGATGATGGCTGCCTGGGTGGGAGCGTTCTACGGAATGTTGCCCCGCCGTTCGCTTTCACAAGCACTCGATTACGCTTGCAAATTGAGCCAAGCTCCCATGCGGTTTTATGCAAGACAGGCGAAAACAATCGATCTTATGTTCAAGGTGGAGGCAGCGTAGGCAGGCTTTAACACCGGTGGTGGGCGTTCGGTGTTAACCTGCTGGGAGAGCCCGACCCCTGATTGGAGCGCCATTGTCATGACAGTCGAGATTAAACGCTGCTTTTTTTGAGCTGACATCAAAGCCGAGGCCGTGAGCCTCAAGAACAATCTCGAACGTGAACTCGGTATTCCGATTCGGGTGCGCGCCGGCGCCCCAGGTTCATTCAACGTTCTTCTCAACGGCGAACGGATCTACTCGAAGAAGGAGCAGGAGGGGCGTTCACCGGAAGCAGCTGAAATCATTCAACTGATCCGCGAAAAAGCTCCGGAGCGATAGGTCTATTGCAGCCTGGCAAGAAAGGCACGCATCTCCCGCAGGACGTCCGCCTCGTTCGACAGAAATACGTAATGATTAGCGCCTGGCAGCGTGATCACATGCGCCGTGGGCACACCATTTTCAACTGCTCTTTCTTGCCTTTCGGTTAAAGCGGTCAAGGCAGTGGAGTAAACCTTGGCTGCGCTCCGCACCGCAGGATTCGTATTGTCGTCAACCCAGGTTCCCTGGCTATGCGGGTTCGCAAAAATGATCAGCGCAGGCGCCGGAATATCGGTGTACTTCTTCGCGCCCATCATGAGCGACATCAACATGGCGCCACCGGGAAGGTCGCGTTGTTTTCCAACTCCTCCTTCGGGAGTTGATTCGTGTTGCTGGCGGAGCTCCGCTTCCGGGAATCGGAATCCATTCACGCGCTCATAATATTTCCGTAGCGCGCTGAAGCTGGCCAGATCCGCTCCGCCAGGTGGCGGGGGTTGAGGGCCATGGAGTTCCTGCATTTCCATAATGTTGGATCCTTTGCCGTTGTCGAACGCATAAGAATAGGCAGCATCGAGGTAGACCAAGCCCGCAAGCCGCTCCGGACGGCTGTTGGCAACCGAACTCAATTCCGCGCCGGCGATCGAGTGGCCCACCAGGACCGGTCTGTTCAGTTTGAGGGAGTCAAGCACCGCCAGCACGTCCTCGCCGAGGCGGTCAGCGGGGTCATTCGTCGCTGTATAACCGGAGGCGCCGAATCCGCGCCGGGTAATGCCGTAAACATGGTTGTGGTCCGTGAGCTTCGGAGCAAAATCGTCAAATACGTGGGCCGTATTCCCGCCACCGGCCAGAAGGACAATCGGGCTGCCAGAACCGCCCCAATCGAGCACTTCCAACCGAACATTCTCATCCTTATCGACGCCTACAAATCGCGTGATGTGGGGCGATGGATCCTTCCAGGCGGCGGAGCTCTGTGAATGAAGAGGAGCTGCGAGAAATGCAAGCAAAATAGAACCAGCTAGGCGACTGCACCAAGGCATAGGGCTTCTTCATCTACTGCTTACGCTGTGCCGCCCCGCAGTGTTCCCCTCGATTCGCTACGGCTTTCGCGTTGCCATCCAGCGGCCGTCGGCGCGGCTACTCCCCCTTTGTAGATAGTCAAGAGGTCTGGCTAGAGAACCTGCACGGCTAGCCCAAGTTCCGCATATTCGCACTCGAGTTCGCCGCATAGCGCTTCGACGACCAATTCATGATCGGCGCGCTGCGGCAAGCCTGAAACCGCGACCGATCCAATGACGCCGGAGCCTGCGATGGCAATAGGAAAGGATCCCCCATGCGCCGCAAACTCCGTCAGAACCAGCCCGAAACGATCCGCCAAGGTGGTGTTCTTCTGTTGCAGCTCCAACCCAAGTCCGTAGGAGCTCCGGTGAAAGCGCGCGACCACGTTCGATTTCCGGCGCGCCCAATCGGCGTTGTCGGGCGTGCTGCCTGGAAGCGCGCAGAAAAAGAGCGGCTGTCCGAATCGCCGCACGTCGATCACCAGCGGCGCACTGCGCGCTAGCGCCATGTCGCGGAGCCGGCAACCCAACCTCCAGGCCGATTCTTCATCGAAGGTTGGGAACCTTAGCCGCTGTTCCTGTTTGGCAATGATGGCAAGGTCATCGCTGAGGCTCACAGCCACTCACGATACCGCACCCGCGCGCGGAGCATTCACTCATATCTGAGAGCGGTCAATGGATCAACTTTGGAAGCGCGCCTGGCTGGAAGATAGGCGGCCATCGAGGCGACGAAGAACAAGAGAACAGCGGCGAAACCGGCAGTTACAGGATCCGCGGGACGCACGCCAAAAAGCATCTTAGAAACAAAGATGGAACTCGCAAGGGCGAGCGGCAAGCCAACCACGATACCCGCGGCTACCAAGCCAAAAGCACCGCGCAAGATCAAGCTGAGGACGTTGTGGCGCGTTGCACCCAATGCCATGCGCACACCGATCTCACTAGTCCGGCGCGCTACTGTGTAGGCCATCAACCCGTACAGACCCACGGCCGCAAGCCCCAGCGCGAGCAATCCGAAGAAGCTGGCCAGGGTGGCCACGAGCCGCTCCTGAACCAACGCATCCTGGACCTGCTTGGTAAATGGCACAATCGTCAACGCGGTGTCGGGGAGACGATTCTGAATCTCGCGGCGGATCGCATCGGCCACGCGCGCCAGCGATCCTTCCGCTCGAACCTCAAAGGTCGCGTCACGCACGTCCTTGCCGATTTGGAAATACGGGACATAAACGGAAGCAGGAGGGGGCTCGCGAAGATCATACGAGGTCGTATTCTTCACGACCCCGACGATCTCCATATTCTGCCAATCCTGCGCGTCTTGACTCGACACTCGCCGGCCGAGCGGGTCGGCCCCATTTAGAAAAGTGCGAACAAATTCCTCGTTGACGATAGCCACACGTTGCGATGCGGCGTTATCCCGGAAGCTGAAATCGCGCCCTAACAGCAGGGGCGTCTGCATAGTCGCGAAATAGCCGGGGGAGACATTGTTGAAATGCGCATTCCGGCGGGATGCGTGCTGCGGCGGCCGTCCATCCACAAGTACAGGATCCGAGTTGATGGTTCCGCTCAGAGGAGTATTCCAGGAGAGGCTGGCTGACTTCACGCCTGGAATGCTGCTGACGCGCTGCAGCAGTTCTTGATAGAGCGCTACCAGACGCGCTTCTTTGTAACCGGCATGCCGCGGATCGAGATTTGCCAGTAAAACGCCTTCACGCTGGAAACCCATGTCGACGCTCTGTAGATTCTCGAGCGTTCGTACGAACAGGCCGGCGCCAATCAGCAGCAACAGCGAGAAGGCGACCTGAGAAATTACTAGAGCTGAGGCGAGCCAACTCCGCTGGCGTCCGTGAACGCGTGTGTCCTTTAATGCAGCGTCTGGTCCGCAAGCCGTAGCGCGGAAAGCGGGCGCCAGACCGAACAAGATACCCGTGAGCATTGCGACGGCGGCGGTGAAGGCCAAAACACGCGCGTCGGGACGCACATCCAGCACCAGAGGAAGGCCGGGTCCGGGCGAGAGAAGGTTAATCAAAAGCCGGTCTCCGGCATAAGCAAAGAGAATCCCCACGCCTGCGCCGAGAAATGCGAGCAAGACACTCTCGGTCAGGAGTTGCCGGATCAGCCGCCAGCGTCCGGCTCCGATAGCAATGCGTACGCCAATCTCTCTGCTACGCGCCGCCGCACGCGTCAACAGTAAGTTGGCGACGTTCACACACGCGACCAACAGCACTAAGGCAACCACCGCCATCAGCACTATGAGCGGACGTGTGAAGGTGTGGCGCAGATAGGTCCAGCCTGTTCCTCCCGGGACAAGGTCGAGAGCCGATGCGAGGACGGCCTTGCGTACCGCCGCAGACTGAATTGAGGTGACCAGTTCTTTGGTAATGTCCGGCCACAGAACGGCCAACTGAGCTCTAGCTTCTTCGACGGACACGCCCGGTTTGGGACGCGCCAGAACGCGTAACCACCACGAGCTTGCCGCCAAGTTGCGGGCTCGTTCCGGAAAAACCAGGGGCAACGCGGCTATCGGCAGCGTGATGTCCGTGCTACTTCCCACGTTGGCGCCTTCGAAGCCGGGCGCGCTAACGCCGACAACCGTTACGGGCGTGCCTTCGATCAGCACTGCCTTTCCAATAATCCCTGGATCGTCTTGGTATGTGTTTTGCCAATAGCGATAGCTGAGAACTGCGACCGGTCCCGAATTACCGCCGCCCGGGCGGTCATCTTTCGGTTCCAATACACGGCCTATGGCCGGCTGCACTCCAAGCGTTTGGTAATAGGCGCCGCTGACCCACGCGCCAGACGTGCTCTGAACGGCGCCCGCTAGACCGGCACTAAACTTGGACGTGTTGCTGAAACCACAGAGGCCGGAAAATAAAGTTGCTCGCTGTTCCAGCGCTTTAATCCCCGGGTAAGGAAAGCTGTCCCCACCCTGCTTGGTTGTCACCTGGACGAGTTGCCGCGGATCGTGCACGGGCAACATGCGAAGCAGTAATGCATCGATCAAGCTGAAGATGGCCGTGTTTGCACCGATACCCAAGGCGAGAGACAGCACGGCGGTCAGGGTGAAGGCCGGATGTTTTCTAAGTCCGCGCGCTGCGTACCGGATATCTTGAGAAAACCTTTCGATCGCCGGTAAATTCCAAACCGCGCGCGTGTTCTCGCGGGCCAAGGTAGCGTTCCCAAGCTTGCGCTGAGCCAAAAAATCGGCCTCCTCCGGAGAAGCGCCCTGATCCGATTCATCGCGAGCCAACATTTCCACGTGATACTTGATTTCGTCCTGGATGTCCTGGTCACGGGTTTTTCGGCGCTTCAACCACTCAAACATCTTGCTCCTTTCAAGCCGGACGCATGACGCGAGCGATGGCGCCGGTCAGCCGTTCCCATTTCGAATGCTCGGCGAGAAGCTGCTTGCGGCCGGCCGGAGTTAGGCGGTAATACTTCGCGCGGCGGTTGGTGTCCGAAAGCTCCCACTTGGCGCTCAGCCACCCTCGTTTCTCCAAACGATGGAGCGCCGGATAGAGAGAACCATGATCGATATCGAGCACTCCATCTGACATCTGCTCGATTCTCCTGGCAATCTGATAACCATTGGACGGCCCCAAAAGAAGGGTGCGAAGAGCCATCATTTCCAATGTCCCCTGCAAGAGGTCAAGCCGTTCCGGTTCTTTATTTGGCATAGAAGCAGCGCCTGGGAATAACAGTAGCACACATGGACGGAATATAGGTGTTCGGAACAGGGATAGCTGAATCGTTTCCCACCGCTCGTAACTTTCCGGCTGCACGCGCGCTATAACGGTGGAGAGGGACCAGTACATGCGATTCCTTTGGCTGCATGGAGTTGTTGTTTCTATTGCGTTTCAGACCTTGGCCTTGGGGCAGACGGCCACTCCAACGGTTCCCGCGGGACCCCCTCCGCGCATTCTGTGGGCGACACTTGCGGAACCGCCCGTTCCAAGCGATCCGCTGGAGCTGATTACAGCCAACGCGCAGCCTGTTCTGGAGACCAATGAGCGAGCGGCGGTGATTAATCTGCTCTCCTCGGCGCGCGCTCTTTCCAATGTGCGGGCGCAGGCGTATGATCTTAAAACTACGTTTACGGCGGTGGGTTCATCGCCTTCAGACGGAAGCTGGCAGCTAGAAGATATCTCGCCCAGACGCAATCTCTACCGGTGGACGGCGCAAGGGCCTTCCTACTCCGCCGTGAATCTTTATTCGAATAACGTCCTGTATAGCAACCAGCCAGCCACGGGCATTCCGCTGCGCCTAGCGCAAGTCCGCGGGGCTATTTTCTTTACGCCTATGCTGGTCGGTCCCCGTGCTTCCATTCGCACGGCGAACGCTAACCTGAACGGAACGGAAGTCACGTGCGTTTTGGTAGCGCGCATGTCTCCCGTTAAGCCCGTGGCGGGCGGACGCCGCTGGGACGAAGAGGAGTACTGCGTCGATCCAAAGTCTGGTCTGTTGATGACTTCTTCCGCGGCGCCCGGCTTATACGTTCTTTACGATTATGCGAACGCGCTTCATTTTCACGACAGGATCATCCCCGGCAAGTTCACGATCACAGAAGCGGGGCAACCGGTTATCGAGGCGCGCTTGGAAAGCATTACGGACCCTGGCAACCTGGACCGCTCGCTCTTCGACCCCGCTGGCTTAAATTCGATCGGTGTCGGGTCGACCATGACCGGCTCGTGGAAGGTGCGCAGCATGGTTCCTTCCGCATCGGGCGGCGCGAGTTCCGGAATGCAGGTGGTCGTTCTGCACGGGATGCTTTCGCCTGACGGCCATTTGAGCGATACGGAAGTGCTGGCTAGCAGCAATGCCGGTTTGAACCAATCCGCGCTGGAGCGGGCGGCCCAGTGGCAGAACTGGCAAGCCGGCAACGAGGGACAACCGGGAGCGACACCTCAATCCCACGAAGTATTTTTTACGGTGCAGTTCGCGAATCCCGGAACATAGAGGGCGCTCAACGCTTTCGGTTCCATTACCGCACTGAATACGACAGGGCAAACTCCAGCCCAAATGGAAACGCCGCGCCTTTATTGCCGGCGCTGCTTCTTCATCCCTTACACTTCGTTTAGGAGCGCTCACCATGCTTGCGGCAACGACCCCGTCTGTCGAACATCCTTCTATCGAGCGAGAGATTAATCCGTGGGAATCCGCGGCGCACCGCTTTGACGAAGCGGCCGAGCTTCTGAAGCTGGATGACGGGATGCGCAAGGTATTGCGAACTCCCGCCATGGAACTTACGGTAAATTTTCCGGTGATGTTGGACGATGGCCGGATCGAAGTATTCACCGGGTATCGCGTGCAGCACTCGATTGCAAGGGGACCGGCGAAGGGCGGCATTCGCTTCGCGCCCGATGTGTCGCCGGATGAGGTACGGGCGCTGGCGGCTTGGATGACATGGAAGTGCGCGGTCGTGAACATTCCGTTTGGCGGCGGGAAAGGCGGCGTAATTTGCGAGCCACACCTGTTGAGCGAAAGCGAACTGGAACGTATTACGCGGCGCTACACGGCGGAGATTTACGATTTCATCGGACCGGAGCGCGACGTTCCCGCGCCGGACGTGAACACGAACGAGCAGACCATGGCCTGGATCATGGACACGTACTCGATGCACCGGCGGCACACGGTCACTGCCGTGGTAACGGGAAAGCCATTGGAATTGGGCGGCTCGCGCGGACGCCCCGAAGCAACGGGGCGAGGCTGCATGTTCGTGACCATGGAAGCGATGAAGCGCTTCGGCCTGGCTCCCGAAAATACGCGCGTGATTATTCAGGGATTCGGCAATGTAGGGGGAATGGCGGCGCGCCTGATGGCGCAAGCCGGATTCAAAATCATCTCGATTATCGAGTACGACGGCGCAGTGTATAACCGGCGTGGGCTGGATATCGAAGCGCTGATGAATCACCGGCGTGAAACTGGATCGATCACGGGGTTCGCGGAGGCGGAGGACGTAGATAAGGAAGAAGCCCTGCTAATGGATTGCGAGGTTCTGATTCCGGCAGCGCGGGAAAACGTGATTACGTCGAGCAACGCCGACCGGATCAAGGCGAAGATTCTGTGCGAGGGGGCGAACGGGCCGACCACGTTTCTCGCGGACTCGATTCTGACCGGGAAAAAAGTTTTTGTAATTCCGGATATTCTGGCGAACGCGGGGGGCGTGACTGTTTCCTATTTCGAATGGGTACAGGATCGGCAGGGATATTTTTGGAGCGAAAAGCAGGTTAACGATCAATTAGAAGACATCATGGTGGCGAGCTTCAACGACGTGACCGGCTTTGCCCAAAAACACGCCGTGAATAATCGCATCGCGGCTTACATGCTGGCGCTGGACCGGGTGGCGAATGCGATTCGGATGCGTGGATTGTATGCCTGAGGGCGGGAGGCTGAAAGCGCCTCAATCATTCGTGCCGTAACGACACGAGCGGATCTACGCTCGCCGCCCGCCGCGCGGGGATATAACACGCCAGCAGCGCCACGGCGCTCAGAATCAGCGAGACTGCGGCAAATGTGAACGGATCAGTCGGCTTGATCCCATAGAGCAAGTTCGACAAGACGCCCGTCAACCTGAGAGCCGCGAGTATTCCGATCGCAACGCCGGCCAGAGCAGGCCGGATCCCTTCCCCAATGAGCATCCTGAGAACGCCGCTCTTCTGCGAACCCAGTGCCATGCGAATGCCGATCTCGTGTTTGCGCTGCGCGACCACGTAAGAGATCACGCCATACACCCCCAGGCAGGCCAGCATCAACGCCAAACCTGCAAAGCCACTGAGTAGCAGAGTCACGAAGCCCGGAAGCGCCATCGATTTCGCGAAGTATTGATCGAGAGTCTCCACGTGATAAATCGGCTCGTTCTTGACCGAGAGAGCTACTTCGCGGTGAGCGGCTGCGACAATGCTGCGCGGATCGTTCGCAGTGCGTATGGCGATAAACATGGTGCCAAACGGGCTCTGGGCTAAAGGGGCATAGACCTCGGGAGCGGCTTCGGCTGCGAGACCGCTTTCCTTCACGTCCTTTATCACGCCCACGATTTCGCGCATCGGCGGCTCGCCCGGGCCATATCCGTTGCCGATGCCGGGGCGGACGTGCTTTCCGATCGGGTCCTGGTTAGGAAAGAAGTCCCGCGCCAGAGTCCGATTGACGATCACCACCGGCGTGGATTTCGAATCGTCGCGCGGCGTGAAGTCCCGCCCCTCGATGAGTGCTATACCTGCAGTGCGAAAATAATTTGGCTCGACCGCATTGAAATCAGCCATGGGCCGCGAGCCCATCGGAGTGGGCTGCCCCTCAACTTCCACACTCGAGCTGATGTTATCTCCCGTCAGCGGGAGCGATGCGGCCGCACTGGCCGACCTGACGCCCGGAAGCGCGCTGATTCGTGCAACCACGTCTCGAAAGAATACAGGGGCTGTGAGTCCTGATCTCCCAGCGGGCGAATCGAGCTGAAATGTCAAAACATGCCGCGGGTCGAATCCCGGATCCACTCGCGTGAGATGCACGAAACTCTGAAGGAACAGGCCAGCGCCGAGCAGTAACACAACTGCTAACGCGACTTCGCTCATAACCAGCGCGCCGCGCACGACGGCCGTGCCGTTTTCCATCGCCTCCGGAAGCCCGCCCCCTTTCGTTCAGCGATTCGTTGAGACTGATCCTTGAGACTTGCAAAGCCGGAGCGAGGCCAAACAAGATTCCCGCCAGCAACGAGATCAGAAACGCGAAGCTGAGTAAACGAGCATCAACGCCGATGGCATTCAGACGCGGAATGTCCGCAGGGACGATTCGTACCAGTAACCTGAGTGACGGGAGTGCCAAGGCCAGACCCAAGCCACCACCGAATAGGGACAGCATCAAGCTCTCCGTGAGTAACTGCCAAGCCACCCGGCGGCGGCTAGCGCCTAGAGCAGCGCGAACGGCCATCTCCTTGTGCCGCCCGGCCGCCTTTGCCAAGAGCAGGTTTGCTACGTTGACGCACACGATCAGTAAAACGCACCCGACAGCCCCTAGCATCACGAAGAGCGGAGTCCGGACAGGGCCAACAAGACCTTCTATCTCCGGCACAATCCGCACGCTGCGCGGCTTGTTCTCGGGGTGTTGCTTGTTCAAGCCGGCCGTGATCGCAGCAACCTCGGCTTGCGCCTGCCGGAGCTTGACCCCGGGCTTCAGCAGGCCGATAACATCCAGGTAGTGCGCGCCCCGTTGCGCGGTCATCGCGTTCGCGCCGCCGCGGGCATCCACGCCTATCGTGGTCCACAGCTCGATGGCCTCGGCTTGAATGGGAAACTGAAATGCCTGCGGCATGACTCCGACCACCGTGAACGGTTGGTCGCCAAGCTGAATGTTCCGGCCTACTACTGAGCCGTCCGAACCGAACTCTCGTTGCCACAGACCGTAGCTCAAAATGACGGGATCGGCGCCACCCGTAGCGGCAGGCGTGTCCTCCTCTGGAAGGAAGCTGCGCCCCATTGCCGGACTTACCCCGAGGAGGGAAAACAGTTGCGCCGACACTATAGCCCCTTGCAGATGGAGCGGCTCACCTGGGCCGGCCAGAGTGAAGTCGTTTGTCCGGAAAACAGCCATGCCATCGAACGAGTGATTCCGGGCACGCCAATCCAGGAAATCCGGATAAGATGCGACACCGTTACCGCGCCCGACGGCGGCAATCACCGATTCAATTCGCACCAGGCGGTTCGCGGTAGGAAAAGGCAGCGGGTTGAGCGCCACGGCATCTACCACGCTGAAGATCGCTGTTGTTGCGCCGATCCCCAGCGCTAGGGTCAGAATAGCGGTTGCCGCGAAGCCGGGATTCCTCCTGAGCATCCGCAGACCGTAGCGAAGGTCTTGAAGCAAATTGTCCATGGAAGCTCCAACTTTGACGTCCCGAATGTTCTCCTTCAGCTGTTCCACTCCGCCCAGCTCTCGGCGCGCCTGTTGCAGCGCCTCATCGCGATCCATCCCGGATCGCGCCTTCTCTTCTGCGGAGAGCTCCAGATAGCTACGGATTTCCTGATCGAGATCCTGGTCCACACGTCGCTTATAGAAAACGTTCCGACAGAAGTTGCGCAAGCGGCGAAGTGGCACTCGTTTCCTATGTCGCTCGTAAAGCGCTCGCAATGGCGAGTGAGATCCGTTCCCACTGTTCGGTTTCGGTATCCAGTTGGCGCCGGCCTAATTTGGTCAGCCGGTAAAACTTGGCGCGCCGATTGGTCTCCGCCTCCCCCCATGACGAACTTAACCAACCCGCCTCCTCCATCCGGTGCAGGGCTGGAAACAGAGAGCCGGGTTTCACCTCAAATGTTCTATTTGTAATCTGTGCTATTCGGCGCGAGATTCCCATTCCATGCAATTCTTCGAGCGCCAGAGCCTTGAGAATCAGCAGATCGAGGGTGCCCTGAAGAAGATCTGTTCGTGGAGCGGCCATAGCGATGTTATAGAAAGGCTATAAGAAGGATGGCAAATCTCTTATAGAATGTCAATACGAGACAAGCCGGCGCATCGACGGCTACTGAATTCGAGAAGGCGGTTCGGCGCGCAATCCGGCTGATCCCCCGCGGCAAGGTCGCCACCTACGGGCAAGTTGCCGCGGCGGCTGGATATCCGCAATATCACCGCCAAGTGGCGCGGCTGTTACGGAAATCCGTCGGAACGCTTCCCTGGCATCGCGTGCTTGGCTCCGGTGGTCAGATCAAAACGGAAGAGGAAGAGGCTCTCGAGCAGCGTCTGCGGCTTGAGAAGGAAGGTGTGCGGTTTCAGGGAGCCCGCGTGGATATGGCAAAGCATCAGAGCGTATTTCACCTGGAGGCTGCCAAGGAGGCTCTGCTTCAAAGGCGCAACCGCCGTTATTAGGGGTGATCGCCACCTGACGAACGGGCGGGAGCTAAGCTAAGACCGGAGCCGAAAATGAAACACGCAACTGGAATAGTCACGGCATTTCTGCTGATGGTTTGGATGCCAGGCCTCGTCGTTAGCGCCGGGCAACACGGAGGCGATCAACATGGCGGAGGCGGCCATGGCGTTGGCGGTGGGCACATACCTGCCCACGGTCCAGCTCCGCACGCAGCTCCTCAGGTCCAACAGCATGCTGCGCCGCAGCAACAGCATGCCATGACGCAACAACGCGATTTCCGCGATCAAGCCGGACATCCGAATGTTCCGCACGTTCACGCCAACGACCAATGGGTGGGGCACGATTCCGGCCCGAACGATGCCCGCTACCACTTGGATCGTCCTTGGGAACACGGACGTTTTACAGGGGGCTTCGGACCTGGCCATGTTTATCGTCTGGGCGGCGGGAATAGGGAACGTTTCTGGTTCAACAACTTTTATTTCAGCGTTGCCCCGGCAGACTACGGCTATGTCGGCGACTGGCTGTGGGACTCGGACCAGATCGTGGTTTACGAGGATCCCGACCATCCTGGCTGGTATCTGGCTTATAATCCCCGGCTCGGGACCTACGTTCACGTCGAGTATCTCGGAGGATAGCCGGTCGATCTAAGCCTCGAGCTTCAGCGTTCGCGCGCTTTGATCTTTCTCCTCGTTGAGCCACGCGACGTCGCCTGCGGCGTCGGCGAATCGCCTGAGACCGGCCTTCTTGATGGCCGCATCCGGGACTTTTTCAAGCGGCGTGTAGCGCGGGTGATGCGCTTCCTTATACGGATCGTTCCGGGCGGCGTTATAGCAGCAGATCATTGACCAGCGCGGATTTTCTGAGCGGTTCCGATCGGAACGGTGAAGAAGGTTGGCATGGAAGAAGAGGGCATCGCCCGGTTCCATTTCTACATGCAGCAGCGGCAGGCGTTTTAGGACTTCTTCCACGCGCTCCATATTGGCTCCGGCCTGATCGCCCGTGAGTACATGATCCAGGCGGCCCAGGTTCTGAGAATAAGGAATCACCTGCATGCAACCGTTCTCTTTGGTGGCGGGGTCAACCGCAATGAACACGCTGGTTAGAAGAGGGAACAAGACGCCGTTTTGGTACCAATAGCCGTAGTCCTGGTGCCAGGCCCAGGCGCCGCCCACCTTGGCATCTTTCATGATCATCTTGGAATGATAGTGGTAGACCTCGCCGTCGAGAATCTTCTCGGCTGAATTCACCACCGATTCGCAGCGCGCGAACATACCGTAAATGGTGTCGCCAGGATGGTTCCACAAGGAAAGGCGTACGGCTCCGCCTTCGCCATCGCCGCGGCTGAAGGAGTGTTGATCGAGCTCCCGATCCTCTTTCGCGGCTCGGCGCAGCAGTTGAATCTCCTCGCCTTCAAAGAAGCCTTTTGCCACAACGTAGCCTTGCTCCTGGTATTGGCGAAGTTGTTCGTTAGAAATGGAACCGCGCGGCATTCATGAAACCTTCTTGGCAGTGTATTCGACGGTTTGTCCGGCGTTGGGGATTTCGACCGTGAACTTTATTTCCTCGCCGGTCAGCTTACCTTTGTAGTTCAGCTTCATCTCGTTGCCGTCATAGCTTGCGCTGATAGTAAACGAAATGCTGTCGCCTTCGACTTTGCCATCCGTGATCGTGGACTTGCCGAACATCTGGCTGGAAGTCTCGCCTGTCAGCTTGCTGCCGTCCTGTTTAAAGACAAAGGTTCGCTCGACAGTTCCATTGGGAGTTTCGGCGGTCCCTTTCCAGGTGCCGGTGATGTCGGCGGCCGATGCGCTTATCGCAAACAACGCCATCAAAACTAGCAGCAATTTCATGAAAGTTCTCCTTTTCGATCCGCTGATCTACTGTCCTGCATTTCCATATTAAGGTCAAGAGCACCAATGCGTAGTTCGCCTGAACTCGCTACGATTAAAGGTCCTGTCCCGATGAATCCTGAACCTTCCACGCCGTTGATGCGGCAATACCAGGCCGCCAAAAAGCAGGTTCCGGGTACATTGCTGCTATTCCGGCTGGGGGATTTCTATGAATTGTTCTATGAAGATGCCGTTACCGCGGCACGCGAGTTGGAGATCACCCTCACGGCCCGTAACAAGGAGCGCGGCGAGCCTATACCGATGTGCGGCGTCCCGTATCACGCTGCTGACGGGTACATCTCGCGGCTGATCCAGCGCGGATATCGCGTCGCCATTTGCGAGCAGATGGAAGAGCCCGGGCCGGGCAAAAAGCTGGTGCGGCGCGAAGTCACTCGCATCGTAACGCCCGGGACTGCGACGGATTCCTCGCTGTTGCGCTCGCACGAGAACAACTATCTTGCTGCCGTGTTCACCAAAGCCGGACGCAGTGGGTTGGCATACGTAGATCTTTCCACCGGTGAGTTTCGCACGACCGAACTCGGCGCCGATGAGCTGATCCCCGCGATTGAGACGCTCGACATTCGCGAGGTGCTGCACCCGGAGGGACACCCGGTTGGGGCTGCGTGTCTGGAGACGCCATTGGATGCCTGGGTATTCGGAGGGGATTACGCCGGAAGACAGATTCTCGAAAGCTTCCGATTGCATTCGCTGGATGGCTGCGGGCTGGGAGACAAGCCGCTGGCAACAGCGGCGGCCGGTGCCGTTCTCCATTACCTGCGAGAGACGCAAAAGGCGGCATTGAATCATCTGAATCGCCCGGCCTTTTATCAGCGGAACGATCACATGGTATTGGATGCACCGACGGTTCGGAATCTCGAACTGGTTGACCCGTTGTTTGCGGGCGAGAGCCGCGATGCCACGCTTATTCATGTCCTGGATAAGACGTGCACCGGGATGGGAGGACGCCTGCTGCGGCGAAGGCTGCTGAATCCGTCCTGCAATCGGGAGGAAATTGAAGCGCGATTGGACGGAGTGGCCGAAATCAGCAGCAAGGTCATTCTTCGAGGCGATCTGCGTAAGGCGCTTGCGAGCGTGCAGGATCTGGAGAGATTGCTAGCGAAGGTGACACTGGGGACGGCCGCGCCTCGAGACGTGCTGAGCCTGGGACGCTCACTTGCGCAGTTGCCGAATATTTCAAAACTGACGAGCCAACTGGAAACTGCCGCGCTGCGCCGGGAGATTGACCATGTTGCGGAGGTTCGCGACAAGATCCTGGCGGCGATATCAGATGAGGCGCCAGCGAATCTGGCTGAGGGCGGGACAATTCGCGACGGTTATCACGCAGAACTGGACGAGTATCGGGATATCAGCCGCAATAGCCGGCAATATATTGCCGCGATTGAAGCGCGGGAGCGGAGCCGAACGGGCATCCAGTCGCTGAAGGTACGTTTCAATAACGTATTCGGCTATTACATTGAAATATCGAAAGCCAACCAGCAGCTAGCGCCCGCGGATTACGAACGCAAGCAGACGCTGGCGAACGCGGAGCGGTTTACTACGCCCGAGCTGAAAGAGCTGGAAAGCAAGGTGCTGGCGGCGGAGGAAAAGATTCTGACGCTGGAGCGCGCGATTTTTCAGGAGCTACGATCGTTTCGCGGCGTCATACGCGGAACGGATCAAGTCCGCCGCAGGCGCTGTGGCCGAGCTGGACGTGACAACTAGCCTGGCGCAAGTGGCGGTGGAAAACCGCTACAAACGGCCGCGCTTTTCCGATTCGGGCGAGATGCGGATCGAAGCGGGACGGCATCCGGTTATCGAGAGACTGACCGAACGCGAGGCCGCGCGCTTCATCCCGAACGATTTATATCTGCACTCGTCTAACGAGTTTATAGCGGTGATTACCGGGCCGAACATGGGCGGCAAGTCGACCTATCTTCGGCAGGCGGCCCTCACGCTAATCCTGGCGCAGATGGGCTCCTTTGTGCCGGCCGAGAGTGCTTTGCTGCCGGTAGTAGACCGGGTTTTCACAAGAATCGGCGCGGCGGATAATCTGGCTCGAGGGCGCTCGACATTTATGGTGGAGATGACGGAAGCCGCAGCCATCCTGAATACAGCGACCGCTAATAGCTTTATAGTACTGGACGAGATCGGGCGCGGAACATCCACATACGACGGTTTAGCGCTCGCCTGGTCGGTAGTTGAGTACATCCACGAGCGAATTAAAGCCAAAACGCTATTCGCGACCCACTATCACGAGCTGACTGAGCTTGCCGATCAACTTTCTAGCGTAAGAAATTTACATGTCGCTGTGAAGGAGGCAAACGACCAGATCTTATTCATAAGAAAGGTAGAACCGGGTTCGGCAGACCGGAGTTATGGCATCGAAGTGGCCCGTTTGGCGGGTCTACCCCTGCAAGTAATCGAGCGGGCGAGGTCAGTTTTATTGCATCATGAAGTAAGGGAACAGGCTCTTAGCGAAGAGTTGACCCCGGGCGATGCTGACGCGCCCTTACAGATTAAACTATTCGAGCCTGTGAACCAGGGGCTCGCCGACCGGATACGGGCTGTCGATATAGACCAACTCCGGCCGGTTGAAGCTTTGCAGATTCTGCAAGAGTTACAGCAAGAGTTGCTAAAGAGATGAGAATAGCAGGTATCATGAGCGGGACTTCGCTCGACGGGATCGATGTCGCGATTGTCGACATGACCGGATCGGGCTTCAGGGCGAAGATTAACGTCCTGACGAGTCATTCAGTCCCATATCCCAGAAAGATCCGCGAGGCACTTCTCGCGGTATCTAACACTAACGCGTTTACCGGAGACATTTCGCGGCTCAATTTCCTCCTCGGCGAACTTTACGTCGAGGCCTTGGAAGAGACGGCTGAGCGTGCCCAGATTCCACTTGACTCCATCAAGCTGATCGGGTGCCACGGACAGACTATTTTCCACGAGGGACAGGGAGCGCAATATCTCGGGAAGAAGGTTGCGAGTACTTTTCAGATTGGCGAATCCAGCGTGATTAGCGAGCGGACGGGAATCGATGTGATTTCGAACTTCCGCGAGCGCGACGTGGCCGCCGGCGGAAAAGGCGCTCCACTGGTGCCGTACCTGGATTACATGTTGATGCGGCATCGCGGCCGCGGACGTGTAGCCGTGAACATTGGGGGTATCGCGAATCTAACGGCGATTCCTCCGAACACCAGTACCGATCGGGTGATCGCATTCGATACGGGTCCCGGGAACATGGTGATCGATCAACTGGTAACGCGAATTACGCAGAACCGGCAAACTTTCGATCGTGACGGGACGATTGCGGCATCGGGCGTGGTCGATCCGAAGTTATTGGCGAAGCTGCTGCGCGACAAGTATTTCCGCGCCAAGCCGCCGAAGACGGCTGGACGCGAGCAGTACGGCTCGGAGTTCGTAACCAAGCTGCTCGATACGGAACTCAGCAGTGAGGATCTGATCGCGACGGCGACGGCGCTGACGGCCGAGAGTATCGCGCTGGGAGTGCGGAATTTCGTGTTGCCCGAGATGCGGGTAGACGAGATCTTCGTATCCGGCGGCGGCACTCATAATGCGACATTGATGCGGATGCTGCGCAAGGCGATGGACTCGATTCCGGTGAAGGACACGACCGAAGTGGGTCTGGACGTGGACGCCAAGGAAGCGATCGCGTTTGCGGTGCTGGCCTACGAGACGGCGCACCTGAGACCGTCGAATGTTCCGATGGCTACGGGCGCGAAGCGATCGGTGGTGCTCGGAAAGATGACGCCAAACGGCCCACCGCGGAATGGCGATTCGAACGGAACGACGGCGATCAACGGAACGGCGCGAAACGGCGCCGGGACGGCAACGCACAAAGCGAAAGTGACCCGTGTGCCGAAGGTGAGCCGGCCGGCGGTTTCGCCGAAAGCCAAAGCAGCGGCGAGATAGACCCGGTTCACTCGCCGAGTTTTCGTTCGGCTTCCGCGTCTAGTAAGTGCAAGATGAGGCGGAAGGGCATGCCGGAGAGCTCGGGCTTGTCTTCGATATCGGCGCGCACGTCCAGCAGGGCGCGCTCGAGCAGATAAGTGTCCAACAGCACTTCCCGATCGGCGCGAGAAGCGGGTAAGTACGACGCATCCTTGGCAGCATTCCAATATCCGCGCAAGAACGCGGCGCTGACGTGCGAGTACCAGAAACGTCCCCATACCCGGAGAGTATGGCGCGTCAGATTCTCATTCCGCTCTCCGGATGCAATCTGACGCACGGCGGATTGGGTGGCATAGCCAAACGAGACCAGCATGCTGGCAACATCGCGGAGCGGACAACGCTTGATGCGCCGCTCACTCAGATGCTGATCGGGGTCTCCTTCGAAATCGAACATCACAAGATCGCGGTCCGCGACCAGCAAATGCCCGAGATGCAAACGGCCGTGATAGCGCGTGCGCTGGGAGTGGATGCGCCGTTCGTAGACGGCGCGAAATTTCGAGAGGATCGCGTTTTCCTGTTCGAGCACTTTGGCCGCGAGCACGCGCACGTCGGCGCTCATGTCGGAGTATCTTTGCCGGATGAATTCGAGGCGTCTACTGGTAAGACCGATGTAGCCGTGATAGAGGCTCTGCCGGTAGAAATCATTGAAGGGTTCGGGAGAAAAAGCGGGATCCGTTGAAGGTTGAGCCAGGATCAGGTGCAGATCGGCAAAGCGCTTGCCGATTAACTCAGCGAAAGAGAGATAAGAGCCGATGAGCTCTGTGGCCAATGCGGGCGGCTCCGAGAGGACAAAGTCGAAATTGTAGATGTTGGTGGGCGCGGATTTCTGCACGTCTGTTTTCGAGTGCTTGGACTGCTCGACTCGCTGCAGATATTTGCTCAGCTGCTTGCGCGTGTGCTGCCAGGCATTTCCCTGGTTGGGAACAAACCCATGAAGAAGAGCAAGCGTAATGGTGGAATCTCCGCCGTCCGGCTCATACTCGAGATAGCCGGCAAAGGGGGCTGCGTACGGAAACGGAGGGATTTGTTCTTCGGTGAGCAACCCGCCCATCTCGACGCCCTGGTTTATACCGGGCTCGATGTTGCGCAGGAGCTTCATGACGAAGCGATCGCCGAATCGAATGGACGTATTCACTTCCGCGGAAGGAAAGAGGGAGGGCTCGAGGTTGGGATGCGTGGCTCCCCACAGGCGTCGGAATTGCCGGTTTCTATGGGCAACTAGCACGCCATTTTCGCCACGCAAGCGTTTGCGCCGGGCGAATGCATCCAGCAGCGCCGTGCAGAATTCATTACTTCTGGTAGCGCTATAGAGCAAAGCCCGCGAGCCATCGGAGGCGTGTATGTCAGCAAGCAAAGAATCCGGGTGCTCGTCCTGAATGATCTGGGCCTCATCGCCGCGCGCCGAGGCAACGGGAATGAAAAAGGCTTCGGGATCGCCGACGGTGTACTCGGCGCGAACCAACAGGATTGCGGACTTGTCTTCGGCGATAGGGATGACCTCGCTGATCTCGACGGAGCGGAAGCGGCGATCCTTGGCTCGAAACCAACGACGAGATACAAGGAAGGATGGCAACACAGCGGCCAGATTGTCCCGCGCAGCCGGACCCCAAATATCGGCAAGCGCCGGAACGGAGACCACGGGAACACTCGGCTGTTTCACTTCCACGCTGGGCGCGGTGACGGTAACGGGAACGGCGCGCTGCTCGAGGGAAAACCAGAAGAAAGAGTTTGGTCCCAGGGTGAGCGGGTAATAACGCTCACCGATAACTGGAAAGTCCGTGCGGCCGAACATCTCGACGGGCGCGAAGCCTTGATACTTGTGCAGGTCGAGCTCGACGGCTTGAGCGAAGCGCGAGAGGTTTGCGACGACCAGGACGGTTTCATCCTCATACCGCCTGAAATAGGCCACCACGCGCTGGTTCGAAGGCTGCAAGAATTCGAGAGTGCCGCGGCCGAAGGCCTTGTATTGCTTCCTGAGCGCGATGAGGCGCTTGGTCCAATTCAGAAGCGAGTTGGGATTATTCTGCTGAGATTCAACGTTGATGGCTTCGTAGTGATAAGCGGGGTCGATATTGACCGGGAGATAGAGCCGCTGCGGATTGGTAGAGGAGAAACCGGCGTTGCGGTCGGGACTCCACTGCATGGGCGTGCGGACGCCGTTGCGATCGCCAAGATAGACGTTGTCGCCCATGCCAATCTCGTCGCCGTAGTAGATGACCGGCGTGCCGGGAAGCGAGAACAGCAAAGCGTTCATGACTTCAATGCGAGGGCGATCATTGCCTAGTAATGGCGCCAGCCGGCGGCGAATACCGAGATTGATGCGCGCGCGCTGATCTGAGGCATAGACCCGATACATGTAATCGCGTTCTTCGTCGGTCACCATCTCGAGCGTCAGCTCGTCGTGGTTACGCAGGAACATGGCCCACTGGCATGTTTCGGGAATAGCAGGCGTGCGCTTTAGAATTTCGACGATAGGCAGCCGGTCTTCCAGGCGCAGGGCCATAAACAGGCGGGGCATCAGGGGAAAGTGGAAGTTCATGTGGCACTCGTCGCCCGTTCCGAAATATGCGACAGCATCTTCGGGCCACATGTTGGCTTCGGACAGAAGCATGCGATTCGGATATGCCGAATCGAGGTGCTGGCGTAGTTCCTTCAAGAAAATGTGCGTTTCCTGGAGGTTCTCGCAACTGGTGCCCTCGCGCTCATAAAGATATGGAATGGCGTCGAGGCGGAAACCATCCACGCCCATCTGCGCCCAGAAATCGAGGGTACGCATGACGGTGCGGCGAACGAGCGCACTATCGAAATTCAGATCGGGCTGATGCGAATAGAAGCGATGCCAATAGTAAGCCTTGGCGACTGGATCCCAGCTCCAGTTGGAGGGCTCAAAATCTTTGAAGATGATGCGCGTGCCGGCATATTTATCGGGCGTGTCGCTCCAGACGTAGAAGTTGCGCCAACTGGAGCCCGGCTCAGCGCGGCGCGACTTTTGAAACCATTCGTGCTGATCGGAAGTATGGTTTATGACCAGCTCGGTGATCACACGCAAGCCGCGCCGGTGCGCCTCTTTGAGAAAGCCTTGAAAGTCGCGCAAGGTTCCGTAAGAGGGGTGAACGCTGCGGAAATCGGAGATATCGTAGCCGTCATCCTTCCACGGAGAGGGGAAGAAAGGCAGCAGCCAAACGGCGGTGACGCCTAGGTCTTCAAGATAGTCCAGCTTTTCGGCGAGGCCGCGGAAATCTCCCATTCCGTCGGCATTGCTGTCGTAGAAAGCCCGAACATGAGCCTCATAAATAACGGCGTCTTTGTACCAGAGTGGGTCATCTTCCAGCCCGCTGAGAATTTGCGAGTGATGCATGCGGTTTCGCGAGGTCTAACCATTGCAGGAATTGCCCGACCGCAGCGACGTTGGACAAGAAAAACTGCGCTTCGCTGTCGTCGGACTCTCCGACTCTGATGGTAATACCTTCGGGCATCGAGGCAAATGCATCTTCATCCGTAAGGTCGTCTCCGATGTAGATAGGTAGCGAGGAAGGAGCCAGGATCTCGCGGAGAATCCACTTGACAGCGTAGCCCTTATGCCAGTCGATCTGCGGCTTGACTTCAAGAACCATTTTGCCTTCACGGCAACTGAAGGAGCGCGAGCGACCGACGGTACTGAACGTCACGTCGCGAACCCAGAGGTGCAAATGCTCCGTGACACGTCGAAAGTGGACGCTCAAGGTGAGTCCCTTATCTTCGACTTCAACGCCATCCGTCTCACTGAGCGCCAGCTTGAGTTGAAGCGAGAGGCAGCGAAGTTCACGGCGCAGCGCTTCGGCCCGCGGCTCGCGAAAACGGGTGGAGTCTGCCTCGATCTCTAAACCGTGATTGCCCACGTAGATGACGTTATCTAGCCGGGCGCGCTGGCGCACATCGGCCAGAGCGCGGCCGCTTACTATGGCCACACGAAAATCGGGGCGCTCGATGAGCGTCGTGAGAGTGGAGCGGATTTCCGGAACTATGATGGCGTCGCCAGGATTAGGAACAATATTTGAGAGCGTACCGTCGAAGTCGAGAAATAGCGCAACGGAGGCAGATGAGGTAAGCCGGTGCTCGAAGGCCTGTAGGTTTTCGAACAGGGAGACGGGACGGCGCAACTGCGCAGCGGCGGTCAAACTGCAACTCCCAACTGCGCATCGCGGAATCCGCGGTTTGAAGAAGCCATGGCCGAATACTCCAAATCAGCAGTTTCGGGAAATTGCACCTGGGCCAATTCAGAAATAAACTTACCGGCCCACCGGTAAATGTTGTTTTGCTCGACTGTTTCCTGCATTCTGCGCATGCGGCGGCGGCGTTCATCCGGGTGCATCTGGAGCGCCATCCGATAGGCCTCCGCGCCTTCTTCCGCCGAGAACGGATTGATGTGCAGGGCTTCCTTCAATTCACGCGCTGCGCCGGTGAATTTGCTCAGGATCAGAACACCATCTTCGTCCGTGCGGCTGGCTACGAATTCTTTGGCGACGAGGTTCATACCGTCGTGCAAGGAAGCGACGACGCAGAATTGGGCAAGTCGATGGAGCGCAATCATCTCCACCTGGCTGTAGTGATGCTTCAGAAGAATGACCGGGCGCCAGGAAGCTGTTCCCCAGCGGCGATTGATCTGGGCAGCGAGGCAATCGACCTCGGCTTCGATCTGTTTGTAGGCAGGAAGAGTTGAGCGGCTGGGCACGGCGATTTGAGTAAAAATGAGCTTGCCGCGATAGGTGGGGTGATGCTCGAGGAAGCGGTCGAGAAAGCGGAGGCGGTCCGGAATGCCTTTGGTGTAGTCGAGACGGTCGATGCCGATGCCGAGGAGTTTGCCAGGCAAAGCGAGTTCTGTGCGCCAGCGGTCCATCTGAGCGGCGACTTCATCCGATTCGGCGAGGTCGGTATGCTCGTCGAAATCGATTCCGATGGGGAAGGGCCGGACAAAGGTGCAGTGTCCGCCCCGGCAGACTTCCGAACCGGCTTCGTCGACGCGAGCTTCAAGGGAGCAATCCACCGTCTCGAGAAAGTTTTGACAATGGTGCTGAAGATGAAAACCAAGGAGATCGTTTCCGAGCAGGCCATCCAGAATCTCTTCCTGCCAGGGAAAGGAGCTAAAGACTTCGCGGTTGGGCCAGGGGATGTGCCAGAACTGAGCGATCACCAAATTCGAACGGGCATTGCGCAGCATGCGAGGGAGCAACGCGAAGTGATAATCCTGAATGAAAACGAAGGTGGGAGCGTCACCAGCCTCTTCCAGCACAGCTTCGGCGAAACGCTCGTTTACGCGGCGGTACGTTTCCCAATGATCAGGATCGAAAATGGGGCGCGTGAAGGCGACGTGACAAAGGGGCCATAAACCCTGATTCGCCAGACCGTCGTAGTAGCCTTCCTCTTCCTTTTTGGATAGCCAAACGCGGCGGAGGGTGTACTCGGGATTGTCGGGGGGGACCTGAACGTGATCGAAACGATCCACGGTTTGCTTGTCGGCGTCGCCGCTGCCATGGGCGATCCAGAGGCCTCCGCAGGCGCGCATGACAGGATCGAGAGCACTAGCCATTCCGCTGGCGGGTTGAATGCATTCGACACGGCCGTCGACGCGGCGATGTTGAAAGGGCTCGCGGTTGGACACAACGATGAAGCGATAGCCGTCGAGCTTGGTTCGGACGAACTCGCTGAGGACATCACGGGTCCAAACTTTGAGCATTAAGCGCCTTTCATTCTGCGGTTAGATCGTACCAAACTTGGAAGCGTTTCAGGACAAGTGCGAATACCAGTTTAGGGGGAAACGGCTAATAAAAATACACTAGTCCCTGGAATTTAATGGTGCAATCAATTTCTGGCAGCCGATGGTTTCTCGTCTTGGTAATCAGGCGGCTTTCTTGGCGCGGCGGCGAGCGACGGAGCAAAGATCGCCGGTCTTCCTGAACTCGAGATACGCCAAGTGCTCTTCCCAGACACCGGGCGCAAATTCGAACCCAAATTCGGCTGGGATAAACGCGCGGCCGGCGCGCTTCTCCTCCCTATCGATCATGACGGCGTCGACGAGCTCGAGGCGGATGTCCTCCTTGCGCTTGGCCTGCAGGTCCTTGAGCGTGGCCTGATCCTTTTCGCGCTGGCGGCGGAGGCGCGTTTCCTGGATGCTGAGGTTACTTAGCTGCCGCTGATAGGTGACGAGGATCTGGGCGTTGATGAGTGAGGATTGGACACTCGCGTCGAGATTCTCGAATTTACTGGCGAGTTCGATGCGGCCGAGGGCGTAGATTCCCATTTCGAGGCCGGGAATGCGGAGGAGGCGCCATTCCGTGTCGGTGAGGGATTGAACGAGGTTCTTTTCCTGGTCGCCCAGCGGGGCGTATTGGGCTAAGAAGCTGTGAACATGCTGCTCATACAGAGCGGCATCTTCGCCGGGCAGCAGTACGGTGCGGCCGGTGAGTCCAGTTTTGACGGCGTTTAACGATGAAGCCGCTTTTCCGTCGATGGTTTTCGGACCTGAGGAAAGTTGAGCATTGGCTCGGTTCGCGGCGAGTTGCGCAGCAGATGACATGTGAAAATCTCCACTCTATTTGTAAACCTGGGCGAGCGGGGTTTGAGCGGGCCCGAAGCCAGAAATTGCGCGGCCGGGGGGAAGTCGGTTTGGGTAAGTTGTTGAGGATACGGGCGAGACGGGGGATTTGGTCGGGCGGTTGGGTCCGGGAGGGGAAATTTGAAATTGGTGTGACTGGAATGCGCGAAGTGGAGATTAAAGGCGGCGCGTAGGCATTGGCCGCCGATTAACGCCGATCAACGCGGATTGTGGGGTGATGCTGGGTCAGAGCTCACGATTGAACGACAGATATGACCGATCACCCACCAGCCGAACAACATCCGCGGCGCGGCAAGGTGCTGCTTGACGGTCGAGGCGCAAGAAGCGAACTGCGACTGAGATCGCGGCCTACATTTAAGAAACGGCCGCTGAGCTTGAAGTAGCGCAGCAGATTGCCACCCGTTGAAGCGGCGCCGGGATGATCGAACCTGATTGTCTCGCGATGCTGTTGACTTGACTGTCGGAATCCGATATAACGGAAAGCGACAGTGAAAGAAGATTTAGAGCGGTTCCTGCCCCTATCAACAGCGGCGTTGCACATTTTACTTTCTTTGGCTGGCGAGGAGCGCCATGGGTACGCAATCATGCAAGAGATCGCTCGTCAATCGGAGGGCCGCTACAAGCTGGGCCCGGGCACGCTCTATGACAACCTGCAGAAGCTGATGAAGGAGCGGCTGGTGGAAGAGACCGGGAATGCCGCAACCGGGGCTGAGTCGAGGCGCCGGTACTACCGGTTGACGAAGAACGGCCGGGGAGTGGTTGCCCTCGAGATCGCGCGGTTGGAAGCCGCGATCGGCGAGGCGAAGCTGCGGCTTGGATTTCGAAGGAACCCGGCATGATGCGAGCTGCTTATCGTGGATTGCTTGGCTTGCATCCGGCTGAATTCGAGGAGCGATTTGCGGAAGAGATGCTGTGGATTTTCGATCTGAGGCGGCCAGGTGAAATGGGGATCGCGCTGCTGCTCGATTGCTTTCTTTCTCTTTGCAAGCAATGGCTGGCCTACCCGCCTGTTCGCACGTTTGCAATGGGTCTGTTAGTGAACGGGATGGGGGCGCTTTGTTCGGCGGTGTTGGCCTGGACTTTCGCGCCGAGGCGGTAAGTGCACGATGCTTGAGGAGGCGCCAAACGAGATGGCTAAAACGCACGCTGGTTTAGTTCGGGTTGTCTTCGGTTGGGTTCTTTCGGTGCTGCTGGCGCTGGTGTTCTTCATGGCCGGCGGGATGAAGTTGCTGAGCAGACCCGCCTTGGTGCAGGAGTTCAATCAAATCGGACTGGGGCAATGGTTCCGGTATTTTACGGGCGCGCTTGAGGTTATCGGCGCGGCAGGTGTCCTGGTTCCGAAGTTCAGCCGATGGGCGGCGCTGCTGCTTGCCGTGGTGATGATTGGCGCTATCATCGCTCACCTGACGGTTCTGCATGTTCCGCCTGGTCTGCCGATAGCGTTGCTGGTTCTCGCCTTATTGACTGCCTGGCTTCGGCGCTGACGGTATTCCGTCCTCGAACTTCGTGGGGCAACAAAACTCTACTCCGGCATTGCGGGAAAGCACGTCCCGGATGAATTGTATACGCGCGCGAGAGATCACTCCAGCGAAGCGGAGCTTGTGAACCTGACACTCGCGGTGTTGCAGATCAATGGGTGGAACCGCTTGGCGATTTCGTTCCGCGCGCCGGCCGGCAGCTATCAGCCGACGCAGCGCCATGCTAGCGAAACCACGGCGTAGGCGATCAACTTTTGGGAATCCGATGATTGCCCTGCCGGATTGCGGCCTATGGCTCTGTGATTTCGAGGTCGCGGCAAATCTTCTTGGCTAAAAAGTCGTTTATCTCTCTGTGTCGCGGGATAGCTGAACTCTTCTTCTTTGGCCGATTGATATAGACAGAGTGATTCCCGCCTTCGCGCAACAGCTCACAGCCTCGCATCAGCACGTGCCTGATCAGGTCAACGCGTTTCATGGAGGATCAGGCGCTCCCTGATAACCTCGCGGTTTCCGATCGTTTCCTCAGTCAGGTTGCGATTGGCTTCGAGCACGAGCGAAATCGCCTCGGCGAGGTTCACCTTCGCCTCCTCGAGCGTTGCACCCTGCGTATTTGCCCCGGGCAGTTCGGTCACATAACCTATAAAGCCTTCCGGTACTTCTTCGAAAATGGCGGTGAGCTGGATTTCCACTTATGCTAATTGCGGCTCCTGACAGTGTGCGCTCATATATGTCCAGTATGACCTTTTTCGTGAATGGGAGTCTCGATTCGGCCCCATGCCGTCACGTGAGGCTATTTAGAACGGCATCGAGTACTTGCTGCGTAGAACTATGGCCGCCGAGATCGGGAGTGCGGACGCGCTTGCCGGCGAGGACTGAGCGCACGGCGGCGTCCATTCGATTCGCGGCCTCGGACAGGCCGAGATGATCGAGCATCATGGCGGCGGAAAAGATAGCAGCTAACGGGTTCGCAATTCCTTTTCCGGCGATGTCGGGCGCGGAGCCGTGAACCGGCTCGAACATGGAAGGAAATTTTCGCGTGGGATCGAGATTACCGCTGGCGGCGAGGCCGATACTGCCGGTGACCATTGCGGAAATGTCGCTGAGGATATCGCCAAACAGATTGGAGGCGACGACTACGTCGAATGTTTGGGGACGGCGAATGAAGTTCATGGCGGCGGCATCGACGAGAAGAGACTCGGTCTCGATGTCCAGGTATTCGGAAGCGACATCGCGAAAGACACGGTCCCAGAGCACCATGCTGAAGCCTTGCGCGTTCGACTTGGTGATGGAGGCGACCTTGCGTTTACGATTTCGCTTGCGGGCTAGTTCGAAGGCGAAGCGAATGATGCGCTCCACGCCGTGCTTGGTGAATACGGCGGTTTGGATGGCCACTTCGGAGGCGTGACTCTCGTGGACGAATCCACCGACTTGCGCGTATTCGCCCTCGGTGTTTTCGCGGACGACGATCATGTCCACGTCACCAGGTTGCAGGTCTTTCAAAGGTGACGAAACACCGTCATAAAGAATCGCGGGACGAATGTTGGCGAACTGATCGAAGCGGCGGCGAATGGGAAGCAGCAAGCCATTCAATGTGACATGATCCGGGACTTGCGGATGTCCCACGGCGCCGAGAAGGATGGCATCGTGCCGGCGAAGCTGGTCCAAGGCGTCGACGGGCATCATGCGGCCGTGGGCGAAATAATGATCGCTACCCCACTCGTACGTAGTAGGTTCGAGCGATGCGCCGGAATCGGAAGCAGCGCGGCGAGCGATCTCGAAAGCGGGCGCTGTTACTTCCCGGCCAATGCCGTCACCGGGGATGAGAGCGATGGAAAATTCTTTCATGGCGTTTGTGGAACGGCTTCCCCATCGGCGCGAGGATCGGATGCGCCGTAGTGGACTTGATGGCCGCCGGTCATGACCGCGTTTCCGCGCCCCATGTTGAGCGAGTATGGATCGACGACTTCCAACAGATGGCCTTTCGCGGTGAGTTCGCGGCGGACTAACTCGGGGACGCGCGATTCGATGAGCAGATCGCATCCCTCAAACGTCGGCTTGGTAAAACGGGCGGCACTCAAGGCAGCTTGAATGTTCATTCCGAAATCGACGATGTTCGAAACGAATTGGGCGTGCGCCTGAGCTTGGTTGAAACCACCCATGATGCCGAACCCGATGGTTTCATCGCCCTTTTGCATGAATCCGGGGATGATGGTGTGCAACGGGCGCTTATGCGGGGCGAGGGAGTTCGGCTTACCCGGCTCCAAAGTAAAGAGCTGGCCGCGGTTCTGAAGCGCGAAGCCGGTTCCGGGCGCGACGAGTCCGGTGCCGAAGGAGCTGTAATTGCTCTGGATGAGCGAGACGATGTTGCCGTCCTGGTCGACCACGGTCAAGTAAGTTGTGTCATGGCCCATGGCGTTGAGTTTTTCGGTCAGGTCGGAAGGCAAGACGCTGCAATGAGCTTTATTGGGATCGATGAAATCGGCGCGTTTCCTGGCAAGCTCTTTTGACATGAGCTGCTCGACCGGGATGTGCGAGAACCTGGGATCGCCGATGTAATGGATCAGGTCGGCGTAGGCGAGCTTTTTCGCCTCAATCATCACATGCAAGGCCTTGGCGCTGTTTTGGCCGTACTGGCTGAGTGGAAACTGCTCCATGATGTTTAGCATGGAGAGCGCGGCAATACCTTGCCCGTTGGGTGGCAGCTCGGAAACGGACCAGCCGCGGTAGGTGGTTGTGATCGGCTCGACCCATTCGGGCTGAAACTCGGCCAAGTCACGCTCGGTCATGGTGCCGCCCTGCTCGTGCGAAAACCGAACGATCTTTTGGGCGAGTGGGCCGCGATAGAAGCCGTCGCGCCCATGTGAGGCGATGAGTTGCAGAGAAGCGGCCAGATCGGGGTCGCTGAACACCTCACCGGTCTGGGGCGCATGTCCGGCGGGCAAGAAGGTCTGCTGGAACCCGGGTTGATCGTGCAGGGTTTGAGCGGCAATCTGCCCAAACTTGAGAGACCATTTCGGCGATCGGCACGCCGTGGCTGGCGTAGTAGATGGCGGGTTCGAGCAAACGGTTGAGGGGCAATTTGCCGAATTTCTGATGCAGGGCATCCCAACCGGCGACGGCTCCGGGGACGGTCACCGAGTGAATGCTTTTTCGAGACGTCCCTTTGGTAATTCCTTTGGAAGCCAGAAACTCGATGGTCAGGGCCTGGGGAGCCCAGCCGCTGGAGTTCAGGCCGTATAGCTTCTTCGCTTTCGCGTCATAGACAATCGCGAACAGGTCGCCGCCGATGCCGTTCATCATGGGCTCGGTTACGCTGAGAACTGCATTGGCTGCGATGGCGGCATCGACCGCGCCTCCACCTTGCCTCAGAATATCTGCGCCCGCGGCGGAGGCGAGCGTTTGGCTAGTTGCGACGATACCAAAGCGACTGACAACCATGGAGCGGCCGTAGTCACGTCCAGGTTCTCCTGTGGGCCTATTGTTTTGTGCCAACGAAACAGAGACAAAAACCAGAAAAACGCACAGGATGGCCGAGTGAAGCCGCATGAAGCCATCCTACAGAACTAAAAAAGGCCGCTCCCGTCTAAGAGCGGCCTTGATCGTCGCGGATAGTGCGGAGATTCCGCTTATTACAAGCGAGGCGGATTCGTGCGCGCTGCCGGAGGTTGGCCAGCTGGTGGTTGTCCGTTGGGCATGGGGCCAGTGCCGGGTTGCATAGCGCTGGGCGGAACGCCGATCTTGACGCCAATCATTTCGCCAGAGACGACGAGTTCTACGCGGCGATTGAGTTTACGGCCTTGCGCCGTATCATTTGAAGCAACCGGATAATTCTTGCCGTAACCCAAGGCAGTCATGATCTGGGAACTAACGCCTTGGCTCAGGAGAAAATCACGCACCGTATCGGCACGCTGCTCCGAAAGCCGCTGGTTTAGCTCATCGCCGCCGGTGCTATCGGTGTAACCCTCGACTTGAAGATTGAGACCGGGATGGGAGGAGATGATGCCACCGATTCTGGCCAGCGCCAGCTTGGCGGGTTCTTTGAGCGTATACTTGCCGGTGTCGAACAGAACATCCTGCATGTTTACGACGAGGCCGCGGGTGGTTTCAATAGTGGGAAGAACGGCATTGAACTGCTGGAGCAATTGCTCGCGTAACTGGTTCTTCTCGGCTTCGGCCTGTTGGCGGAGGCGATCTGCCTCAGCGGCGGATTGCTGGGCTTTCTGAGCTTGGGCGGCGGCTTCTGCTCGGGCTGCCTCTGCCTCTTCGCGCGCCTTCTGGGCTTCGGCGCTCTGCTGGGCAGAGAGACGGGCCTGTTCCTCAGCTTGCTGTCGCTGTCGAGCTGCTTCAGCGGCCTGTTGCTCGGCCGTTTGCTGAGCCTGCTGTGCCTGCTCTGCCTGCTGCTGCGCCGCTGCCTGACGTGCAGCCGCATCCTGCCGCTCTTGGTCGAGCGCCATCTGCTGCTGACGTCTTAGCGAGATCACACGCGCGTCTTCGGCCTTCTGAACCGACTCTTTGGCGGTCATGATAGCCGGACGCCATTCTTTACGCGCCTGATAATCCTCGGCCTGGGTCAGGAGCTTCGCCGCGTTTTCAAAGGTATCGCCGCTGTACTGATCTGCCCGCGCATATCGAGCGATTTGAACAGCGTTCATGGCTTCATATAACTCCAAGGGACTTTTCTTGTCGGAATTCATCACAACCGGATGCAATTGCGATTCGGGAACGTGATAGGTGTACACGCCGCGTTGGAGCAACTCGTATTTGGCGTCTACGGTTTCGTATTTGCCCCTGGTATCCTGCCGAATCACGTTTTCCATGACGACAACATCACTTGGCTGGCGAACGGCGAAATATGGCTCCGCCGTGATGATCAAACCGAAGGATTGCAGCTCAGTGGTGACATCGCCTTTGAAATGTCCGTCGGAATCGACCACCACTTCACCCAGGTTGGAAGCGTGCCCATCGGGCGTGATGGCCCATAGAACATAAGTTAAAAACTCCGTGCCGAAGCTGCTGGCCGCAGGAAGACCTTTGACGTCAACCTTCACCTCCATGTGTCCAAGGCGGCTGTTTACATCTGCTGTGCCTTTCGCTTGGGGTGCGATGGAGGTACCTTGAAAATCAATCTTGGTCCAGCCGTTGTGATTGCGGTAGCTGACGGCCGCAATCGAACGGGAAACTACTTGAACACGGAAAATTGGAGTGGAACCGCCAGGCGCGTTTTGCGCAGCAGGGGTTTGAGTCGGATTTGGTTCCTGCGCCAACAGCGCAAGAGGTAACGCAGCGAGAGCATAGACGAGCAATCTCATATCAAGAGGTTATGTAGCAAAAGGCGGGCCAAACTCTCTAGAACTGTGAATTCAATCACTTAGACCCTATCAACAGGCCTATAGACCGGTACTTTTTGCAGCTGTCGTTTCAAATCCGGAAGTAATACCGAAATGGAACGTCCGCTTTGCTGATCCGACTGAGCGGCTAGATAAGATCGAAGAGTGACTCCGCCCCAGTTGGACACGGCCGAGGCGAGGCCGAGAGGGCGATTCGCCTCTCCATTACTGCCGATTTTCCTGATCGTAGCCGTAGACATTCTGGGCTTTACGATCATTCTGCCGCTGCTGCCGTTCTATTCTGAACGCCTGGGCGCATCGCCGACGGTGGTGGGCGAATTGGTCTCCACTTATGCGATTTGCCAGTTAATTGCAGGGCCTATTCTGGGGCAACTGTCGGACCGGCTGGGGCGGCGGCCGATTTTGCTGGTCAGCCAAGCCGGGACATTGGCGGGATTCCTGGTGTTGGCGTTTTCGCGGCACATCTGGCTGTTGTTCCTGGCTCGGGCGATTGATGGGGCGACTGCGGGAAACCTGACGATCGCACAGGCTTACATCAGCGATGTGACCAAACCGGCAGAGCGGGCGCGCTCGTTCGCAGTGATCGGCATCGCGTTCGGGTTCGGATTCCTGGTAGGGCCTGCGATTTCCGGGTTTTTGGCGGGCTACGGTTATCAGGCGCCTATTCTGGCGGCCTCGGCTCTGTCGTTCACCACGATCCTGTGCACATTCTTTCTGTTGCCGCGTCGGGAGGTCATTCACGCGCACAACGAGGCGGCCATCGAGGATTCGGGACCTGGCGGCAAGCGCTTGTCACTCATTTCGTGGGGGCAGTATCGACGTTATTTCCGCGATAGAGAGCTAGCGCGGCTGTTGATGCAATGGCTGCTGTTTTCGTTCTCGTTCTCAACTTTTATCTCGGGATTCGCACTGTTCGCGGAGCGGCGCTATATGTGGAATGGGCACCCGGTAGGCGTGCGGGAGGTGGGCTACATTTTCGCTTTCACCGGATTTTTAGGCATCATCATGCAAGGCGGCGTGGTGGGGCGCTTAGTGAAGTGGCTGGGGGAGCGGCGGGTGGTGCAAATCGGGTTCATCACCGCGATGTTGGGTTATGCGGCCGTGGGATTCACGCGGACCGTCGGACAGTTGCTGTGGGTAAACGGACTGTCGTCGGCGGGAGGAGCTGGGTTGCGGCCGGCGCTGACGAGCCTGGTAACCCAGAAGGCGGGCAAGCGCGAGCAGGGCGTCATCATCGGGCTAACGCAATCGCTGATGTCGGTGGCGCAAATAACTGCGCCGATCATTTCGGGACTGCTGATCGACCATCATTTTCTGACGACCTGGGCGGTCTGGGCTGGAATCCTTTCAGGGCTGGCACTGTTCTTTCAGCCACGGAAGTACGCTACGAATGCGGCGGCGCTTTGAGCGAAGTGTCGCGCTGGGTAAGGCTGCGTGTCTCGGAGTGGGTGCTGGTTGGATTCTTCGCGTATGTCGCGCTGATTTCTCCGTTTTTTCCAGATCGGCCGCATCTGAAATACCAGCCGGTCGCGGTCCTGTTTAGTATTTTCCTGCTGTTGATTGCGTTAGCGCGAGCGGAGCAGACGCAATTCGCGAAGCCGATTAGCATAGTTCGCGATTGGCTTCCTATCATTCTTACGCTGGCGGCTTTTCGCGAGATGGAACTGTTCCTGCCGCCGCAATTCGAACACCGGTATGAAGCCGTTTGGGTGAGGCAGGATCATCTCGTTGCTCGCGACATGGCATTTCGGCAGAGCGATTGAAAGCTTCGGCAGACTGATCCCTTTCTATCTGGAGCTTTGTTACCTGCTGGTATACGGGCTGGCGGCGTACTGCATCGGTCTGCTCTATACAGAAAAGCGACGCGAAGCGGTCGACCGATTCCTTACGATTTATTTAGTGGGAACGCTGGCGGCATATGCGCTGTTCCCGTACTTTCCGACTGAGCCTCCACGCCTGGTTTTCGCGGCGATGGACAATCCGGGCGTAACGACATGGGTACGGCAACTGAATCTGTACATCCTGAGTAAAGCGACGATTCACGTAGGCGTGTTTCCGAGCGCACACGTGTCGTCGGCATTTTCGGCGGCCTGGGGAATGTTTCTGGTCTTTCCGAAGCGGAAAGCCTTCGGCTGGGGCTTGCTGGTCTACGCGATCAGCGTTTCGGTGGCGACGGTTTACGGGCGATATCACTACAGCGCCGATGTGCTGGCGGGGTTTGGCGTGAGTCTGATAGCGGGAGTGCTGTCGACGCGGAGGCAAAATGGCCGCCGATAAACGCCGAGGAACACGGATAAGAATCGAGTATTTTGGGTTGGTCGTTTTTCAACTATTGTTTTTATCTTGCTTTTTGCGCCGTCCCGCGGAGTTTCGGGTTTTGCCTCAGGCTCCGGCCTATTTGTTGCGATCTCCTGACTCGCGCAAGACACCATTCGCTGACGTGCTGCGGGATTACAACAGTTTCGAACTGGGTCGAGGATGGATCGATCTGCGGCCTTTGATGGAACTCCGGATTGAGAATGCCTATTACGAGAAAGGCTCGTCGCGGCGGGGATTGCAAGGGTTTTTGGGAACAGAAATTGCGCGCTATGACGTGGGCCCCAAGGGATTGCGGCTGGTTTCCGTCCATTCCATGAAGGACCGCCCCCAGACCGATACGCCTGTTCAAGACCTGATCTCGCCTTCTGTGATGAATGCTCATTATTACCGGCTGTATTTCGAAATCCTTTTCCGGCTGGCCAATAATACACATGGATCGGTCCTTCTGTCTGCGGACTCAAAGGAGGAACTGGATCAGCCGGAGACGTTATGCAGCAACGCTCCTACTCATTGCACGGTGTTTCCCGAAGCATGTTCGGTATCCGTGGAGATGAAGATTTTTGTCAACGGAAGAACCGACACGCTTGTCTGGGGCAGTTTGCTAGCCAGCGTCGTTGGCGATCACCCGCAGCATCTGGAGCTAAAACGGCTCTACGCGGGACGACTGACACCAGTCCAAATTAATTTTCATGACGCTGGCGCTCTGCGGCTTCCGCTGTTGCCCGGTGACCAAATTACGTGGAAGTGAGGCCTGGTCAGTACGTGTAGTGAACTGAATAGCGGACGGTCTTTTCGGAATTCGCCGCAATCGTGATTGGGAACTCGATGGTGTTGCTATTGCGCTGGACGTGTTGATCCGTTTCGCTCAAGACATTCCAGTTTTGACCGCGGTACGGGTGCTCCCGGACAATGACGTTGACCGGCGTGGTTTTGCGGTTATGAACGGAGATCTCGAAGGATTCATCCGACTCTCTTCGCGACATATCGGTGTGATATTCAGTTCGCTTGCGAGCGCCTACCACATCGAATGCGGCTCCGGTGAAGACGCGAACGGTCTCGTTCTGGGGTGTGTGGTCGATCTCGTTTTCGCCGGTGAACTCTAACTGGCCTCCCGACTCCTGGCGATAAAAACGTAGCCGGCCTTTGGGCAATGGCATGCCTAAATGGTTGGCGGCGCTGTTTTCAAATTCGCGCATTACCCAAACCTTAGAGTTCATCTCAGTACCGTATTCGGAATTGTTGCGGATCTGGTCAAAGCCCATGTACATGTTGGTGTAACGGCTCAGATCGGCTCCATCGTAGACGTATATCCGTTTCGTCGATACATTACTTGCGCGGATAAACTCGACCTGCTTGGTCTCGCTATCCAGCAGACTTGCTTTGTTTGAGAGCTGATAGAGATGGTAGTCATCGAACGGCTTTTCGGTGACGGGCGGCTGGCCTAGAGCTCCACTAACTGGTTGGGCTGTACCATCGCGGGAGCGGTTTGCGCGCGAATGATCCGGCCGGATACGAGCTTTCCGTCCTGCATCTGAAATTGGATGGTCTTGCCTTCGTAGAGCTGGAGCATTCGATCGAGCGAGGCGGCATCTTTTCGATAATTCTGTTCGATGATCTGCCAGGTGATTTTGCCGGCGGGATCGCGAAGTATCACGGAATCGGGTTCTGCATTGGCGGTCATGCCGGAGTATTCGATGTGATTCAGGCCGGGTTTGAGGGTTAACGGGACGAGGTCGCGGACAACCGCGAAATCCTGGTTGTAAATTGTGAGCGCAGGCGAGGCGGCATAGAGAGCGCTTATGCAACCCGAGGCGAGCAGGAACGCAGATAAGCTTCGCATGTCCAAAGAGACACCCGGGCGGGTTCGGAGGTTCCTAAAATGTGGTTCAGTTGTAGGCGATCAGGGCATTGAAGAACAGCTTGAATGCCTGGTAACTTTGGGCGCGATACTGCGGGCGCATGCCGTAGAGGACGACGTGTCCTTCGCCCACTTTCGCGTCGACGATGGCGCTCTTGCCGGCGATGAGATTGGCGCCTAAGAGCCAGCCGGAAGCCAAGATGTCCGAGGCCGGATAGGTTGCGATGGAAGGCTGGTTGCTGGTGAAGGCGGGGCTCTGCTCGCTCCAGATGGTGATGCGCTCCGGCAGGCCGCGGGTGAGCGGACTTGCGAGGATCGAGAGTGACGTTGAGGAGAGAGCCAGGCGAATAGAAGTCGCCGTTTTCGCCAGCATTTCGCGACGGCGCGCCGCGACCGCCACGCCGCGCGCCGCCGGGACCAGGAGTTGCATTCACACCGGGCGGACCCTGGTAATCTCCCGCGGCGTTGGCCACACGGCCGCTGAGAACATTTGTCGCCTGCGCGCCGAGACTATCGGTACAAAAGGTAGTGGAATGATTGAAGCACAAGACCGTGCCACCGGCGCTGGCAAATTGTTTGACGGCGTCGATTCCGTTTTGGCCAATTCCGCCGGTGTATTCCTCAGGCATGGCACCCTCGCGAAAACCTCCCGTAATAGTCGACTCCGTCTGATCCGGGAAAATAATCACGTCAAATTTTTGCTTCAAGTTGCCCGACTGAATGTCGGCATTGGTGACGTTCTTGTAGCCGAAGCCGAACTTCTCGAGCAGCCAGCGAGTCCAGCCTTCATCCATGGCGGGGACCCAACTTTTGTAGAGTGCGATCCGAGGCTCGGAAATCTTTTTCCAGCCGGCGCCTTGATCAGAAGCTGAAAAATCGCCGCTCTGCTCATTGCGCCAAACCGGTTTGCCGTCTTTCCACAAATGCGTGACGGTGTGCCAGGAATCGGTATCGGAGGCGCTCCATGCATCGGGCGCGGGCGCATCGAAGGGAAATGTTTCTTTCGTGAGTGGCCCCGGAACGGGTTCATTCACGGTCTTCACATCCACGCCGAAGAGCAAAGGCAGAGTTTCGGCAGTGGTATCGTAGGGCCGCTTGGGCGGACCTCCGGGATACAAGCGCTCATCGGGATAATGCTGGCGTTCGAGCAATGCTTTGGCGTAGCTGCTATACGGCTGCTGCATGACGATGACATGATCGCCGTTGGGAGCCTTCTGAATTTCGACTAATCCATACGCGAGGGTCTCGAGCATACGGCGAGTCGCGCCGGGATCGCGCTGTTGCGCAGGAATCACGAAGGCGTACGGGGTAGTGCGGGCAACGGCGCGCTGGCCCACCTTATAGAAGTTGCGCAGCATGTCTTCGCGGTGAATGGCGGCGTTATAGAGGCACGATTCGAAGGCGATCAATTGGTAATCGACGATGTCGCGCAGACGCCACGTGCCGCCCTGCCAAGGCTCCAGATAATTCCAACTACGCTCTTGCGCGTTGTAGCCGAGCGGATGGGTATCGAGCTGGTCGAATTTGAGGGTGACAGGCGTGGCGATTTTGGCGCTGGCCGATTCGGTGAGAATGCGCAGGCCGGCGTGGAAGGCCTGGTAGTGGCGCGAGGGCGTCCAGAAGTCATAGGCCGCATGAATGGCGACACCGGTTTTGCCCGCGGCGGTGAGATCGGTCGCCATCGAGGTTCCCATCATGTTCATCTCTTGCGCGATGATCGCGTCGACATTGGGCTCAATGGGGTCTAGCCAAGGTGGAATGAAGATTCGCGATGCAGTGGCGCCCTGCTGGTGCACGTCGTAGACGATTTCGGGATGCCAAACGTTCTGAATGCCGCCGATGGTATTGCGCGTCTCGGGCTGGGAAAAGATGTACCAATCGCGATTGTTGTCGTGGCCGACATAATGCTGCCAAAGCTCCGGCGGCTGGCTGCCTTCGTAGGGAGTATTCAGCGTCTTGCGATACCAGCGCGTTACGATGTCCACGCCATCGGGATTGAGCGAGGGCACCAAAATGAGGATCGTGTTCTGACGTATGGTTTGGAATCGCGGGGATCGGTCGGTCAGCATCTTGTAGGCAAATTCAACCGCGCTATGCGTCGAGGCCACCTCCGTGGCGTGGATGGAGCATGTGATCAGCACAATGTTCTTGCCTTGCGCGACCAGGGACTCAGCTTGCGCGGGTGAAGTGATGCGCGGATCGGCAAGACGCCGCTGGATGTCGCGGTATTTATCAAGCTGGCGGATGGTTTCAGGCGAGCTGATGATCGCTTCGATAAACGGACGCCCTTCCACGCTTTTGCCGAGCTCATTCACACGAACACTACCGGGGGCAGCTTTTTGAAGCGCATAGAAATAAGAGACGACCTGGTCCCAATCGAGAAGCACTCGGTCGACACCGATTTTGTGACCAAAGTGGCTTTCGGGGGTAGGTATTGCGGCGGCGGGAAGTAAGCCCGCGGCAAGAATAAAGGAAGAAAGAATTCGAGCTAGGTTTTGCAACATAAGTAGGCTACGGCCTTCCCTCTTCTTTGGCAGTACCGTAATAGATCCCGTTAAAGATGAATTTGAAAGTGGCATGCGGCTGGCCACGGAAGGCAACTTCCGGTCCCATCAGAAATACTTTGCCAGATCCGAGGTTCGCCTCGGCGACGGCGACGGCTCCATTTAAGTATTGTTGTCCCCAAGCCCAGCCGCTATGCAGCGGCGTAGCATTCGGAAACCAGGCCACGGGGGCAGCGCCCTTTAGAGTTGCGTCGGGCTTCAGACGGAACACGGGACTGTTGTCGAAGAAGACGTCAACTTTCTGGGGCATGCCATAGGCGAGCGGGTTGGTGTTGTCGACGCTGACGGTCAGGAGTGAACCAGGAGCGTAGAATTTCTCAGGCGGCAGCGGCTGCTCTTTGCCGGTTGGCAATATCTCGGTGAGCGCGTTCGTGACCGGAAGACTTAAGTAAGTCGCCAGTGAGGTAGACGAACCGATGGTGATCACGTCGCCGCCAGCCTCGACAAATCGACGGATCTGTGGAATGGTCTTCTCGGCTGTGATGCGGCCCAGCCAAGGGCGATATTCCGCGGGAATGTCTTCGGGCTTGGGCTGACGCCCAAAGAATCCCTCACCACCGCCGCGGCCGCCCCAACCGGGGACGCGTATGGCGCCATCGGTGAAGACCAGGACGTCGAATTTCCTGGCGAGATCGCCGGCATCGAGCTCCTGCGGATAAACGACTTTAAAGGGAAACTCGAATTGCTCGAATATCCAGCGCGTCCAGCCGGACGGCATCAATCCGCCGTACTGATCGTAGAGAGCGATGCGTACGGGCTTCAGCTTCAGCGAGGCTCCGGCAGGACGACGCGCGACCGCGTACACGTTTACGCCGAGTTCCTTGGCACCGCTCTCGAGCATGGATCGGGCGGAGGCCGAAGCAGGAATCCAAATGGCGCCCGTGCCTAGATCGTCTTTGGCAATTTCAGCCGGAGCCGTTTTGAGCCAATACACATCGCACTTGTCTTTCAACAAGCGGTTCACGAGAACGAACGAGTTATTGACGCGATGGCTGATGAGGTATCCGGCGGGATGCGCAGCGCCCGTGATGGAACCCGGAGGCGGATCCAAAAGGCCGCTCAGGGCTTCAAATGGGCCGTCGAAGCTGTCGAAAATCCGATCGAAGTTCACGCCCATCTGAAAGGCCAACGTGTAGCCGGTGGCATCGTAAGGCGGAATGGGCGGGCCGCCTGGAAAGCGGAAATCGTTGGGATGATCCTGAGGCTCAAACATGTCGAGGACGTGCGGCCGGAAGGCCTGGGCGCATTTCACGACGTAGGAGCCAGCGGGATAGCTTTTCCCCGCCACCTGGAAGCTGGCTGTCGCGCGTTGCACGACGACGCCGTTCTTCAGGAGCGCATTCAGGAACTTGATGGTGGTTGGCAGATCCGGCTGATCGGCAGAAATAATGTAGCCGCGCGGGTCGCGTAGCGCCGGGTCATGTAAGACGGTGTTGTAGAGCTTCGCGGGAACACCGCGGGCGCCTCCGAAACCAGCGGCGGGGGGCGTTGCCGGGGTTTTCTCTTCCGCGGCGGCGGCTTGCAGCGCCTCAATGCGCTTCGGCGTGACGGTCCACGAATCCCTACTGCCACGCTGGATCGAATTTTTTCCCATTCGGTAGATGTTGTAGAGCAGCGTTTCCCGGTAACGCGATGCAAAGTCCAGCACGGCGCGATTGGCGGTTAGGGAATATTCGATGGATTGCCGCAAATGCCATTTCTGCGGCGCAATCGGAAAAGGAAGATCGCCCTTGGGAAGCTGGTTCGCCGGAACGAGCGGAATGTCTATAGGGGTTGGATTGCCAATGATCTCCGTCAGCAGGCCAATGATGTTGTGGAAATACGTGGTGGTGCGAAGCCCGCCGTTGTACCAGGTGGAATAAGTGGCGGCGCTTCGCATACCGGCTCCTGGCTTGTCTTCCGCTTCCATGCGGCTGTGCATGGCCGAGCCGACCTGATCCAGTTCCATCATGATCAGCGGATCGAAATGATAGTTGAATGGATCACGGAAGGGCGGCATAAAAATCACCGCGCCGGGCGGGCCGGTTTGGTGATGGTTGTACATGATTTGCGGGAACCAATCGAGATACAGAATGCGATTGATATTCGTCGATTCCGGCATGTTGCACATGAAGAAATCGCGATTGTTGTCATGGCCGATGTACTTGTGCCACAGCCTGGGGAGACCGGCATCGGAGCGCTTAGTGGCGTCGGGATTACGCATGTACCAGTTGGCCACCAGTTCCTGGCCGTCCGGATTGTCCTGAACAAAGAGAATGATGACGTCGTGCAAAAAGCGCATGGTCTCCGGATCGTTACGGCTGACCATCTGATAAACCATTTCCGAGAGAGCTTGGGCGCACTCCACTTCGCTGGCATGCAGACCGCCGTCGATCCAGATCACCGCCTTCCCTTCCCGCGCCAGGGCGTGAGCATCGTCATCTGAAAGGCCGTCGGCGAGCGCCAGCTTGCGTGAGATCTGCTTGTAACGATCGAGCGCCTTCAGGTTTTCGGGCGAGGTAACGATGGCCATGTACTGCGTGCGTCCTTCCGCAGTCTTGCCGATATCGACGAGCTGCATGCGGTCGGATTCGGAGGCGAGCTTGTGCCAGTATTCGCTCAGTTGCGTGTAGTTGGTGAGCTGATAATCATCGCCGAGATTGAATCCGAACTGCTCTTTGGGCGTGGTGATCTTCGATGCGGTTTGCGCAAGAGCCGGCCAGATGGAGAGCGCGAGAATAGCCGACACGAGCAGAGCGCGGCCCGAGCGATTAGCTAATTTCATAGGCACAAGAACCCAAGTCTAGAACAATGGTTCCAATTGGCCGCATTTGGTTACCGTATGAGAGATTTTCAGAACGATGAGACAGCGTAGCGCGAAACATCCCTTCGGGGCGGCAAGTCTACAGGATTACTAAGGGAGAATCCGCGTGCCCATTCATCGCCGCTCATTTATGAAGACCCTGGGCATGCAGGCCCTGGCAGGCGCGTCCGTCACGGCGGTTGGGTGCGCTGCCAAGCGCCCGGTCCTCACGCCCATTCCGCCAACTCCAGTTTCGCCAAACTTGCCGGCTCCGCAAAGTTCCGGCATCGATCATGTGGTGGTCGTCACAATGGAAAACCGGAGCTTCGACCATTTCTTAGGCTGGCTGCCGGGCGCGAACACATGGATGGCGCAGCAGCCGCAGCCCACGTATAGCGACAGTTCGGGGAAGACGTACCCGCCGCAAAATCTCGGTTCCGACTTCACGGGCTGCGGCCACTCGGTTCCGAATAACTCGTACGGTACGCCGAATTTGACCGCCTACGACCAGGGCAAGATGGATGGATTTCTGCGCGTGCCGGGCAACGATATCTACAGCATCGGCTATTACCCCGCCGCCGATATTCCGTTCTTAGCAGCGCTAGCTCAGGCTTACACGACGTGTGACCACTGGTTCGCGCCAATCCTGGCGGAGACGTTCCCGAATCGCATGTTCTTGTGGGCGGCGCAGACCGACCGGCTGACGAATGCTTTATCGGCGAGTAGCCTGCCCACCATCTTCGATCGACTCTCGAGCGCCGGGGTCAGCCATCGTTACTACTTCGGCAACATTCCGTTCCTGGCGCTGTGGGAATTGAAGTACCTGCTCTCTGCGTCGTTGTTTTCCGATTTTTTGGATGCGGCGCAATCGGGCAATTTGCCGGCCGTCTCCTTTGTCGATCCGAAGTTTACGGAATTCGATGACGGCCTTGGAAACGACGATCACCCGCATTCCGATATCCGCAACGGCGATGCATTTCTGTCGCAGGTTTTTCACGCGGTAGCAACGGGACCGAAGTGGGCGAATACGGTACTGATTGTCACGTTCGATGAATGGGGAGGCTTTTTCGACCATGTCGCACCGCCTCTCGCTGTTCCGGCGAACAACGTCGATACGAACCTGATCAATGGGAAAGTACTGCTCGGCTTCCGCCTTCCCACGGTGATCGTCTCACCCTTTACGCGGGCGAACAATCACGTCGATTCGACGGTCTACGATCACACCTCGATTCTCAGATTGATCGAATGGCGCTGGAGCCTTCAGCCGTTGACCGCGCGCGACGCAACGACGAACAATCCGGCATCGAACTTCGACTTCAAGTCACCCGATGCCGGGTTGCCTACGCTGCCACAAGTCACGACGGTTCCCGCGGTACCGTGCGTGCTGGCCGGGCTGACGAATAAAGCGCAACCGGCAACCGCCCCGGCTCCGGCAGGAACCGAGTTCCACGCTCTGGCCAGCGCGCAAGCTACGCGCGACTGGCTCAATCATCCGAACTTTCAAAAGACCAAGCAGCCATAGGGAAGCGGCGGCTTAGCGGCCTGCGCTTGAAATTCGCACTTCGTCACCAGAATTCTTGACGGTCCAATCGTTGCCGTTGCTGGATTCCGCCTGCTCGAAATGAATGCGATCCTTGCCGGTCAAGATATTAGTTGTCCGATAATACGTAGTTTTTCCGCCCTCATCCCAAGTGCTGGAATAGATCCAGCGGTCGCCGGAAATTTCCAGATCGGCGCGGCCGCTAGCCCGGCCCTCCGGCATAATGTTCTGCGTGTAATAGTGTCCGGCCTTCTGTGTCGGGATGAAGATCAGCAACGCACCGGGTGTCCCGTTCACGGTTTGCTGACAGACGAAATATCTTCCGACGAGCGCGCACTGGTTTTTCAATTCGTCCGGTTTTGCTCCCGGAGCAAGATTTTTGGGGGTCACCCGCCAAGTGCCTTGGTAAAGCCAAAGAGGGGCATAGACCGGATCAGCGGTTGGGGCGGCATATGCGAAGAGACCCGTCAGACCTGAAATGAGAAGCGCGAAGACTCGCAAGAATCACCCCTGAGCCATTATGAGTGAACCGCCGGTTGACGCGCTATCTTATTTCTAGATAAGTTTGCGTCTCGAACAAAATGCAACGCCCAGCTATTTTCTTAGCAATCCTCCTTATTCAACTCAGTCCGGTGGCGTCCGCGCGGGTGCTAATCGATGCGCGCACAACTATTTTTGTAAGCGAGGGGGAACCCGGCGCGATCCAGAGAGCCGCCCGTGATCTAGCATCCGATTGCAAGGCGGTCTTCGGCCAGCCGGTGAGGATTGTTCACGATCCGGCGGCTACGTCTCCGTCGACCATCTGGATCGCTTCCGATCAATTTCTTCCGAAGGAAATAGCACGGCCTTCGGGATGGGAGCGCCTGCTAATCCAGAGCGTGGCCAAACCCTGGCCAGGCTCACCGTCTCGCGAAGCCGTGGTATTGACGGGCTCCGACATGCGCGGAGTCATTTACGCGATCTACGATTTTTCGCAGCGATTCCTCGGCATCGATCCGCTGTATTGGTGGACCGATCATGCGCCGCAGCATCGAAAGCAAATCGAAGTTCCGGACAATCTGAAGAACACCTCTGCGCCGACATACCGCTATCGGGGCTGGTTCATCAACGATGAGGATCTTTTGACGGGATGGACACCGGGGATTAGAGATGGAACGGGAATCAGCCTGGAGACCTGGGATCACGTTTTTGAGGCGCTGCTGCGGCTGAAGGGCAACATGGTCGTGCCGGGCACTTGGATTTTTCCTTATGAACCGCAGATCAAGGCGGCTGCCGATCGCGGATTGGTCATCACGCAGCATCACGTCAATGTTCTCGGGCTCGATACATACCGGTGGCCGAAGGATAAGCCGTACTCGTTCTCCTCAAATCCGGAATTACTGGAAGCGGCCATGAAGCGATCTCTCAGCCAGTACCCGCAAGGCGCGGAGATCATTTCGAGTGTTGGTTACCGCGGGCAGAACGACTATCCTTTTTGGCAGATCGATAAACAGGCGCCTTCCACCGACGAGGGTAGGGCGAAGGTGATCCGCAGCGCCATCGATAAGGAGATCGAGATCGTAAAGCAGGCGCGATCTAATCCGGAGATTGTCATGAACGCCTGGCGTGAGGCGGCCCAGTTCATCCACGAAGGATTTCTCAAGGTTCCGGAAGGCGTCACGTTGGTGTGGCCCGACAACGGCCACGGCCTGATAGAGGACAAAGGCGCGATTAGCGCAGGCCAAGGAGTTTACTATCACACGGCCATGTACGACTATTTTTCGAATCACTTCACGGAAATGCTGCCGCTGGAGCGAATACAGCGAGAATTAGGCCGCGCCGTGAAAGCGGGCGCCACTCAGTTTCTGTTGGTGAATACGGCCAACATCCGTCCGGTGGTTATGACCACTCGCGCCGTAATGGAGCTGGCGTGGAATGCCGAGCCTTGGGAGGCCCAGGGCGCGCCGGACACGTATCTTCAAAAGTGGTCTGAAGAAGAGTTCGGCAAGCCGGCCGCCGCGACTATGGTCGCCTACTACAAGGCATACGCCGAAGCTCCGGCACGATACGGGGAAAAAGAAGACGCCGTGATGCAGGATAACTTCTATCAGACCGCGGCGCGCGGCATTCTTCTCCAGCTTGTAACGGGAGACACTCGTTCGGCTGTGCGGCTGGGCAACCTGATCACCCACAACTTCAGTAATCTGAATGAACTGAGTACGGCCATGATCCGTGCTTGCCGGGAGGCCGATGCGCGCTGGCAGCACGTTAGCCAAATCGCGTCAGATGCGCGCAAGCTTGTTCCCGCGGACCGCTTGAGCTTTTTCCAAGCGAACGTCGAGACTCAGATTGGCGTGCATCTTCATTCGAACCGAATGTTGGAGGCGATAGCGGAGGCGGCGCTAAGCAGCTCAACCGGCGATAAATTGAGCAAGATAAAAATCGCCATTACGGAAGGCGAAGCTTTGGAGGCAGTGCTGGAGGCAGCCGATTACGGGAAGTGGCAACACTACTACACGAATGGAGACTGGCTGCTGGATGTGCCGCGGACGCTTGCTTTAGCGCGGGCTTACGAAGACAAATTAATAGGACGGCCGGCGCCGGAAAATGCGGTAATTCGCGCGCGTGACGGCGGGTTTGCGTATTGGATGATCACGGCCTATCAGGGCACGCAGCAGGTTCAGTTCTAGACTGCCGCAGTTCAGATGGCATGGTCGGCGGAAACATTTTGGCCGCTCCAGATTTTTTGTGCCGTCCAGGGTTGCGGCGGATTGTTCCAGAACGGATCGGTAGCTGGAAGTCCGAGCGGCAGCAAACCAGTGGCGCAGAGATACAAGCTGCCGGTCGAAATATACGCCTCGCCAATTGCCGGTTGATGACCGCAAAAACCGACGGTGAGCCAGCCGTGCTGATCGAAGGTCCCGGGGGCTTCGATCATGCGGCGGATTACTGCCGTGAGCGCGGCTCGCACTTGCTGGGGCGCGATGCCGTCGGGCAGTTGGCGGCGAAGGGCCATAGCAGCTAAGAGCTGAAAGGCACCGAAGCGATAGGCAAGCGAGCGGCCGAAGGCGGGATAGGTGCCTTCGGGACTGATCAACCGCTCCTGTATGGCGGCGTAGCGTTGCGCGCGCGCCAGCATCAGAGGCTGGAAGGATTCCCAAGCTTTCGATTTCTTCGATACGGTGTCCAAGACCTCGAGCAACATGGGTTGAATGACGAAGCTGTTGTAGTAATCCCAGTGGAACTGTGGCCCATCGCCGTAGACGCCGTCGCCCTTGTACCACTCTTCGTGCTGGCGTATCGCATAATCAACGCGCATGGCATCCCACTGCTCACCTACACGACAGAGGAACGCTTCGACTGTGGCGCTGAACAGCAGCCAGTTATTGAATCCTGGACGGATTATTCGGCTCGAGCGCAGCGCCTCGATCAGATGAAGCTGTGTTTGACGATCCAATTTCTCCCAAAGCTCGCTAGGCGCCCTCAATACGGCTAAGGCCAGGAAGGCTGCATCGACGACCGGTTGCGAGCCTTTGGCGAAGTTCATGTAATCGGGAGAGGAGGGGTCGACAGCAGCCGCTATGGAGGCGCGTGCAAGATCGGCATAGCGGCGGCGACGATCTTCTTCGGATAGCGTAGCGGCGCCCGATTCGAGCCACGGACTGATGCCCGCCAAAAGGCGGCCTAGAGCTTCGAGATATGTATATTGACTCCGATCCTGCACGTTGCTATGCGGTGCTTCCACCGGCATAGTGGCTCTCAGTTTCCGCTGCTGGAGCGCCGTGAGAACGGGATCGGCAATGCGGGTGAGTACGGTTATCCAATATTCACGGTCAGACCGGGTTGTCGATTTGGGTACGGCGGCGGCCCTCGTTAGTGACGCGGTTGCTGCCGACGCCTTAACGAAATCTCTTCGCGAGAACTCTGGCATGTTGTGCCGAAAACGTAAGCTAATTGTATGTTGAGCACATCGGCGGAAACCGAACTCATCGCGGATCAGCTTCGGCGAGTGTACCAGAGTCCCGCTTGGCTGGGGCTTTCATTGAAAGAGCTTCTTTCAAGCGTCGACGAAAAGCGCGCAGCTGAGCGCAGCTTGCCCGGCGCTCATACGATTTGGGAGTTGGTCCTTCACATCACCGCCTGGATGCGCATTGCACGCGAGCGCCTGTCGGCGAGCAAGACCCGGGATCACACGGACGAGGAAAACTGGCCAGAAATGACCGGGGGATGGCAAGACGCCCTCACTCATTTAGAGACCGAAGAGCGCGCACTCGAACAAGCAATTCTCGCCTTCCCGCCCGAGCGCTTAAAGGATCCAGCGCCGGCCACTGAGCCGCAGACATTCTATATCCTCTTTCACGGCGTCATCCAACACACCGCTTATCACGCGGGGCAGATTGCCTTGTTGAAGAAATAGCTTCGACCATGTGGCGCTACATGCTATCGTGCAATTTCAAGCATTCAACGCTGCTCACGCGGCCATGCCCACTTCAATCGAAACCGCTCTTGCAGTAGAGACGCAGGCCGTTACCTTCCCGTCGCTCACCCTGGATTGCGGCGTCACGCTTCTGAACATCGAGGTCGCTTATGAGACTTATGGAGCGCTGAACGCTAAGCGCACGAACGCCATCCTGGTGTTGCACGCTTTCTCAGGCGATGCGCATGCGGCGGGTGTTAGCAAAGAGAACGGGCAACCGGGCTGGTGGTCGTCCATGATCGGACCAGGTTTGGCGTTCGATACAGACCGTTATTTCGTCATTTCTTCGAATGTCCTGGGCGGGTGCCGCGGCACGACTGGTCCAGGCTCGATCGATCCTGCCACCGGCACGTCCGTACGCGATGCGGTTTCCTGTCATCACTATTAGCGATATGGTTCGCTTGCAAAAAATGCTGGTCGAGCATCTGGGGATCGAACGGCTGCTGGCGGTGACCGGCGGGTCGATGGGCGGCATGCAAGCGCTGGAATGGGCGGTGGCCTATCCCGAATCGGTTGCTTCGGCTATTCCGATCGCGGCCACATCGCGCCACAGCGCGCAGCAGATCGCGTTCAACGAAGTAGGCCGCCAAGCCATCATGGCCGATCCCGATTGGAACGAAGGCAACTATTACGACGCGCGGCCCCCTGCTCGCGGGCTGGCGGTGGCGCGCATGATCGGGCACATCACGTACATGAGCGATGCCTCCATGCGGCAGAAATTCGGAAGGCGTTTGCGCGATAAGGATGCATTCGGCTACGACTTTTCGGTCGATTTCGAAGTGGAGAGCTACTTGCGCTATCGCGGGAGCCAATTCGTCAATCGCTTCGATGCCAACTCGTATCTCTACATCACCAAGGCGATGGATTATTTCGATCTATCTGCCGGACATGGCTCCCTCTCGAGGGCCTTCGAACGCACTCGCTCTCGCTTCCTGGTGCTGAGTTTCACGTCGGATTGGCTCTACCCGACCTACCAATCGCTCGAGACCGTGAGCGCTCTGCGCAGCCGCAGCATCGACGTGGCATTCTGCGAACTGACCTCCACTTACGGTCACGATGCCTTCCTGGTGGAGACGAAAGAGCAGAGCGAAATGGTCGCGGGATTTCTCGAAAGCGTTCATCGAGATTCGACCAGCGTTCCTCGAACAGCGGGAACGGCCGAGGCGAATACCGAAATCAGCGCGCGCCTGGACTATGCGATGATCGCCGAATTGGTTGAGCCGGGATCGCGCGTGCTCGATCTCGGTTGCGGCGAAGGCGAGTTGTTGGCCTGGCTGCGCGAGCACAAGCGGGTTGCGGCGCAGGGGGTGGAGATCGATTCGAACAAGGTGAGTCGAGCCATCGCCCGGGGCGTCTCGGTTTATCAAAGCGACATCGAACAAGGCTTGGCCGATTATCCGGACGGATCTTTCGATTTCGTGATTTTGAGTCAAACGCTGCAGGAGATGCGTTATCCGCTGCGCGTTCTCCGTGAAATGCTGCGAGTTGGGCGTCACGCTATCGTGGCCTTTCCGAATTTCGGACATTGGACGACGCGGATCGCGCATCTTGCGAGTGGCCGCGCCCCCAGGACCAAGCTGTTTCCTTACGACTGGTTTGAATCGCCGAACCTTCATTTCCTAACGGTTCAGGACTTCGTTTCGCTGTGCCGCCAACAAAAGTGGGTCATCGAACGGCAAATCTTCGTGCGCGGCAATCGCGAAGCGCGCCTGTTTCCGAATTTGCTGGCGGAAGTTGCTGTATTCTCGCTTCGAGCAGGCACTTAGGGACTCGATACTGTGTCATCCGCCGTTGAAAATTTCGTAAATCAGAATCGATCGCGTTTTCTGGATGAGTTATTCGAGTTGCTGCGTATTCCGAGCATCAGCACGCTGCCTGAGCACAAGCAAGACGTCGCGCGCGCAGCTCACTTTGTCGCCAGCAGCCTGAAAAGCGCGGGGTTGGAGAACGTAGAAGTCATCCAGACGGAGAAACATCCGTTGGTCTATGCCGATTGGCTTCACGCTCCGGGAAAGCCGACTGTTCTTTGCTACGGACATTACGACGTTCAACCGCCTGATCCGGTGGAACTTTGGAAATCGCCACCATTTGAACCCACTATTCGGGACGGCAACATCTACGCGCGCGGCGCCTGCGACGACAAGGGCCAAATGTACATGCATGTGAAAGCGGTGGAAGCTTTACGCGCGGTGCATGGCGGCAAGCTGCCGGTGAACGTCAAATTTCTGATTGAAGGTGAAGAAGAGGTCGGCGGAGAATCTATTTCAAAGTACGTCCCAAAGAACAAAGACAAACTGCAGGCCGATGTTGCCCTAGTCTCCGACACGGAACTTTTCGCGGATGGGATTCCGACGCTCTGCGTTGGCCTTCGCGGGCTGATGTATTTCGAAATTGAAGCGACGGGGCCGGCGCGCGATTTGCATTCAGGCATGTACGGCGGCGCAGCGCCCAACGCGGTATACGGCTTGATCGAGCTGCTGTCGAAAGCGAAAGACGCCGACGGACATATTCAGATTCCCGGCGCTTACGACGATGTCGTTCCACCCGATCCAGCTGAGATCGAGAGCTGGCGAAATCTGCCGTTCTCGGAAGAAGAGTTCCTGAAGAACGAAGTCGGCTCCAGCCAACTGACGGGCGAGCCCGGGCAATCTGTGCTGGCGCGCATCTGGGCGCGTCCGACCTTTGAAGTTCACGGTATCGCAGGAGGCTTCACGGGCACCGGCGCGAAGACAGTGATTCCCGCGAAGGCGACGGCCAAAGTGAGTATTCGTTTAGTACCGAAGCAGAATCCTGAGAGAGTACTGGCCGCACTAAAGCGCTGGGTTACAAACAACACGCCTAAAGGAATCGGGATCGAAGTTCGGGTTCTGAGCGCCAGCCCCGCCATCTCGGTCAACCCGAATCATCCGGCGATCGAAACTGCCGCGAAGGCCTTCAGCGCTGAATTCGGAAAGCCGACCGTCTTCATTCGGAGCGGCGGCTCGATACCCATCGTGGGGGAATTCGCGGCTCATCTAGGCATACCTACGATACTCATGGGTTTTGGACTTCCAGATGACGGTCTGCATTCGCCGAACGAAAAGTACCGGATCGACAACTATTACACCGGCATAACTACAATCGCTGCGTTCCTTGACGAATACGGCGGCGTAACCGGATAGTAACAGTAAGACTCCCAAGAGCAACCAGGCGTTCGCGGTGGTCTCGAAGATCTCTTCGCATGACGACAGCTACGGCTAGTCTCGAAACCACGGCGCAGTCCAAAGAGGTAGCTCGATCCGCGGGCGCAATATCTATCGCGATCGCGATCAGCCGAATCACGGGACTCGCGCGAGAAATGGTGATGGCCCACGCATTTGGAGCCGGGTTCTCTTACGATGCATTTCTACTCGGCTTTCGCATTCCGAATTTGAGCCGCGATCTCTTTGCCGAAGGCGCGCTGTCCTCGGCGTTCGTCCCGGCATTCACAAGAGCGCTCGAAAAGGGCGGCAGACGGGAAGCCGCGGAGCTCGCGAACCTGGTCAGTACGGCCATCATCCTTATTGTTGGGCTCGTCTGTGTACTCGGGATGCTGTTCACGCGGCCGCTAGTAACGCTGCTTGCGCCGGGCTTTGCCGCCGCTCCAGGCAAGTTCGAGTTAGCTGTTCTGCTGACGCGAATCATGTTTCCGTTTCTGCTTTTGGTTGCACTGGCGGCACAAGCGACCGGCATGCTGAATTCATTCGGGCGATTTGGTGTTCCGGCCCTGGCGTCGTCATTTTTCAACATTGGCGCCATTGTCTTTGGCCTGGGCCTGGGCTTCTGGCTGGGTCCGAGCATCGGAATCACGCCTATCAAAGGGATGGCGTACGGGGTGGTCATAGGCGGGGCGCTCCAACTCGCCTGGCAGTTTCCCCGGCTGCGTGACTACGGATTTACTTTCCGGCCTGCGCTGAAATGGTCACATCCCGGGTTGCGGCGAATTTTCGGCCTAATGCTGCCAGCCATCCTGGGAAATGCGGCATTACAGGTCAACATGATCGTGAACACGAGTTACGCTTCACGAATTGTCGATCCGCTGCGTGGACACGATGGACCGGTGAGCTGGCTTGGGTACGCACTTCGATTTGTGCAACTGCCACTCGGCTTATTCGGGGTCGCCTTCGCTTCAGCGATGCTGCCGTCCGTCTCCAGAAGCGCTACGGCGAAGAATTTCGAGGAGTTCCGAAAGACTGTTTCAAGATCCCTTGAGCTGGTTTTCCTTCTGACGATCCCTTCGTCGGTGGCGCTTATTTTGCTCGGCCGGCCGATAGTGGGAGCAATTTATCAAAGTGGGCGCTTCGAAGCTTACGACACCAGGCAAACGGCTCTCGCGCTTGTTTGTTACTCTTTCGGCCTGCTGGCTTTCGCCTCGGTCAAGATTCTCAATCCCGCCTTCTATGCCTTGTCCGACGCTCGTACGCCCATGTACGCGAGCCTGCTTTCGATCGCTGTTAACGCTTGCTTGCCTCTGCTGTTGCTGAATTATTTCCATTTCGGTTTCGCCGCCCTGGCTCTCACCACTTCCTTTGCAGTCACGCTGGAATCTTTGACCTTATTCGAAATTTTGAGGCGCAAACTTGGCGGTATAGAAGGGAGACATCTCTTCGGCCAGTTCACGCGCATCACCGGCGCAGCCGCGGTAATGGCAATCGCCATCGCGATCACGAATCACTGGATAAATAGCCATGTCGACCCGAATCGATGGAGTTATCTCGGGCAGGTCGCGGTTTGTCTTTTAGTTGGCACGATCGCTTTTGTGGGAGGGTCGCGCATGTTTCACGTCAGCGAGCTCGGCTTTGCTACGAATGTGTTCGTCGCCCCCATTCGCCGGAGGTTGTTGGCTGCGCATGCTAAAATTCGAAGTTAATGCTGCAGGATCTCGCTCTTGCGCTGCGTCTTCAAGCGCTTGATCGCAAGATCGCGAGTCTCGAGAACGAGATCGCGACCCTTCCAAAACACATCGCGGTAATTGAAAGAAAGCTCGAGTCGCATACGCGGCGCCTGGAAGCCGACCGGGCGGCATTAAGCGCGAATCAGAAGGACCGCAAGAACCTCGAAGGTGAAATTCAGATTCATCAGCAGAAGATCTCGAAATTAAGGGATCAGACGCTGCAAGCGAAGACTAACGAGCAGTATCGAGCTTTCCAAAACGAGATCTCCTATGCCGAAGGCGAGATTCGCAAAGCGGAAGACAAAATCCTGGACTTGATGGAGAAATCGGAATCGCTTGAGAAGAACGTGAAAGCTGCCGAAGTGGAATTGAAGAAGCAGCAGCACCACGTTGAAACTGAGAAGCAACACGCCCGGGAACGCACTGCCACCGATCAGAAAGAGCTTGCGGACACGCGCGCGGAGCGCAAGTCTTTAGTGGATCAACTCGACTCCAAATTCTATACGGAGTACGAGCGTATCCGTAAGAAAACGAAGAACACGCCGATCGCCGACGCCACGGACGGGCGCTGCGACGGCTGCAACATGTCGATTCGTCCCCAGTTCTTTCAAGATCTGCGGCGTGGCGATAAGGTCATGTTCTGTGAAAGCTGCGGCCGAATCCTTACTTACAATCCCATTGTCGATATTCCCAGCGACGTAGCCGCCTCGCAGCAGATCGCTTAAGCCACGAACAGCGGCGGGGCGGTTAATTTTCCGTAAATAATTCGCGGCGACTTTGGTATCCTCACGACTTCGGCTAGCTTTGTCGCTGGTCTGGAGGCATTTATGAGGGTCTTCGACAGTTCCGACATTCGGAACGTTGCTTTGATAGGACACGGGCACTGTGGGAAGACGTCACTGACGTCCGCGCTTCTTTTCACGGCAGGCGCGACCGACCGGCACCTCAAAGTTGATGAAGGCAACACTACAACGGATTTCGATGAAGAAGAGGTGGTCCGGAAGCTAAGCATAACTTCGGGCCTAGCCGCTTTCCCATGGCAAAAGACGAAGATCAATGTGGTCGATACTCCCGGCTACAACCTTTTTTTGAGCGAGACCCGAACCGCTTTGGCGGCGGCCGATAGCTCTATCGTTCTGTTAGACGGGGTGGCCGGAGTCGAAGTCTCGACCGAGAAGGTGTGGCACTTCGCGGAAGAGTTCCAGTTGCCCTGCGCGCTGCTTGTCAATAAGCTGGACCGGGAGCGTTCCTCCTTCGAGCGCGTTGTGGGCAGCATTCAGGAGGCTTTCGGGAGAGCCGCGGTTCCCATCCATCTGCCGATTGGCTCCGAGAAGAACTTCAGCGGAGTGATCGATCTTATCCGGATGCGCGCTTACTCCTACAAGGCCGGCGGGGACGGCAAAGGCAAGGACGGCGACATTCCGGAAGCTCAAGCCGAAGAAGCGAGCAAAGCGCATGAGGCGCTGGTCGAGATGATCGCGGAAGGTAACGATGAGTTGCTGGAAGAATTCTTCGCGACCGGGACGTTGCCCGCGGAGCACCTGGTTAGCGGGCTTCAGCAGGCAGTTCGCGAACGGCGCATCGTTCCAATTCTTTGCGGGGCAGCATCCCAGAATATCGGGGCCGATCTGCTGCTGAATTTCATCGCGGAGATTTTCCCCTCGCCTCTGCAGCGGCCGCCGGTTGCGGCGACTCAGAATGGCAATGAGATAACAAAGGCCATCGCACCGAATGAGCCACCGGCGATTTTCGTCTTCAAAACCTCAGCGGACCCGTTTGCAGGGCGAGTCAGTTACTTCAAAGTGATGTCGGGCATAGTGAAGGACGATGCGCATTTGACCAATATGCGCTCGAATGTGAGCGAACGGCTGGCTCATATTGCAACTCCTTTGGGCAAGACCATGCAGCCCATTCCGGAGCTCCGCGCGGGCGATCTCGGCGTAGTGGCGAAACTCAAAGAGACTCTGACCGGCGACACGCTTTGCGAAAAAACGAATTGCGTGGTGTTCCGCGCGATCGATGTTCCGGAGCCTTCCATCGCTTACGCGATCTCCGCAAAAACGCGAAATGATGAAGATCGTTTGAGCACGGCGCTTTCCAAGATTCTGGAAGAGGATCGTTCATTGCGGTTTTACCGGGATCCGCAAACTAAAGAGTTCCTGCTCGCCGGAAATGGCCAGCAGCATGTCGAGATCGTGGTCAGCCGGCTGAAGCGGCGCTACAGCGTGGAAGTCGAACTGAAGGCGCCGAAGATTCCGTATCGCGAAACAGTACGAGGCGTCGCCAGCGTGCAAGGCCGCCATAAGAAGCAGACGGGCGGACACGGCCAATTCGGCGATTGCTGGATCAGGATCGAGCCGCTGGCGCGCGGCGAGAAGTTCCAATTCGTAAATGACATTTTCGGCGGCGCCATTCCCAGGAACTTCGTACCGGCGGTTGAAAAGGGAATCGTTGAAGCTGCCGAGCAAGGCTTTATTGCCGGGTTTCCCGTGACCGATTTCAAGGTGACTCTCTACGATGGCTCCTATCACGATGTCGATTCATCGGAAATGGCGTTTAAACTAGCCGGGCGCAAAGCATTCCGCGCGGCGATGCAGCAGGCCAAGCCTGCCATCCTGGAACCCATCATGAGGGTGGAAGTGGAAACGCCAACCGAGTTTGCCGGCGATCTGATGAGTGACTTCAACGGGCGGCGCGGGCGTATTTCAGGCATGGACATAAAGGGCAATATGCAATCGATCCGCGCCCAGGTGCCGATGTCGGAAATGCTGAGTTATCAAAACGACTTGATCTCAAAGACGCAGGGCCGCGCTTCTTTCCATATGGAGTTCGATCACTACGATTACGTGCCTGCGCCGCAAGCGGAGAAGATTATCGCCGCGGCGAAGACACACATGCACGTCGAAGAAGAAGAGTAGCCGACCTTATTCGCGGCTAGTGAGCAAAGGTTCTTTCAAACAGCCGGCGCATCTTAGCCTGCAGCGTACCCAGCTCGTCATCCAGCTGTGCGGCAGTAGGGCGTTCGCTGGTCCAGCGATGCATGAGTTCGGCAAGCATCTCTCGTTCCGCGATTGAGCCCGGCAACTTTTCTTCGGCACGGCCTGTCACCACGCGAGTGGCATGATCGAGAGCGCGGAAGAAGGTAGTCGCTTGAAGCAGAAACTCCGCATCGGCGCGCTCGAGATGACCCATTTTTTCGACAATGTCAATCCGCTCCGGCGTGTTCAGGCTTTTGAAAAACATTCCCGCGCCTTTTAGCCGCAAATACATCAGAATGAAATCTGCGTCGTAGTAGCCGCCTTCCCCAGCCTTGAGGGGCGTACTGTTTCCCTGTTCGCGCTGGAGCCGCATGCGCATCTGGCGCAGATCCTGTTTCGAGCGTCCGCCTTGGCCGTAGCGCCGCCAATCGACCTGTTGCAGCTCAGTCAGGAACTTTGTCGCTCGTTCCGTATCGCCCGCAACGGCGCGCGCCTTCATGTAGGCGATGCCTTCCCAAGCCTCAGCCTTGTTAGAGAAATACTCGACGTATTTGGATTCGGTTTGAACCAGCATTCCTTCACGGCCGTTGGGACGCAAGCGCGTATCGAGCGAGAGGATCGGGCCATCACCGGCATACGCCGTCAGCATGTCGATGAGATGCTCTGCGACGCGCGTCCAAAATCGCTGCCGCGGGGCTTCGCTATCGGGAATGATGAAGAGCAGGTCGGCGTCGGAGCCGAGATCGAACTCCCGCATCCCGAGCCGCCCAAGCGCCACCACCATCATTTCGCTTTGCGGTTCTTCAAAGAGCTTATTTGGCTTGGCATGTGACAGAGCATGCGCCATGCCCTGCTCGCGCGCGATCCGAAAAGCCCGCGCGATGACGAATTCGGCTAATGACGAAGTGCGGTCAAGGGTTTGGAACACTGACTCCGGCAAACAGATGCTACCCGCCTGGATGCGAAACATCTCGCGATGAAAGAAGCGCCGCAAGCCATCCAGATCTTGCAGCGGTGGCGCAGCGGCTTCGAAGGCCGGACGATGCTCAGGATCGTCCGCTATCAACTGAATCTGGTCGAGAAATTCGGGGCGGCGGGTAAGCTGTTCGGAAAGGAAGGGACTCAGCTCAAAGATCTGGACTGCCCAGTCGCCCAACAGCGGGTGGGCCTCCAGGAGAGCGAGGCACGACGGAGTGCGAAGCGCTTTTTCAAGGAAGCTCGCCAGCGCGCTTTCCGAGCGGTGAATGCCACGCATCCGCAGGCGCTCCGCAAAAAGCGGAGCAGTCTGTTCGAGCGAGCGCAGCAGTTCAGAGGAAACATCCGCCTTACGGCGCTCCTCTGGCGGTTTTGGAGGAGCGTCGGTCACGGAAGAAAGCGCGGAGGCCGGGGCGTAATAGAGCGGCCGCTGAGCGTGTACGATGCCCTCATAAATTCCTTGAACGTTTTCCAGGTGTTGGTTTAGAGCTTGCAGCAACTGTGCCGAGCCGCTTATTCCCCGCTGGAAAGGTTGATCCACTAAGCGCAGACGCCGCGCGATGCGCTCGAGTTCCACCGGGTTTGCTGGAAGAGCATGAGTCTGGCGGTCGTCTTCGAACTGCAGCTTATGTTCGAGGTGACGCAAAAACTCATATGCATCGACCAGACGAGAGTATTCCGTTCTCGAGAGGAGATCCTTGTCGCGCAGCCGTGATAGAGCAAGCAGCGTGCCGCCGTGACGCACCCATATTTCCCGCGCGCCATGTAATCGCTGCAGACATTGCACCAGGAACTCGATATCCCGGATTCCACCACGAGCAAGTTTGACGTCCAGCTCATCTTTCCGCAACCGCTTGCGGGCGAGCTTCTCGCTCATACGCTCGCGAGTAGCGGACATCGCTTCGATAGTTGAAAAATCCAGCGTTGTTGAATAGATGGACGACTCGAGGAAATCGAGCAGCGTTCGGCCCAGCGCCTCATCACCCGCCGCTACGCGAGCCTTGATCAACATCTGCAGCTCCCAATCCCGCGCGCGCTTCGAATAGTATTCTTTGGCTGTGGCGAGTGAAAGACAAACCTCTCCAAGGGTGCCTTCGGGACGCAGCCTCAAATCGACGCGATAGCAAAGACCGGCTGCCGTATATGTGGATAGCAGATTCGTGAAATCGTTGGCGACTTTCTTGAAGAACTCTTTGTTGGTGATTCTGTGCGGCCCGGAAGTCTCCCCGTTACCGCTGTGCAGAAACATCAGGTCAATATCGGAGCTGTAGTTCAGCTCGCGGCCTCCCAGCTTTCCGAGAGCCAGCACAGTAAAAAGCGCAGGCGAAGCGGCGCCCGACGAATCCTGCGTCATGGGACAGCCGTAGCGGTATTCGAAATGCGAGATTGTATGCGTCAGGGCACAACCGAGAATCGCATCGGCCAAATTCGATAGCTCTTCGGTGATCTCAGCAAGCGTGCCGAGGTTCAAGGCATCGCGTAGTACGATCCGCAGAAGCTCCTTCCGGCGAAATAGCGCCAGGTCTAAGGCCGTTGGTACCGCGATAGCGCTCTGCTGAAGAAAGCTTTCCAAGCGCTGCTTGTAATCCGCAAAAGTAAGGGGGTGATCTATCTCCGCAATGCTCCAGAGCCATTCCGGACGCCGAAGCAACTCCTCGGACAGGAAGTGGCTGAAGCTGAAGATGGCGATTAGCCAGGAACAACGTTCGGAGTCTTGAGCGAGCTGATCCCATAGCGCTGGATGGCGGGACGCGAACTCGGCAACGTACTGCGCGACACGCAGAGGGTCGGGTGAGGCGCCGATTAATTCGTTAATTCCGGGTAGAAGAGATTCCGCCGTGTGTTCGTTCAGGACTGATCGCGCGCCTGAACGCGCCTGGAGAGGTTCGAAAACCGGGGGCGGCATAGTCCGGACAAGCGACCTGAAAGAAGCCGCCTAGACAAACTTGGTCTATGGCTCGATTATAGCTTTGAATACCGGTTCACAAGGACTGCGCAGAAATACTGACTTGCTTCTGCTCACGGCACGATTGGTAAATTCCGAGAACAACTTCAAGGGCTCGATAGCCCTCTTCGCCGTTGACGGCGGGCTCCCGTCCTGTACGTATCGCGTCGGCAAAATCGCGGAATTGACGTTCGAAAGACGTCAGGCTTATGGCCATCGGGTCGGAAGATCCAGAGGCGACGTCATGTTCGATCGGCGCAGGATCTGCTGCATTCGCCTGCGCGTCATCCAAAACATCCCAACCGGTCAGGCGATCGCCGGAAATAGTTGCAGATCCTTTCATTCCATGAATCTCGATGCGCTCGGTGTAGCCCGGCCAAAAAGCGGTGGCCGCCTGAATCACACCTGTCGCGCCACTCCGATAGGCAAGCAAGCCGTTCACAATGTCTTCCGACTCGATGTTATGACGCGCGCCAAGCTGCCAGCGACCCATTACCGCCGCCACCGGACCCATCAAGTGCAGCAGAATATCCACCTGGTGAATCGCTTGGTTGATCAGCGCGCCTCCGCCTTCGGTGCGCCAACTTCCCTTGATGGGACGTGAGTAGTATTCATCACTGCGAAACCACTTCACATAGGCGTCCGCTTGGAGCAACTTTCCCAACCGGCCTGCGGCGAGCGCGCGCTTCAAGAACAAAGTGGAGTCATCGAATCGATGCTGACTCATGACGCCTAGAGTGATGTTTGCCTCTCGCGCAATCCGGATCATCTGTTGCGCGGTATCCAGATTTGTGGCAATCGGCTTCTGGAGCATAACCGGCCGTTTGATCGCGGCGCACTCCTCTACCGGTTCGAGATGGAAATCGGGAAACGCACATACATCGACATAATCGAGGCCTCGATAGCGGCATAGCTCGCGAAAATCAGGCGACGAACTCAGCACCCCAGCGCTTGGCAAAATCGCGTCCGCGCGCTTCTGTTTTGTTGGAGCAGGCGACGACTTTGAACCCGATATTTTCGTAAGCCTGCGCGTGCTTGTTTGCAATTGCTCCGGTTCCAAGAATGCCAACTTTCACGCTCTATAACCCCGTTTCCGTTCCGCAGACGCTGACCTCAAGGCCGGCCTCGCGGAAAAATGCGGCTTTCGCAGCCAGCGCCTTCTTTGCACTCTCGGCATCGGGAGCGTAGGCGACCTGAATGTGATTGGCTTTGTGCCGGGCCATCATCTGATCTCGCGAGATGCCGTAAAGAACCGCGTGCATAATGGGCCATTGCGGCGTTGTGATGCGCCATCTCCGTTCCGTCTCCTCTTTAGGAAGTTCAATGGCCCGGGCACGTCCGATATCCAGTTTCAACTTGCCATCTTCAATGAACACGCGGCTCCAGACAATTTCGCCAGGTTTACTGACGCCCTTCAGCGAACCGCCGCCTAAACGGAAATACATAGCTGGCTGCCGTTCGCTCACGGAACCCGCGTACCCGTTCGACATTGTGCGCCGGAGGGACCGCGCCTGAAATTTCAAACACCCAGACAAACTGATCTTTGAATGTTTCGCCGTAACGCAGATCGTGAAGCGTAGTTTCGGGAGGAAGACCCAGCGCATTCCAAACACGATTCGTCACCAGCGCATCCAGCCCAGCACACTCGTCCACCTCGTTGAAATGGGGGAGCGGCTGGCCTTCAAAAAGGAGCCGCCCATCAAGCGACTTCACCGGCGGCCGATCGGAGTTGTTCAGCAAGCCCTCGGCAAGATCCGACGCGGGCGCCAGATCTTTCAGCCCTTGCTGATACTGGATCCCAATTGTGGCGCATCCGAACTCGTCGGCTATACGCAAAGCGGCGATATACATTCGACATTGGTTAAGAATCTGATCGCCGGTAAGATCCGTTTCCGGGTTCGGCCCCGTCTGGAAGCGCAGACCCTTGTCGTCCAGCCATGTCCGCACTGCGCTCGCGTCTTCTTCGGATACGGCTTGCATCGCCGCATACAAAGCAGACTGACTGAGCCGCTCCTTATAGACGCCAGTTGGATTTAACAGATGGTCGGGCACGATGGCGTTGAACATGCCCATGCATCCTTCGTCGAAGACGCCCATAATGGCCTTCTCGCGCTGCAATTGCTTAGCGAGGAAGGCTCCGAGGGCTTCGGCGTCGTTCGGCAGCTTGATGGCGCTCAGCGGACGAACATGAGTCATGTCGTGCCGAACCGGCTTGCCATCGAGCCACAACTTCAGTCTCGACAGAAAGTAATCATCATTGAAGTCTTCAGACCACAGGGTTGAATACGGGACACCGGCTTTCGTCAGCGAACCGTTCAAGTTCAGCATCCCGACCAGCCCTGGCCATTGGCCGCTCCAATTGGCAATCGTCAGGATTGGCGCTTTGTGCGTAATTAATCCGGGCAGAACGTGATGGCTGTACTGCCAAACCGCTTCGACCACAACAATGGGCACGTCTTCGGGAATGCCGCGGAATACTTCCATACCGTACTTCTGCGAATCAATGAAGCCGTGCTGCTTAACGGGATCCACAGGATGGCCGCGCTTCACCTCGAAGCCGCAGCTTTGAATGGCTTTGACGACAGCTTGTTCCACCTGCTCCTGCGCGGCCCAACATACCTGATTCGCCGAAAGGCGTAAGTCGCCGCTCGCGATCAGTGTCACCACCTTCGACATGGTTTTTATTTTGCCAGAGGCCTTGAATGCGGGCCTGGCAGTGATTAGCTTAGCCGCTCTATTTGGACCAAATCGCTCGGCTGCGGGCCGGAGAGGACGTGTCGCTGCCACCGAAGACCTTCACGGTCGTGCAGTGCGCGATTGACAGTGCGTCCGATAGCGAGAGACCCACGAATCAGATGGCGTGCGCCCGCAATGGTCCAGCTACCTTCAACTCGCCCAGCCAGTGCATGCCCATACTCATGGAACAGCCGCATTCTGAACAATCCGGAGCGCCGCCAAAGACGCAAGGTTCGACGCGCGTCTTCAGATCCGCAGTGTAATTCACCGAGAGCTTCGAAAACAGACAAGTCGATGGACTGCTGGGAGGCGCGATGAAAGCATCCATCAATCCTTTGTGCATGGTGAGTTTGGGGAAGCGTCCGGCAACTGAGTTGAAGTATTCCGCCAACTGGAGCCTGTTTTGCGCGGTCAGACGTTCCGGCGATTGCTCGTTCAGTTGAGGTGTATAAACGCTGACCCAAACGCGATCGACTTCCGGTTGGGCATTCCAGAAGTCAAGATATCGATCCATGTAGCCTGCCTGTTCGACGTTCTTCCGAACAACAGTCCAGTGGATGTTCACTTTACGTCCCTGAATGTTCCGCAGAATGCGCTCGTAAGTGGCCGGTTTGCGGCGGATATCGTGGTCTTCAGGATTACCGTCAACCGAAACTGCGACGGTGACCTTGGGCAGCGCCTTCCATTCGGCAGGAATCGGAATCACGGCGCTGGTCACGATCATCGTGTAGATTCCGCGCTTGCTCAACTCCGGCACCACGCGGCTCAACTCGCGATGACGCATGAGAGGCTCACCGCCTACCAGTGAAACCTGCAGCGGCTGGTGCTCATCAACGAAGCCGAAAAATATTGCTTACAAGATCATCCCCGCGAAAGTCACTCAACGTCCGCAGATTCGGACCACCCTCGCCCAAATGCGAGTCGCCGTAAGCGTAACATCCAGGACAGTGAAGCGGGCACTCGCGCGTCACTTCGATGGAGAGCATGGGGATCTTACCTGTTAGTACTTTTCCCCACGACTGAAAAACGTTCAGAGGTTTCATCGACCGGTTTCGGTTTTGTGACGCTTTGCGTCAGTATTCCGATTCAAAATCTATTGACGAAGCCGGAACTAGTAAGCCCACCCGAGCGTTACTTGATAGCTTCGCGGTGTCACCCAATGCGTACCGCTGAATGTCGATAGAAAATTGTAGAGCGCAGCCTCGTTCGTGATATTCATGGCTGTGAATTTCAAGGTCGTCTTTACGCCCTTCTCTCTGTGAAAGAGATTGTCCGTGCCAATCCCAACATCGAACAAGTTGCGGGGCGCAATGCGCGGCGGATTGAGATCGGGATTGAAAGTCCCCGGCGCGGGAATCGTCAGCCGGGTGGCATTGTAGTTTCCAGAGCAAGAGGTGATTGGGTGTACGACGGTGGCGATCTGATTGCCACAAGAGAAACCGATCGCTGCCTGTTCGTCCGCTGTCAGGGCTAGCGCATCGGCGAGATCCGTCACGGAACCAGCCACTTCGCCGCTATCGTAGCGCCAGGTAAAGGTCGCCCAAGGGCCATCTTTTTTGTACTGATAGCGCAAAAAGGTCGTTTGTTGGAGCGCCTGGTCATGGTCGATGCGGAAGACGCTACTATTCAACGGCGAGTTAAAGATCAGGCCTCCGACCTCCGGCCCGAAGAAACGGGCGCGCGTATGGCCGAGTGTCGTATACGCCTGAAATCCGTGGATATTTATTGTAGAGAGGCGGACTGAAACGCCGTCAATTTTCGACTTCCGCCATTCAATAGGGAAAGCGATGGGAGTGTTAAAGAGAGTATCGAAATCGAAGGCATCATCGGTGTATTTCCAGAAATAGTCACCCTCCAGTCGCAAATATTTGCTGAATGCCTGCTGCAAACCGGCGTCGTACTCGTTGCGATGCCCGGGCTTAAGTGGCGTACTTCCGAATGCGCCAAAAACGTTCGATGCCAAACCGCCGGCGCCAGTCGTACTCGAAAGAATCAGATTCTCGTTGTATGGCGTTTCCATGGTGCGGTCATACGACCCATGAATGACGGTGCCGGTTTTCCTGATGAGATAGGAGAATCCGGAACGCGGCTGTATAAGGTGATCTGTAGAAATACCGTCGTAATTATCGAAACGCACGCCTATGGTAAGTGTCAGGTCTTTGATAGTAATTTGGTCCTGCGCATATACCGCCTCTTCGTTGATGTTTGTAGCACCCCGGAAGTGGAATAAGCTGCCGCCTCGGGTCAAATCGTACTGGATCAGGCCAGGTGAAAGCGCGGGATTTACGCTGTATCCAAGTCCTGCGCAAGCCGTTGGGTTTGTAAGTGTCGGCGTTAGAACCGGCCCGCCGGTTGAATTAATGCAGACTGGATTGAAGGTTGGATTGGTGATACCCAGCCCGAAATTTTCGTTCAGTTTAGTTTGCATCAACTGCGTGCCAATCTTGATGTTTTGTGAGCCGCTATCCCAGGAGAGGTCGGCGCGCGTGCCCCAGTTCGTGAGATGGCGATTCTGATTGATAGTCGCGGGCGTATCGTTGAACGGATTTGCGCTTGGATAGTATTCGATGTGATCCTGCCGAAAGAACGGATTAATCGAAAGAAGCATTTGCGGACTGAATGTATGCTGATATCCCAGAGCCGCGCTTAAGGTGGTCGCTTGCTGCCGTTGATCCTGGCTTAATTGATCGTAAGTATCGGGAATCTGGAACCAATTTCGAGCTCCAAACAAGTCCAGGTGCAGAGAGTCGCGGCCGCCGGGTTGATAATCGATCCGATCAAAAAGAGTTTCGTTGTTGCCCTTATCGTGAAACGGAGTAAATTCGGGCGAGTCGAGGAAGCGGCCGCTCCTCTCAGTATTCAAGACAACGAAATTGCCCCACTTGGCGCCTCCCAGCGCCAGAGTGGCCTCTTCGCCAACAGTACCGAATGACCCGTAAGATAGATCCAGGCTGCCAGTCGGCTTCTGCCCCAGGCCGGAGCGAGTCACGGCGTTCACGACCATGCTCGTCTTATCGCCGTACTCTGCGCTTGGTCCGGCCGTGACCAGTTCTAGAGACTGAAAGGCATTTGCCGGAAGCTGGGTAGAGAAGGTCTTGCTCTGTTGATCGCTGATCGGCTGTCCATCGACAATATAGCTAGTTTCCCCATGGTCGCCTTGCGGATGGAAGAAGCCGTTGGAATCCGCGACAACCGCGCCCGACGTCAGCGTAATCGCGTCGCTTAAGCCTTGGCCGCTACTTGCGATGGGCAAATTGGCCAGCAGGTTTTGACTCACATCCGTATGCGCCGCGGGTACGTTCTCAAGCACTTCCGTCGATGCCGATACATTCACAGTTTCAGTCGATCCAGCAATCGCAAGCGCCGCCGTCACCTGAATCGGGACTTGCGTGTGCACTGGAATGTCCTGTTGATACAACTGAAACCCCGGAGCAGTGATCTTCACGTGATACTGATTGGGGGGCAAATTTACCAACCGGAATGTGCCATCTTGAGCGGATTTTACGTTCTGGTTGTAACCCGAGACAGAATTGCTGATGGTTACATCGGCGTTCGGGATGGCAGCTCCGCTAGGATCGGTGACCGCCCCCTGAATCGTTCCTCCGGTCCCGGTCGCCTGAGCGCAGAACCCGGAACGCGGGGCACTCAAAAAAATAGAAATCAAAATCGCCAGCATTCCTGCCGGCTTTAGTAGTCGGTTCAAAATACAACTCCTTATTTCCACGCTCAAGATGGACTACGCGCCGCCAAGCAGCGTCGTAGCCAATCCAAAACTAAAGCGAAAAAAGTAGGGAGGGCGGAGCTCGCGGAATGCGGGCTAAGTTTGGAAGGTGGAGAATGGGCCTCGCGTTCAGCGGAGCCGAGACATATTGCGCCGATGCGATGTGCGGCTTACCGGCATCCGTCTCGATGGCGACAACGCTCGCCCGCTCCGTGGCATGACAGATGAGGCAGACACCGTCCTGCCCGGAAGAATGCTTATGAATCGGCGCTGCGACGCAGACGATCAGCAGCGCGCACAAACACAACACCGATAGGCAGCGGCTGACCGAAAGGTCATTGTAAAAACGTAATGCCACTTATTTCGAATTATACGCGACGCCCGGCCCCGATTTTATGTGCAGGAACAAATACTGACAAAATTGTTTACCTGTGTTTAAATAATCTCCATGCAGTTTAGTAAACCTTCGAAAACGACAAAGAACGCGGAAGAGACCGTTGCCCCTGCGCCCGAGACAAGTGTGAGCGCGGAATCAACCTCGAAGCCGCGCAGCTCAAAGTCTTCCAAGTCGAAGAAAGAAAATGGCGATGTTGGCACAGCCCGGCATCGTAGAAGTAGCTCGCCCGAACCGATCGAGAACTTAGCGGCAGTCAAGGCAATGTCCACGTCTGCTGGCGCAAGCTCGACGGCGGTGGACTCTCCGGTGATCGATCCAGTAGGTGTCATGGCGCCTTCCGCGGATTCCAGCCGTGAAGTGACCCAGGAAGCAATCGCACAGCTCGCGCATTCTTACTGGATTGCTCGTGGCTACACCCAGGGATCAGCCGAAGAGGACTGGCTCCGGGCAGAGCGTGAACTCGCGGCGAAGCGGTAGTTCGCATTAGACTTGCCTGTGAGTTGACGGGCAACCGAAAAATTAGCTGGCTCGTCCAATTTAGGGAGTGTCGCACTACTTCGTAAGCGGAAGCTACGGCTTTGCCTTGCCTTCGCTATACGTAGCAGAAGACACGCGCCTTGTAATCTAGAAGTAAGCTTTACATTTATGAGCGAGCCGGCTCCTGAAATGATCGTGCCAGCTCCTGTGGCGTCGCCAGAGGCAGCGGAGCGGCCGCGCTCTACGCTCATAACAACGATCGCCTGGTTCCGGGACCTGATGCTTTCGGTCCTTATCGCAGTCCTCGTAATCCTGTTCCTCTACCGTCCTGTAAAGGTGGAGGGCACGAGTATGATGCCGAGTCTCTATGACCAGGAACGCCTGTTTATCAACCAGTTCAGCTATAAGTTCGGGCTCGGCGACATCAAACGTGAAGACACGGTGGTGTTCTGGTTTCCGGAAGACACCACCAAATCCTACATTAAGCGCGTGATTGGTTTGCCCGGCGATACTATTGCGGTGGACGACGGTTACGTGATCGTGAACGGAAAGAAACTGGTAGAGAATTATGTGCCGCTTGAATATCGCGACGACCGCAGCTATCCGCCCCGAGTTGTTCCACCGAACGAATATTTTGTATTAGGCGATCACCGCGTCTCTTCGAACGACAGCCGGGCGTGGGGTTTCGTGCCCAGGAGTTACATCTACGGAAAAGCTGTGTTTGTCTTTTGGCCGCCCGAGCGAATGGGTACTGTTCGCTAGCGCCGGTTCACAAACCACAAAAGAATCGTCGCGAGAAGGCTTAATACCAGGCAAGTGACCCACGGGAAATAAACGGCGGTGTGCTTTCCGCGCCAGACAACATCTCCCGGCAGCCGCCCTAACGGCACATTGAGCCGGTTTACGATCACGACCAGGAGGCCCACAGCGACTAACGCGAGCCCGGCGATAATCAACAACCGTCCCAAGTTCATGCTTACCTTGATAGTAAATCCAGCATCGGCAGCGGCACCCATCGGATGCCACTGCGTTACACTGACCGCTGGAACGTCCTGAAATGAGCGAATCGAAGACGTACACTCCCGGCGCCGGCTTTACAGCCCGTGCTCAGGTAAAGAGCATCGAGGAATATCGCGAACTATACGAGAAGGCCCGAAGAGATCCCGATGGATTTTGGGCCGGTTTGGCGGAGAAGGAGCTCACTTGGTTCCGCCCTTTCTCGAAAACTTTGGAATGGCATCCGCCCTTTGCGAAGTGGTTTCCCGATGGCAAGATAAACGCCTGCTACAACTGCGTGGACCGGCATCTGAAGACATCCCGCAAGACCAAACCGGCGCTGATTTGGGAAGGTGAGCCCGGTGACCAGCGAACGATCACCTATGAAGAGCTGCATCGCCTGGTAAGCCGGTTTGCAACCGTTCTGAAAGACCTGGACTATAAAGCAGGCGATAGAGCAGTTATCTATATGCCAATGATTCCCGAGCTTCCTATCGCCATGCTGGCGTGCGCGCGGCTCGGCATTACGCACAGCGTGGTTTTCGGTGGTTTTTCGGCGGAGGCGCTGAAGGCGCGCATTCAAGACTTGAATGCGTCGGGAGTGATCACGGCCGATGGCGGTTGGCGGCGCGGGAAAGAAGTTCGATTAAAAGATGCGGTCGATGAAGCGCTCGAGGAGTGCCCCGGGGTACGCAATGTAATTGTGTACAAGCGCACCGGCTCCTCCATCGCTATGAAGAGCGGCCGTGATCGTTGGTGGCACGAGGAGGACGAGAGATTATCGGACACTCCGCCGGGCGAGCGAAGAGCGGAAACTTGCGAAGCACAAGACCTGGATTCCGAGCATCCGCTGTTTGTGCTCTACACGTCCGGCACGACCGGCAAGCCCAAAGGCATTCTGCACACCACTGCTGGATATCTTTTGCAGACTGCGCTCACGATGAAGTGGGTTTTCGATCTCCGCGAAGACGACGTCTATTGGTGTACGGCCGACATCGGCTGGGTGACCGGCCACAGCTACATCGTTTACGGTCCGCTTGCGGCAGGGGCGACTTCTGTCATGTACGAAGGAGCGCCCGATTATCCCGCGTTCGACCGTTTCTGGCAAATCGTTGAGAAGCATCGTGTATCGATTTTCTACACTTCGCCGACAGCAATTCGCTCTCTCATTCGCCAGGGCGAGCACTGGCCGGATGCGCACAATCTCTCGAGTCTCAGGTTGCTCGGATCGGTAGGAGAGCCGATCAATCCAGCCGCGTGGGAATGGTATCACCGCGTGATCGGTAAGGAACGCTGCCCGATCGTCGACACCTGGTGGCAAACCGAAACGGGCGCCATAATGATCTCCGCAATGCCTGGCGCGGTACCTTTGAAGCCGGGATCCGCAACGCTGCCTCTTCCCGGTGTCATTCTAGACATCGTCGATGGCAACGGCAACATCCTGGGCGACAACCGCGAAGGCTATCTGGTTATTCGCGAGCCATGGCCGAGCATGGTTCGCACCATCTGGGGCGATCCAAAACGCTTCGAAGAGCAGTATTGGAGCCGTGTGCCGGGCTCCTATTTCACCGGCGATGCCGCGCGTCGCGATCAAGATGGCTACTACTGGGTGCTCGGCCGCGTGGACGACGTTATGAACGTCAGCGGACACCGGCTCAGCACTATGGAAGTAGAATCCGCGTTAGTTCACCATCCAGCGGTCGCCGAAGCCGCCGTCGTCGCTAAGCCGCATGAAATTACCGGGCAAGCGGTATGCGCGTTTGTGACGTGCAAGAAAGGCGATTGGAACCTCGAGTCGCTTGGCCAGGAGTTGCGGCAATGGGTGGCGCATGAGATTGGACCCTTTGCGCGTCCGGAAGAGATACGGTTCACTGATGCTCTGCCCAAGACGCGCAGCGGGAAGATCATGCGGCGGCTTCTGCGCGAGATCGTCACCACGAATGTAGTCAGCGGCGATGTGACAACTCTGGAAGATATGACCGTCGTCACGCGGCTCTCCTCGCCGCAAGACGAAGAGTAAACTAACCGGCGGCTTCCGGCATAACGATGATGAGCTCCAGCTGCGGGTTCTGAAAATCTGCTGGAACCCAGGCCGCTAAGTTTCGCGCTCGCCGGATCGCCTCCCAACAAGGGCCATCCTGATTCAAGCTGAAATATTGATAATTCAGCTTGACCGGAATCGCGTTCGGCGGATTCGGCATGTGCCGCATCGCCAATCCTCCCAGAGCGTTTCGCACCAGATGATCCAGCCGATCGGCGGAGCACACCTTAATCTCGGGCGCTTTGCCGATCAAGTCAGCCCTTGGGATTTCCGCCTGTATCGCCAGGTACATCCTCGTATCCTGCAGATACTTGTCCTCTTCGATAGACGTCTGGTAAATCGAAGTTCGAGAAAACCGCAGAGGCAGAGCAACGCAATTACTGGGTATTGCTGTTTCGAGCAAATACCGAATTTTTTCGTAGAGATCGCTGAACCGCGCGCCCAGATCGCGATGATCGTACAACGGTAAGTCGCGCGGCAGAATCGTTTTTGAAAAAGTCGTCAGCGCGCCTGCCAGCGCGTTCATCGTATTGAAGAGAATTTCAGGATGCCCGCGGCGAACCTCGAACAGATGCCTCATCGGCGGCAAGAACGTGTTGACGGTGTACAGCAGCCAGAAGCTCGCTACATCCGAGGCGGTAAACTCCGCCAGTCCTTTACTCTTCTGTCTGCGTGTGGCGGAAAGCTCGCCACTTTTCGCGGTGAGGATCTCGAGCAGACGCCTGGCCATCGACATCAGGTACTCGCTCGCCTGAATATCGAGCAGCGGCGGAACAAAATTCGAATCGAGTTGGAGGATTCCGTTTTCGGCGCGGGTCACGCGGGCGACTTTTATGGCGGGCGTTCCCTCTCTTGCCTCAGCATCCACTAGCAGCCGAAAATTTTTACGGGCCACTTGGACCGGCCGTTCAATCTGCGAATCGTTTTCATCCCGCAGGCGGTCCACCTCGGCCACATAGCGCGTGTCCGCGTTCGGGTTCAAGCTGGTCGCGATGTTCACCGATCCGAGCCGCCACGCAGGGACGGCAAGATGGACGTCAATGGTGTCATGCGTCGGCTCGAAGTAGCCGGCTAACGGTTTCGGGAGCGGCGCATGATCGCTGTCAGGGATATCGAAAACCAGACCGTCCGGGAAAATGCCGGAAGCTGAATCGATAGCCAGATTCCCGCCTGCCAAAGCCTCGCGATTTATGGAGAGGCTTCGAAATCCCCACGGCAGAAAATTAAGCGCATCGAGCCGAAACTGCAGCAGATCTTCGTGAAAGATGTCCTGCGCCTGCAGGTGTTGAGGAGATAGAAAGGTTCCCTTAGCCCAGATGACTGGTTGAAGTCTTCTCATAATCGGGAGAGATCACTGTTAAGGATACAGGGTGGAAGAGCCGTTTAGATGTGTCGGAACCCAGATCTCGATCGCAAGTATCAACTTACCAGCTCGGGTAGAATCTCGTTCTTGACGTACTCGATAAATTGCAATTCTGTAGGACTCGAACTCTGGCATGTTCTTCAGTTGACTGAATGAAACAGAGAAGCTGGGATTGTCTCCATCAAAGAATTTCTGAATCCGTGGCTTGCCTTCAATGAGCGATGAGATTGATGGGCCCTGCGTATCGGTATCGCTGCCGTCCCAGCGATAAATCGGGAAAGCGACTTTTGAGTTTCTGGAGCATTTCGTTTCTGGTCAACCTCGACGTAAAGTCGACGACCACATAATTCGGATTCTTCATTTAGGGCGCCAATTGACATTCTGCTGGATCCTCGGACGGGTACCGCGCCTTCCGGATATCCAACGATGTTTACGTCTCTGGCGTAAAATGCTCAGACCATTTCGATGAAAATTCTTCGAGAGCCGGGAATTGACTGTTCACGTTTTTGGTTGAATAAATTCCGTATTTGAAGCTCACTTGCACATCAGCGTCTTTCATAGCTTGCGCCATTTTATTGCTAGCCAAGTTTAGATCGTAGTCCCCCGGATTGGCAGGGTCGGCATCCCAAAAATGACCGAGCGGTTTGCCTGGATTCTCCGAGTAAAAGGTAGTAGCTGTGCCCTTCATTCCTACCGCGGCGTCGTCTAAGCCCGATTTCGTCAGTGCTTCCGAAAGATCCTGCTTAAAATTTCCGAATTGATCGGGGCCTTCGAATCCGAGCGGAGCCTGTTTGTTGTCCATCCACTCAAGCTGTTGCTTAGAAATACCCGCTTTCTTGAGATCGTCCTCAAATTTGGGGCTGTTGCGCAGCTCCTGGTTTGCCGCGCGCCTCTGTGCAATCTTATCGACCGGCGGAGTTTCGTTTTCCGGTGGTGGCTTCACCTTGCTTCCAGAACTGCTTACGGACCCGGGTTTACCCGAAGCTGAACGCTGAGTTCGCGTCGGCTTTGACGGACTCTGGTGTTACTCCGCCGTCCTCCGCCCGCCGCTTCCCCCTCGCCCCCTTCAGGAATCTCCGCGCTCTTGATTCCCTTCACCAAATCGACAACATTCGTCTCAATCCACCCTGCGAAGGCGGTGGCCATGCCATTGCCGCTTTTCAGAGTTTTGCTTAGCTGGGCGGCCCCTTCCTTCAGCGCCGCTTCGATAGTTTGCGGGCTTCGGCGCAACGCGCGCAAAACTTCGCCGCCTCGTAGCGCCAGATCCTGGCCTCGGATCAGGAATCCGGCAGGATCTTTTATGGCGCCCTTCACGCCACCCGAAATCTTGCCCGTCTGGGCGGCGGCCGACTTGAACAGAATCCATATCAGGGCCGCAGCCACCACAATCTCCAGCAAATAGGCTTGAGCTTCACTCAACTTCTGCGCGGCAAGATCGATGTCGGTTTCGCGCGGCCGTTTGGGATCGTGGCCTGCATTCCAGGCAATTTCCACCCCATCTTTCGCCATGCTAATCACGCCCGGAAGCTCCGGCGCAATATAGAGCACGAGCGCGCCGATCCCTAGATAATCAAGGATCGCCATTCCGACACTGAATCCAATCTCACCGCCGGCGAACGCCCCGAAACCGGTTCCAGCTCCCGCGGTTAGAAAGAATCCAATAATTCCGCCAATCACCGCGCCCGCGGTTATACTCCCGGCAACGATGGCTAATGAGTAAAGGAGGCCCTGGAGAAAGCCCTGTTTCAGCGCCGTGACGTCCTTTACCGCGAGTCGCTCGCACGCCTTGTATTCGTAAGAAGAATAGGCTCGATAGACGGCGGCTGCTACATCTTTCGCCCGCTCGATTCGATCTTCGGACTCGTGGACGAATTGCTCGCCTTCGTGAACTGCCGACCCGAATAACTCCTCAGTGCGCTGCACGAATCCCCAGATCCACGAGTCTTGCTGCTGTGGACGCGCATTGGTCGAGCTGCCGCGGCCCGTGCCGCCTACGGGGGATGCCGGATCCGCCACAATCAGCCGGGCGCCTACCTGGATATCGTCTCGCTCGTGCGGATTTGGCCGTCCCATGGAACCGCGTACCTACGCGTGGCTCTTAGCTGTTGATCATCACCATCGGGGCGCTGATCGAAATAGAAGCCGGTGTCATTTCGATCGAGCTTGCGCCACAAGTGAGCGTGACGCCGGTCAGCCCACTGATCGTGATTTTTCCGACTGAAGCTTCGACGCTGATGTTCCCGAGACTCGCCGTGTTCGAAATATTCCCCATGTCCGCTGTCACAGAAATGTTGCCCATACTTGCTTCGGTGGCAATGTTGCCCTGATTGGCGGTCGTCGAGATATTGCCTTGTTTTACCGTCTCGGTCACGTTGCCCATGACGGTAATCGTCCGCTTGCCTTGCTGGACGTCGATCGTGTCGTCGCCGGTCTCCACAGTCCGGGACTCGTTGACATGGATAGTGCTGGTCCGATTGTTCTTGATGGTTCTGGTCTCGTCATGCTTGATGAGCGAATTCCAATCTTTTTCCGCCTGAACATAGATCTCTTCCGACCCATCTTTATCCTCAAACCGCAGCATGTTGAAATTTGAGGCGCCACCACCCTTGCTGCTGTGCGTCAGAATTCCGCTCTGCGTCTTGTTGTCAGGCAGAGTGAAAATCGGCAAATTATCGCTGTTGTAAATACTCCCCACCACAATGGGGCAATCCGGATCGCCTTCCAAAAAGCTTACTGCTACCTCATCGCCCGTACGCGGCAGCCAAAGCTGTCCCCATTGCTTGCCCGCCCAGGGCTGAACCACACGCAGCCAGCATGCGTACTTCGCATCGCGATCCCAATTAAACCGGACCCGTACTCGACCGTACTTGTCGGGCCAGATCTCTTCGCTATTGCCGGACGAGCTTTCATCCACTACCAGCGCGGTCTGCAGGCCATGAATAACGGGCTTCGGTGTCTGCTCCAATTGCTTAAAAGTAGTCGAGGCGTCGATAAGCTTGAACTTGTTGTCGTAGGGCACTGTAAGATCCTCGCCCGTGCGATAGCTAGGCTGCTGCACTCCCCGGTGAACAAGTTCGGTAATCAAATAAGTGCCAGCCGCCGCCCCGCCGCTAACGTTGATCTTATATCCCGAAGAGAACGCCCGGCAGTTCGACACGCCGCTTATCTCAACCCGCGTTGTCTCCTCTTCTTCCATTCTGTACGTGGTCAGCTTTTCGCCTTCCGAACGAATGTCGCCGAGACGACTTTGGGGATCGTTGAATTTTTTCGCGAATTCGCCTGGATAATCGTAAACCTCAAAGCCTTTGCCCTCGTCGCAAACCGTTGCCGAGGTCTCGCTGATTTCGAAGTTATTGGTGGGCATCTCGTGATGGAAATCACGCATGGTCCATTTGCCCGGATGGATTTGTTCTTCGGAAGACCAAAGACGGATCGTGTCCTCAAGATCTTGTATTCCGGTAGCGGGCGAGTAGTTGAAGTCCGGTTGGTTGGGCAGTGCCGTATAGCAGCTTGGAGCATCGCCCAAGACCATCGTGTGCTTCCCGTCTACGTGCTGAAAATAGTAATAGATACCCTCCGCCTCCATTAGCCGGCTCAGGAAGGAAAAGTCGGTCTCGCGATACTGCACGCAATAATCCCAAGTTGTATAGGTCTTCGTTAGGCTATTTTGGAAATACTCGCTGAAGCCGTGAGCGGAAACGACTGCTTCAATGACGTCCGGAACCGATTTAGCTTGAAAGATACGGCAATTCGACGCCAGGGATAGAAACGAAAACCACGGCACGATAGTCGCCGAATAGTGAGTGAACTCGTCGTCCGTGCTGCCGGTACTGAAGCGCTCACAAAGGCCGTTGATGAACTTCTCACCGTCCTCGAGCTCGATCCGGATGGTCATCGGTTTGCCCACCAGGGAATGGGGTACTACTTGGGCCGGCTTATTGTTCTGAACATCGGCAACCAGATCGAGAACAAATCGAAAAGGACGTGAGATACCCTCCTGTCCCGAGAAGCTATTCAGCAGTAATGTGTCGTCGCCAGCCGGCGTACTAACCGCTAGAAGCCGGTTCGCTTGTGTAATCGCTTCAGCCATTTTTCCCCCTGCTTCGCAGTGCTAGCCCGCGGCGCGCCTCCCCTGATTTGTTTCCGCGGAATCCGAGGCGCGCAACGGCCTCGGATTTTGTCCGCAAACGCCGTTCCAAAGACTCAGGAGTATTGAAACGTTCCGTCAGCGCCGATATCCACACGCACGGCGCTCAGTTTCTGCCCTTCCGAGATGCTCGTCAGCAACTGCCGTGAGATGTCGGGCAAGAGCGTATTTGTGAGAATGTTGTCCACGTTGCGCGCTCCGCTCTCGACCTCCGTGCAGCGCTTGGCCACTTCGTCGATGACGCTATCGTCATATAGCAAATGGATCTTGTGGTTCTCCAGCATCCGGCGCTTGATCTTGCCGAGCTTGAGATGCACGATTTTCTTCAAAGTCTCGTCACGCACCGGGTAATAGGGAACAACCACCATGCGCCCAAGAAACGCCGGCTTGAAAATTTTGTTCAACTCCGGTTTCAGCGTCTTGACGATCACTTCGGGAGGAGGCATCGTCTCAGGATCCGCCGTCAGCTTCATTAACTGATCCGTACAGGCGTTTGTAGTCAAAAGGATAATGGTGTTCTTGAAATCGATCTCGCGGCCTTCGCCGTCTTCCATCTGTCCCTTGTCAAAGACCTGGTAGAACAGCTCCAGCACGTCCGGGTGGGCTTTCTCGACCTCATCCAACAGAACCACGGAATAAGGGCGCCGCCGCACCGCCTCGGTCAGAACACCTCCTTCTCCATAACCGACATATCCCGGAGGCGATCCCTTCAACGTGGAGACCGTATGCGCCTCTTGGAATTCCGACATATTGATGGTGATCAGGTTCTGCTCGCCGCCGTAGAGAAGATCGGAAAGGGCGAGCGCGGTTTCCGTTTTCCCGACGCCGCTTGGCCCCACCAGCATGAACACGCCCAGCGGCTTGCCCGGATCGTCAAGGCTGGCGCGGCCGGTCTGAATACGCTGGCTAATCAGAGCAAGCGAATGGCTTTGGCCGATAACGCGCTGGCCCAGATGCTTGTCCAGTTGAAGAACGGTCCCGATCTCGTCTTTGATCATCTTGCCTAATGGAATGCCGGTCCAACCGGCGATCACCTGGCCCACGATCTGCGCGTCCACGCACACCTGCATTAGCGCGGTTTCGCCTTGCACTTGATCCAGCTCGCTCGTTAGCTCCGCCAGTTTTTGGCGCAACGCTGTACCGTTGCTTTCCGCCGTTGCGACTGCCGCGCCGGTGCTCGCCGGTGCCGCAGCCGCGGATGCGCCGCCCCCGGATGCAGCGCCGTTCCCCGCTGAACCGGCTGCCGCAGCGCCGTTCCCGCTAGTCGCATGCGCGCCATCCGCCTGCGATTCAAGTTGTCCGCGGATTTCGCGAATTTGCTCTACCAAGCCTTTCGTCTTTTCCCATTTCCCTTTGAGCTGGTCCAGCATCTCGCTGAGAGATTGCTTCTTTTGGAGTACCTGCTCAATGCGCTCGCTGTGGTCTGCTCCCGTGGCGCTCTCGCGGCGAAGAATGCGCTCCTGCACTTCCAGATCGTCAAGCTGCCGCGTCAGATCTTCCAGCGCGGAAGGTGTCGCATTCTGCCCCAGCGCCAGCCGCGCGCAAGCGGTATCCAGTACGCTCACCGCCTTGTCCGGTAGCTGGCGTCCTGCCAGGTAACGATGCGATAACCGGACGGCCGCGCCCACGCCCTCGTCCAGTATCCGCACCTTGTGGTGCTTCTCGAGCGCGCCCACAATTCCACGCAGCATCACCAGGCACTGGGTTTCGGACGGCTCCTCTACTTTCACAACCTGAAAGCGCCGCGCCAGCGCCGGGTCTTTTTCGAAGTACTTCTTGTACTCGGACCAGGTTGTGGCCGCAATGGTTCGCAGCTCGCCTCGAGCTAAGGCCGGCTTCAAAAGGTTGGCCGCGTCGTTTTGCCCTGCCTGGCCACCGGCGCCAATCATCGTGTGCGCCTCATCGATGAACAAAATAATCGGTATGGGGGATTTCTTCACTTCTTCGATCAGGCCTTTGAGCCTGTTTTCGAATTCGCCCTTGATGCCGGCGCCCGCCTGAAGCAGAGCCAGATCGAGGGTTCGAACTATAACGTTGCGGAGAGGCGGCGGCACGTCGCCTTGCGCCACGCGCATGGCAAAGCCTTCCACCACGGCCGTCTTTCCGACGCCCGCTTCGCCTGTCAGGATGGGGTTGTTCTGGCGGCGGCGCATTAGAATATCGACGATCTGCCGGATCTCGGAATCCCGGCCCAGCACGGTGTCGATCTTTCCCAGCTTGGCGTTCTCGGTCAGATTCACCGTGAATTGATCCAGATTTGGCGTCTTCCCTGAACCCGGCGCTGGGGCCGTTCCCGGCGCCGCGGCACCGGCGGCGGTAGTGCTATCTTCCGGCGATCCCACCACGATTTTGAAGAAGTCGCGCCGCAGAGTCTCGACCTCGATCGCTTGCAACTCCTTGCTGAAGTCTTTAGCCATGCGCGAGAGCTCGTCATCGGAAAGCAGCGCCATGATGGCAAACCCGGAGCGAATCTGCGTGGCGGCATATTCCAGCGATCCCACGCTCCAGGCGGTGGTGAAGAGTTTCACCAGATGCGGGCTGAAGGATGGAGTGCGCGCGTTACCCGTCTTCAGCTTGTCTAGCGCGCGGCTAAGCTCGGAGGTGAAGCGGGATTTATTGACTTCGAAACGCTTCAGAATGCGCGCAAGGTCGTTGTCCTGTTGGTCGAGCAGCTTCGTCAGAAAATGCTCAATTTCGATGTCATAATGCGTTCGCGACAGGCACAGGCCCGCTGCCGCTTCCAGGGCGCCGCGCGTACTGTCGTTCATCCTGGCAATGATCGACTTCAAATTCACGTTCATAGTCTTCCTCGCTTTTCTCTCACGCCTTCGCGTGAATATCGCTTACATCCCAAACTTGCACGCTACCGTATGAGTTTACAGTTGCAGAATCGTCTCGGAAGGATTGTAGTCCAATTCCCGAGTTTTAGACCAGCTTACCCATCCTAATTGCGGCGCTGCTTCTCCCGCCACGCCGAGTTCGCATCCCGGCGTCTGGTCGCGGCGTAAAATCAACTGCGCCTCGAAATCGAACTCGTCTCCACCGTAGAAGCGGACCAATTCGCGCAGGATAGGATAGGCGCTGCCGGAGGGCAGAAAATCCAAATATTCCTGCAGCGAAAGCGGACCGAAGATCACGCGTATTCGGGATTGCTGATCCCAAACTTCATCTCCCACCACCGCGCCGAATCCGAGTTGCTGCGAAGCAAAGCAAGTATCGTCCAAACTGCACTGGGCTTCGGCGTCCAACCGATACCATGCCCCCAGGAACTGCTCGATGACTACCGGCACGCCGAAGTAATCCCGCAACAACAACTTCAAAGATTCCGCGCTGCGCGGCTGTTGACCCAACAGCCCGGCATAGTAGAGCAGGGATTCATCCTTGACCTGCTGCCGATCCTGCAAACCCAACGTCCCCAACCCGATGACGTCCGATAAATAATGTGAAAACTCGTCCGCTTGATGCTGCTCATAGCCGACCAGAAAACGGTATTTCTGCCACGCGCGATAGAAAAGCGAGATGAAGCGGTGATGGAATATATCAAGGAAATCGCGCAGGGTCGGGTCCCGGTGCTGTACCCGCTCCGCCACCAGCTCCGTGTAATAGAGCGGCAGGACACCCAAGGGTCCAATGGTTCCCATGAAATTAACGCGCATCATGGGTGCAGCATTGCTCCGCTGCTCCAGCTCATAAATTTCACTGGCGGGGAACACCAACGACGCCCGCACGCCGAACCGGACAACTTCCGAGCGCGGCTGCTCGAAATAGCCGACGCTGCTTCGATTCGGATAGAACTGCCGCAACAGCCGCACCGCTTGCACGAACTCGAAGCAGTACGGTTCCGCGAACAGCCGGTCTTCTACCTTGCCCGGGACTAAAGGAGGATTTTGTGCCCCGCTCGCCGCGGCCATTCGCGTAATACCTCCCTTCGTTGTTTTGTGCGCACGACCAACTGGCTGAAACTATTCAGCGAGGTGTACAGGCCAAGGAAATACTCGAGAATCGAAGCGAACAGGAAAACGCTTCCGGCAAACTTCTCTTCGTCTAATTCCATCTCCACGCGAACGCCGCGCGCCGGAGTGGGGCCATGCTCGGAGGGAATCAAGGCGAAATCTCTGCGGCTACTCAAGCCGCTGATACCGGAGATCTGATCTTCAAGCGACCTGGAATCGCTGAAGTTATACAGCCGCAGGATTTCCTGCAACGCTCCGCGCCCTTCTTCCACCAACGATAAGTAATTCAGCGAGAGGTGTGAAATCAGCCGCCACTGTAAACCTTTGCGCAATGGTGGACGCATCGTATCGGTAGGCTTTTTCAGGCATACGATACGCTTCACCGGCGCTCCACGCTCCAGGTCGAAATCGCCCGCCTCGGTTCCAAAAGGCAGCCTGGAAGGCAAATCACGGTTGGTGCAAATGCAACCGATGGTGAGCGTTTCGTTGCCGGTCCTCATCGCCTGGCCGGAAGTATCCACCAAAGAAATGTACATCTCCGTGCCGGCGTCTTCGGGCGCGCTGGACGGCCGGCGCGTCGCGTGCCAAAATGTCTGAGTCTTGCCGCTGCGCCCGTGCTGGTAGGAGTAGAAGGGTTCGTATTGTATGACTTCGCGCCGCTCGGTGCTCGACGCCCGCACATTCTCAACGGAGAAAACCTCGTAAGCGTTGCGGCGCCGAACATTAGGAATCACTTGATGTTCAAATCGCGTTTGCTCTACCAGCACCGGGTCAGCCGATCGCGAAAACAAGTTCACAATCGGCGTGCAGCCCAATTTGAACGTATCCTCCGAGATACCGAGCTCTAGCGATTGCTGCCGGTCCTTGGGTTCAGAGATCAGGAAAATTATCTCCGCTCGATTCGTGAACGCGTCGCTTGCCAGAACTTCAAGGTTGCTTAACTCGGCGAAAAAGAACTTCTCGGGAAATGCAAAATACTCCTGCAAAATTCTATATCCGGTAAAGGACCGCCGCGGAAATGGCAGGATCGCTTCATCGTCGCGAAAACCCATCGCGCGAAGCGAGCCGGCCGGCAACTCTATCACTCGCTGTTGAGGATCGTCGGGATTTCTCAGCACAATGCGAATGCATTTGTTAAAGAGAAGCTCATACAGCGAAAGCACCAAATTACGCTCGCCGTTGAGGTGCAACTGGAGCGACTCGAGCTCCAATTGCTTGAACTGAACATCCGGGAAACAGGTGAGTTCAACGCTGCAGGCAGCTTTCGCTTCGGGGGCCTTCAGAGCTGGCCGCAACATCTGCGGGGCGCTCCACCTCGCCTGCGACACTCGCATGGGAGCAATAACGGTCCGGTAACAAGTGCGGAAATTACATTGCGTGATCTCGTCAACGCGAACGCGTGAATTCAGCAGAGAATCGCGCGGAATTGACACGCTCGAGGTGAGCTTTCCCTGGGTGGGATCGACATTGAACTCAACGATCGACATAGAGGGAATCGGCCGCAGGAAATGCGGATACAGCACATTCAGCAGCGACTCTGTGATTTCCGGAAAATCATCGTCGAGCTTTAGATGAATACGGGCGGCAAGAAAAGCGAACGCCTCCACCAGGCGTTCGACGTGCGGATCGCCAGAGCCATTTGGCCCCAGCAGGAGGTGCTCCGCGATTTGCCGGTTCTTGTCCGCGAACTCCGCGCCCAGATGGTGAAGGTATTTCAGCTCTCCTTCGTAATATCTTTTTAAGTCATCGCGCACCGGCTTCGCCTCGCACTAAATACTCTCCGCTCGATCGGTCCAAGACGGTGTCGAAGCTCACCTGCTCAGGACTGGGGTCAACGCGCAGCAGGCCCTCTATGACAAACACCACGTTGGGCATGCTCTCTTCCGTCAGCCTGACGCGAACGTTCGCGATTCGCGGCTCAAATTTCACGATGGTTGCCTGAATCTCCTGCAAGAGGCGTTGGCGGTCGCGGGTATTCTTAATGCTCATCGAAGTAATGTCCGGCAGGCCGTACATGTAGAGGGACTTGCTCAGCTCAGTCCCCTCTGCCGCCGCCTCGATCGGCTGGCGTGTATTCAGCAGCCATTCCAGGTCCCGCCGCACGGCATCGCGTAATTTTTTCAGCGATTCCGATCGAGTGATCACGCGGCCCGGCAGCTTTAGATCTGGGTCTATCAGGCGATCCAACACGGATAGGGTAATTGAGGACATGCTGCAGATCGATTCTTAGGTGATCAGATCAGACCTTCACTTTTTAGCCAGACGGCGGTCTCGGGATTTGCGGTTCCGGTATCGTCGCTGAGCGTGGCGGTCGCCAATTTCGGAAAATCGACCAGGAGCGCCTTCAATTCCGTGCGCAGCGCTTTTGCCGCGGCCGAATATCCCAGCTCATCACACGCCTTGATGGCATAGCGTTGCAGATCCAACCAACCCCGGCCCACGGAGCTGCTCATGGCGCCTTCGGCAGTTTCGAGCACGCGTTTCCAGTTCTTTCCCGCAGCCGCGTTCTTCAGCGTCATCCTTGTTTCGGAGGGAGGCGCCGGCAAATCCCCGTCTGTAATCTCGATTGCCGCGCGCACCTCGCCCCAGCGAAGGGCGCGCAGCAGCAAATAGGATACCGGGCTCGCGGGGCTGTGCTGTCGCATGTACTGGGCCGCCGCCACGATGTGAAGGACAGCCTGATCGCCGCTCTTGATTTCACCGCCGGTAAGCTGCGACAGATCCATTTGAGCAGCTGCGCTGGAAGCCGCGGATGTCTGGCCATCGGAACCTGGTTCGGCCATTGCAGCTTCGCCTTCGGCTGCTTCACTCGCCGGTATAGCTTCCACGGGATCCGGCTCTTTTTCGAGCTTCTTCAGCAGCAGGATGTGGCCGACGTTCTGAATTTCTTCGAGCGCTTTGCGAAGCGGCGTGAAGGACGGCCCTACATCGGCAAACTTCTCGCGGCATTTCTCATCCAGCGAGCTAATCGCCTCGGCAGCAGCCTTGCAGTCACGCTCCAAATCTTTATAGAACTGCTTTGGCGTCCCTTCGAAGTCCTTGTCAAACTCCTCCGGGGCGAGTTTTCCTTCTTTAATAGCGGCGTCACGCGCTTTGGTGCGGGAGTCGTTCCCTTTGACTTCGGCTTCGTACCCGACGCGGCGCGATTCCTGATAGACAAACCAGCTAAATCCGGTTTTTGTCAAAGAAGCGCTGCGCAGCGCCATAATCGGCGACGAGCCTTTACTTGGATCGAAGTACGAACCCACCCAGTCGAGCGGCGGGACACGTATCTCCAGATCGTCGTCCTCAATTTCGGGGTACAAGGTATCCCAGAAACGCTCCACCAGCTCCTGCAAAAGCAGGAGACCGGACGTCAAGCCTGGAACCTCGAATTCGTAGGTCCAAGCCTCCGTCAACCAGGCCGCAATCCACAGGTCCTTGGTGGATTTCAGCAGCGCGTCTTCGGAAGCTTTGATGACTTGCGTGAAATCGGCCGCTTTCGCATCGCGTTCCCACAGTCCGGCCGGAGCCGAGTCTTCCTGACGACGAGCTTCTTTAATCTTGTCGTGCAGAATGTATCTCAGGTTCTTACCAGAGGGATTGTCCCCGGGAATCGGCTCCAGGAATCTTTCGATTTCGATCATGTCAGGAAGCGTAACGGAGGAACTATGCTTCGACAGTGTGGACTGCGTTCAGAGGATAAATCTCCAGGTCGCGAATTTCGAGGAAAGGAATTTCTTCGCCGTCGACAAGCAGGTTCTTCTGCCCAAAGGGCGCAATTTCTCCGGCTTCGTCTTCGCACCATTCGGTTACCCGCCCCAAGCGAACTTCATCCTCGGGGTGTTGCCATGACAGCGGGGTAATCACGGGCAGCAAGATCTCTCCGAGATCTTTAGAGCGAAACGTGGGTCCGGTCATCAATTTCGCCGGCGCCCATAGCAGATCCCGCAGCCTCTTGGGCGGGTCGATACGGATCGCGGCGACGTCTTGATAGGAAATCCACATGTAATCCCCGGCGGCGAAAACTTCCAGCTTTTCACCAACGCGCGGATCGGCATCGGAAAGGGTCTTAAACTCTTTACCGTTCAGCTTTCCCTGAACGGTGGTGGTGGCTCCATTCACCAACTGCTTGGGATATGTCTTGCTTTCAAACATTTCCTGGCGCGTCTTTTCGGCGTTCAGAGCAGCCTTATAGAGCAGCGTTCCAAGGAACGAATCCTTGTTGCCTTCCTGCTCTAAAATATTCAACTGCTTCTCAGCGCGGTCGTATTCGCCCGCAAAGCAGAGCAGCTCAAAGAGAAAGGTCCGGCTCTTGAGATCAGCCGGACTGTTTCGGAGGGTTTCGTTCAGGGCCGAGATCGCTTCGGAAAGCTTCCCGGCCTTGAACAGTTCTTGAGGATTCATTCAGGCTTCAGCCCTTAAATCTTATACCTTCTTGTTGGTGGAAACATCCCATCCGGCAGGAATCTTGTCGCCCAGCGTTCCATCCGCGTTTTGCGGCCAGTAGGTCATGGTGACTTTCTTGAACGACATAGAGATGGATTCCGATGGCTTGCCGCCACCCGATGCGCCGCCCCAGCTCACGCTGTCGATGAAGACTTCTTCCATGTCGTAGGTCAGGTACTCCAAAGGCTTATCGCCGCCGCCCGCTTCGCGGACCGTCAGCTTGCCCGTCTTAATGTGCTGGCCCGAGGCGCAGAACAGAAATAATTTCGGGCTCTGCGTGGCAACCTCAGTCTGCACGGTCAGGCTGCTGAGATCCACCTTGCCCGCGCCGCTTCCAGTTCCGATTGAAACGCTGGTGGGGTTCGAGGCTCCCCAGCTAAAACTGAAAAGCTCAATCTCTTTGGTATGGCCATCCTTCTGGGATTCACCATCGACGCCATCTAATTTCAAAAATGCTTCAACTGCCATAGTTCTACCTTTCGCTCCTGATGTGAGTGTTGTACTGCCGAATTTTTCGATTCGGTTAAAGGGTTATTTTTTCCGGAGGTTTACTTCGCGGGAGGCGGAAGCTCTGCCACCAGACGTAATGAAACGGACAGCTCATCCAGCTGGTAATGCGGCCGGAGGAACGCCACAGCTCGGTATGCGCCTGGCTTGCCAGGAACATCGACGACTTCAACTCGGGCTTCACGCAACGGGTTCTTAGCCTTGATCGACGCCGAAGCATCGTCGTCGCCCACCGTGTAGGTCCGAATCCAATCATTTAGAAATCTCTCAGCTTGAGAGCGAGACATGAAACTGCCGATTTTGTCGCGCATCATGACTTTGAGATAGTGCGCAAATCGCGACACCGCAAGAATGTATGGTAGCTGCGTTGAAAGGCGCGCGTTCGCGTTGGCGGCGTCTTTGTTATACAGCTTTGGCTTTTGCGTGGACTGCACGCTGAAGAAAGCCGCATAATCGGTTCCTTTACAGTGAACCAGGGGAATAAAGCCGTTATCCGCAAGTTCCTTCTCACGGCGATCCGTGATAGCAACCTCGGTGGGGCACTTCAGGGCCACATCTCCCTCGTCAGTTCGGAAGGTATGCGCGGGAAGGCCTTCCACCAGTCCGCCGCCTTCAACACCGCGAATGGCCGCGCACCATCCGTACAGCGAGAAGGCGTTGGTCAGGCGCGTCGCCAGAGCATAGGCGGCATTGCCCCACAGGTACTTCTTGTGGTCGGTACCGTCGACATTTTCTTCAAAGTCGAAGTCTTCCACGGGCTTCGTATCGCGCCCGTAAGGCAAGCGCATCAGGATGTGCGGCATAGCCAGACCGACGTAGCGCGAATCTTCGCTCTCACGGAAACTCTTCCATTTGACGAATTCCGTATTGTCGAAAATCTTACCGATATCGCGCACTTGGCCGATGTCGGCGAAATTGCCCATATTGAGCAACTCCGGTCCAGCGGCCGTCAAGAACGGCGCGTGGGCAGCCGCAGCCACATGGGACATCTTCTCCAACAGCTCGATGTCTTCGGGATGCTTGGAGAACTCGTAATCGCCGACCAGCGCACCGAAAGGCTCGCCGCCAAATACGCCGTATTCGTCCTCGTAAACCTTTTTAAAAATGGCGCTCTGATCGAATTCCGCCGCGCGTTGCAGATCCTTCAACACTTCCTTTTTGGAGGCGTTTATCACGCGGATCTTCAACATGGTGGAAGTCTCGGAGCTGTCGAGCAGATATCTCAGACCGCGCCAAGTTCCCTCCAGCTTCTGGAAGGAGGGATGGTGCATCACTTCGTTCAACTGAAGCGAGACGAGATGGTCGATCTGCGCGATACGAGCGTTGATCATGGCCTCCGCATCGCGGGAGACCGTTACCTCGCCTTGCAGTACTTGTCCGAGAAATTCCTTGACGAGATCTTTACCACGCGCCTGGGAGGAAGGTTCTTCGCCAAATCGTCCTTGTTCTACGATCTGATCGAGAAGAGTTCCCTCGGCCGCCGTGGTGGTACCGGCGGAAGGATTAGCCACATGCGCTTCGCTCATTTGGTTTCTCCTTCTTTCTCACCCTTGAGGCCCATCTCAGAACGGAGCTTGTCGAGCTTCTCAGTGTTCGAGACAGCGTCCATTAGGACCTGGTCAAGCTTCTCGTTGGTTTGCAGAGTTCCGCGCAGATCGCTCAGCTTTCCGCGCAGGTCCAACAATTCGCGCAAAGGGCGAATCTGCCGGGCTACTTGCCCGGGATCGAAATCATCGAGGCTTCTAAAATTCAGGTCGACCTTCAGGTCACCCGCGTTCGACTCCTCGCTCAGTTTGTTCTCGACGCTGAATGCCAGGTGCGGCTTCATGCTTTCGAGCACGCTGTCGAAATTATCCGGATTTACATCCACAAAGCGCCTATCCTTCAATTTCGGTAGCGGGTTCGCTTCCGTGGGTTGACCGGTGAAGTCGCCCATGACGCCGAGCACAAACGGTAGTTCTTTGATCTCGATCGCACCGCCGACTTCGACCTCGTACGAGATCTGAACGCGCGGCGGACGCACGCGCGTAAGTTTTTTTTGCACACTTTCTCTAGCCATAGCTTTTACCTCTTATCTCCTAAAGCGACAAACAGAGTTCATCTGCCTCGCTCGAAATGTGATTGCTGGGGATTCCGCTCAAGATGGTATCAGAATCCAGCCTTGCGTGGAGCATCTTTCGTAAATAGAAATTTGCCTGGCGCAAGTTAAGGTGCAGTGGGACTCTAAACATTCGCGGTTCGCGCGGACTGTATTGCACCGCGAATGCCAAACCTGAATCGCAGGAGGGTTGGGAGAAACGCGACGATCACGATGCTTGAAAGCAACGGCTTACGGAAGATCAGCCATGAACTCGACCAGGCGCCGCTACGCCGTGCAGCGGTTTGGCATGGCGAAGTGGTTAATCGGATAGTGAAAATGGATAATGCGCCTTAGCTTTCGAGCTTCGCGTCTAGGGTAATCTCAGTATCGTAAAGCTTGGAAACGGGACAGCCTTCTTTGGCGGCTTGCGCCGCGCGATTGAAAGCATCCTCGGAAGCACCGGGAATCTTCGCCACTAATTGCAGATGGCTTTTCTTGATCTCGAAGCCATCGCCTTCTTTTTCCAGCGTGATGGTGCAGGTGGTTTCGATGCTGTCGGCTTTCAGATTTTCCTTCTGCAACTGGGCGGAAAGCGCCATGGAGAAGCAACCCGCGTGCGCCGCGGCCAAGAGTTCTTCAGGGTTGGTTCCGGTGCCCTGCTCGAAGCGATCTCTAAAGGAGTAAGGCGTGTTGGAGAGCACGCCGCTGGCTGAAGAGATAATTCCGGCGCCTGATTTCAAGTCGCCTTTCCACTGCGCTTTCGCGGTTCTGTTCATAGGTCGAGCTTAGCTCACCTTACGAAAGTCGGCAGATAGAGGCCACCATGCGGCCCGGGTTCTCAGGCTCACGGCGATAGGAGAAGAACTGCGCGCTTTGGCAGGTAGTGCAAAGGCCGCAATCGAAGATATGGTCCGGATTCACTCCGGCGCTGTGCATCTGACGCCGGTTGGTTTCGGGCAGATTCACGGCGCGGCTGGCCAGTGACGGGTTCCCATTCCGGGAAAAAAGGCGTGAACTGTTGCGCGACGTCGGCTCCGACCTGATAACAGCAGTCACGAACGCACGGCCCGATGGCGGCGTAGATATCCGCGGGAGCAGTACAGAACTCACTAGCCATCTTTTCGATTGTGGATTTAACTACTTCAGCAGTGGTCCCGCGCCAGCCGGCATGAACGGCCGCGACGGCGCGGTGGCGGCAATCGAGCAGCAGGATGGGAACACAATCCGCGGTTCTAACGCCGATGCACTTCCCAACCTCGTCCGTGACCAAAGCATCGCCCTCGCGCTCGCGATCCTTCGATCCGGCTGCGTTTAATACTCGATTGGAATGGATTTGATGGAGCGTGATGTCGACGGGGGGATTGCCGGCGCGAGTGCCAAAGCCGTGTTTTTGCCAAACGAACTCCTGAAAGGCATCGCAACGATAAACGCCATCGGGACCAAGCCGAAACGAATTATTCACCACGTTTAAAAAGGAGGAAAAGGCGAGATTACGAGACCAGTGTAGCGCCGGCCTGCGATTCCTTCTTTGCCCGATACCAATCCAGGGTGAGGCGCAGACCCTGCTCGAAGGTAAAGCGCGGTTTATGACCGAGCTCGCGCACGGCAGCCGCCGTATCGGCTTGAGAATGGCGCACATCTCCGGAGCGCGGCGGCCCATAAAGAGCGGGAAGCTCGACGCCTTCGATGCGCTGAAGAAGCTGCCAGGTCTGGTTCAAGGTGTAACGTTCGCCATTACCGGCGTTGAAGACTTTTCCCGACACGCCCGGCGCTTGCGAGGCTTTCAGTAAGAGACTGACGACATCGTCAACGTAAGTAAAGTCGCGCGATTGTTCCCCATCACCGTAGATGGTGGGGCTGCGGCGCTCAATCAAGCAGTTTAGAAAAACGGAAAGCACGCCGGAGTAGACGCTGCTAGGGTCTTGACGCGGCCCAAAAACGTTGAAGAAGCGCAAGGAGACGGTTTCCAGATCGAAACAACTCGAGAAGACGCTGGCGTAATATTCGCCCAAGAGTTTTTGAACGGCGTAGGGAGACTTGGGCTTGGGCGCCATGCTCTCCACCTTCGGCAGAACTTCGGTATCGCCATAGGCCGAGGAAGAAGCTGCATAGACGACGCGTCCGACTTTTCCTTCCATAGCAGCGCGCAAGACATTGAACGTGCCGTCGAGGTTCACTTCGTGGCTGGGGACGGGCTGAGCGATCGACTTGGGAACGGAAGGAAGCGCCCCAAGATGAAAGACCCGGTAAGCGCCGGCGATCACGGGCGCAATACGATCGTAATGCCGGAAATCGAATTCGTGGACGGTGATTTCGTCCGCTACTTCTTCCAAATTGTCGAGATTGCCGGTGGAAAGGTCATCGATTACATGGACGCGGCGGCCCTCCGCGAGCAAGGCCCGAACGAGCGCCGAGCCGATGAATCCCGCTCCTCCAGTGACTACGTAACGATTCATGCTGTGTGAGTAGCCGCGGCGCGAGGCATGGCGGATTTGAGATGGGTTATGGCGTTTCTGGCGATGGTTAGGGGGTCGCGGCTGAAATCAAACGCCTCAAGCGATACCCAGCCGGAGTATTTCAGCTCCGCGAGCGTGGCCAGGAGAGAGGCGAAATCGTAGTCGCCCATGCCTGGTTCGCGACCGTCCGTCTCGTTGACATGAACGTGCTGGATATACGGGAAGTACTTGCGAACCAGCTCCGGATGGCTGTCCTTCTCATCGACGGCGTTGTGGGTATCGAACATGGTCTGAATCGCCGGACTACCGATTTGCCTGACGATGGCGACCGCATCGGCCAGACAGTTCACTACATCGGATTGATTCGCAGGAAGAGCTTCGACGAGAATCTTCACACCCCGGCTCTCAGCATGCGGGGCCGCATGAGCCAACTCGTGAGTGAAAACGTCCGTGGCCTCTCTAGGCGTCATGCCATCGACCGTAGAACGCTGCTTTGGTGAACCGAAGACCAACACTCCCTTGCTTTCAGCATCGGGGGCGGCAAGGTCGGCGCATAGATCGACGAGCTGGTGCACATAATCCCAAGTGCGTTTTCGGACGGCTTCATCTCGGGTTGTCGCGTGAAGACCGGCAGGCCCGACCAGAATCCAATGGAGGCCAACGAAAGTAAGTCCAGCGGTGGCGAGAATCTGGCGTATTCGCTCGCGGTCATCTAGGCTCAGCTCGGCGGGGTCTTTGGCTAACGTGTATGGGGCGATCTCCAGACCTTGATATCCGAGCGCTTGAAGCTGCGTGCAAGCTGTCTCGAGAGGCATTTTCTCAAACAGCTCATTGCAGATCGCTAACCGGTGAGGAATTGCCACTCACCTAGTGTATCGGGCAAGAACAAACAAAAAAGGGCGGCACCGCCCACTTCGGTGGGGGACCGCCCTATACCAAGAAATGTCGGGGATTAGACCTTCGAGTGAGTCCCCGCGTGGGCGTGGCTTGGGGCATTCAAATCGCTGTCGGAAGCACGAGCCCACTCATCGGCTTCTTTCAGAGCCTGCTCCCGGGTGATGCCATAGCGCTCCTGCAGCTTGCCGACGAGTTCGTCCTTCTTACCGCTCAGCGTGGTGATGTCATCGTCGGTCAGCTTCCCCCAGCGCTGCTTTACAGATCCCTTTAGTTGCTTCCATTTTCCTTCGAATTGGTCCGAATTCATGGTTGAATTTCCTTCCAATGAACTAGGAGCACGAACCGCTCCAAACGAATGTTTTCAATGGTTTCACCAGAAACCGTACGATAGGAAGAGGAAGTTTTTTACCCGTGACGGCCTTTTTTGCCGGATGGGGGGCTTGGAACGTTTTGGGATACTCAGGAGAGTTATGTGCCCGGATGAAGTCCTGCTGGAGACGAAGCTTCCGCTAACGCTGAAGGCGCGCGGCAAAGTACGGGACATATACGACCTGGGCGACAGCCTGCTATTTATCGCCTCGGACCGCATCTCGGCGTTCGACTGCGTGCTAGGTAGCGGCATACCGTGCAAAGGTCGCGTTTTGACGCAGATGTCACTGTTCTGGTTCGACTTTCTAAAAGACAGGCGCCGTCGCACTTCTTGACCGCCGATGTGAACGAGTACCCAAAGAAGGTGGCAAAACACCGCAGAACCCTGAACGGCCGGTCCATGCTGGTAAAGAAGGCCGAGATGATACAGGTGGAGTGCGTGGCGAGAGGCTATCTGGCGGGGTCGGGCTGGAAGGAGTACAAGGCGCAAGGCGAAGGTCTGCGGCATTCCACTGCCAGCGGGTTTGCGGGACGGCGACCGGCTCCCGGAACCGATTTTCACGCCTGCGACGAAGGCGCAAACGGGACATGACGTAAACGTGCCGTTTCAGTATGTGGCCAACCTGCTGGGCGTCGACTTGGCGGGGCAGCTTCGCGATATGACGCTGGATATTTATCAACGCGCGTCGGCTTACGCGCTGGAACGCGGCATCATCCTGGCGGACACGAAGTTCGAGTTTGGGTTTATTGAGGGCGAGTTGGTGTTGGCGGATGAAGTTTTGACTCCCGATTCCTCGCGTTATTGGCCGGCGGATACGTATCAGCCGGGCGGGGCGCAGGTGTCGTTCGATAAGCAATATGTGCGAGATTACCTGGAGACGCTTCCGTGGAATAAGCGCCCTCCGGCTCCGGCGCTTCCGCCTGAGGTGGTGCGTAGGACCAGCGAGAAATATGAGGAAGCGTATACGCGCCTGACGGGCCGGGCGCTGGCCGGCAATTCCCTCAGCTGAATCATGCACGCTGCCGCGGGCCTGTTCAATTGGTTGGATGTGGTGCTTGTGCTGATCATTTTATGGTCGGCGGTGGCGGGGCTACGGGCCGGGCTGGCGCGGGTGGTAGTTGGGTTTGTGGCGATGATTGCCGGCTTGATGGCCGGTTTCTGGTGCTATCGGCTGATCGCGGTAAAGCTGCTGCCCTGGGTGAGGACGCCAACCGTGGCGAACATCTTGGGCTTTCTGATCATTTTCATAGGGGCGCTGATTTTGGGCGGACTTGTCTCGGCGCTCTTTTCGCGGTTTTTCAAATGGATCGGCCTTTCTTGGTTCAATCATTTCCTGGGCGGAGTGGCGGGGTTCTTGCGAGGCGTTGTGGTGATTGCCGCGCTGACAGACATTGTGGTGGCATTCGCGCCATCGCCGACGCCCGAAGCTCTGCAAAATTCGCGGGTACTGCCGTATGCGAGCGATATGGCGTCATGGCTGGTCGACCTGGCGCCACGGGAGTTGAAGGACGCCTTTGACGAGCAGATGCAAAACCTGAAGCAGTTCTGGGCGAAGCCGCCGGACCGGCATACGCAAGCAGTTTGAAGGCCGCCTTGCTCATCATTTTCGATCTGGACGGGACGCTGATCGACTCGGCGAAGGACCTGGCAATTTCGATGAATGCCACCCGCGAGCACTTCGGAATGACGCCGCTGGATCCGGCGCTGATCTATTCGTATGTGGGGAATGGCTCGGCGGTGTTGGTGCGAAGGGCGCTGGGCCCGGAAGTTCCGGACGAGATGGCGCAAGAAGGGCTGAAGTTCTTTTTGAAGTTTTATCGAGAGCACGCGCTGGAGCATACGAAGCTTTATCCAGGAATCCGGGAAGTAGTAGAGGAGTTGGCAGCGTCCGGACACAAGCTGGCTATTCTGACTAACAAGCCCGTGCGAATCAGTTTCGACATTATGGGAGCGCTGGGGCTGCAGCGACACTTCGCGCGCGTTTATGGCGGCGACAGCTTCGCAAGCAAGAAGCCCGATCCGATAGGAGTTGCAACTTTGATGGAGGAGACGAGCGCGGCCACTGGCGAGACCTTGTTCGTGGGCGACAGCGGAGTGGATGTGCGGACAGCGCGGAATGCGGGCGTGCGGAGCTGCGGAGTGACGTGGGGATTCCAGCCGGAAGCTTTTCAAATAGACGCACCTGACGTGTTGATTCAGAAGCCGAGCGAACTGTTGAGAGTGGTTGGGAGCGCTTAAGCGGCTTTTTCAGCCGCTATGATGCGCTGGATACCGGCCTCAACGCGATCCGCGGAGCCATCGAGGGCCAAGTTCTGCAATTCCTGGGCAGTTTGTGCGCGTGAATATTTATCTTCGCTCGGGAATCATTCGGACCGGACCGCTCGGCTGTAGAGTGATGCGAGGAACTGGTCTTGCCGTATTACCCGGCGCCATGCGCAGCCGCCACTTCTGCGCAATGGTGGCAATCGCCAAAATCATTTCGGCCCACGCGAACCGCTCACCGAGGCAAACTCGAGTTCCACCACCGAATGGGAAATAAGAAAACTTGGGGCGCGCCTCACGCAAATGGAGCTCCCATCGGTCTGGATCAAATCGCTCCGGATCAGGGAAGAATCGTTCGTCGCGATGCACAACATACGGGCAGACAACGCAAACATCGCCTCTTTTCATGGCGATGTCCCCGACGCGCACATCCTCTTTGGCCGTCCTACCGATCAGCCAGACGGGGGGATACATCCGCATTGTTTCAGCAACCACATGCTCGGTGTACACGAGCTTGGGAATGTCTTCTGCGCCTGGCAGACGACCCTCCAAGACGAGATCCAGTTCCGCGTGCAGCTTCTTCTCAATCTCAGGATTGCGCGCCAGCACGAACCAAGCCCAGGTCAGCGCAACGGCGGGGGTTTCGTGCCCCGCTACGAACACGGACAACACCTCGTCCCGCAGCTGTTCGGCGGTCAAGCGGCTTCCGTCCTGATAGCGCAACGACACCAGCATGGCGAGCAGCCCCCGATTGCCGACGTCACCCCCACTATGTTCCTGAATAATCCGGTCGACAACTTCCTTGACTACAGCCTGCGCTCGCTCAACACGCCGGGCTTTCGGAGTGCGCAGCTTCACCCTGAGTACATCCAGAGGCAACTGGAATTGACGAAAAGATCGAAGCAGCACGGTCATCGCTTCGGCTACTTTTTTCGTTTCTCCTTCGACATCGGCATCAAACAACGAACGGCTGACGATGCCGAGTGTCAGCCGCATCATCTCGCGCCAGATGTTTAGTTCCTGACCTTCACAAAAGCGGTCGCGAAGCTCGCATGCATAGGAGGCCATTACGCCGGCATAGGACTCCAGCCGCTCGCGATGAAAGGCCGGCTGCAGCAATCGCCTCTGCTGCAGGTGGTAATCGCCTTCGCTTGCGAGCAACCCATCACCTAAGAAGCGGCGGGCCCGGCGTACGGAGGGCGAGCGAGCAAATTTGTTCTGCTGAGTAACTAAGACTTCGCGGACTAACTCGGGCTCGCTCATCAGATAAACCTGCATGTTGAGCAATCGAAACCGAGCTACGCTTCCGTACTTCTTTCTTAGTCCCAGCAGGTAGCCCGCCGGGTCACGACGGATCATCGGAGCGACGCCTACAAAAGGCAGGTTGAACGGACCGGGTATCCGCTTCCGCGCCTCAGGAAAGCTTTCAATCGCCACTTCAGCCATGCGAACGATCTACTTCCATAAACCGCCCGCAAGACGGCGTCTGATACTGCCGACTGAATCTCGCCGAGCGTTTTCCACCATGTCACGAATAATGCCGACGATCAACTGGGGCTCATCCAAGTGCACCCAGTGGCCGCTTTTCTCCGCGCGAATGTGATTGGCATCGTGTGCAATTGCCCGAATGCTTTCGGTACTTACGATTTCATTCTTTTCGCCGGTGACGATCACGACAGGAACATGGCTCAACGGTCCAGCTTCCACCATTTCGCGCGCGCTCTCCGGCAATTCCTGCAGGTAGGCGATTATGGTGCGGAAGAGCTTCGGATCAGACCAGTGGCGGGCGATGACGTCCCAAAGCTCGCGTGGGAGTTTGCTCACCTGCTCCTTTACCCGTGCTACGGCTCGTGTTTGCCTTCCCGCTGCAGCGGCATCTAGCGCTCGCGGCAGGCGTCGGAGACCGCGCCGGTAAAGTTCAATACCGGCGCTTATGATACCCAATCGGGCTAGAGTGTGGGCGCGACGCGCGAGCCGCAGTCCGTTTCGTCGCAGACGCGCTTTTTCTTCGGTCAGCGGCCACCATTCTTCCGCGCGCAGGGGATCCAACAAAACCACGCCTGCCACTTCATCCGAAAATAGCTGCGCGAAGCGCTGCATCACAAGGCATCCAAAAGAGTGCCCCACCAGGATATACGGCCCTTCAATCTCCGCGGCCTGCAGCATGTCGCGCAACTCCAAAGTCAACTGTGTTGGCGTCCGTGCTGGTTGAGCCGCATCGCTCCAGCCGAGCCCCGCGCGGTCATACGCCACAACGCGCGCAAACGGCGAAAGGTCCTGCTGCAGCGCTCGCCAGTTCAGGCTTGTAGCGCAAATGCCCGCTTCCAGAATGACCGTGGGGCCCGCAGGGGTTCCCATTTCATAAACGTGCAGGCGGGTTCCGCCGCCGATAGCAACCATGCGTCCCGGAGCAGGGTGGGGATTGCGCCGAATGGTCATGCAAGGACCCTGCGCTCAAATCGCGCCGCTACCTTCGTGATCTTGTAACCCGGTAAATTAAGAACGCGCGGCGTAGCCATTGCAGCGTCCGTGAACTCGAACCGTATGCGCTCGACACGTCCGCTAACCCGCCTGAACAATCCACATAACAATGCGTTGCCGATTGATTGTTCGCGATACTCCGGCGCCACCACCCAGGCCGGAACATGCATCGTGCCGCCCTGAACTCGCGCTAACACAAATCCGACAACTCTGTCGTTGATGAGCAGCACTACCGAGTCAATCTGTTCGTCTATGCGGAACGCCTGGCGAAGGCCCATCAGCGGCTCCATATGCGCGATGTGGCGGGCGTAAAGGCGAGTTACTTCCTCCGCACCGGCTTCACTGAGACTGACCAGCCTGGCTCCTTCAGGCAGCTTCTGAATGCTCGCTTCCAACTTTTGCCCCGAGCTCTTCATCCGTTCGCGTTGATCGGCCAAGTTCATCTCCGCAAACGTGACGGTTCCCTGTTTGCCGAAGCCTTGCGATATCAGGAACGGCTCCGCCTCGAGCTCACTCTGCAGGTCCACATCGGCGATCACTCTGCGGCGGCCCAGCTTCACCGCTTCATTCGCCACATACTCCAGCATCCGGGCGCCAATTCCTTCGCGCCGACGCGTCGGAATCACGTGCACACGAACGGCTGCCAGCGCGACCGCATCGTCTCTATAAGAAAGCGCCCCAACAAGCTTTACGGCCTCCCCCGCAAACGCCAAGCGGAAATGCCGCGCGACGGGACTGACGCAGGCTTCGGGCAGCAGCATCCGGCAGAGCGTTAATTCTGTCTCGCGGGGCTCGCGAATCGCGATCATGGCCGCAAGGGCCGTCATGCGGTCTTCTGCCTCCGCGCGGCGACTGCCCCCAACCATCCCGTCGCTTCGGCAAATTGCGGATCGAACGTCAGCGCCGTCTCGAATGCCTGTAGCGCTGCGTCCAAATCGCTGTCTGCCATTGCGATACCAAGCGCGGAATGCAGTGGCGCCGAGCCATACTCAACCGAAAGCCCCGCGCGCGCAGTCGCAACCGCTTCCTTCGATTTCCCTCGCACAATTTGTACGCGAGCCAGCAGCGCATGCGCTTTATCGAACGACGGATCCAATTCCAACGCGGTCCGCAGCGTTTGCTCAGCCCGGCTAAGTTTTCCCAGCCGCACGTACATCGAAGCTGCTACTAGAAGCAGTAGTGAACGGTCGAACCCGATTCGTTCCGCAATCGCCACATCCGCGGCCGCCTTCTTCAGGTTGCCTTCGGCCAGCGCAATGTAGCTCTCCAGTAACTTGGCATTTGCCGCCAGTGGATGCTCACGAGGAATGCCGCGCAGAGTTTCCGAAGCTGCATGCAGATCGCCGGCACAATAGGAGGCATAAGCCAGCATCAAAGTGATCGGCGGCTCACTGGAGTCCTCGTTCAACCTATTCAACGCGATCCGCGCCTCCGCATATCGTTGGCATGAGAAATGCACAAGCGCGCGATTATACTCGCGTTCGCGCTCCAGGCGCTTCAGAGTTGCATTGCTCTCTACATTTTTGTCCGTTACATCCGGGTAACCCAAATCGCGAAGCTCAGCGATTACCGCAGCGGTCTGTTCATCCTGCTCCGCCGGCGGATGCATTCCGCAATTGCCCGCAACTTTGTCCCAACTCCGGATGCGTTGTTGTTCAGACCTGTCGCGGAAGGCTTCCGTGAGGACTCGACCCGGCATATCCGCCCCGGGCGGGATTCCAACTGCATTTAGCAAAGTCGGCGCAACGTCATACATGGTCACGTTGTGCAGCAATTCATCGGCGACAATCGGCGGCCCCGCCATGCAAAACACGCCATACGGCCGGTACCAGGCCTCGGTCCTGTTCTGCAGCGCTCGCGAGACCGGACGTTCCTCACCAGACCGGAACCCCGCGGCCGAGACAATGGCAACCGTTGCCTCTGGTCCTGCCAGCTCCACGATGCGGCCGAGCAGCATGTCGTGATAGCAATACATTGCGCGAACGACATCGCCATAGCGCTGGAAATCGTCCGGGTGAACACCTTGCATCAACGGCGGCGCATAACGCATGAATTGCTCACAGGCGCGCTGCAAACCAGTCCAGCCGACCATCATCAAATTCCACGGCTGATGTTCCAGGAGCCAGGTAGAGATGGCGTGCGCGCTGGCAGTGTGAGCCAATATGTCCGCAAAGCCGATCACCCGCCGATCAACTTTCTGATCGATCTCACGCAATCGCGGAATGAATGGAACGAGATCTTCACCGGCCAGATCACCCGGATGCACGCGGAACTCAGCCACTTGATTGGTCAGCGACTGGGGACTCACAGATGCGGGAAATACGGGCCAGGGAGTGCCGTAACGGCCCAGCGGCTCAATAAACGCCGGCGTAATGCAGCAGCCGTTCAGTTCCTCGGCTGGATGAGTCGCGGACCAGCAAACAGCGTGGGCCTTCAGCCCGGTCTGCATGGCGATGTTCCAAAGCGCCTTTACGCGCCGCGATCTGCTGCCGGCCGGGCGCGTTCCGCCCGTCAAAGGATCGTATTCCGACGCCGACAAGACGCCATGCTCATCGGCGCTTTTACCTGTGGCGATAGATGTCCAGATCATCGGCGAAACGGTTGGTCCGCCCGGCCGCAGATTGCCCGCGACTCCGCGCTCAACCAGTGAGCGAAGGTTTGGCATCAGGCCGGCTTCCATCAGCGGATGAATGGATCGCCAATCCGCCCCATGCCAACCGATAAGGACAAGCTTCGCCTGAGAGGATTGCATAAGCGAACCCCGGATAGATCGATCTCCTAAGTAACAGCCGGCACAACGGGACGCCAGTTTCTCACCTGCATGGTGGGCGTCCCGCCCCTGTGCCGGCTAGTTATGCGCGAGCGGACTTGCGTCGCGCGCGTAGTACCGCCAGTCCCGCTGCCCCCAAAGCAAGCAGCGCGAGCGACGACGGTTCGGGCGCTGAGGCCAAAGAGCAGATTCCAGTGGTCTGCCCAGCGGCTATGCACCCGTTGGGGGTGCTGTTGTACGCGAAGCCGTTTACAGTAGCGATAGCGTCGTCCGTCTCCGCACTCACGGAAATCCATCCAAAGTAGGTCCCGGCGCCCAGCGCCGCGTCTTGGAATTCAACACCAAGGTACCGGAATTGCGTGCTGTCGTTCGGCCATGGATAATCGTCTAATATCGGTACGGCGCTGGTCTTCGACAGCGTCCCATTACCTGTGGAAAACGTGGAACTTGCCCCGATGACCGTGCCTGGTGCTGCAGGCGCGGCGTCTGCGCCACTACTCCCATCGGTTGACACATACCCGCCGCCGACCGAAGGAGGAGTGACAAAGACCCTTTCATATGGCGGAAATACGCCGCCGCCGGGGTACACTCCCGCAGTGAACGTGAAAGCCGAACTCGTAAGCGCGTTCGGATCCATGATTACACTGATGCTAGTGGTCCCTGGCGTGCCAGAGGGTTGGTCCGCCACCAGCGGAGCCGACGTCTCGTTCGTGTAGACGATCGTGTTGGCGATCGACGTGGCGTATCCAGTAACGGGCAATGCTGCCGCGGCGCCTGCTAAGAGCGCTATACGAGAAACCGTCGACCGGTTTGCGTTAGCCCCTTTCTCTGCGGGATTAGTTTCAGACAATTTGGGCTTTCCTCCGAGCAGCGACAATCGTATCATTTTTTCGATCTCGGCGAGACCTCAGACAGTACCAGGACCACGCAATGAGCGCAGATCGGGCGGTCAATGCACTCTTATTGGCTGATCTTTCCAGTATTTCTCGCGCAAAGCCATTTTTTTGACCTTTAACGTGACGCTGCGCGGCAAGGGTTCTTTACGAAACTCAACCGTTCGGGGCAGTTTGAAGCGCGCCAGCCGTTGTGCCAGAAACACGATTAGCTCGTCACTATTCAACTCGGCTCCTGTCTTCGGAACCACTATGGCAACCGGCGCCTCGCCCCATTTGTCGTCCGGCGCTGCCACCACGGCACACTCCAGCACAGCCGGATGAGTCGAGAATCGCGGTCTCGATCTCGAGTGACGAAATGTTTTCGCCGCCGCTGACGATGACATCTTTAATGCGGTCCACGAACCCGATCGTTCCATCTGCATGCCAAACCGCCAGATCGCCCGTTCGCAGCCAATGACCGGAAAACGCCGCTGCGGTTGCTGCAGGGTCGCCTAAATATCCGTCCATTACGTTGTCGCCCAGCGCCCAGATCTCGCCCACGGCCTGGCCGTCGCGCGGCACCTCGCGTCCTTCCGCATTCACCACCTTCACCTGTGCTCCCATGGCCGGCCAGCCAATAGAAGCCTGCCGCTTGCGCCGCGGTCCGGCCTCTTCTTCCGCGGTCTTCTTCGGGGGCGGAAAGCAGAGGAACGGCGCTGTTTCTGTCATCCCGTAGCCGGTCACAACTCGCGCGTTCGGGAACAAGCGCTCTAAGCGCTCGAAGAGCTGCGGCGTGCAGGGGGCACCCCCCACGGCAATATCCAGTACGCTCTCGCGCCGGTAGGCCTCCGCGGTGGGGAACTGGAGCAGCATGTGGGCCATCACAGGCACTAAACCCAAATGAGTTACCCCATGCTTCTCAATCAAAGCGAATGTTGTTGCCGGATCGAAACCGCGCATCAACACCTGCTTGATTCCCAGCATGGTAGCAATGTGAACGAACCCCCATCCATTCGCATGAAATAGAGGGACGCTGGCCAGGTTCACCGCCAACTCCGGGTCTCGCTTCAAAATCGCTGCCGAGATCGCGTGCAGATAAAGCGCCCGGTGGCTTAGCATCACTCCCTTCGGAGTGCCTGTGCTTCCTCCCGTATAAAATAGTTCCCCAATGGCGTCCTCATCAAATGTGAAAACGTCCGCCCGCTCAGTCCCCCCGCCTGCGATCAACTCTTCATAGCTCAAATCCCCTTCAGCCGCATCGCCTATACCTACGTAGCGCTGAATAGACGGGCATTCGTTGCGAAATTTGGAGATCAGGGGCGCGAAATCCGGCTCGAAGATCAGCATCTTGGCCCCCGAGTGGTTCAATTGATACAACAACTCGGCCGGCGAGAGACGTACGTTCAGCGGAGTAAGAATTCCGCGCGCCTGCAGCACGCCGAAATAGCCTTCCGCCAGTTCGTGTGTATTGAAGCTCAGATAAGCAACGCTGTCCCCTGGTTCAATTCCATGCGCCGGCAATGCGCTCGTCAGCCGTTCGCAGCGTTCACCAAACTCCGCATAAGTAAACTCGAAATCCCCGGAGATAACGCCGATCTTCTCGCCATAGAGATCAATCGCACGATGCAGGAAGCGTAATGGTGTAAGTGGAACAAACATGGGTGATTGCGGACTACTAGATTTTCGCAGTTCAACTAACTCTTGTTGACGTCTTGTCGCCTTCGTTTTGCAACCCGAGGGGCGCCTAAGCTCGAAGCGCCCGCTCAATCAGGTCAGCCGCTAGATCGAGTGCGTTACTCCTTTGAATGGCCGCCTGCAACCGTTGAGCATTCTCGCGATAAATGGGATCAGTCATTACTTGGCCTACGGCGGCCCGCACCCTCTGGGCATTTAGCTCTTTCAACGGAATGACGATGCCCGTTTTCGTGTAAGCGATTCGAGCGGCGACACCGGGCTGATCGTTGGTCACCGGAACGGCGACCATAGGTACACCTTGCGCCAGCGATTCTAAAACCGTGTTCAAGCCAGCGTGCGTGATACATACGGTAGCGCGCCTTAAGAGTTCGATTTGCGGCGCGCGCTTCACTACGATGGTGTTAGCTGCAACAGCACCGATCTGGTCCGGGTGAAGATTGTCTCCGATCGCAAGCACCATTTGACGGCCTGGCGCCTCGGCGCCTTCGACAATCTTGCGGAACACGCCTTCCGACCCATTCTGGAGTGTGCCCATGGAGGCGTAGATCAGCGGTTCGCCCGAGAGCCGTTTCCAGGGGAATTCAATCGGTGCGCGCGCAGAGGCGCCGCGGAGTGGGCCCACATAGTGGAAATAGTCCGGCCAGTGGTCACTCGGAAAGTCGAATTCTTTCGGAGTCTGAGTTAGCCACGCCCGTTTGGAAATGCTTCGGGCGAGATCATCCCAATCGAGTTCAAGTCCGACCTGTTCAGCATATTCCCGTTGGATATTCGTCAGTGGAGCAATGGCCTGCCGAAACATTTCTACTCCGCGTCGATTGCGCGCCAAGGCGACGGGGCCATCTTCGTAGGGCCAGTGATAAACGCAAAGCGGGGTGCGTCCCCAAAAGTCGAGGTGAAGCGAGTTGGACACATGAACGTAGGGGACGCGCAGATGCATAGCCACCAGGTCAAATCCTCGTTGAGCTGTATCCAAGACGAGTGCATCTATTTGCGAATCCCGCACTACTCTAGGACCATCTTGCAGCGAAGCGCGGCAGCCGTCTATGAACTGCTGAAGTGTGAATTGCCAGGCCTTCGCGCCGCTGAGGCGGCTGAGCTGAGATAGGCGGTGCGCGAGATTGCCAGGCGGGAATTGTTCGGCACCGTAAGGCACTAGGGGCATGTTGACGGCGCGGAACACAGCCTCAGTATCAGGAAAACTAAAGAAGACTACCTCGTGGCGCCGCGATTTCAAGTGGGTAGCAAGCGCGATCATCGGATTCAAATGGCCCGGAACGGGAGGCGCCGCAAATCCAATTCGCATAACGAGGTGGATTATAGGCCATTGCCACTCGTTCGGAAGTGTCCACCAGATATGTTTTCCAGGCGAGCGGGAATCGAATTCACGTTCCAACTGGCAATGAGCATAGATGATGTCGTCTAACGAAAGTACTGCGCAGCCGGAGGACGAAAAAGAATCCAGGCAAACACGGCACAGAACAGAGCGTGGACGGCGAATTCAGGGAAGGCGCGAAAGGCGCTCAGGACTACATGGAATGCGATCCAGGCGAGCGCGAGCCAACGCGCCCAATTGCGGCCTCGGAGCATGAATGCGCCACAGACAATCGCTAAGACGTCGATGAATTCGACCAGGACAGCATCATAGCGAAACGCATGGCTGGCGTAGAAATCGGTGAAGTGGTAAGCAAAGCCGATGGCGCCCACTGCTATATACACGGCTGCGAGGATCGTCACCGAGAGAGGGCGCTTGTTCGAGTTCATGGCAGCATCTCGAGCACGGCGTCGCTGGGCTCCAGGTTCTCCGCATGCGGCGGTAGAGTGGCCCCAGCATCGAGGAGAGCGCGGACCGTCCCGACGAAATCCCCGGTGCTTCGATGCCAACTATTCCCGGAGCCGTACACGGCCCATGCGAGCGCCGTGCCCGCATAGTCCCGCGATTTCAATTCCAGAGCCGGATGGAACCGCAGAATTTCGCGGGCCATTTCGGCATTGCCGTTGAAGCCGGCCCAGTGCAGCGCCGTGGCTCCCATCTCTCCCGGAGTATCCACGGGCCAACCCGCCTCCAGCATCAGCCGAACCGCTTTTGTGTTGTTATTCTGCGCAGCGTTGGGCAGCTTTTGCCGGTCCGTCCCAGACAGCGCGTTAGCGGCATCCGGATGCTTCGAAAGAAATTCGTGAAACACCGCTTCGTCGCCCAGTTCGCATGCCAGCGCCAGCTTCAGGTCCTCCGGAGTCCGCTCCATGAGCAACTGGAAGACTTCCTCGTGACCGAAATCGCGCGCTACGGAATGCGCGGTGCGGTGCGCCCCCAGAATCCAGATGTAAATCGTGCCGCCCGCGCGGGGATCCTGTTTTGGAAACCACTCTTCCGATACGCTCATCCGGATGCAGGCGGGATCGCTATCCAGGTGGCGCCGCACCAGATCCGCGTCGCCGAGCGCCGCCGCCATTAAGATGTCCGTACGGCATCCGCGTGACACCAAGTAACGAGCTACATCCTGCCGGCCAATCGGATAGTGGCGCTTCTGGTGCACGCGCAGCATATACTGAGCCGGCGTCGATTCGTGATCCACATCGCGCGCGTCGATCGCGGCTCCGTTCTCTAGAAGGAATTTCGCAACCTCCACCGTGGAGGCGAAGTGCAGCGGCGTCTGCCCGTCTCCACCGCGCGCGTGGACTACGCCCGGATCGGCGGCCACCAGCTCTCGCAGCTTCGGCATCATTCCCAAGCGCGCAGCGGAGTGCGCATCCAGTAGCGCGCCGCGTTCCAATAGAAACTCCACCATGCTGGGATCGCAATCGTCCAGCACGCCGAAACCGCCCGCCCACCACTCGGTACGCTTCCGGATGCCGGCACCCGCGCGCAGCAGCACATCGATGGTGGCCCGATCGCTTCGTTGCACTGCGGCGAACAAGGCTTGTTGGCCGAAGCCGTAGTTGGGCAACGGATCGTCGATCTTCGCCCGCAACTCCGGGTAGCGTTCAAGAAGCTCGCGGACACGCGGCGCATCGCTATCGCAGACCGCTGCCTGCAACGCCTCCGCCGGAGTGCGCCCCAGCGCCTCAACGTGTGACTTCAGCTTCGCCCAAGTGGCGAAACCGTACTCGTTAGCGAGGGCATGTTGGGCGTCGGCCAGTTTGCCCTGCCGCATGCCGCCCAGCAGTTCTTTGGCTTGCTTCTTGAGAAATTCGAGATTCGGTTTTTCAGGTAGTTGACGAGACATATACTCCTGCTTCTATGGCCCGGTGTCCGCTATCACGGGCAGAAGAGAAGTCAATGCTCGGCGCTAGAAACTTCATTCAGGCGGGATCTTCCCTCTCCGCGGACGGGTGCAACCTGAATTGCAGCCTCAAATATAACAAAATGCCAAGGTCTGTCCGGGGTAGACTTGCAAGTTTAGCTTCGTTTGTTACGCTGAAATTTAAGGAGCTAGCGCACCGGGCCCGTGGCGCTCGCCGTGCGCGAGGAAGGGATGCGATCCGCACCCCTGTTGGTGTATCAAATGGAAACTGTAGACAATAGTAGTGTGGCAACCGAGGAGGCTCAATTGCACGCCGAACGTCCACCTGAGACGGTGGAGCCCGAAATGGCAGTCCGCACTGACTCCCCGGCTAGCGCCGAGCTCATAGCCGAGCGGGATCGTTTGGCAAAAGAAAAAGCTGAACTGCAAGATCTGTTGCAGCGCCGCCAGGCCGAATTCGAAAATTTTCGCCGCCGCAACGAGCGGGAGCGCAGCGATCTATTCGAGTTCGCCGCCATGGATGCCGTAAAGGCGCTGCTGCCGGTACTCGACGATCTCGAACGAGCCTTGAAAGTGGAAACTGCCGATAAGGAATACGCCCGGGGGATGGAACTGATTTACCAGCGGCTCTATGAGTCGCTTAAGAAATTAGGTTTAGAACCTATCTCGAGCGAGGTTCCCTTGTTCAATCCGCATATCCACCATGCCGTTGAGATGGTGGATACAAAAGACCATCCGGATCAGACGATCTTGGACGAATTTCAGCGGGGCTACTACTTTAAGGGACGGCTGCTCCGTCCGGCGATGGTAAAAGTAGCCGTTAACCCGTGAGCGCTTTCTCGAACAACTGCAAGCTACGATGAGTATCGCGAAACGAGATTACTATGAGGTGCTAAGCGTCTCGCGCGATTGCGACGAACAGACGCTTAAAGGAGCGTACCGCAAGCTGGCGCTGCAGTACCATCCTGACCGCAATCCCGATAACCGGGAGGCTGAAGAGAAGTTCAAGGAAGCGGCGGAAGCGTATGCCATATTGAGCGACTCGCAGAAACGCGCAGCCTACGATCGCTTCGGCCATCAAGGCGTCAGCGGTATGGGTTCCACGGGATTCGAGGAGACCGCCTTCGCCGATTTCGCGGACATCTTCGGAGACCTGTTCGGCCTGGGCGACATTTTCGGAGGCGGTGGACGGCGTCGCGGGTCACGCGCGCAACGCGGCGAGGATATCCGCTATGACCTGGAGATCAGCTTCGAAGATTCGATGCGTGGCTTGTCGGTGGATCTGCAAATCCCGCGTCAGGAGGCTTGCTCAAAATGCCAAGGGACGGGCGCTGAGCCGAATGGAGGCATGGTTACCTGCGCCGCCTGCCACGGCCGCGGAGAAATTCTCTACCAACAGAGCTTTTTATCCATTCGCAAGACATGTCCTACCTGCGGTGGACGCGGGCGAGTCATTCGCCAGTCCTGTTCGCAGTGCCGCGGGGAAGGCTTCAGCCGCGCGGAAAAGAAGTTGAAGGTGAACATACCGGCGGGTGTAGACAACGGGACGCGTCTGCGGCTCGCAACGGAAGGGAACCCGGGACTTCCTGGCAGTCAGCCCGGAGATCTGTATGTCGTCATCAAAGTCGCGGAGCATCCGATCTTCGAACGTCGTGAGACCGATCTCCACTGCACGCTGCCCATCAACGTCGCGCAAGCCGTTCTAGGAGCTGAGATCGAAATCGAAACTTTCGATGGGCCGCAGAAGATCCGCGTTCCGGAAGGTACTCAAGCAGGCGCTCAATTCAGGTTGCGTAATCTGGGGGTGCCGCATCTGAATAGCCGCGCCCGCGGCGATCTCTACATCCACTTGGATGTTCAGGTACCGAAAAAACTAACGCGTGAACAGCGGAAACTGTTCGAACAGCTCAGCGAACTTCTGCCCGCCGAGAATAGCCCGCATGAGAAGAGCGTCTTTGAAAAGGTGAAAGACTTCTTCGGTTAGGCGCGATTAGCGAGCCGCGGGGTACTGTTTCTCAAACTTGTTGCGCGGATTGTAAACTGCAAAGCTACCGTCAGGCGTAGCAGTTACTTTCAGGTAGTAGCCAGTGTCCGCTTCTTCTACATTCGCGATAAAAGGATCCGTAGCGTTGTGCTCTTTTCCGCCCGCGTCAGCGAAATGCAATTGCCATATATCTTCAATGCCCGGGGAGGACTTGACGACGTCCCAGGCGGAAGGAGCGGCGCCCTTTTTCGAGCCGTTATCGAAAACGGCTACGCGCGCTTGCAGTACGTGAACCAACGCCGGGCTGTTGCTCAAATCGATCCCATGATGGGAGACGACCAGGAGATCGGCTTTCCCAAGCTTGTTGTTCGGACAAACCAATTCCAGCTCTTTATTCCAAGTAAGGTCGCCCAGGTCGACGATCCGTAGTTCGCCGAAGGTGATCACGGTCCCTACCGAGCGGGCGTTCTCCGTTGGATCAGTCGCCTTCTGCTCGACGCCGGAGCAAAACTGGTTGGGCTGCCCCGCGCCCGGAAGCGGCTGGTCGATCAGATTTCCGTCGGCGCTGACCACCACGGCGTTTATCCCTTTGATCGGCAGTTGCTCACCTGGCCTCGCCAGGATGTGGTTCGAGCCCGCGATCGCCGCTTGATACTCACTGTACAGGTGATTGCCTGCATTCGTGGTCTCGCGATTCGGCCCATGATCTATGAACGCGCCGACCGGAATCTTCAACACGAGCTGCGGAACGCCGCCCACATGATCGGCGTGGTAGTGCGTGATGAGGACGTAGTCGATTTTCTTGATTTTGGCCAGTTTGGCGGCCTTTACGATCCGGTTGGCATCTCTATATGCGTTGTATCCCCAACCTGTATCGATCAATAGAGATTGACCGGCCGGCGTCACGAATAGCGTCGCTTGGCCGCCCTCCACGTCAATAAAGAAGATCTGGAGTGGTTTCTGCGCTGCCTGTACACAGGAACTGAAAATGCCAAGAAAGAATGCAACACGCAGGAATCGCATTTCTCCCCGATGCTATCAAAGCAGCAGAAGCAGGGATTCCGGAACAAACGTTTGCACTTTCACGTAACTTTAGTTACAAAGAGAAAACAGGAGACCGGGAATTGCCCTTTTGCACCAACTGCGGGACTGCCGTCGATACGGGCGCATCGTTCTGCTATCACTGCGGAACCCCACAACCCCGGTCCGCCGCGGAGTTCTCGGATTTTCTTGATGGCATCAGCAACCGAACCGCCTGCATCCTCTGCTACATACCTGTCTTCGGTGTCATTCCCGCTATCGTGTTTCTGGCATCGCAGAAATTCCGGACTAATTTCAGGGTCCGTTTTGACGCGTTTCAGGCGCTTTACCTGTTCGTCGCCTGGCTCATCGTTTCTTCCGCTGTCCCCACCCTGCTGTTTGCGGGGATTCCCGGCTGGGGCGTTGAGCGCGCCCTGCTTGCTCTAGTGAAAATCGCGGTGTTCGTCTGCTGGATCTATCTGCTCGTTAAAGCCGCCCAGGAACAACAAGTGCGGCTGCCCGTTATTGGCGATCTCGCGGCCCGGTCCACCACTGAGCAGCTATAGTATAATTATTCATTGTCGTGAATAATTACTCAGGACGCAGCGTGGGTATTGTTGGCTTCCGCGGCTACAGCGGTGCTGAGCTGGTCCGGATTCTCTCCCGCCACTCGGGTGTAGAAGTAGTTCTGCTGGAACATCGGTCCGATTCAGAGGAACGCGCGGGTCCGCTGGGCCAAACTCCACGTAAAACGATTCCCGCTACGCCGGACGCTGTTAAAGAGGAAGGGATCGAATTGATCTTCCTGGCTACTCCGGCCCAGGTCTCGATCGAGCTAACGCCTTCCTTCTTGGAAGCAGGAGCTAAGGTGGTGGATCTCAGCGGCGCCTTCCGGCTGAGAGATGCCGAAACCTACTCGCGCTGGTACAAAGAGCGCCATACGGCGGCGCAGCTTTTCGACCAAGCTGTTTACGGCCTACCTGAGTTCTATCGTGACCGGATTCGCGATGCTCGGCTAGTCGCAAACCCGGGTTGCTATCCGACCGCCGCGAATCTGGCCATTCGGCCGCTCATCGATGCGCAGGTGGCCGACCGCAGCCGCGGAATAATTTGCGATGCGAAGTCTGGGGTGAGCGGCGCCGGTAGGAAGCCGTCTCTCAAAACAAGCTTTTGCGAAGCGGCTGAAAATTTTACCGCGTATGGCTTTGCGGAGCATCGGCACGTTGCAGAGGTTCTGCAAAATTCGGGACTGGGGGAAAGGGAGTTTACTTTCACGGCACACCTGCTGCCGATTTCCCGCGGCATTCTCGAAACCATTTATATTCGGACGCAGCGCGTGGAAAAAGCCGTCGATTTATTGTCCATTTACGAAGAGTCGTATTCCGATGAGCCGTTTATTCGGCTCTATGCGCCAGGTAAAGTGCCGGATTTACGCGCCGTCCAGCATACCAATTTCTGCGATATCGGCTTTGTCTTCGATCCCGACAGCCAGCGCGTGACGATTGTGGTTGCGGAAGATAACTTGGTGAAAGGCGCCGCCGGGCAGGCAGTGCAAAATATGAATCTGATGCTGGGCTTCCCGGAAACCGAGGCGCTTCTGTGAGAGTGCTGATCAAAGTAGGCGGCACGCTGCTGGACGACGCCGCAAGCCGGACCAGCATAGCGCGCCAACTAGCCGAAGTAGCGCAGCGCTGCGAGCTGGTGGTGGTGCATGGCGGCGGTAAACAGGTCACGCGCTTTCTGGAGGAACGAGGCGTGCAGAGCCGGTTCATCAACGGACTTCGTGTCTCGGATGAAGTGGTCATCGATGCCGTCGTGAAGGTGATTGCGGGTAGCGTGAATAAACAACTGGTTTCGGCGCTCGTCGCGGCGGGTGAACTGGCCGTAGGGCTTTCCGGCTTGGACGGTTCGTTGACAAAAGCGACTCATCTCAGTCCCGAGTTGGAGTTCGTCGGACGACCAATGGAGTCGGATACCCGCCTGCTCGACCTGCTGATAAATTCCGGTTATTTGCCCGTGGTGGCGTGCATTGCGGGCGATGAGCATGGCCATGTGTACAACGTCAACGGGGATCAGATGGCGGTCTCCTGCGCTGTCGGCTGGCGGGCGGAAAAACTCATTTTCTTGACTGATGTGGAGGGCGTGAAGGACAACCACGGGCAGATCATCGTTCAACTCACCCCGTATCAAATTCATGAACTGATCGTTTCGGGAGTGGCTCGCGGCGGGATGCGGGCAAAGCTCGATGCCGCCAATGCCGCCCTCAGCTCCGGATTAGAGGAAGTGGTCATTGCCTCTGGCCATCAGCCACTGGTCTGCCAGAGGCTCTTGGCAGGAGAGGCGTTAGGAACCCGCTTGTCGGCCCAGCCTGTGGCTATGGAAGGCGCATCGCGATGACGCAAACCGCCGTTGCGGTTCGTAAAGCGGCCATGCGAGATATCCCGCATGTGCTTGCTCTCATCAACTCTTATGCCGCCGATGGCGTGATGCTGCCGCGAACCGAATTCGAGCTTTCGGAGAACATACGCGACTTTTCCGTAGCGTATCTGGATGACCTGCTGGCCGGATGCGGAGCGCTCCATTTTTACACTCCGACTAGCGCGGAAGTCCGCTCCTTGGCAGTGCTGCCGGCGCTGAAACAGCAGGGAGTCGGGAGAGTCCTGGTCGAAGCCTTGGAAGCCGAGGCGCGAGAGAACGATCTGGAATCGGTGTTCGCGTTCACATACGTCCCGCAGTTTTTCGAAAGGCTCGGTTTTGCCGAAGTAGAGCGAGGCGAGCTTCCTTTGAAAGCGTGGAAAGATTGCCTCCGGTGTCCAAAATTCCAGAACTGTGATGAGATTGCGGTTCTAAAGCGATTTAGATGTCCCGCCATTAGCGCACAATTTCAACACTACGAAAGCGCTTTATCCGGCGAATTAATCCAGCTTCCACACGTTGGAAACCAAACATTCCGCTAGTTAGGCGGGGAAACCCCCCATTTACTGGTACTAAAGCACTAGAGTCAGTAAAATATTCCCTTTTTGTGCATTCTTTACTAGTTTTATCCTAATAGTACTAGTATACTCGGTACCGCGGACTTAGTACTCGATTTATCGGAGGATAACATTTTGCGGGCCCTCACACTTGACATTCAAAAATCAGCCGGCCGAATTCTCTGCTGTACCATTTTTCGGCCGGGTGGCAGGAAATTACTGGCGAAAGGCCATATCCTGAGCGACGAGGACGTCCGTCTGTTACAGACGGAAGGAATGCGGCAGGTGTGGGTAACCGAACTCGAAGACGGTGAGATCGGCGAGGACGATGCCGTAATGGCGGTGGCGGAAGGCATGTGCTGCGGATCGGTAGAGATCAAATTGGCGGCTGGCGGCCGGGCGAATTTGTTGGCGACTGAAAACTGTTGTGCTCTGGTGGACGATGAACTTCTAAAGCAAATCAATTGCACCAGCAGCGTCGTCATCGCAACGGTTCCGAACTACCGTTATGCGCGCGCGGGTGAACGCATTGCAACCATTAAGAGCGCGCCCTTTGCTGTAGCGAAATCGCACGTCAAAGCGGTTCTCTCGATTCTTGACGAACGCGGCCCGATTTTACAGGCGCGGCCAATCCGCGACTCCGGGGTCGGCATTCTCTATACGGATCCGGTCCATGGCGATCGCGCCCGTGCTTTGTTTGAAGCCGTTGTTCACACGCGGATTGAGCGCTTTGGGGCGAGCCTCCGCTATGCGCTTGCCTGCGTGGAAGAGGAAGAGCATGTGGCTCGATCGCTGCAACACTTGCTGCGGACGAAGCCTGCCGTGGTTCTGATCGCCTCTACGACCGCGCCCGCTGGACCTGAGGACGTGATTGGGCGGTCGCTCGTCCGCCTTCGCGCGCACGTGGAACGATTCCTCGCGCCAGTCGAACCCGGCAATCTGATGATGCTGAGTTACAAAGATGATATTCCAATCGTATCCGCGCCGTGCTGCTTTCGGTCCCCAAAGCTGAACGTGCTGGATTTGATTTTGCCGCCCATGCTCGCCAGGTATCGCATTTCCGGCTGGGAAATCGCCTGTTTGGGCCATGGCGGTCTCCTAAACTGAACCAACAATCTTTTCAGCGGGCGCACTTTACATAACGGATCCTCCACACTGCCGCGCGGAATTTTGGGCCGCGCGGAGTATTTACGGCCGAGGGCTCCAGGGGGCACTCGGCCTTTTTTATCTGCACCGCCATATCCGGGCGCGGACCTGCTCCTAAATCAGGGCGGGAGTTATCATGAGTTTCGACCACATGTCCGAACTCTCGGAACTAGACGATCTGGGGCCTCACGTCATTCGCGTGATCGCTAAAACCCAACGCATACCCGCCGAATCCATTTCCCTGGACAGCACCTTCGAGGAGCTGAAAATCGATTCCTTGGACGGCATCAACATTGTTTTCGCTTTGGAGAACGAATTCGGCATTAGCATCCCGGATGAAGGCGTTCAGAACATGCGCTCCGTGCGCGAAACCGTCGAAGGTGTGCGTACCCTCGTTCAACAGACAAACGAACCCGTGCCTCCGGGTGCGGCGTGAATCGGGTAGCAGTAACTGGCCTGGGACTCATCTGCGCATTAGGAAATAATGTCGCCGAATGCTGGGCCCGCCTAGCGGCCGGCGAAAGCGGCATTGCGCCGCTGCGGGATCCAGGGTCGCCGCCTTATAAGTTTCGGCAGGGAGCGGAGGCCCTAAATTTCCAGGCCGCCGATCATTTTACGGAAAGAGATCTGGTCATGTTGGAACGCTTCGCGCAGTTAGCCGCTGTGGCGGCCCGGGAAGCTGTAGCGCAAAGCGGCCTGACGTTTAAAGGAGAATTGGCCGATCGCTCCGCAGTGGTGACAGGCAGCAGCGTGGGGGGCCAGTTTTCGGAAGAGGAAGGGTATCGGCGGCTTTATATAGAGAAGAATCCACGCGTGGCTCCATTGACCATTCCCCGCACCATGGCAAATGCAGGCGCCAGCCGTATTTCGTTGGAATTCGGCATTCATGGGCCTACCTACACGGTTGCGACAGCTTGCTCATCTTCGAATCACGCGCTGGGACAAGCCTTCTGGATGGTGCGTAGCGGGCTGGTGAATGCCGCCATTGCCGGCGGCAGCGAAGCCGTCTTTGCCGAAGGGCTCATGCGCGCCTGGGAAGCGATGCGCGTCGTTTCCCCGGATGTGTGCCGCCCCTTTTCGGCAGATCGCCGCGGTTTATCCCTAGGAGAAGGCGCCGGCATGTTGGTTCTCGAAAACTGGGAACACGCGCGGGCGAGGGGGGCGGAAATCCTCGGAGAAATCGTGGGCTTCGGAATGAGCTCGGACGCCCATCACCTTACTCAACCGTGCGTCGAAGGTCCAGCTAAAGCCATGGAATGGGCCCTTCGTGACGCGCATGTAACACCGGAGCAGATCGACTATATCAATGCTCACGGTACCGGCACGCAAGCGAATGACGCTATGGAAAGCCAGGCCATTCACGCGGTCTTTTCGAAAAATGCCGAGAAACTGCCGGTAAGCTCGACCAAGTCGATGCACGGCCATACCTTGGGAGCGGCCGGCGGTATCGAAGCGATTGTAACGATATTGGCGCTGAAAAATAGCCTGCTCCCGCCCACGGCTAATTTTACGAGCCCCGATCCGGCCTGTAATCTGGACGTCGTTCCCAACCAAGCGCGCCCGGCGAAGATCGAGACCGCAATTTCGAATACATTCGCGTTCGGCGGTTTAAACGCGACGTTGGTCATGCAACGAGCTTAATTTCCCGCAGAATGTTATTGCACGCGATGCATCTAATTCCATGGTGGTTGCATACTAATCTATTTGTGCCATGAGAATTTCTATCGGGGCAGATCATGCCGGCTACGAAATGAAGCAGCAGTTGATCGATTTCATCCAGAAACTTGGCCACACCGTTCACGATGTCGGCACCTTCGAGCCGGGCAAGCCCGACGATTATCCGGATTACGCCACGCTGGTCGCGGAAGACATTCGCTCCGGCCAGGCCGATCGAGGAGTTTTGGTATGCGGTAGCGGCGTGGGCGTTTCCGTCGCCGCTAACAAGTACAAAGGCATTCGCGCGGGCCTTTGTCACGATCACTACTCCGCTCATCAAGGTGTCGAGCACGACGACATGAACGTTTTGGTTCTGGGATCGCGCATTATCGGGCCGATGATGGCGCAGGACGCCGCGGACGCGTTTCTCAAAGCGGTGTTCAGTGGCGAAGAGCGCCACGTCCGCCGTCTGAATAAGGTGAAAGGAATCGAGCAAAATGAGTTCCGCTAACGTCCAGACCGCGGCTGATGCGGAGAGCCGCGACAGTTTCGTGGTCTCGCTGCCAAGAGATCTCGGCAAAGCTGTCAAAGAGGCTCAGAAGAATTGGGAGGCTTCTCAGAATACCGAGCGCTTGTGGAAGAAAGACGCCTCGCTATGGACCAATACCGACGAAGCTAAGTGGCTGGGCTGGCTCGACATAGTGGATCAGCAGCTTTCGAGCGTTTCGAGGTTCAAGGCTCTGGCGGCGGAGATCTCCGATGACGGCTTTACGCACATACTGCTGCTGGGCATGGGTGGATCCAGTCTTGCCCCGGAAGTGTTTAGCCGCACCTTCGGCAGGCAGGGCCGAGCGCCTGAGCTGTTAGTGCTCGATTCCACAGATCCTGTGCAGATCGCGAGCTTCCGCCAGAAAATCGATCCCGCACGCACGCTCTTTTGCGTGTCGAGCAAGTCTGGGACGACGTTGGAGCCCAACATCTACATGCAGTACTTCTTCGACGAAACGAAGAAGGCGGTGGGTGATCGCGCCGGACATCATTTCATTGCGATCACGGATCCTGGCTCGAAGCTCGAAGGCGTCTCCGAGAAGCTCGGCTTCCGCCGCCTCTATCACGGTGTCGCCAGTATCGGCGGCCGCTATTCCGCTCTTTCCGATTTTGGTCTCGTGCCGCAGGCTGCCATGGGCCTAGATACGGAAAAGTTTCTGAAGCGCGCCTCCACGATGGTAGAAGCGTGCAAGAATTCGGATGCCGCAAAAAATCCCGGTGTGTCTCTGGGGCTGGTCTTAGGCACGGCCGCTACGAAATTCGGGCGCGACAAGGTAACGCTGGTGTGCTCGAAATCCATCCGCGATCTGGGCGCGTGGCTCGAACAGTTGCTGGCCGAATCGACCGGAAAAGAGGGCCGCGGGCTGATCCCCGTAGATCTAGAACCGCTCTTCGAGCCAAGTAAATATGGCAAGGATCGAATTTTTGCCTACATCAAGTTCGCCGGCGACAACGATCCTGAAATCGAAGCGCCCATCTCGGCTCTCGAGAAGGCGGGAGAGCCGGTCATACGCATTGTGATCGGCGATCTCTACGATATCGGCCAGACGTTCTTTCAATGGGAGATTGCTACGGCGGTAGCGGGATCGCTAATTGGTATTGACGCCTTTAACCAGCCTGATGTGGAAGCGAGTAAAATCGCTACGCGCGACCTGACCTCGGAATTCGAAAAGACTGGCTCGCTTCCACCTGAGAAGCCGATTCTGGAGCAAGAGGGCATCAAGCTCTTCACCGATAAAGCCAATGCCGATGTCCTTCTGAAGGGCGCCAGCACCGTCGGCGCCGTTATTCGCCAGCACATCGATCGCCTGAAACCGGGAGATTACTTTGGACTCTTGGCGTATATTCCGATGTTTCCCGAATACGAAGAGACGCTGCAGGATATCCGCAAGCAGATTGTCGAATCGAAACAGGTTGCCACGGTCCTCGGTTTTGGTCCCCGTTTCCTGCACAGCACCGGGCAGGCATACAAAGGAGGTCCGAATTCAGGCGTGTTCCTTCAAATCACCTGCGACGAACCCGAAGATCTGCCTGTCCCGCAGCAGAAATATTCATTCGGTGTTGTGAAAGCCGCTCAGGCCCGCGGAGATTTTCAGGTACTGGCCGATCGCCATCGCCGCGCGTTACGCGTGCATCTTGGCAAGGATTTGTCTACGGATCTCGATCGCCTGCGGGATCTCATTTGCGCGGCAGTAGCGCATTAATCGGCGGGATCAGTCAGCAGCCGTGCTTCAGCCGATGATGGGCAAGCTCGGTCTTGATGTTTTCACATTCATCGCGGAGACGTTCCACTGCTGACTTCGCTTTGACGAACACGGCATTCTTGCTTGCGCCGCTAACATCCGCCATTTCCGCCGCGGCGATGGAGAGCTTAACAGCAAGATCCACCAGTTCGTCCGCCAACTCGTTACGACGCTTGCAGAAGCTCTTGAGCGGGGGCATTTGTACGCTTCAACCGCAGCATAGCGGTAGCTGCATGGCGTCTGCTAGAGGCCCAAGAGCTACTCCGGTAAGGAGTAGAGATCAGTACAAATTCGTCACGCCACCCGGGCGCTGGCTTTTCGCGAGGTCTTCTTCCTCGAGGCTTTCGCTGCCGAACCAGACTTCTTGTGGCCCCCGCGCGCCAGACTCTGCTGCAGAGCTTGCATTAAATCGATAACAGGGGCGGTTTTCGGCTGGGTAATCGGGGTGATCTTCCGGCCCTTGCGTTTCTTTTCGATCAGTTCTTCCACATTTTGCTTGTACTCGTCCTTATACTGTTCCGGCTTAAACGGGCCGGCGAGCGTCTCGATGAGCTTCTTGGCTAATTCCACTTCTTTCTTGTCGAATTTGCCTGAGGCCGGTACTGGTACTTCGTTGCTCTTGTGAAGCTCGTCTTCGAAGTACATGGTGTGCAAGACAATGCCGTGCTCGGATGGCCGCAGGATGACAATGTGTTCCCGGCCGTGCATGGATACTTTTGCTAATCCGTCGTATTTGGTTTCCTTCATCGCCTCCAGCAATAAGGTATACGGCCGGCTGACCTCCTTCTCCGGCGCGACGTAATAGGAAGTTTCGAGGAAGATTGGATCTATTTCCTCCATGCGCACAAACTGGAGAATTTCCATCACGGTCGCCGTAGCGGGAGCCACTTTCTCTAGCTCCTCGGGTTCGACAACTACATAACGGTTCTTCTCGTATTCGAATCCCTTTACGATCTCTGAACGCTCCAGAGGCTTATCCTCAGCGGCGCAGTACATCACTTCCTTGACTCGCGAGAGGTCTTTTTTGTGAAGAAGGTGGAAATGAACGGGCTCCGGCTCGCGCCGCGGCGAACAGCCGAATGGGAAACGAGACTAAACCGAAACTGAGATAACCTTTCCAAACTGTCGCTGGCATATTTCCTATTGTGCGCCGCGCAGTTACAGGCGCTTCTCGAAATTGATCTCGTTGTAGACTGCCTGTGCGAGCACAATTGTGAAAACCATCGCAGGCGAAACAGCCGATCTACTCACCGACTTGGGCGTCCGGCCGAACGCGTTCGCAGGCGGCGACCTGGAGGTCCGCACTCCCATAACAGGTGAAGTCATAGGTCACGTCCACATCACCACCACTCTCGAAACAGATCAGGCCATCAATGCCGCCCACGACGCTTTTCTCGAATGGCGCAAGGTACCCGCTCCAAGCCGGGGAGAATTGATGCGCCTCTTTGCCGAAGAGCTGCGCGGACAGAAAGAGGCTCTGGCTCGGCTGGTGACGCTTGAAGTTGGAAAGATTATTTCCGAGGGCCTGGGTGAGGTTCAGGAAATGATCGACATCTGTACGTTCGCGGCCGGTCTATCGCGGCAGCTCCATGGTCTGACGATCGCCACGGAACGTCCGAACCACCGCATGATGGAGACCTGGCATCCGCTAGGCGTCACCGGAATCATCTCGGCTTTTAATTTCCCTGTGGCCGTGTGGGCCTGGAACGCCGCGTTAGCCCTGGTCTGTGGGAATTCCGTGGTTTGGAAGCCTTCTGAGAAAACGCCGTTGTGCGCGCTGGCCACGCAAGCTCTGTTTCATCGAGCCGCTGGTCAGTTTGGCGCGTTACCACCCGGATTGTCTTCAGTTCTAATCGGCGGCAGGGAAGCCGGCGAGGCGCTCGTCAACCATCCACGCGTGCCGCTTGTTTCGGCCACCGGTTCCACAACCATGGGTAGGCAGGTCGCGCCACAGCTCGCCAGCCGCTTCGCGCGCGCGATTCTCGAGCTTGGCGGAAACAACGCAGCCATTGTTTGTCCTTCGGCTGATCCGGATCTTACTCTTCGCGCGGTAGCGTTTGCCGCCATGGGCACCGCTGGACAACGCTGCACCACGCTGCGGCGCTTGATTGTTCACGAGAGCATCTATGAAACGCTGCTGCCTCGGCTGAAGCAAGTTTACAGCTCCGTGAGAGTTGGCGATCCGCGCGATTCCGCCACTCTGGTGGGTCCGCTAATCGATGGCCGAGCGCTGGATGCGATGCAGAAGAGCTTGAGCGAAATCAAAGCTGTGGGTGCGCGGATAACGGGCGGAGAAAGGATCAGCGTCTCATCAGGTCCTGGGGCGTTTTACGTACGGCCGGCGCTCGTTGAAATGCCCAGCCAAACGGAAACGGTCAAACGCGAGACCTTCGCGCCGATCCTGTACGTCATGAAGTACCGCGATTTCGAGGAAGCTCTAGGGATGCATAACGACGTCCCGCAAGGCTTGGCATCTTCTATCTTCACCACGGATCTGCGGGAGGCAGAGCGCTTTGTATCCGCCGAAGGATCCGACTGCGGCATTGCCAACGTCAACATCGGTCCTTCAGGCGCCGAAATCGGGGGTGCGTTCGGCGGAGAAAAGGAAACCGGCGGCGGACGTGAATCGGGATCCGATGTTTGGAAACTCTATATGCGCCGCGCAACTAATACGGTCAACTACGGTAGCGAACTCCCGCTTGCCCAAGGTGTCAAATTCGATATCACTTGACGACTCATCCCTTGAATATGGATTTCAATTGCTTGATCAACTCAGCAAACGCAACATAGATATTCAGCAGTCCTAAGCCGCTGAGCGCTCCGCGGAAATAACGGCTCATCCAGACGTCCGAAAACCTTGGGGAATGCACCGCGATCCAGCTTAAGTCCCAATTGCCAAGCCACGGAAATACCAAAAGAAAAACTCCCAGCTCGAAAGCAAAGACCACGAGGCAGAACCCGAGAACGCGCCGATGCCAGCTCACAAATCGGGTAGGTTTCGTCTCGGGAGGTGAGGCTGGGGCGCTCGGCATGCGTGTACTCACGCCGGATCCTCGGCGCGCGTTAATTCCACCAACGCGAGATCGCCCAGTGTGCTGTCGAAGAGTTCTCCCTGGCGTGGAGGGCCGTTGATATATCCTGTCCAATGCACTTCGGAACTATTGGTCCGCACCGGCCAGAAACTGAAGCGATGCAGCAAAGTCGGGCCATGTTTACGAAGCGCGCGCTTGTGGTCGGGCGTTGAATAGCCTTTATTCGAGGCCAGGTGATATTCAGGAAATACTTGGTCCCACTGCGCCAGGCACGCATCGCGATGAACCTTCGCGATAATGGACGCGGCCGCGATGGCGCGGCAACGGGCATCACCATCGATCAAAGGCAACTGTTCAAGCGGCAAATCGATTTTGATGGCATCGATTAGCAGAAAGTCCGGTTGTATAGCGAGAGATTCAACCGCGCGGCGCATAGCCAGACGCGATGCCTGATAGATATTGATCTGATCGATCTCAAATACGTCCGCGCCACCGATGCCCCAGCAAACACAACGAGCTTTTATTTGAGCGGCTAATTTGGCGCGTTCTTCGGCTTCCAGAATTTTGCTGTCGTGAAGCCCGCGGATGGGCCGCAAGGGATCGAGAATAACGGCAGCCGCAAAAACCGGTCCAAATAAGCAGCCACGGCCGACCTCATCCACACCCGCGACTCGCAAGAAACCTCGCTCGCGAGCCTCGCGTTCGTATGTGCTGACGCAACGGATAGCGCGCTCAGCGCTGCCGTCGGCCTTTGCCTTACGACGCCTACTGCCGGACTTTCCGCGAGTTCCCGCCATTCCGTCTTCGCCTCGCTGAGAGCCGAGCCTCATCGAGCCACGAAAACAAACCGAATCCGCTATTCGCGCTCGCGCAAACGGGCCGCTTTACCCTTCAGATTACGAAGATAGTAGAGCTTGGCGCGGCGAACGCGCCCGGTCCGCACCAGATCGATGTGATCGATCACTGGCGCGTTCACCGGAAAAATACGTTCCACGCCTTGACCGAAGCTCACTTTGCGAACCGTAATGGTTTCGCCCATCCCGGTGTTTTTCCGCGCAATCACAGTTCCCTCGAAAGCCTGCAGACGCTCCTTGTCGCCTTCCCGGATCCTGACGTGCACGCGAATCGTATCGCCGGGACGAAACTCCGGGTGCGCGCTGGTACGAGCGTGTTTGCTAATGAATTTGCTGACAAGTGCGTTTTGCATTTCAGTTCTGCCTCATAGCGCGGTCCTCGATCAAATCTGGACGAAGCCGCTCTGTTTTATCGCGCGACGCTGCCCGGCGCCAGCGCTTGATCTCCTCATGATTTCCGCCCAGCAGCACTTCGGGCACTTTCCAGCCGCGAAACTCCGCCGGCCTGGTGTACTGCGGACAATCCAACAACCCTTCACTTTTCTCGCTGAAACTCTCGTTACGCGCCGACTCTTCATTACCGAGCACACCCGGCAACAGCCGGGCCACTGCATCGACGATTGCCGCTGCCCCCAACTCACCGCCGCTTAGCACGAAATCACCGATCGAGACCTCCTCGTCGGCCAAGTGCTCGGCTACCCTCTCATCGACGCCTTCGTAGCGCCCGCACATCAGCAGCAGGTCGTCCAGTTCGCGAAAACTCCTGCGCCAACGCCTGGGTAAACCGTCTTCCCTGAGCCGAGAGCAGAACCACCTTCTGCTTCGCTGCTGTTTCCGGCCGCGAAGCGCGATCTGGCAAAATCGCCTCCACTGCCTGGAATAATGGCTCCGCCTTCAGCAACATGCCTTCCCCGCCGCCAAATGGCCGATCGTCTACCGTGCGGTGACGGTCGTACGTCCAGTTTCGCAGATCGTAAACGCAAATTGCCAATCGACCGTCCGATTGCGCCCTTCTTATCACCCCGTACTCGAAGGGTCCGGAGAAAAACTCCGGAAAAATCGTGACGATATGAAATCTCATGGCGAAACCGGCCTTGACGCCGTCCCTACAGCTCCAGCAAACCGTCAGGCAGATCAACGGCGATAGTTCGATTCGCCAAATCCACTTCGCAGCAGATCGACTTCACGAACGGAATCAGCACCTCACGCTCGCCCGCCCTTACTTCCATCAGCAGCGGGCCGCCATACTCCCGCCATCCTTCCACAATCCCTAACAGCTTGCCGGTAGCCTTCTCCGCCACGCTGCACCCAATCAAATCGGATTGGAAGAACTCGTCGTCTCCCAATGTGCCGCGGTCAGCTATCGGCAGCCACAGTTGGCCACGCCGAAATCGCTCGGCCGAATTGATCGAATCAACCCCGGCAAATTTCAGCACCCAATCGCTCTTATGGGTCCAAGCCTGCTCTATTTCGACCTCTGTATCTGTCCCGTCTGCCAAACGAACTCGCGCCAGTTTCAGGCGCTCGAGACGATCAGGCACATCGCTTTGCGATTTGGCCAGCAACTCGCCTCGATTTCCACGAGGCCGGAGAATTTCTGCGATAACCACTCTTTCCCGGTCCATACGCGGAATGGCGATACGGAAGCGCTATTCGAGAATTTCGAGCGAAAAGCGCCGGTTCAATTTAGTCCCGACAGCTCCCAGCAGCGTGCGAATCGATCGCGCTGTTCGACCCTGTTTCCCAATCACCTTTCCCAGGTCGCCCTCGGCCACGCGCAATTCAAACACCGTGGCATGCTCCCCGGCGATCTCGTTGACCACAACGCCGCCAGGAGCGTCTACCAGCGCCTTGGCGATCTCTTCTACCAGCGTCTTCACGCCGTTACTTTCGTTCATCTTTACCTCATGTGGCCCCAGCGTACCTGCGGCCAACCACGGGATTACGCGACTGCGGGAGCTTGCGCCGGATTGTTCTTTAATAAACGGCTAACCGTATCGGAAGGCTGCGCTCCATTTTTCATCCAGTAATCGATGCGCTCATGATTGAGTTGCACCTGCGCTGGCTTGGCGACCGGATTATAGTGGCCGACTACCTCGACGGAGCGGCTGTTCCGGGCTCGCTCCCTATCAATAACGACCACGCGATAGGTGGGTTTCTTCTTGGCGCCAAACCGCGCCAGGCGAATTGCTAACATCGTAACCTTTTCTTTTCTATATTGTTACAAACTTCTAGGGTGGAAGTAACTCCACCGGGACAAGTATCGGTCAAAATCCGGGCAACCCCGGCAGCTTCATCTTCATTAGCTTCTTTCCGAGCAGGCCGCCCGGACCGGTGAAGCTCTTCATCATTTTACGCGCTTGGCCATATTCCTTCAGAAGATTATTCACCTCCTGCACGGTTGTCCCGCTGCCTTTGGCGATGCGCCGCCGCCGTGAGCCGTTGATGAGCATGTGATTTCGCCGCTCTTTCGGAGTCATCGAATCGATGATCGCGACCACGCGCCCTATCTTGCTCTCATCGATATCCGCATTCTTCAAATCTTTCAGGGGGCCGATTTTAGGCATCATATCCAGCAAGCCACCCAGCGAACCCAATTTGCGAAGCTGCTTGATCTGATCCCGGAAGTCTTCCAGCGTGAAATCGTCGCCGAGCAGCTTCTCCTGCATCTTCTCGGCGGTCTTCTCGTCGATGTTCTGCTGAACTTTGTCGATCAGCGACAGCACATCACCCATACCGAGGATCCGGGAGGCTACTCGATCGGGATAAAAAGCCTCCAGCGCATCGCTCTTCTCCCCAACACCCACAAACTTAAGCGGCTGGCCTGTGATCGAGCGGATCGAAAGGGCCGCGCCCCCACGCGCATCGCCATCCATCTTGGTCAGGATCACTCCGGTGATACCCAAACGCTTGTGAAACTCATCGGCCGAACGCACGGCGTCTTGGCCGGTCATGGCGTCAGCCACAAACAGAATCTCGGTAGGAGTCAAGGCTTCTTTCAGCTCGTGCAACTCCTGCATTAGCTGGTCATCGATATGTTGCCGGCCCGCCGTATCCACCAAAAGCACGTCGCGTCCGGTTTGCATGGCCTCGCGCCGCGCCGAGCGGGCCAATTCCAGCGGTTTCGTCTCTTCAGGAACTCCCTCGTATATCGGCGCGCCTACGTTCTTTGCCAGAATGCTGAGCTGATGTCGGGCGGCAGGCCGATAAACGTCCACGGAAACAAGCTGCGGTTTGTTGCCCTCTTTCGTTAAAAATCTTGCCAGTTTGGCGGCGCTTGTGGTTTTACCCGAACCCTGGAGCCCCACGATCAGCACGACTGTGGGAGGCTCATTTGCGAAACGAAGCCGCGCCTGGTGGCCGCCGAGCATTTTGATCAGCTCATCCCGGACGATTTTGACCACTTGCTGGCCAGGCGAAAGAGCGGTAAGGACATCCTCGCCCATCGCTTTCTCTTTCACCTGCTCGATGAACTGCTTGACAACTTTGAAATGAACGTCCGCTTCGAGCAGCGCCACGCGAATTTCGCGCAGCGCCTCCTCCATATTCGCGGGTGTTAGCTTGCCTTCGCCCCGAAGGTTCTTAAAAACGCGCTGCAATTTGTCGGAGAGGTTCTCGAACATGAACGATGGAGAGCCGATAAGGCGTGCGTACACACCTCGAACTAAGGCCTTTTACAACTTGAGTATAGCGGACGCTTCGCGCCTCGAGATGCGGAGGCGACACTCTGTTGTGCCGTGCACAATGCGGGCGCCCGGGCCACATTCACAAGCGGGCTGCTAGCTCCAGACCGAAACCGGCCTCTGTCCGCTCCCGGCACCAGTAGATTATCGCTTCCCTATTCCGTTTTCATCCCCCGTTGTGGCCACCCGCCATGAAGCATTCACAAATCGAAAAAAAAATTGCAAGTCAAGTAGGTCAATAACTTACGAGTAAATTTCCCTCTCGGCTGCAGGTTTAGTCCGCTAGGCTCGTGCCCGAAAGGAGCTTTACTGATGTTCCCTCCCATAATTTGCGACATCTTCGATTTCATTCTCCAGACTATTTTTGGGTTTTAATAATTGTTCGGAAACTAACTCAAATTTGTAATGCTAGCCCTCGGGGTGATAGAGTATTGTTCGGAACATTTGATTCGCTAAGGACGCGATCTGCCACCCCGAAGGTTGGCCGGACGGCCATTTGTCTTTTGGCCCGCTTCGGTTCTTCGCACGCTGACTGTACTCTGTTGCGCGCATGTTGGTTTGCCTGGTGCAAATCAATTTCAGCAAGCTTCGTCGATCACAACAGATATCAACGCCAAAATTGCCGAAGGCGATAAGCAAAGGGCCGCTGGCCATTGCGCGGAAGCTATTCAGGTCTACACACGGGCTGAGCGAATGGCGCGAAATGTCCGCGACGTTGGCCGTGACGCCAATGCGTTCCTCAAGATTAGTGGGTGTGAAATCCGCCTGTTTCAATACCGAGCTGCGGTTGGCTCGGCTGAATCAGCGCGGCAGCTAGCTCTCCAGGCCAGCAATGACGGGATAGCCGGCGGAGCTGCAGTTAACCTTTCTACCATTTACACTCAGCTCGGGGATTTCTTGCTCGCGGAAAGATATGGCGCGGAGTCGGTTGGGCTGCTGGAACACGCGGGGCGGCTTGATTACCTTGCCAAGGCGCTCCTCAACTACGGTTCGACGCAAATAAGGCAGGGTAAGAACCCCGCCGGAATCGTGGCGTATGACAAAGCGATCAAGGTTGCCGCCGAGGCTAAGCTGCCTAACTTGGAGGCTGTGGCTTGGGATGACCGCGGTATCTTACTGCTCCTCGAAAATGACATCCCGCAAGCTGAAAGGGCCCTCAACAATGCGTATGCGATTTGGAAGGCCAGCGACGACAAGGACGACCTTGCCATAGCGCTCGAGCACTTGGCCGAACTGGAACTCAAGAAAGGTCACTACGTTCTAGCGCTGAGGCAAATGGACGAAGCATTCGCAAGTCCTAGCCCCTCGTTCAAGATTAATCCGCAATTCTATCCATTGCACATCCGCGGCCAAATATATTTGGGCCTTCACGACGAATCCAGAGCTTTAAGCGAATTCCGCCGGGCTGTAGATGCCGCAGATGAATGGCGCAAGAATGCCTTGCCGGGCGACGCCACCAATATTCAAACTGTCGCTCATTTAAATGATGTCTATCACGATTATGCGGAATTAGCAGCAAAACTCGCTCTCCAGCGCCATGATGCCAATTTATCCCGCAAAGCGTTCGAAGCCTTGGCAGAGAACCGCGCCGCCGGACTGCGCGAGCAACTGACCCTCGCTTTGGGCCGAAATTCCCAACTCCCCTCGCACTATTTTGAGTTAATTTCCAAGCTTCAGGCTGCTCAAGCTCGTGTGACGCTTTCGGGGGCTTCGGCCAGTGATCAGCGAGAAATTAAATGCGGTTCGATTGGAACTCGGCGAATTAGAAAATCACATTGGCATAAGCTCGCTGAATCTTTTGTCAATTCCAGAGAGTAATCGACTTCAGAATTCACTTAGAAATATCCAGCTCAGGCTAGGGCGCAATGAGGCGCTACTCAGTTTTTGCCTGGGTAGCGAGAATTCTTTTGTGTGGACCGTCACCGGAAATCGCGTGAATTTGGACGAATTAGCGCCGAAGGACGAGATTGAAACCCGAGCAAGGGAGCTTGCCGACGCCGTACGGAATCGCAGAGATGTAGGCCCGCCGGCAGCGGCTCTAAGCCAGGTTCTATTCGGTAAACTCCGCAATTATGTTTGGCAGAAGAGCGAGTGGCTCATAACCGGGGACGGTGCATTACTTAGCGAAACGCCCTTTTCCACGCTTCAAGACATTTCGTCGCTGCGTAAAGAACCGCTCATCGCCAATCACACCATTCGTTCTCTACCCACGGAGCTTCTTCTACTTCAACCCAATGCACCGCTGGAAAATCGTTTCGTCGGAGTCGCAGACCCTATATACAACCTTGCGGATTCACGTCGTCACCGGAATATGACGCTGGTTGAAGCGAGCAGCACCGAGCCGACAGTGCCGCTTGGGCGGCTGGTAGGCAGCGACCAGGAAATCCGGACTGCCGCGAAACAGAGCGGGATGCCCGATACACAGCTTTTGCTCGGCGCTGCATCCACGGGTCAAGAATTGAGAAATGCCTTGGCCAAGCCGCCTGGCGTGCTTCACTTCGCGGTTCACGTGGTGAGTCCGGCAGGACAGCCCGAACAGGCCGCTCTGGCCCTAAGCTTGACTAAAGAGAACATTCCAGAGCTGCTCACCCCGGAAGGGATTGCAGCATTACACGTACCTGGATGCCTAGTCGTCCTGAGCGGTTGTTCGTCCGGTCAGGGCCGGCCGGTGCCGAGCGCCGGAATTATCGGTTTGAGCCGCGCCTGGCTTTTGGCTGGGGCCGCGGCTGTCGTTGTCAGCGCTTGGCCGACCGTTGACGATTCGGGCCGATTTTTTTCTGTTTTTTATAGCCATCTACAAAGACTCAAAGCCGGGTCCATCGGGGCGCGAGCCGCAGCCGCGCTGCAACAAACGCAATTGGAAATGCAGCGCGCCAACGGGTACCGGAGCTCGCCCTCATTCTGGGCGGCCTACTCGATCGTTTCCAAGGAGTAATTCGTTTATGACGGCGACGCAAACCAAGCCATCCCCCACGCCGAGCGGAGATGGTAATCAGCCGGCCGAAACTGTCAAGGAGAAGAATCCCAAGACCAGTCTTTCCGCCGTACAGTGGGGCGCGCTCGTGGCGCAAATTAAGGCCGGCGAGGACATTGGCATGGAACAGCTCTACAAGCTGTTTAGCCGTGGCATGCGCTATTATCTGTGCCGCCAATTCGGGCCTCAGGAGTTGGAAGATAAGGTCCACGACACCTTTCTAATCGTGGTAAATGCCGTCAAACGTGGCGATTTGCGGGAGCCCGAGCGACTGATGGGCTTTGTTCGTACCGTGGTCCGCAGGCAAGTCGCCGCTTACATCGAGCAAGCCGTGCATACGCGCCGTGAACAAGCCGACCTGGAAACCGGAATCGCGGTAGCGGATCGAAAGCAAAATCCGGAGCAGGAAGCCATGTTTCGGCAAAAAGCCGAGTTAATGAAGAGCGCCCTGGCGGCGCTATCGAAACGCGATCGTGACATTCTGGTTCGCTTTTATTTGCAAGAGCAATCACAGGAGCAGATTTGCCGCGAGATGTCGCTGACCGAGACTCAGTTTCGTCTTCTGAAATCCCGCGCCAAGGCGAAGTTCGGGGAGATTGGCCGGAAAAAGCTGACGAGTAGCGGAATTTTCTCAGTTTTTGTGAGAGCAACTCTAGGATAAAACGCACTTCTGATACGAGAGAGCGGATTTTCCGTTCGCAACATATGCAGCAATATCTCGAACACCCAACAGAAGAGGCGCTGGAACGCTTCCTTCTGAATCAATCCCACGAAGAAGAACTTGAGGTTCTTGAAACCCATATACTTGCTTGCGACTCGTGTATCACAAGACTGGAAACGCTCGAAACGCAAGTTACAGCCATAAAAACAGCCCTCAAAGATCTGCCGGAGGATTCCCCCGACAGGCAGGTCTCAAATGAAGGGCGCTCCTGGAGAAGCTGGTTTACGATTCCCAGGTTGGCCTGGGCGGGTGCCGCTGCTGGTTTGACCGTCTGCCTGGCTTTATCTACGCCGGTTCAAATAAACCTTTCGCCAGAGCGGAGCGCGAAAACGTTCGTGGTCCCGGAATGGCGTCCGCTGCATGTTCATTTAAATACAGCCGATCTAACCGACGGCCCCGTATCCGCACAGCTAGTAACCGGACAAGGCGCCGAAATTTGGAGGGCTAGCAGCGCCGTTAAGGCCGAGCAAGCAGAACTGAATCTGCCCCGGCTGACTAAGCCCGGGAACTACTTCCTGCGTCTTTACTCGCCATCGAAAGGCAGCCAGGATGGAACCTTGCTGCGCGAATTTGCTTTCCAAGTCAAGTAGCGGGTTAGAAGACCCGCCGGTGTAAACGCTCAATTGTAAACATGGCCGTATCGGCAACCGCCATCACAGCCATTACTCCCGCTTGCAGGGGATCAGTCACGACCAAGTCAGACGCGTCGGGCACGCTTCCCGCCATGTTAAGGCTGATCACCAGCAGGCCTTCGCTTCGAACCTCGCGCACGGCCGTTTCAATATCGCCGCCCATCAGAGACCCCGCTAATACGAGTGCTTTCACCCGGGGAAGACGGCGAACTGCTCGCACGGCCGCGGCGAGTGCATGTTCGCCCACCAAGGGGATCGTATCCACGGAAATGTGCTCGCCGCGAATGTTGTGCCGATCGGCTTCCGAAATGGCGCCGAGCGCTACTTGCCCGACCTGGGCTCCGCCTCCCATAATGATGATCCGCTTACCATAAATCTGTTGAAGCGATTCCACGACGCTGACCGAACGCACTACTTCGAGCTGCCGTAGATCGGCAATCAGGGCGTCCGTGGCTCCGGGCAAGTCGAGCTCGAAATAGATGCGAGTTTGGACCGGATGATCTTCAATGATTGAAACGGAACGAATATCGCCCTGGTGCTGCGCAATGACGCCCGTGAGCTTATGCAGCACTCCGGGAGCGCCGGCCGTCGCAAGCACCAAGCCGACTTTGCCCGTTCCGGATTCGGTCAGACCACTACCTCATATTTCTTGAGCAATTCATCCCAAACTCCACGGGCTCTCAGGAGAACCTCGATTACTTCGCGGACCGCGCCTGAGCCGCCCGAAGCATCGGTGACAGCCGAGGCACACTGCTTCACTTCGCTCCGGGCATTCGCAGTTGCAAAAGAAAGTCCCACGCGGCGCATGATGACCACGTCGGTCAGATCGTCGCCCACGTAGGCCACCTGCTCGGGAGCAACCTTGGCCTCCGCGATGATCTGCTCATAGAGCGGAATCTTTTCGATATGTCCCTGAAACACCCAAGTCATTGAGACCTGGCGAGCTCGTTCCGCAGTGGCCGGGGAATTGCGGCCGCTGATGACGCCAGTCTTGATGTCGTACCAATTGAGCCAGCGCAGCGCAATGCCATCCTGCGAATCGAAGCCTTTCGTTTCGATCATGTTGCCCTGAGCATCCGGCAGAAAGTAGAGACGCCCGTCGGTGAGAACACCATCGACATCCATCAGCAGCACCTTAATGCCGGCGGCAATTTTGTGAAGCTGTTTTCCGTCGAGAGGCGGATTTATTTGCATGGATGCGTGAGAATGTCGGTATTGGCCGACAATTTAGTTGATCGGGTGGGAAAAATCATCCCTCGTTATAGCATGCTGTCACCGGGTGACCGGGTGGGGGTGGCGGTTTCCGGCGGAGCTGATTCCGTGGCTCTCTTGCACATCTTGCACAGGCTTCAAATTAATTTGCTGATCCTGCATGTCAACCACCAGCTCAGGGGATCGGAGTCGGAGGGAGATGAGGCTTTTGTGCGCGCCCTTGCGGGGTCCCTCGGGATTCAGGTGGTGGTCGAGCAGGGCCCGATTAGCCAGGGAAACTTGGAGCAGGAAGCGCGGCTGGCACGGCGAGATTTCTTCCGCCGCTGTATGGCGGCTCACAATCTCAAGAGAGTAGCGCTCGGACACACAAGAAGCGATCAGGCGGAAACGGTGCTTTTTCGGCTACTTCGCGGCTCCGGTTTGGCAGGGCTGGCCGGCATGCGGATGGTCACAGGCGAGGGCCTGATCCGGCCCTTGCTCACAACCGGGCGAGGTGAGGTCCGGGCTTGGGCGTTGGCGGAAGGTATTGAGTGGCGCGAAGATTCTTCAAATATGGACTTGGCGTTCGCCCGAAACCGGCTGCGAAACGAAGCCATGCCCGCTCTGGCTCGAAGCTTCAATCCCAACCTGGAAGGTGTGCTGGCACGCACGGCGGAGCTGGCTCAAGACGAGGAAGACTTCTGGTTTCAGCACGTTGAGGCCATTTACCCGAAAATTACCAAACGAACTCAATTGGGTTCGTTTTTGCAAATCTCATCGTTCGAAGCGGTTCACCTGGCAGTCCGAAGGCGCTTGATCCGGCGCGCGCTCGTCGACATTCGCGGGGACCTTCGAGGAATCGATATGGAACATGTGGACGCAATTTTGTCGGTATGCTCGAGCGCGCACGGACATGACCGGGTGATTGTTCCAGGAGTAGATGCTTTGCGCTCCTTTGACACCCTACTCCTGGCCCGCCCAGGAGAATTGAGCGCGCGGACCAGGCACTATCGATTAGCGCTGAAGTTCGATGAAGAATGTGAACTGCCGTTTCAAGCCGGTTTCATCAGCGTAAGTCCGATGCCGCCAGAGGGTAGAAATTGTGGTAATTTCAAGAAAGAACAAGAGTTTTCGGGAGAAGTTGCAGATCTGGACGTTGAGGCCTTAGCCGCTTCGGGTTTGCCTTTGCATGTTCGCAATTGGGAACCGGGCGATGAAATCCGGCGCTGCGGGCATAAAGGGGCGGAAAAAGTAAAGTCGCTTTTCCAGGAGCATAGGATTGTGCTGTGGGAGCGCCGGCATTGGCCAGTAGTGGTCGCGGGAGATGAGATTGTGTGGATTCGCCGTTTCGGAGCGGCGGCGAGATTCAGCGCCTCGGGTGAGGTTCGAGAGCGGATTCGTTTGGTTTACCGGCTTATAGATTCGTAGTACAAGCGGAGGCCAGGAATGAATCGAAAGCTATACGATTAACGTCTCTCATAAAGAGGTTGGAATCGGGCGCTTGCGTCCGGCTGGCAGAAATCGTCGCCAGCAGAAGGTGAGTTCATGAGTTCAAATGTAAAAACCGCCGTCTTCTGGGTGGTCATTATCTGCGCGGTGGTTCTGGTCTATCTGGCCGTGAAGACCGGCAGAGGCCCGACGCCGCAAAACCTGACGGTATCGCAGTTTGTGACGGCGATTCAGGACGGGAAGATCAAGGACGCCAACATCACCGGCACCGATGTCCAGGGCACCTTAACGGACGGGAAGCCGTTCCACACGGTTGTGCCGCCAAATTATCCAGAGATTTACAAGATGATGCAGGACAAAGGCATCAACTATAGCTGGAAGGACTCGACCGGAAGCGGCTGGATCGGAATTTTGTTCAACGCGGTTCCTATTCTGATCCTGCTGGGGCTGTGGATCTTCATGATGCGGCAGATGCAGAGCGGCGGAAACAAGGCGCTGAGTTTTGGCAAGAGCCGCGCTCGTTTGCACTCTTCGCAGCAGAAGAAAGTCACATTCAAAGATGTTGCGGGAGTGGAGGAAGCGAAAGAGGAGCTCCAGGAGATTATCGAGTTCCTGCGCGAACCCCAAAAATTCCAGAAGCTGGGCGGACGTATTCCGAAGGGCGTTCTGCTGATAGGGCCTCCCGGAACAGGTAAGACTTTGCTGGCGCGAGCCATCGCGGGCGAAGCCAATGTGCCCTTCTTCTCAATTTCCGGCTCCGATTTCGTAGAAATGTTTGTCGGCGTGGGAGCGAGCCGCGTACGCGACCTGTTTGAGCAAGGCAAGAAAAATGCGCCATGCATCATCTTCATCGATGAAATCGACGCGGTGGGACGCCACAGAGGCGCTGGCCTGGGCGGCGGACACGATGAGCGCGAACAGACTCTCAACCAACTGCTCGTAGAGATGGACGGGTTCGAATCGAATGAAGGCGTGATTCTGGTGGCCGCGACAAACCGGCCGGATGTTCTGGATCCAGCGCTTCTGAGGCCGGGGCGCTTTGACCGGCGAGTGGTGGTGGATCGGCCGGACGTTCGAGGGCGCGAGAGCATTCTGAAAGTCCATACGAAGAAAACCCCGCTCGGCGACGATATCGATCTCTCGCTAATCGCGCGCGGAACGCCAGGATTTGCCGGGGCCGATTTAGCGAACCTGGTGAACGAAGCGGCGCTGATCGCGGCGCGGCAGAATCGCAAAGTTGTCACGCAATACGATTTTGAGCTGGCGAAAGACAAAGTCATGATGGGCGTGGAACGCAAGAGCATGATCATCAGCGACAAAGAGAAAAGGATGACTGCGTTTCACGAGGCGGGCCACGCTTTAGTAGCAGCGCTGCTGGAGCATGCGGACCCACTGCACAAGGTCACCATCATTCCTCGCGGAATGGCGCTTGGGTTAACCATGCAGTTGCCGCTGGATGACAAGCTCTCGCACGACAAGAACTATCTGGATACGCGTTTGGCGATTCTGATGGCGGGCCGTATCGCGGAAGAGATTTTCCTGCAGCAGATGACGACGGGCGCGGGAAATGACATCGAGCGCGCGACGGAAATGGCGCACAAGATGGTTTGCGAATGGGGCATGAGCGAGCTGGGGCCGCTGAGCTTCGGGAAGAAAGAGGAACAGATCTTCCTGGGCCGCGAAATTAACCAGCACCGCGATTACAGTGAAGCAACGGCGATTCGCATTGACGACCAAGTGCGGAAGCTGGTGGAACGCGCCTACGACAAGGCCAAGGAAGTTATCGAGCAGCGTTCGGAAGCGCTGGTGAGAATCGCCGAGGCGCTGCTGGAGCGCGAGGTTCTGGATGGGGCAGAGGTGCTGGATTTAATTAATGGAAAGACGCTGCCGAAAGTTGCCACCGGACCGAAAACAACAACGCCGCCACCTGACGGAGGCACGGTGATCGCTCCTCATCCAAGCAGCCCAATTCCCGGCATGATAGGCGGGGAGAGCCCGCAACCAGCGTGATTGCCGTTAATTCTGAATAGTCAGCGGGGCTTCCAACCGAAAGGTGAGGACGCTCTCGGATGGGATCCTGACCTGCTGACCATGAGTGAATAGATCGCTACCGAAACCAGCTCCGCCGCCAGCAGCGGAGCCGATCGCGGCGCCTTTCCCTCCGCCTGCAATTGCTCCGATGATGCCGCCCGCAACGGCGCCGACGCCGGTACGAACGGCGGTCTGCTTCCCGCGGTTCTTGCCCTGCTCCTCAAAAATGCTGCTGTCAATGGGGTAGCTGCGGCCGTGGAACTCTAACCTAGACAGGCGCACTTCCAAATCGCTGTGGCCTTTGACACGGCCAGCGTCCTTTGCTTCAGCGAGGAGGATGGATACGCGCGCACCGGCGGGCACGATAACGCGTCCGTGCGATACGAGCGGCGCGTAGAGCGAGCCCTGAAAAACTTGTCCCGACACGTTCCGGGCGGAGTTGATGGAATCGATCATACGGACCGAGACGCGTTCTCCGCGGGGAATCGTGACAGCGGCCGATTCGACCGGAACAGAAGAAGGCGGCGCTCCGGGCGGTGGAGGAGGATTGGAAGTATCCGCCGGTTGCGAAGATGGGGGCGGATAAGACGGTGTCGTTTGCGGGGAAGGATTCCCGGCGTTGGGGAGTTGATTCCCGGCCATGGCCGGATTCACCTTCATCTGATCGCTTACGCTCCTCACGCCAGAGGTAGCGTTGGCAATCTTCATAGCTTCGAGCTCTACATCGGAGTTCGGAACGTCACCGCTCAAGGTTACGACGCCGTCCTTCGCGGCCACATTCACGCTGGCAGGTTTCGTGATTGCGTCGGCGTATAACTTGGCCTGGATATCAGTGGTAAGCGTTTGGTCATCAGCGGATTTCTTTCCACAACCGAACGTCAGCAACAGCAAACCGGCAGTTGTAAGCAGTATTAATGGCTTCCCGTACATAAATTCCCCCTCCCCGATTCATCTTGTAAGACTCACTGGCTCGTTAGACCCTATCCGATTCGAGTCGCCGATGTGAGCCGAACGATACAATTAAAGCTTGGCACGAATGCAAGATACAGCAACAGCAAGCACTGCAAAAACAGACCAGAACACGCCACCAAAGCGGGAGCAAGCACGCAACAGCATTGCGGAGTGGGCAGTAACCATCCTGCTTCTTCTTTTCGGCACGACGACGCTAGTTCAGGCCTTCGTTATTCCCACGGGCTCGATGGAAGATACGCTTTTGATCGGCGATCATCTGTTGGTTGACAAGCTGGCCTACGCGCCAGTCGGTCCTATCAGCCGCTACATTCTGCCGTATGAGGAGCCGAAGCACGGCGACATTATCGTGTTTCGCTATCCGGCCGATATCTCGTCGACTTTTGTGAAGCGAGTCATCGGTGTTCCCGGCGACCGGTTGAAGATGATAAGCCAAGTCATCTACCGCAATGGAGTGAGGCTGAACGAACCCTACGTGTACCACAAGTACGGCTACGACCCGGGCCGTGGCGATTTCCCCGGCGCGCCGGCCCCGTATGCGGATCCACAGCACCCGCTGCAAGGCGTCCTTCAGGCAGATATGCTGGATCACCATGTGGTAAATGGCGAAGTTGTGGTCCCGCCGAACAGCTATTTCGCGATGGGTGACAATCGCGACAATTCATTAGACAGCCGATTCTGGGGCTTCGTTCCCAGGGATTACATCATTGGCAAACCGCTGCTGATTTACTGGTCGTACAGGGCTTCGACAGAGGACCTGGCGGGCTCTTCAGTGGGATCGTTGGCGCACCACTTTGTCGATCTTGGCGAGCACTTCTTCACGCGAACACGGTGGGAACGGACTTGCCGCCTGATCCGCGGTTTCCAGGATTCAAGACTGCCTGATCATCCAATTCCAATCAACGAAGGATCTCCGAATCCGTAATACACCTGTCATGACCACTCCCTTCGGTCATGGCTCTGAAAATCGGTCCAGGGTTTCAAGGGTGTGACGAACGTCGGCTGCCGGGCTAGCGTGGTGACGACGGCGGGGTTTGTGGTTGAGACTGCTTCTGGTCCGGCATTGGCAAGCTGGCCGTGTTGACGTCCGATGGATCGTCACGGAGTTTCACGTAAAAGGCGCCATTCACGGGACGAGGAATCTTGAGCGTCTCGCTCACAAATCCCTGGGGTACCGAGGCCGCATGTGAAAACTGAGCATCGGCGGAAACCGCGGCAAGCAGAAAAAGATTTTTCCCTTTCAGCGTGCACTGTTGATTGATATCGTCCGGGCAGTCGAGTTCCTGGAGCGAAGGGACGCGGACCAGGGTGACCAATGGCACCCAGTCGCCCTGCACGCCGCGCTCGTCCACAGGCCGGACTTGGAGGGGCCCGAAGGCCGAGTTGCCAAAGCTCTTCGCAGGATCGAAGTGAACGACGGCCGTCTGCGGATCCTGAAGCGTGAGGGCGCCATCCTCGATGCCGAGCAAAACGTGGAAAGAGTAATCCTTGGTTGCGACTTCAATCTTCTCGTTACGCGGAAACGTGGCCGGGATTTCCGTCTTCACCGAAAATGAGACGCGGGCATCCTGCGGCAGCTCGTCCGGATTCGCAAGGTGGATGGCCGACGATTTCGATGCCGCGCCGAGTTCCACCGCTTTGGTCAGAAGAGTAACGCGAGGATGTGGCGATTCGACCAATACAGGGACCTGCAAGCTGCGGCCGTCTTTCAGCTTCACTTGCGCCGTCAGCTTATCGCCGGGGGTCAGAGATGCCGTGGCTGAGGCGTTGGCGGCGGCTAGTTCGAGTTCGCTGTTCCATTGCGTGTCTTTATTCGCCGGGTCCGTCTTGTGGGTAAACTGAACGCCATTCAATTCCACGCTTTCAACCTCATCAAGGTGGGTTCCTTGTAGCACCGCGCGCGCATCACCGGGAATGATTTTGAGCTGTTTTAACTGCCCAGCTTCGCCATAGATCTGCACCGGAACCTGCTCGTCGTCTTTAATTCCGGCCTGTTTCACTGCAATAGTGACGCCGCCGCTCACTTTCGCGCTCTCGACCGGTATTGTGACTTCGAGTTCGTCGGCCTTTACGGCTTTCCACTGGACCTTCAGCTCTTTTCCCTTACTGTCTTTCAGCGAAACGTCATCCACGCAGGCGGCCTCAGGCCGATTGCAAATGGAGCACGTGCGCGCTGCCAGCCATTAAGCCGGAAGTTTCAGCCGAGGGAATGGTCCATTTGGTCTCTTTCGCATACTGCAACTGGAAAGTGGGTCCTGTAAAAGAATCGAAGCCCCACTTGCCCCGCAACGTTCCTTTCAGCGCCTCTCCCGGCTGCATGTCAAGGTTTGAATTGGCCAGCCCGGGCGAGGCCACGACGAAACCGCCACGGGATGCGTCCGCGGTGACGGGCAGATCTATAGTTTTGCCCGACTTCGATTCAATGTGCAAGGTCACGTCATGCGCAAGCTGGGTCGAAAAAACCAGCGGCGCGCCTTCGGCAGGCAACACCAATGGGTCTCGCTGTACGCAGGCCGCGAGTTTGGGATTGACGGGACGCAGCGGCGGTGTCTCTTCTTTCTTGATGGCCGGCAGGGCAATTACGATCACCGACTTCGGATTGTGGAACGAAGGCGGGCTGTTGAGCTTGAGCTGGAGCTCGTCCTTCTTAGGCAGGGTCAAAGCCGGAATGTATTGATACTTCGCAGTGTGGAGGCTGTCAAGGATGCGAGCCACGTCCACGACAACCCCCACATAAGGGCTGTAAAAGCCGAGACCGGCTTGCGGCGTTGCGCTGAGTTGCCCAACCAAATCTGACGACGCACCGTTAGTGAGCGCGCCCACCATGGATTGGCTATGTCCGTCATTCAGGACCAGATCATCGCCTTTTTGCGTAAGACAGGCAGCTTGTTCGTCTACCGCTTTCTTGAAGCAGTCTTCCTCAAGATGAATATTGAGGCTGCGGGCAAGCAACTGGGAGACGTCGTGAACCTTGGAGGGATCCGTACTGGCTAGTTTGTGAATAGCCGCCAGATACGTATCCAGGCGCTGGCGATCGAGGCTGGCCTGATCCAGATCTTGCACCGATCGAACGAAGGAACCCGGCTTTCCGCGCACTGCCGAGCGCAAAGTGCCGAAATCGCCACCCGTTTCCGGAGCTAGAAAAATCAGCGCCTCTTCCGCGTCATCGGGAACTGTGACGAAAATACCCTCATCAACAATCTTTTTGGACCAAGTTTCCGCGCGTGTGAACCAATCTTCCGGCGGAGGGTTTGTGGAACCACGCAGGAATCCGACGATTAACAAATAATGTGCTGCTTGATCGTCAGGTAATTTTGGATGGATCCAGAGGCGGTCTCCGGAACGCAAGTTCGGAACCTCCGAAATGGGGAGCGTGGCGCCGCCGCGCTGTACCTTGACTTCAACTGACGGCCCAGTTAAGTCAAACCTCGCAGTATCGGCCTGGATTGCCAAGCAGAAAACGAGGAATAGAACTACTAGAAGACCAAACCGCAAACGCATACAACAGTTTAGATACGCGAATCACTCCTGGGGGTATCGCGTTTTCATAGACTCATGGGATGACTTTGTCGGAACGTTATGTCCCTCTCATTCAGATGCTTTCACAAGCGCGATATCTGGAATGAACGCTCCGTCGCTCGCAGGGCCCGGCGTTAGGACACAACTAGTAAGTACGAGCCAATGCAAAGAAGTCTCCTCCACGACTGAACATCCAATTTTGGATCGTCAAAGCAGGAGCGTCGCTCAGAGGCGAATAAATAGCGTAACCCCTGGGAGCGCACGCGAGTCAAACGGGCAGGAGCAGCAAAGACATGCCAGCAGCCGAAGAACTACAAAAAGACGAGATGATGATGCATTTGATGGAAGCGCTGGAACAGGGGCGGGACATTGGGCATTACGGCCGGCTCGTGTTCATCATGGGCGCCCGTCATTTTCTGGACAATGACGAACTTGTAGCGTGGATGACAAAGGACAAGGATTGTGACGAGGCTAAGGCGCGTTCGTTGATCCGGCAAGTAGAGCAGCGGAACTACAATCCGCCGCGACGCGAGAGGGTGCTTGAGTGGATGCAACGGCAGGGATTTCCGATCTGCCCCAACCCGGAGGACCCGGATTCCTGCAATCTCTACAAGAGTCTGCAATTTCCTCACGAGGTGTACGAGCACATCGGCGATTATCGAGAGCAGAAAACAGAGGTGGAGAACGAAGGCAGGCGCGGTTAGCTGGACCAGCTGGAGTGGCACACTGGAATTGGGAGTTCTGACCGTGCCCCACAAGCGTGCCCATGTGGTCTTGCCCGACGACCTGCTGGCCGATGTTGATGCTCTGGTCGGCCCGCGAGGCCGGAGCGCCTTTTTAACCGAGGTGATCCGGGAAGCCGTGAATCCCCGCCGCTTGCTAGCGTTTCTGAGTAGTCCGGAACCAGTTTTAAAAATCGAAGACCATCCCGAATTCCGAGATGGGGCGGAAGCTTGGGTGCGGAAGATGCGCGACGAAGATCTGCTCCTAGAGCGGGAAAAGCTCGGCGATTGACGGCGCCACCCGGCACGACAAATGACCACCTACCTGGTGGACACCAATATTCTGATCAATGCGCTCAACCAAAAGCGAGGACATCGGGAGTTGGTTTGCTATCGGCTTTTATACGGTCAATACGCTTGCTATTACACAATGTGAGTGGCGACAGACGAGGCCGGTGTAGAATCCTCCGAGACAGTTATGAAGATCCCTCATGATCTGGTATCCATCAGTTACGGCCGCGTTCAGTTCCAGTAATTCCGATCCAGATTCCGGCACTGGACAGCTTCGGCGAGGTGCTTGGCGGAAACACTTTCAGCATGGGCTAGATCGGCGATCGTGCGGGCGACGCGCAGCATCCGGTCGTGGGCTCGCGCCGAAAGATTCATGCGGCGGACGGCCATTTCCAGAGTCTTTTCGCCGCTTTCGTCGAGCGCGCACAGCGTACGGAGTTGCGAGGGAGGGATTTGCGAATTGTAGAATCCGCGCTGGCGTTGTGTCGCCCGCGCTTCTTCGACGCGATCGCGAATATCGGAGGAAAGGTGGCCGTCGCTCTTGGTTCGTAGTTCCTTGTAGGGGACGGCGGGCACCTCGATATGCATGTCGATGCGATCGAGCAATGGCCCGCTGATCTTCGCCAAATAGCGCTGAATGATGCCCGGAGTGCAGCGGCATTCCCGCGTGTTATCGCCATAGAAGCCGCACGGGCACGGGTTCATGGCAGCCACCAGCATCAGCCGCGCGGGAAAAGTAAGAGTTCCGTTGCTTCGGGAGAGCGTGACGGAGCCTTCTTCCAAGGGTTGGCGAAGCTGTTCCAAGACACCACGAGGAAATTCCGGCAGCTCGTCCAGGAACAAGACGCCTTGATGGGCGAGACTGACTTCGCCCGGACGGGGGCTGCCGCTGCCACCTCCGATCAAGCCCGCATCGGAAATGGTGTGATGCGGCGAACGAAAGGGACGATTGCGGAGAATGCCTATGCCGGCAGGCAGCACGCCGGCGACGCCATGAATCTGAGTGGCTTCCAGAGCTTCGCGGAAGGTCAGCTTAGGGAGGATCCCAGCGAAGCGTTTGGCCAGCATGGTTTTGCCAGACCCGGGCGGGCCGATCATCAACACGTTGTGGCTTCCGGCGGCCGCGACTTCCAGCGCACGCTTGGCCATGGTTTGGCCGCGCACATCACAAAAGTCGGGGAGCCCGGGATCGTTCATCCGGGCATCGGGAAGAACCGCGGCGGTGGGCGTGAATCCCGCGGGCTCGTTCAGGAACTGGACTACTTCCGAAAGATGCTTGAGGCCAAAAACGCGGATCCCTTCGGCGACTGCGGCTTCAGGGGCGTTCTCGATGGGAAGAAGCAGGTTGCGGAGGCCCCGGCGCGCCGCGCACACAGCGATGGACAGAGCGCCGCGAATGGGCCGCAAGCTGCCGTCGAGCGACAATTCGCCCACTAGCATGTAGTCGTCGGCTCGGCCTACAGTTCCCATGGCGCCAAGAATGGCAGTGGCCATTGGCAGATCGAATCCGGCGCCTTCTTTCCGGACATTCGCGGGAGCCAGATTGATCGTGACGGATTTGCTGGGATAGCCGAAGCCTGAATTCAGCAGGGCTGATTTAATTCGCTCGCGGCTTTCTTTGACAGCTGCGTCGGGCATGCCGACGGTGACGAAATCCCGGCTGGTACCGGAGGGGTACATGTCGACTTCGACATCGACTACATGTGCCTCGATACCCTGAATAGCCGCACTGAAGGTACGGAATAACGCCACACGAAGCTAGTAGTGGCCCGAGGGCCTGATTCTCAAGCAGAACGCCGGCGACTGCTTGTAACGGCTCATTTAGGAGCTACGGCGGCCTCGATAACTTCCACCGACTAGCCCGAGATCGAGAATAACCGCAATGAACAAGAAAATGAGCTGTGTCGTACCCATGACCCCAGGCGAGCTTTTTTGCAGATAGGTGTACACAATTAGCGTAATAGGCAGGAAAAGAAAACCAAGCACCGGGATAATAATCCCGTGATAGACGCCTGTAAAGAAATTCGTGAAAAGCCACAGAAGGATGATCGCGACGCGCGGAAATGCAACGGCCAGCAGAGCAAGTAAGCAGGGCATAGTCTAAACGAGTACCAGTCTCCTGATTGTTGACTGTAGCATTCCGTGGGCGTCTTACTGCCAATATTGCCACTGGCCCGATGCGATCACGTAGCCGCTGAGGATTGCGTTCGTCACGGCATGCATGAGAATGCAATCAGCCACAGACTTGGAGCGAACCATCCACAAATTGTAAATGATTCCGGTGATGAGGCCAACATCCCAATAGGGGCCGTGCTCGGATGCGAACAGGATGGCTGTGACCCAAAAGGCGAGAGGCGCATATGCGCCTAGAGGTATTTTCTGAAAATCCGTGTTGATGAGCCAGCGCATCAGCCAGGCCCGCCAGAAGAGTTCCTCCACAACAGGGACGATAAGGACGGCACGGGCGGTTCGCCAACCCAATATCCAGGCGCTGTGAAGTTGCGCGGGAGCAATGGAGGAGTGCAATTGACCGACGATGCGAATTCGAGAAGAGCGAGGTGCGGCGATATCCGGGAAAGAGGAGGTCCGGAGCAATCCAAATGAGGAAGACCAACGCGCCGATGGCGAGGCTGGCAAGCCATTGCTTAGGGCGCAATGAAAGGTCGCGAGGCCAGCAGACATAGCACATGCCTGCCAAGATGAAGACCCAAAACGGAGCCCCCCAACGAGCATCCACGGGAAGCCGCGGTGCAAAGGCGAGGAACAAAAGAAAAAGTACGAACGGCGCAACATATCTGACCGACGGATTGCTATCGAGCCAGACTTCCAGAGCCGGGTAAGAGCGACACTCCTACTCGCCGATCTGGGTTAAAAAGGAACGGATCCGGTCTTGCTCGGCGGGCTGCGAAGAATTCTTTAGAGCTTTTTGTCCTTCGTCGCGCGCGCCTTGCAAATCGCCCTGCTTTTTTAAAGCCATGGCGAGATGAAAATGGAAGGTTGGATTCTGCGGATTATCCTTCACGACTTGCCGGAAAATCTGGAGAGCCTCGGAGTTCAAATTCTTCTTATAGTAGACAAAACCAAGAGTATCGGAAACGTCGGGGCTGTTCGGCACTTTCTTCTTCGCGCGCTCGGCGAAGGTCATCGCCTGGTCGAGATTGGTTCCGTTTTCCGCGGCCAGAAAGGCCAGATTGTTCAGCGCCAGGGGATTATCGGAGTCGATTCCAAGAACCTTGTTGTAAGCGTCGGTGGCTTCTTTCTTCTTCCCCAACGCTTCCAGAAGCATGGCCCGATTGAGGAAAGCATCGGGGCGATGCGGATCGGCATTGCCGGCTTGTTCAAACGACGCAAGCGCGGCGTCATATTGTCCGAGTTCCCGCTGCAGCACGCCTAAGCGCAACCACACATCGGGTGAGTTGGCGGTGGTTTTCAGGATCTCCTTGTAGTTATCGGCGGCTTGCTGGAACAGTTGTTTACCGTGAGCGGGATCCGCTCGCATATCTTGCACTCCAGCAGAAGCTTCGAAGTTCGCAAGCTCATACCGGAAACCTAGAGTCTTCGGATTCTTTTGCGCAAGAAGCTGTAGGTTCTGGACGGCCTCGTCGCCTTTGCCTTGACTCAACTTTATGGTCTGTAAACCTAAGAAACCGCGGGCATCCGGCGGAGTGGATTGCCACACCTTTTCGTATTCAACCGAAGCCTTGTCGTATTGCCTTTGACCGAGATAGATGCTGGCAAGTTGGAGTTTGGCATCGTTCATCCGGGGAAACTCTTCAGAGAGCGCTTCGAGATCACTCTGAGCCGTGTCAACTTCATTGGTTCCTATCAGCGCGCGATCCCGGATCAAGCGAGCGTCGGGATTTTTCGGCTGCGAAGCGAGAATCACGTTGGTTTGTTCGAGCGCCTTGCCATGCTGCCCCCGATCTTCATATATGCGCGCCGCAATGATTCTGGCCGGCAAGAGCACCTGCGACCTAGGAACCCGGCTCTTTGCTTCCCCTTGCATCGCTTCTAACGCCTCAGTCAGAGCTTTGTCCATGGCGTTGGTCCCGAAATAGGCGCGGGCGAGCTGCAAGTGAAGAGCGGGATCAGCGGGATTGTTTTGAATCAGAGTCTTCATCTCATTCACTGAGCTCGAGGCCGAAGTTGCAGACCCATTTTGCAAAAGAAGGGCGGCGTATATCTCGCTGGCCGAAGCGTCCTTGGGATTCTTCTCCGCGAGCGTCTTGGCAAGCTGAAGCGCGTCGCTACGGCGGTTCGTGGCCTGGTAGACGTTGACGATGCGCTCCTGATATTGAATGGCGTGTTTGGGATCCTCCTTCAGACCAGCTTGAAACTGCTGAAGCGCTTGATCGAATTTCTTTGTGCGGAAGTAAAAATCACCCAATATCTGGCGGCCGTCGGGAAAGGTCTTCTTGTCATCGGCAACCCGCCGGATTATGGATTCCGCTTCATCGAAGCGGTTAGTAACCACCAGGTAATTTGCGAGGTTTTGAAGCGCGATGACATTCGATGGGTTTTTCTGCGCTCTTTCCCGAAGGACGGCTTCGGCCTTTGGCCGGTCATTCTGGCGGGAGTACAGGATGAAGAGAAAATCGTAGCCGGGTCCCCATTTTGGATCGTGCGCCAGCATGTCGCGGACGAGGGACTCAGCCTCCGGAACGCGATTAACACTTGCCAGAGCCTCCGCGTACCAGCCGACTACATCAGGAGAATAGGGCTTGATCTGAAGCGCGCGGGCGAACGATTGCAGCGCTTTATCCTTGTCGCCTTCGGCCAGTTGAAGAAGGGCTTGTAGGCGAACGCCGTTGAATGAATCGGGCTGATGTTGCAGGATTTTACGGTCGAGGTCCTGAATTTCCGGCAGAAGTGTTTTGAATCTTTTCGGATTGCTACCGTAGGCGCTGAGATAGATCTCGCCCAGCTTAGCTTCCGCATCGGAGTTATTCGCATTCAGATCAACTGCGCGCCGCAGGAATTTGGCCGCCTCCACCGGGCTGCCCGCATCGAGAAGGTTAAGCCCCTGACGATAATAGGCGTCGGCGTTGGTCTTATCCTTTGTGATCGCTTTCTGATACAGGATGGAAGCTTCGTTATACTTTTTTGCGGCGTGATATCTATTGCCAGCCGCAATCAGCTTTTGAGGACTCTGACTGCAGGCGGTCAAGGACAAAAGAGCGCAGATAGACGCGAACGCGAGGACGTACTTCATAATTATGGTGCTTACTTGAATTGTAGGGGAAATATGGGGGCATGACAATCGGGCGCCGTTACTACCTGTTGCGAAATGTTCTAATAGCAAGCTTCGTTGAGTCAATAATTTGGACGGCATGATCCCTCGGCTTACCCGGGCCAAGTGCACGAGAATGCAATCTCGGCAAAGTCGTTTCTTATAATCGGCCATAAATGCGAATATCATTAGCGCTTTCGGCAGGGTTCATGATTCTATCTGTGTCCGGCGTTTTCGGACAATCACGAACCCAGCCGAAGAGATCGCCAGCATCCCCGTCACAGCGAGCCAGTGCACCGGCGCTGCCCGCGGTGACACTGCCCTCGGAGCCCGGATTGTATGCCGTCATATACACCTCCATGGGGAACATCGTTTGCCGGCTGTTTCAGAAAGAAGCTCCAAAGACGGTAGCTAATTTCCGCGCATTGGCGATGGGCACCAAGCCGTGGACCGATCCCAATACCGGCAGGGTAAAGCACATCCCGCTTTACTCGGGCACGATCTTCCATCGGGTGATCCCGCATTTTATGATTCAAGGCGGCGACCCGACTGGTACGGGATATGGATCGCCAGGCTATAAGTTTGACGATGAAATCGATCCAGACCTGCATTTCGATCGAGCCGGCATCCTGGCGATGGCCAACTCGGGCCCGAATACAAATGGATCTCAGTTCTTCATTACTGTCGGGCCCGCTGAACACCTGGACGGGCACCATTCGATTTTCGGCGAGGTGGTGTCCGGCCAAGAAGTGGCAGACGCGATCTCTGAGGTGCCAAGGGACCCTGAGAACGATAAACCGCTAACGCCAGTGAAGATTCTGGCGATCTCGATCCGCACTGTTGGCGCGAGCGCGCCGAAACCGGCCGGACATCCTCCACCCCGGTGACAACCAACACCAAATCTAAATCTCGTCCCGTTTCAACCACCTACCCGAAATCCGCCCGCTCCGCCGTACGCGCCCATGTTACGCCTTAATCAGTTTCTGACTCGTTCTGCGCCCGATAGTGCCATCTATCGGGCCATTTCATTTCCAAAGGAGATTTATCAAATGTCTACCCCAGCCCAAATCGCGGCTAACAAAGAAAACGCGCAGCATAGCTGCGGTCCCAAAACCGAAGCAGGCAAAGCGGCTTCTTCCATGAACAATTTCCGTCATGGCCTGGCCGGTTCCTTCATGATCATGGAGTGGGAAAAACGGGAAGAGTTCGACGAGCTATTCGACAATCTTCGCGCCGAGCACAACCCCGATGGCCCTACGGAAGCTCTCCTGGTTGAGAGCATGACCCAACATTATTGGCTCCGTACACGCGCGCTGAAGCTCCAGCACCTGTGCTTCCGCTCGGATTTGCCGCACTGTGAGCAGCCGGGCGAGCTCGCCACCTACCTGCGCTATCAAACTACCCACCAGCGCGCCTTCCATAAGTGCCTGAACGATCTGCTAAAGGTCAGAGCGGAAAAGAGAAAGGCCGCAATTGGGTTCGAATCGCAGCAGCACAAACAGGCCGGCGAAGCGCGCAAGCAGGCGGCCGAAAATCGCAAGCAAGAGCTGCATCCCATGCGCGTTATGCTCGCCGAAGCCGAAGCGGATCACCAGGAAATGAGAAATACGATCCTGGCTCACCCCGAAGTGCGCATCACTCGCCGCCCTTACGCCGAGAGAGTGGCCCAAAAGGCCGCCTAACCACCTCCAGCATCGTGTGCATGTCGTCATCCGCGCCCGAAATATGCCCTCACCAGAATCTCTCTTTTCAAAGAAGCAACCGGCTGCCTGCGGATGACGTATCCTAAATCACGAGGGTTGGCAAATGGGGACTCTGACACTGTCATTGGCTTCCGCTCTTCATGGGCGCGATCGTAGGCTCTTCGCTCGTATTGGCTCAGAACCCGCCTGGCTTGCACCCACGCTCTACGCCCGCCGATTACGCCGTATCCCAACAATTGAAAACGGGCACGTACGCCGCCTCCCTTGTGCCTGCCGATCAGGTAAAGCACATCTTCGCGGTCGATATCAGTAAGACCTATGTAGTTTTCGAAGTAGCTTGCTATCCATCTCAGATGGGAATCGCCAACCTGGACCCCGACGACTTTCTCATCAAGGTCGGTGCCACCGGTGAATTCGTCCATCCAGCCGATTCCATCACCGTAGCTTCAGTCATTCAGGAAAAGAACACGCCCAAGCCGCCATCCAGAAGCGACACTAACGTTTATTCGCAAGTCGGCGTTGGCTACGAAAGCACCACCGATCCCTACACCGGTCGTCGCATTCATGGAACCTATACCGAGGCTGGTGTAGGCGTGGCTAAGGGTGGGCCGCCTCCACCCTATGACCCCGCGCCCGGCAGCCTACCGCAAGATCGGGCTCTGCTGGAACAGCAACTCGCCCAAAAAGCTCTGCCGCCAGGGAACTTCACCACACCGGTTGCTGGGTTCCTTTACTTTCCGGCTGACTCCCTTAAGAAGAAGTCCAACGGCAGCTATGAATTAGAGTACCTGAGCGATGCCTCCGGCAAGGTGCATCTGGTCGTTCCCTCCAAGACCCATTAGAGTACCGCACCGCTTTGTATTGTGGATTTCGACACGTAATCCACAAGATCTGGTACTCGCGCCGAAAAATCTGTATTGACGGTTTCGTAAAATAGGAGTTAGATAGCTAGTGGACAAGCGTCCACTCCCTCTTAAATAAGAAAGGCTGCCAAGATCGCGCCATGGGCCAGCTCAGCGTCAATTTAGCTATAAAGGTCAAAGAGTTACATCGTTCCTTAAAGAGAGAAGAGCGTACCGGGGTGTCATTCCCCCGCTTCTTCACCACCAAGCTGGAGCCGGGCGCGACACCCTACGGCCAGCTTGCGTGGGAGATGCGTACCGCCACTATCGGGAACGACAAAGGCTCCGTCATTTTCGAGCAGCGTGACGTCGAGGTTCCGGCCGATTGGTCCCAGACCGCCACCAACATTGTGGCTAGCAAATATTTCCACGGCCGCATGGGTTCGCCCGAGCGCGAATCGAGCGTTGCCCAACTCGTGCATCGCGTCGTCGACACCATCGCCGATTGGGGTCTCTCCGGCAACTATTTCAAAACCACCGAAGATGGCGAGAACTTCCGTCTCGAGCTAGCTCACCTGATGCTTACTCAGAAGGCTTGTTTCAACTCGCCGGTCTGGTTCAACGTCGGCGTCACCGAATCCCGCGGCTACGGTTTCTACTTTGACGAAGCCGATCAGGTCGTCAAGAAACTTCTTCCGGGCGAGAACCATCCGCAGTGTTCTGCCTGCTTCATCAATTCCGTGGGCGACACGCTCGAGTCGATTCTTGATCTCGCCAAAACCGAAGGCATGCTCTTCAAGTGGGGCTCCGGTACTGGTACGAATCTGTCCGCCATCCGTGAAGAGAACGCTTATCTGTGGGGAGGCGGCCGCGCTTCCGGCCCGCTCAGTTTCATGAAGGGCTTCGACGCCTTCGCGGGTGTGATCAAATCCGGCGGAAAAACCCGCCGCGCTGCCAAGATGGTCATCTTGAATTCCGACCATCCGGACGTTGAGCAGTTCATCTGGTGCAAAGCCAAGGAAGAGAAGAAAGCCCACACGCTGATCGACGCCGGTTATGATGCCTCGCTCGACGGCGACGCCTATAGCTCCATCTTTTTCCAGAACGCTAACAATTCCGTGCGCGCTACCGACGAGTTCATGCAAGCCGTCGCCGATGATTCCGATTGGTGGACCAGGAGCGTGGCTTCAGGTGAGAAGAAGACCCGTTATAAGGCTCGCGAGCTGATGCTCCAGATCGCCGAGGCCACCCATCAATGCGGCGATCCCGGCATGCAGTTCGACACCACCATCAACCGGTGGCACACATCCAAGAACACGGCCCGCATCAACGCTTCGAATCCGTGCTCGGAGTATATGTTCCTCGATGATTCAGCGTGCAATCTGGCCTCGCTGAACCTGATGAAGTTCATCGGCGTGGACGGTACATTCGATGTCGAGGCCTTCCGCCAGGCAGTCGATACCGTCATCCTCGCTCAGGAAATCCTCGTCGATAATGCCAGCTATCCCACCGAAAGGATCGCGAAGAATTCGCACGATTTCCGTCCGCTCGGTCTCGGCTACGCCAACCTCGGAGCCCTGCTGATGTCGCTCGGTGTTCCCTACGACAGCGACCAAGGCCGTGATCTTGCCGCCGCCATTACCGCCATCATGTGCGGCCAGGCCTATCTCACCAGCGCTCGTATTGCCGAAGCAGTCGGCCCCTGCCCCGGTTATCCCGAAAACGAAGAATCGTTCCTCGACGTCATCCGGATGCATTGGAATTCAGTCGATCGCATGGATAGCAAGCGTGTGCCCGCTCACTTGTACAAGGCCGCCGAAGAATGTTGGCGCGATGCTTATCATCTCGGCTCTCGTACCGGTTACCGCAACGCCCAAGTGACTGTCCTAGCTCCTACCGGTACCATCGGCTTCATGATGGATTGCGATACCACCGGCATCGAGCCTGATCTAGCGCTCGTCAAATATAAGAAGCTGGTTGGCGGCGGCGTCATCAAGATCGTCAACAACACCGTTCCGCAAGCTCTCATCAAACTCGGCTATACCGCCGAGCAGACCGAACAGATTGTGGCGCATATCGATTCCACCGGCACCATCGAAGGCGCGCCCAATCTCAAGCCGGAGCACCTCGCGGTCTTCGATTGCAGCTTCCGTCCTCAGAACGGCAATCGCTCCATCCATTACATGGGTCACGTCCGCATGATGGCCGCTGTCCAGCCGTTCATCTCCGGCGCCATTTCGAAGACCATCAACATGCCTGAAGAATGCACGGTCGAAGATATTATGGAAGCTTATACCGAAAGCTGGAAGCTCGGTCTGAAAGCCGTCGCCATCTATCGTGATGGTTCGAAGCGCGTCCAGCCCCTCAGCTCCGGAACCGGCAAAGGCGAAAAGAAAAACAGCGCGCCTATTGCCCCCGCGCCGCCGCAAACCATCGAGAAGATCGTCTATCGGCCGGTTCGCCGCAAGCTTCCCGATGAGCGCAATTCCGTCACGCACAAGTTCTCCATCGGCGGCCACGAAGGCTACATCACCGTCGGTCTTTACGAGGACGGTACGCCCGGCGAAGTATTCATCAGCATGGCCAAGGAAGGCTCCACCATTTCCGGCCTGATGGATACGCTTGCTACTTCCATCAGCTATGGCTTGCAATACGGTGTTCCGCTGAAGTTCTTCGTGGACAAGTTCAGCCACGTTCGTTTCGAACCCAGCGGCTGGACCGGCAACGCGCAAGTCCCGTATGCCAAGTCGATCATCGATTACATCTTCCGCTGGCTCGGCGCCCGTTTCCTCGGCATTACTGAATCGAACGAAGCCGGCGAGACTTCCAAACTCCGCCCGACGGTGCCCGACCCGCAAGTCGCTCTACCCTTCGACGCCAGCGTTGGCGACGCGCCTTTGTGCTCCGAATGCGGCAGCATGATGACCCGCAATGGTTCCTGCTACAAATGCGAGAACTGCGGCGGCACCAGCGGCTGCTCGTAAAATCTCCGTTCATCGGCGTCGATCGGCGGCTCATTTTCAGTCACAGCCCTTCGAAAAAAAGATTGACCCCTGACGAATAGGTACATCCCTATGTTTATGCCGCACTTGCGGCCGGTTGCTCCCACTTACACCTGACCAAGAAGCCTACGGGACGTGAAATTCACTCCTACTCTGGTGAAAGCCAGGAGGCTTACATGACGGTAAAGACGTATTCAGCTTTAGGGGGCATCTCAGAAACGGAACAACAAGATTTTAGAAGCGTGCTACACGAATATGGACTCCCCGCCGACGAGTTCATAGCTGAAGCGGAAATTTCGTTTCTTGACGTGGATAGGCGAAACATCGCGCGTACAGTGACAGTCACGCGCAACACCAACGGCGTGCAACGCACATACCGGCGTCGTCGTGCATTGGCGTGGGTCACGTGGTTCCAAGCCAACTTCGAAGCCGGCCTCTACGAAAGATGGCGGCCAGCAAGAAAAAAGAATAACTGATCTCCGTGATCTGCAATCTACAACCGATCGTATTCTTCCGGTTCGGCATCCGGTACCTGTATCAATGCGCTCTCAAACGTTTCCCTACTGAAGCGCTCGCCTCTCCGCGCAAGATATTCCCGTCCTGCAACTTGGTCGGCCAGAGCAGTTGATATGAACTCGTCAACTGAGATGTTCTCCTTCGCCGCGAGGTCAACCGCCTTGTTGTACAGTTCCTCTGGAAGAAAAATACTCTTAGTCATGGCGCGCCTCTGCCTTTATTCTCTCCAAAAATCGTCGTGGGTTCAGGATCTCGATGCCGAAGCGGCCAGACTCGCGGAAATCCCTAACGTTATGCGTGACGATTGCATCCGCTCCACCTGCAATAGCCACTTCGAGCACGAATTCATCATTAGGATCGGGCAGCTGCGGACGTACCTGAAAATTAACCTGCGCAGGTTGGCCGATGGCGCAGAAAGCATCGAGAATCGCCTCCACTGCGTTTTGCCGGATACCCAAGCGCTGAGCTTCCCGCTTCGCCACGGCTTCATATTCAAGAATCAGAGCAACCGAGATTACAGGCTGCCAAGTCACGCCTATTGCACTCAGCAGAGCGAATGAAGCCCCATTACGGGATCGCAAGGCGGCGATCACCACGCTCGTATCCAATACTACTCGGTGCATTTCCGCGCTATGGTATTCAAATGGCTCAAGGTCCTGTCCTGTCCAAGCTTACCGAGAAACGATTATTTACTTCGAATGAATAAAGTTCACCTTATCCCTGTACTCTGCGCCACAACACTTCTCCTTAACGCTGCTTTCGCCCAACAACCGCGCGCTCTCACCGCCGATGACTACGCCCACGCCGAAAAGTTCATGGGCTACAACACTACGCCTTTGGTGTTTAACGTCGTCACGCATCCTACATGGGTTTCTGGCGATCGCTTCTGGTATCGGAACACGACCGCGAACGGCACGGAGTTCGTGCTGATCGACGCGGCAAACGGCGCTCGCCAGCCAGCCTTCGATCAGGCCAGGCTCGCGGTGGCGCTCTCCTCTGCCGCCGGCAAGAAGTACGAAGCTGGCCATCTCCCCTTCACCGAATTCGATTTTTCGCCCGATAACCAGACCATCTCCTTTACGCTTGCCGACAAACGCTGGACTTGCGATGTGCTCGGCAACCGCTGCACCTCCGAAAACAGCCGCCAAGCCCGCAACGAATCGGTGTCTCCCGACAAGAAAAGCGCCGCCTTCATTCGCGATTACAACTTGTGGGTTCGCGACGTCGCTACCGGCAAGGAGACCCAGCTTACTACCGATGGCGTGAAAGATTTCGGCTACGCAACCGACAATGCAGGATGGACACACAGCGATCGTCCCATCGTGCTTTGGTCGCCCGATTCCAGGAAGATCGCAACTTTTCAGCAGGATCAGCGCGGTGTCGGTGAGATGTATCTGGTCGATACACGCGTTGGGCATCCACACCTCGAGGCGTGGAAGTATCCTCTTCCCGGCGATCAGACTGTTACTACCATTCAGCGAGTCATCATCAACCTTGAAGGTCCGAAGGTCATTCGGCTCCAAATGGGAGCCGACCAGCACCGCTCCACATTATGTGACGATCTTGCTTGCCGAGGAGGTGAGTGGGCCGATGTGGAGTGGAGTCCCGACGCATCGCACCTGGCTTTCGTCTCTACCTCGCGCGATCATAAAAAGGAGCAACTGCGTCTCGCGGATGCCTCCACCGGGGCTGTTCGCGATGTCCTCGAAGAAAGCGTTCCTACCTACTATGAATCTGGAAACGGGCGCGTAAACTGGCGCTATCTTCCGGCTTCTAACGAAATCATCTGGTTTTCCGAGCGCGACAACTGGGGGCATCTTTATCTCTACGACCTTCTGACCGGGAAGTTGAAACACCAGATCACGACCGGCGACTGGAACGTTACTCAACTGCTGCGAGTCGACCAAAAGAACCGTGACGCTCTACTTTCTCGGCGTCGGCCGTGAAAAGGGCGATCCCTACTTCGTCCATCTCTACCGCATCGGATTAGATGGAAAGAATCTCTCCTCGCTCACGCCTGAAGACGCCACGCATGACATCACGCTCTCGCCTTCCGGACGCTTCTTCATCGACAGCTACTCTAAGCCGGATGTCGCCCCTGTCGCTGTGCTTCGGGATGAAAATGGCAAGCTGGTCAAGACGCTTGAGAAAGCCGACATCTCACGTCTCACGGCAACTGGTTGGAAGCCGCCGATTCCGATTACGGTCAAAGCGCGCGATGGCGTGACCGATCTCTATGGGCTGATGTTCAAACCCACAAATTTCGATCCCGCCAAAAAATATCCGATCGTCAATCACATTTATCCCGGCCCGCAAACCGGGAGCGTGGGCGGCCGCAACTTCTCGGCGGCGCGCGGTGACGCACAAGCTCTCGCGGAGCTCGGTTTCATCGTGGTCGAGATTGACGGCATGGGCACTCCCTGGCGTTCCAAGAAGTTCCACGATGCCTACTTCGGCGATCTAGGCGACAACACGCTGCCTGATCAGGTCACGGGAATGAAGCAACTCGGTCAACGCTATCCCTGGATCGACATCGACCGCGCCGGCATCTACGGCCATTCAGGCGGCGGCTACGCCACGGCTGACGCCATGTTTCGCTATCCGGATTTCTTCAAGGTCGGAATCTCCGAAGCCGGCAATCATGACAACCGCGAATATGAGGACGATTGGGCCGAGAAGTGGATGGGTTTGCTCACTCCCGAAGGCGACGGCAAGACCAACTATGACCATCAGGCCAACGAGAACATCGCCAAGAATCTGAAGGGCCATTTGCTGCTCGCCCACGGCACTACGGACAACAACGTTCCCCCGTATAACACGCTTCTGGTTGTGGACCAGCTCATCAAAGCTAACAAGGATTTCGATTTGATCCTGCTGCCCAATCGCAGGCATGGCTTCGGCAACGAACCTTATATGGTGCGCCGCCGCTGGGATTATTTTGTTCGTTACCTGCTCGGTGCGGAGCCGCCGCATGAGTACGAACTACATCCCCCGGCAGGAGGTCCGCAGCGGCCGGGAGGGAGCTAAGGTCTGCGGCGGCCGCCAGCAGCTGGCGAAGGAAACAATGTTCGGTCGCTAAGCGCCGCCTGCGCTCTTCGCGCCTCTTCACTGTTCGGGGCCGCCTGAATCAATGCGCGCAACTCCTGGACAGCCTTGGTGCGCTGGCCGTCTCGGGCCAGAGCCAAGCCTTTCATCAGGCGGGCGTCACGTGTTTTAGGATTTTGCGGATAGCGCTCCAGAACTGCATCGAAGGCCACTACTGCGCCTCTATAATCGTGGCGGTTGTAGCTGATTTCCCCGATATAGTATTGCGCGCTGGCCGCCAGTTCCGTATTCGGAAAGTAGGCCAGATATTGCTGGAATTCCTTTAGCGCCAGATCGACATTCCCGGTTTGCATATCGTGCCAGGCGTCTGTGTAGGTCTTGTCCGCGCTCATTCCGATTGGCGGACCTGTGGGAGCGGTCGTTTGGCCGGGCTGGCCCGGTGTGCTGGGACCGCCCATGGCGCCGGGCGCCGTCGATCCAGGAGCCGCCGGAGGATTTTGCATGATCTGCAATTGATTCTTGAGATCGGTGATCTTAGCGTCCATCCGCTCCAAGCGGCTGCTCAGATCGGATAGGGCATCTCGCAAAGCGCGCACGTCTTCGCTGGTGGCCTCGACCTTAGTGCTCAGACCGGTTACCGGGCCCAGAGCGTTCGTTACAGTTCCGCGAAGAACGTCCTGCATGCCCGCGACCTGGTCGGCTGTTCGCCGGGTATCCGCCTGCATCGCCGTTACCATTCCACTGAGGTTCGCGATCTGCGAGTTGAGGTTATTCTGCAGCGCGTCCATTCTGGCTTCCAGATCCCGTTGCATCGCAACCAGATCTTTATTGACGGCGAACGAATAGCTGGAGCAGGCAAGTGTAAGGATCGCGAGGCGCAGGAATTTCATTTGAGTTGACTCCTCATGAGGAGGGGACGGATTTGGTCCGTCCCCGTTTCAGGACTTGTCTCTAGTGTAAGAGAAGTGGCGAACGATGCGAAAGCTCTTACTGCCCCGCCGAGAAATGGGCTCGCCGGTTGCGCGCGTAGCATTCTTCCGTGGCGTCAGTGCAGAGCGGGCGCTCCTTGCCATAGCTAACGGTCTTCAGCTTATCCCCGGGCACGCCGAGGGCGACTAAGGCGTCCTTTGTAGCAGAGGCCCGGCGGTCGCCGAGTCCGATGTTGTATTCCGCCGAACCGCGCTCGTCACAGTGTCCCTCAATCGTAACGACAAAGTTCGGGTCGCCCGAAAAGATGCTCTTCAAGGCATTCGCATTGGCCTGAAGAATGGATTGGTCCTCGCCACGAATGTCGCTCTTGTCGTAATCGAAATGAATATCGTGGACCTGCTGAGCCAGCAGTTCGCTTGATGACTGTGTTGGCGCAGCCTGCACCGGAGTGGGAGCCGGAGGTGTGCTGACCGTAACCGTTGCCGTCGCATCTGTAGTGCCGCCCGGGCCGGTAGCCGTCATATGGTAATCCGTAGTCGCGGTTGGATACACGGCGCGGCGTCCGTTCGGGCTCACCGGGCCAATGCCATCGATTTGCACGCTCGTGGAATCGGTCACAGACCAACGCAGCGAGGATGGCTGACCGCTGCTGATAGTGGTCGGTTCAGCGGTGAAGTAATTAATCACCGGCTTGTTGGCTGTCGGCGCAACGGGAGGGGGAGCCGGCGGCGGCGGTGGCGGTGTTGTCTTCTTGTGGCACCCCGCAGCTAAAACCAACGTGAGCGCTGCAACAGACATCAGCAATGCCCTGCGTTTTGTCATGATCGTTGAAATCCTCCTGGAACTCTTGTTAATGTATCGTTGTTACTGTTCTGCATTTACCCAAACTGGCTTTTCGTTGCTGCCGGTTTGAGTTAACGGATGCTTGCCACTACCATCGGCATTCATGACCCATATCTGGGACTGCCTGCCGCTCTTTGAGGCGTATGCAATGTGAGCGCCATCGGGCGCCCAACTGGGGTTCTCGTTGCGTCCTTGGTTGGCGGTGAGCTGCGTGGTTTGTTGCGAGCTCACATCCATGACGAAGATATTGTAGTTGCCGGGTTCGAAGCCCTTTGTCCAGGCAAACGCGATGTGATCGCCATCCGGGCTCCAGGCGGGATTAGTAGCTTCACCGGTGCCGGCGCTCAAGCGTTGCACATCGGTCCCCTCAAGGCTCAAATGATAAACCTGCGGCATGCCGGAACGGCCCGAGACGTCCACCATATCGGTTCCAGTCTTGGGGTTGATTTTGGGCTCGACCTCAATAGCTCCCGAAGCCGTAATGCGATGAAAACCAGTCCCGTCGATGTTGCTCATGTAAAGTTGCGCGGCGCCGCCGCCCGCCGTCGAGGAGAAGACCACCCGCTTTGAATCCGGCGTGAACGTCACGAATGCATTCATGGAGGCGCGTTGATTATAAAACGGCAATTTGCGCCCGGTGTCAAGAGAAAACATTTGAATGGCAGGCGAGCCGCTGGCGTAAGTGGTAAACGCGACGATGCGGCCGTCCGGAGAGGCCGAAGGGAACGTCGTGATGGACCCGTAATGCGTCAACTGCCGCTGCTGGGTGCCATCCCAATTCATGACCCAGATCTCTTTGGAGCCGCTGCGGTCGGATACGAAAACGATTCTGGTGCCGATCAAGCTCTTGCCGCCGAATTGGGAGAGAATATCAGCCGCATAGCGGTGGCCGGCATCGATTGCACCCGCCTGGTCGAGCGAGGCCGTATAGACTTTCCCGAACACCTGCGCCTGCTGCAACGTCGCCATATTCGGGGCTGTGCTGTAGAACCAGCCAAAGACCACCAGCATTCCACGATCTTCCGCGCCATAGCCGATACCGAGGTAGTTTGCGATTATCGGCGGCAGACTCCAGTCCGAGAGCCGGTTGCCTTGGACGGTCACGGCGCCGCGGCTGGGCGGGGCCACACCGCGCGACGAGGTCCGATGGCTGTTGCGGAATCTGCAGCGGGTAAAGAGTCTTCGGAACAAAGTTGATGAAAGGCGAGCCTTGCAAGTCATCCGCGACGGTGCTGTTGAAAGCCGTGATGAGCGAAGCAGCGGCGCCGGAAGCGCGGAAGTCCGGCACGGCTACATGCGGCTTACCGGGGTTCTTTTCGATGTTGCCACTGATTTGCTGGGCTGCCAGCCAGCCATTACTGCAAAGGATTAACAGCGAACAAATTAGGAATCGCATCATGTAAGTTAAATCATGTAAGTTAAAAGTGAACTGGGCCGTGATAGAGTTTTCGGATATTTGAGGTGGAAGGCCGGGCAACTGATTTGAACTATAGACTGCCCGCAGCGCGGTATTGTCGATGCTCGGATTCCCGCTCGACTGCACGATTTGCGGATTGCGCATGGTGCCGTCACGCATAATCGTAAAACTCACGACTGCGGGAGCAGATTGACTGCGGGCATCCAGGCCATTGGTATTCCAGTTCTGTGCGATGCGTTGACGGATCAGTTCGGCATACGCTCCCAGATGGCTATCCCCGAGCGGCGTGTTGGGGCCGACGCCTACCTGTCCGCCTCCCGTTTGAGCGGCATACATAGGGTTCGATACTGCCTGAGGATTGCGAGTATAGATCTGATTAGGAGGAGTCGGCTGCTCATACCACTGCTGCTTTTGCGGCTTGGGGGCCTGACGCTTGAGCCGGTCCGGGATCTCTACGGCGTACTTGTCGGGGATCGGCAGTTTCTTTTCTGCCTCTTGCTTGGCCGCAGGCGTCGGAACCATCGATTGCGTGTCGTTGGCGACCGGGTTGGGAGGCGCATCGCGGCGCGGAATTGGAATGCTGTGAACGGGCGAGACCGCGTAGGCGGGACCGCCGCCGGGGTTCAGATCTCCCAGCGTCTCGTGCCGCTGATTCATCCAATACCAGCCGAAGAACACCAGGGCCGCTATACCGGCATGCACGAAGAACGATCCGACGAACGGAAAGCCGAGCGGATCGCGTTCATCGAGTATGTCGAGCGGCTCTGCCATTGTTACCGTCTGGTTTTACTGCCCTGACGGGCTGCCTCATCGGTGGGTGCAGTTACCATTTTGACCTCAAACTTCGCTTCGCCCAACTCCGCCACTACCTGGGCAATGGGATCCCAGGGAGTCTCTTTATCGGCGCGGACGTAAACGGCGGTCGGATTGCGGAACCGCTGCCGGATGCCATCGGCAAGCAGGTTGATGTTGATTGGTTTGTCATTCAGGAACGACTCGCCGTTTTTCGTAATGTTGATGACGGGAAGATCCTGGGCAGTGTTCTGGACGCGGCGTACTTGGGGGACCTGGATGTTAAGGCCGAATTCCATCACGTTGGCGGTGATCATAAAGATGATCAGCAACACCAGAACGACGTCCACAAGCGGAACGACATTGATTTCGGAGATGGTCGCTGGACCGCCGAAGCGCCGCCCGCGCCTACCACCACCGTCACTGAACGAAAAAGCCATTAGCCACCGAAATCCCGCTCCGCCAGATTCTGAAATTCGATGGCGAAGTCTTCCATGCGCGTTCCCATCTCTTTGATACGGGTTCCGTAGATGTTGTAGAAGATCGCTGCGGGAATGGCGGCAAAGAGACCGGCCGCGGTAGTCCAGAGCGCTTCGGAGATGCCTGGAGCGACAGCGCGCAGGCTAGCGCTGCCGGCGGTTGCAAGTCCGGCAAACGCATCGATGATTCCCAGGACCGTCCCGAACAGGCCGATGAAGGGCGAAACGGAAGCGATGGTCGCAAGCCAGCTCATGTTCATTTCGAGTTTCGTGACTTCTTCACTGATGCCCAGTTGCAGGCTGCGCTCGATGGCGTTCTTGTTGACCAGCGCGCCGCGTTGTTTGATCTGGCGCTCGATCTCGCCGTAACCAAAATCGAAGACCGCGACCAGTGGCGCGGAACTGAACTGTTCGCTGGCGACAGCGACGGCCTGCAGGTTATTGGCCTTGCGAAAGGCACGCAGGAAGCTGCGGTTTTGCCGGCGCGCGCGGCCGAAAACACTGCCTTTGGAGAACACGATGGTCCACGAAAACAGCGAGAACAGGATCAGAATTACGATGATGGCTAAAGGAACAGGCCGGAGGTTTTGGATGATGTCCCACAGACCTAGATCCGCGGGAAGCAGCACAAAGGGCAATATTTAGCGTATCCTTTCGAGCACTTCCTTTTCATTATAAAGAGACGCCACTTTCGCGAATGCGCTGAACGCGCCGTATAATTCGGTCACATGCTGGTGGAGCTGATCGTAGAGAACTACGCGGTCGTCGAGCAGGCTCGCATTCGCTTTCAGGAGGGCCTGAATGTCCTGACAGGTGAAACGGGCAGCGGAAAATCGATCGTGGTGGACTCACTCGGGCTGCTGCTAGGCGCGCGGGCTTCGACGGAGATGATCCGCAGCGGAGAAGCGAAGGCGCGAGTATCGGGGATCTTCGCGCTGGAATGGACCGAAGAGATCAAGGCGCTGTTGAGCGAAGCAGGTATCGAGCACAGTGGCGACGAAGAGCTGATCGTGGAGCGAGAGGTTGCCGCGAATGGAAAGTCGCGGGCGTTCGTCGCCAATCGGCTTGTGACCACGGGATTTCTACGCCAACTGGCCCACGCATTGGGTGACATTCACGGGCAGAATGAACAGCAGCAATTGTTCACGGCGCAAGCGCAGCGGGATGTTCTGGACGAGTATGCAAGGGCAGAAGAGTTGCGTGGCGAAGTGGCGCGGATTTTCGGAGAATGGCGGCAAATTGGGGAGAAGCTCCAGGAGTTGAGCCGGGACGAGCAGGAGAAGCTAAGGCTGCTTGACTTGTGGACGTTTCAACGCAAAGAGATTGAGGCGGCGAAGCCGCGCGCCTGGAGAAGACACGGAGCTTGAGGCGGAGAGAAAGGTTCTGCAGAACGTCACGCGCCTGCAGGAGAGCGCGGCGGCGGCGTTCGCGCTGCTGTATGAAGCTCCCGAGAGCGCAACATCACAATTGCGGCAGGCGCTGAAGCGCATCGAGGAGTTGACGAAGATCGACGAGAGTCTGTTGAACACCGCCAGCTCTTTAAAGCAAGCTGCGCTTCTGGTGGATGAAGCGGCGTATGTTCTGCGCGATTATCTGGGGCGGCTGGAAGGCGATCCGGCCCGATTGGAAGATGTCGAGAGCCGCCTGGAGGCTTTGGATCGACTCAAGAGAAAGTATGGACGCACGCTCGAAGATGTTCTCACCTTTTGCGAGGATGTGGCGCGGCGCGCGCACGAGGTGGAGAACGCAAGCGAACAGCGAGCGGCACTGGAAAAGGAACAGGCCGAACTTGCGCGGGGCTATGAGAAGGCTGCTGCCGAATTGAGCCGCGTGCGGACTGCGGCTGCGGTACGGCTGAGCAAGCAAGTGGAAAGCGAACTGAAAGCGTTGGCAATGGCCGGAACGCAGTTTCAAGTGGCTGTGACGCAAAGCGGATGGACGGCCACGGGCATCGATCAGATTGCTTTCTTGGTATCACCGAATCGCGGCGAGGAACTGAAGCCGATGGAGAAAATCGCATCAGGCGGAGAGTTGTCGCGAATCGCTCTGGCGCTGAAGACGGCGGTTGGAGACGCGGACCAGCATGGTGGAATTCCCACGCTGGTGTTCGATGAAGTGGATGCGGGCGTGGGCGGCGCGGCGGCGGCAGCGGTGGGGAAGAGGCTGAAGGCGCTATCGCGCGCGAATCAGGTGATCTGTGTAACGCACCTGGCGCAGATCGCCGGCTTTGCGGACCACCATTACGCCGTCACGAAACGGGAGAAGAAGGGACGGGTAATGACCGAGATCACCGAGCTTCCACGCGAAGAGCGGGCGCGCGAGATTGGCCGGATGCTCTCGGGTGAACGCATTACTCCCGAGGCCTTGAAGCAAGCGGAGCAGTTGATTCAAGCAGGATTAGGCGCGAAGATTGTCTAATCGCATGTCTGAACCGCTTAGCGCCGCAGAAATAGAGAAACTCAACGAATATTGGCACGCCGCCAATTACTTGACGGTCGGGCAGATCTACCTCCAAGACAATGCGCTTCTGGAGCGCCCATTAAGTAAAGACGATATTAAGCCGCGGCTGTTAGGGCATTGGGGAACCACAGCCGGACTGAACTTTATCTATACGCATCTAAACCGGCTGATCCGCGCGCACGATTTGAACATGATGTACATCATCGGGCCGGGACACGGCGGCCCGGGAATCGTCGCGCACACTTATCTGGAAGGTTCCTACACGGAGATCTATCCGGGCGTGGAACAGAACCGCGATGGGATCAAGCGCCTGTTCCGGCAGTTTTCCTGGCCTTATGGCATTCCAAGCCACGTTGCGCCGGAAACTCCTGGCTCTATTCACGAAGGCGGCGAGCTTGGTTATGCTCTGCTACACGCGTACGGAGCGGCGTTCGACAATCCGGATCTGATTGTGACGTGCGTGGTGGGCGATGGCGAAGCGGAAACGGGCGCGCTCGCGACCAGTTGGCATTCGAACAAGTTTTTGAATCCGGCGAGGGACGGAGCGGTGCTCCCGATTCTGCATCTCAACGGATATAAAATCGCGAACCCCACAGTGCTGGCGCGCATTCCGGAAGAGGAACTGCTGGACCTATTTCGAGGATATGGATATGCGCCGCGAATTCTGGAAGGACACGATCCAGCCGAAATGCACCAGGGCATGGCCGCGGTGCTGGAAGAGATGCTGCAAGAAATTGGGGCCATTCAACACCGGGCGCGCGATGAGAAGCATTTAGAACGGCCGCGATGGCCTTTGCTGATTCTGCGCACGTTGAAAGGCTGGACAGGCCCGAAGGAGGTGGACGGGAAACCGGTGGAAGGCACGTGGCGCGCGCACCAAGTACCGATTGCAGACGTTATCAATAATCCAGAACATTTGAAGATTCTGGAAGACTGGATGCGCAGCTACAAGCCCGAGAAGCTTTTCGGCCAGCACGGGAAGCTCCGTCCGGATCTAGCCGCCCTGGCGCCTACCGGCCAAAGGCGGATGGGAATGAATCCACACGCGAATGGCGGAGGCCTTTTGACCCCGCTGGTGCAGCCGGATTTCAGGCAACACGCAGTAAAAGTGCCGAAGCCGGGCGCAGTGGATGCCGAGGCAACGCGAGTTCTCGGACAGTATTTGCGGGATGTGATGAAGCACAATCTGAATACGCAAAATTTCCGCGTGTTCGGACCGGATGAGACGGCTTCTAACCGTCTTGAAGCCATCTATGAAGTAGCGGGCAAGGAGTGGATGGCGAAGATAGAGCCGGTCGACGAGAATCTGAGGACCGATGGGCGGGTGCTCGAGGTATTAAGCGAGCACATGTGCCAGGGTTGGCTGGAAGGCTATCTGCTAACAGGCCGCCACGGCTTCTTTTCCTGCTACGAGGGCTTCATCCATATCATCGATTCGATGTTCAACCAGCACGCAAAGTGGCTGAAGGTCACGCGGAATCTGCCATGGCGAAAACCGATCGCGTCTTTGAACTACTTGCTCTCTTCTCACGTCTGGCGGCAGGATCACAACGGTTTCTCTCATCAGGATCCTGGATTCATCGATCACGTGATAAATAAGAAGGCCGATATTGTTCGCGTGTATCTGCCACCAGATGCGAACACGCTGCTTTCGGTGGCCGATCATTGCCTGAGGAGCCGCCATTACGTGAACCTGATCATTGCAGGGAAGCAGCCCGCGCCTGCATGGCTGGACATGGACTCGGCAGTCAGGCACTGCACAAAAGGTCTCGGCGTTTTTGAGTGGGCGAGCAATGACGAGGGGAATCCGGATGTTGTGATGGCGTGCGCCGGGGACGTACCGACGCTGGAGACGCTTGCCGCAGTCACGCTATTGCGCGGCTTGGTCCCGGATATTCGAATCCGAGTAGTGAACGTTGTCGATTTGATGACTCTACAGCCGGCGAGCGAACATCCGCATGGTTTGGCGGATGAGGAGTTCGATGATTTGTTCACGGTAGATCGGCCGGTGATTTTCGCGTTCCATGGGTATCCCTGGACCATCCATCGGCTCGCATACCGGCGGCGTAATCACGATAATCTTCACGTGCGCGGGTACAAGGAAGAGGGAACAACTACCACGCCGTTCGATATGACGGTGCTGAACAATATGGACCGTTTTCAGTTGACGTTTGACGCGATTCGGCGAATTCCGCGACTGAAATCCATGGTTGAGAAGGCCAGCGACTGGCTGTATGACAATCTGCAGCGGCACAAGAGCTACGTAATGGAACACGGCGAAGACCTTCCCGAGGTACGGAACTGGAAGTGGCCAGGTTGAGCGAGACTGCATCGGATGAAATAATCGTCCTGGCACTCAACTGCGGCTCCTCTTCGCTAAAGTTTGGCCTGTATCGCTGCCAAGGAGCGACAGCTGCGCTTATCTGCGAAGGAGAAGCGGAAGAGATCGGTCGAGACCATTCCAGTCATACGAAGGCGCTTGAACGCGCTTTGCAGACTATCGAAAATTGCCGAGCGGCGGAGCCCCAGGCCGTTGGACATCGATTGGTGCACGGAGGGTCGCGCGTGCGCGAGCATCAGCGTGTCACGCCGCAGGTTGCAGAGGAACTGCGCTCTGCGGCGGAATTTGCGCCGCTCCATGTTCCACAGGCATTGAGCGTGCTGGAAGCGATGCAGCAGCGGCTCCCGAACGTTCCTCAAGTAATATGCCTCGACACGGCGTTCCATCGCACGATGCCCGACGTCAGCAAGACATTTGCTCTTCCGCAAGAAGTGCGTGATTCGGGCGTAGAGCGTTACGGCTTTCACGGGCTTTCGCTGGAATCGATCATTCCGCAGCTTCGGCCGCTACCCGAGCGCTTAGTCATAGCGCATCTTGGAAATGGCGCCAGCGTTACCGCCATTCAGAACGGCAGATCCATCGACACCACCATGGGATTGACGCCAACCGGGGGCGTCATGATGGGTACGCGCTGCGGAGATTTGGATCCGGGCGTTGCGATCTATTTGATGCGTCACAGGTACAAGACTCCGGAAGAGCTGGAGGATCTCTTCGACCATAACTCCGGTCTGTTGGGAGTTTCGGGCACGAGCAGCGATGTGCGAAAGTTGCTGGACGCGCGCAACCAGGACGCGCGGGCCAATTTAGCGCTGAGGATGTTTTGTTATCAGGTGCAAAAAGCAATTGCGGGCATGACGGCGGCGCTCGGTGGCTTAGATGCAGTGGTGTTCACCGGAGGCATAGGGGAGCATGCGACGGAGTTGCGGAACGAGATCTGTTCGCGTTTGGAGTTCCTGGGCAAGTTTCGAACGCTAGTGCTCCCGGCGCAAGAGGATCTGCAGATCGCGAAGATTACGGCGAAGCTGGTCCGCCAGGACTGCTAAATGCCACTCACCCGGCACGAATACTCCTCTATCATGTAGGTTCGAGGCAGATTTGTCCGTATTAATAGCGCCAGTGCCACGTCAGCCGCTTTCATGAAGGTCTCCGTCATTATTCCCGCCGCCGGATTGGGAACTCGCATGGGCCGCAGCACGCCGGAAAAGGCGGGCATCAGCAGAAAGCAGTTCATGCTGCTGAGTGGCTCGCCGATTCTCATCCATACGATCCGCAAATTCGCCGGCTCTCCGCTGGTGACGGAGATCGTGGTCGCGTTGCGCGAAGATGATTTCGCATGGGCCGATGAGCTATTCAAAGCCGAAGGTTTGCAGGGAGCGCTCCGCACAGTCCACGGAGGCGAGAACCGGCAGCAGTCGGTAGAGAACGCGCTGGCGACTATCAGCGATGACACGGCACTGGTGGCGGTCCACGATGCCGTGCGGCCTTTCATTGACAGAGAAGTGATCGAGAGAGTTATTCATGAGGCGAGCGAGACGGGCGCCGCAATCGTCGGCATAGTGCCGGTTGACACCGTCAAGCAAATCCATCGGAATAAAGTGCGGGCCACGCTGCCTCGCGAGCGGCTGATTCTGACGCAAACTCCGCAAGTCTTCCGGCTCGATCTTTTGCGGCAAGCATTTGAGCGCGCGCGGCAGGACCTATTTATCGGTACGGACGAATCGTCGCTGGTGGAGCGCCTGGACCAGGTGGAAGTTTCGGTGGTGCTGGGGACCGATCGCAACATAAAAATCACCAAGCCTAGCGACATGGAGCTGGCACGGCTATACCTTGCGCTCGAAAGTTCAGCTCTTGAGCTGGCTTGAGAATGGCAGAGATAACCCCCCCGCCCTTCCGGATTGGCCAGGGATGGGACACGCATCGTATAGAACACGGCCGGCCGCTGATCCTGGGCGGCATTCAGGTGCCCAGCGATTTTGGTCTGGCCGGCCACTCGGATGCGGATGTTCTTTTCCACGCGGTCACCGATGCCGTTCTTGGGGCTCTCGCTTTGGGAGATATCGGGATGCACTTTCCGGATACTGCCGCCGAGTGGAAAGGAGCCGACAGCCGGCAGTTTCTGGAACACGCGCTGCAGCTTGCGGCCGGCCATGGCTATCGCTTGGCGAACGTGGATTCGACCATTATTTTGGAGCGCCCCAAGCTGAAGGATTTTCGCTTAGCGATTCGCGAGAGTCTCGCGCGCGCGGTCGGGCTTGCAGTGGCTTTCGTCAGTGTAAAATTCAAGACTGCGGAAAAGGTTGGACCGGTTGGAGAGGGAAGATCCTGTGAAGCCCAGGCCGTCGTTCTGCTGACGAACGATTCGGAGCGAGGACGCGGGGTCCGGGTTTGAGTTCCGTCGGATTCACAATAATTCGTTACGCCCTGGTAGCGGCTGCCATCGCGGGGGCCTACTATTCGGCGCTGTTTGCGCGAGCTTCGATCCTTTTCCATGAGGATACGGCGACGTCTGTACCGGCGGCTGTCCAACTTGTTCCCGAGAATTCCTCTTATGTCTCGCGATTAGCCGCCTGGCAGCCCGACCGGAGAATCGCGTTGCTGCATCGCGCGGTGGAACTCAATCCGTTCGATGCGGAATCGTGGATCCAGCTTGGGCTGACGGCGGAGATGCAGGAGCGTGACGCAGCATCCGCCGAACATTATTACGTGAAGGCCGCGCAAGTGGATCACATGTTTCTGCCGAAGTGGACACTGACCAATTTCTATTTCCGGCAACAGAACGAAAGCGCTTTTTTCGATTGGGCCAAAGCCACGCTAGCGATCACGCCTTATCAGGCAGATCCTGTTTTCACGCAGATGTGGTTGATAAGCCAGGATCCGCAACGCATCGCAGCGGCTGTTCCGGATCGCGCGGGAGCGCTGCTTCAGTACGTCGCGTTTCTTACCAATACGCACCAGTATGAAGCTATTCCGGCTATTGTGCGGCGGCTGGTGAAAACGGCCGGCCCAAGCAATCCGGTCGATTACGGGCGGGACGATCAGATTGGACCCACGGAAGACCATCTTCTGGCGGCGGGAGATTTGCCCGGCGCCCTGGACATCTGGAGAACCATGAAGGAGGGAGGCTGGATCAATCTGCCGCTACCGACTCCCGAGAAACCTTTGAATAACGGCGACTTCCATAGTCCATTTTTCCGCCACGGCTTCGATTGGATGCCGGTTCAGGGGACCGGAATTTTGATAGATCAGTTCCTGGATCAAAAGGCCGCGCGCGTCAGTTTTTCAGGTGCTGAGCCGGACAATTGCGTGCTTCTGCGACAGTACGTTGCGCTCGATTCGAACCGGCCGTATCGGCTGCAATGGAAAGCGGAAGGAGCGGGAATCGAACCACCTAGCGGGATTTCGTGGCATTTGCATTCCGTTCCAGACAATAGTCAGAAGATCTTGGAGGGCGGCGATCTTCTGAGCCGGGCCTCCGGGAGTTGGGATTTCCAATCGCCCTCGAACGGCAATTTATCGCTCTTGGCGCTCGAGTATGCTCGTCCGCTGGGGAGTATACGGGCCAACGGGAGTGTCACGTTAAGGGCAGTATCGCTAGAAGAGCGCGTTCAGTAACGAACGGCAACGGACAACCGAAGAGAAGAAGGTAGACCGCTTTTGTCCACAAATCTCGTGCGCATAGCGTAGGAAGGCTACTTTCTTCATGCTGACGTGTCCCGTCTGCGCGAGCGATAACGTACGGCGCTCCCGTAGAAAGCCAATTCTTGAATTTTTAAAGCGGTGGCGTGGTCTGCAACGCTATCGCTGCCGGGAATGCCGCAAAGCCTTCCACCGGCCGCTTTCTCCGGCGGACCGCGCGACAATGAGTTCGATGAAACAACGAGGCAAACGACGGGAGCCGGCCCGGAGCGTCTCGCTTCCGGATAAGAAGCATCGAGCGATGGAACTGCTGTTGTTTGTGGCGATGGTCGCCATCTCCCTTGCGGCTCTAAGGTATTTTGCTTCTTGAAACTCGAGAGTCAAAAGAGTAGTGGTTTGCGGCGCCGGGGGTTTTATCGGCGGCCACTTGGTGAGAGCCCTTTTAGAACAAGGCGTTCAGGCCGCTCCGTGCGGTAGACCTGCGACTCCGGGACCAGTGGTATCAATCCTCGGCACAGGTCGAAAACCTGGTGCTGGATTTGAGGGATAAACAGGCCTGCGCGAAAGCGGTTGAAGGCATGGACATGGTTTTCAATTTCGCGGCAGACATGGGCGGCATGGGCTTCATCGAAAACAATAAAGCGCTGTGCATGCTCAGCGTGCTGATCAACACTCATCTGTTGCTGGCCTCGCGCGATGCCGGCGTGGGACGCTTCTTTTTCGCATCTTCGGCTTGTGTGTACAACGCGGAGAAGCAAACCGATCCACGCGTCACACCGCTCAAAGAAGAAGATGCGTATCCCGCGCTGCCGGAAGACGGCTACGGTTGGGAAAAGCTTTTCAGTGAACGCATGTGCCGCCACTTCGAGCAGGATTTCGGGCTGCAGTGCCGAATCGCTCGGTACCACAATGTATACGGGCCGCTGGGGACTTATGAAGGAGGCCGCGAGAAAGCGCCGGCCGCCATCTGCCGGAAAGTGATTCAGGCAAAGGCCTCGGGCAAGAACGAAGTTGAGATCTGGGGCGATGGCAAGCAGACGCGCAGTTTCATGTATATCGACGATTGCCTGAAAGGAACCCGAATGATCGCGGAAAGCGACATTCACGAGCCCCTCAATCTAGGCAGCAGCGAGCTTGTCACCATCGACCAACTCGTGGGTATCGTGGAAGAGATCGCGGGCGTGAAGCTGAAGCGCAAATACCAGCTCGACGCGCCGAAGGGCGTGAACGGCCGGAACAGCGACAACACCAAGATCCAGCAATATCTAGGCTGGGAGCCATCTATTTCCCTCAGCGAGGGGATGGCGAAAACCTATAAATGGATCGAAGGCCAGATGGACGCGCGGAGAGCTTATCTAGCCGCAGCCCCGGCGTACTCTTCGTAAGAACCCGAGAAATCCTCGATCTCTCCGCCTTCGAAGCGCCAGATGCGGGTGGCCACTTCGTCGACCAGGTCTTCGTCGTGCGTCACCAGAAGAACCGTGCCTTCAAACTTCTGCAGAGCGATGTTCAGGGCGTTGATGGCTTCTAGATCCAAATGGTTAGTCGGCTCGTCGAAGACCAGAAAGTTCGGCTTCTGCAGCATCAGCTTGCAAAAGATGAGGCGCGCCGCCTCGCCGCCGGACAGAGCGTCAGTCGGCTTCATGCCTTCCTCGCCGCTAAACAACATCTGGCCCAACAAGCCCCGGATCTCTTCTTTCGCAGCTTGGGGGTCCCAATCGTGCAGCCACTCGGCAACTGTGGTTCCGTTGCGGATGCTGCCGCGATGGTCTTGAGCGAAGTATCCAACTTGAACTTCGTGGCCCCAGGTCACCGTTCCCGAATCCAACCCCACATCGGGGTCGTCAACTCCGGAGGCGTTCGCTAAAAGAGCTTTCAGCAGCGTTGTTTTGCCGACGCCATTGCGGCCCATGAGCGCCACTTTTTCGCCGCGCTGAATAGAGGCTGAGAAATCCTGGATCACGTGCTGGCCGCCATAGCTCTTGTTCACAGCCTTGAAATCCAAGGCATGACGTCCCGACGGCCGTTTCATGTCGAAGCGGATATACGGACGCTGGATATTGGATCGCGCCAGCTCCGTGGTTTGGAGCCGCTCGACTTCCTTCTTGCGTGAAGTTACCTGGCTGGCGCGCGTGCCGGCGGAAAAGCGCGCTATGAACTCGTTCAATTGCGCGATCTTCTTCTCCCGCTGCGCGTTCTCCGACTCGATACGGCTGCGAATCTGCATCTTCTGCAGCACCATGTCGTCATATCCGCCCGGATACGTGATGATCGTCTGGTAATCGATATCCGCAATATGCGTCGATACGCCGTTCAGAAAGTGCCGGTCATGCGAGATGACGATGACGGTGCCGTTGTAATGCGTCAGGAAATTCTGCAGCCAGTGAATCGATTCGAGATCGAGATAGTTGGTGGGCTCGTCCAGCAGCAGCCCTTGCGGATGTCCGAACAAAGCCTGGGCCAACAGCACGCGAACTTTCTGGCCGCCTTGCAGCTCGCCCATCTTGCGTTCATGCAATGGCTCGGGAATATCCAAGCCATCCAGCAAGACTGCGGCATCGCTCTCGGCCGAATAACCATCCTCTTCGGAGACAACGCCCTCCAGCTCACCCAGGCGCATTCCATCGGCGTCCGTGAGCTCGGCCTTGGAGTACAGTACTTCGCGTTCCTCGAGCGCGCGCCACAAAGGCATGTTGCCCATGATCACGGTGTCGACCACGCGATACCGGTCAAAGGCAAACTGGTCCTGCCGCAAAATGCCGATCTTCTTGGGACGAACGACAGTGCCCTTCTGCGGCTCGAGTTCGCCTGAAAGCAACTTCATAAAGGTCGACTTGCCGGCTCCATTTGGACCGGTAAGGCCATAGCGGCGCTCGGATAGAAAGGTGGTAGTTACCTCCTCAAAGAGGATCTTGCCTCCAAAACGCATACTGACGTTGCTAACTGAAATCATGTGGGAAAAACTAGGCGGGAAATCCTATTTTAGCGCAGGAGTAGGTTATGGCGCGTGAGGGGTGACCCCTGGCTGACGCTCGGAGTTCAGTTCGCGCGGCGGCGACGGAAAAAGCAGGCGAAAACAAGGCCCGTGGCGAGCAAAGGCATCGAACCAGGCTCGGGAGCGGCGGTGTTGAGCTTTACCACCATGTCCTGGAAATCGAACTGGCTGGCGGGAATACATGGGCTAGTCCCGGGCTGAAAGGTCCCTTGGCAGGAATCGGCGTCGACGCCCCCGAGATAGTAGCCGCTGCCCAATAAGAAAGCCGCGAAGTGCTGTCAGGCCGTCAGCCGGCATTGAGCCAGTGGCTATATTCGCGGCGGAGTTCATATAGTAGATGTACTCGCTCTGGGAGGGCGCTCCCAATTCCCTGGATGTTCTCTATAAAAAAGCCGTAGTTCTGGCCGGTGGAGAGCGTTGAAAGCGTGAACGTGCTTCCGTTGGCGTAATTGGTGGTGAAAATGGGAGTCGGATTGACGATCGCGGTTCCGGTGGCATCGGTGATGTAGTAACCGAACAGATCCTCAGCAAAGCCGCTCCCCTTCTGGGTCGTCAGGCTGAGCTGTAGGGTAACTTGAATCGGAGAGCCACTGCTGGTGAAGTACATATCGGTTGGAGCGCCAAGCGCCCCGTTAGAGTAGTACGGGATATACCCAGGTGGATTCTGCATGCCGCACTGGGCGCTGCCGACTAGACACCAGCCGACATTGGCCTGGTTACCCTCGCCGGAATTATTGTTCCAGTAATATGGCAGAACTATATTGCCGAAGTTATTTCCATACAGGTAATTAGGATTCCAGTTGGTCGCGAAGCCGCCATGCAGACTGTCAGACCGGCACGGCAAAACCCCAGCCAAAAACAACAACGTAAGAATCAGTACACGGTTGGCGAATTCCAAACGCACTTATTCTGTCCTCCCAAGCGATCACAAAAAAACGGCGTTGGTAAAGCCACAGCGGGTCTACCTCACGCCGTCGAAATGCTATGCAATTGAGAAATTCAATAAGCCAAAAATTTGTTAGTTCGCCCCCAAACGGCGTTTTCTCCGAAGAAATAACGCGGCTAGTAGAACCATGCTGGCGCCAAATAACGGTGCCGTTCCGGGCTCCGGCGTGGCTACGGTAAGCTGAATGACTACGTCCTGGTAGTCGAAACTAGTGGCATTATTGCAGGGGCTGTTCTTCGTAGTAAAGGTGCCCATGCAAGAGTCCGCGTCGACAGCCCCGATATAAAAGCTGGTGGGGGACTGGTCGAAAACCGCGAAATGTTGCAAAGAGTCAGCCGGCATTCCGGTTGAGCTATTGTTGCCGGAATCCATGTAATAGAAATAATCGCTCTCGTTGGCCGTACCTCCGCCCTGAATGTTTTCGATGTAGAACCCATAGTTCTGGCCGGAACTCAGAGTGGGGAGGTTAAAAGTAGCAGCTGGGGAATTGTTCTGGAAATTGAACATTTGTGTGCGGCTTGAAATGGTCGTTCCGGAAGAATTCGTCAGGTAATAGCCGAAAATATCGTAGCCATTGCCATTGCCGCCATGCTGACTTGTCAAAGAGACTTGCAACGAGGAGCCGGCGGCGTTGCCCGCGCTTGAGAAGTACATATCGGGCACCGAAGCGCCCGAGCTTGTGCCGTAGTAGGGAATCACGCCGGGCGCGCCTCCGGACAAGCTACAGTTCCCCCCACCAGCCATGCACCACCCGACATTCATCTTCGCTCCGTCCCCTGAAGTGTTATTCCAGTACGGAGTACCCGGTGTTGGTGACGTGCCGTCGACAAGGTTTGCCGACGACCAATTGTTCTGCCAACCACCGCCCGCGCCATTCAAGGTGTCGGCATTTAACTTCAAAACGCCCACGCTTGCAAAGGCGAATAGAAAAACGCAAGAAGCGTTCATCAAAAAACGCATGCGATTCACCCTCCGATTTCCGGGACTATCCATATCCCTAGAAGCAATACTTACAAATACGTTTCATTGTAACGACACCCCTACCGGGGTATACAGTACTGGTACACCGGTTTAGCTCCTTTTCGGAGCGGTGTTTAAACCTGAAGATCTAGCGATCGCGCGTTCCCTTTTTGCCGCCGGAGGCCCTAAGTTGTCGCCGTAAGCCCTTGTAAGCACAGCGCCAAACAAGAATATCTGCGCGGAGTAATAAACCCAGACGACGAGCGCAACCAGAGAGCCGGCGGCTCCATACATGGAACCCACCCCCGCCCTGCCGAGGTAAAGGGCGAGCAATTCTTTGCCAATGCTGAAAAGTACTGCTGTTGCAATGGATCCAATTCCCACCTCTTTCCAGCGAATGGGGACATCGGGAACGAATTTGAATATGAGCGCGAACAGAACGGCTATGGCGATGAAAGAGAGGGCGAAATTCGCTATTTGCCCCAGAATTGCAAAATGAAGCGGGATGTAGCCGGCGAAGAATTTCTCGACGAGAGCCAGAGCGGCGCTCAAGATCAAAGAAGCCAGCAGTAGAAAACCGAGAGCGAGAACCATTCCGAAGGATACGAGCCGCTGCAGAAGGAGATCGCGCCAAGTCGATGAAGTTCGCGGAGGCGCCTCCCAGATTGTGTTCAGAGAATCCCGTAGTTCTACGAATACGCCGGAGGCTCCGAACAGCAGCATTATCAAAGCAATTGAGGTGGCGCGAGCCCCATTGGCATGGTGAGCGTTGTCGAGCAACATGCGGACAGTTTCAGCGGTGGAATAGCCTGCCAAGGCCCGGACTTGATGGATCAGTTGAAGCTCGGCATTCGCTTTAAAGACCAGACCGCAGATGGTCACTGTGAGGACCAGTAGCGGCGCTATCGACAATAAGGTGTAATAAGCGAGCGAAGCCCCCAAGCGGGGTGCGTTGTGAACGTTCCATTTCGCCGCGGCGGATTTCAGCAGTTGCGAAAATTGTCGCCAGCTCATTTTGGCCTCGCTCGGGAGCGCGCGGAACATGGCGCGCGCCAGATATTAGACCTCGTTGCTCCGAGGGTGAGACAGATGTAACAAGGGAAACGGAGGCGGCGTCCACGAGATGCATCGGTTCGGGTACGAGGGTCGGAGGGGTTCTCTTGCACACACTTTACATTTCAGTTTTGCTACTGCGGGAAAGATGAGGAAATTTGCATTCGCTGGCCGGATTCAACTTGTTCTCGGGCTTCTTTTCTTAATCAATTCAACTGTCCTCGACGCGCAGAATTTTAGCGGGCGAACAGTAGCCGCCGTTGAGTATGATCCCGCCGTCCAGCCGGTTGATGCAAGAGATCTGCGCACTATGCAGCTGGTTCAGCCGGGCCGGCCTTTGGAACCGGCGCAAGTGGCGACAACCATCGATCGGCTGTTTTCGAGCGGCCTCTACGATGACATCCAAGTGGATGCCGAGCCCAGCGGAAGCGGAGTGGCGCTACGATTCATTACTCGGGCCAAGCGCTTCGTCGGGCACGTGGGGGCGCAGGGGGCAATCAAGGATCCGCCTAGCCGGGCAGTCATTATCAGCGATTCGCAATTACAGTTAGGATCTCCGTTCGACGATGACACGTTGGCTGCCGCCAAGAAAAACATCGAACAGGAACTACGCCAGAACGGACTGTACCAAGCGCAGGTGGGAGTAGCGACCATTGAAGATCCCGATACTCACCAAGTCACCGTTCGGTTCTTAGTGCAATCGGGCAAGCGCGCCAAGTACGAAATACCCGAGATAAAGGGCGACACGAAACTTCCGAACGAAACCATCATTCGCGCAACCGGCTGGCGTATTCCATTGATCCATCGCTGGCGCCAAGTGACAGACGCCCTGACAGACAAGGGGACGGACGGCATCCAAAAGAAGTACGCGAAGCTAGGCCGCCTGACGGCGTCGGTGGATATGACCTCCCTCAACTATGACGCTGACACGGGGAGGGCGAAAGCGACTTTCGATATTAACGCGGGGCCGAAGATCACTATCAGGGCTCGCGAGGCGAAGGTCTCGAAGGGGAAGCTGCGGGAGTACGTGCCTGTTTACGAAGAGGGATCGGTTGATAACGATCTGCTAGTGGAAGGCGCCCGCAACCTGCACGACTATTTTCAGTCGAAAGGCTACCCCGATGTGGACGTCACGATCAATCGCGAGCCGCTTCAGAACGATCAAGAAACCATCGATTACGACATTGCGACCGGCCCTAGGCGCAAGCTAGTCAGCGTTCAGATTACAGGCAGCGACTATTTCACGCTGGATACGCTGCGCGAGCGCATGTTTCTACGGCCCAATTCTCTGATACTTCGATACGGGCGCTATAGCGAGACTTTCCGCAAGAAGGACGAGGAAGCCATTGAGAATCTCTATCAGGCGAACGGATTCCGTGATGTGAAAGTTACTTCGACGGTTGAGACGAATTACAAGGGAAAGCAGAACGACATTGCGGTAATCTTCCACATTAATCAAGGGCAGCAGTGGAAGGTGATGCGCCTGCAGGTGGCCGGCGCCGGCCAGCTTGACCTCAGCTCCATTCGCGAGCAATTTTCGTCCGCGGAAGGACAGCCGTACGCGGATGTGAACGTCGCTTCCGATCGGAATCTCATTCTCGACTACTATTTTTCACACGGCTTCCCCGCCGCGACTTTCCGCTATGCCACTACGCCCGGTTCCGACGCCCAAACCGTCAATCTTGTTTACCAAATAAGCGAGGGTCCGCGCGAGTTTGTAAGGCAAGCCGTTATCTCCGGGCTATTTCGGACGCGGCCATCGCTGGTGCAAAAGCGAATCGACATTCAGGACGGCGAGCCGCTCTCCATGGTGAAGGTCAACGACATCGCGCGCGAGCTGACCAATTTGGGTATCTTCGCGAACGTCAACACGGGTATCCAGGATCCCGACGGCAGCAATCGCTATAAGTATGTGCTCTACGACTTTGACGAGGCCGCGCGCTATACCTTCAACATTGGTTTCGGATTGGAAGTGGGCCAGTTCGGCGGCACGACGAATAACCTGGCGGAAGCGGGTGGGGCCAAAGGCACTTCGCCGATCGTGTCCTTGGAGGTGAATCGGTTGAATTTTCTGGGACTGGGGCAGACCATCTCGCTTCAGACCCGCTATTCCACGCTGGAACAACGCGAATCCCTGAACTATATCGTGCCTCATTTCCTGAATTCGCCGAATCGCACTCTCACGTTTACGATCCTGTATGACACCACGCAGGACGTGCAGACGTTCCGGGTTCGAAGGGAAGAAGCTGCCGTCCAGACTTCGCAAAGGTTGAATAGAGCGTCTACCGTGCTGTTGCGCTTTGCGTACCGCCGTGACGCCCCGAACGTCACGATTCCCGCGCTGAACACCGCTGCTTTCACGGAACCGGTTCGCATTGGAGAGCTATCGGCGAGCTACATCCAGGATCATCGCGATAACCCGGCCGATGCGCATCGCGGATTTTGGAACACGGTGGACACTGGGATCGCCGGGAATTTTTTTGGATCGCAACGCAACTTCTACCGCTTGCTGGCTCGAAACGCGACCTACACCTCGCTAGGCCGTAATCTTGTTTTCGCGCGTCAAACGCAGATTGGCGCCATTATTCCATTCAGTATTCCAACCACTTTGAATGCCTTCAATGTCATCCCCCTGCCCGATCGATTCTTTGGCGGCGGCGGGGTTTCCATGCGTGGTTTCGGCGATAATCAAGCCGGTCCGCGCGATATAGGTAATCCGTCGGAATTGCCGGGCGCGCCCGCCAGTCCTACTGCAACCGGCTTCCCCATCGGCGGAAACGGGCTGCTGTTCAATACTTTCGAATTGCGTTTTCCGCTGCTGTATCCCAATCTCAGCGGCGTGTTCTTCCACGATATGGGGAACATTTATAGCACCTTCGGCGACATCTCGCTTGGTTATCGTCAGAACAACAATCGGGATTTCAACTATGCTGTGCAAGCGGCTGGTTTTGGAATCCGCTACAAGACGCCGCTGGGGCCAGTGCGCGTGGATTTGGCCTATGCGCTGAATCCGCCGCATTACCAGGGCTTCAGCACGAATGAAACGGTCCAGCAGTTGATTTCGTGCACTGCTGCTCAAATTGGCGTCCTTGCCACTTGCAGCGCGAGCGCGCAGCGGCTGGGCCATTTCCAGTTCTTCTTCTCAATCGGGCAGGCGTTCTGATGCGATGCCGGATGACCAGCCTGTTGCTAATCGCCCAGTGCTTAGCGTTGGCGGTTATCATCGATCGGATTGCCGTGGTTGTAGGCAACGCGATTGTCAAGGATAGCGATATCGATCGCGATCTGCGCGTGACCAGTTTTCTTAATAATCAGACTTTGGACTTTAGCAACGCCTCGCGCAAGAAAGCCGTCAATCGTTTAATCGATCAGATATTCATCCGCCGTGAAATTGAAGTAGGGGATTACCCGACTGCCACTTTGTCGCAAGCCGATCAACAACTCGACCGTTTAGAAAAACAGCGATTCAGAACTCAGGCTGCGTTCGAGCAGGCGGTGCGCCGTTACGGCCTTACGGAGCTTGACGTTCGCCTGCAGTTCCAATGGCAACTTACCGTTCTTCGATTTATCGATGTCCGTTTCAAGCCCGCGGTACTGGTGAGCGACGACGAAATTGAGAAATATTATCGCGATCATACGGCCGCTCTCCGCCGGCAATATCCGGGAAAGTCGCTAGACGATCTGCGCGATCAGATCAGGGAGATTTTGACCGGCGAGAAAGTGAACCAGCAATTTTTCGCCTGGCTCGACGATCAGCGGAAGAGCAGCAAAATCGAATTTCGCGAGGAGAGCCTGCGGTGACCAAAAAAAAGAAAATACTGATCTGGATCGGCGCGGGAATACCGGCGCTGTTCTTTTTGCTGGTCATCGTCACCATTCTGGTGGTACGCACCGATTGGTTTGCGAATTTTGTGCGCGACAAGATTGTGTCGGTCACGGAGGAATCCACCGGCGGCGTAGTTGAGATCGGCTCATTTCAGTTCGACTGGATGCACCTCACTGCGCGCATCCGCAACTTTGTCCTGCACGGGACTGAGCCGAAGAATGCGGACCCGCTGGTTCGGATCTCGTTATTGGAAGTACACCTGAAGCTGCTCGCGGGATTGAAAAAAGCTGTTGATCTTCAATACGTAGGGATCGACCAGCCGCGAGTCAATCTGATGGTCTTCCCCGACGGGACCACGAATATTCCGCAACCTAAGATTCACAAGCAGCCGAGCCAAACATCGGCTCTCCAGACGGTAGTCGATTTAGCCGTCGGCCAGTTTCAGATTACGAATGGATTGCTGGCCTATTCGCAACAGGCGACCGCATTCAGCGGCCGCGGTGAGAATCTCCAGGTCCGGCTGGATTACAACCTTCTCAACCCTAGTTACCAAGGTAATTTGCGAATCGATCCGCTGATCCTGACTTCGGGGAAGAATCCGCCGCTCAATGTTCACGTGAATCTGCCGGTCACGATCGAGAAAGACGCCGTCAAAATAGCAGATGCCAAACTCCATACGGATAATTCGCAGATCCTTTTGAACGGCTCAATTCAAAACATCAATGCGCCCCAGATTTCCGCGCAACTGAACGCTAGCGTGTCCCTGCCCGAAATGCAGCGTAGCCTCGATCTGCCCATCGACACAAATGCCAAAGGAGCGCCGAAGGTGCTTAATGCCGAGGTGTCGGCGAGCATGGATCAAAAGAACAACACCGTCCAGATTCAGACCGCGCACGTGGGGCTGGGCCAGACAACTTTTCAAGCATCGGGCGCTCTGGACAAATCGAAGAATGGATCGGTGCAGTTCAACGCACATCTTGCGTTAGGCGAATTGGCGCGCTTGCTGAAGGTTTCCGCGGTCGAAGCCAGCGGCGCGCTGGATGCCAATGGGTCGGCCAAGCAGGACGCGCAAAATAACTATGCGGTTGATGGCACTCTCAATTCTAAAGGTCTTTCGGTTCGCAGCGGGACCACTCGTTTGTCGGATGTAAGTCTGTACTCTCCATTTCATGCCGACCCGTTTCTGATCAGCTTGGACGGGCTGAAGCTGAATGCGTTCGGCGGCTCGTTGGCGGCGAAGATCTTTGTCGAGAAGATGCAGCGCCTCAGCGTGGAGGGCAGCCTGCGGAACTTTTCGCTTCCCGTACTCGCTCATTCATTCACCGGCAAGCGTCTGGGCTATGACGGCAGCATCGATGGTTCTATCAAGGCGCAAGGTGACCTGAAAGCCAAAGGCACGACCGGCTACGCGGCGGAAGCGCGACTGTCTATCGTTCCGGGACGGCGCGGCGTGCCTGTCAGTGGACGCGTGTACGCGAATTATGTGGGGGCAAGCGACACGGTCGACTTAGGCAAATCGTATCTAGTGCTGCCGAACTCCCGCGTTGATTTGTCGGGATCGCTGAACAGGCGCATCGACGTGAATCTGGTTTCTCACAATCTCAACGACTTTCTGCCTGCGGCGAACTTTGCGGCTGCTAAACCGCAAGCTTCTTTGCCGGTAACGCTGCAAGGCGGTACCGCAAGTCTACAAGCGCAAATCACGGGCGATCTTTCGGCGCCTCACATCACCAGCCATCTGGCGATGAATCGATTCGCAGTGGAGCAGCGGTCGTTCGATCGCTTCGCCGTGGATCTCGCTGCTTCGCCATCGGGAGCCACGGTTCAAAACGGAATGCTCACGCGCAACACGCTTCAGACTACTTTCGATGCATCGATCGGCCTTCGCAAATGGAGTCCCGTGCCACGTTCGCCGTTGGCGGCGAATTTGTCGATGCACAATGGCGATCTGGCCGATTTGCTGAGTCTTGCGGGTGAAAGTTCCATCCCCGCGACGGGAGACTTGAACGCGGATGTACACATCAACGGTACATACGGCGATCCGCTGGGCAGCGCGACCCTGCAGGTGCTGCACGGCAGCGCCTACAACCAACCCATCGACAGGCTTTATGCCAACGTAAACCTGTCGGATCAACTGATCAGTCTGTCCACGCTTGAATTAGCAGCAGCGGGTGGGCGTGTTGATCTCAGCGGGACGTTTCAGCATCCACGCGACAGCTTCACGGTGGGTCATGCGCAATTCCACGTTGCCACCAGTAACGTGCAGCTTGCAAATATCAGACCCTTGCAGCGCGAATCTCCCGGCGTTACGGGCCTGATTCAGCTCACGGCCGATGCTGCCGCGGATGTGCGTGAGGTTAATAAGCAATCCGAAGTCACTGTCTCAAACATCAGCGCCGACCTTTCCGCGGGCGGGCTGCGCGTCCAAAATCAGGATGCCGGGAATCTGACCGCGATCGCGCGCACCTCTGCTGGAAACGTGAACTACAATGTCACCTCCGATTTCGCCGGCTCAACTATCAAAGTGAATGGCCGAACTGCGCTGGCGAAGGACTATCCAACCAGCGCAGACGCTTCCATCCAGAATCTTTCCATCGAGAAAACGCTTCAGATAGCGGGCCAAGGAGCGCTTCCCGCTCGTGGCACGCTGTCGGCCAACGCCCACGTTGCCGGCACGCTGCAGGCTCCAAACGCGGATCTCTCTTTCTCGCTGGCGAAGGCGAATGTTTATCAGGAACCGATCAATCGTTTACAAGGCAACGTGCACTATTCCACTACCTTGGTTGATATTCCCTCGATTGAACTGGATGTACCCGCCGGCAGCATAACCTTGGCCGGTTCCTTCACGCACCCGGCTAACGATTTCAACGCCGGCGCATTGAAATTGAACGTGAAGAGCACCGATATTCAAGTGGCCAAAATTGTACACGTGCAGCAAGAGAAGCCGGGTCTGGGAGGTACGTTGCGGCTAGCCGCGGATCTCTCGGCCAGCCTGCGCGAGCAGAATGGCAGCCGTACAGTGCTGGTTTCAAACTTGAATGCGGACGCTTCCGCAAAGGCATTGCGGCTTAACAATTTGAACCTGGGTGAGGCTAACTTTACGGCTCGCACCGCCGGATCAACTCTGAATTTCCAGTTTGATTCCGATATAGCCCAGAGCCGAATTCACGGTTCGGGCGATTCACAACTTTCCGGCGATTATCCGGTGCGGGCGAGCCTCACATTTTCTAACATCAAATACTCGAATCTGGCGCCATTCATCGCTCCGGATCCAACCATCAAGCCGAGCTTCGATGGGCTCGTTGAAGGCGAAGCGTCGGTAAACGGGCCGATTCTGAACAGCGACGCACTCACTGCGCGTCTGCAGCTCAATCGGCTTGAGGCCCGCACCCTACCTCAGGCATCCGCCACCGGAGGCCCGGCGATCAGAGCCGTCAACATTCACAACGAAGGTCCGATTATTGTCGGGTTGAATCATTCGGTCGTGCAAGTGCAACAGTTGCGCATTGAGGGGACCGGAACCTCGATAACAGCTTCCGGATCCGTGAATCTTAAGAATGCGCGCTCGCCCATGGGCTTGAACGTCAACGCCACGGCCGATCTGGGCGTACTCCAGGATGTAGATCGCGACTTCTATTCTTCGGGTTCTGTTGCGCTGAACGCGACGGTTCGCGGCAACTTCTCGCAGCCGCTTGTGAACGGCCGGATCGAGCTCAAGAATGCAAACGTGAATTATGCGCAGGCTCCAAACGGTATATCGAATGCGAACGGCGTCATTCTTCTGAATGGAACCAACGCGACAATTCAGAACCTCACCGGCCAAAGCGGCGGCGGCAAGATCACGGTAGCGGGGTTCGTTGGTTACACAGGCGCTGCCCTAAACTACAATCTCCATGCGACGGCGGGAAGCGTGCGCGTACGCTATTCCGGCATAAGCGCCACGTCCACCGCAACCATTAGCCTGACGGGCAACATGGAACGCTCCTTGCTCGCCGGGAACGTGACGGTGGAGCGCATAGCGTATGGATCGTCAGGCGATATCGGGTCGATTTTGTCTTCGGCGTCGCCCCCGGCTTCATCGTCCGGCGCGCCTTCAGGCGTTATCGCAGGCATGAGATTGGACATTCACGTGGTAACCGACCCCGACCTCCGCGTGATAACGACTTATGCCAATAAATTGAATATTCAGGCCAGTCTGAGAGTTCGCGGAACAGCAGCCAATCCAGGGATTATCGGACGCGTGACAGTTACCGACGGCCAGTTGGTTTTCTTCGGTAACACCTATACCGTGAATACCGGGACGATCAACTTCTACAATCCGACTGCCATCCAGCCGATTCTGAACGTCTCGCTTGAGACCATGGCGCAAAATGTCGACGTAACGATCGGCGTCTCCGGGCCGATCAATGATCTGAAATTAAGCTACCGTTCCGACCCGCCCCTTACGTTCCAGCAGATCGTGCAGTTACTCGCTACTAACACGACGCCTTCCGATCCGACGATCGCTGCCCAGCAGCCCACCCCACCGCAGCAATCGTTTACTCAAATGGGCGAATCCGCTGTTCTGGGGCAAGCGGTCGCCAACCCACTAGCGAGCCGCGTTCAGCGCGTATTCGGGATCAGCCAATTCAAAATCGACCCTTCGTTCTCAGGAAGCGGCGGACAGCCGAGCGCGCGAGTTACCCTGCAACAGAAGATCGCAAGTAATATCACCTTCACTTACATTACCGACGTAACCCAGACTAACTCCGAGATTATCCGGGTGGAATGGGCTGTTAATCCGAAGCTCTCCGCGGTAGCTTTACGAGATTTCAACGGGAACGTTAGTCTGGAATTCTTTTATAAATTCAAGAAGCGTTAGCGAGCGCTCGCCAACGAATGAACATTGTTATCTTTGGTCTTTCGATCAGCTCCGCCTGGGGTAACGGGCATGCTACATTGCTGCGAGGCTTGTTCCGTGCTCTGCACGGGCTGGGACACGAGGTTCATTTCTTTGAGCGCGACGCGGCATACTACGCAGCGCACCGCGATGCTGTCTCATTTCCCTTCGCGAACTTGCACCTCTATTCCGACTGGCAGGAAAATCTCGAAAGGGCGCAGGCGGCGCTTTCGAATGCGGATGTAGGTGTTGTAACTTCCTATTGCCCGGACGGAGCCGCGGCTTGCGACCTGGTCCTGAAGTCGGGACTCGGACGCACGGTTTTCTACGACATGGACACGCCCGTAACATTGAGCCGCCTGGATCGAGGGGAGCCAGTCCCGTATCTGCCGGATGAGGGGTTAGCAGGCTTCGATATCGTCCTGAGTTATACGGGCGGACAAGCTCTTGAACAGCTCCGGCAGCCGGCTGGGCGCGCGTTGCGTCTCGACCTTGTATGGCTGGGTAGATCCGGAGATACATTACCGCGTCGAACCGAGCGGCAAGTACGCAGCCGGCCTTTCTTATCTCGGTACTTATTCCGCCGATCGGCAGTTCGCGTTGGAGGAACTACTTATTACTCCCGCCCGTTGTTTGGCGAAGCATCAGTTCGTGATTGCGGGCGCTATGTATCCGAATCCCGAAACGTGGCCGGTTAACATCCGCCATTTCGAGCACGTAACGCCAGCGGAGCATTGCGCGTTCTACTCGTCTTCTCCGCTAACTCTAAACGTCACGCGCGGATCGATGGCTGCGATGGGCTATTGTCCCTCCGGACGTCTTTTCGAAGCCGCAGCCTGCGGCACTGCGGTTCTCAGCGATTGGTGGGAAGGATTGGAGACGTTCTTTCAGCCCGGCGAGGAGATCCTGATCGGGACCTCGGCTGCGGACGCCGAGATCGCGATTCGAAAGGATCAATTCTTGTTGCGCCAGATCGGCTCTCGCGCCCGGCAGAGAGCGCTCGATTGCCATACCGCTGAGATTCGCGCCCGCCGCCTGATTGAGTTGATCGAGACGCCTCGCGACGAAGTGAGCCAGCTTCAGCAGAACGCGCTGGTAACGAAAGGAGCTTAGGCGCATGTGGGGAATTATTCCAGCCGCGGGAATGGGAAGCCGCATTCAGCCGCTCGCCTTTTCAAAAGAACTCTTGCCGGTGGGCAGCTACATCACAGAGGGTACCGAGCGGCCGAGAGCTGTGAGCGAATACCTGGTCGAGCGTATGGTAAACGGCGGAGTCGACAAGATCTGCTTTGTCATCTCGCCCGGTAAATCGGACATTCTGGATTACTTCGGCGGCCATGCGCTCTCCGCAACTATCTTCTACGCGCTTCAACCGCAGCCGGCGGGGTTGTGCGATGCAATCTTTCGCGCTCTTCCGCTGATCGCGCCTGAAGAGGAGGTCTGCATTGGGCTTCCCGACACGATCTGGTTTCCAGAAAACGCCCTCGCGCGTCTTCCCGGCGGACGGCTCTCCTTGCTTCTTTTTCCCGTTCAGCATCCGGAACGATTCGACTCCGTCATAACGAATGCTCAAGACGAGGTTCTGGAAGTGCGCGTGAAGAGCCCGCAGGCGAAGACAAAATGGATCTGGGGTGCGTTCAGAATGTCTGGATTCATTCTGAACGAATTGCACGAACTTTGGAAAGACCGTCACGACGAATACTTGGGAACGCTCATCAACGAGTATTTGGCTCGAGGCGGCCGCGCTTCCGGATTCAAAATCGGTGAATCGTATGTCGATGTAGGCACGCTGAACGGCTATCGCGAAGCCCTGCGCCTTCTCGATTCGAATTGCGCGGCCGAAATCAATCAGACTTGACTCTGGAAATTATCGACGGCTTCGAGCGGTTGGTCGAGTTCGAACCGCAATGGTCCACTTTCGCGCGAGCGATAAAAGGACTTACTCCGTTCCAATTGCCTGAATGGCTGCTCACCTGGTGGCGGCGTTTTGGTAATGGACAGTTACACGTTCTCGTAAACCGGAGCGGCAATGAAATCGTAGGTATTGTTCCGTGCTTTGTCCATGAGTGGAACGGCCGTCGTCAAATGACGTTGATCGGATCTGGTATTTCCGATTATTTAGATCCCGCGATCCAGCCGGCACATGAAGGCGCAGTTGTCGACGAGCTGAAATCCCACTTAGCGGTAAACGCTGATTGGGACATATGCAATTGGCAGGATTTATCAGAAGACACGCCGCTCAAGGGTCTCGCATCCGAAGTTGTTGAAGACGCCGAATGCAGAACAATCCCGTTGATGGGTGATTTCAACGAGTACTGGAAGCTGCGCTCCAAAAGCCTGCGGCAGAACGTTCGCCGCGATAAAGAAAAGGCGGAATCGACGGGTCCGCTTCAGTTTGAAACCAACAAAGACGCAAACGGTGATGTGCTGGATAGCTTGATTCGTTTGCATGCCGCGCGATGGAGGGAGCACGGGGAAGCCGGAATGATCGAAGCTAATCGATCAACCGAGTTCCTAAAGGATATTGCCTGTGAATTCGCGCGCCGGGACATGCTCCGGCTCTTCTCACTCCGTTTTAAGGAGCGGATTGCCGCTGTTATTCTCGGGTTCAGTTATAACAACACACTGTTCAATTATTTGACCGCGCTTCGATCCGGCACATGCGGAGCTTGGGTTGGGCCGTACATTGCTTTTCGAGGCTCTGCGATACTGTTTCGCGAACGGCTACAAGAAGTGGGATTTTCTGCGCGGCGGCGAGCCTTATAAAATCTGGTGGGGCGCCGAGAGCACGCCGAAATGCCGAGTCATAGTGACTCGTACAGCTTAATGTAATCCTCGACCATTCTGGAAGCAGCGAAGCGAGTTGTCGCTCGTTCCCGGGAGACTTGCGGTGAAATTTCGCTGACTCGCTGAACCGCATGAGCCATCTCCTCTTGCGAATCGGCGATGAACCCGGTGATTCCATCCTCGACCACTTCCGGTAACGCGCCCGAGCGAAACGCCACTACGGGTGTCCCGGAACTGATGGCCTCCATCGCTACTAAGGAACTGGTTTCAGCCGCGAGACTTGGAACCAAGAGGCAGATGGCGCCACTCAGAAGCTCGATTTTCCTTTGTCGCCCGACCGGCCCGACATACTGCCGCTTTTCATCGAGCAAAGGCTGAACACGCTCCGAGAAATACATCTCGTGATATGGAAACGGGTGAACCGGACCGGCAACGATCATCGGGAGATCCAACTGGCGCGCTACTTCGAGTCCGATATGCACGCCTTTTTCCGGGCAGATTCGGCCAAGCCAGAGGAGATACTTCTTTTCGCCTCGGGCAACGATATAGCTCTGGGTATCAACTCCGTTCAGCACGACTGGCAATTTTCTGAGGCCCGGCGCTACGCTCGCCTGCGACTCCGAAACGCAATTCAGTCGAATTTCCGGCGAGCTGAATATGGATTCCGGATACCACTCCGGCGGAAGGTGTAGCGTGGCTAGCTTCCGTACTTGCCCGCCCGGCAAGTACTTATGAAAATCCAGTCCGTGGAAGTGGATCAAATCGACGGAGTGCCGGGCAAGAGCTTCTTCGATCAATCGCAGGTGATCGCGTTGCGCGGCCGCACGAATTTCTTCATTCATTTCACCGCCGCAAACGGGAGACTCGATTAACTCTCCACTTATTGTTGAGCCCTTCGCCGCAATGACAATAGAGTGGTGGCCGCGACTAACGAGGCCGCGCTCCAGCAGATATAAAATTTGCTCCGCGCCTCCGCCGGCGTCCGGTCCGGCGGGAAGGAGCGGATAAGCCACGCTGAGGACGGTGGATGCAACATTCAAAGAACTCACGCCGGCGTCCGATAAGAAGTTGAGAGATCCTGTTCTCTCACCCTTTTCATGAACAAAATATTGATGGCACTTTCTTTAAGCTTTGCGCTGCTTACTCCTGTTTGTCTGAGCGCGCAGGACCATGGCGACCGCGAGCAGCACGACCAGCAGCAGCGCTACTACGACAAGAAACACAAAGACTACCACGAGTGGAATGGCAACGAAGATCAAGCGTGGCACGCCTATTGGCAGCAGCAACATCGCGAATCGATCGACTGGAGCCGGGCTAATGAACGGCAGCGTCAAGCCTATTGGAACTGGCGTCACCAGCACTCCGACGCGCTGCTTCAGATAAACATTCGCTAAACCAAAGCTGCTAGCTGGCTTTTTTCCGGGCGAGTGAAAACAAAATCGCCCGGGAATTGGATTGTCTCTCCTCAATAGCGCGCACGAACGCCGCAAGCGCGGCCAGGTTACTCGAATTGGTGTTCAGGTTTGTCCAGGCGCGTGCATGGGCATCCGCACATCGACTGAATTCCAAAATTCGAATGCCCGCGCGATACCTCTCCACTTTCCGCTCGCAGTATCTGATCTCACCGCCGACGGTACCGTACCCCAGGTCTATCGATACCCTGGCGCCGACAGGAAGCGGTGTTGTCAGCTCCATCCCCAAGCCGGACGGCGATAAGTCGACGAGTCGAATGGTATGCGGGGTAAATGAACCCAGCATGTGCAACTTTGTCCACAGGTCAATAGGAAGCCTTGCTTCCGTTCGCATATGGGCGCCCCAGGCGATCCTGATCGCGACGTGATACTTATCCGTTCCTTCTCTCCTGCAGTGGACTACGCGTGACTCTATCCCGCGTCCATCGCACATAATTTCCAGCCGCCGATCGTACCGAAGGTGGATGGGTGAGGACAGCTCGAACATCCCGCTGCTAACACGGTGGATCTTGGCTTTGATGTTTTCAAGCTCTCCATCAAGAAGACGAAGTTCAACCAGAACATCCAGCTCTACACCAGGCTCCGCCGGATGTGGCGTTGCAGTTCCAAGCGAGGTCATTTACGAGTAGCCTCCGGTTCTTATCGGCCAAAGACCTCTCGTCATTGCTCGCCTGGAGCTACATTTGAGGAGATGGCGAACACCCCGGCAACAACTAAGACATACGATGTGGTTGTAGTGGGGTCGGGCACCGGAGGCGCCCTATGATTTCAAGCCATACTGCCGCGACGGGAAAATGCTTCGGGGCCGGCGGATTATCGATCAGTGCTTCCGGCGCGATCACCTGAATCGAAAATGTAGTGAAGACGATGAAAGTGCGGAGAAGCAGGGGAGGGGACCCGGACTTCCCTTCCTTATGAGACCTGCTCGGGAAACAGGCCGGGCATCCAGCGTCCTGCCAGTGAAGCTGGAAAAACCAGGCGGAGGGGTGCTCGCGGATTGTCGGACATGAGCACACCTTTCTCGACGAGCGCCGAAACAATACGGCGCGCGTGACGCTCGCCCGTGCCGACAACCACATCAGCCTCACCACGAGGCAGTTCCCCTCGATAAAGCACAGCTTCGAGGATGCTGCCAGCCTTCGCAGGCAACGTGCCGAGCTTAATTTCTTCTTCGGCCCATGCCCGGATGCGGACGCGCAGGCGGTCCGGTTGTACCAAGCCTTCCATGAAGGTCACCTGATCGATACAGACGGTGAGAAAAAAATGGGTGAATGCGGCGAGCGTTTCTTCGCTCAGGGAGCCGCGCCCGTCGAGATCGTTGCGGCGAGGCAGATCGCACTCGGCGAGATGCCGTTTATATTCTTGAACGTTTCGCGCAAGGCCGCGCGCCACCGACCAAATCGCTCCCGTGTTGAGCGTGTCCAGCAACACCGCGTGTGACATCAGTCTCGCCACGCGGCCATTGCCGTCGAGGAAGGGATGCATCCAAAGCAGCCGGTGATGCGCTGCGGCCGTCGAGATGATCGCCTCCATGCGGCCAGTGTGGGCATAGACCTCCTCAAAGCGATTGAGGAAGCGCGGGAGCGCACCCGGACTGACGGCGATAAGGCGCCCAACCTTAATGTCCCGGAGGCGCAATGCTCCGGGATTGACACGCACCCGTTCCTTCGATTGCGGGTCTTCAGTCCAGAGAAGATCCTCCGGCAGCAATTCACAAAAACGGCGATGAATCTCCCGAATGCCTTCCGTCGTGACGGCCAGGCGACCGCGTAGTCCTCCCGCATCGATCCATTCCTGCACCGCGATATGGGCTTTGGCTTCGAGCTGCAGGTCCCGGCTATAAGTATCGGTACTGTACTCATTCTTCAATGCCCGCTCGATGTCGACAGGATGCGTGTTATGACCTTCGATGAGATTCGAGTAGTAGCAATTCATCGCGCGCACCAGATGGGCAAGCGATGCCAGAATGCTTGCAGGCAGGCTGGCCCGAAACGCCGCCGTTTTCTGCGTCAAATCGAGCGCCAGATCCGTCAGCGGCTCTCGATGAAGGGGACCCAGGAGAAGCGGCTCCATAAGGGAAGGTAATTCACCCCGGTCGTCCGCCCGTATGTCCGCTTCCATAGCCGCCTCTCTATAAGTGTCATCTGACTGTATATCAGTGATATAGACAATTGGCAAGGCAGGCTTGGGCCGCAGCGATGTCCGCACTGATGTCCGCAAAGCGCGATGAGAGCGGAAAAAGGGGACTGGCTTCTCGTTTTTTCCACTCGACGTGCCTGATCTTTATGGCTCGCCTCCCGTTTCCGGCGCGGCTCCCGGATAGGCAATCGAGCGCTTTGGGATGCGCAACAGTTACAAAAACGGTTACAGTCCCAAGATCAAAGGGCCGCCCGGCTTGAGCCGACGGCCCATGACTGCTTTGCTAGTGTATGGTGCGGAGAGGGGGACTTGAACCCCCACGGTGTTACCCGCTAGCACCTCAAGCTAGTGCGTCTGCCAATTCCGCCATCTCCGCGTTTAAGAAATCTACTTCTTGTTCTTGGTTGCGGGCGGCGGAGCCTTCTGAACCACTGGAGCCGGAGCCCTGCGGTTCTGGAGCACGCTACCAGCCCCCGGAGTGGCACGGTCGGACATGATCGTCAGCGCCAGCGAAGTAATCATAAACAACGCCGCCGCAATCGTCGTGGACTTGGACAGAACCGTTGCCGTGCCGCGCGGGCCGAACACCGTTTGCGAACCCATTCCGCCGAACGCTCCTGCCAGGTCGGCGGCTTTGCCGCTCTGAAGGAGAACGACAACAATCAGAAAACAACAAATAACAATGTGCAGGGTCGTGAGTAGATACACCATGCCAGCTCCGAGTATAGCAACGGGAAGAAGCGGTGCAAGACTGAAGCGATGGCCGATTTTACCGAACGAACTCACCGGATGTCTTTGGCCGATCTACGGGAGGAATACCGGAGGGGCGGCTTGACCGAGCAAAATTGCGAAACGAACCCAATCGTCCAATTCGAGAAATGGATTCGGGAGGCGCAAGCTGCTGATTTAAAAGAGCCGAACGCTATGACACTCTCCACCGCGACACCCGATGGGCGGCCCTCCGCGCGGGTGGTCCTGCTGAAGGAGGTGAGCGACATTGGGTTCGTTTTTTACACCAACTACACGAGCCGCAAGAGTAGGGAATTAGAAACGAACCCATTTGCCAGCCTCACCTTTTACTGGCCGGAGCTGGAGCGCCAGGTACGAGTGGAAGGGAAAGCCCGGCGGGTACCGCGCGAGCAATCGGATGCGTACTTTGGAATTCGGCCGCGAGGCAGCCAATTGGGCGCCTGGGCATCGCACCAGAGCGACGTGGTCTCCGGCCGCGAACAGCTCGAAGCCAAATTGAAAGAGGTGGAAGCGGAGTACCGCGACCAGGCCGAGGTGCCGGCACCTGAGTTTTGGGGCGGCTACTGCGTTCTTCCGGAGGCAATCGAGTTTTGGCAGGGCCGGCCGAATCGGATGCATGATCGGCTCCGGTACCGAAGAAAAGGCGAATACGCCTGGGTACTGGAAAGGCTATCGCCTTAATTAAACGAAGGGTAATCCCCGCACGTCTGTTGTTTGTGTCCCGGTTAGTATGCCTGCTGCTGGTCGGCTCTTGTACGCTTCTGGCGGATTCGACCGCCGATGAGCTTATTAAGAAGGTGCAAGACCGGTACAACGGGGCTCGAACTTTGGCGGTGAATTTTGAAGAGAATTACAGCATTCTAGGGCACGCGCGGCCACCGGAGACCGGAACTCTGACTCTGCGTAAGCAGGGAAAGATGCGCTGGGATTATACGCGGCCCGCGGGAAAGCTGTTTATCTCGGACGGGAAGAACCTATTCCTATATACCGCCCGGGACAATAGAGTAGAAAAAGTCCCTTTGAAGGACACTGAGGATATGCGGGCACCGCTGGCGTTTCTGTTAGGGCGCATGGATATGAAGAAGGAATTTCGCGATTTTCGAGTACGGCCCAGCGAGGGCGGCACTTGGCTGGATGCGTCTGCAAAGAACGATCGCGTGCCCTATGAGAGCGTAGCTATGCTGATCGCACAGGATGGGTCGGTGCGGCAGTTGAAAGTAGTGGGGCGGGACCAGTCGTTGCTGGCGTTCTCCTTTGCCGACGAAAGGCTGAACCCGCCCGCGGGCGATCAACTGTTCCATTTCACCGTTCCACCAGGCGCTGAAGTAGTCGACGCGGTGGAATTCGGATCACAGGCGAAATAGCGTGGCTGAATTCCTTCTTCGATACGCCGATCCCCGCGGCCAGATGCACGAACAGGTGGCCGAAGCCCTCAGTGAGCGTGAAGCTCGCGACCGGCTGGCGCAGCAAGGATACCTGGTTTACTCTGTTCGCGCGAAAGACCTGGGATCGAGACTGGGCGGAATCACCAGGCGCAGGAAATCGGTCAACCTCGAGAAGTTCCTGATTTTCAATCAGCAGTTTGTGACCCTGAACCGGGCGGGATTGCCGATCCTTAAGAGTCTCGATTTGCTGGCGGACCGGCTTACGGACGAGAGGTTGGGGCCGCACATTCGGGCCGTGCGAGACGAGGTCAGAACAGGGACCGACCTTTCGGAGGCGTTCGACAGGCAGCGCGTGTTTCCTCCGATTTATGTAACTACGGTTTTGGCCGGTGAGAAGAGTGGCGCGCTGGTGGAGGTGCTTGACCGGTATATCACCTATCAGAGATTGACGCTGTCGGTTCGCAAGAAGCTGTTGGTTTCGCTGCTTTATCCCACGGTTTTGATGGTCATGGTGATCCTTTTGATCGTCTTTCTGATCACTTATGTGGTGCCTAATTTTGCAGCTTTGTATAACAGCATGGAGGCGAAGCTGCCGCTGGCGACATCCATTCTGATTGCTATTGGCACGACCGCCCGCGGGTACGTATTCTTCGGCTTCGATGTGCTGATTTTCGTGGGCGTTGCAGCGTACCTCTGGTCGCGGCGGGAAGGGTCGCGAGAGAAGCTGGACAGATGGAAAATGCGCATGCCGGTTCTGGGCGAGGTGTGGGCAAAATACCAAGTAGCCCAACTCGCGCGGGTGCTGGGTACTCTTCTGGTTGGCGGCATCCCGCTGGTACAAGCGCTGGAGACCACTGGAAAATCCATGGGTAGTCTTCTGCTGAAAAAGGTGCTCGACCGGGCTGCGGTTCTGGTGCGGGAAGGCAAATCGCTTTCGGCTTCGCTCAACACGACCGGCATCGTTCCGGATTTAGCAATTGACATGATGGAAGTGGGGGAATCGACGGGCGCGCTACCCCAAATGTTGAGCAGCGTGGCGGAGTTTTACGAGGAAGATGTTTCGACGCGAATGACGGCTGTGTTGTCTCTGATTGAGCCAGCCATTATGATTTTCATGGGCATTTTCGTGGCGTTTGTGCTGGTAGCGCTGTATCTACCGATTTTTTCGCTGGCGGACACAATCAAGTAAATGGCAACCGAGACTCTCAAAATCAAAGATCCAGGCGAAGAAGCGGATCAAGCGCAATCTATCGCGCGGCGCTATTGCTGCGACTTCGTGGATCTGAAAACGACAAAGATCGATCACGAGCTATTTCGCACCGTTCCGGTCGATCTGATGTTCCGGTATCACTTTGTTCCTTTGCAGGCGCAAAACGGGACCCTTGAGATAGCGTTGTCGGATCCCAGGCAGATCGTTTCGATCGATGAATTGTCGGTTCTGCTTTCAAAGAAGCTGAAGGTCAAGGTCGCGACGTACTCGCAGATTACGGATCTGCTGAAGAAGACCGAGCAATCGCAGCGCGTACTGGAAGAGGTGACGGAAGGGTTCACGCTGGATGTAGTCGGCGATGACGAGAATGCAGATGAAAATCTCTCGATCGACCGGCTGGCGTCGGATGAAGGCAACATCGCGCCGGTCATCAAGCTCGTGGATACCACGATTTTCAACGCACTGGAACGCCGCGCTAGCGACATTCATATCGAAACGCGCGACCAGGAACTTGCGATTAAGTACCGCATAGACGGCGTGTTGCAGTACGCGATGAGTCCAATCGCGAAGGAGTGGTATTCGGCTGTCATCTCGCGTATCAAGGTGATGAGCGAACTGGACATTGCGGAGCGCCGCGTTCCGCAAGACGGACGCTTCCGGGTGCGCTACAAAGGCCGCTTAATCGATTTCCGCGTTTCGATCATGCCGACAATTTACGGCGAAGATGCGGTGCTTCGCGTGTTGGACAAGGAATCGATGAGCGAGAAGTTCTCAAAGCTGACGCTCGACGTGGTGGGCTTTTTTGAGCAGGATCTAGCAAAATTCAGGCGCTACATCAAAGAGCCGTACGGGATGGTGCTGGTGACAGGTCCGACCGGATCCGGAAAAACGACAACGCTGTATGCGGCACTGAGCGAGATCAAGAACGATGAAGACAAGATCATCACGATCGAAGATCCAGTCGAGTATCAGATCAAGGGCATTACGCAGATTCCAGTAAACGAAAAGAAAGGATTGACGTTCGCGCGCGGCCTGCGCTCAATCTTGCGTCACGATCCGGATAAGATTCTGGTCGGGGAAATTCGCGATCAGGAGACGGCGCAGATTGCGATCAACGCCGCGCTGACGGGACATCTCGTCTTCACTACGGTCCACGCGAATAACGTGCTGGATGTATTGGGGCGTTTTTTAAACATGGGCGTCGAGCCGTACAATTTCGTCTCCTCGCTCAACTGCATACTGGCGCAGCGGTTGGTCCGTATGATTTGTCCGCATTGCCGCCAACGAGTGACGTATGACGATGATTACCTGGCAGAGAGCGGACTCGATCTGGACGAATGGCGCACGTTTGCATTTTTTGAAGGCCGCGGTTGCATGGAGTGCAGCGGAACAGGGTTCCGCGGACGCACCGCCATTCATGAGTTGTTGGATCTGACGGAAAAAATACGCGAGTTGATTTTGGAACGCAAGCCGACGTCGGAGATCAAGCGAGCGGCGCGAGAGGATGGCATGACCTTCCTTCGCCACTCGGCGCTGGAGCGAGTGCGGCAAGGCATCACAACGCTTCGCGAGGCCAACAAAGTAACGTTTATCGAAGGGTAGGTAATTAAATTCTGACGTTTGTCGATCGTCTTCAGCGCTGGATCACGGAGCCGCCGCCGGACCATCTCTTCGAGATCACGGAAACATCTTTAGCGGCGGCAGCGCCGCGCTACCCTGGTCAGCACAAACACGAGTTGTTGACGGAACGCGCGTTAACCGCTTCACCGGCGGCGCCCAATCTGCTGAAGCCGCAACTGTACCGCGAAGCTTTAGCGAGGTTCTCGCCGGCGACTTCGGTGAAGCGCGGGACAGCAGCGCTGGTGGTACCCGACTACGCGGTCCGGATGGCAATCCTCGATTTCGAGGACTTTCCGGCGGGCGAGGAAGAACGTACGGCCCTTATTCGCTTCCGCCTGCGCAAAACCGTACCGTTTCATATTGAAGAAGCGCAGCTGGCGCATTCCATTCAGAAGGAGGAGCCGAAGCACATCGAGGTGCTTGCGGTGGCCATCGCGCGGCCCATACTGGATGAGTACGAAAGCATCTTCATCGATGCGGGCTATCGAGTGGGTCTAGTGACCGCTTCTTCCATCGCGACGTTACGATTGTGTTCCAGCGCCGAAAAAGGACTGACGCTACTGGCGAAAGCGGCCGGTTCTACGCTGTCGGTATTGCTGCTGGAGCAGAGCCGGGTGCGGCTGGCGCGTTGCCTGGAACTTGGCGGCGAAGAAGAAGAGGTAAAGCGGGAAGAGCACAAAGTTCTGCCCTTCTTGCAGCAGACGCTGGCCTATGCCGAGGATCAGATCGGTGAATCGGTAAGCCGTTTGCTTTTGTGTGGATTTGGCACCGATACGGAAACTTTGGGAAGGCTGGTGCAAAAGGAATTCGGGATTCCGTATGCGCCGGTTCGCTCGCAATTCGGGGCGGCGGCGCAGGAGAATGCGGGACTGTTGGGTCTACTGGAACAATACGCGGCATGACTCATTTTTCACCCAGCTCAATCAACATCGCTTCACAGCCGTTCCGGCGGGAGCGCGCGCAAAACGCAGCGTTCGCGTTGATTTGCGCGGGACTTGTTTGTTCGTTACTGGTACTCGTCAGCCTTATTTTGCATGCCCGCGCGCAAGCGGCGGATCTGCGTCGTGTCATCGAGGCCGAAAGCGCTGAGCTGGGCGGGCTGCAGAGATCAGAGGCGCATTCTTCAGGAGTGTTGGCAAAGCCGGAGAATGCGGACATTTTCGCCAGAAGCGTTTTGCTGAACGAGATGATCGCGCGGAGAGCCGTCAGTTGGACCCGGGTGTTTAAAGATCTGGAGACAGTGATGCCTAGCAACATGCGCCTGATTGGCATCCGCTCACCACAGGTAGCGGCCGAAGAGGGCACCGGAGTGAACCGCGTGCAATTGGACATGCTGGTGGGAACCGATAGGCCGGAGGGTGTGATCGAGCTGCTCAAGCGGCTGCAACAATCCAGCTTGTTCGGGGCGGCGCGAGTCGAGCGGCAACAGCCTCCCAATCAAAACGATCCGCAATACAAGTATCAATTGACGGTTGCCTATGCCCAGAAACTTTGAGTGGCTTACCGCGGGCGGAAGCGGCATGCGGCGCGGGCCGCGTTTCTGGCTGCAATCGGCCGGCGCGGCGCTGGCCTTGCTGAACGGGGTAGCGCTGTTCTTCTATCTGGATCCGCCGGGAGGGTCGCGCAAAGAGCTGCTGCAGGAGCGCGAGCGGGTGCGTACTGAAATCATAGCGACCAGATCCAAGGCTATGAGGCTGCAAGCCGTGGTCGCAAAGGTCCAGACGGGAAATAGCGAGTCCTCCGACTTCGAATCGAAGTACTTTCTCCCGAAACGGATCGCCTATGAGGCAGTGATTGGCGAGTTGCAGCGGATGGCGAAAGATTCGGGCTTGCAGGCGCGCGATGCCGCGTTCACCGAGGAACCTATTGAAGGCACGCCGGATCTTTCCATTCTGAACGTGACGGGCAACTATGAAGGCTTGTATCCCAACCTGATGGGTTTTCTGCATGAGGTTGACCAGTCGCCGATGTTGCTGATGCTGGATAATCTGCAGGCGGCTCCGCAACAGAAGGGTGGCGAGATCGCCGCATCCATTCGCTTCCAGGCCATCGTGCAGGAGGAAGCGATTCCCGTGATGGCCGGAGTGGGAGGGCAGCCATGAGCGCCGCCGCCCAAACCAAGATTTTCGGGCTGCGTATCGGCGTGGACCCGAAGATTCTGATTGGAGCGCTGTTCGTTGGCGTGGCGCTTCTTTTCTGGTACAACTCGCGGAGCGACGACGAGACTGCGCCGGCCGTTGCGGTGCATTCAGAAACGCCGGCGGCTTCGGCAATTGCCTTGAAACCTCGAGCTCCCATTGTCCGGCGCGCCGCATCGACAGGAGGCGATCGCGGGATGCTACGCTTGCGGTCCATCGACGCAACGCGAGGCGATGTCGATCCGACGCTGCGGCTCGACCTGATTGCGCGATTGCAATCCGTGCAACCAGCCCTGGGCGGGCGCAACTTGTTCGAGCTCGGGCCAGCGCCTCCGCCGCCCGGCAGCGCGCTTGTGGCGAAGGCGCCGATTCTTCCGCCCAAGCCTCTGCCTACGGGGAGCCCGGGTCAACCAGGAGTGAACGGACCGCCGCCGATCAACATCCCGCTGAAGTACTACGGGTTCGTGAAGCCGCTCGGCAAAGGTCAGGCGTATCGGGGCCTGTTTTTAGACGGCGATAACGTTTTGGTTGGAGCGGAAGGCGAGAAGCTGAAGCTAAAGTACCTGGTGGTGGAACTCACACCGACGAGCGCGCGGCTGGAAGATATCGAAGCAAAGCAGGGGCAGACGCTGCCCGTGGTACCGGTGGCGACAATACCTTGAAGCGCGAAACGCAACTGATTGGAGTGCGGAAAACGATGGACGCGCGGCGATGCGGCGAGCGCGGATCGGCGCTGATCATTGTATTCGTGTTCGCCGCCGTGATCGCGATCATGCTCTACATGGAAATGCCAGTGGCGGCTTTCGAAGCGAAGCGAAACAAAGAGCAGTTGCTGGTTGACCGGGGGAACGAGTACGCGCACGCGGTCAAGCTTTTTGTCCGGAAGTTCGGCATGTATCCGAATAGTGTCGATCAGCTCGAAAACACCAACCGGATGCGGTTTCTGCGCCATAAGTTTAAAGATCCGCTGACTGGAAAGGACGACTGGCGCCCGTTGCATGCAGGGCCGGGCGGGCAGTTGATCGATTCGAAAGTGAATCCGATCGGAAACCCTCTAACCGGGAATAGTTCCGGGAACGGGAGTTTCGGCTCGTCGACGAACAGCGCGAGCTCAGGGTTCGGGAACAGCGGGTCAGGTAGCTTTGGTTCCAATAACGCGCCTCCTGAAGTGGTGGTGGCGCCGCTTCCACAACGTCCGCCAGCAGTTTCGTCGAGCGGCAGCGGCGGTGGTGAAGTGCCGAGCGCAAGTCAGGCGGATCAAAATCCGACGACGCCCCTTCTATCGCCGGATCAAGCGCCGATGCCTGGTCAGGCGAATGGACCAGCGAGTGCAGGCCAGCCCGGTGTAGGACAGCCGGGTGCAGTGCAAGCGGGAACGGGCACGGAAGCAACAAATCCGATGCAGGCGGTCCGGGGATTGCTGAACAACCCGAACGCCGCTACGCCGCAAGCGGGACCGGGGGGCTCGACCATGGGGGCGATTACCAGCGGCGGGTTCGCCGGCGTGGCCAGCAAAGCCGCAGGCCACAGTATCAAGACTGTGAACGACCAGAGTGATTACTCGCTGTGGGAGTTCTTTTATGATCCGACGAAGGATCCGATGCGAGGAGCGATGGGCGCGGGCCAACCCGGTGCGCCTGGAGCAGGACAGAATCCCGGGTTCGGACAAACGCCGGGAAGTCAGACCTCTCCAGCGGCCGGAATGAACACCGCGAGCCCGACAACCGCACCGACCGCTCCTACGACCCCGCCACAGAATCCACAGCAGTGAGGTAGGAAGCCGGGCGGGACGGTGTAGCGCGCGCAAACCCCGCTAAATGGTAGGAGGAACACGAAGGCTCAAATGGACTGGTCAGGGTGCGACCTCGTGGAATCTGTGCCGGGTAAGGTATCCGGTGCGCCCGTGCTTGTGGGGACGCGCATTCCGGTCGAGGCGATAACCGGCAATTACGACGCCTTCCGCGAGGGAAGGCTTGTCCCCTGACGAAGCCATCAATGAGACAGACTGCTATCCGGGCGCTGGCCTTCAGCGGATCGCGCGTCAGGGAATTGAGCGTGAACGTGCGTGCGGCGATCTACCGTACCCACGCCTCTCCGAAGCTCTTCTCTGCCGGGTTGTAAACGATGACGTATTTGGGGTAGCGAACCACCGTCCAAAATCGAACCGGCACCTTCGTCAGGTCATTGCGGATATGCCCTCGTAACGGAGCCTTCTCGAGAAAGGCGCAAGCGTCATAAATGGCGTTCTCCACTCGATTAGCCGCCTCGATATTATCCCGCGCAATATAAGACCAAATCGAACGTAGGTCAGCCTTCGCCTTGGCCGTGAACCGGTAAAGACTCATGCCGGGCGTTGTTGGTTGATGCAGTCCCCTTTGAACCGTTCCATTTCAGCGCGAACCTGCTCAGCATCGGTTAACTCGCCTTTCTGGGCTTCCTCCCAGCCTTCCTGAATTTGGGCTGCAATCGCTTCCCGATTTTCAGCAAGCCAGTCTTCCTCAGCACTGAGAAATTCAAGCGCACGCTCGATGACTTGCTCGGGGCTGGAAAATACGCCACTCTGAAGCCGCTTTTGAATTAGGGCTTCCGTCTCAGGCTTGAGTTCCACCGTCATGCCTTTACTTTACGCGATGGTGCAAACAGGTGGTAGTAATCCTAAATGGAGGTTCAACGGACTCGTCGTCGGTTCTGCCGTTGGTGAACCTCAGCCCGGCCGGTGAGCAGCGACACTGGGCGATAGCCTCGCCGACGGCGGCTTATCGCGAAAAGAACTTATTTGTATTTACGCGCACGCCGAGGCCGCTCTCGAACGACTGACCGCGATGGTAGATCTCAGTGTCCGGCTTAGCTGCTCGGAAAACGCTGGTCTGTTTTGTCGCGGGATCAACGACCCACACTTCCTGGCCGCCGGCCCGGAGATATTGCTTGATCTTCCGGTCCATGTCTCGCTTTGTGTTTGATGCAGAGATAATTTCGACGGCCACGATGGGCGCCTCATGAAACATTCCTTCCGGTAATTCGGTTTCGGCAGAATGAGCTTTTCGAACCGCGAGGTCTGCTCCACGGACCGTGCTTCGGTCCTCTGTCTCGTCGAGTATAAAGCCGACATCGCCACAGAGAATCGTGAACTTGGCGGGATCCAATAGTTGGTCGAGGTACGCTTACGCTCCAATGCGGACCATTACAAAGGCGTGGCGTCCACCGGTAGGAGATAAGGTGATTAGCTGCCCTTCGTCGAGCTCGTAGTGAGTGCCATCTTCCTCGTATTCAGGAAGCCGCAGAAATTCATCAAGGCTCATGGTCGTGCGAGCGGCCATATTCGTAGCTTAGGGCATATTACCTCGTTCAGCTCCGGAGTCAGCAGGAGGTACCCATGCCCCTTTCTCGATAGACTTAGACGTGTTAACTTGAAATCATGGCATACGCCCATCCAGAAGTTCTAGTCGAAACCGAGTGGCTAGCAGGTAAACTCTCAGACCCGTCGCTGCGCATAGCGGAAGTTGATGTCGATACAGCCGCGTACGATCTGGGGCACATTCCGGGAGCGATTGGTTGGTCCTGGAACACGCAGCTTTGCGACACGCTGCGGCGGGACATTTTGCCGCAGGAGCAATTGGAAGCGCTGCTCTCGAAGGCGGGAGTCACGCCAGATACGACCATTGTTCTGTATGGCGATAGCAATAACTGGTTCGCGGCCTGGGCTTTTTGGCAGTTCAAAATTTACGGTCACAAGGATGTTCGCATCCTGAACGGCGGGCGGAAAAAATGGATCGCGGAGGGACGGGAATTGAGCACGGAAGCGCCGTCATATCCGGCGACTCAGTACAAGGCGCAAGCCGCCGACCTTTCCTTGCGCGCTTTCCTGCCGCAGGTGCAAGAGTCGGTGAAGAATCACGCGGCATCTTTGGTGGACGTGCGCAGTCCGCAGGAGTTTACGGGCGAGATCCTAGCGCCTCCCGGCTTGCCCGAGACCTGCCAGCGCGGGGGCCATATCCCGGGAGCGCGGAACGTTCCCTGGGGCAAAGCGTGCAACGAGGATGGCACGTTCAAGTCCTTCGACGAGTTGCAGGCCTTGTATGGCGCGGAAGGAGTGAACGAGTCGCGCCCGACCATTGCTTATTGCCGCATTGGCGAGCGCTCCAGTCATACCTGGTTCGTTCTGAAATACCTCCTGGGATTGCCGAATGTCATCAACTACGATGGCTCCTGGACGGAATGGGGCAACTTGGTGGGCGCTCCGGTGGAGCGAGGCGCGGCCAAGGCTGTTGGAGCATAGATAGATATGGAAGCTGCGAAATCTGAAGGTTTCCAAGAACGGCAGATCGAACTGAACGGCTGGCCGGTGAAGTTGACGAGTTATCGGGTGGGAGACAAATATATCTGCCAGGCGGATAATGTCTCGCCCGGCGCCTGCCTGGCCCGTTTCTCGGCCGGAAACCCGGAAGAGGCCGAAGCGCAAGCGATCTCCAAGGCCCGTCACTTACTCGGGAAGACCAAGCGGCACGACGTTTAAACCGGCTTCTAAGTAATCGCCCGGCAACGCACTGCGCGGAGGCTTTGCGCTAAAGCGAGCGGCGGTTACTCGTCAGTGTTGACCAAGCACCGCTTGGCTGCCGGGCTAGCGAGGCGCGCTGCAATCGAACTGGAAGGTACTCACGAGGCGCGTGAAGACCGGCTCAAAGCGCGCGACTTGGTCGGCATTGCACTCGAGCTCGAGCCGATAGAGACTATCTTTCTGCTGGACGAAGACAATCTCCTGGACCAAAGTAGCGCGATCCAGCGGATCGTAATAGCGCTCTTTGGTATAGAGGGCGGACTTGCCGGAAAGGTCCATCGGCCGCTGCTCCAGCACTTGCATTTGCTGAGCGCGTTCGAATTTCTTGAGGCCATCGAGATGCGCATGCAGATTGTCGACGAGACTCAATTGCGGCGCGCCGCTGGAGGGTTGATAGGCGTCCGGAAGCACGCCGACATCGATTTCGCCGATGGGCATGGAACGCTTTTTGACGCCGGTTTTCACAAAAATGCCTGCTCCCTCGAAGGCTTCCTCCTTTAACCAGCGGGAAGGATAGCTGACGCAATATCCCCACTGGGGGTTGTAATATCGCTTCCACGCATGATCCTGCTTCGGAGTTGAGCCTGCGTTCGCCAGCAGAGCCAAAACCGATGAAAGAGCGAAACAGCCCACGGACCAAATGCGCCATCCACGGTTCCACATCATCTGGCACAGACTCGCACATTCAACAGGTATTTTCCAGAGGGGGAAGCCTGAAAAAGTACTATCGCCGACGCCTCAATGGGTGCTCTTCGGGGTTTTCTTTAGCGGCTGCGGCGAGAACCCGCGCTGCGGTGGCGGACTTCCTGTTTGCATATTAGGAGGAAATCCCCTTGGACGACCGGCGAAAACAGATTTTGGCGACATTAGCGCAGATGGACAAGCAGTTCGGCAAGGGCTCGGTTTTGATGCTGGGCTCGCGGGCGGCGTTGCCCGTGGAAGTGATCACGACCGGCTCGATCGGAATAGACAACGCGTTGGGAGCGGGTGGATTTCCGCGCGGGACGGGTGGTTGAGATTTTTGGCCCCGAATCGTCGGGTAAAACGACGCTCGCGCTGCATGTCATCGCGGAAGCGCAACGCGCCGGGGGAGTTGCGGCCTTCATCGACGCAGAACACGCGCTCGACCCCACCTACGCGACCAAACTGGGGGTGGATACCGAGAACCTGATCGTGTCGCAACCCGATTACGGCGAGCAGGCGCTGGAGATCGCGCAGGCGCTGGTGAGCTCGCAAGCATTGATGTGATTGTGATCGATTCGGTGGCGGCGCTAACCCCGAAGGCGGAAATTGAAGGCGAAATGGGCGACAGCCACATGGGACTGCAAGCGCGCATGATGTCCCAAGCGCTGCGCAAGTTGACGGCTTGTGTCTCGCGCGCCAACACGTGCCTGGTGTTCATCAATCAGCTTCGTGAAAAGATCGGCGTGATGTTCGGGAATCCGGAAACGACAACCGGAGGAAGAGCGCTGAAGTTTTACGCCTCCGTGCGGGTGGAAGTGCGGCGGATGACGGCCATTAAAGACGGCGAGACGGTGGTGGGGAATCGAACCAAGGTCAAGATAGTGAAGAACAAGATTGCCGCGCCATTCCGCGAAGTGGAGCTCGATATTCTATACGGGAAAGGTATATCGCGGGAGGGCGATGTACTGGATATAGGCGTCCAGCACTTGGCGCTTGAAAAGAGCGGGTCCTGGTACAGCTATAAGGGCGAGCGCATCGGACAAGGCCGCGAAAACGCCCGCCAGACGTTGCTCGACCGGCCGGAAATGTGCCGGAGTATCGAAGCAGAGTTACGGCAGACGCTCGGCCTAAATGGATCTTCTCCGGCTCGGAAGACGACGCCGGAATTTGAATTGATCACGCCGGCCGAGACGCGCCGGGCGTCCGCGGCGTCTTAAAAGTCCACATCTTAGAAATCCAGAATCTCGATGGCGTGCCGCACCTCAGTTTCGAGGTTGGCTTTACGCAACTCCAAATCGTGCCTTTGATCGCGAAGCTTTGCTAGCTGTGTTTCGTTGTCGGCGAGTTGGCTCGAATATTTGCGAACCTGATCTTCCTGACCCTTCACGCGATTCAAGCTGTCGATGTTTTGCCGCAGGCGGGTTTGATCTTCCGTGAGGTCGCTGGTTTGAGCCTTTGCGAGATCGAGGCTATTCGCGGCTTCCGCCAGGCGGGACTTGGCGTCGATTACGGATTGTAATTGCTTTCGGCCTCGCTCCGATAATTCCTTGTTCTGCTCGATGGTTAGCAAGAAATCGGGCGTGGAACTCGTGACCGATATAGCGGTGATATTCGAGCTCTCCTGCTCGACTTTAAGGTTTGCGATCCGTTTGCCGGGACGTTTACTTCGAAGCGGTAGGCAGTTGCGGTGCGCTCGGCAGGCTTGGGAGATAACACGGAATACTGATCGATTCCCTCCTGCTGGACGATTAACGTTTTCGGCTTGGCGTCCACATTCTTGATGGTGTACGTTGCGGGTCTGGTGTTCCGCATAGCGAAGCTGCAAGGTCCCATCTTTGACGTGGATCTCGCGGATATCCTGATGGCCACTGTCGAAAGCAGTTGTCACGCGCGTGCCGTAATCCACCGCATATCCGATCAGGCGTTTGTCACCGGCTTTCAAAGTTTCAAACAACGCTTCTCCGGCATAGGCGCCCGCCTCATAAACAGTGATGGGGCCACCGTCGAGCGTCTTAGAGGTATTATTCGTTACCTCGGCGGCATTCACCGGATGCTCGCCGTCCCGTTCGCTATAGATGAGCAGCTTGCGCGCGGCGACCTTATCTTGCAGGAAGGGAAGCATGGCGGACTGATTTTTCTTGATCGTGACCGGCGCGGCGAAATTGTACTCGAAAAGTTCGCCGAGAGTTGCTCCGGTGGCGCCTTCGACGGAACTGGGCTGTATGACTTGCGAACTGTTGGAGACGGGTAAACTCGTCGGTCGGCGCTGCCGCCTGCGGAATCGCGTTAACAGTTCCAAGATGCGTGCCATCGGTGCGAGCACATTTGCCGGTTTGAAAGACGCCGCCGCCGATACCCCCACCTGAACCGGGGCCGTAACCATTGCCGCTTCCGCTCCCCTAACAATGCGGTCACTCACGGCCGCGGTGTCCACGCTGCCTCCATAAACTACCGGGCCCGCCGCGCGGTCTTCGGGCAATTCGAAAACTTGCCGGCGGCCGAAGCGAGGAGTGTCGAGCAGACTAATGAAGGAGATGGGCCGTCCGGATACGACCGACAGCTTCACGTTGTTCCAATCTTCATCGGTGGTGTTGTCGACGATGGCCCAGCCTTCGAGTATCGAGCTGGGGTCTTGGAGAGTGAGCCGGTAGGACGATTTCCAGATCGCCGTTGGGCTGATGTATGAGATCCGCAAATTCCGATTGCCGTGCTGCGCGGCGTCAATATAGATGCTGCGCTTGTCGCGAGACTTTGCTTGCGCCAGCGTTTGCAGATACTGCTTTAATTGCTCTTGCAGATGAGCGTCCAGCAGGCGGAGCGAGGTAACGGCGCCCAGATCGTAGTTCGCCACGTCGCCCGAATCGAGCAATAAAGTGACCTGCTCCTGAATCATCCGTTTGTCCGTTTCGCTGCCTGTCTCCAGGGCGCGGGCGCTGATAATCGTGCCATTTACCGGGTGATCTCCCGATTTCAACTCCAGGCGAGCACCTTTGATGCTGTCCAGAAAGGCGCTGAGAAACTCCTGGTCACCGATTTTGAACGGATAGCGCTCGAGCCGTTGGTCGAGAGTCTCGTTCGAGTCGTAACGGATATCGGCGACACGGCCTCCGGAGGTATCTGTTACGGTAAGGGACTTCAGGACATCGTTCATATCCGCAGTCTTGAAATCGAGGCGCGCTTCCTCGCCGTCCGGAATCGCGCCCTGCCGTTCGAAATAACCGATGCCGTGCTTATAGAGAACGATTTCCTTGACAGGAATATCGGCGCAAAAGAGTTCAGTTATGCCGGAAAGCGCGAGTGACAGCGCGATGGAGACAATACGCCTCCAAGGCAGAGCATAGGTCTGCATGCAGACTCCTTCATTTGCTTGTTAGATACTGAAATGCTCCGCCGGCTTCGGATCAGTCCTGACAACTTAGAAGCCGAAAGAGGGGGTAAAGGTTCCCGAAAAGTGTGCGGACGCATGTTACACTTTTGCCACCGCCTCTTATGGATGTCGATCCAAAGACGACGTCCGGCTCCGATGTAGCTGGCGAACGGGCTCGGGACGGTGAACCGCTACCACCGACCGAGAGCATGCCCGAAGGCTTGCTGAAGGGCCGGTACTTACTAGGCCCTGAGCTGGGGCGCGGCGGTTTTGCGATCACTTACACGGCCGCGGACCTAGAGGTCGCTTCCCGCAAAGTGGTCGTGAAGGTTCTCAACGAGCATCGCTCGACTGATTCCTGGTCGCTGAAGAAATTCAAGAGCGAAATGGAAGCGCTCGCGCGTATCGACCACCCGAACGTTGTCTCGGTATTCGATTTCGGTTATCGCGCCGACGGAAAGCCATTCCTGGTGATGCAGTATGTGGCGGGCAAGCCGCTACGCCTACTTATCCCGGCCGAAGGTTTGCCGCTGGGTCAAGTAGCTCAAATCATGAAGCAGACCGGCCGAGCCTTGACGGCAGCGCACGAAATGGGTGTTTGCCATCGCGATCTGAAGCCGGAAAACATCATAATTCAGAGCGACGTCCACGGTGAGGAACAGGTAAAGCTGATCGATTTCGGCATCGCGTCGATTCGGGAAGCGGGACGACGATTCGGCGTCTACCAGTATCGCCGGCAGTTATTCCTATATGGCGCCCGAACAGTTTCATGGCAAATCCTCTTTTGCCAGCGACGTGTATCAGATGGGCGTGCTTGCGTATGAGCTTGTGACGGGCATCAAGCCGTTCCGCGCGCCGACTCCTGGCGGTATCGTGCTGCAGCACATGGAAGGTCTGAAAGTTCTGCCCAGAGACTTGCGGCCTGAGCTGCCGGAAGCGGCGCAGGAAATTATCTTGAAAGCCTTGTCGCCGGACCCGGCGGACCGGTATGAGCGGGCCAGAGACTTTGGGGACGAACTAGCGGTGGCTCTGGTCTCTAGCGATTTGGAGCCGGCGGAATGGGTGAAGAACCTCATCGAGGCCGCTCAACTATTCGTACCGGCAGCAAGCTCGTTCCTTCAAAGCCGCGCATTTCCCGTTGGCTACTTGCGGCTGTGGGGCTAGCGGTGGTGCTGGGCTTGGTAGCAGCAGCTTATTTCCTGCTGCAGCCCCGCGTCGCTTCGGTCGCCGTGCTTCCCTTTCAAAACCGGACAGGAGATCCGGAAATGGCGTATTTGACAGAGGGAATTACAGAATCGCTGATCAACGATCTCTCGCGCATCCCGACGCTTCGCGTGATCGCCCGCGGTTCCGTACTTGAAGTACGACGGTCCCAAAGTAGATCCGCAGGAAGCCGGCCGCCAACTGGGTGTCACTAGAGTCATTGACGGATCCGTTTCACGACGGGGCGACGATTTCTTTTTGGATACGGAACTCATCGACGTTCGTTCTGGCGTTCGGCTCAAGGGTTATGCGTATACCGGGAAAATATCGTCCCTCGCCGACGCGCTCCAGCAGTTTTCGACCGAGGTCACGGATCAATTGCGCTTGAAACTGAGCGGGTCCCTCAAAGATCGGCTAAAGCGCCAGTATGCAGTGGGATCCGAATCATACCAGGATTACCTCAAAGGGCGCTTTCATCTGAATAAGCGGACCGCAGCGGATTTCCAAGAGGCCATTCGTTATTTCAAGGATGCAATTACGGCCGATCCCGATTACGCGCCGGCATACTCGGGTCTGGCGGATACGTACGGGTTCATAGCTGCTTTCGGCAGTGCGTACGGCGGGATGATTCCCGCGGATGCGCTGGAGCAATCCAGGACGGCGGCGAAACGCGCTCTCGAACTTGATGGCACGCTCGCCGAGGCCTATGCAGCGTTGGCTTTCGTGGAGATGCAGGCCGACTACGACTGGAAAGCTGCCGAGCAGGATTTTCGGCGTGCCATTGATTTAGATCCGAATTGGCCCAATGCGCATGAGCTGTACGCGTTGGACCTGGGGGCATCGGGGAATTTCGAAGATGCTATCGAACAGGTTCAGGAGGCCGAGCGTCTGGAGCCAAATGTAATTGGCGTCAAAGTGGCGCATGGCCTGATACTTCGCATGGCACGTCGGAACGATGACTCCTTGGCAATACTTCAGAATGCAGGCGCGACTCCTTTTGCCAAGGGGTTGGTTGCCGACATTGTCGCGGAAGATTATTGGGCAAAATCGATGCCGGCCCAGGCGTTAAGCGCCGTCCAGGACATGCCGTCCACCTTCACTTCTCACGTTCGCATTCCTCTGCTGGTTGCCGCGTACGCGCGTGCCGGGCAAACAGACAAAGCTACACAGCTTCTGAGTTCGTACGTCGTGCACCCGGAGACCGCGTGGTGGTACTATCTCGCGCTGGCCCACTTAGGGCTTGGTCAGCAGGACGATGCCGTTGCCGATCTCGAGAATGCCTATCGACAGCGTTACCCGGAAGTGATTTGGCTGGGGGTCGATCCGATGCTTGACGAGCTTCGGACGAATTTGCGCTTTCGCATTCTACTGAGACATGTTAGACCGGATATGAAATAATCTGCACTACGACTGAATTGACCTGCCAAGGAGATCAGCGACATGCCGGATGAGCATATAAGCGACGGTCAGATACTGCAACAGACGCGATTATCAGATGACGAGCTGCGAGACCTGCTGCAAAAATTCAACGATTTTCTCAATACGCTAAATGCAGCGCAAAGGCGAGCATTTATGAGAGGTCAGAAATCTCTAAGGGAGGGCGCTGCTACTCTGCATGACGTCAGCCCGGAACGTCTGGAACAATTCTTGAGGAAACATGGTCCGCCGCATGGCGTGGTCTGTATTCTCGGCAACGACCTGAATAACGGCGGCCTGTAAACCGGGCTTGTTCTCGGCCTGCACAACCAAAACGCGTATAGACCGCGTACGCAAGCTCGATCCTGCTAACTCGGAGAGAACAGTTGCGCCGCGGGAAACACTCCGGCGCGCGACGCAAATCGCGGCCGCGAAGGGAGTGACTCGCGTTGCCGACATTACGGGCCTGGATAGGCTCGGAATCCCGGTACATAGCGCGATCGTGCCGAGATCGGACGATGGCCTGTCGGTCTTCAATGGGAAGGGCTTGACCACGGCTGACTCTCGCGCCGGCGCTCTGATGGAGGTGATCGAGCGTCAAACCGCGCTTTACGCTGCAGTGCCTCTTGTAGAGGAGAGTTATCAAAAACTCCGCCAGGGTGCAAGATCGCGGTGGCCGATCCTCAGACCTTCAATCACAAATTACATGACTATAGCGAAGACCGGCTGTACTGGTGGATGGAAGGTTACGATCTGCTCGCTGAGGAACCGGTTCTTGTGCCGGCTGGTTTGGCCGGCTATGGGCCGAAGTTCCTGGGCAGTCACTCACCCTACGAATTGAATAGCTCAAACGGGTTGGCATCGGGCAATTGCTTTGCAGAGGCCGTGTGCCATGCGCTTTGTGCGAGTTGCTGGAACGCGATGCCTGGACGCTGGCGGAATTGCGCAGCCAGTGGATTCCATTCGCGCGTTGGCAGGCGACGTTCGGTGCCGAGGTTGCTGCGCTGGGCTGGGATGATCCGAGCGCATACCCGCGCATCGACTTGCGAGATGCAGGAGAGCCCTTCACTGAATTACTTCAAAAGTTCCGCCAGGCGGGGCTTTCGCCCGTTGTTCGCGACCTCACGTCTGACTTCGGTATACCGTGCGCCATGGCCTCGGTTGCTGACGATTCCGTTCCCGGGTTTCCGCAAGCCCATGGTGGCTTCGGCGCGCATCCGAACGCACGCATTGCGGTCGTGCGCGCCTTGACTGAAGTTGCGCAATCCAGGGCGGTCGATATTCAGGGTGTGCGGGAAGATCTGAAACCCGCAGGCATGGAAGTGCATGCCGCGGATCGACAAACGCAGCGGGTCCAAAAGATTCAACCGCAGCGCTGGATGTTGCAACAGATCGGGGGTCGAGCGGCCGTTTCGCGAAATCGCTTCATTTGAGAACGAAGACATTGCCGACGATATTCGCTTGATCCTGTCGCGGCTTGCCCAGAACGGAATCGAGCGAGTGATTGTTGTGGATTTGAGCGAGCCCGGCGGATTCTTCTCTGTAGTACGCGTGATGGTGCCGGGTCTGGAGTTTTGGGCTCTCGACCAAGGCAAACTCGGCGCGCGCGCGGTCCAGTTCTGGCAGCAACACGTCTGATTTGACGGATACAGCTAATTCGCGGACGATTCTATTTACCGGGCCCAGCCTGCATCCGGAAAGAGCTAGAAAACTCTTCGATGGGTCGGCCACTGTTCTGCCGCCGATCAAACGCGGCGATCTGGAGCGATTGACCGGGACGCCGGCGATGGTCGGGATTATCGACGGCGAATTTTATCAAAGCCTGGCGATTTCACCGAAGGAGATTCTTCCGCTCCTGGATAGCGGTGTCAAAGTGTACGGCTCATCCAGCATGGGTGCGCTTCGCGCTGTGGAGTTGTACAAGTACGGAATGATCGGCATCGGCAGAGTCTTCCGGCTTTTTCGCAGCGGCATATTGGACGCCGATGACGAAGTTGCTCTCACCTACGATCCGTTCACTTATGAGCCGGTCTCAGATCCGCTGGTGAATACGCGATACATCCTGCGTGCGGCGACTCGGCGAGGTATCCTGACGCGGGCTCAAGCTGCAGAAGTGATCGCCAGGCTGAAACAAGTCTATTTTCCGGAACGAACAAAGCACCTGCTGCTCTCCATCGTTCGTGAACTAATCGGAAACGAAGGAGTCTTGCGGATGGGGAAGTTTCTCAATGGCGACGCGCCGAATGTAAAGGAAGAGGACGCCAGGCTTCTAATCGCCCGAATGCGCAGGGATGCAGGGCGCTATACCAGCGCGGCCACCTTTTCGTAAACTGTTTCGAGAGCCGCGGGCAGTGCTTCCACGTCTTTGCCCGCGCCTTCGGCCATGTCGGGCCGCCCGCCGCCTTTGCCGCCGATGGCCTTGGCGAGCTCGCTCACGAGTTTGCCTGCCTGCACTTTTCCGGTTAGATCTTTGCTCACCGCCGAAATGATCGACACATGTGAATCGTTGATCGAGGCAATCACAATCACCGCGCTACCCCATTTGTTGCGTAGTGAATCGGCAAGCGTTCGCAATTGCTTCGGATCCAACCCTTCCACGCTCTCCGCCAGAACGGTTGCGCCATTGACTTTCCGGCCCTTCAGGTTCTCTATCTGCTGATTGGCCACTCTCGTTTTGAGTTGTTCCACCTGCCGCTCGAGAATTTTCTGATGAGCGAGAACTCTTTCGACCTGATCGAGCACGCCCGTATCGGAGGTGTGCAGCAATTTACCAGCTTGGGCAAGCTGCGCCGTGGCTTCCTGGAACCGCTCCAGCGCACCTTCTCCGGTGATCGCCTCAATACGTCTTACGCCCGCCGAAATACTACCTTCATAAACGATCTTGAAGAGCCCGATGTCGCCGGTCCGGTTCACATGCGTGCCACCGCACAGTTCACGGCTGAATCCAGGAATGCTGACGACTCGTACGCTCTCGCCGTACTTTTCGCCGAAGAGGGCCATGGCACCCGTAGCGAGGGCCTGATCCAGGTCCATGATGTCCGTAGTCACTTCGGTGTTCGCGAGAACCTGTTGATTTACCAACCGCTCAACCTCGCGCAACTCGTCATCGGTCACGGCGGAATAATGTCTGAAATCGAAGCGCAATCTGCCTGGCTCTACCACGCTGCCCTCTTGCTTGACGTGAGCACCCAACACCTGGCGCAGTGCCGCGTGGAGAAGATGAGTCGCAGTATGATTGCGCACGGTGGCGCCGCGCAAAATGGGATCCACCACTGCGATGAGGCGATCGCCAGTTCTGATCGGCTGCAGCACACGAATCCTCTGCACCATTGCCGAAGGGGTTGGCTTATACGCGCCTTCCACCACCGCAACCCGTTCACGCGTGTTTGCATTGAGGAGCAGGCCGGTATCGCCTACCTGGCCGCCGGACTCCGCATAGAACGGCGTTTTCAGGAAAATGATTTCCGCCGGACCTTGTTCGACCAGATCCACTGAATTCTTATCGAGAATGAGCCGAGATACTTCTACCGGCGACTCCAGGCTTTGGCGCCCGACGAACTCTACGCTCGGTAGCTGTTTGTAGACCTCGGCGATGTGCGCCTTGTCGGCACCCTTCCAGCTTGCGCGCGCCCTGGCCCGCTGTTGCGACATCTCGGCCGTGAAGCTTTCGTGATCGATCGTCAGACCGAATTCGCGCGCCATCTCTTCCTGCTCATCAAGCGCCAGGCCGTAGGTGTCGTACAACTTGAAAGCCGCGCTGCCGGATAAAACACCGTTGACAGCCGACTTGGCTTCATCGTGGAAGAATCGCTCAGCCAACTGGAACGTTGTGGCGTAACGGTTTTCTTCCTCGCGAACGATGCGAGCGACGCGCGGAATACTTTCTTCGAGCTCCGGGTATGCAGGCCTCATCAGATCCGCGACAAAGCCCGTGAGCTTGTGGAGATAAGGCTCAGTTTCCACCGGCAAGACGGCCGTTACGTAGCGCGCGGCGCATGATCTTGCGAAGAACGTAGCCACGCCCTTCGTTCGAAGGAACTACTCCGTCGTGAATCAAAAATGTAGTCGCGCGCGCGTGGTCCGCGTTGATGCGCAGCGCAGTGTCCGTTCGTTCGCTCTCGTGAAACTTTACCGAAAGCAATTCAGCGGCGCGATCGATGATGGGCCGCAGCAGATCCGTATCGTAGTTCGAAAGATGCCCCTGCAGAATGGCTGCAACGCGCTCCAGGCCCATTCCGGTATCGATTGAAGGCCGGGGCAAAGGCGTGAGCGTCCCGTCCGCCGCGCGGTCGAACTGCATGAAGACGAGATTCCAAATCTCGACATAGCGTCCCCCGCCATCCAGCGGAAATTGCTCGTGCTCACGGCCTTTTTCCGCCGCTTCGGGTCCTAAATCGTAGTGAATTTCAGAACAGGGTCCGCACGGACCCGTTTCACCCATCTGCCAGAAATTGTCTTTCTCGTCCAGGCGGAAGATTCGTTCTTTGGGAACGCCGGCGACCTTCTGCCATAGCTCCTCGGCTTCGTCATCTTCGCGGAAGACGGTTATGTACAACTTGTCCTTCGGCATGCCGTACCAACTGCTACTTGTCACCAACTCCCACGCGAAGGCGATTGCGTCTTTCTTGAAGTAATCACCGAACGAGAAGTTGCCGAGCATCTCGAAAAACGTGTGATGCCGCCGTGTATAGCCTACGTTCTCGAGGTCGTTGTGCTTGCCACCGGCGCGAACACATTTCTGAGAGGAAGTGGCGCGCGAGTAACCGGGCTTCTCGATTCCAAGAAAGATTTCCTTGAACTGGTTCATTCCGGCATTTGTAAAAAGCAGTGTCGGATCGTTGGCAGGCACCAAAGACGAGCTGCGAACAACCCGGTGATCCTGCCCGGCGAAGTAGTCCAAGAACTTCGCTCGAATATCATTTCCAGTCATTTTGCTTCCAGTTTCGCATCCACCGTCAAATATGATGAGCACGATGTATCTCTTCAAAGCGCCATACATTGCGGCGTTCGTTCTCGGTTTCAGCTGCATATTGCTCGCAACCGGCCGCCAGCAAGAAAAACCGCCGCGCCCGCAAGAACCCAAGCCTCCCTACCCGTATATAGAAGAGCAGGCGAGATACGGCAATCCGGAAACTCCCGACGTCATCCTCGATGGCACGTTTACGAAGCCAAGCAGCGGAGGGCCCTTTCCTGCGGTGCTGCTGATCCCGGGCGCCGGTCGGCAGAGTCGTGATGAATCCACGGCCGGTCACAGGCCATTCCTGGTGCTGGCGGATTACCTGACCCGCCGCGGCATCGCTGTTTTACGAGTGGATGACCGGGGTACCGGGCAATCGACCGGCAAATTCGATACCTCGACAACTGAGGACTTCGCGTCGGATGCGGAGGCGGGAGTCCATTACCTGATGAACCGGGCCGATGTGGATCAGAAGCACATCGGCCTGATCGGCCATGGCGAAGGAGGAATCATAGCGCCGATGGTCGCGGTGAAAATGCCACAAGTGGCATTCGTCGTTCTGCTAGCGGGCACCGCCGTTCCGGGAGAACAAGTCCTGCTGGCCCAAACCGAACGCGGCGAAAAGACCGCGCAGCTGGATCAGCCGCACATCGATGCAGACAAGAAGATCGGAACGATTTTGTATGACATGGTGCGCGAAGGTAAAACGGAAGCGGACTTGCGTAAGGCCTTGGCGAAGTTGCCGAAAAAGGATCAGCCTTATATCGATCAATGGCAGAGGCAACTCCATCATCTGGAGGCGCCCTGGCTGCGCTTCTTTCTCAGCTACGATCCCGCGCCCACCCTGGAAAAAGTGAAGTGCCCCGTCCTCGCTCTCGAAGGCGAAAAAGACATGCAAGTAGTGCCGGACCAGAATGTCCCGGCTATGAAAGCGGCGCTTGCACGCGGGGGCAACCGCGATGCGACTGTTCAGATTCTTCCCGGCTTAAACTACATGTTCCAGACCGCAGCCACAGGCTTGGGCTGGGAGTACGCAAGCATTCAGGAGACGATATCGCCGGTGGCACTCAACCTAATCGGCGATTGGATCGCGAAGCACACTTCGTAGACTCATTTACCGGTTCGTCGAACCTGCGGGCGCCGCGCCTGCCTTCGCTTTTGCGAAATCCCCCGCTTTGAAAATGCTGATCTTCGCGACGTCCAGATACTTTCGCACGGCGGCGTTCACATCCGCGCTGGTCAATGCGTTCACCTTACGCTCGAGATCGGCATCCCATTGCATGGTTCTGCCCCAGTAGGCTTCACTGGCAAGCCGATTTGTGAGCTCGTTGTCTTGCCCACGGCTGACTTGGCGCGATTGCAACCATCCCGATTTGGCTGCGGCAACTTCCTGATCCGTGAACCCTGACGCTACAGCGCGTTTCACCTCGTCGACAAAATCAGCTTCCACCTTCACCGTGTTCTGGGGGGCGGAGATCGCGTAGGTCATGAACGCAGCCCCGTCTTCCTTGATAGGCACCTGCAGATTCGATCCAACTCCGTAGCTCAATCCATCCTTCACGCGAATGCGCGTTGCCAGGCGCGAATTGAGAAAGCCGCCGCCCAGCATATAATTGCCAAGCAGCAGCGCCGGATATTCGGGGCTGTCATCATCCATCTTTACCGGCTGCACGGCCACAAACATTGCGTTTGCCTTGTCCGGAGTCTCAAAGGATTGGTTAACCAGCGGCGCATCTTTGTAGTTCGTGATTACGCGCGCGTAACGCTCTTTGCTGGTCCAACCCTGGAATAGCGCGCCAGTTTGCTTCTCCAGCGCCTCGGGCTCAAAATCTCCCACGATTGCCAGTTCCGCGCGCGACGTTCCATAGAAGTCTGAATAGAACTTCTTGACGTCTTCCAGCTTCACAGCTTTGATGTCCTGGATCTCTTCGTCGATGGTCGGCACATAACGCACATCACCTTTGGGATAGGGGCGGAGGTGGCGCTCAGCTTGTTGGAACGCGATCGCAGTCGGCTCCGTGCGCTGATTTTCCAACCCGGTGAGTTCCTGTTGTTTTAAAGCTTCAAATTCAGATTCCGGGAAGGACGGCTGGCGTAAAACTTCAGCGATCAAATCCATAACTGCCGGAAAGTTGTCTTTTGTGGTTTGAACTGTCACCGTCGCGCCCTCGGCAGTTCCGGAAACACGCACTTGCGCTTTGAGCTTGTCGAATGTATCTGCAATTTGTTCGCGCGTGTGCTTGGTTGTCCCACGCATCAACATCGCTCCCGCCAAATTTGCAACGGCGTCTTTCTCTTTTAGATTGTTTTCGTCGCCAAAATGCAAGCGCAAACTCGCGTGAACGACATTACCGCGTGTCTTTTTGGAAATCAGGGCCAGCTTGATGCCGGGCTGAAGCTCGCCGCGAATGGTTCGCTTGTCGATGTTTGCCGGACTCGGGTCGAATGCCTCGCCCTGAGCCATTGCCTCACCGCCTTTGTAGTCTTTCACGAGCGCAGCGACATCCGGAGTGGGAGGAACTTCGGCGCGCTCCGGCTTCTCGGTGGGAATAAAAAGGCCGATGGTGCGGTTTGAATCCGTCAGATACGTTCTCGCGAAGCGGTCGACATCCGCCGTCTTTGCGTCGCGAATCCGATCCCGCGTCAGGAACGCAAGCCGCCAGTCACCCGCCGCAATAAATTCGCTAAGGAATAGCCCGAGCCGCTCGGAATCCCTTGTCAGAAGATCGAATTGCGTTCCCAGCTTGGTCTTAGCCCGATTCACCTCCTCGTCGGTCGGAGGCGTCTTCTCCGTATCGTCTATGACGCCCAGGAAGATCTTTTCGAGCTCGTCGAGATCCGCCGTCTTCGGCGCTTGGGCCGTCAGCATGAGCATTCCCGGCTCGCGCGTGTCGGTGGCGTTTGCATAAACGAAACCTGCCTTCTTGGTGTCCACTAAGGCCTTGTACAGACGGCCCGAAGGCGAGTTCGTTAAGACATCGCCCAGAACGTTCGCCAGCGGTCCGTCCGGACTCGCAAGCGCAGGCACGTGAACGCCGACCATGACCACTTTGGCATCGCCCACGCGCCGCAATGTCACGGTGCGTTCCCCGTCTTGAACAGGCTCTTCGGTCCATGTTTTCTCGAGAACACGAGTGGGTTTCGGGATGCTTCCAAAATACTTTGCGACTAACGCGAGCGTCTTCGCCTCATCGACGTGTCCGGCGATGGTCAGTACCGAATTATCGGGTTCGTAGTACTTGCGATAAAAAGCCTGAAGCCGCTCGATGGGCACGTGCTCGATATCCGAACGCGCGCCGATTGTGGATTTCCCGTAGTTGTGCCAGATATAAGCGGTCGAGAGCACGCGCTCTTGCAGAATCTCGGCGGGATTGTTCTCGCCCATCTCGAATTCGTTTCGCACCACCGTCATCTCGCTGTCGAGATCCTTCTTGGCGATAAACGAGTTCACCATTCGATCCGCTTCCAGATCTAGAGCCCAGTTCAGGTTCACATCCGAGGACTGGAAGCTCTCAAAATAGTTGGTTCGATCAAACCAGGTAGTACCGTTCGGGCGCGCGCCATGCTCGGTCAGTTCTTGTGGGATATTGCGGTGCTTGGGCGAGCCCTTGAACATCATGTGCTCCAGCAGGTGAGCCATTCCCGTTTCGCCGTAGTTCTCGTTCCGAGAGCCGACAAGGTATGTGATGTTCACCGTTGTGGTAGCCTTCGTGGGATCCGGAAAGAGCAGCACGCGCAGCCCGTTCTGCAAGTCGTACTCGGTGATTCCTTCCACCGACGCTCCGCGCATCATGCCTGCCGGTAGAGGCGGAGCCGAGCTCGATTGCGCCAACGCGCTGCTAGAAAGGAGAGCTGCAGAAAGGAGGGAAAAGACAGGGATAGTAAGGCGCTTGTTCACACGGACACCTCGGATAAGAACTACATTAGCTCAGACGAACCAGAGTGGATTACGGCACCACGCGGGCAGTTTTAATGTAATCCAGCTTTGGGAAGTGCTGCTCGAGATAGGCGTTGCCCAGCTCGGCGATGGAAGCCTGGCTGGGACCGCTGCCATCGGGCGCTCCTTCGCCGTAATCCGTGTAGAAACTGGCAACCGTATCCATGCCTTGGATCACCTCTCCAAAAGGCGTGAAGCCCTGTGGATCGAGGCTGCCGCTGTTGTCCCCCAGGTTGATAAAAACCTGAGTGGAACGCGAATCCGGCGCGCTGGATTTCGCGAAAACAACTGTGCCGATCTTGTTGCTCACTTTCGGCGGATCGTCTTTGATCGTGGCTTCACTCCACTCTTTATTCGTTTTAGGATCTCCATTCATGCCCCATTGAACAATGAATCCGCGCAGTGCCCGGAAGAATCGATTGCCGTCATAGAAACCTTTCTCTGTCAGCTCGTAAAAGTGATCGGCTCCCAGGGGCGACCAGTCGCGATGAACCAAAATCAACACGTCGCCTTTAGAAGTTTGAAGGCGGACTTTGTACTGGGCGGGAGCGGCTTTCATCCCGGCACTTTCTTTGTTGCCGCAAGACGTCAAGAGCGCGGCTATAGCGACGAGCGTCAAAAATTGCAATCTCATTTCGCATCCCTCCAATTAGGGCCGTGCCCGACCTCGACCAATAGCGGGACAGATATTTCGTAGACAGTTTCCATTTCCTTCTTCACGAGTTCTTTCAAGCGATCTCTTTCCGGCGGTGGCGCTTCGAATACAAGTTCATCATGCACTTGCAGCAGCATACGGGATTGCAGCTTTTCCGCTTCGATCAGCCGCGCGATCCGAATCATAGCGATTTTGATCAGGTCCGCCGCCGTACCTTGCAGTGGCGTGTTGACCGCTGTACGTTCGGCGAAGGAACGCGCCGCCGGATTGCGGCTTTGCATGTCAGGGATGGGGCGGCGGCGGCCAAGCAGTGTCTTGGACACGCCGGCCTGCCGCACCTCTGCAATGGTTCGATCGATAAATTCGCGCACGCCCGCATAGCGTTCGAAATAGCGGCGAATGTATAGCTCGGCTTCCTTGCGGTCGATGCACAGAGTTTGCGCCAGCCCGAAGGGTGTCTGGCCGTAAACTATGCCAAAGTTCACCGCCTTGGCTGCGCGGCGCATATCCGCGCTTACCATCAGTGGATCAACCTTGAAAACCTCAGCGGCGGTTCGTGTGTGGATGTCTTCGCCCTTCGTGAACGCTTCCACCAGAACCGGATCGCCGGACATGTGCGCCAGAAGCCTGAGTTCGATCTGCGAGTAGTCGGCAATTACCAGTTCCCAGCCGGATTCGGGCACGAAAGCTGCTCGAATCTCGCGGCCTTCCTCAGTACGAATCGGAATGTTTTGAAGATTCGGATTGGATGACGATAGACGGCCTGTAGCAGCACCTGTTTGATTAAACGTTGTATGCAAGCGCCCCGTATCCGCGCGGATAAGCTGGGGAAGCGCATCGATATATGTGCCCTTGAGTTTCGTTAGCTGGCGGTAATCGAGAACGAGTTGCGCAACCGGGTAGGCAGGCGCCAGGCTTTCCAAAATGTCAGCCGCAGTCGAGATGCTCTTGCCCTTTCCATATTTCACCGGGGCGGGTAATGCCAATTCTTCGAAAAGAATTTTTCCTAGCTGTTGAGGCGAGTTGATGTTGAACGGATGCCCGGCGAGATCGTAGACGTTTTGGGCGATTCGCTCGATGCGTTCAGTCAGACGAATCGATAATTCCGCCAACACTCCGGTATCGATCCGTATGCCGGTCATTTCCATCTGCGCCAACACCGGCGCGAGTGGAAGATCGATATCCCGATACACCCCTGCAAGCTCCTGCGGCTCCAATTGGGGGCGAAGCATCTCTGCAACGGCCAATGTCGCTTCTGCCTGCTGCTCCGCCGCGGCGTTTAGTTTGCGATCGAGAAAGCGCTCGGCCAGCATTTCCGGAGAGCACGTGCTCGGATCCGCACAGAGCAGAAAAGCATACAGCATCACATCCTCAGCCACGTTCCCGGGTTTGACGCCCAGATCCCGGGACTGAATGAAGAATGCTTTTGCATCATGAACGATCTTTGGGACCGCGTCGGATTCGATTACAGTTCGAACAGAATCAAGTAACGAGAGCGGCACGGCGCGGCCCTCGCCCACGCGATATGACAGCCCGATGAACGCATTCGTCAAATCGAGCGAGATCGCGAGCGGCGTATCGGCTGGACGCTGATCGAGCCATTCTGCTACTGACGCGGCATCTGAAACAGCGCCATAGTCGCGGGTGGCGCTATCGTCTTCAGGGGGAAGATCTTTAAGAAGGCTGAAGAATTCCAGCTCTTTGTACAGCACTTTTAAGGCGGAATTGTTAACCTGTTGCGCCTTGAGCGCCTGCAGTTCCCATTCGATCGGTACCTGAGTATGAATCGTTGCAAGCTGTTTACTCAAAATGATCTGATCGCGATTGTTGAGCAGGCTCTCGCGATACATCTTGCGCTCCACTTCCGCGGCGCGTTCGAGCACGGCTTCCAAGGAACCAAAGCGTACGATGAGGTCACGCGCGCCCTTATCGCCGATACCCGGAGCGCCAGGAATGTTGTCAATCGAGTCACCTTTCAACGCGAGTAGATCCGCAACCTGCGACGGTTTCACGCCCATGAACTGCTCCACTTTGCTAGCGTCGTACCATTCGTCGTCTTTCATGGGATTGAGCATGAACACCCGGTCGTTAACGAGTTGCAGCATGTCTTTATCGCTCGATACGATAACCACTTCCAGCGGCTTCGGTTGTTGCCGGCAGGCAATTGCGCCGATCACATCATCCGCTTCGTAGCCCGGAAATTCGAGAATTGGAACGTGCATTGCTTCCAGAATTCGCCGGATATGCGGGATCTGCTCCCCCAAGTCATGCGGCATTTCCGTTCGGTTGGCCTTGTACTCGGCGAAGCTTTCCGACCGGAAAGTGGGCTCGCTGCTTTCGAAGATAGCGGCGATGTAGTCTGGTTTGAAACTCGTCGTCAGCTTCCGCAGCATGTTGTGGAAGATGAAGATAGCCTCGGTAGAGAGACCGCCGCTGGTGCGCATGGGCGGAGCGCCGCTTCGCGCACGGGCGTGGTAAGCACGGAAAATAAACCCAAAGCTATCGATTAAAAAAAGGCGCGGGACTGGCAACATCTTCAGGATAGAAGGCAGGATAGAAAGAGTGAACTTCCGGTATCCAATCTTTCTCGACCTAAGCGGCAAGAAGTGCCTTGTAGCAGGCGAAGGTTATGAAATGGCAGGCAAGATTCAGGCGCTTCTGGATGCAGCAGCAAACGTGCTGTATGTCAATCCGCGGGCCGAGCCGGCTATTGAGGAGTTAGCTTCCGCGGGCCTGATTGATTGGCGCGCTCGCGACTTCCAACCGGAAGATCTCGACGGCTGCTTCCTTGTAATCACGGATCTTGAGGACAATTCAGAGATCTTTCGCCTCGCGGAGGACCACGACGTGCTGTGTAACGCGGTCGATGATCCGGACCATTGCAGGTTCAGTTTCGGATCGCTACACCGGCAAGGCGATTTAACGATCGCAATCTCGACCAATGGCTGGGCGCCGGGAGTTGCCGTTCGCCTGCGGCAGCAGCTTGAGCGTCAGATCGGACCTGAGTATGGGGCCTTCTTAGATCTGCTGAAGAAAGTGCGGCCCGAGATTGCAACTCGCATCCCCGATTTCAGCGCGCGGCGCGATCTCTGGTACAGAATCATAGACTCCGATGTTTTGGCGAGCTTGCGGCAGGGTGGGACCGAAGCGGCTGCCAGAACGATTCGGCAAATGATCGAAAAAGCCGCTAACAGCACTTCGCGTTCTGATATTTCCGCCGGTGACGCCGATCGATAAAGCGGCGCCACTCAGCAGCCGAATGGCTCCTCGCACTGTGCTGGAGGTAGCGGGCGTACGCATTCTCATCGCCGAGTTCGCGGGCGAGATTCACGAAAAAGCCGAAGAGCTTGCGCACTACTCTCATACGCTCTCCGCTTCCAATCGCGACAGAACGAAGGGCGATTCCGAACTGACGGCCGCACGTCGCCCGCGAAGCAGCCCGTACCAGACCCGAAGAGAATCCAGTACGATGATCGAAACCAGAAGCAGGAAGGTAGCGCAGACCACAGCATCCAGGCGCTCATTGAAGATAACGGCCCGCGTCTCAGCGAGCTTCGATACCGCAATCTTCCCAGCAGCGATCGCGTTCTCGAGCGCCGTTGCGTGAGCGAGGAATCCGATCCGTGGCTCAGTCGAGAAGATTTTTTCCCATCCGCCAGTAAAGGTGACGGTAACTAGCCAGGAAAGCGGCGCGACCGTGATCCACATGTAGCGCGCCCGGTGCATCTTCAGGAGCACAGTCGTCGCGACGCAGAAGGCGATGGCGCTCAGCAGTTGATTGGAGATTCCGAATAGCGGCCAAAGCGAATTAATGCCCCCCAGCGGATCGATCACGCCCTGATACAGAAAATAACCCCAGGCCGCGACGACAATTGCGCTGGTCACAAACACTCCGGGTCGCCATCCAATCTGTCCGAGTGGCTTATATACGTGCCCGAGCAGATCCTGCAGCATGAAGCGCCCGACACGCGTTCCGGCATCGATGATGGTCAGGATGAACAGAGCTTCGAACATGATGGCGAAGTGATACCAAAAGCTGAGCAGCCCTTCGCCGAGACCGGTGGCCCGGAACACACCACCGAATATCTGCGCCATGCCGAGGGCCAGCGACGGCGCTCCTCCGGTGCGTCCAAACAAGGTAGTTTCCCCCACGCTATGCGCGAGCTGAGCCATCCCAGCGGCAGAGACCGGAAAGCCCCAGCCGCTTATCATGTTGACGGCTGCTTGCGGCGTAGCGCCGACCACTCCTGGCGGCGAATTTACCGCGAAGAACACCCCCGGCTGCAAAGAAGCCGCCGCCACCATGGCCATGATGGCTACAAATCCCTCCAGCAGCATCGCGCCATAGCCGATGGGCCATGCGTGCGATTCCTTCGCGATCATCTTCGGCGTGGTGCCGGAAGAAATGAGCGCGTGAAAGCCAGACACGGCGCCGCACGCGATGGTGATAAAGCAGAAAGGGAAGATCTTGCCTGCAAAAATGGGCCCGGTTCCGTTGGTGAATTGCGTGAGCGGCGGCAGTGCGAGCTGGGGATGCGTGAGGAAGATGCCCGCCGCGAGGAGAAAAATGACGCCCAGCTTCACGAAAGTACTCAGGTAATCCCGCGGAGCGAGTAGCAGCCAGACCGGTAAGACGCTCGCCAGAAATCCATAAATAACAATGGCGATTGCCAGCGCCACGCCTCCCCAGGTGAACCAAGGCGACAGCGACGATGAAGCGCTTACCAGTTTGCCGCCATAGATGCTCAGGACAACCAGCACAAAACCGATAGCGGAGCACTCCAGGACCTTGCCCGGCCGCGCGTAGCGTAGGTACAGTCCCATGAAGAGAGCGATCGGCATGGTCATGGCAATTGTGAATGTTCCCCAAGGACTGCCCTTGAGAGCATTGACTACTACCAGCGCGACCACCGCGAGCAGCACCACCATAATGAGCAGCACCGTAATCAGCGAGACGATGCCCGCCAGCTTGCCGATCTCTTCGCGCGCCATCTGCCCGAGTGTTTTCCCATCGCGCCGCATGGAACAGAAAAGAATCACGAAATCCTGTACAGCGCCGCCCAAAACCGCGCCAAAAAGAATCCAGAGAGTTCCGGGCAGATAGCCGAATTGCGCCGCCAATGTGGGACCGACCAGGGGGCCTGGACCCGCGATCGCCGCGAAGTGATGGCCCAGCAGAATCCACTTGTTCGTCGGCTCGAAATCCTGACCATCGCGGAAACGCTCCGCAGGCGTCGCTCTGCGATCGTCGAGCGCCATCACCTTAGCGGCAATGAACTTTGCGTAAAACCGAAAACCCAGAAGAAAAACCGAGGCTGCTGCCGCGACCAGCCACAAGCTGTTGACGGGTTCACCGCGATGCGTAGCAATCGCGCCGATGCAGATGGCTGCGATGACTGAAGTCAGCGCCCAAAGGAGTCCATATATGCGGCGGCGCATGAAATGATTAGAGATGCGCGAGTGCTGAGATCATTGCTGTCAAGAAAGGCTATCAGCGCGCCGGCGCCGAGGATCACGAGAGCTTTGCTCATTGGTGAATCCTCGCGATTCTCAACGCGAATGCCTACAACCGGCGCGGGACCTGGAGCGCGCTTAGGCTCTTGGGCAAATAGTTTGACCGGCTGATCCGCGGCTGCTGGCATCTCGATGACGCGCTTCACTCGCGGCTCCAGATTACCCGCCCGGTACTGAAGTTCTTTCCTCAGACCAACGATCAGGATTGGACCGCTGGATTCGGAAACGGCGCCAATATACTGGCGAGGTATCCAGATCTCGCCGCCAGTAGAAGAATCGACAATTTGCACTTCTGCCCAGGAACAGGCGCCTAATACCCATTCATTACTGTTGATGTTCTTGATGGGAGGATAGAACGCGAAGCGGCGTCGTCCAATGTAGTCGAGCGGCGACGGTACCAGCGGCGCTGACATTTCGTCTCAGTGTAGCGGACTGCTGCCCTCAACAAGTATCCTGAAGAGGTCTACTGCCATGCCCGATTTTGAGATCCGCCTGAAGGCCCTGGAGGCTGCCCATAAAGAGCTCGAAGATTCGTTCATCGTCATGACACATCTCGAGACGAAAATGGGACAGGCGTTGCGCGAGCAAGCCGAGTACATGGCCAGCCACGAACAGCGGCTGCGCCAGGCCGAGTTGCACAACCGGGACGTCGATGCGCGCATTGAAAAGCTGGTAAGCGCCATCGGAACTCTCATCGCTAGCGGCAAGCGGTAGCAATACCAGCTGCGTCCATCGGCCATGTTCTAAACTGGATCTTTAACCCGTTCCTCAGGATTTCACGGTTTGACCTCTCCCGCCGTTCTGGAGCGCCCACCAGAAGCTCAGTCCGAAACGAAACGCGCTTTTCTACTCGTCTTTTCCTGCACGTTAATTGGCGCCCTCGCTCAGATCCTGGTGAAGGAAGGCACGGCTCAACTCGGCAAGCACGTAACGCTGGGTCAGGTCATGCATAATCCGGGCCTCTTCGTCAGTTTAGTCTGGGCGTGATCACAAATCTCAAGCTGTTCATCGGGTACTGCATGTATGGCGTGAACACTTTCTTGATGGCTTTGGCGTTGAAGGGCCGCGAACTCTCCCGGCTATACCCGATCATCGCGTTGACGTATGTTTGGGTCGTCATCCTGTCGCTGTTCGTGCTGCCGGACGAACACATGAACTTCTTCCGCACAATCGGAATCGTTTTCATTGTGGGCGGCGTGTCCATCCTGGGATTGAAGAAATAAACGGCCATGAAGACGCCCTTAAGCTCGATCGTTTTAGTCCTCTTCGGGTCTTTTATCGGCTCGTTCGGCGCCGTTTTCTTGAAGCTTGGCGCTGAGCACATGAAGGGCGGCTTATTGCGATTGTTCAGTAATTACTGGCTGGCTGTCGGTATTGTTCTGTACCTGTTATCGTCCGTCTTCTACATGATGGGCGTGTCTCAGGGAGAGCTTACTGTGCTGTATCCGATGGTTTCGCTCGGATACATTTGGGCCATCGTCTGGGCGCGTCTGTTTTTTAAAGAGCCCTTCACGATCCCGAAGATCGGCGGTCTGCTGATGATCATCTTCGGGGTTGCCCTGCTCAACTTCGGAAACGCCTAGTTCGCGACGTGAGCGTGCCAGGTTTCCAGGAACCTTGCCAACGCATTCGGACGTCGTCTGCGAACTATCATTGCCAGCAAACCCACCGCGGTCCATACGAAGAACCCGAGCGTGATCCAAACCCTGGCTTGATTTCCAGCAAAGGCCGGCAGGGCGAATTGGATCGCGAACAGGACGAACATCGCCAGCGCCTCCCACCAACAAAACTTCATGTTCAGAAGGAAGATCAACGCGACCAAACTTTGCCCAATGGTCAGCAGCAACTCGGATTGCTGTTGGACATCCAGCGCTATGAAAGATGGCGCCCCTCGGCTCAACGAGAATACGATCGGCAGCATGGCGACTAATAATGTCCACTGGTTGATGTTGCTGGATGCAATATTCATCAGCGCGACCGATGCGTTTTCCCTTTGCCGGGCGAAATAGAAGGTAGATGCGAGTTCCGGAAATTCGGAAACGATGGGCGCCAGCCACTGGATCACCAAAAAGCTGGGGATGCCGATAGCCGCGGCCACGGCGACAAGACTTCCAAGAAAGGGTTCAGCGGTGAAATAGATCAACCCGCCCCCTGCAAGAAAGCATACGGAGATTGCGAGAATCCGTCTTCCTCGGGACGCCAGCACGATGCGTCGCGGAATCTTCTCCAAATCGTCAGCGCCTTCATGCTTCTGTGGCGGAAGCTTTGAAAGAAGAACCAAATACGCGGCATAGAAAGCAATCAGGACACCGGCGTCGTACAAGCGCAGAGTTCCTTTCCACCAAATGACCAGCGCGTACAGCAACGGAAAAACGAGGCCAATCACTTCAACACTGTGATGAGGCTCAAGCTGGATGTAACGCATTGGCCGTCCAGTCCGCTTGCGGTACACCGTTGCGGCAGTCAGGTAGATCATGGGCCACGCGAGGCCGGTGAGCAGACGGAGAGCGCCGGTTAGATTGGCTATCAACAGGCCGGTCGATTGTCTCCAGGCAAGCACGGCTTCGACTGCGAATTCAGGTAGTGTCTGCATCCACGCGAGGATGGCCAGGGCAAATCCCTGCGCGAGGAAGAACTGCGCGGATTCAGCGCCCCAGGTTATGAGGAGCGACGCGATGAGGATGCAGGGAATAGTCCAGAGAGCAGCCAATGGACTCGACTGATAAAGAGGCGTCGCGACGAGCAAAAGAGCAAGCGTTACTCCCGGAGATGCCGGCCGCTGTGCGGGCTTAAGCGAAGGTAACTTCAGCATCGGGGCCGTCGAGGGAGCGCGTGATGATTGAGTGCTTCTCAAAAGCAGAGGACTTGGTAGGGAAGTCAGTCCGGTAATGGCCCCCGCGGCTTTCTTCGCGGGCAAGCGCGGCGAGAGATATCAATGACGCCACCTGATGCATGTTGCGCAGTTCGAAGTCGGCGCGAGTAGGGGATTCCAGAGGCTGCATGCCACGGTTTTGAATTCTCTTATGGGCAGCCGAGAGCTCAGGTCCATTGCGCAGGATGCCGCAGGAGTTCCAGGCGATGGCGCGAAGGTCGCGCTCACTGATGGCGGGGAAAGCTGCGCCGAGAGTACGGGCGATGGAATTGTGCGGCACGGCGGTGACAGAAGACATCGCCTGGCCTGCCCGAGCGCCAAAGACGATGCCTTCTAAGAGCGAATTGCTAGCGAGCCGGTTCGCCCCGTGAACGCCGGTGCAGGCCACTTCTCCTGCGGCATAAAGGCGAGGAATCGTGCTTTGGCCGAACAGATCCGTGCGAACGCCTCCCATGGCGTAATGAGCCGCCGGACGAACCGGCGCGGGCATAGTTTCGAGATCGATTCCATAACGCAAGCAGGTCTCGTAAATACGAGGGAAACGCTGGTGAACGAAGCCCGGCTCCAGGTGAGTCAGATCGAGAAATGCGCTGGAATCGCCAGTGGCGCGCAGCTCCATGACGATAGAACGCGAGACTACGTCGCGAGGAGCCAATTCTTTCATTGCGTGATAGCGTTCCATGAAGCGTTCACCGCTCGCGTTGCGGAGAAATGCGCCTTCGCCTCGCAAGGCTTCACTCAGCAGAAAGCGAGGGGCATTGGGAGTGTATAGAGCCGTCGGATGAAATTGCACGAATTCGATATCTGAGATGGCGGCTCCGGCGCGGTAGGCACAAGCAACACCATCTCCGGTGGCAACGTCCGGATTGGTTGTGTTTTCAAAAACCCGCCCCAAACCGCCCGTGGCCAGCAATGTTCCCCGCGACTCGATGAGAACTGTCGAACCAGTGCTCTCATCCAAGGCGGATACGCCGATAACTTCGCCCTCGTCGCAGAGCAGATTAGTAACGGCGGCGAAGCTATGAAATTCTACGTTCGCAAGCGACGCGGCGTGCTGCCGAAGGGTGCGAACGATTTCGCGGCCGGTGGAATCGCCATGTGCGTGCAGGACCCGATTGCGGCTGTGTGCGCCTTCGCGAGCGAAAAGCAGGTTCGGTCCTTTACGATCGAATGCCGTGCCCCATTCGATGAGCTGCTCGATAGCAGCCGGGGCCTCCTCGACCAGCGTACGCACCGCTTCGATATCACAGAGCCCGTCGCCTGCCAGGATGGTGTCCTGCTCATGCAGCTCCACTTCGTCGTCATCGCTGAGCGCCGCGGCGATTCCGCCTTGCGCATATTCAGAAGAAGATTCACGGAGACTATCTTTTGCGATGACAAGAACACGGCCGGAGCGGGCCAGCTCAATCGCGGCCCGAAGACCCGCCACGCCTGCGCCCACCACAACGAAATCCGTGCAAACGCGCTGAGCGGGGGTGGTGATAACCACATCATATCGCCGCTCTGTCGTAGACACACACGGCCTTAGATCCCATTTTGTTCCTTATCGATAATCTGTCGTTCCGGCAGCATGCGCCGATGAAGGATGCGAGATACCAAAATGCCTCCGGCCTCAATCCGATAAAACACGACATGCGCCTCGTGTTCCATGCGGCGCAAGCCGCGCCCAACGGAATCACAGGGACGGCCCAACTCGGGATTGATCGCGAGCTGTCGGCAACACGCTTCAAGACTGTCGATATATCGGATGGTCTGGTCTTCGCCCCAGGTGCGCAGCGTATAGTCGCCGATCTCCGCCAAGTCGACCTCGGCGAGGCGGGATAAACGAAATGTGGCCAAACGGCTAGTGCTTCTTCTTGGAAAGCTTAAGTGCCTGCCGGACTCGCGAGAACGAATTCCCCTCGGCAACGCCGCTGGCGTCACCCTCATCAATCGCTTTCCGCAGCACGGCAAGCTTGGCTTCATACCGCTGTTCTTCGCGCTCTAATGTTCGCAGCGCAGCGCGGACAACCTCGCTGGCATTTTCGTAACGGCCGCTCTCGACCTTCGCTAACACGAAGCTATCCAGTTCGTCAGTCAAATTCACGTTACGGGTGGGCATAATGCATTACTTTGGTGGGGTTAACCCTGAAAAGAAGTCTAACAGAAGTAGCAAAGATTGCCAGTCGCGCGGACGGAAAGAACTCTCGAGGTCCAATGGAGAACCACATGGTACAACGGGATCACATGCCGATCTTCGAGGTCCGCACGCCTCAATACGCGTATCGGAACGTGATCGAACGAGGCATTTTGAGCCGTATTTCCGAGTTTATTCCGCGCAAGTGCAGGCAAGCTCTTTCTCGTCACCACCGAAGATGTTTGGCGGCTGCATGGTGAGAAAATCCGAAGCCAATTCGATGAATTAAACGTTCTCTTCGGTTCGGCCGGCGAGAGCAACAAGCGCTTGAGTTCGGTAGAAGCATTGGCCGAACAGATGGTCGCGCTTGGGGCTGATCGAACCAGTATCGTCATCGGGTTCGGGGGCGGCATCGTCACGGACGTGAGTGGGTTCCTGGCTGCGATCTTCATGCGGGGCGTCCCCGTGTTACAGCTCCCCACTACGCTGCTCGCCCAGGTAGACGCGGCCACCGGCGGCAAGACGGGCGTAAACCTGGTCAGCGGGAAGAACTTGATCGGGAGCTTTCATCAACCTCTTGCGGTGTTGATTGATCCTGATGTGCTATCGACGCTGCCTCCGCGCGAGTATCGCGCCGGATTATTTGAAGTGATCAAGTGCGGCATCATCCGCGATCGGGCGCTGTTCGATCTGCTTGCTGAACGAGCGGATGACGTGTTGCGGATGCAGCCCGATCTCGTTGACGATCTGGTTGCTGCTGCGGTTCGGATCAAGGCCGAAGTCGTCTCGGCGGATGAGCGGGAGAGCGATGTCAGGCGCATCTTGAACTTTGGGCACACGATCGGTCATGCCATTGAAGCCGAAACCGGGTATGTGCGTTTCTTGCATGGCGAAGCCGTCGCCTGGGGAATGCTGGCGGCTACGCGCTTGGCTGAGCTACTGGGAATGCTGAGCGTCAACGAAGTAGAACGCATTCAGACGGTGATTTGCCGTTACGGGCCGTTACCCAGTGCGGAAGAACTGGATCCGGACCGTCTGCTCGCTCGGCTGGGCAGCGATAAGAAAACAGTGCAAGGCAAGATTCACTTCGTGTTACCCACAGCCATTGGCGAGGTAAAGATCGTTTCCGAGATTGACCCGGCTTTAATCCGCCAGGCGATGGTGGACTCTCTCCAGTGACTGGTACGACGCCACCCGGCACGTCGAGTGAAGAACAAGCTTCCCGGTGGGTGCAGCGCATGTTTGCTGGCATTGCCCCGAAGTACGACTTCATCAACCATCTGCTGTCCTTCAACGTTGACCGAAGGTGGCGCAAGGTGCTGATGAACAGGTTAGCGCCCGTGTTCAAGCGATCGGATGCAAAGCTACTGGATCTGTGCTGCGGAACGGGCGATGTGCTGATCGATCTTCAAAGTGCGACAGCAGCGCGCGTGATCGGCGCTGATTTCTGTCATCCGATGCTTGTCTCGGCGAAGCGGAAAGCGGCAAAGAAAGGTTTTCAGGCGCCCTTGTTTGAGGGCGACGCGTTGCAACTGCCGCTCGCCGATAATGCACTGGACGCGATCTCGATCGCTTTCGGATTCCGCAATCTCGTGAATTACCCTCGTGGGCTCGAAGAAATTCATCGCGTTCTGAAGCCCGGAGGAACACTGGCGATTCTCGAATTCTCGCATCCAACAGGTTTGATCGTGAAAAGCGCATACGGATTCTATTCGCGAGTGCTGCTGCCAATTATCGGAACGCTGGCTTCTGGGTCGCGAGAAGCTTACTCGTATCTGCCGGATTCGATTCGCAAATTTCCAGCTTCGGCGGAATTGCGCAATATGATGCAAGCCGCCGGCTTTACGGACACGAAGTTCGAGTTGCTCACGGGCGGAATCGCCGCCTTGCATCTCGGAACCAAGGCGTAGTCAACGTCCGGCGGCGCTGGCTAAGGTCCGGTTGATCTCATCACGAAGGCTGAGATTACGCACCAGCCGAAGCAGATAGTTGGGATGCAGTCCCAGGAGCCGCGCTGCCTGCTTGTAGTCTCCGTTTCCTTGAACGTAGGCGTCGAGAATAGCTTCCCGCTTGGCTTGGCCGACGGAGTGATGATACTTCGCTCCGGCGTCGCGCGGCGCAGATTCGAGCAACGCCTCCGGCAAGTCTTCAGGCAGAACCCATTCAGACACGCCCAGCACAATCGCGCGCTCCATGGCATTCTCCAGCTCACGGACATTGCCTGGCCACGAGTATTGCAGGATCATTTCTTCAACCTCTCGCGAGAGTCCCAGGACCTGCCGCTTGCAGCGCTCCGCCGAGCGTTGCAGGAAGTAATGAGCCAGCAGCGGAATATCCTCCTTTCGTTCCCGTAAGGGCGGGGAATCGAGCGTCACCACGTTCAGGCGATGGTAGAGATCTTCGCGGAAACGCCCTTCGCGTACGTCTTCGGCGAGATCGCGATTCGTTGCGGCAATCACGCGGATATCGAGCGGATGCGCCTGCGTCCCGCCAACGCGCTCAAACTCTCGCTGCTGCAGAACGCGTAGCAGCTTTGCTTGAAGTCCAGTCGCCAACTCGCCGACCTCATCCAGAAAGATGCTTCCGCCTTGAGCTAATTCGAACCGACCGTGCTTCAGCGCAATAGCCCCAGTGAACGCGCCTTTCTCATGACCGAACAGCTCACTCTCGAAGAGTGTCTCGCTCAGCGCCGCACAGTTCACGGCAACAAAGCGGCGATCCCGCCGGGGGCTCTTCTGATGAAGAGCGCGGGCGATGAGTTCCTTACCCGTTCCGCTTTCCCCCGTGATCATTACCGTCGTGTCACGGGGCGCGACACGGTCAACCAATTCAAGAAGCCGCCGGATGATCGGGCTGCTGCCCACGATGCCCGTATTGATCGCAATCTGCTCCTGCAGCAGAGCGTTTTCCGCTTTAAGAGTTTCGACCTCCTGGTTGGCTTCGAATCCGATGGAGGCAAGCGACGCGACCGCGGTAAGGGTCTCCAAATGAGTGGTCAGGCGCCCGGTCTCGCGATTCAACACTCGGACGACGAGCGCGCCGCCCAACACTCCCGCGAGATATAAAGGGACACCGACAATGCCGCTACTTGAATCCTCGATTGCTCCTTCTTCGCAAACCCGCGAAAGCGCAGGCTCGAATTCAGCTTGATATTGGGCGGAAACTTCCTTGAAGCGGGTCAGTAGTTGAGCACAAGTCGAACCCAGAAGAAGCAAGCCTTCCTGAGTAGGAATCAGATCTGAGATCAGGCTGAGTATCTGATTCTGTAACAGCCGGTTCTGCGCTTCACCCACGCTCGCTGCTAGTGCACGAAACAAGAAGACCAGGGAACAAGCTCCAAGCAAAACCGGCTTCGTCTCAATGCCGGGAGTCGCGACGGCATCTTCTGTGCCCGGCTCGCCGGATCGAAACATAAGAATGGTTTTGCCGATGCCGATCTGGTCGCGATCGTCCAACCAGCGTTCAGCCGAGCGCATTCCGTTCACGTACGTGCCCAGGGAGCTGCGGAGGTCGGCAATCAGAAAGCGATTTCCTTGCTGCCGGATCTGACAATGCCGCCACCCAACCTCAGGTTCATTCAGAACCACTTTGGAATTAGGGGCGCGTCCGATGAAGAGCTCACCCGGACCTAACGCATAGCGCGTCCCGGCAAGCGGACCATTAACAACGATGAGTTCCGCATCCATAGCAGGAATCTATTAAGGTATCAACCGCTAAGCGGATCTCAGTTGAACCAGAAGTTCGTCCGGCGGAGTAGCCTGAGACGGCTCACCGTTCTCGTCCAAGTTGAGGAAGCGCGTATCCAATAATCTGCTCGTATCGACGTTGCCCATGGCGGAAAGGAGAGTTTCCTTCAAAAAGGGATGTTCCTTTTCGAGTTCCTCGAACATGTCACGCAAGGTGCGGCGAACCGTACCGGTTTTTTGCGAGCAGCCGCAGGGAACTACAGGCGCTCCAAGACTGGCCGCAAACGCGCGAGTCAGGTCTTCGGTGACAAAGACGAGCGGCCGAATCAGCCGGAACTCACGCTTGCTCGACCAGGTCATGGCGGGAAGCGTGCTGATCCGGCCTGTAAAAAGCGCGTTGCGCAGGAAAGACTCGCAAAAATCGTCTGCGGTATGTCCGAACGCAATCACGTTTGCGCCAAGCTTTCGAACTACTTCGTAAACCGCGCGCCGTCGGTACCTGCTGCACAGATCGCAACCATGGTCAGGCTGCTTTTCGAGCAGGTCAAAAGACGGATTGTCATGAACGTAGGTCCAATCGACTCCACGCTCGCGCAAGTATTCGCCGACCGGCTGGATGGGCGCCAGGAACTTCCCTTGCTCGATGGTGAAAGCGCAGACTGAAAAGCGAATCGGCGCGCGCTTCTGGAGGCGCAGCAAGGCTTCGAGCAGCGTCAGCGAATCTTTGCCCCCGGAAAGGCCGACAGCAACACGATCGCCATCGCGAATCATCCGGAAACGTTTGATCGCTTCACCCACCTTGCGCAGAATCGACTTCTCGAGGTCCACTTCCTCCACGATAGCGGATGTGCGGCTTCAGCTCGAAGCAGAAATTTTTTTTCGGCCCTGTCGTAAAACTCAAGGTCTCCGGGTCTTTAGAGCCATGTATAGGTTATTTGGCGCTCTTCTTCTCAGTATTCTTTCGCTGCAGACCATTTTCGGGCAGGAACCAGTTGGCACCAGTACTGTCACTCTCAGCGTAGGTGGTGAAACGCCGACGCGCAACGAGTTTGGCGAATCGAAGGGGCCCGTTTTTGACGGCAATTATGAATTTCGTATTCTGAAGTATCTGGCGGTGGAAGCGGGCGTCGAGAATACATTGCCCTCTATCACGCGCTACGAATTTTTCGGCATACCGGCTGGAGTATCCCTGTTGGCCTTTCAGCAGGTCTGCTGTGTTTTAATCCCCGACAGAACACAGGTTACGCTTTTACCGTTCGGGCTCAAGGGCATTCTGCCGCTCTCGGGAGGCCGTTTCGAGCTTTTCGCCGGAGGCGGTGGTGCTTACGCCTGGCACTCGGGAGATTCTTTCGCAAACGCCTGGTTACTCCAAACCAGCATGGGCGGCCGCGTGGCGCTAGATCGGGGACATCACTTCTGGCTTGGAACATCTGGTCATTTCTTCACCAATTTCGGGGCCGGTAGGCAGGAATGGCTTACGTGGACCGCCGATCTCGGTCTTCGATTTGGCCGTTGACTAGAATGCCGTGTTCTTTCTCGAAACTCGGGAGTTTGCGCTTCTGACGGACATTCCGATTAACCGGGCGATGAGCCTCGATCAGGAGGTAGAGCAGATTTATGAGGAGACCAGGAATCCAATCTGTGCCTATTTACTTTGCCTCGGCGTGCCCACGTCGGAAGTGCAGGAAGTGACGCAGGATGTATATGTGCGCTTGTATCAGACCATGCGCAAAGGACAAGACATTCAAAATCTACGCGCGTGGCTCTTCCGTGTTGCCCACAATCTCGGCTTGAGGATCCGCTCACGGGAAAAATCTTTTCGCGCGATAAATCCGGATTGGGACCGTTTTGTTCACCCGCTGGCCGATTCACCCGAACGCATATTGTTAGATCGAGAAAGGATGAGCCGGTTGGCGAGGGCGCTCGAAAGCTTGTCACCGCAACAGAGAAACTGCCTGTATTTGCGCTCGGAAGGTTTGCGACACCGGGAGATCGCGGAGGTGGTTGGCATCAGCTCGTCTTCGGTGAACGAATTCTTACGAAGAGCGATTGCGCGTCTGGCGGAGGCTGTTAATGGATAAAGCGCTCCACATCTCCGACGCCGATTTCATTCTGTTGATGGATCGGGAGCTGTCTCTGGAAGCTGCCGCAAACATGGAAACCCATCTGCAAGCATGTGTGGATTGCCGCCAACGTCTGGAGAGCTTGGGGAGCGGGGCCGCGGCTTACGAACAATATCGCGAACGCGTGCTGAAGCCGGCTCTGGACTTCCCCGCCACCGAATGGCCGGCGCTTCGAGATCGCCTGGTGAAAGAGCGAAGTCGCGCAACGATTTTCCAGTTCCAGCCTGCCTTGCTCTGGGCTGCGGCCGTTTTCGCCTGCTGCGTGATAGCCGCCACTTTTTACTTCCGGCCCACTGCGAAACCCGGGGCGCAAGAACTGTTAACTAAGGCCGCGGCAATGCCGGAATCTCCGCGCAGTTCCCTTTTGCTGATCACCGGCGGACATAGATGGTCGAGGCCAGCGGTGCTACGACCCGGGGCATCAGGAGTTACCCTGCCAGCCGTTGAGCGCTCGACGTTTGAACACGTGCATGCGCTGTTCGTACAGGCTCATTACAGTTGGGACGATCCGTTGAGCGCCCGCTCTTTCGCTGCCTGGCGGAATCAATTGCCGGATAAACAGGACCAGGTTTCTGTGGTTCGCAGCGGAGATGGAGAGCGCCGGTTTTATCGCCTGCGCACACGCACCCAGGCCGGGATTCTTCGCAGCGCCTCTCTCACTTTGCGCGCCGATACCTATCACGCGACGAATGCCGCCTTCGAATTTCAAGACGAAGAACCCGTCGAACTCGCGGAGCAGTCGCTCGAAGCTTCGCCGAGAGCGCAGCCAGAGACACAACGAACAGGCGCAGATCGTCCTAAGATGACCGAAACGGTCGCGGGACCCGAAGACGAATTGCGCGTCTTTGCAATGCTGAGCGCCATCGGCGTGGATGCGGAAGAACCCATCGATGTGAAATTGGATCCCGGGCACCGCCACGTGCTTGTGACCGGTATGGGTATGCCACCGGTGCGGCAAAGAGAAGTGGAGCGAGCCCTGGCGGAATTGCCCAACACAATTGTCCGTTTCGATTCGGCCCAGCCCGCCAGGGACGATGCCGGCGCTTTGTCTCCCTCCGATACTTACTCGGCCGACACCGCCTCAGCATTTCGCCACATTCTCGAAACGCGTGCTGGCGGGCCGCGGCAGCTTCAAGCGATTACCGATCGGGCTCTGGATACCAGCAATGGGCTTTTTGCGCAAGCGCACTCATTGTTGGTTCTGGCCCAGGAGTTTCCCCCCGAGGTGGAATCGGGGCTGCGCGATTCCGACCGCAAGACTTTGCTTGGTTTGCAGCAGCGGCACGTGGGCGCCATTCAATACGCTGCGCGTCAACTGGGTGAAGACTTGAAACCGCTACTTGATAGTGAGCCGATTCAGAATTCCGGCCCGCCGGACCTGAAGAATTCTTCCTGGCAGGGTGGTGCGGCAAACTTGTTTGAAGCCGCTCGAAACCTGGACCAACTGGTGAGCCGTCTCCTTTCAGGGAGTTATCCGGAGCAGGCCGGTGGGGAAATGTTGAATCGATTAACAAATAACCTTTCGAGCGTCGAAATGCAAGCTCGCGCGCAGGCTATGTCCAGCCGTTAAGCGAGTCTCATGCGGCCGTTTCTTTGGCTGTCGCTTGTTCTCATTGCGAAACCGCTAGTCGCGCAGCAAGGCGGATTCATTGCGGGCGTCGTCCATGATCGCTCCGGAGGGATTGTTCCGGGCGCGGAGATTCGAGTGCAGAACGACCTCACGGGCGCTCGGCAGAAAATATATTGTGACGCCGCCGGCAAGTATTTGAGCAGCGAACTGGCGACGGGCGCTTACAAGATCACGGCTCGGAACGAAGGCTTTCGCACCATTACTCAATCGGGAATCGAGGTACGCGCCGGAGAAACGCGGCTTGTCGACTTTATCATCGACGTGCTTCCGCTCCAGCAGGAAGTCACGGTCGAAGCTGACCACGACGATCAAGACCCTACCGCGAACGGACTCACCGTGAGCCGTCAAGCTTCGGCCGATACTCTTCCCGCGAACGGCCGCGATCTGCATGCACTCTTTTCGATCATGCCGGGCGCGACTGTCACGCCTGCTTCGATTGGCAATGGCGGACAGTTTACAGTCGGGGGCCAGCGTCCGAATACCAACTCTTTTCGAGTGGATGGCGTTAGCGGCAATACCGGAATAGGCATCATTTCGATCCCGGGCTCTTTTCCGGGCGCCACTCTGCCGGGAATGACAACCATTGGTAGTACGCAAAGCCTTGTGTCCAGGGAAGAGACACAGCGGGTGGAGCTTCGCTCGTCAGATTTTGCAGCCGATTCCGGCGATACACCGGGCGCGCAGATCGCAATCGAAACACGGTCCGGCTCAAACGAGTTTCATGCCAGCGCTTTCGGATATCTCAGACCTCGCTCGCTGGACAGCCGCGATTGGTTTGACCAAAGCATGGCCGCGGGTCTGCCCAGCGCTTCCTTGGATGGCTGGGGCGGCAGCCTGGGAGGTCCTCTCTGGCGCAATCGCACCTTCTTCTTTACCTCTTTCGAACGGGTTGATGTTCATGACCATGCGCTTCAGTTAATTCCCGTTCCTTCACAGGCCGCGCGGAATGCTGCCGGCATAGCGTATCAGGCGTTTTTGAATGCTTTTCCGCTTCCCACCGGGCCTCCCCTGACTCCTACGCAGTCTTTGGGAAGTTCCGTCCTGCGTAAAGATGCCGCCATTTCAAACCGTAGCTTCAGGCTCGATCAGGCGCTCGGCGGCAAAGTGCAATTTTTCGCCCGTTTTTCCAGCGTCCCTTCATCCTCGACAACTCTTGAGTTGGGAACGGCAAACGCTCAGTTCCGCTGGCTTAGCACGACCGCCGGTTTCAATATTGCAACGGCGAATACTACCCAGCAGATCCGCTTCAACTTTTCGCAGGTAGTAACGGTGTCGACTCACGGCGCCGGTCTGGGTTCAGACGTGCCCGGCGCTGACGTCATCAACCAGAATTTGTACCGCTATTTACCTTTAGCGTGGGAAGTTACTGAATTGTCGATTGCCGGCGTTGGCCAAACCATCTCCGGCCAAAGCGGTCAAAGCACGCAGCATCAGTGGGAAGGCATTTACAATTTTGCAAAGAATGCCGGGCCTCACGATTTACGCTTCGGCGCCGACTACTATACGATTAGCTTCAGATGACGGAGTATTTAGTGGCACTTTATCCCTGGTGTCGCCCGGTATTGACGCGTTACTTGCGGGCGCTCCTCTCGATTTCACGGTGTCGAATTTCCCCTCATTCGGCGCCCCTATTCAGAAGTTCTCCTTTTTTGGACAGGATAACTTTCCGGGTCAGCGAACGGCTCAATCTGCTCTATGGATTGCGTTGGGAAGTAACGCCTCCTTTCAATACATATTCGAACGACAGCTTGCCGTATTTTCCATATGTCGGGTCTTGGAATGGAGTGGGTATCGCGCCACTGCAACTTGGCAGCATCTCGTTACCGGATGGTTCTCGCTGGCCCATGCGATATACCCAGTTCGCGCCGCGAATCGGTTTGGCATATCACCTGCCAGCGCCCGATGTGATCTTGCGCGCGGGGGCGGGTATCTTCTATGACACCGGGCTCGGTTCGGTGATAGATCCCGCGAATGTGAATCCGCTGGATAGCTGGCAATTCGCGCCTAGCACAGGTGTTTCGAACGGTGCGGACGCCATGCCCGGCACGGTTCCAGAACTGTCCCTTCCGAGAGTCCTGGAATGGAGAGCGTCCATCGAGAAATCCATCCATTCCAGGTCGTTGCTTTCGGTCTCCTATTTCGGCTCGGCCGGCCGCGATTTGCTTCGAAAAGAAGCAACTGTAAACCCGCGAGACAGTCTTCTGCAGTCTCTTCAGTTCACCAGCCATGGGAGTTCAGATTACGAGGCTTTACAGACGCAGTTCACCGGTAACATGACTTCGAACTTATATGCGCTAGTCTCCTACACCTGGGCGCATTCCATTGACAAAGGTTCAAGCGATACGGCTGTGTTCCTCGTTCAGCCGGGTTACAACGATGCCATCGACCGGGGATCGTCGAGTTTCGATATTCGGCACGCTTTCACAGCTTCTCTCGGTTATCGGCTGCCGTCATCCAGTTTGAAGCCATTCCTACGTCCGCTGCTCGGCGAATGGAATCTGAGCTCTACGCTTCAGGCCCGCACTGGGTTTCCTTTCGATGTAGCAACCGTGGATAAGAGCATAGGGTTAGGATTCGACAATACCGCGCGCCCTGATCTCGTTCCCGGTGTGCCGTTGTGGATTGCAAACAGCGCAGTGCCCGGCGGACGTGAGCTGAATCCTGCGGCATTCGCGGCTCCGGCCGGCGGAACGTCTGGAACTCTTGGCCGGAACGTGCTGACGGGTAGCGGACTTTTTCAGATCGACGCCAGCCTGCGGCGCCAGTTCAGGTTGTACCGGGGGAGTTCGCTAGAAGCCAGCGTGTCCGCGTTCAATGTGTTCAATCATCCTGCCTTTTCGAACCCAGTGAGCTATCTCTCGAGTCCTTTGTTCGGCCAACCCACGTCTATGCAGAACTTAATGCTGGGCTCGGGCAGCCCGACTACTGGCCTGACGCCCATTTTTCAAACTGGCGGCCCAAGAACGGTAGAGCTTAATCTCAAATTTACTTTTTGACGCGGCTACACCGCGCAAAGATTTACTGCCTGCCGCAAAGACGTCATCGGATCGCCCGTCGGCACGAACTCGTGCGCGAAGAAGCCTTGGAAATTGAGATCTGCGATTGCTTTCGCAACGGTGCGCCATTGCAGCTCCTGAGTATCGTCCAATTCGTGGCGTCCAGGAACGCCGCCGGTATGGAAATGCCCAATGTATTGAATGTTGTCACGCACCGTTCGAATGATGTCGCCCTCCATAATCTGCATGTGATAGATGTCGTAGAGCAGCTTCACTCGCGGCGAATCGACGCCTTTCATAACATCCACGCCCCAGGCCGTGTGATCGCATTGATAGTCATGATGATTCACCTTGCTGTTTAGCAGTTCCATGCAGATGGTCACACCGCTGTCCTCGGCCATTTTCTTGACGCGCCGCAAGCCCAGAATGCAATTCTCTTTGCCTTCGTCGTCGGACATGCCGCGTCGATTACCGGAGAACGTGATGACATTGGGAAGCTTCGCCGCAACCGCCCGGTCAATACCTTCCTGCATCTCCTTCTCTAGCCGATCGTGATTCTCTTTTCGGTTCCAGCCATCCGGGATGGTCCCGGCGCTGTAGACCATGGAAGAGACCAGCCCGTATTTCCGCACCGTTGGCCACTCGTCAGGCTTAACCAGGTCGATTCCGCTCAGGCCCATCTCTGCGCCGTTGCGGCACAGATCTTCGATACTCATCTTCTGGTAGCACCAGCGCGCCACCGACTGTTTTAGCCTGCCTTTCTGTTGCGCCGGCAGAGTGTTCATCTCGGCCGCGATTATCGCGGCAGCGGCTACTTTAACAGCGGATCGTCGTGTCATCGGGAAAATTCCTCTTCGTCTAGGCTACTGCTTTCGAAAAACCTCAACTCGCCCCTCTGGGCCTGTGGTCGCCCGGAGCGAATAACATCCGCAAGGCGGAAACCAGCAGCAGGCTCATGCCACCGCCGAGCACCATGATCCTGAACGGCACAGCGAACGCCGGGTAAGCGGCAACTAATGCCGCTTGCGAGAAGACTGCAAACGCAATAGCGAACGCGGCTTGTAGCATCGGCTTCACGGGCCAGCGCTTCTCCGGCCTCGCGTACGCATCCACAAGCATCAAAGCTGCCAGCGTCACTGCCGTGGGAATTGCTAACCGGAGCAATCCCTCCTGCTCTTGCAGAAACGACATCTGGTGCAACTGCCAAGCGGCAAAAAGAAAAGAAGCGTAAACCGCAAACGCTTCCATCAGAAGTACTTGTGGGTCGGTGGTTCGCCGGATCCGGCTCACGATCACCAGCGGCACCGTCGAGGCGGCGTCCGCAACGTACTGTCGCGAGCATTTGAATCGCTCACGCAGATCGCCTAGGACGTGTTCACGGCAGGCGGCCGGAATCAGAAGTCCCACCAGCGCCTCGATCACCTTGGACGGACCGGTTTCCATTTCGGGCGGTGCGGGTTCCATGAGCCCACCTCCTTCCCCCAGACTTCCTTCGCGACATCCCAAATGCGCCTTGCTGTCACCGCCGATTCCTGCAGTGCGCGTTCCCCCAGAGCATCGACGCGATAGCATCGCTTGGCCCGGCCACCACGTTCGGGCGTGGGATCTGAGAGCCAGGACGATATAAAACCTTTATCCTCCAAGCGGTCCAACGTGACATACACAGCCCCAAGCGAAACGGCCTTGGGCTGGGCCAATTCCTCCACCTTGCTATGAATCGTAACGCCATAGGCCTGCTCGCGCACGCTCAGAATTGCGGCCAGTACCAGTTGTTCGAACTGTCCCAGGGAACCGATTTCAGCCATTTGTCCAACAGTGTAAGTCAAATCTATCTGATAAGTCAACCAGCGCGGCTCGTGACAAACTGGCCGTATGTATACCCCTGCATCGTTTGCAGAAGATCGAATAGAGGTTCTTCACGCTTTTATTCGACAGCATCCTCTAGCAGCGCTCGTTTCCGGCGCTTCTGAAAGCCTGGAGGCTTCCCACGTACCGATGGTGCTGGATACAGAGGCTGAAGGACAAACGGTACTGCGATGTCATCTCGCACGGGCTAACCCGCACTGGCAGAGCCTGGCTTCTTCCTCTTCCGTCCTGGTAATCTTCAACGGCGCGGAGCATTACATCACGCCGTCCTGGTATGCGGCGAAGAAAGAACACGGAAAAGTGGTGCCTACCTGGAACTACGTCGCCGTGCATGTTTGGGGACGAGTCCGCTTATTTGAAGAACAGGCAGAGTTGCTGCGGCATTTGAAGAAACTTACCGATCAGAACGAATCGTCTTTCGCTAAGCCTTGGAGTGTTGACGACGCGCCACCGGACTTCGTGAGTGCTCATATCAAAGCGATTGTAGGCGTCGAGATTTCAATTGACCGGATCGAAGGGAAATGGAAAGCGAGCCAGAATCGTTCGGTGGCGGACCGGCGCGGCGTCATCGAAGGACTGGAGGATCTGGATACACCGGGCAGCCTCGAAATGGCGGCCGTATTAACGCGCCGATCGCCAGACCGCCGATAGCGATATTGGGCGGCGGGAGAAGATACAGATTGCGCCGCCCTTGACCCTTTTCCCTAGGTGTGAGTAGAGGGCGCCAGTAGTAAAGCATTCGCGGCGCCAATTTACCAGCATCAAAGAATCGGGTGGTAAGCTGCCCGCAGTCATGCATTCAATGATGTTAGTTCGCGAGTCTCCGGTTTCGAGCGATACTTGTAACGTGCCAAGTGTGCGGAGTTGACACATACTTGTGCGAAAGCGCACATGCCGGTCATTACGCCTGCAACTGAGTGCGTCTCGCTTGAATGACCTGTCAGCGCCATCTGCCGAGGTGACGCCGGTAATTCACCTACGCTGCAGAGCGTCCTCGTGCGCTGCTACCCCAACGAACTCGCGCGCCTCGGTGTTCAATCTGGTGTTGTAGAGCTCAACCACTTCCGTTGGGCAGCCGTCCGCGATCAGGCGCCCTTGCTCCAGCAGGATCGCCCGGTCGCAAAAGTCCACTACATCCTGCATCCCATGTGTCACGAGCAAAATGGTTTTCCCCGCTTGACGAAAATTCTTCAGGCGCTCAAAAGATTTCTGCTGAAAAGCCGAGTCTCCGACCGCCAGAATCTCATCGATCGCCAGCACGTCGGGATTAACTTCTGTTGCCACCGCAAAGGCCAGCCGCATGTACATTCCTGACGAGTACTGCTTCACTGGGGCGTCGATAAAATCCCCGATTTCGGCAAAGTCAATGATGCTCTGCTCACGCCCTTGCATCTCGCGCTTCGAGTAACCGAGCAGGAGCCCATTCAGCAGCACGTTTTCCCGCCCCGTCAGTTCGGGATGAAAGCCGGCCCCCAATTCGATCAGCGGAGCGATAGTCCCTTCTACCTGAACCTTTCCGGAAGTCGCCCTGTACACTCCAGCAACAATCTTCAGCAGCGTGCTTTTCCCGGAACCGTTACGTCCGATGATGCCCACCATCTCGCCTTTATGTACGTTGAAAGAAATGTCCTTCACCGCATCGAAATCGTGGAAATCCGCGTTGTGGCGTAAGAACTTCGCAAAGAGCGCGCGCAGAGTATCGGGGCGTTCATGAATCACCCGGAAACGCTGGCTTACGTTTTCTACTCGAATGGCAACAGAGTCCGGCTGCATGGATTAAACGTAGAAAACAAAATCGTCCTGGTGCTTGCGGAAAATTGTATAACCGATTACCAGGGCAATAAAGGCGCAGACGAAAGACAAGACGACTGATTCCAGGCTCGGCAGTTCACCCTTGTAAATCGCCATGCGAAATCCATTCAGGGCATAGACAACTGGATTCAAATGAAAAAGCCACTGCCATTTCTTCGGAAAAATGTCGGAGCTGTAGATGATCGGAGTTACATAGAACCAAGCCTGCAAAAGAATCTGCAGATATGTGCCCTACGTCTCGATAATAGACATTTGCGGTAGCGAAGAAAAAAGTAGCTCCCAGGGTCAAGATCGTTAGAGCAATCAGCGGGATCGGCAAGTAAATCCAGGTCCAGTAGAAATGGTGCCGCATTACCAGCACGATCAAAGCCAGCGGAATCAACGAAAGTAGCAGGTTGATCATATTCGATATGAGGGCTGCTACGGGAAACACTAGCTTTGATACGCGAACTTTCTTAATCAGATCGGCGTTGCCGACAATGGATTCCGCCGCGTAGGAAAGCGATTGCGAAAAAAAAGTCCACGGCAGGAGAACGCTTAGAAGGAAAATGGCATAGTGCTGTATGGGGATGACCATGACGGTGGAGAAGACCGCCGTCAGAACCAGCATCAATAGGAGTGGGTTCAGCAGCGCCCACAGAAAACCCAAAACCGAACGCTTATAACGGATCTTCAATTCTTTGAGAGCCAGGGCCCAGATTAGTTCCCGATTTCGGTACGTTTCTTTCAGCAGTTCAGTCATTATTTAGCGCAGTTTGTTGGCAACTTACCTTGGAACATCAGGGCGGGCCGATCGGACAAAAGCGATAGAAGCTTTTCATATTGTAGCCTGTCATCGAGAATTCCAAACTGTAAGCATGGCCAATCTGTGGACGCTCGGAGGCTTGTCTTGGCGTGAACTGCTCACTCGTACTTGGCGCGAAACTTGGGAGGATGCCGTGTTTGGGCAAGCGGCGCGTTTGGCGTTCTATCATTTCCTCGCCATCTTTCCCGGCCTGCTGCTTTTCGGGTTTCTGCTGGTGCGGTTTCCCTCTGTTGATGCTGCATTCCGTACCACCTTGATAGCTGCTTTCCGGGAAATTCTGCCACAGGCATCCGCGGCGCTGATGCAAGGGATGATTGAGAAACTCCATGCCACGGCTGAGGCTGGCGTGGGCGCTTTGGCCGCCTGCCTTGGGGCCGCGTGGGCCGCCGTGAATGCAGCTTGGGCCATGATGACCGGCTTGAACACCGCCTACGAAGTTAAGGAGGAGCGGCCCTTATGGAAGGTAATCGGGACTGCTTTTGCACTGGCCGCATCGCTCGGGTTCATGTTCCTGGTTGCGGTTGCTGTTACGGCGTTTGGCATTCGCCTCGCGCATGAGCACGCTCCTTCCTCGCTCCTGTTGTTCCGATGTGTGCAATGGCCTGTTCTCATATTTTTGCTACTCGCTTGCTTCGCTTTGTATTATCGCTTTGGACCCAACCTCTACGATCGCGAGTGGCAGTGGAGTACGCCGGGCGCGGTTCTGGGGCTCCTTTTGTGGCTGCTTGCAACGGCCTTAATTCGCCTGTACTTCGAGTTGTTCCACACTTATCACGCCGTTTACGGCCCAGTTGGAAGGCGTGGCGATGCTTCTGCTGTGGCTCTATTTCACTTCGGGGGCCATTCTGATAGGCGGCGAGCTGAACTCCGAGATCGAAAAAGCCGCTGAGCCGCGAAGCAATTCAAACAACGGAACGCATCGCGCGCGCGAGGGCCGCTAACGATTGCTTGATCTCGAACTCCCCGCAGTCCCCAGGTATTGATCGAACCATGCCAGCGTGCGGCGAAGCACGTCAATCCGATCTTTCGGCTCGCGGAAGGCATGTCCCTCGCCTGGGTAAACGACCAGTTGCGTGGGAACGCCCAGCGTCTTCAGAGCATGCCAGAATTCGAACGATTGCGGGGCCGGGCACTCGCCATCTCGCTCCCCAACCACCACTAGAGTCGGAGTTTTCACTCGCTTGATGTAGGTAATCGGCGAGCTCTTGGCATAAACAGCCGGATCGTTGTAAACCGAAGCGCCGAAATAAGGGATCATCCATTCGTCTATTGAATTCTCGCCGTAGTAGCTAAGCCAATCCGCAATTCCAGCTCCCGACACTGCGGCTCGAAAGCGGTTGGTCTGGGTGACGGTCCACATGGTCATAAATCCGCCATAGCTCCACCCGGTCACTCCGATGCGATCGCTATCCACCGGCGCCTTTTTCAACACCGCGTCCACGCCCGCCAGAATGTCGCGAAGGTCGCCGCCCCCGAAATCCTTCACGTTCGCGCGCGTGAACTCCTCGCCTTCACCGTAGCTGCCGCGTGGATTCGGGAAAAAAACAAAATATCCCAAACCCGCCATCACGGACATATCGAAGCGAGCATTCGGCCAGGCAGCCGACCTGAGATTCGCCGGCCCTCCATGAATTTCAACCACCATCGGATAGCGCTTCCCAGTATCGAAATTCTCCGGATACAGTAACCAACCCTGCACGCGATGCCCTTCGTTGTCCCAGATGACGCTCTCCGCCTTGCCCCAATGCGGATGTTGCGCTGAATTCGCGTGCGTCAGCGGGCGCCAATCGCCTATCGGTCCCGCCCAAACTTCCGGAGCCTGTTCCCAGGAGCTACGAACGACAGCGCTCGTTCTGCCATCCTTCGCCAGCGCAAAATTTGGATAATTGCCGTACTCGTGTATCCCTTCGCCGCCTTTCCACAGCGTCTCAATTTGGCCGGTCCTAACATTCAAAGTAGAAATCGCGCTGCCGCCGTCCACTGCTTCCGTGAAAACGATGTCCTCGTTACCGCGCCAGTCGAATCCACTCGGTGACGACTTTCTCCCGGGCGTAAGATCGCGCGGCTGGCCGCCCTGCGGATCGACCACAAAGATGTCACCGCCGTTGAAACCTTCATCGCTCATCAGCCCGCCAATAAAGGCGATCTGCTTTCCGTCCGGCGACCAGCGCGGCACCGCCAGTTGCCGCTCCACGGGAGGATGATGCAATAGCCGCATCTGCCCGGAACTGCCATCGCATACATACAGGTCCGCAATCCACCAGTTGTTATCGGCGGGCCCCGGCGCCGCCAGCGTCGCAAAACGAGTGCCGTCCGGAGACCAGTCGTATTCATAGATATTCAGGTTTGCTGGAGAGACTTGACGGATCTCGCCGCCTCCGGCATTCACGATTGTGATCCGCTGGTTGTGAATGTCGCTTCCGATTGCGCCGGTTTGCGCCGGCACGGCCTCCAGCGGTCCGCCTCCGCCTCCGCCCTCCGCGTACAGGAATGAGAGCCGCTTTCCGTCCGGTGACCAATGAATATCGCTGACATGGCCTCTCACATTGGAAAGCCGGCGAGGCTTTCCGCCCAACGTCGAAACAAATAGCTGCTCCTGTCCCGGCTCCGCATCTGAAAAAAACGCCACTTGGCTGCTGTCCGGCGACCATGCCACGCCGGATTCATGGAACGATTTCTTTGCGTCTCCCGCCGTTAGCCGCTGAGGTTTCGCGGACGGATTCTTCCATTCCACGACGTAGATCTCGGTATTGCCGCTGTTGTCGGCGGCAGGTTGTTCCCAACTGACGCGCCGTCCGTCCGGAGAAATCGCAACTCCGGAAAAGGGATGCACCTGTTCGAGCTGCTTCAACACTCGATCGATCTGCTGCTCTTGCGCGAAGAGCGGCGAAACCGCGAGCACCGAAACGGCTATGAATATCTTTGACATGTTAGTGAATTCCTACAGCGCCTCGAACCGAGTCGATCAGTTTTGCGGGGTCAAATGCCACGCCCTCTTTAAACACGTACTTCACCTTCTCGACATCCGCAATACGTGCTGAGGGATTCCCCTCAACCACGACTAAGTCCGCCTGCTTGCCCGCTGCAATCGACCCGATGCGCTCCGCTTGCCCCAAGTACACAGCGCCGTTATAGGAATAGATCCGAATCGCTTCTTCGGGTTTGAATCCCGCTTCAACCAGTAACTCCAAATTCCTCTCATCGCCGAATCCAGGCAGTGCGCCGCCATTCCCCGTAGGATCGCAACCCGCGATCAACAGCCCGCCTGCCTCCACGAACTCACGCTCAAACTCCATTTCCTTCTTCAGCAGCGGAAGCATGTTCATCGTTCGGTTGCTTACTGCTCGGTCCTTCGCCGCAAGATAGCTCATCGCCGCTTCCGGCGACATGGCATCCAGCATCCGCTGCTCGAGTGGAGGACGGCCCGGAATTAACGCTTCGAAGACGGCCAGGGTAGAAGTAATAGCCACCTTGTGGTCGACTAATGTGTGAATCATTTTTTGCGCTTCGACGCCCTTTAGATCTAATTTTTGGATTGCCGCCATCCCTTCCGGCGCGGGGCAGACGTCGCGCTGCTTGCCTGGCGCAAATTCGGTATCGACCAGCAAGCCGTGCTCCAGATCGTCGATTCCCAACTCGGCCGCTTCCGTGAATCCAACCGAGCAGAGGTGCCCCGTTATTTTCAAACCGTGTCGATGCACAGCTTGAATCGCCGCGCCCAGGGCATCGTGCGAAATGTTCATGTACGCCTTGAAGGAAGTCGACCCTTCTTGAACCCAGTAGTCCACCAGCCGCCGTGCCTGCTCCGGCGAGGCGATCGAAGGCATCTGAATCGAGAACCCGCCCGGACCTTGAATGTAAGGACCGGTCGCATCCATCTTTGGTCCTGGAATCGCGCCGCTATCGATCAGCTTCTTGATGTTGATGTCTGTATAGGGCTCCAGCGAACCGGCCGTCCGCATGCTCGTGATACCGGAAGCCAGGTACAGCCGCGGAGCGCTGAACGCCTGTTCGTTGTACATCGGAATGCCGCCCACCGGAGGGATAGAACAAATGTTCGTGCATTCCCACCAGCCCGGGATACACCGTATGGCCGGCCAAGTCCAGCTTGCGGGCATTACCCGGAGTTTGCGTGGAAGCTGCGTCTCCCACCGAGCTGATCTTGCCGTGATCGATTACGATGGTCTGATCGGCTCGCGCCGGCTGCGCCGGTCCCATCGATCACGCGCACGTGCTCGAGCGCAATCACCGGATCGTTGAAGCTCACGAAAGGCTGAATGCCAGGTGTGAGGCGGCTCTGGCCAAAAATTATCGGCCCGAAGGCGCATATGGATAGTAGTGAGAGGAGGGATCGGCGAATCAAAGCGGCTTTGATTCTACAACAGTGAAAGCAAGTCCAACGGTCATGCAAGCCGATACCAAGCCGCGCCCGAAGCAAGCGGTGTCCGCCTGTCCTTTACTGTGCCGCCTGATGCTGGCGAGCTGCAGCGCGCTTCTGCTCCGCTTCGCGGTCGCGCTCTTCTTGCTCCCTTGCCTTCCGCTCCCGCTCCGCTACGAGTTGCTCGTAAACGGGAATTTGCTCCGCCGTCAGAATCGATTTTACGCGCTCGATGTGCTCTTTTCTGATCTTCAGCATCGCCGGATGATAGGAGTCTCTTACCGCCTTATATTGCGCCTTGGTCTGGTCCAGGATGGTTGCAAGCTGATCTACCTGCGCGGATGTCAGCTTGAGCTTCGACCGCATCTCTGAAATGTAGGGCTGTTTTGAGTCCGCATTTACCACCGTACTGGAGTAATAACGGTGGGCCAGAGCGCCCACGGCTGCTCCGCAGCAAAACAGTAATACCGCAAGCAAGGCCGCTGCCCACTGATTGCGTTTCATATCGATTTCGCCGCCCGCACTCGCTTACTGGTGTAGACCTTCTGGAGCCTGCTCAGCAGCGGGCGTGCTGCGAATCGCTTCCGTGTAATAGGTCTTCTCAGCCGTGTGGTCGGCCATCAAAGCGTCAACATAGGTCGGAGCCAAAATCCGGTTCTCCGATGTTGATACGAAGTTCAGCACCACCAGCAGAAGGCACAACGCCGCGCAGCCCGTCATCGCCGTCCGCGCTAACCGTTGAAAAATGAAACCAAAGCTATGACGAGCTTCGATTCTCTGCCACAGTCCCGGCATGAAGTTCGTTCCTGGTTCTATCTCTGGACAAGAAGCCCGATAGCGCTGGAATAAATCGTCCAATCGGGAATCATCGTTCGTCACCATACGCCCACCTATTCGCTACAACTTACCATTTGCCGCAGCCGCCTTGTAGGCCTTCAGCACTCGCTGGCGCGCGCGAAATAGCCTTACCTTCAAAGCGTTTTCGTTCACGCCGTAAACCTGCTCCAGCTCCTTCAATGACAGCCCCTCGACTTCTTTCAGAGTTAAAAGCAGCCGGTCCTCCTCGGATACATGCCGAAACAAAGCATCCATGAACTCCCGTACTTCGCTCTTCTGCCGCTCCTCAACGTCCTGCCTGCCTCCCGCGAGCGAGTCGGCCATCACGACCTGTTGCTCGCTCAAGTCGGCCATCCGCGACTCGCTTCGGCGCTTGGCGCGGCGCAGATAATCGTAAGAGGCGTTAACCGTTAGCCGGTACAGCCAGGGCTCGAAGACTTCGGCCGTCCTAAGCTGATCCAACGAGTAGTACAGCCTGACGAAGACCTCCTGAGCCACATCCTCAACGTCTTCTGGACGTCCGATCAGCCGCGAAATGGTACCGAGGATGCGCTTCCTATACGCTAAAACTACTTGATTAAACGCCGACGAATCCCCCGTCCGCGCCTTTTCAATCAGTTCTTGCTCAACAAGCATACCGGCTGTTCGTGCCGGTCCCTGTCGGCCTTTCGATTTGCTAGGCGCTCCGGCAACTTGTTAGGTTACAAGGCTTTGAGGAAAACTCCAAGTTGGCATTCGACGGCGAACGCTTAGGAGCGCCCTGTCTTCGCTCTAGCTCGCGAATCGCGGCATCCACTGCGGATCGCTGCGCATACAGGCGCCGCAGTTGAATCCGAAGGCGGGCTGCACCGCGATCCCGACACGAGGTAGTACCGTGCGCCATAGGAATGTTGTACCGGAAAACCCAACTTAGTACCAGTTAAGTTCGTTTCATGAATCATGCTTAATTGATCGACTAAAATAATCTACCTGAGCACATGCAGCGGTCCTGCATTCGACCGTTTAGCTCGGGCAGGAACCTCCAGATTCGGCAAAGGTTTAGCCTGAAACAGCCGCCGGCAAGGTTTCGCCAGCAGGCGCGCCCAGAACTGTGCTCGACTCTGTCGCGCGCTGTCCGTTGCTATCCCCGTCCCCGCATACATCTGCCGGTACAGCTTGGAAACGAATAGGAAGGCCAGTCGCCCCCGAATGGACGACACGCAGTTCGACCGTTTCCAAATCGAGGCGACGCTGTAAAACCTATCCCAAACGTGCTGCGTGCGCTCGCTGATCTCGCCGGAGCTCATAGACGGATGCGGCGTGAACATCTTAGGCCTCAGCGCCGCTGGAATCAGCCAGTAACGCGTCAGAGGAGTACCGTTCACGCTTGCCCCATCGTGTTGCTGGCCCTTTTCCCAACGGTCAAAATCTACAGTTCCCGGAAACGGTGTCAACATGACGAACTGCGCGAACGTGATGCCCGCCCGTTGCGCCAAATCCGCGGTAGCTTCGAATGTGTCTGGCCGATCCGTCGGCAAGCCGAAGATGAACGAACCCAGAACATGCACCCCGTGTTCCCGGAAAGTTTGCAGCCGTTGGACGAGGCTCTCGCCCGAGCAGTTGAAGTCCTTGAAAACGGCTTTGAGACCTTCCGCAGTCACAGCTTCTACTCCCACCAACGCCCCTTTGATTCGGGCCTTCCGCATCGCCTCTAGAAACTCCGGATCTTCCGCCGCCTCCATCGTGATCTGCGTGTAAAAAACCATGTCGGAGGGAAGTTCTGCCAGGCGTGCCATCAGGGCGAATCGTTCCTCCCGAATCGAGCGCAGTTCATTCAGCTTTTGCTGGTTGTTCTGCCGTTCCGCTAATCGTAGGTCGGTCAGTGTAACCGGATAAAAATTGTCGTCCGCCAAAGCGATGAAGCGGAATCCCTTGCGGCGCAGTTCTACGATTTCCCCCACCACACCATCGGAGCCGCGCTGTCTCGGGCGCTGGCCATCCGTGCGCCACACTGAGCAGAATGAGCAGTGCTTGGGGCACCCTCGCAGGGTCTGCACCGAAGCCCACATGTAACTCTTCTCCGGAAGCAGATCCCACCGCGCGGGCAAAAAGCGGTCAGCCTCGATTCTTCCACCCTCGTAGATCAAGGCTGGCGCGCCTTTCATGCAACCGGTCAAAGCTTCCGCCCAAACGACATCGCCATCGCCCTTGACCACGGAATGAGCGTTTCCTAACTTCAGTGCTTCCTCGGGATAAAGAGTGGCATGTATTCCGCCGAAAACCACCCATGCGCCGCGCTCCCGGACCATTCTGCCGATTTCGTATCCCCGCAGAGCATTTCCGGTGTGTATGCCGATTCCCACCACATCGCCAGGCTCAACGTTTAAAGGATTTAGCTGCTCCAGCGTCTCATCGCAGATCTTGGCATCTCCGAACGAGTCGGGCGTAGCCGCTGCTAGAACGTAGAGCCAGCGAGGAGTGATTACTGCCGTCCCAAAGGACTTATCACTCGGATTAACGAGATGCACGCGCATTTAATGCTTTAGCCTTCCCGGTGTTCTGGAGATTGGTACCGCACCTTACGGTAACAGAGGCTCGATCAGCCTAGACCCGGAAATACCCTAGTTACTACTCCTGCTTAATACGCCGCATCGGCACTGCCGAGGCGCGAATCGCCCTTTCGACCTCGTCTTTCGCCAGCGCCGTACTGATAAATAGTTCCTGCCGCGCGCCCGCACTCAACGCAATCGCTTTCCAGCCGTTACTCGTCGCAACGGTTACGCGAATCGTAGGTTCGCCGCGCGCGTCTCTCACCGGCCGGATCACGCCGGGAATGATAGAACGTATTTCGCTGTTGTCTTTTAATAATCGTTCGAGCACCGGCCGCAAGCCATCGATGATGCTGTGTTCGATCTTCAGCTTGCCTTGTGCGGCCCGAAGCCTCATTGGTCCTAGTGTCCACTACCACGAGTAGCTAACCTTCGGGGGCAAATAAAAATAGAGCGGCCTAGTCGCCGCTATTATTGCCCAAGGTCGGGGGCTCGGTCCGCGCCTGCTGCTACCGGGCGTCGTCGACGGCGCAAGCCCTACTCGTCAACTGTATGTCACGCTTTTCGCGCAGTCACTTCTAACGAACTGGAGGAGATTTACGTGAAAATTATTGTTTCAGCCATTTGCTTGGGTGCTCTTTGCTATGCTCCGGCCTTCGCGCAAAAGAGACACGCGGCAAAAAGCATGGGCATGACCGATCAGCAGTTTGTCGACTTCGCCGCGCAAACGGACATGACCGAGGCGAGCTTGGGGCAATTGGCAGCGAGCCAGGCTTCCCGGCAGGACGTGAAGGATTACGCCCAGATGCTGGTGACCGATCACACCAACGATTACAACCAGGTGAGCACGGTTGCCGGCAAGGCCAATCTCGTCGTCCCCAAAGGCCTTGATGCCGCGCACAACACCATGATTGCGCCGTTCCAAAAATTGCAAGGATCCGCCTTCGATCATCGGTATATCCAGGAAATGATCGCCGGACACACCCACGCGATATCGGTGTATACGAAGGAATCAGCCAATGCGCAAAACGCTGACTTGAAGGCCTACGCGAGTCAAACGCTGCCCACGCTGCAAAAGCACCTCGAGGGCGCGAAAGATCTCGCCAAGGTGAAGTCTTCCGGCAAGAAGATGTAAGCGCCTAGGGCGCGCTGCTGCTTCTGCTCTCCGCCCACTTTTCGGCCAGCCCTCGCCTGAAGAAACAATACTTACCCGCAACTGCGGCTGCGGACCAGATCAAGTTTCTTTCAATCTCCGCGTCGGAAAAACAATCCTTGACGGACTGCTCGGGTGGGGGTTGGCAAGCGGCGTGTAAGCGATATCATGGAGTTCGCAAACCACGCCTAGCGGATTCCGCATGAGTTGCCTCTAGGAGAGCCGTACCAGCCGGCAATCCTCAGGCAATGCAAAAAACTCTTGACCCTCTAGCAAATACAGATTACGCTTGAAAGCGCTTCCAGAATACGGGCTTCGAGACTATGTCCTAAGGCGTCCGCATTTCGGGAAAGGGGGGTTGTATGTCGAAATCGTCCGGGGCTTCAATGTTGAATGCGCTTGCCCCATTCGCGCTTCTCGCCTTTATCTTGGCGCCGAATCTTAAGGCACAGGAACTAGGTACAATTTCGGGCCTGGTGACGGATGCCTCCGGTTCAGCGGTACCCAAGGCGCACGTCAAAGTGACGGATCAACAGACTGGGTTGGCAAGAAATTTCGAGACAAACCAGTCCGGTAACTACAATGCTCCGTCGCTGGTGATCGGCAAATACACAGTCGAGATAGGCGCCCCGGGGTTCAACACATATAGGCAAACAGACATTCCGGTCAACGTCAACGATAATCTTCGAATCGATGCGCGCCTAGAGGTTGGAAATGTCCAGCAAACTGTCGAGGTGCAAGCGAATGCGGTACAAGTCCAGGCTGAAGACGCCACGGTGAGCCAAGTCGTAAACGGGAACCAGGTGGAGGCGCTGTCGGTTAACGGACGGAATTTCACCTCGCTAGCGGCACTGGTTCCGGGCGCCTCGTCCCTGCAACCTTCGTTGAACACGCCCGTGGGCGTGACTTCAAATGTAAGTATTTCATTTAATGGCATGCGCCAGAGCAACAATGTGTGGCGCATGGACGGGCAAGAAAACTACGACCGCGGTTGCGGCGGTTGCGTGGCGGTCCTACCCTCGGTAGAGGCGATTAGCGAGTTCAAGGTTGAGACAGCGGATGCTTCTGTCAGTACGGGATTCGGTGACGCCGGCCAGGTCAACGTGGCCACGAAATCGGGGACTCGCCAATTTCACGGCACGGGTTGGGAATACGTCCGCAACGAAAAAATGGACGCGAACAACTATTTCACTAATCTAAACGGGCAGCCAAAACCGCCGCTGCGATTTAATATTTATGGTTACAACATCGGCGGGCCGTTTTTCATTCCGAAGATCTACCCGAAGAGTAAGTCGAAAACGTTCTTTTTCTTCAATGAGGAGTGGCGCAAATTGCGGCAAGCGTCATTGTTCAATGTACCTACCATCAGTCTTGCCGAGCGTACGGGTAACTTCAGCGCTTTGAAGACGCCGATCATCGATCCCACCACCGGGGTACAATTTCCCGGCAATATCATTCCGCCCAACCGGCTCGATCCGAACGCCGTGATCCTGGCGGCCCCAAACTACCTGTTTCCTTCGCCCACAAATGCCAACGGAAACTTTACGCTGTCGTATGGGGTGCCCACGAACCTGCGGGAGGAGATCGTGCGGGTTGACCACAGTTTTACCGATAAAGAGCAGGCCTTCTTCCGGTTTATAGAGGAGACTAACAACCAGAACTTCACGAATAACTTATGGTCGAGCAGCAGCTATCCCACGACCACGACGCTGTTGGTGAATAAGCCCAAACTGTACTACGGTCAGTTAACTTCCACGCTGACGCCCAGCAGCGTGAACGAGCTTTCGCTTGGATATCTGGACCAGCCGCTGAATCTCTCCCTGAATGGCAACTATCAACGTCCAGCGAATTTGAACATTCCGCTGATTTATCCGGCGGCGAACACGGCTAATAAGAATCCGAACATCTCCCTCAGTCAACTGGGGACCAATTACGATCTGGCTTCCTGGCCTTGGGTCAATGAGCTGGAAACCTTTACAGTTCAAGATAATTTCACGGTGACTCGTGGCGATCACACCCTTACTTTCGGCGGCATGTGGATGCACTTTAATAAACAGCAGGATCTGTTCGGGCCGACGCAAGGGGCTTTTACGTTTAACGGTAATTACACGGGTAACGATGTCGCCGACTTCATGCTTGGCCGGGCCTATGAATTTCAGCAGTTGCAACAACAGACAGAACCTAACTATCTCAGCCGGAGCGCTGCTATCTGGGCGAATGATACCTGGAAAGTTTCCCCCAGACTCACCCTTACGCTGGGCACGCGATGGGATGCTTTTCCGCATGCGTACACGGAGAAGAATGACGTTTCGTCGTTCTATGTCAATCTGTACAATCCGGCACAAGCGCCCCAGATTAATTCTGCTGGCCAAATTGTTCCAGGCTCTTTCACGGGTTCGACCTATGAGAATGGCCTGGGTATTGCGGGGCAAAACGGGATTCCTCGCGGCCTGGTCCAGAATCATTGGGCGTTATTTGAGCCTCGAGTGGGGATCGCCTGGCGGCCCTTCGGCGATGACACAGTGATTCGAACGGGCTATGGTCTTTACTACGAACGCGTGCAGGGGAACGACATTTACAATGTTGCTCCGAATCCTCCGTTTAGCAGCACGGCGACCATTTATAACACGCTGCTCAGTAATCCCGGCGGCGGAACTGGCGCGATTATCCCGTCGACCCTAACTGTGTACGACCCGGCTTATCCCACGTCCTACACTCAGCAATACAACTTCGGAATTCAACACTCGTTTGCCAGGAGTGTTGTCGCCGATGTATCGTATGTCGGAACCAGGGGCACCCACCTCTCCGACACGCGCAACATCAACCAGCCGTTGCCTGCTGGGGCTGCGCAAGTTCTGGCGAAAACCGCCAACGTCAACCAAGTGCGGCCCTATCTTGGATACGCAGCTATTAACGAGTACTACAACGGCGCTAATTCGAGTTACAATGCTTTGCAGGCGAGCCTGAGAAGCGACGTTTGGCATGGTTTGACCTTACAGGCGTCTTACACTTACTCACACGCAATCGATGACGTCGACGGCGACGTGCCTGGAAACGCACATCAAAATTCTTACGCAGCCTATCTGGAATACGGTAACTCCGGCTACGACCGGACGCAGACGCTGATCCTGAGTTACGTTTACAATATCCCGGAGCCCTCTTCGCAGCGAGTGGTCAGGGCGATAGCAGGAAATTGGCAACTCTCGGGAATCAGCACGTTTGAAACCGGCGTGCCGATCAACATTACGCTTCCAGGCGACAACGCCGGAATCGGTGGCGCTCCTTACCGGCCCAATCTGGTGGGTAATCCGGCCATCGGCGGCGGCTCGCGCCAGGTCTGGTTCAACCCGGCGGCCTTCGCTCAGCCGGCGCCGGGGCTGTTCGGTAACGCGGGCCGGAACATCGTTCGCGGCGCCGGCATCAACAATACGGATGCCTCGCTTTTCCGGAATTTCCCAGGTATTTTAAAGGTTGAAAGCAGCGGCTTACAAATTCGGGCGGAGTTCTACAACGTTTTCAATCACACTAACTTCAGCAGCTTCGGTACGACGTTTGGATCGCCTAACTTCGGCCAGGCCACGGCAGCGAGGGATCCGCGTACTATACAGCTGGGTGCGAGACTGTACTTCTAGGCGCTATTGGTTAAAGCGAGTCATCCTACTCGTTGCGGTGTTAGGCGGCGCCTTAACGCTGCTCGCCCAAAGCGCTGAACAGCTGAATCAACAGGCTAGTGGCGACCTTATAGCCGGTAAATTGGATACTGCCGTATCTGAGTTGCAGAGCGCGGCGCGGCGCTTCCCGAACGACAAACGTATTCAGTTCAACCTGGGTCTGGCTCTGGTGCGCAAAGGCCGGCTAGAAGCCGCAATCCACCCTCTTGAACAGGCTGCTCAAGATCCGGCTCTGGCGAGCGAAGCCCGTTTCGCTCTGGGCGCCGACTATTTCGAAAACAAGCAGTATGATTCGGCGATTCGCGAACTGCGGGGCCTTGAAACCGCGGATCACGCTGAACGCGTGTTGTATATGGTCGAGGAAAGCAATCGCAGGGCAGGGCACATCGAGGGCGCCAAAGCCGCGTTCCACCAATTGATCACCCGGTATCCGGAATCGGCCTGGACGCACGATCTAATGGCTGCCGCTTACGAAAATCAGCAGCAGCCGGAAAAAGCGATCGAAGAATACCAGCGGGCTATCCAGATAGATCCCTCTATCCCGAATGCCGACTTTGCTATCGGTTATATCTACTTTCGGCAGCAGAACAATGAGAGTGCGCGGGAATGGCTACAAAAGGAAACAGCGAGAGGTTGTCATGGGCTTGCGAATTATTACCTGGGCGAGATCGCTCGTCTGGAGCGAGATTGGAAACAGGCCGAGGCGTCGTATCGGCAGGCGCTGGGGTGCGATTCGTCCAACAGCGATGCACACCTCCGGCTTGGGATCGTAATGGGCGATCAGAAGCGGTTCCGGGAAGCCATCACCCAGTTGCGGGAAGCCGTTCGCCTGGCGCCGAATGAATCCTCGCCTCACTACCATCTCGCCTCTATCTATCGTCAAATTGGCCGGACAAGCGAAGCCGAAACGGAATACAAGAAGGTTCGACAGATCCAGGCGGCGAAAGATAATGGTGTCGATGTCACGGGAGATGGCAAGCCTTGAAAACGTTGCGCCTGCTGCGGTGGTGGGCGCTGCTCTTGTTAGCCTGCCTTTGCGTTACGCGGAAATCGGCAAATGGGGCGGACTATTTAGGATCCGCCGTTTGCGCCGAATGCCACAACGCGCAGTATAAGAAGCAAGTAACTTCACATCATGCCCACGCGCTCCGGCCTATCGCAGGCAGCAGCATCGCGACTCTACTGCTGGATCGAGGACATTCACCGGATGGAAAGTTGAGCTATGAATTGGCCCCCGGCGGCATTGCAGTGCACGAGAACGGCTTTAGTGGGGAACCGATTCTCGAATGGGCCTTTGGGGCCGGCGCGCAAGGAATCACTCCGGTGGGACGACTAGGCGGTCAATATTTCGAGCATCGTTTTTCGTACTACTCTCGTATTCAGGATTGGGCCCCGACCTTCGGCCATCCTAGGAGCGTGAGTACGCCTTTTGCCGAGGTCGGAATTCTCAACGACAACAAAACCATTTCCAGCTGTTTCAACTGCCATGCAACGGCGGTGCAACGCAACGGGAGCGACTTCGATTTAACTGGAATGGCGCCAGGCGTTCAATGCGAGCGTTGTCATGGACCTGGCAGCTCTCACGTGAAAGCCGCGAAGGGCGGCGCGCCGCGGGAAGCCATCGTTAGAGAAGTGGTAAATCCTGGGCGCTTTGGGGCCAAGGCGCTGGTCCAGATCTGCGGCGAATGTCATCGCCTTCCCTCTTCCGATAGCGGAGACGAGCCGGAGCTCGAAGATCCGGTGACGGTGAGGTTCGCGCCGATCGGTTTGATGGCAAGCCGCTGCTTCCGCGGTGACAAGACGACTATCTTGTCTAACTTGCCACGATCCTCACGAAAATGCCAAGCCGAGAACTAACGTGACTTACACCGAGAAGTGCCTTGGCTGCCACTCAGGAGACTTGAAGAACATCAAGCTTTGCCGCAGGGCAGAAAAAGAGAATTGCCTCACGTGCCATATGAAGCAAGCTTCCCTGGGTCCGTATCTGCGGTTCACCGATCATCGTATTCGGGTGTATCCCGGGGCAGGCTGAATCAAGCGGGTTAGTTAGTAGTAAGTGGCGTACCTGGTAATGGCGCGACGTGGGGCCAGCCGTTGTCCCATTCAACGGTTGAGATCTGCAAGAATGGCTTCCCAGTGGCTCCATCATAGGCGTGAAAGAGCATCAGATCCGGACCGCCGGGCTGCAATAGCACCGCTTCGTGCCCCGGGCCGCGCCAAAGAGAAGTGCTTGTGGTTAGGCGTGTCCCGCCGCCTTCGGTCATGGGTTTTCCTGCCGCGTCCTGGTACGGTCCAGTAATATTCGTGGAACGTCCGACAGCTACGTAATACGTGCTATTCACCCCACGGCAACAGAAATCGAAGGAGACAAAAAGGTAATAGAACGAATCGTGCCGGACAATGAACGGCGCTTCGATTGCGTGCTTCGTGGGCGGACCGGCCGGCGCCGCCGGATTCTGATCCTGCGGTCTGCTGGCAAGCGAGTACAGCCTGGTATCCTCGGCGGACAACTTGCCGGTTTCCGGGTCAATGCGCCTCATCTTGATCCCGCCCCAGAAGCTCCCAAAATCGAGCCATTGGCGACCCTGCTCGTCCGACGCGAGATTTGGATCTATGGCGTTGAAATCGTCCTCGCGGCGGGAGCGAAACACCATGCCTTGATCAGACCACTTATAATCGGGGCTATCCGGATCCAGTGTCTTATTGGTTGCCAATCCTATGGCCGAGTCGTTCTTGCCGAATGTCGAGACCGCGTAATACAGACGGTAAACGCCATTGTAGAAGGAGATGTCAGGAGCCCAATAGCCATCGCGTACACCCGGAATCTCGCTGCTGACCCACTCGGGAAGATTTGCGAAAACGCGTCCGCTCACGGTCCAATGGCGCAGATCCTTTGAGCGCCGGATTGACCCGCCGGTGCAGAAGACGTAATAGGTATCGTCTTGTTTGATAATTGCCGGGTCGTGTACCGGTGAAATGTCCCCGTCCAGGCGGAGAAGGTCAGGAGGACCCGAGGCAGCGTGAACGTACCGGACAGCGCCGGCTGTGGCCAACGCTATAAGCAAAGCTGATGCCGACAAAAAAAGGCGAGTCATAATTGGTCTAAAAATAGGAGCGAAAACGACCGCAAAGTAGCTCAGAGAGCTACGATGATATGAGTATCCACCATCGAAGATGAATCTGGAAGAAGTCGCGCGACGATCAAAAGTTTCCACGGCCACCGTCTCACGGGTTCTTAATAATGTCGGCGTGGTTCGCACCACGACGCGGGCGCGGGTGATGAAGGCGATAGCCGACCTGAACTATCACCCCAACCTCCACGCCAGGTCTCTTGCTGCCGGCAAGAGCCATACCTTAGGCATTCTGGTTTCAAACATGGCGAATCCTTTTTTCTATGACATTGTTTGCCAGGTGGAGTCGGACGCCCACGGTCGAGGCTACGAAGTGGTGGTTGCAAATACGAGTTACCAAGGGGATCAACTCGCAAAAAGCATTCGGCTGATGGTGGGCCGGCGCGTGGCCGGACTTGCCGCCATCGTGTCGGAGATCGAACCAGGAATCATTGACGAATTGGTGGGTTCCAAACTTCCCATAGTCTTCTACGACGTTGGAACTGCCAGACGCAATATTACGAACATTCGCCTGAACTATCGGAAAGGCATGGAGAAAGTTGCTGAATATCTTCATGTCTTAGGCCACAATAAACGTATCGCATGGGTCGGCCATCATATCGAATTCGCGCCCCTCTATGAACGCCGTAACGCCCTAGTCGACGCTTTCAAGCGACTTGCTCCGAATGCGGAGGTGAGAACATTCATCGGCAAGGACAGCTTGGAAGGTGGATGGCAGGTAACGCGAGAAATGCTATGGAGCGGTTTCAAGCCGACTGCCGTCGTTTGCGCAAATGACTTCATGGCCGTCGGAGTCCTGCGAGCTCTCCGCGAGCAAGGGATTTCCGTTCCTGGAGACGTCTCCGTTACTGGGCTTGACAATATTACGCTTTCCGAATTCTGCCATCCCACGCTCACAACCGTGCATGTGCCGCGCGATCGCATAGGACACATAGTATTTGAGAAGTTGATGTGTACTGAGAACCCGCAGCAGGACGGCAGCGAATTTTTGATCGATCCCGATTTAGTGCTGCGCGAGTCAACCGGTCCGTCAAAGGACAAATAAGCCGAAGCTATACTAGCCGGCCTTTCAGCATGGTGAATGAATGCGCGGGGAACGTGCATTTCAGAGATGCGCCATTACCGGTAATAGGTTTTTGCTGGGTCGTCTTCACGGTTGATGTATCGAAATTGTTCTCAGCTTTGATGTCTGGCCCGTTCACTTCGTAGACTTGGAAATCACCATCAAAGCGCTTGTCCTCCGACTCAAAGACCGCGTCGAGAGCCTGATCGCGATGGCGATTCGTCACGTTCAGGACAATGGTTCCATCGGAATTGTAAGCCGCGGAGACATCCAGGTAGGGAACTGCGTCGTAACGCTTGGTTTTGTATGTCGGGCCCTCGACGGCCAATTGAAGCGCAGTGCCATGGCAATTCGCCGCGAAGAGCTGGAGCGGATAGTAAATGGTCTGAAGAAATAGACCTTTGTCATTCGTGAAGATAGGAGCGATGACATTCACTAGCTGTGCCATGTTTGCGATTTTCACGATATGAGCGTTATTCACGAACGTATTTAGAAAACTGGAAACAACCAGCGCGTCTTCTAAGTTGTAATGCTCCTCTAATATCCGCCGCCCACGTTCCTTATCTCCGCGTGCGCGATACCACACGTTCCATTCATCCCAGGCGATATAAATTGGCTTTCTGTGTGGAGCGCTCGATAGAGCGTCACTTATAACTCCCTCAGTAATCTTGATCCGATTCGCCAGCTCAACCGTGCTCGACTGAAACTCGTAATAGTCATTTTCCGGATTTCCCACATACATGTGGAGCGAAAGATAATCGATGTGGGGCTTGAGATATTCGAGCACCGTTCGATTCCAACCGATCCAATCAGCTCCAAAGTTGGACGATCCGGCCGCAATAAGCTTGATGTTTGGATCCGTCCAATGCATCAGTTTGGCTGCTTCCAAGGCGAACTTGCCGTAGTCCTCGGCCGTGCGGTGACCCATCTGCCAAGGGCCATCCATTTCGTTTCCTAAGCCCCAGTAGTTTACTTTCCAGGGCTTGTCGCGGCCATTTTTCTTTCGCAATCGCGTGGTTGCCGTATCGCCGTCGAAGTTGACATACTCGACCCACTGCTGCGCCTCGTCCCAAGTGCCGGTACCAAGATTTGCGCAAATATAGGGCTCAGCGCCGATCTTAGCCACGTAATCGAGGAATTCGTGGGTGCCGAAGCGATTGTCTTCGATGGTGCCCCAGGCCATTTCCAAGCGGCGCGGGCGGGAATCGCGACGTCCGATTCCGTCCATCCAGTTGTAATTCGAAGAGAAATTACCTCCTGGCCATCGCAGGATAGGTACGTGCAAACCTTCCACCGCTTTCAGAACGTCGCGGCGAAAGCCTTCGGAATCGGAAAGAGGCGAACCCTCCTGGAAAACGCCGCCCTCAATGCAGCGCCCCAGATGCTCGAGAAAATTCCCGTAGAGCTTGGGATCGATGTCACCGATCTTGCGATCTGTATCGATCTTGATGCGCGTCGCTTGGGAGCTTAGTTGCCGGCCTTGGAGAAGGAAAGGCGCGCTACCCAGAAGCGCAGCAAACTTTCGGCGGGACAGCGCCAGTTTTTCCATATTAGAAGAGCGCTCCCAGTGGAAACGCTTGCATCAGATTACATCAGGGGGAAAGTGGAGTTGTCAACTGTTATCCCGGAGGCTTGGGACTACCCTAATCGGTGATAGTGGGCGGCGGAGCACGAAAAGTTTGTAAGCGTTGCCAGATGAGCAAATGGGAATACAAGTTGAATCCTGAAATACTCGACGAGACGGATTGCGCTCCTTGGCCTTCTGGGTTGCCTGCGCGACAACGCCGGCGCAGCAATCAGTGGTGGTTCGGGTAGACGGCCTCAGAGAAGCTGGCCCGTTCAAACCGCGTGGAATTACTTTGGTCATGAGCTGGCAAAGAGCTGCGATTCCCCTGCTAAACTTGGAGATTCGATGAAATACATCTTTACCTCGGAATCGGTGACAGAGGGTCACCCGGATAAGATTGCCGACCAGGTCTCGGACGCAGTGTTGGACGCTGTGTTGGCGGATGATCCAACTGGCCGCGTCGCGTGTGAAACCCTTGTCACGACCGGCATCTGCGTGGTCGCGGGCGAGATCACAACCACGACCTACGTCGACGTTCCCAAGTTAGTCCGCGGCGTGATTAACCACATTGGCTACACCGATGCCGCCATGGGATTCGACTGCAAGACCTGCGCGGTCGTGAACATGATCCAGTCGCAATCTCCGGACATTGCTATGGGCGTCGATACGGGCGGGGCCGGCGATCAGGGTCTGATGTTCGGCTACGCCTGCGACGAAACCGAAGAGTTGATGCCGCTTCCCATCATGATGGCTCATAAGCTGGTTCGCCGCTTGAGCGAGTCGCGACGCGAGGGCGAACTGCCTTATCTGCGTCCGGACGGCAAAAGCCAGGTGAGCGTGGAATATGTGGATGGCAAGCCGAAACGCATCGATGCTGTGGTAATTTCGACGCAGCACGACGACGATGTCACTACCGAGCAGTTGCGCGAGGACATTAAGAAGTACATCGTCAATCCGGTGGTCTCATCGGATATGGTCGATTCGCAGACCAAATTTCACATCAATCCCACCGGACGTTTCGTTATCGGAGGGCCCCACGGCGACACTGGCCTGACGGGACGCAAGATCATCGTAGACACTTACGGCGGCATGGGCCGGCATGGTGGCGGCGCGTTTTCGGGCAAGGATCCCACGAAGGTTGACCGCTCCGCTTGTTATATGGCGCGCTATGTGGCCAAGAACCTGGTGGCTTCCGGTCTCGCCTCGAAAGTGGAAGTGCAACTCGCCTACGCTATCGGTGTTGCAGAACCGGTATCGGTGATGGTGAACACGTTCGGCACCGGCAAAGTCGAAGATCAGCGCCTGGCGGAATTAGTTCGGGAGAACTTCCCGCTCACTCCCGCGGGCATGATCAAGCACCTGAATTTGCGCCGGCCTATTTATCGCAGAACTGCTGCTTTCGGTCACTTTGGGCGTACTGAGGATTCCTTCACATGGGAAGCGACCAATAAAGCCGAGGCTCTGCGCGAATCGGTTCAATTTGCCGCCACGGCCGTTTAACAGCCTCTGCGGCTAAAATGACTGAATAGTGTCAACAGCCGTCGATTGCAAGCGCTCGCTCGAAATTGAAATTCCGCTCGAAGAAGTGGAACGAGCTAAAGAGCGCGTCACGAATTCGATCAAGCAGCGCGTGCGCCTTCCGGGATTTCGCCCCGGCAAGGCGCCTGTCAGCATGATTCAGTCTCGCTTCGAAAGCGATATCCGCAACGAAGTCCTGGAAGTTCTTCTGCCGCAAGCCTTCCGTGATCGAGTGCAGAAGGAAGAAATAAAGGTCGTAGGCCAGCCCAATATCTCGGACCTGAAGTTTGAGCAGGGCCAGCCGATCCGCTTCAAGGCGGATTTCGAAATTGCTCCCGAATTTGAGCTGGGCGAGTATCGAAATATTCCCGTGAAGTACGAAGAGCCGACCGTCACGGACGAAGAGATCGAGAAGCGCCTGGAAGCCATGCGGGAGAACAAGGCTGAGTATCCAAACCTCGATCCACGCGCGATCGAGAACGGCGACTACGTTCTGGTACACCTGAAGTCTCTCTCCGGGCTAGCCGAGCCGATCGACCAAGATGTGCAAATTCAGGTGGGCGGCGAGGAGACCTTGCCTGCTTTTAACGAAGCTTTGATCGGTGCGAATCCGGATGAGCTGAAAGAGGTCGACGTCACCTATCCGGAAGAATACGGGCAAGAGAGCCTGGCCGGGAAAGACGGTACGCTTCGAGCTGACGCCGAAGTTCGTTCGGAAAAAAGAGCTGCCGGCGCTGGACGACGAATTCGCGCGTGATCTGGGCGATTATCAGTCGCTGGACGAACTGAGGGAGGCGATTAAGAAGACGATTTTTCACGAAAAGCAGTACCTTGCCCAGCAGGCAGCGAAAGAAGAACTGCTCGACAAGCTTGTATCGGGCAGCGATTTTGCGGTACCTGAGGCTTACGTAGACAAGCAGATTGAGAATCAGGTCAGAATGCAGCTCCGCGATATCGCCGGCCGAGGCATCGACCCGAATACCATCAAGCTCGACTGGCAGAAGGTGAAGGAGAGCCAGCACGAGAAGGCACTCCGGAATGTGAAAGCTTCACTGCTGCTCGAGAAAATCTCCGAACGGCAAGGCATTGCGGCCACCAGGGACGAAGTGGATCGCGAGGTGCAGCGCATAGCCCGGCAGGATCGCGAGCCGGTGGCGGTTACTCGCGCCCGCCTGGACAAAGAAGGCGCTTTGGCCCGTATTGCCAGCCACATTCAGACCGAGAAGACGTTGCATTTCCTGTTCGAACAAGCGCAAAAGGGAGCCTAAGCCGCTCGATCGCTTTGGAAGTTTCTTGCTGTTTGGCAGATAAAAGTTCGCTAGTGCTGATATACTGGGGTTGCAAATCCAATCGGTCAGGGCAGGGATCTCTTTGATTCTTTTCTATGTAGGAGAGCCAGCTTGAAGCGCGCCGGATCTGACGATTCCCTTCGCTGTTCATTCTGCCATAAAAGCCAAGACGTAGTCGGCAAGCTGATATCGTCACCTAGCGATTACCCGCGGGCGTATATCTGCGACGAATGTATCGCAGTCTGCAATTCCATCATTGAGGATGATCGCCATGAGCAGAGCTATGGCACTCCTGGTAAGCTGCCTCGGCCTTTGGAGCTCAAAGAATACCTGGATCAGTACGTGATCGGCCAGGAAGCCACTAAGAAGAAGCTGGCGGTTGCCGTTTACAACCATTACAAACGCATCCAGATGAACAAGCAGCGCGGCAGCGAGGTAGAGCTGTCGAAATCGAACATTCTGTTGATCGGCCCCACCGGAACAGGCAAAACGCTATTGGCCCAAACGCTGGCGCGGATTTTGGATGTGCCATTCGCAATCGTGGATGCAACGACGCTCACCGAAGCAGGATATGTGGGCGAAGATGTGGAGAATATCATTCTCCGCCTTCTGCAGAATGCCGATTGGGACGTCCAACGCGCCCAGACCGGCATCATATATATCGATGAAATCGACAAGATCGGGCGAAAGGACGAAAACCCGTCGATTACGCGCGACGTGTCGGGGGAGGGAGTCCAACAGGCATTATTGAAGATCCTGGAAGGGACTGTTGCCAACGTGCCCCCGCAAGGAGGTCGAAAGCATCCTCACCAGGAGTTCACGCCGGTCGATACGACTAATATTTTGTTCATCTGCGGTGGGGCCTTTGTCGGCTTGGAGAAAGTGATCGCCCGCCGGGCAGGAACCAAGTCTATCGGGTTTGTACCGCCCGACGATAAAGAGAACGTACGGAAGGGTTCGAGCTCGGTCAGACGGGATGTTGACATGCTAGCCCAGTGCCAGCCCGTCGACTTGATCAAATACGGCTTCATTCCGGAATTTATCGGCCGCATGCCGGTTACCGCTGTTCTGGAAGATCTCTCGAAAGAAGCTTTGGTGCAGATTCTGACCAAGCCCAAGAACGCCATCGTGCGCCAGTACCAGAAACTGTTTGAGTTCGAGAATGTTAAGCTCAAGTTTAGCGAGGACGCCCTTGAGTCGGTTGCGCAACTCGCGATGGAACGCAAGGTGGGCGCGCGTGGTCTGCGCATGATCCTGGAAGATCTCATGCTTGACCTGATGTACTATCTCCCGACGTTTAAGAAAGTTCGCGAGTTCGTAGTCACTAAGGAGATGGTGCTCTCGCAAAAAATCAATATGGCAGTGCTCGAAAAGGCGGGCTAGCCAGCCACTGTAATTCGGAGAAGGTTTTCTGCTTCGGCAGCGCCGGAGGGGAAAATACCGCAATGTCACTTCTGGTCCCTCTATTCATGGGACAATCCGCCTAGAAAGTAAAAATGGTCACGACGAAAGATAAAACGGACACCAAACGATTGCCAATGATGCCTATCCGGGATGTAGTGATCTTCCCGTATATGATGACCCCGTTTGTGGTGGGGCGTGAATCGAGTGTTCGAGCGCTGGAAGAGGCGCTGTTAGCGGACAAGAAGATATTCTTGGCCACGCAGCACGACGCTTCGATAGACGAGCCCCGGCCGGATGAGATTTATTCGGTGGGGACCGTTGCGAATATTGTTCAAAGCCTGAAACAGCCCGACGGCAACATTAAGGTTCTAGTCGAAGGAGTAGAACGAGGGAAGATTATTTCCGTCAGCGAGGAAGAGGGCTACTTCCGTGCGGTCATTAAGACGACCACCTATAAAGTCGAGCAGGGAACCCAGCTCGAATCCTTGACCAGCCGCGTCACGACTTTGTTCGAGCAGTACGTCAAGCTCAGTCAGAACCTCAATTACGAGACGATGATCGCTGCGATTCGCGTGGACGATCCTGGCAAGCTGTCCGATACCGTGGGCGCAAATTTGCAGCTCACGATTGAAGAAAAACAAGAACTCCTCGAAATATTCGATCCGGTCGACCGGCTGACCCGGGTAGCGGATCTGCTCGACATCGAGATTGAAAAGCTAAACGTAGATCGCACCATACAGGGCCGCGTGAAGCGGCAGATGGAGCGCGCGCAGAAGGAATACTATCTCAACGAGAAGATTAAGGCTATCCAGAAGGAACTCGGCCGCGGCGAGAAGAGCGAATACGACGAGCTGAAGAAGAAGATCGATACCGCGGGCATGACCAAGGACGCTCACGAAAAGGCGACTGCCGAGCTGAAGCGTCTGGAAGGCATGCCGCCGATGTCGGCCGAATCGACGGTTTCGCGCAATTATTTAGACTGGCTGCTGGCTGTGCCGTGGAAGAAGCGGACGAAAGAGATTCGCGATCTGCGCTACGCCGGCCAGATCCTCGAAGGTGATCATTACGGCCTCGAGAAAATCAAGGAACGCATCCTCGAGTTCCTCTCAGTACGGCGTTTGGTGCAAAACCCCAAGGGATCCATTCTTTGCTTCGTCGGTCCTCCCGGCGTGGGCAAAACATCGCTGGGGATGTCGATTGCGAAGGCCACCGGAAGAAAATTTGTTCGCTTGTCGCTAGGCGGCGTGCGAGACGAAGCCGAGATTCGCGGGCATCGCCGAACCTATATCGGCGCTCTTCCCGGCCAAGTCATCCAGATGATGAAGAAGGCGGGCACGAAAAATCCCATACTCATGCTGGATGAAGTGGACAAGATGTCGATGGATTTCCGCGGCGATCCGTCGGCGGCGTTGCTCGAGGTGCTCGATCCGGAGCAGAATTACATGTTCATGGATCATTACTTGGACGTCGAATACGACTTGAGCCAAGTATTCTTCATCGCTACGGCAAATGTGCTTCATACCATTCCGCCGGCTTTGCAAGATCGCATGGAAGTGATTCGGTTGACGGGTTATACAGAGCTCGAAAAGCTGGAGATTGCGAAGCGCTTTCTCGTAGCGAAACAGAAAAAAGACACGGGCGTTAACGAACAACAAGTGGAATTCACGGACGCGGGTATACAGACGCTGATCCAGTCATACACGCGCGAAGCGGGCGTGCGAAACCTGGAGCGGGAGATCGGCAATCTCTGCCGTAAGGTGGCGCGCAAAGTGGTGGACGCGCAAGCGACTGCGGCCGGCGAGCCGGTGCCGGAAACAACCGAGGCGGAAGTGATCGAAGAGGACGTCCAGGCTCAGGCGGAAGATCAAGGCGAAGCTCTGGAAGCAAAGCGAGATGGCCGCGGCGCCTCAGCGGCCGCGTTGAAGAAAGGCAAGAAGAAGGCGCAGAAGGAAGAACTGCCTCTGGTTGCTATCGACAAGGTTGTGATCGCGCCGGAGAAGGTGACCGAAATGCTGGGACCGGCGCGGTTCCGCGATCTCGATCTGGAAAAGCAAAACGAGATCGGCGCTACGACCGGATTGGCCTGGACTGAAGTGGGCGGCTCGATTCTGACCACCGAGGCTACCGTGATGGAAGGCCGCGGCAAGATGATGACCACCGGCAAGCTGGGTGATGTGATGCAGGAATCGGCCCAGGCAGCGATGAGCTATGTGCGTTCTCGCGCACAGTACCTGGGGCTGCCGAAGGACTTCTATCGCCACCTCGATATACACGTTCACGTGCCGGAAGGCGCGATTCCCAAGGATGGACCTTCGGCGGGAATTACGATTGGGACGAGTATCTGCAGTGCATTGACGGGTATTCCGGTGCGTTGCGATCTCGCCATGACCGGTGAGATTACCGTGCGGGGACGGGTACTAGGAATCGGCGGCTTGAAAGAGAAGCTGCTAGCGGCGCACCGGCAGGGAATCTTCGAAGTAGTGCTCCCTAAGGACAACGAGAAGGATCTGGCGGACATTCCGGAAAATATCCGGAAGGAGATGAAGCTTCAATTCGTCACGTCCATGGACCAAGTGCTCAAGATTGCATTAGAGCGGGAAATTGTAGCATTGCCGATGGCTGCGGCCACGACCGCGGCAGAATTGGTGGCACGCCCCGAAGAGAACGTGATGCACTAAGGCGGCGCTCTCAGGCGAGAGAGTTCGCGTCCGGAAATCAAGAGCTGTGGTGGGAATCGAAGCAGCAACGGGCAGTCCAGTAAGACGCTCACAACGCGCTTGTGAGCTTATTCTCAGTGCTGCACGGCCGGAACAGTTTCCAGCAGAGCGGCAGAACGGGCCGATTGAGGTCGCGTTCTTGGGGCGAAGTAATGTTGGTAAATCGAGCTTATTGAATCGGCTCGCCGGGCAATCCGGATTGGCGTTTACCAGCGCCCGTCCAGGATGTACGCAGTTGATCAACTTCTTCAAGATCGATGATGAGGTTCATTTCGTCGATCTGCCAGGTTATGGGTATGCGCGGGTTTCGCTGGAAGAACGCGAACATTGGAAGAGCCTGATCGATAGTTATTTGACGCAGCGGCAAAGTCTCGCGTTGTCGCTCCTCATCCTGGACGCCAGGCGCGGGTGGATGGAAATGGATCTGGAACTGAAGGCCTGGCTTGAGTTCCACAACCGTCGATACCGAGTGATTGTCACTAAGATCGACAAACTGAAAAGCAATAACAACATCAAAGCCGGATTGGCTGCTGTCCAAAAGGAATTACAGGACCAGGAGCCAGTGCCGTTCTCGGCCACCGAAGGCCGGGGAGTGAGGGAAATTTGGCAAATCATCTCGACGATCAAGAATCAGCAGTAGGTCCCGCGGCTGCCACCGAAGGCGCGCCCACCGAGAAGCCACAAGAGACAAATGGCGAGGGGAAATCCGCAAGCGAAAGCAACGAGCCGAAACCGGCGGCCGACCCTGGCGAGAGTAAGGGCAGCGAAGGGAAAGCGCCTGAGGCAAGGCCTGAACGGACGACGTCTGTCCGCCCACCCAGAACGGCTGGCGAGCCCAGACATGGTGAGGCGAGGCCGAATGGAAGCAGGGCGGGATCGGACGGTCCGCGAAGAAGTGATCCCAGGCCTGTAGCGCAGGACGTCAGGACCGCCGAAGCGCGGCCCCCGATAGCAGAAAGCCGGCTCCCCGAGCAGCGGCCCACGACTGAATCGAAGCCGGCGCCGGAAAACAGCTCCGCTGCCGTGGTTTCGGGCGCGGTAGCCCCGAACGCCGCACAACAATCGGCAGCTCCGCAGGGAACGCCGCAGCAGGCGCCTCAAAATCAGAGCCAGCAAGGTTTTCAGCAGCGGCGTGGCCGGCACTCGATCGGCAACACCGGTGCGCAGGGCCAGAAGAACGGAACGACCACTCTCGATTTAGTTGAGCTGAAGGACATGAGCATTCAGGCTCTCAACCAAATCGCGAAGGATCTGGGCGTGCCCGGCGCGGCGGGTCTGCGCAAGCAAGAGCTCATTTTTAAAATTCTTCAGACGCAGGCGGAAAAAAGCGGGCTGATCTTCTCCGAAGGCGTCCTGGAGTGCTTGCCGGATGGGTTCGGGTTCCTGCGCGCTCCCGAGTATAACTATCTGCCTGGCCCGGATGACGTTTACGTCTCTCCTTCACAGATTCGCCGTTTCGATCTGCGAACCGGTGACACGGTTTCTGGCCAGATTCGGCCACCCAAAGAAGGTGAGCGCTACTTTGCGCTTATTAAAGTTGACGCGATTAATTTCGAGCCGCCGGAAGAATCGCGCAACAAGATTTTCTTCGACAACTTGACGCCGCTGTATCCGGATGAGCGGCTGAAGCTTGAAACCAGCAAAGAAGGCTTCTCCGGACGCGTGATGGACTTATTGACCCCGCTCGGCAAAGGGCAGCGTGGTCTGATTGTGGCTCCTCCGCGTACCGGCAAAACGATGCTGCTTCAGAGTATCGCGAACTCCGTCACAACAAATCATCCGGAAATTAGCTTGATTGTTCTTCTGATCGATGAGCGGCCGGAGGAAGTCACCGACATGCAGCGCTCAGTTCGCGGGGAAGTCATCAGCTCCACATTCGACGAGCCCGCATCTCGTCACGTACAAGTGGCCGAGATGGTGATCGAAAAAGCGAAGCGCCTCATCGAGCACAAGCGCGACGTGGTGATTTTGCTCGATTCCATTACGCGTCTCGCACGCGCATATAACACGGTTGTTCCGCCATCGGGCAAGGTCTTGTCGGGCGGCGTCGATTCGAATGCCTTGCAGCGTCCCAAGCGGTTCTTCGGGGCGGCGCGCAACATCGAAGAAGGTGGATCCCTGACGATTGTGGCTACGGCCCTGGTCGATACAGGCAGCCGCATGGATGACGTGATCTTTGAAGAGTTCAAAGGTACCGGCAACATGGAAATCCATTTGGATCGTAAGCTGGTCGATAAGCGAGTGTTCCCAGCCATCGATATCAACAAGAGCGGCACGCGTAAAGAAGAGCTCCTGATGCCCCGCGAGGAACTCAATCGGGTTTGGATACTTCGCAAGGTGCTGAATCCGCTTTCGCCAGTGGAGTCGATGGAGTTGCTGCTCGACAAGCTAGGGAAGACGCGGAGTAACGCGGAGTTTTTAGCCGCCATGAGCGGATGATAGTTGCTTGGATCGCGCACAACGGACAACAAGCGCCCTGTGCGCTCGATCTGCGTTGCATAGATGGGCCGCATACGAATCCTCTCTGACAACGTCGCGAATAAAATCGCGGCGGGCGAGGTGGTAGAGCGGCCCGCTTCCGTTGTCAAAGAACTTCTTGAGAACTCGCTGGACGCTGGCGCGACCGAGGTGCGCATTGACGTGGAGAATGCCGGCCGCCGGCTGATTCGTATTCAGGATGATGGCTGTGGCATGTTGCGCGACGATGCGCTGTTGGCATTCGAGCGGCACGCGACGAGCAAGCTGAGCGACATCAAAGATCTGCTCGCAATAGCGACGCTCGGATTTCGCGGCGAGGCGCTACCATCGATTGCGTCTGTAAGCAGGTTGGTCCTCGAAACACGATCCGTCGACGAGCAGACGGGAACGTCAATTGAAACTGCCGGAGGCAAGCTGCTTCGTTGCGACGAAATTGCGCGCCAGCCTGGGACCACCATCAATGTTCGCGACTTGTTTTTCAATGTTCCAGCGCGCAAGAAATTCTTGCGGTCCGATCAAACCGAGCTGGCGCACATCGGGTCTCTCGTTACGCACTACAGTCTAGGGCACGCGAACAAACGCTTCGAGCTTTATCACGAAGGACGCGAGCTTTTGGCCGTCACTCCGGTTTCGAGCTTGCGCGATCGCGCCTTTCAGGTCTTTGGGTCGGAGGTGATGCAGGATCTGATTGATTTCGAACAGCGCACGCTTGAACTGTGCCTGCCAATTCCCTCTGTGCCGCCGAATTCGCGAGCGGCAATGGCTCAACAGCCGCAACCTGAAATCGCGCAGTTCGCCCTCGAAGGTCTTATTTCAGGGCCGCACGTCCAGAAGCTAAATCGCAATTCAGTGTTTCTGTTTGTCAATGGACGCCTGATTCGCGACAAAATGCTGCTGCATGCGATTTCGGCGGCTTACTACAATTTGATGCCAGCCGGCTGCTATCCATTCGCGCTGCTGTTCTTGAACTGCGACGCAAGTGAGGTGGATGTCAATGTGCATCCGTCCAAAACCGAGGTGCGGTTGCGGCACGGAAGCGCTGTTCACGATTTCGTTCGGGATTCGATTCGCGAAATACTGATGGAGAGCCGTCCAGTCTCGAGCATGCCTCTGCCGAACTCGCCTGGGATTCCGCGGGAAAAACCACAACTATCTGTTATGGCGCAAATGCCCGCGCAACGGGCTGCCGATCTTCCATTTTCGGAGTTCTCGGCTTACATCCGGGCTTATGCAGTAGAGCCCGAATCGGAAGAAATGCGCGCCGGCATCGTTGAAAATTCCGCAGTGTTGCCCGAGATCACCGTTAGCCCCATACCTAGGCCATCGGTAATGCCGGACGAAGCTCCTCCCGCGCGTCAGGCCACGGCGATTCGACGGATTCCGGACACTCATGGCGCGCTGGAGCAGCTTGCCTCAGATTGGGATCGAGTCGATACTTTGGCAGCACTGCCGGAATTGCGGCCGCTCGGACAACTGCACGAAAGTTTTATTGTTGCTGCCGGTCGAGATGGACTCTGGATTATCGATCAGCACGTGGCGCATGAGCGCATTTTATTTGAGCAGGTTCTGCGGCAACGCGCGGCCGGCACGGTGGAGATTCAGCAGCTACTGATGCCATTGGTTCTACAGCTTACGCCGGCTCAGCAATTTGAATACGCGCGCATTGCGGACGAGCTGAATGCGCATGGATTCGAGACAGAACCGTTTGGACAGCGGACAATTGCCATCAAAGCTGCCCCGGCCGGGGTGGGTCCGGCGGATATTGAGAAGATCGTCTTCGAGATTCTAGAGATTGCAGAGACCGAGCTCCGGTCGGCATCGCTCGACGAGATCAGGCGAAATGTGTGCGCAACGATCGCCTGCCGTGCGGCGATCAAAATCAATACCAAGCTGGAGCCGAAGAAAATTGAGTGGCTTCTACGTGTTCTTTCCGAGTGCGAGTTCCCTATGACCTGCCCGCATGGACGTCCCATTGCGCTTCGTTACAGCACAAAAGATATTCTGAAGAGCTTCCACCGTATTTAGATGGATGTGAAATCTATTCCCACTCGATGGTCCCGGGTGGTTTGTGCGTGAGGTCATAGAACACTGCGGCTATATCGGGCAAGGCAAGAAGCTCTCCGGTAAGACGGTCGAGCATTTCCGGTGGCATGAGGACGACGTCAGCAGTCATGCCGTCCATTGAGTTGATCGGCCGCAAGACAACCGATTCGTGCCCTTCGGCAGCGCCGACGGGCAGAAGAATGACCGGAAACTGCCAGACTTGGTTTTCAAAACCCGTTGTCAGGCAGAAATTGCGAACCACCGCGTCCGCTTCGCGGAGCATGTCGAGGCGCTGTTTCGTGATTGAAGCTTCAAATACTTTCAGCTCCGCGAGCGCAGCTTTCGCGCCGCACAGGCGCGACGACGCGATTGATATCGGAGCGGCGGTTGGTTAAATCGGGAGCCGTTTTCTGAATGTCATTCAGGGTGGGCTTGCCCGGAAGCGCCAAAACTTGGCGATAGCTGCGCGAGTCTCCTTGCACGCCCACGGAGCGTACCGGTAAGAGAAAGCCGTCCGATGTTTTAGAGATGCTTGCTGGTCTTTCCGCGCAGAGACAACGGATGGCGAGACCAGGGCCGGGAAAGGGATGGCGCGAGAGGAACTTTTCGGGAATACCGATTTCCCGGCCGATCTCGCGAACCTCATCCTTGTAGAACGATGTGAGGGGCTCGATAATACGGCCGGAATCGATGAGGGCCTGAATGCCGGCCACGCGATTGTGATGCGTCTTGATGAGATCGGCTTTCGCGGTGCCGCCGGATTCGATGGTGTCCGGATAGATAGTGCCCTGGCCCAGAATCCAATTCCCATCTAGAAAGTGTTCGGTGGCCAGGATGCGTTCCTGGACCTTTACGAACTGCTCGCCAATGACGCGACGCTTCTGCTCGGGATCCTGTATGCCATAGAGCGCTTGAAGAAACTCCGAGTTCGGCTTCCTCGACGAGAAAATGCTTGGCTCCGAGTTCCTCAAAAATCGTGCGGACAAAATCGCGTTTCGCCTTTGCGCATCAGGCCCGTGTCGACATACATGCCGTAGACACGGTCAGGGCCCAAGGCGCGAAGGCAGAGCGTGTAAGCGACGGTGGAATCGACGCCGCCACTCACGAAGAAAAAAACATTGCAGCCCTTTGCGCTAGCGCGAATCTGTTCTTCGACTAGGGGAACACGTTGGGACACATCCCAATCCGTGATCGCCCCGCAGATATCAAAAACGAAGTTTTCCAGTATGCGCGTACCCGCATGCGTGTGAGCGACTTCGGGATGAAATTGCAGCCCGAACAGCTTGCGGTGTGGATCCGACATGGCGGCGACGCCGGAAGTTTCCGTGGACGCAGTGATATGAAAACCTGGCGGAACCGCCTCTACCGTATCGGAATGGCTCATCCAGATTTGCGAACGATCAACGCCCTTCCACAGAGTGTCCGGTGAGGTGACGGTCAGATGGGCGATTCCATATTCTCCACGCTTGCCCTTTAGAACACGGCCGCCTAAATGGTAAGCGAGAAGCTGATGACCGTAGCAGATGCCGAGTACAGGCGGGCCGGATTCCAGGATCTTGACATCGATATTCGGGCTACCGGATTCGTATACGCTTGCTGGACCGCCGGAGATAATGACGCCTTTGCGGGAGCGGAGCTCTTGGGCGGGCGTGTCGCTCGGTTGAACGTCTGCGTAAACGCCCAGTTCTCGTACGCGCCGGGCGATAAGGTGTGTATACTGACCGCCCGTATCGAGAACGGTAAGTTGTGGCGCAGCGTTCGCTTTACTCAAACTCTGGTAACAGCCGCTTAGCGCAGGCTCGCCCGCTGTTTCTCGTAACGAGTCTTCGATTGCGCCAGAAGCTTAGCCGCTTCGGGAATGGCCGCCATGGCCTTCTGCACTTCAGGGTCCTGCTCCACCGCAATTTTCTGTGAATCTTCGTAGCTGAACGCCGTGATATACATCTCGGTTCGCAACTCGTCGCGAAGCCAGCCGTGATCGCGAGTCCAATCCGCTTCGCTGAATTCGACGCCCTGCTTCATCAGAAAATCATGGAAATCGTTCAGCACGGGCTCATCGGGAACCCAGCCGGAGGCAAGCTTGGTATCGTGCGTTGCGAAGTAATGCGCGGAGAAGTTAAACAGCGAATTCTTACGAATGACGTTTAGTTCAAACAAATCGAGCTTCGGTGTTTCGTACTTTTCATCCGGAGTGATGCCGCCTCCGCCGTAAACGACTCGTCCCAGGTCAGTCTGCTTGACGTCCATCGGATTGTTTACCTGGTTGCGTTTGCCGTAGTAATAGTCGAGGAACGAAAGGTTGGAATAATCACGCTGAATCAGACGGCCGCTGGGCGTGTAGTAGTGCTGAGTAGTGAGCGCGAGACCGGTGTTGTCCGAAAGAGGATAGACGGTCTGGACCAGGCCCTTGCCGAAGGTCGTGTCCCCCACGATCCAGGCGCGATCATGATCTTGCAGAGCGCCGGCGACGATCTCGGCCGCTGACGCAGAGTAACGGTTGACGAGCACCACGATCGGATAGCTCTCCCCGTACTGGCTTCCTCTCGCCAGGTAGGGCTTCTCAGAATAGGCGCGGCCCTTGTGCGAAACGACTACTTGCCCGCGATCGAGCCAATGGCCCGCCACTGCAACGCCTTCCTGCAGCAACCCGCCGGGATTCTCCCGCAGGTCGAGGATCAGTCCTTTAATATTCTGCTCACCAAGCGCCTTCAGGTTGTCTTCTACTTCCTTGCTGGTGGTTTCGGTGAACTGCTGAATGCGCAGGAAAGCGATGCCGGGTTTTACCCAGAACGCCTCGTCTACGCTGTTGCGAGGAATTTCGTCGCGAATAAGATTAAACGTGAGAGGTTTCGTGACGCCCTCCCGGCTGACGACTACCTGGACTTTGGTACCCTTCGGTCCGCGGAGCATGTCCGCGATTTCCGTGCTGGTCAAATTGTCCACGCGCTTGTCGTTCACCTCCATCAGAACATCGCCAGGACGAATGCCTGCCCGGTAAGCCGGCGTTCCGCCGAAAGGATGGACGACCATCGTCTTACCGGTTCGAGGCTGCGGGGCAATCGTCATACCCACGCCGAAATATTTGCCGTGCTGCTCTTCGCGCAGGCCCGCGAAATCTTTTGGATCGAAGAAATTGGAATGCGGATCGAGGGTCCGCAACATTCCCGGAATGGCGCCTTTGTAGATGGCCTTATCCGCGGAAAGTTTGTCCGCGTAGTTCTGATCGACTATGTCGTAAACCTTTGTGAATGCCTCGATGCTCGCCTTTAAGTCATCGTCGCTTGTGGGGCTTGCGTTGTGCTGCGGAGCTGCCAGCACAGGCTGGGCGCCCGGTCCGAACATGCCGCCCAACAAAGCGCAGGTTGCAATAAAAAGGGGAACGAAAAGAAGATAACGCCGCTGGGACGACAATCCGACCTCCAGGAGTCTGCTTTCAGTATAGACGTTGGAGCGGAATATTAGGTTGAAGGAAACTTAAACGGCAGCTCTCATCCGCTTGCCCAAAGAGGTTTCGCCACGGCTGCCCTTTTTGGGTAGTTCATCCAAGCGCTTCACCTGATCGCTCACGCAAACGAGAAACATGGGCTGGCGGGCGTTCTTAAGTAGGTCGATGATACGGTCCTGCTGATCTTCCAGGAAAATCGATTTGCCGTCGGTGAGAAGATGCAGCTTTGAATCGGAGGAAAGCACGTCTGCCAAACGGCGTCCCATCTCGCGTTGAAGAAAGCGCAAGACGCGGCGGATTTTCTGGAGCGAAAAGCCCTTGCGGCGAAGTTCCGCAATGACCGTAATCTCGATCACTTCTTCGGGGAGATAAATGCGCTTGTGCCCTTCGTGCCGGGGAGAAACAACCTTGCGTTCATCCCACCACTGGAGCTGGCGAAGACTCACCTGAGCGATCTTGGCAACATCCGTACTTGTGTACGTCCGCTGGTTGGGAGACAAATCAGGACGGACTTTTCGTGTTTTGAACATGACGCCCAGTTTCCGTTTTGGAGTTTGGATCGGCTCCCCAAATTGTACTAGACCTGGAACGAGAGTCAAGCGCGGATTTCGTGGCGCCGGGTTAACCGCCGCCGACGAACTCGATTATTTCGATGCGTGCCCCGCTGGCAACGGTAGTTTGATGCCAGTCTCGTTTACGAACCACCGACTTGTTCAGTTCGATGGCAACGCGATCGGAAACGATCTTCAGGTCATCGAGTAGAGCAGCAACGGAGTGGCCGGAGAAGACCTGTTTAGGCTCGCCGTTCACGATCACCTCGATCAGTTGCGGCTGCATTTCGGTTGTCATTCCTGCGGTCATTATATGAATATTCCGGTTGCTACTCTAGTACGGTAAGCGAATGCCTGCCACTTACGCCGAAACCTGGTTTCCGGTTTTGATCCAGATTTTGATCGCAATAGCAGTTGCGGGGGCCATGATCGGCTTGTCTGCAATGCTAGGGCGGCGCGTCCGCGATTCAGTCAAATCCGCTCCCTACGAATCGGGGATGAAGCCGGTGGGCAATGCGCGGGAGCGCTTCACCGTGAAGTTCTACCTGGTGGGGATGGTTTTCATTCTTTTCGACATCGAAGCCATATTTTTGTATCCGTGGGCCGTGGTTTATCGGCAACTCAAACTCTTCGCTTTTTTTGAAATGCTACTGTTCATCGTTCTAGTTCTATGCGGATTCTTCTACATATGGAAAAAGGGCGTACTGAACTGGTCCGCGGATCAACAATCGCGAGCAGCGCCAAGGGGAGAGCAAGCGTGCTGCCTGAGATTGTCGCGGAGAATTCTGCAGCGCTTGCCATAGACCAGCAGGTGCCCGATGCGCTTGTCGAAGCGACTATGGCCGTGGATGGACCCATCTTGACTATCGCGCCGGAGCGGATTGTCCCTGTTTGCCGGGTGCTCAAGGAAACGGCAGGCTTTGAGCGGCTGAGCGGAATCACGGCAGTGGATTGGTGGCCAAGCGAGCCGCGGTTCGAAGTAATATATTTTTTGCATTCGCTTCGGCATAATGCCCGCGCGCGCTTGAGGATTTCAATCGGCGACGGACAAGAATTGGATTCGGTGTGTCCGGTATGGCGCGGCGCAAATTGGTATGAGCGCGAGGTTTTCGATCTGTTCGGCGTATCCTTCCGCCATCACCCGAACCTGGAGCGGATCATGATGCCTCCGGACTGGGAGGGTCATCCGCTCCGCAAAGATTATCCGGTTCACGGGCACAGGTACTCATACCAGGATGAGTAGGGTTTTCCGAAATCGCATCGCGACGCGCGTGTCATATAGGATGCGGCCATGAAAGAGGGGAACGCGCACGTCGCATCGCTGGATGCGGAGCACGAGCTTCACATCGGAGATCCGTCTGGCATCGAACTTCCGCTAGAGCAGAACACCGGCCGTGCACGGCGCATGACCCTTAACATGGGTCCGCAGCACCCGTCCACACATGGCGTATTGCGGGTCGTGTTGGAACTCGACGGCGAAACGATTATCAAGGCGCGGCCGGAGATTGGCTATCTCCATACGGGCATCGAAAAGGAATTCGAAGTCAAGAAGTATCAGCAAGGGATCCCGCTCACTGACCGGGTCGATTATCTTTCCAACCTCAATAACAACCTTTGTTATTCGCTGGCAGTAGAGCGATTACTCGGTCTTGAAATTCCGCCGATGGCGCAGTGGATGCGCGTGATGCTGTGCGAGTTGACGCGCATTTCGAGCCACCTGATCTGGTTAGGAACGCACGCGCTCGACATCGGCGCGATGACCGTTTACTTTTACTGTTTCCGGGAACGCGAGGAGATCTTGAAGGTCTTCGAGATGTTTTCAGGACAGCGCATGATGACCAGCTACATCCGCATCGGTGGGTTGGCTTTGGAGCCGCCGCGAGGCTGGCATAAAACTATTTCAAAAGTCGTGGACCGCTTGGCGCGAGGTATTGACGAGTATCACAACCTGCTGGCTTCCAATCCGATTTGGGTGAACCGGACAAAGGGCGTCGGAATGCTGCCGGTGGATGTGATGATGGACCTCGGCGTGACCGGACCGATGCTGCGGGCTGCGGGCGTAAAGATGGACGCGCGTAAGGACTGCCCCCACACCAGTTACGAGAAATTTGATTTCGAGATTCCGGTGCGGACGGCCAATGACGTGTATGCGCGCTTCGAAGTCCGCATGGAAGAGATGCGGCAGAGTGTACGCATTGTGAGGCAAGCTCTGGCGGGGATGCCTTCTGGCGCCGTGGCAGGCAGATGCTCCCCACGTTCTGCTTCCCGATCGCGAAAAGATGAAAACTCAAATGGAGTCGCTCATCTATCACTTCAAGCTAGTGACCGAAGGATTTCGTGTGCCGGCGGGTTCGGTGTATCAGGTGGTTGAGTCGCCGCGCGGAGAGCTGGGATATTACGTGGTCAGCGATGGTACCGCGAATCCGCATCGCGTGTTTATGCGCACGCCAAGCTTTGGAAATCTGCAGTCGTTGGGAGCAATGCTGGAAGGAATCTTGATTGCCGATTCGATTGCGGTCATGGGAAGCATGGATTTTGTGCTTGGGGATGTCGACCGGTAGCCTATGACTTTTTCACCGGCACTCGAGCAGCGATTTAGCAAGCTGTTGAACAGTTATCCTTCGGGGCGGCAGCGTTCCGCAGTCGTGCCCATGCTTCTTTACGCGCAGGACGAGATCGGCAGCGTGACTCAGGAACTCGTGGAAGAAGTGGCCCGGCGGTGCGGAATCACGCCGCTGCAAGTGGATGAGGTGATCGGCTATTACTCGATGCTTCATCGCAAGCCTCTGGGAAAATATCACGTGCAAGTGTGTACAAATATCGCCTGCCAGGCGGTTGGAGGCGAGCAACTGTACGATCATGCCAGCCGCATGCTGCGCTTGTCCCATAAAGAGGTGACGTCAGACGGATTGATTTCCCTGGAAGAGGTGGAGTGCATCGGGGCTTGCTCCTGGGCGCCTGCGATCCAGATTAATTACGACTTTCATCATTTCGTGACGCCGGAGCGCTTTGATCAATTGATGCAGGCGCTGCGTGACGGGACATACGAAAGGAAGGCTTCGTAGGTCCGGTATGCGCTATAACCAACCAAGTCCGCTTGAGCAGATGGTCATCTCGTACCGCTTCGATTTGCCAAACTCGACTGCCATCGAAACATATTTAGCGAACGACGGATACGTAGCGATTCAAAAGGCGATCGGAATGACCCGCGAAGCGATCATCGACGAGTTGAAGGCTTCATCGCTGCGAGGACGGGGCGGCGCGGGATTCCCTACAGGCATGAAGTGGAGCTTTGTGCCAATGAATACCGGTAAACCGACGTACGTCATCTGCAACTCCGACGAGAGCGAGCCAGGCACCTGCAAGGACCGCCTGCTGATGGAGAACGATCCGCATCAGCTTATCGAGGGCATGCTGATTGCAGGCTGGACGATCAAATCGAACAAAGGTTACATCTTCATACGCGGTGAGTACAGGTACCTGATCGATATCGTCGATCGGGCGATTGCTGAGGCCTACGAGCGTGGTTACCTGGGCAAAAACATTCTGGGATCGGGCTGGGACTTCGATCTGTATACGCACACGGGCGCCGGCGCCTATGAGTGCGGAGAAGAATCGGCGCTACTGGAATCGCTTGAAGGGAAACGCGGTATTCCGCGCTTGAAACCGCCGTTTCCGGCAGTTGTGGGTGCCTTTCAATCGCCGACGATCTTGAATAATACTGAGACGTTTTCGGCGATTCCAGTGATCTTTCGCAAGGGCGGCGCGTGGTATTCGGAACTGGGCACGCCCAAGAACGGTGGTACGCGATTGATGTGCGTTTCCGGGCATGTGAATAAGCCCGGCGTTTATGAATTGCCCATGGGGTTCCCGCTGATGCGCCTGATCAATGAAGTTTGCGGCGGAATGCGGAATGGGAAAAAGTTGAAGGCGGTTATTCCCGGCGGATCATCCTCGCCCGTGCTGAAGGCTGAGGAATGCGATATCGCGCTGGATTACGATTCGCTTGCGAAGGCGAAGACGATGGCTGGTTCCGGCGGGCTTGTCGTGCTGGATGAAGACACCGATATTGTTGCGGTGGCGCTACGCACGATTAAATTCTACGCGCACGAAAGCTGCGGTTGGTGCATCCCTTGCCGCGAAGGGACAACCTGGCTGAAGAAGATCCTGGGGCGATTTCACGATGGTGGTGGCCAGCGGAGCGACATCGATTTGATTGCTGAGTTGGCCAGCAATATGCTTGGCCGAACGTTCTGCCCGCTCGGCGATGCGGCTGCCATGCCCACTGCAGCATTTGTAGCGAAATTTCGGGATGAGTTCGAAGCATATCTCGAGAAGTCTCGTTCCATACAGCAGGTTCCGGAGTTCGCAATTGTTTAGGCCCGCGTTGAATTAGAGATGGCTGACCCAGTTAATTTCAAGATCGACGGACGTGACCTGCAGACCGCTCCCGGGACACTGCTGATCAATGCCGCGAAACAGGCCGGGATAGAGATTCCGGCATTTTGCTATTACGACGGTCTCTCGCTTCAGGCCGCCTGCCGCATGTGCCTGGTGGAAGTAGAGAAGACGCCGAAGCTGCAGGTCGCATGCACACTGCCCGTCGCGGAGGGTATGGTGGTCCACACGGATTCGGCGCAAGTTCGGCAAGCGCGCAAGGGCACGCTGGAATTCCTGCTGACGAATCATCCGCTGGATTGTCCCGTTTGCGACAAAGGGGGCGAGTGCGAGCTGCAGGACATGGTTTTCCGCTATGGGGCAGGGGAGAGCCGGTTCCGCGAGAAGAAGATTCACGTCGACGAGAAGCAGTGGTCGCCCATTGTTTTCTACGATGCACCGCGCTGTATCCTTTGTTATCGCTGCGTGCGAATCTGCGGCGAAGGACTGGGCGTAAGCGCTCTCGGCATCGGTAATCGAGGCGCCGCGTCGGAGATTGTGCCCAACCGACGGCGACCATTTGGAGTGCGATGAGTGCGGAGCCTGCATCGACATTTGTCCGGTGGGCGCGCTGACAAGCGGACCTTACAGATACAAAACGCGGCCCTGGGAGATGGAGCATGTGGGCACAATTTGTACTCATTGCTCGAATGGCTGCAAAACGACGCTCGGCGTCCGCAATGGCGAAATCATTCGCGCGAATAACCGTGATCGCTCCGGCATAAATGGTGAGTTCCTATGCGTGAAGGGGCGCTACGCGTTCGATTTCAACGCAAGCCCGGAAAGGTTGACCGCGCCTCTGGTTCGCACGCCTGCCGGCGAGTTGCGGCCGGTCTCGTGGGCCCAGGCTCTTGCGATAGTAGCGAAAAAATTCACCGAGCTGCGCGCCAAGAACGGAAGCTTCGCGGTCATCGGATCGAACCACACCACCAACGAAGAGAATTTCCTGTTGCAGAAATTTGCGCGGCAGGTGCTGCGGACATCTAACATCGATCATCACCGCACGGGTGATGTAGCCGCTTTGCTCGATGCCCTGCACGGCAGGACAAATGCTCTAGCGACAACATCGGACCTCTTTACTGCGAAAGCTGCTCTGGTCATCGATAGCGACCTGGCGCAAGAGCAACCGTTTATAGCGTTCCAGTTGCGAGCGAATTGGCGCCTGAACAAAGCGCATGTCTACGTGGTCACTCCAGGGCCGGTTCGCGAAGATAACTATGCCATGACTCTGCGGGCCGAACCGGGAGGCGAGTTTGAAGCTCTGGAATCATGGCGTGAACGGCTAGCCGCTGAGCCGGAGCTCGTGATTGTCTTTGGTGCAGGCGTGAAAGGCGAAGCGGTGCGTCGGCTAGTGGACTTCGGCGATTCGCTGGGAATTCAGGTGAAGTACGTATGCCTGGTCGACTACTCGAATTCGCGAGGCGCTTCGGACATGGGCATGCTGCCCGATCTGCTGCCTGGCTATGCACGCCTCGGAGATGCTGGCCTCGAACCCGGCCTGAACTATGACCAGATACTCGCCGCAACGAATTTGGATGCGCTCTGGATTGTTGGGGCGAATCCCCTGGCGCGACAGCCACTCGCTGCAACGAGTGCGTTTGTGGTGGTTCAAGATCTATTCCTGACAGAGACGGCGCGGCGCGCTGATGTCGTCTTGCCAGCGGCCTCCGCTTATGAAAAGAACGGGACTGTGACGAACGTCTGCGGCGACGTGCAAAAGCTGAGCCGCGGGCCAAAGACGATGGGCGCGAAATCGGATCTGGAAATCATCGCACTGCTCGCCAAAGAAATGCGCGAAGATCTGGGACCGGCGACACCGGAAGCCGTATTCCAGGAAATACGCAAAACCGTCCGTGGGTACGACGTCCCATTCGCCGTAATTCAGACAGGCGGCGCGGCCCATACTGCGCCATTGAATGGGCACATTGCGTTCCAATCGCAACCGGAGCTGATTCGTTCCGCGCGCAACACTCTTTTTACTTCGGGAACGCTGGGGACGTTTTCGAAGATGCTGAACCGGGTGATCGAATCGCCCGGCATTCTGTACCGGGATCCACATAAAGAACCCGTGATGCGGGAAGGCAGTGTGCAGCTGGAAACGGTGAAGCAGGAAAAATGAACTTCTTCATCGCCAGCCTGATCAAGATCGCGATCGTCTTCGCCATATTCATGACCACGCTCGCTTATCTGCAATGGGTCGAGCGTAAAGTGCTGGCGCACATTCAATCGCGAACCGGCCCGCTGCGCGTGGGTCCGCATGGCTTGATGCAGCCCATGGCGGACGTGTTCAAGCTGCTGACGAAAGAAGACCTGCTACCGCCGTACGTAAACCGGTTTTTCTATCTATTGGCGCCGTTCCTCGCGGTATCGCTGGCGCTGATCTCGATATCCATCATCCCGTTTGGGCCCCAGGTAACCATATTCGGCTATCGCACCTACATGCAGATCAGCGATTTGAATGTAGGAATCCTGTTTGTGCTTGCCATTTCGGCGGTGAGCGTTTACGGCGTGGCGCTGGCAGGCTGGTCTTCAAACAACAAGTATTCACTGCTGGGAGGTTTACGCAGCAGCGCGCAAATGATCAGCTACGAGTTGCCGCTGACATTAGTAATAGTTTCACCGCTCCTTTTGGCTAACCAACTCAGTTTTCGCGCCATCACCGACACGCAAGCCGGCTTTTACCTCGGCTTTATTCCGCGCTGGAATATCTTCCACATGCCGTTTCCGCAGATCTTTGGATTCATCATTTTCATGATTGCGGGATTTGCCGAGACCAATCGTTTGCCTTTCGATTTACCGGAAGCGGAGAACGAATTGGTGGCGGGATTTCACACCGAATACAGCAGCATGAAGTTCGCCTGCTTCTTCATGTCGGAGTACGCCAACATGGTGACCATCACCTGCGTGGCAACGCTGCTCTTCCTGGGTGGATGGCATCCGCTATTTCCCGCGCCCTATTCGAACTGGGTAGCAACGGCCGTTCTGGTCTTTGCCGCTATCATGTGCTTCTCTCACGCCATTCGGCCGGCGCGCAAACGGGATGGAATGACATTTACCGTTTTCGGCAATAGGATTTCTGGTTCTGGCGGTATTATTCGCCATTCCGCTCTTACAAACCGTGCTGGTACCGGCGTTCTGGTTCGCGGCCAAGGTTGGTTGCCTGCTGTTCACCTATATCTGGATTCGCGGTACATTGCCGCGGTTCCGCTACGATCAGCTCATGCATTTCGCCTGGACATTCCTGTTCCCGTGCGCGCTGCTTAACCTGCTCCTCACTGCGCTGTTCGTGGCGGTCTTCTGATCACATGGACACAGTCCTCTTCATCGTCTTTGCGACCGTAGCGGTTGTTTGCGCTTTCAACCTCGTATTGCAGAAGCATCCCATCTCGAGCGCCCTGTCGCTGATCGGTGTTATGGGATCGCTGGCAGTTCTTTACCTGCTGCTGGGAGCCGAGTTTATTGCCATGGCGCAAATGATTGTTTATAGCGGCGCGGTGATGGTGCTCTTCATTTTTGTCATCATGCTGCTCAATGCCGGGACCGAGAAATCGAGCGGAAAATCCTGGTTCGCACAGATCGCGGGCTGCCACTGTTGCTCGCCTTTGTCGCGGTCATGGGCTTTCTGGTGCGTGCGTTTTTGCCTCGTATGCGCTCCGTCGTATTCGGAAGCTGGGTAGGAGGAACGGCCGAGCAGATCGGCCAGATGCTGTTCACTGAATATCTGTTGCCCTTCGAGGTTATTTCGATTTTAATTCTGATCGCGATTTTAGGCGCAGTGGTTCTGGCGCGAAAGGAGATCGACTAGCCGATGCCAATTCATCTTCCCTCTCCCTCCCGTTGTCGTGGTATTTAATCCTGAGCGCTATTCTCTTCGCACTGGGCGTAGCCGGCTTCCTCTATCGGAAGAGCGTGATCACGGTCTTTATGTCGATCGAGCTGATGCTGAATGCCGTAAACCTCAGCTTCGTCTCATTCTCCTATCAACTGCAAAGAATAGACGGCCACATCTATCTTTCTTCGTGATGGTTGTGGCTGCGGCTGAAGCTGCCGTGGGCCTGGCGATCATCCTGACGGTATTCAAGAACCGCGGCACGCTGCAAATCGACGAAGTAGACACGATGAAGCTTTAAACGGAGCGGAATGAATCTCTGGCTCATCCCTTTTTTCCCGCTGATCGGCTTTCTACTAAACGGGCTCCTCGGTAAGCGTCTATCCAAGGCGCTGATCAATGCAATTGCACTCGGCTCCGTAGCGATCTCATTTATATATGTCGTAGTTCTGCTCCTGAAGCTCTATCCCCTGAATACACCCTTTGCGGAGCATTACTTCAATTGGATTCAAAGCGGGTTCCTACAAATCGGCTTCGATCTTTTTGTCGACCGGCTCACGGCGGTGATGCTGCTTGTTGTGACAGGCGTGGGGCTGCTGATCCATATCTATGCCGCTGGCTACATGGAGCACGAAGGCGGCTATTACAGGTTTTTCAGCTACTTCAACCTGTTCATGTTTTTCATGCTGCTGCTGGTGCTTGCGTCAAATCTGCTGTTGATGTTCGTGGGTTGGGAAGGCGTTGGCCTGTGCAGCTACCTGCTGGTTGGCTTCTATTTCCCGGAGACCTTCGCGAGCAACGCCGCAAACAAAGCATTCATCGTAAATCGCATCGGCGATTTCGGTTTTTCGCTTGGAATCTTTCTGACGGTTATTGCCTTTAAGACATTGGATTTTGGAAAGATTGCCGCGGGCGTTTCAACCATGCCAGTTGAGACCACGGTAGGAGCAGTGACCGCGATCACGCTGCTGCTTTTTGTTGGAGCCACCGGCAAGTCCGCGCAACTGCCCCTTTATGTTTGGCTTACCGGATGCGATGGCCGGTCCCACTCCGGTATCCGCGCTCATCCATGCGGCGACGATGGTCACGGCAGGTGTCTACATGGTGGCGCGAGTCTCGTTCCTCTACGATCACGCTCCGCTCGCTATGAATGTGGTTGCGGTGATTGGTCTGCTGACTGCGGTATTCGCCGCAACCATCGGGATCACGCAGAACGATATCAAGCGCGTGTTTGCGTATTCCACCGTGTCGCAGCTCGGCTACATGTTTCTGGGCGTTGGACTCGGCGCGTATTCTGCGGGCATCTTTCATCTGATGACGCACGCCTTTTTTAAGGCGCTTGTTGTTCCTCGGGGCCGGCAGTGTCATTCACGGCCTTGGCGGTGAGCAGGATCTGCGCCACATGGGCGGATTGCGGAAGCACATGCGGATTACCTTTATAACGCTCGGCATCGCCAGTCTTGCGATTTCGGGTTTTCCAGGATTTGCCGGCTTTTTCAGCAAGGACGCAATTCTATCGGCAGCTTACGTCAAGGCGCCCTGGATGTTTTGGGTAGGCGCATTGACCGCGGGCATGACGGCATTCTACGTCTTTCGCGCCTACTTCATGGCATTCTTCGGAGAATATCGTGGCCATCATCACCCGCACGAATCGCCACCATCGATGACCGTGCCGCTGATTGTGCTCGCTATTTTGTCGGCAGGCGGCGGGCTTTAAACGTTCCGAACTGGCTCTCGCCCATGTTCCCCTTGTCCCAGCAGGAAAACATCGTACCCATGATCATTTCGGCCTCGCTGGGAATTATCGGCATCATCCTTGCCTGGTTCTTATATGTCGCGCGTCCGGCATTGGCCGAATCGCTCAAGACGGGTTTCGGTCCTCTGTATACGCTGGTCGCAAACAAGTACTACGTGGATGAATTGTATTCCGCCGCCGATCGTGAAGCCGCTTGAGAGTGCCTCGCGGCTCGTGCTCTGGCGGGGTATGGATGAAGCGCTCATCGACACTACGTTGGTGAACGGGTTGGGGCGCGTGGTGCGCGGATGGGGCTCGCTATCTGCGCCAACTACAATCGGGCAGCATCCGCAATTATGCGGCCTGGGTCCTCGCTGGTTCGCTGTTCGTCATCTTCGTTCTCGGACTTGCTGGAGGCGCGCGGTGAATCTGCTTGCGCTAACCCTAGCTCTCCCGCTGATCGGCTTTTTTGCCGTCCTGTTTGCGCGCCGCAACACAAGCGGACCGTTCTTCGTTGCTTTGACCGCAACGGTACTTGCATTTTTGACCTCTTTAGGTTTAATCGGCCCCGCGCTTTCGGCGCCGGCTCAATTCAGCTCGACAATCAATGTGCCGTGGATCGACAGTCCCGGTTTGCAGATCCGCTTTCACCTGGGCATTGATGGCATTAACCTGTGGCTCGTTCTACTGACAACTTTCCTTTTGCCCATAGCCGTTTGGATGTCGCGCACCATGATTGCCGAGCGCCAAAAGAACTTCTTCGCGCTGCTGCTGCTGTTCGAATTCGGCCTAATTGGCGTTTTCACCGCGCTCGACCTCTTCGCGTTTTACATGTTTTGGGAAGTGGCGCTGGTCCCCATGTACCTCATGGTCGGGGGATGGGGCGGTGCGCGGCGCGGGGCCGCCGCCGTGAAGTTCTTCGTATACACCATGCTGGGTTCGGTTCTGATGCTCGGTTCCATCATTTATATTCACAGTCAGGCCGGAACATTCGACTATGTGGAAATCGCGAACGCCCTTGGCTCCGGCCGGGTAGTTCTGAGTCCCACTCAGCAGCTCTATTTATTTCTAGGCTTCTTTGCCGCGTTTGCTGTCAAGGTGCCCATCTTTCCGTTTCATACTTGGCTGCCCGACACCTACACGCAAGCCCCCGCGCCTGCCACATTCTTGCTGGCGGCTGTGATGTCGAAGATGGGTGCGTACGGCTTGCTTCGATATTCACTCACCCTGGCCCCCGTGGGCGCCCACCGCTGCTCGAATTGGATTGCCGCGCTGGCCATTATCGGCATCGTCTATGGCGCATTACTTGCTTTGATTCAGCCGAATATCAAGCGGCTTATTGCGTATTCGTCAGTGAGCCATCTCGGCTTTGTTGTGCTTGGAATTTTTTCTTTCACTCAGCAGGGCGCCGATGGCGCTGTTTACCAGATGGTCGCGCATGGCATCTCCACTGGCGCGCTCTTCTTGCTCGCCGGCTATCTGGAACAGCGGCGCGGCTCCATGGAGATCGCCGATTTCGGTGGTATCGCAAGCCCCGCGCCCGGATTAGCGACAGCGTTTATGATTGCTCTGCTTGCCAGCATCGGGCTGCCTGCGTTATGTAATTTTGTAGGCGAATTCTTGGTGCTGCAAGGCGCAGCCCTAACCAAGTTCTCATGGGCAGTATGGGCCGCGCTGGGCGTGATCCTTTCCGCGGCTTATATGCTGTGGATGTATCAACGCACATTCTTCGGAAAGCCGGAAGAGCGAAATGCATCCTTCGCTGATTTGAAAATGCGCGATTGGGCGCCGTTATTGCCGCTCATTTTCTTGATGGTTTGGTTGGGCAGTTATACACAATCGTTTATGCCGCCGATCACAGCGGCTACTTCGCATCTGCTGGATCAGACCAGCATGAGCAACGAATACCGCGTGAAGCTCGCCGCCCCTAAAGCGATTCAGATTGCCGAGGTATCCCATGCTCGGTAATTTCCAGCCGCATGCCTCTGAGTACCTGCGGTTTCTGCCGGAAATTTTGCTGAGTCTTTTCGGCATCGTCATCATGATGCTGGAGGCCGTGACACGCGGGAAGAGAACCTATCTTGGCGTCATCTCCGTCATCGCCATATTGTTGGCGTTCGTGGCAAACATCTGGGCGTACAGCGACCGCGGTTCCGCATTTCAGAACATGATTCTGATCGACGGCTACGGCACGTTTTTCCGGGGACTTGTTCTGGTGGTCGGGTTTTTGTGCATTTTGGCCTCGTTCACATATCTCGAGCGCGAGGGCGCGCAAACAGGTGAGTATTACGCCTTGATCTTGTTCTCTTTGGTAGGTCAATGTATCCTGGCGACCGCCAGCGACCTGATCATGGTGTTCATTGGCCTGGAGATTTCGTCCATCGCCACTTACATACTCGCGGGATTTCTGCGCGACGACCGGCGCAACAATGAAGCCGCGTTGAAATACTTTTTGCTGGGCTCTTTCGCCACCGCGTTCTTACTGTATGGGATCGCCTGGATTTACGGGATAGCCGGATCGACCAACCTGGATGAGATTCGGCGCGTTCTCGACCAGGCGCAGCGGCCAACGGTATTGATCGGCCTTGCCACGGCGCTGATGTTCGTTGGATTCGCATTCAAAGTTTCGGTTGCTCCTTTCCAAATCTGGGCGCCCGACGTTTATCAAGGAGCTGCCGCTCCTATTAGCGCGTTTATGTCCGCGGGTCCGAAAGCTGCGGCTTTTGCGGTCTTCTTCCGCGTTTTTATGACATCCTTCCGGTCCATGAATGACCGCTGGATTCCTCTTGTATGGGGATGCGCGCTACTAACCATGATCATCGGGAATTTTGGCGCGCTGTTGCAGACGAATGTGAAGCGGCTGCTTGGCTATAGTTCCATTGCGCATGCGGGCTACGTGATGATTGCATTGACCGCCAGCTCCGAAATTGGAATGGCTGCCGCCATGTTCTATCTGGCGTCCTATGCGCTGATGAATATTGGCGCATTCGCCGTCATCAGCCACGTCGCCTCGCGAGGTGAGCGTTACGTCAAGATCGAAGATTTGGCGGGCCTCGGACGGCGGCAACCCGTCACTGCGGCCCTGCTCGCCATCTTCGTGTTTTCATTGATCGGTGTTCCACTGACAGGCGGGTTCTTCGGAAAGTTCTATGTCTTCCAGGCGGCGCTGAATTCACATCTGGTCTGGCTGACTGTACTCGGGTTGATCAATAGCGCCATTGCCGCTTATTACTATTTGAAAATCGTCGTCGCGGTCTACATGCAGGAACCAAGCACGACGACAGACGATCTTCCGGCGCCATCTGCAAGTCTGAGCGTTGCAATTTGGGCGAGCGCGTTAGGGACGCTGATTCTTGGCATCTTCCCGTCGACTCTGCTTTCTTTCGCTTCGTTCTCGGCGCAGGCGTTCCGCTAAAAATAGCTAGTTAGCTCGCGTGATCTGCTTTACGCGAAGCAGGCGCGGATGCTCTTCCGGTAACTCTTCCTGCTCCAATCCCCACGTTCGTGGGTGGGGCACATACACGGCCTTAAGCCCGACTGCCAGCGCAGGATTAATGTCGGACTTCGGAGAGTTGCCGATCATCCATGTTTTATCCGGATCAAAGCCCCGTTCCTCCGCCAATTGGCGATAAGCCGATTCGTTCTTCTCTCTAACGATGGCGGCATGAGCGAAGTGGCGGTGCCAACCCCGAACGATCGATCTTGATCCTTTGCTCGTCCGGGTCGCCTTTGGTGAAGATGGTTAGCTCATGCCTGGAGGAAAGCTGGCTGATTGTTTCCGCTACTCCCTCCAATAGCTCGATTGGCTTCTCCAGAATGGCGTGGGCGAAATTCTTTATGATTTCTACGTCAGCGGGTGAAATGTCGCGTTCCGCCACTCGCGCGAAGCAGGCGGCCAGATTTCGGGCAAAGTTACGGGCGCCGTAACCGTGAACCTTTGCGTTGGCCGCCTCTATCTCGTCCAGCACTGCGCGGATTTCCTGCGGTGACATGGAGGAGTGACACAGGTATTCGCAGAATTGATCGAAGGCGGCCTCAAAATAAATGTTGTTTTCCCAGAGTGTGTCGTCAGCGTCGAAAATCAGGTGCTGGCGTGTCAAATAGCCCCCGCTTACGAGTTCGCAAGATGTTTCGCATGGCCGTTCTGAGGACCGACTTTCTTGGCAAGCGCCATGTACTTTCGCTGAGCAATGTATTCGGGGACAATTTTCACCAGATATTCCAGCCGTTCCACCTCCGAGCGAAGCGCCAGAATGGTTTGTCTCTTGTCCAGGTCGGATATGAACTGGGCCATCTGGAAACTCAGCCGTTTGCCTCGTTTCGTTTTCGGCTCGCCAGGGACATTCGGCTTCTCGATATCCATCAGGCGTCGATAGGCGGCGCGCGCTTTTCGCCGCAGCTCGGGCGATGCCTCAGTCACATCTTCGTCATCGAAGTATTCAACTGTGGCGCGCAGGTACGATTTCTCTTCGTCGAGTGATTCGATCTGGAAGCGTCGTTGACCCGCCGCAACGCAGGTCCAGTCTTCCATCCGGATATTTACGCGCGACGTTGACGACAGTTGCGGTGCAGCCGATGTTCACGATGCCATCGTTCTTAGCCAGCACTACGCCAAATTCGCCGTTAACGGGAATGATGTCGCCCATCATTTCCTTGTAGCGCTCTTCGAAGATATGCAGCGGCAACGGCATGGCCGGCAGCAGGACTACCGAAAGCGGGAATAGAGGAAGCATCTGCGAGGCCATGCAACCATTATCGGTTGATGTCGTGGCGTTCGCTTCAGCGCGTTCGCTTCAGCGCGTTCGCTTCAGCGCGTTCGTTTCAACGCGCGATATAGGATCGTAAAATAATGATCCTTAAGCTAAAGCGCACTCCGGGGCTTTACCTTGTGGGGTTTATGGCCAGCGGGAAGACCACCGTCGGACGCGCATTAGCGGATGAACTCGGCTGGTCTTTTGCCGATATTGACAGCGAAATTGAGGCTGAGGAAGGAAAGACAATTACTCAAATCTTTCTCGATCATGGCGAGGGCGTATTCCGCGACCTCGAAAACGAAGTAATTCGAAGGCGAGTCCTGCGGATTGAAGCAGGTCATCCCTGCGTCGTGGCGCTCGGCGGGGGTGCTTTCGCGCAACCCAGAAACTGGGACCTCATTCAGAACAATGGCATTACCGTTTGGCTCGATTGCCCCATTGAAACCGTTCGAAAGCGTCTCGCCGGCGACATCACTCGTCCCCTTGCTCAAAACCGCGAAGGTTTAGGGCGGCTGTTCGAAGACCGCCGGCCAATTTATTCGCGCGCCGATTTCCGCGTCGAAGTCGATTGCGGCGATGCTGCTGAAATCGTCCGGAAAATTCTGCAGCTTGCCATCTTCTAAATTTGTGAAATCATCTTCCAGCCAACTTCGCCGGGACGCACTGGCGATCTTTAAGGCCGCGTTGTCCGCCGCCGATGCCGGCAATGCCGTTCGGAAGTACTTGGCCGTTCGAGCGGGACATCTCAATGCGGGCAGCCTGCGTCTGCCGCTGAAGGATTTTGATCGAGTCTTTCTCGTGGCCGCGGGCAAAGCCGCCGTTGAGATGGCGATTGCAGTCGAGAAGGTGATCGCGCCGCGTCTCGCGGGCGGAATCGTTGTAACAAAACATGGTCACGCCGGACCTGCCATTCGTGGCGTGCAGATCTTGGAGTCTGGCCATCCAATACCGGATGCGCGTGGTGTTGAAGCTTCGCACGCCATCCGCGACTTCTTGAGACAGCTAAACGCGCGCGATCTTCTGCTAATGGCGATCTCTGGCGGCGCTTCCGCGCTGCTCCCCGCTCCCGTTGAGCCGGTTACATTGCAAGCCAAACAGAAAACGACCGATCTTTTGCTGCGCGCCGGCGCGACGATCTTTGAATTAAATGCGGTTCGGAAACATCTGTCTATTCTGAAGGGCGGCCGCTTGGCTGCGCTCGCGTACCCCGCGACCGTTGTCAGCCTGCTGTTGTCGGACGTCATCGGTGACCCGCCGGACGTGATCGGCTCAGGTCCCACCGCGCCCGATACCTCAACTTTCGACGATGCTCTCAAAGTCTTGAACAAATTCCAGCTTCTCCAGCGTGTCCCTGCTGCGGTTCGCACCGTTCTAGAACGGGGAGCGCGCGGAGAAATTCCAGAGACTCCGAAGCCCGGTGATTCACTCTTTGAGAACGTGCACAACGTCGTGGTCGGCAGCAATCGGCTGGCGCTCGACTGGGCGGCTCGGGAGGCGAAGGCCCGGGGATACAGGCCGCTTCTCTTGTCCAGCACGATCCAGGGTGAAACGCGCGAAGTGGCTCGAGTACACGCGCAAATTCTACGGGAAATCGTCACTTCCGGCAAGCCGATAGCCCCCCCGGCGTGCATTTTGTCTGGTGGAGAGACCACCGTTACGGTCAGGGGAAACGGCAAGGGCGGCCGCAATCAGGAGTTTGCTCTAGCCGCGGCTATCGAACTCGTGGGGATTCCGAAAGTGCTGAGCTTAAGCGCCGGAACTGACGGCACCGATGGCCCTACTGATGCCGCCGGAGCCATGGCAACCGGCGACACACTTGATCGCGCCTTGCGCCTGGGCTTGGATGCAGGCGAGCATCTTCGGCAAAACGATTCGTACCCGTTCTTTGATGCTCTCGGCGACTTAGTCAAGACGGGTCCCACGGGCACGAATGTGATGGATATACATCTCTTACTTGCCGGCTGAATTCTCTTGTTCGCCCGGCTCGAAGAAGCTCAGAGAATTGTCGCCTTGCTTCAGGACACGAGCTTTCTTCAGTCGACCGTAGCGATTGTCTAGCGAAAAGCGCGAGGCGTGCTGGGCGATGGCCAGCGCGCAACCGGATTTAGATAACGCGAGAAGTGAATCGTTATATTCCTGTACCTGCTCGTAAGGCGGATCGATGAACGCGATATCTGCTTTGTAGTTGGGCAGTAGAATGGCGGCGCTGCCGCGCGCCACAGTTGTTTCAGCTCTTGCTCCGAGCGCGAGAAGGTTCTCGCGCAGAACGTTTAGAGCGCTGGCGCTGCGCTCAATCAGAATCACGTGCTTAGCCCCGCGGCTCAGAGCTTCAATGCCGACTGCCCCACTCCCTGCGTACGCGTCCAGAAACACTGCGCCCTCGATGCGCGGCCTCAACACATTGAACAGAGCTTCTCTAAGCCGGTCGGGCGTAGGGCGAACCGCGAGCCCCGGAACGCTTTTCAATCTCCGGCTGCGAAACCGCCCCGCGATGACGCGCATGCTTCAACCCACTTGCACCAGCGCATAGCGGCGCTGCCAATGCTCTTGAATGTAGCGGACGATCCCTCTCATTTCTTCCGGATTCGCCTCCTCCCGAATAACCCGGCTGGCTTCACTTCGCGCGCTTTCCAGTACATCCGCATCCCGCATCAGATCCGCGAGTCTCAGGCCCGGTATCCCGGATTGCTTCGTTCCGAAGAATTCTCCGGGCCCGCGCAGCTTCATATCCATTTCAGCGATATAGAACCCATCGTTCGATTCCACTAAGGTGCGAATGCGCTCTCGTGCCACATCATTCAACTTGCCCGTAACCAAAATGCAGTAGCTTTGATGAGATCCGCGCCCCACCCGCCCACGCAGCTGGTGAATTTGCGCCAAGCCGAATCTTTCCGCCTGCTCGATGACCATCACCGACGCGTTAGGCACATCGACGCCGACTTCAATCACTGTTGTAGAGACCAAAATCTTCGTGTGCCCCGCCTGGAAGCTCTGCATCGCAGCTTCCTTCTCGTCTGAAGGCATCCTGCCGTGCAGAAGGCCGACATGGGTTCCCGGGAAAACTTTCTCCGATAAATGCTGGAACATCTTTTCGGCAGCTTTCACTGCAAGGGTCTCAGTTTCCTCTACAACCGGGTACACGACGTAGGCCTGCCTGCCTGTCTTGATCTGTTGCGCCACAAAGCTATAAATGCCTTCAACCGCGGACTCCTGCACGTGCTTCGTGACCACCGGTTTTCGTCCTGGTGGCAGTTCGTCGATCGTCGAGACGTCGAGATCTCCATAGATGGTGAGCGCCAATGTCCGCGGTATCGGTGTCGCGGTCATAACGAGCACATCCGGTTGCTCTCCCTTTTTCATCAGCTCCAGACGCTGGCGTACGCCAAAGCGATGTTGCTCGTCAACAATCGCCAATCCAAGTTTTGAGAACTTCACGTCTTCTTGAATCAGGGCGTGCGTGCCGATGACCGCATTTATATAGCCGCCCGCTATCAGTTCTTTGATCTTCTGTTTCTCGCGTGGGGTAGCCGAACCGGTTAGTACCGCTACTGCGTAGCCCAGTTTTTCCAGTAACCTCTTGAAATACCAGTAATGCTGGCTGGCCAGTATCTCGGTGGGCGCGAGAACCGCGACCTGGTAGCCGTTCTCGATGCCGATTACCGCTGCTTGCGCTGCAACAATGGTCTTTCCGCTGCCCACATCGCCCTGCAAGAGCCGATTCATCGGATGTGGCCGTTTCATGTCGTCGGCGATCTCTTGCATCACGCGTCGTTGTGCCCCGGTCGGCTTAAAGGGCAGCATCTTCTTGATCTGCTCGCGCGCTCGCTCTGTCACCGCGAACGGAATGCCGGTTGCCGCCTTTGCTTTTCCCTTTTTCAACGCCAGACCGCATTCCAGCCAGAAGAACTCGTCGAAGATCAAGCGGACCTGCGCGGGCGTACGAAACTCATTAAGAAGCCGCAAGTCCGAGTCTGGAGCCGGTACGTGTATCTGCTGAATTGCCGTCGCCAGATCCGGCAGACCGGCGCGCGCGCGAACGCCTTCGGGGAGTGCGTCTTCCGGCATAGGCGCTTCGCTCAAAATGCGATTCAACAGCGTGCGGAAAACTCGCGTTGAGATTTTGCCCGCCGCTTCATAGACGGCGACGATCCGCCCGGTATGCAGCGTCTCTTCCTCGTCTTCATCGCCTGAGAGAATTTCGATCTCTGGCTGAATCATGAGCCGATTGCCGTGCCCGCGGTCTAGTTCAATTTTTCCAAAAAGTGCCAGGCGCGTATCGGGGACCAGGGTGTCAACATAGCGCTCGCCATGAAACCAGCGCGCTTCAAGATTTGCTCCACTGCCATCGTGCAGTGTCGCCTCGAATAGTCCTGAAGCTTTGCGGAAGCGCGAAAGTTTTGCCGAGCTGACGCGCGCAAATACCACCGCCTTCTCTCCGGGCGCAAGTTCCGCTATCGCTTTGATGTTGCGGCGATCTTCGTAGCGGAAGGGCGCGTAATAAAGCAGATCGCCTACGACTCGCAGTTCCTTGGCGGCCAACATCTCCGCGCGTGCGGGTCCAATCCCCTTGACATATTGAAGTGGCGTTCCCAGGTCCAATCCCTAGCCTAGCGTTCGGGGACGAGTAATTAGGCCCAGTACTTTGGTTGCCCCGGGACAAACCAGCTGAACGAAAGTTAACAGCGCGGCGGTCAACCGAAGAATAAGTCTCCCGTTCTCGGTAGTGAACCGGCTGGCGCAGACCAGCGGCGAAAACGACAGCAGAGAAAAGGGGAGAAAAATGAAAAGACTTACATTGACATCATTGTTCATCGGAGTATTTGCTCTGACGAGTTTTGGGCAGGTCAACGGCCGGCGTGAAAACCAGCAGGATCGCATCGCGCAAGGCGTGCAATCCGGACAATTGACTCCAGGCGAGAGCGCTAACCTGGAGACCCAACAGCGAGCTTTAAATGGCGAGGTTCGGGCAGACCGGAACGGCGATAGCGGCAAGCTAACACAAGCTGAAAAGCAGCAAATCAATGGCCAGCAGAACTCGCTGAGTAAGCAGATCTACAGCGATAAACACAACGCGGCGGCGGATCATTTTGGCAATAGCGAGGTCGGCCGGCGCGAAGAGAACCAGCAGGACCGCATTGCGCAAGGGATCAAGTCAGGCCATCTCAATGCTGGTCAGACTGCGAATTTGGAGAGCCGCGAAGCCGGCGTAAAACGAGAGGTCAGAACAGACCGCAAGTATGACAACGGGCATCTGACGAATAGTGAACGCAAACAGGTAAACCAGCAACAGAATCACTTAAGCCGCGCTATCTATCGGAATAAGCGCTAAGTGAATCTCACATAGTTTCATTCGGGCGAAACCTTCGCTTGCCAATCGTGTTTGCACTTGCGAGGTCTTATGCCGTTAAGTCTCTTGTCTATCGTGGCAGCTCTGCTGCTGCCAGCTCTTTGCTTCGCCCAGACTCAGCCTCAACTGTTGTCGGCACGGGCTGCCAATCGCATTCTGGATCAAGCAACCTGGGGACCCACGCCGGCAAGCTCGGCCGCGTTGCAAACTCAGGGCTTTGACGCTTGGTTTGCGGCGCAGGTGGCCGCGCCCATATCCACCTATTCGGATCAACCGCTCTCGAACTCCGCTGGTAAGACAAATACGAATTTGGCTCCCGTTCAGGTGCAGTTTTTTCAGAACGCCCTGAACGGGCCGGATCAGCTTCGCCAGCGAGTGGCCTTTGCGCTCAGTGAGATCTGGGTCGTTTCAGAGCTGGAGCTGAACAACGCATCAGCTTTTCCTCCGCTGATGAGGCTTTTCCAGAATGACGCGTTGGGCAACTACGAAACATTGATGCGGGACGTCACCCTGAATCCGGCTATGGGGCGTTTTCTCAACATGGTGAATAACGCCAAAGGCAGCACCGTGAAGGGAACCTCTGCCAATGAGAACTATGCCCGCGAGAGCATGCAGTTGTTCACAATCGGGCTTACCCAATTGAATCCCGATGGAAGCCCGGTTCTCGATGGCAACGGCAATACGATTCCGACTTATATCGCCGCGGACGTGACAAATCTGGCCAAGGCGTTCACCGGGTGGACGTACGGCACCCCGCCCGGCGTTCCCGGTAAGGCGAATAATCCCGCTTTCTACCTGGTCCCCATGGTTCCTTCCGAATCGGAACACGACCTGACTGCGAAGACCATCCTGGGCGTGAATTTCGCTGCCGGCAGAACGGCCGAGGAAGACCTTACGGACGCGCTCCATACGCTCTTCATGCAGTCCAGCCTCGCGCCTTTTATTTCTCAGCAACTGATCGAGCATCTGGTGACGAGTAATCCGAGTCCGGCCTACATCTCCCGGGTTTCAGAAGTTTTTGCAAACAACGGTTCTGGCGTGCGGGGCGATCTGACCGCAGTCGTTCGCGCCATCTTGACTGATCCCGAGGCCCGCGCCGGAGATGTGCCCGGCGTAACCGATGGGGCCGCATTCGGTCACATGCGCGAGCCGGTGCTATTCATTGCAAATTTGATACGCGGGTTGAATGCCACGCTTTCCAGCACGAGTGGCGTGGCTAACGCCGCGACGAATTTGGGCCAGCAACTGTTCTATGCGCCCAGCGTGTTCAGCTACTTTTCTCCGCAATACAGGACCACCCTTGGCCTGTTAGGTCCGGAGTTCCAAATTTACTCCACTCAAACCGCTAGCAATCGCGCCGACACGGTGAATTCTGCGGTTTACGGCGGCCAGCTGGATGCCGGAACAAAATTCGACCTCACCACTTACACCGCCGCTGCAGCCAACAACACAGCGCTGATTGCTCTCATCAACACCAACTTCTTCCATGAAGATATGTCATCGAGTGTCCAAAACGCCATCGATCAGGCGCTCGCGCCTTTGACTGCGCCCGCCGATAAAGCCAAAGCCGCGTTATACATCGCGCTCACCTCGAGCGAATACCAGATCATCCATTAATCATTGCGGAACCCAAAAAGGTAAATAACTATGTTTTCACGTCGCGGATTTATCAAAATCGGAGCTGCTTCGGTCGGCTCGCTCGCTTTGCGGCCGCTCGGCCTCCTTCCGGCCCTTGCGCAATCGACCTCGCCTGATTATCGTGCGCTTGTTTGCGTGTTTCTCTTTGGTGGAAACGATTCCAACAATATGGTTGTTCCGGTCGACGACACCAACTTCCAGGCTTACACCTCGCTTCGCGGCAACCTGGCGCTTTCGGTCGCGGACCTCACCAGCACGGTTTACGCCAAGACCGGTAATGCGCCTTACGCCTTCCATGCCGATCTTACGGAATTGGCGTCCATGTTCTCTAACAAAGAGCTGGCGGTGGTTGCCAATGTCGGAAGCCTTGTCCAACCTACCAACCGGGCGCAATATCAGGCCCAAACCGCTCCCGTTCCGTTGAACCTTTTCTCGCACTCGGACCAGCAGCTCCAATGGCAAACATCCATTCCATCCGGACACAGCCCCACCGGATGGGCTGGACGCGCAGCGGATTTGATTGCCTCGCAGAACTCATCCGGCTTCCCGACATTCCTTTCCGTGGCCGGAAACAGCCTGATGGGCACCGGCGTCGATACGCAGCCCGTCGCTCTAAGCCCCGGCGAGTCTCTCGACCTTAAAGGATTCAACACAAAGGCCGCATCGCAAGACCGTTTGACCGCCCTCAAGACTCTGCTCACTACGGATACCGGTGTAAAGCTCGTGCAAGCTGCTAATGGCATTTTGTCGAACAGCATCGCCGACGCCAATGCTCTGGACGCCGCTCTGGGCAAAGTCACCGCCCTCAAGACAACCTTTCCGAAGACCAGCCTCGGAGCTCAGATGCAACAAATCGCCCAGATCATCCAGGTACGCGACGGCCTCGGGATGCATCGCCAGATCTTTTTCGCCGCGCTGGGCGGCTTCGACACGCATACCAACGAGATCAATACGCACAAGCAGCTCTACCCGCAACTTAGCCAGGCTCTCGCCGCATTCAGCAACGCGCTGCAAGAACTCGGAGTTGCGGATAACGTCACAACCTTTACCGAATCCGATTTCAGCCGCACCTTCCAACCGACTTCAGGCAACGGTAGCGATCATGCCTGGGGCAGTCATCATCTGGTGATGGGCGGAGCAGTGCAGGGTGGCGATATCTATGGCGCGTTCCCCGCGTTTCAACTAGGCGGCCCCAATGACACCGATACCCGCGGGCGTTGGATTCCCACCGTTGCTATCGATCAGTACGGAGCGACGCTCTGTTCCTGGTTCGGAATCAACGCCGCGAATCTAAGTGCCGTGTTCCCAAATTTTGCGAATTTCGGATCACAGACGCTGAGCTTCCTCGGATAACTCGAACAGGAGATCATGTGAAGCACTTCCCCATTGCCGTTGCCGTATTTGGATATATCTGTCTCGGCGTAGCAGCCAGCGCCACAACCATCGATTTCGAGGCCCAGGGGGCGAGTGCGCCAAACCAGTTTTCGGGGCATCTCAATTCCCCCCTGACCATCGGAATCGCGACGTTTACCGGGGGACAACTCCTGCGAAATGAGATGGGCGGAGTTGATACCAGTGCGGTCTATGCGACCGTGTCCCCAAATTTCTTTGTCGGAGCTTACACAGATCCCCTTACGATCGCGTTTTCGCAATCGGTTAGTAACTTCAGTGTCCTGATCACAAACGAGTTTCCCGACACCTATACCATCACAGATAACAACGGAACGATGAGCAGCGCAACGGTCAATTTCTACGAAACAAACCAGATGTTAAGTTTGACCGATTCCGGCATTAATCAGATCACCATTGCTTCGTCTGTTCCGATGACCGACTGGGATTTCGCAATCGACAACGTAAACTTCACGCCAACCGCAGTTCCCGAGCCCGCGATGTTTATTCCTATAGCGGCTGCTCTACTGAGCATGCTGTTGCTCCGGCGTCGCGCTCTCTGAGCGGGCTATTGCGCTGTTGCGATAACTTGTTGTAAGCGTCCCGCTCTCGCGTTACGATCGCCGGAAACCTGTGTCCCTGTTGTCTCCCCGCTTGCCTTGCGAACCGTAATGCTCCCGCGATCGGTTGTCAGATTAATTTCTGGTCCATCTCCGACGTTGCCTTGCAGCCGGGCTCCCCGGCCGTCGGTTCGCTGTTGCAATGTCTCCCCGAATTGATTATCGATTTCGCCGTGATCGGTGCTGGCGTTCAGTACAAAGCTCGCGGTAGGTGGCAACGCCAGCTCGATATTTCCCGATCTCGTGTGCACCACCATTTTGCCCAAAGGCAGCTGCCCCGGCCGCAGATCGATGTCCCCCTTGTCCACGGTCAACTCCAGCCCATTCGAGAAGCCGTCCACGCTCACGTCCGTAGCGCGCGTGGTCAGCCGCAGCGGACCCACCACCTTCTGTACGTTGAGGCTGCCGCGGTCGAGCCTGATTTCGCCCGGCACTTGCTGGACATCCAACTCCGTCCTCATGTTCTCCACGCGAACCGGCTTGCTCAGATCGCGTAGCGAAACTGTTCCGGTGTAATCGCCGCTGATCGTCACTTGTCCCGTGATCTTAGTCAATTCCACGTCAGCGCCATGGCCACGCAGATCTACCGTCCCCTTCACATTGGTACAACGGACCAGATCGCTGCGGCGAGTGTCGACTTTCACGTTGCCATCCAGATCTTGCAACCGCACTCCGGCGTTTTCGCTGCTGATGTCAACATCTCCGGAGATTGACGAGACGTCGAAGTCTCCCACTTGCCCGGTGGCTTCGATACTCGCTCCTTTAGGCAACAAAATATCCAAATCGGTTGTCACGGCCGTGTGCAGGCCGGCTTTATCTTGATTGCAACGGATGATGATCGTGTTTCCCTGCACTATCACATCGACGGGCGTCTGAGTATTAGCACGATCCGCGTCCTGACCCTCAAAAGCGCGAATTGTTTTGTGGCCGCTTACCGTTAGGTCGGTCCCATCCGTAGCGACAATTTTGGCGTCGCCTCGGAAGCTTTCAATCACCAGGTGAGGAGTTTTGCCCACCGGCTTTTCATTCGTCGGAATCGAATAATCGTGCTCGTCTCCAAAAGCCTCCACTCCGCGAACGAAACCTACATGTCGCCACCAAGTGTCAGGCCGCCGTACCTCGAAAGTGGTAAGCCCCGCAATACAGATGAAGACCACTAACAGCCAAGCGCCCCCCGACACGCCATTCACGGGTATGGGACCTCCGCGCAGCGTCCGGAAACACACTTCAATCAATTGCAGGACACCCCACAAGATCAGGATGTAAGGCCAGTATTGACCTAAGATGTCCTCAATTCGAAAGCTGGGCGAAACGGCGTGGACCAGGAAGAGCACCCCAATCGCGATTAAGATCAGCGGCCCGGTAATAGAACCTCGTGTTGTCATCGCGTTGGTCCCCCTGGGGGAGGAGCGAACTGCCGCATGGCCATGCGTTCGAATAGCTTCATCAGTCCCACGACAATGATGATCAACGGCCACGTTCGGGAGAACGACAACACTCCCGCCTGATGAATCGCGAACAACGTCCCGATAGTGATCAACAGAATCGGTCCGCGTATCGCCTGCAGGAACAGTGCTCCTCTATTCATGGCGAGTCTCCACGATGTCGCTCGCCGGCCTATTTGCAGCGGAACTCGCGAAAGAATCTGGTGGAGGTGATACGCGCCCCGGGGAACTCACTCGCGCGTAAAGCATGTAGGCGCCCATCACAATCAGGATCACCGGCCAAAAACGCCCAATCTCACGGAATTCAATCACGTGCAGGGTGTCCAAAAGAAATAAGATTCCGATCACAATTAGAATGATCGGACCGACCGGGGCGCGGTTGGCGTATCGATCCGGGCCCATCAGGCTGGACCACTCCTCGACCGCTATGCCCGTCTGACGTTTCTTGGCCGTATGGTATGCCTCAAACGGCATGTAAATTATAAACGCGGCCAACATGATGCCCAGAAAAGCCTCACCCGAGCCGCTGAGGTCGCTATTCAGCAGGCTGATGATCAAACCGAAGATCACCACATGCACCAGCCCTTTGATGTATTGGCCGTTGTAAATGGCGCCCACGCCTGGTATGCAGCCAACAACGAATGCCAGCCCTGGAGCGCTCTGAGCGGGCGGCGAAACCGGCATCGGCGCAGCCTGAAAATAGGGATTCCCAGCCGCCGAAGCGCTTGCATCCGGCTGCGGCGCATAACCAGCCACCGGAATGTGATCCTGGCAATAGATGGTGCCATCGGCCGATCTCTGGCATAGGACGCAGAGCGCTCTTCCGCAGGAGCGGCAAAAAGCGCTAGCGGGCGTCTCCGGATGTAAATAGCAGTTCATTTCTTCTTCCCCTGATTGTTCAACCCATCGGGTGCTGTGACACCCTGATTCTCTTTATTCGTGTGCTGGCTTTCTTGGCCAGCAGAACTCTTCGCCGGCGGCCCCTGATTTTGCGGCGCCTGGTCTTGCGACGCCTCCTGCTGATCCTGCAGGGCCTTCAGCCGCGTTTCGATTTCATATACCCAGCGCAGATTTTCGTAGTACTTCACGGCGCGATCCTTCAGGCGAACGCTCTTGTCTTCCAGCCCGCCCCAGACTCTCACCGGATTCAGATCCGCCGCCTGAATATGTTGCACGTGTACCCCGGTGCAGCGCTCCAGCATCGCAAATGACAGGATCGTCATCGCCATACCCATCGCCAGGCGTGGCTGCAGAATCGGTTGCAGCCACTTGCTGGCCAACTTGCTCAAAAAATTCTGGCGCTCGAACGGTTCTCTGGTTCGACCCATCGGGGCCTGATACGCAATGCGCGTAATCAACTCCGGCGGTGGTGTCACGTCGTCCGCGCGCTTCAGGAATGTCACTGCGCTGCTCGCGTCTTGCAGAAGCTGCCCGCAGCCGGCGCACGAAGACGCATGCTGCTCCAGCGCGGCTCGGTCCCCCGCGCTCAGCGCGTCGTCAATGTAGTCCGCCAGGATGATTTCAAATTCGGCGCAGTTCATGGCTTCCCTACACTGTCACTTTGTTTCGCCTGAGAACGCGCGCTAATTCCGCGCGCCCTCGATTCAATCTCGATTTAACAGTTCCTTCCGGAACATTCAACACCCGCGCAATCTCGCGGTATTCCAACTCCTGCAGATCGCGTAAGATCACTGCTTCGCGCAACTCCGGCGATAGCTTTTGCAAAGCCGCCTGCAGCAATTCGCCCGCCTCTCTCCCGGCCAGCAGGCCATCCGTTCGAGAATGTTGCCCGCTTCTCTCCTCCAGAACCAGCAGCTTATCTTCAATGGCGTCCGTGACCCTCTCGTTCTTCGTGCGCCGATAATTATCCACCAGTAAATTACGCGTTAGCCGGCTCAGCCACACGGTAAACGAGCCCTCACCGGCCCGGAAGCTGCCCAAACTCTTAAACACGCGCAGAAAGACTTCCTGCGTCAAATCCTGAGCTTCGTTGTCTTTACTCGTGAAACGATAGCAGAGAGCATAGACACGCTTGGTATGTGCTTTGACCAGCTCTTCCCACGCGCCCTGTTCTCCAGTGAGGCAGCGCTCTACCAGACTCGTCTCAAGATCCAAGTGTCGTGCTTTCGAGCTTAACGAACTCTCCCGAACAAGAGCCACCGCTACCCGGTCGAGAGGCCCTTCCCTCAGACGGCTCGAAGGCGCTCCGCCCCCAAACGTTTTCAGTCTGAGCGAAATGGGTGCGACCGCGACGGCTGACATGGGCCTTGTGGGAGCCTTTGCAGCCGGTTCTGGGGGTAATTCCCGCTCCGTCAAGGCATTGGCTCTACACCCTACTTAACGAGAGAGACGATTCAGAAGTTCAATCCGCCATCCGCGCCGAATGTCCGAACTTTGCTGCGTAGAATAAGGCTACCGAATGATTTGTCCTTTTTGCGGCCACCGCGAAGACAAAGTAATTGATTCCAGGGAGAGCAAGGAGGGCGATTCCATCAGGCGCCGCCGCCAGTGCCTGGCTTGCGAACGCCGCTTTACCACCTACGAACGTTGCGACGAAGTGCCCTATATGGTCATCAAAAAAGACGGGAGAAGGGAAAAATTTGATCGCCAGAAGGTCTTAAACGGGCTCCTACGCGCCTGTGAGAAGCGGCCGGTCAGCATGGGCAAACTGGCTGAGCTGGTCGATGACATCGAATCGGGTCTCCTGGAGAGCCCCGAACGCGAATTGGCTACTACTTTGATCGGGGAACGCCTCATGGAACGCCTGCGCTCGCTCGACAAGATCGCCTACGTTCGTTTTGCGTCGGTTTACAGGGACTTCCAGGATCTCGAAGAATTCTTGAGTGAACTCAAAAACGTTATGCTCCACAGGAAAGTCTAAGAGATTGAGGGAGCCGAAGCCGTAAAATTTTCCCTGCGGATTTAGCTGTGATTTGGGTGCGTCACTCGCACTTATCTTTTGTGTAACCAATCACTTTGCTGAACATCTTTCTATTTGGGTGTTAACTTCTCAGACGAAACCGGGTATAATTGGTGCGCGCAATAATTACAGCATTTGCACCGGTACCGGGCACCGCCGCCGGCCAGGTGGAGAACTACCCCATTTCTGAGGCGAAGTTTATTCAGCAGTTTTGTTACCGATTCGGTTTGGCAGGCGTGTCCCCTTTCCCGATAAGCGCGCTAGGGGTTCAATTCCCCCTTCTCCCCCGATTGTCCGGAGCAAGCTTGGGCGGTAAGTACGTAGAGGTGACGAGGTAAGGTGGATCAATTCGAGGATCAATATTTAGCCGAAGGGCACGAGCCGCTAGCGCTCCCGTTCGACGAGGACACCAACTTCTTCCATCCGGAAGAGGTTCAAGATGAGGAATTTCACGGTGCCCAGCAGGTAGAGGAGTCGATCTACACCGACGATCCGGTACGGGTCTATCTCCGCGAAATGGGTTCAGTGCCCCTGCTGACCCGTGAAGGTGAGGTCACTCTCGCGCGCAGAATGGAACGCGGGAAGTTGCGGATGCAGAAGGCGATTAGCCGCTCTCCGCTCATCCAGACGGTAGTTTTCGAATTTGCGGAACTGGTCCGCAAAGGCGCCGAAGACGTCGATAGCTATATCGATTTCCCCCCTTCCGAGATCGAAGAGGGTAGCGCTGCCGATCTGAAACGCCGCAATGAAATAGTCGAGCTTTTTGTCGCCTATCTGGCTGCGCATAAGAAGCTTCTACAGAGCATCGACAAGCATGGCACTGTCCCCGCGGCCAACAAGAAGCTTCGTAAGCGCTGGGGCGGCAAGGTCGCGCGCGCCAAGGTAGAGCTCTCGCGGTCTCTGCGCGCTATTCCCTTCAATCTGGCGCGCTGGAAGGAATTCGTCCGGGGCATCGAAAGAAACGCCGACGAGATGTCTCTCCTCGACGCTGAGGTCAAGCGGCTTGAAATGCGCAATTCGGCCTCGGCCCAGTTGCGGGTTAAGGAGCTCAAGCGCGATCTCAAGAAAAAAGAGAGCGAAGCGGGAGCCTCGCTTCCCGATCTTCGCCATAGCCTCTCCGTAATTCGCCACGGCGAAATCGAAGCCGAGCGCGCCAAGAAAGATCTCGTCGAAGCCAATCTCCGTCTGGTCGTTTCGGTTGCCAAGAAGTACGTCAATCGCGGCCTGCACCTGCTGGATCTCATTCAGGAAGGCAATATCGGGCTGATGCGAGCCGCCGACAAATTCGAGTACCGCCGCGGCTACAAATTCTCGACCTACGCTACCTGGTGGATCCGTCAGGCCATTACTCGCGCCATAGCCGATCAATCCCGCACCATCCGCATTCCCGTTCACATGAACGAGAGCATGAACAAGTTCCTCCGGGCGACCCGTGAGCTCGAGAAGGAGCTCGGCCGCGTTCCAACGAATGAAGAGATCAGCCGCCGCATGGACATTCCCGGTCGAGAAGGTCCAGAAGCTAAAAACCATCTCGCGTGATCCGGTTTCCCTCGAAACTCCCGTAGGCCGCGATGGTGAGTCCGCCCTCGGCGATCTAATCGAAGACCGCTGGGTGGGTTCCCCCGTCGATGCAGTGATCGATTCCAACGTACGCGATGAAACGGCGAACATCCTGAAGACCCTCTCCCCTAAGGAAGAAAAGGTTATCCGGCTCCGTTTTGGGATCGGTTGTGAGCGTGAGCATACCCTCGAAGAGATCGGCCAGGAATTCGATGTCACTCGCGAACGGATCCGCCAGATCGAAGCCAAGGCTTTACGCCAGCTTCGCTCTCCAGAGCGGGCGCGGCATTTGAGGGCTCTTTTGGCCGCCCGCTAAACCGATCCACGCATCCCGAATAGTTGCAAAGACCAGGCGTTTCTGCCTGGTCTTCGTGCGTTAGGCGCGGTCTATAACTGGGTTAGGCGGCCCAACGGACTCCCAAAAGGTTTGTCTCTGTTGACCTTATCTCGTTATACATTCGTTAGAAACTATGATTTTTGGAAGCGTTAGATGTATTCGCTCTCACAACACGGAACAGGACGTCCGCCCGCCTCGCGTAAGTTACTGCAAAGTCTAGAGTAATCGACCCGCATTAATTGGGCAGCTAAATGCACCTGCTTCTCTCGGACCTCAGCCACAAAAGTCGGCGAGGCTGTTGCAGTAGAGCAATCTGGGGGGAGCACATCAAATGCGAGGACTCGCAGCAAAATTTTTGTACATTTTGATCGCGGCATTCTTTGTCGTGGGAACGGTGAAGGCTCAGACCATCACCACAGGCGATATCACAGGTACGATTAAAGACACTAGCGGGGCGGTCGTCCCCACGTCTACCGTGACTCTGAAGAACTTGGATACCGGAGAAATTCGTACCGCCACTCCCAACGCTTCCGGCGAATACCGGTTTACCACCCTGCAGCAAGGCCATTATCAGATCTCGGCCAGCAGTCCTGGCCTGAAATCGGACACCGGTTCAATTCAGATCCAGATCGGCCAAGTGTCCACGGTTGATCTCACCCTCCAGCCGGAGAGTTCGAAAACAATCGTTCAGGTTACCGAGACGGTTCCTCTCGTCCAAAGCGACAACGCCAACCTGGCGACCGGGTTTAACACCCAGCAACTGGAAAACCTCCCGGCGCCCGGCAACGATATGACCGCCTATGCCTTCACAGCCCCGGGCGTCACCATCAGCACTGGCGGAGGCTACGGCAGCTTCTCCGCTAACGGCCTTCCCGGCGTCGCCAATCTATTCACGATTAACGGCAACGACAATATGGACCCGTACCTGAATCTGAACAACTCGGGTGCCAGCAACCTGACGCTCGGCTCAAATGAACTTTCTGAGGCTGTCGTCGTTCTTAACGGCTACACCGGCCAGTATGGACGTCAGGCAGGTGCCAACGTCAATTACGTAACCAAGTCGGGCACGAACGATTTTCATGGAAATCTAGCCTGGTTTTACAACGGTCGCGTCATGAACGCAAATGACTGGTTCAACAATGCGACCGGCACGCCTCGTCCCTTTTCCATTTCTAACGAATGGGCGGATTCCATAGGCGGCCCAATCCTGAAGAATAAGCTGTTCTTCTTCTTTGACAATGAAGGACTACGGTATGTTCTGGCTGGCGGCGGCGGGGCCATATACGTACCTACGAGCGACTTCTCCAACTATGTTTTGAATAATTTGGCAGCAACGAACTCAGCGGCCGTTCCGTTTTACACGACGGCGCTGAAGTTGTATGCGGGCTCCTCCGGTGCCGCGCGCGCTACCCCGCTGACGGCCGCGCAGGATCCACAACTCGGCTGCGGAGATTTTACGGGTACATCTGGCTTTGGCGTCACCCGTCCTTGTGCTGCAATGTTCCGAAGCACGGTCAACAACCTGAATACCGAATGGCTGCTGGCTGCTCGTGTCGATTACATCCTCTCCGCTAACGATCGCGTCTATTTCCGCTACAACATGGATCGTGGTGTGCAGGCGACCGGTACCGATCCCATCAATTCGGCCTTCAATGCGAACAGCGTTCAGCCCTCCTACGGCGGCCAATTCGGCTATACCAAGGTTATTGGCGCCACCCAAGTGAATCAATTGCTGCTTTCCGCGTCGGACTACGCGGCCATTTTTGGCCCTCCGAATATTAGCCAGGCGCTGAGTACTTTCCCCACTACCTTCGCCTTCACAGACGGCGCGCCTTTTGCAAATCTTGGCGGCAGCGACAACGTCTATCCTCAAGGACGCAAAGTAAGGCAATGGCAATTAGTTGACGATTACTCGTGGACCCACGGCGGCCACACCGTGAAGATCGGTACTAATATTCGAAAGAACTTTGTTGCCACGTACGCCGCTTTGCCCGGTACCAGCGGCCTGTTCACCTTCAACTCAATGACGGATTTCGCGAATGGCTCGTTAGCGAACGGGTCCACCTACGCTCAAACCTTTACGAATATCGGCGCCGAGAATTTGACCATGTATAGTGCGGGATTCTATGGACAGGATGAGTGGAAGATCCGCCCCAACCTAACCTTGACCCTGGCTCTTCGTCTCGATCGCAATAGCAATATCCGATGTGGAGTAGGTTGTTTCAATGAGCTGGCGGGGCAGCCTTTCGTACAGGCCAATCACTCCGCCACGACGCCTTACAATGCGATCATCCAGACCGGGCTGAAGGAGGCCTTCCCAAGCATCGAGCCGTTCGTCCCTGCACCCCGGATTGGGTTCGCGTATAACGCCACCAAGGATCTGGTGCTTCGCGGCGGTTTCGGTGTCTTTTCCGATCTTTATCAAGGCTTAATTGCGGATCGTCTAATCACCAACTCTCCTGCCGTGGCCTCGTTTACGGCCACTTCCGGTCTGGTGGCTCCCAATAATCCCAATAGCGCCTTCGCAGCAGTGGCGAACTCATATAACGCTTTCCGTAGCGGTTTCGCCAGCGGCGCAACATTGGCCCAATTGCAGGCGGCTGTTCCACTTGGTTTCACTCCGCCAAACTTCAACACGGTCGCGAATGAGCTGTACAACCCCAAATACTACGAATGGAACTTCGAGGTCCAACAGGGCATTGGCACAAAAGGAATGCTTTCGGTCGACTACGTTGGGAATAGCGGCTATCAGGAACTCAACCAGTCCTTGTTTACCAACGCGTATTCCACGAAACATTTCCAGGGTCTCCCGACCGCCCCGCTTGATCCGCGTTTTGGGGAGATCCGCAATCTTAATAACCAGGGGTATTCGAACTACAACGGCATGACCACTTCGTTCAGGTGGAGATTGACCTCGAATTTCACTGGCAATTTCTCGTATACCTGGAGCCATGCTCTCGATACATGCTCGAATGACTGTCTGGAACCATTTAACGCTCTGACCGCGGTCAGTCTTCGGTATCAGATCAGCCCCTTAGGACAGAACGGACTGAACTACAGCAATGCCGACTACGACGTTAGGCATTCTGTGAATGGGAACTATTTGTACACCGTTCCAAACTCCTATTTCCACAACGCGTTTACAAAGGGAGTATTCGGCGGCTGGACAGTAGCCGGCACCCTCTTTTATAAGAGCGGTTATCCGTTCAGCGTCGTGAATACCGGTGTTCGCAGCGCGGGCGGAGTGAAGAACGCCAGCGGCATCGCCACTCAACCCTTCATCGCCGACTATCTCGGCGGTCCCATGAACGCGACTTGCAGCACGCCCAACGTTCCGTGTTTCTCCACTTCCCTATTCGCCTCGTCCGCGAGCCAGCTCAACTTCGGCAATATTGCCCGCAATGCCTTCCGGGGTCCGGGTTACTTCGACACCGATCTGAACTTTAACAAGACCTTCGCCATTCATGAGCGCTATCACCTGCTGATCGGCGCATACTTTTTCAACATTCTCAACCATCCGAATTTCGATCTGCCCGCGAACAACCTGGCTGCTGGAAACTTCGGAACCATCCAATCGACGGTTTCGGCTCCCACCAGTGCCTATGGTTCATTCCAGGGTTCAGCAGTGTCAGGTCGCGTGATTCAGACCCAGGTCAAGTTCACGTTCTGATCACGTCCAGTTAGTTGGATGGACAAGGGGGAAGTCTTCGGGCTTCCCCTTTGCCTTAGCGGAAATCAAGCGGGAGCCAACCGTCTCTCGCGCGGCCGGCTCCCTGAAGCGCAGACTCGGAGGTTTTCTGCGCTTGCTATTTACGACTATATAACGCTGAAAAGGTTACGATCCCGTAATAAAGTTCACGCTGTCCCCCGCTGCTAAAATAAAGCTGTACCTGATTCATGGTCGCTACCGCCACGCTCGCCGAACAAATCATCGAGCTCAAGACTCGCCGGCGTGCTGTCATCCTGGCTCACCATTATCAAGAGCCTGAAATCCAGGAACTCGCCGATTCCGTCGGCGACAGCCTCGAATTAGCTCGCATTGCGCGCAGCTTTGCAGGTGAGGTCATCGCCTTCTGCGGCGTCCGCTTCATGGCTGAAACCGCCAAGGTCCTCAATCCCGAGCGCATCGTTGTCGTCCCCGATCTGAACGCCGGATGTAGCCTGGTGGATAGTTGTCCGGCGGAAGCTGTTCGTGCCTTCCGAAAGCGCAATCCCGGCCACGTCATCGTCAGCTATATCAACACCTCCGTCGAGGTGAAGGCCGAGAGCGACATTCTTTGTACCTCGCGAAACGCCGTCAAGATCGTGAATTCGATTCCTGCCAATCGGCCCATCCTATTCCTTCCCGACATCAATCTCGGAAACTACGTCAAGGCGCAAACCGGCCGCGCGAACATGAAGATTTGGCAGGGTGCTTGCATCGTGCACGCCACCTTTCCCGCGCGCCGCCTCTCCGCCGCTCGCGCCGAGCATCCCAACGCCCTCGTCGCGGCTCATCCGGAGTGTCCGGGCGATGTCCTTCGCATGTCCGACTTCATTGGCTCGACCTCGGCCATCATCGATTGGTGCGGGGCCCAAACGGCAGATGAGTTTATCGTCATGACCGAAAGCGGCGTCCGCTATTCGCTCGAGAAGCTTTCGCCAGGCAAGAAGTTCTATTTTGTCGCCAATGAGAACTGCAACTGCAGTGAGTGTCCGTACATGAAGCTCAATTCCCTCGAGAAACTGCTGGCCTGCCTGGAAGACCTGGAGCCTCGCATCGAGCTTCCGGCCGATATCATCGAACGCGCTTTGATTCCAATCGAGCGCATGCTCGCCGTGAAGTAACCCGCCGGTGAGCCAACTCGTCCAGCTCGCTCCTCTTCCCGCCCGTCAGCCCCTCGCGGGTCCGCTGCTTGATTCCTTTGGCCGCGTGCATTCCGACCTCCGCATCAGTGTCACGGATCGTTGCAACATCCGCTGTTTTTATTGCATGCCTGAGCAAGGAGCCGAATTTGCGCCGCTTCCTTCGCTCCTCAGCTTTCAGCAAATTGTTCGCTTCGTGTCTACCGCCGTCCCGCTGGGAATTCGCAAGATCCGCCTCACGGGAGGTGAGCCCCTACTCCGTCCGAAGCTGACAGATCTCGTGGCCGCCCTCAGCCGGCTACCGGGCATCCGGGATCTGGCACTCACCACCAATGCCGTTCTGCTCAGGGACGCTGCCCAACCTCTCTACGATTCGGGTCTGCGGCGCTTGAACATTCATTTGGATACCCTCGATCGGGAGCGCTTCCGCGTCATCACGCGCCGCGACGATTTGCCGCGTGTGCTGGAAAGTATCGATGCCGCCATAAACGCCGGCTTCAAGGCCATCAAGCTGAACGCAGTCGCAATGAAAGGACTGACCGAACCCGACGTGGTCTCATTAGTACGCTTTGGACGCGAGCGCGGTATTGAGGTCCGCTTTATCGAATTCATGCCCCTCGATGCCCAGCAAATTTGGTCTTTGGATCGTGTCTTGACCGCGGATGACATGCTCGCAATTCTGACCCGCGAGTTCGGCCCTCTTACCCCGGTACCGGACGCTGATCCCGCTGCGCCCGCCACCGAATATCAGTTTTCGGACGGCCATCGAGTAGGATTTATTGCCTCTGTCAGCCGCCCCTTTTGCATGAATTGCAATCGCTTGCGCTTAACTGCCGACGGTAAGCTGCGCAATTGCCTTTTTGCCCGCGAAGAAACGGATGTAAAGCATTTGCTCCAGGATAATTCCGAGCCTGCGCTCGAAGCTGCCATTCGCGCTACCGTGTGGCAGAAATGGGCCGGGCACGACATCAATCGCTCGTCCTTTGTCGCGCCGCAACGCCCCATGTACTCCATCGGCGGCTAACGCGCGTACGCATACACCAGCGCCAGCAATCCAACCACGCTCGCCAAGAATAAGCTGTGCTTCAATGTAAACCGAAACAGGCGAGGCTCTTCTTCAGCCCTCAGTCCTGCCGCTGCCGCCGCTACCGAAATGCTCTGCAGGCTGATCATCTTGCCCATCACCCCTCCGGCCGAATTCGCCGAGGCCATCAGGGCCGCTTTCAATCCCAATCGGTTTGCCGTGACCTGCTGCAAGCTCCCGAATAGGGCGTTCGAAGACGTATCGCTGCCAGTCAGGAACACACCGAGCCAACCCAGCATGGCGCTGAAGAACGGAAATGCCCGGCCCGTCGAAGCGAACACCAGGCCCAAAGTCGCCGTCGCGCCCGAGTAGTTCATCACGAAGGCGAGAGCCAGTACCGCCACGATGCTGATGAACGAGAACTTCAATTGCAACGCCGATTCCCAGCCCAGCCGCAGAAAACGCCGCGGGTTTACACGCAGTACAACCGCCGTGGCAAAGGCGGCGCAAGCACACGCCGTTCCCGCTTCGGCCAGAAAACGGAACCGATAGATCGCCGCGTACGGTGCTGCTTTAGGCACGACGGGCGGAATCTGCTCCACGAGATTGTGCAACCCGGGCCATTTCCAGACGAAACTTGCCTGAATCAGAACGGCTTTCACGCTATCGATGCTCCATAACAGGATCAGAACAACCAGCAGCAGGTATGGGAGCCAAGCCGACGCTACCTCCACGAGTTTGTACGGGATCTTGCGTTTTACTGTCCCTGCTGGGCTCCAAACCTGCAAAAGAGCAACCAGCGCCAGCACTGCTGCTAAAGAGCTAAGAATGTCCGTTAGATATGGACCGACGAAGTTAGAGATAAGAAACTGTACTCCTGCGAAACTGCCGCCGCACACCAGCGCAGCCGGCCACACACGCCGCAAACCACGCATACCGCCCATGATAAGGACGAGATAAGCGGGAATGAAAAGTGACACGGGCGCGCACAGGCGGCCGACATATTTGCTGAGCTCTTGAATCGGAAGTCCCGTCGTAGCCGCCAAAGTCACTAGCGGAATAGCGATCGATCCGAATGCCACCGGAGCCGTATTCGCCACCAGGCAAATACCTGCTGCATAAAATGACTCAAACCCGAGGCCGCCTAATATCGCCGCGGCAACCGCAACCGGAGTTCCGAAACCGGCCGCTCCTTCCAGGAATGCGCCAAAAGCGAATGCGATCAGCAGGGCTTGCAGGCTACGGTCGCTAGTCAGTTGCCCAATCGAATTCTTGAGCACTTCGAATTTGCCCGTATCCACTGTAAGGCGATACAAGACAATGGCCCAATAGATCACCCAAAATATCGGAAACGCGCCGAACGCCGCGCCGTACAGTGCGGAATTCACGATCAGACCCGCTGGCATGCCATAGGCGAAAAAAGCAACCAGCGCCGCTACCGCCAGTCCCAGCAGCGAGGATTTCCAGGCGCTTACGCGTCTGACTCCGATGGCATAAAGAAGCGCCGCGATGGGCAGAGCAGCGACCGCGGAAGACCACGCCAGGCTGTGCGCTACAGGCGAGTAGTTCTGTTGCCACATTCAAACAGCTACTTCACCCGCTCCCGCCGCAGGCTTGCAGTCATAAAATGCGGGTACCTTCGCGAATCGCTCGCTGTACGCCGCCGTCAATTCCCTGCGAAAACTTTCGACCGCATCCGGAGCAACCAGGTTCACAGTGCAACCGCCGAAACCTCCGCCCGTCATGCGCGCGCCATAGACACCCGGAATCTTGATAGCGCCATCGACTAGAAAATCGATCTCCTCGCAACTGATCTCGTAGTCGTATTGCATGCTCCGGTGAGAAGCCACAAACAACCGTCCCATCTCGACTAAGTCATGCGCCCGGCTGGCGGCCGCTAGATCGATGACGCGCTGCGAATCGGCGATCACGTGCCGCGCCCGCTGCCGCGGTACTGGCGGAATGCTCTCCTGAACACGAACGAAAAACTCCATCGAAACGTCACGCAGGCTGCGGACCTCTGGATCGATCGCCTGAATCGCCCTCACCGCAGCTTGGCATTCGGACACGCGTTCGCGATACGCAGACGCTCCCAACTCGTGCTTCACCATCGAATTCACTGCCACAATACTCACGTTCTTAGGAAGCGGCACATACTCGTGCTGCAAGCTGCGGCAATCGATTTGAATAGCAGAAGCTTCCCTGCCGAAAACGGCGGCGTATTGGTCCATGATGCCGCACGGCACGCCCACAAACTGAATTTCCGCCCGCTGTCCCAGTAGCGCAATTTGAACCGGCTCCATCCGTTGCTCGCCAAGCAGCGCGACTGCGGTGGCTATCTCCAACGCCGCCGATGAGCTAAGCCCCGAGCCGACCGGCACTTCGCTCGCAATGCACACGTTAGCGCCTGTCAAAACAATCCCGGTTTTGGTAAGCTCCTGTGCGACTCCGACCACGTAATCGGTCCAGTTCTGTCTCGGCTTGACTTGGGCGATTTCCTCCACGCCAATCGCGAATTCCTCATCGAGGTCTTGCGAATAGATCCGCAGCTGCATGTCTTCCGAAGGCGCGATTGCCACATAGCACGCCATATCCAGCGCGATCGGCAGGACAAAGCCCAGGTTGTAATCGGTGTGTTCGCCAATCAAATTCACCCGCCCCGGTGCCCGGTACACAGCAGGTTGCTTCTTTGCTGAAAAGTGTTCGCGAAACACTCTTACGATTTCGGACGGAATGACAGCCAAAGCAGGCATCCTCCGAAAATCAGCAGCGTTAAGCCGCACCATAGATTTACGTTCGTACCTGGATCCAGTGGCGCGCGCACATCGGGGTTGATGAGCCCGTACAGGAGAAGAATCACGCCTAGAAGAGTAAATAAAAATCCCGTCGGGCGGCGTAGGTCGTTCATGTTCGATTTACCAGAAAAGAATGTTGAATACCACCAGCACAGCTAGCACGATCACGGCCAAAGGTCCAGGCCGCTTGTACCACGGCGCCGTGCCTTCATGCGGTAGATCCGTAACGCCGTAAACCAGGTTGTGAAGCTCCGATGTCGCCTTCGGCTTAGTGACCAGGCTTACCGCGATGGTAACAACCATGCACGCTGTCCAGGCCACGATGGCGATCCAAAAATTTTGCGCCATGGTCGATGGGAACTCGTGCAGGTTCGCAATCCACCCCCCCTTATTCTCCGCGACTGTCAGCCCGTGCGTCATCGCCGCCGATATCGTTCCCACCAGAAGCCCTGAGAACGCGGCATGCCCGGTAGCGCGTTTCCAGAACATCCCCAATAAAAAGGTCGCGAACAACGGCGCGTTAACGAAACCGAAAATGAGCTGCAAAAAATCCATGATGTTGTTGAAGTGCGTCGCCAGGTAAGCGGTCCCCACCGACAGCGCGACTCCGACCACGGTCGTAACTCGTCCCACCCAAAGATAATGCTTGTCGGGAGCCCGCCGCCGGATGTAGCTCTGGTACAAGTCGTAAGTGAATACCGTGTTGAAAGCCGTCACATTCCCGGCCATGCCCGACATGAACGAGGCCATCAAACCGGTCAATCCGATGCCCAGCATCCCGGAAGGATAGAATTTCGCCATCAACGTTGTGAGCACCTGATCGTAGTCATATCCGCCTCCCGCCCCGGCTTTCAGCGGCAGCGTATAGCCGCTCGACATGCTCATCAGAGCCACGGCCGCGATACCCGGCAGAATCACAACGAAAGGCATCAGAAGCTTCGGGAATGCCGCGACCAGCGGCGTTTGTCGAGCGCCGTGGATCGTTTCCGAAGCCAGCGCGCGCTGCACCACCAGGAAATTCGTGCACCAGTACCCAAACGACAGAACGAACCCAAGACCCGCCACTAATCCGAACACTTCCACGCCCATGGGATTTTGGCTGGCGTGCCCGACGTAGCGCCAGGAGTGCGTCATCACCGGCTGTAAATGGGATTTGATGCCGCCCCATCCCCCGGCTTTTTGAACCGCCAGGATCGACAAAGGCGTAAAGCCCAGCACGATTAAGAAGAACTGCACGACTTCGTTATAGATCGCGCTCGTCAGCCCACCCAGCAGCGTGTAAATCAGTACAATGACGGCCGAGAGCAGCACCGAGTTCGTAAAATTCCAGCCGAGTACCAATTCGAACAATAGCCCTAGCGCATACATGCTGATGCCGGAGGAAAAGATCGTCATCACCGCGAACGTGATCGCATTCAGTCCGCGGGTCTTCTCATCGAAACGCAGCTTCAGGTATTCCGGCACGCTGCGGGCTCGGCTGCCGTAGTAGAACGGCATCATGAATACGCCCAGGAACACCATTGCCGGAACGGCGCCCAGCCAATAGAAGTGCGCGGTCATAATGCCGTACTTCGCTCCCGACGCGCACATGCCGATCATTTCCTGCGCCCCCAGATTCGCGGCAATGAAAGCGAGACTCGTAATCCACACAGGAACCGAATGCTTGGAAGTTAGAAAATCCTCGCTGGTTGTGATGCGCCGCTTGGCCAGCCATCCTATTCCAAGTACAAATGCGAAGTAGATTATAAGGCTGGCGTAGTCAATCGCTCTGAGTGTCAAAGTCTGATTCCGTCCCGCGTCGAATTCTATCGCACAGGCCCTTCGCTACAACGCCGCGCCGTAAGTTAATTTGCGACAGCTTCGCTGCGCTGCGTCTTCGCTAGCATCATTGCATGGAGCCATCTTCGTTCCTTCTTCCGAATACCTTCGACGGCGCCACTCCGATCTTCTGCGTGGCGAGCGTGCCTGCCAGCATCGCATATTACGTGAACGCACTCGGTTTCAAGGTCGATTGGGAGGCTGGCCCCGGTTTCGCCTCGGTCTCCCGTGGCCGCTGTCATCTCTTCCTGTGCCAGCAGGATCAAGGGCATCCGGGAGCCTGGACCTGGATCGGAGTCAGCGACGCTGACTCTCTTGCGGCGGAATATCGCAAAAGCGGGGCCAAGATCCGCCATCCACCCACGAACTATCCCTGGGCGTACGAGATGCAGGTGGAAGATCCCGACGGAAATGTGCTGCGGTTTGGCTCGGACCCGAAGAAGGGTGAGCCATTCGGCCCATTTCTCGACATGCATGGCCGCTCGTGGCCGCCATCCCCGGGGAGCACAATCGTGTGCGAGTGATCCCCACCATCGACGACCCAAATTTCTCGTTCAGTAACACCTGCGGCGTCGGCCCCACCGCGTTCGTAGACAGCCCAGTAACAGCAACCCGGCTCCCGTGCCGAGTAGTCCAAGCGGCGACGGTTCCGGCGTAGGCGTTAGGGCGCCAAATGCGAGATCGTCTATCGGCAGAGCTCCGGTCGTGCCGTTGATGTGAGTAAACCGTAGTTCGTGGACTCCGCCACTGAATGTGAGAGTTTGATTCGCAGTGGTCACGTCCGTACCTGGAATGGTTATGGAATCGCCCGCGATGACGTTGCCGCTGAGATCAAGCGCATCGACAACTGCTCCGCTGAAGCTGCCTGGATGTGCAACCGAAGCCGTCAATCCGACCAGCGTAAACGAAACGGTGTTTACGCTTGCGTTGTTTAAGGGATTGGACGGATCGACAAATATGATCGATCCAGGATTCAAGTCAACCCAGAATGAAGACGCGTAGTTAGGCGTCTGATGGTGGAATGACATTGAATTTGAAGCTTTGCGCGGCGTAAATGTCGTTGAAGAGCACGCCGCTGGATGCGTATTGGTTGGAGAGTTGTACGGCCCCGCCAGAAGTCGCTTGATCGTCGAAGTTGATGGTCGTCGCGCACAATGGCGTCACCACAGTCAGCGCCACGCACAAACATCGCGCTCGAAACAAAATAGAAAGTTTGTTCATCTGCTTTCTCCTCCGATGGACATCACGCTGCTATTGCGTGAGGTTCACCAGATAGCCCGTGATCGTCATGAATGAGGACAGAAGATTGAATGGAGCCGGGCTGGGTATAGACGGTATACGCGGGGGTTTCTCCCGCCTCGAAATAAGTGAGTAATGGCTGGTTGGCCACATATATGATGTTGCCGCCGAGATCTGCACCCTGTTGCTGCAAGAACGGATATTCAAACGTGTTATTGCCTGTGATAACCACCTGCTGAAGCGCCGTCGCCGTACCGACCCACACATTCACGTGCTCAACCACCAGTCGCATGTTTGCGGGTACCGCCGGAAAATTGGCCTCGCATTGTGGCCCCGTGGGGTTTGCGCAGTTCAACGTCTGTATGTAGGGATTCCGGCCCCGCTCGTCCTGGTTTTTCACCAATGCGGCGCGCACCTGCGCCATCAGCGGCACGGCATAGAAATGTCCCAGGACGGCCAGTAGCGCAACCGCTCCAGCGAAAGTAAGCAATTTGGTTTTCATGTATATATCCTCCAAAATCAATTTGTTAGTGGTTTGTTTTTGCGGCTCACTGCCAGTACCGTGAGTCCGATAAATGTGAGAGCCAGCGGGAGGGGCTCAGGCGTGGACGCATCGGAAGGCAGAATCACGTCGAAGGCGTAGTTCAAGTCTTCTCCAGGCGCCAGGTTTCCCAGGCCTGTAAAGCCGTCGGTGAGCGTAGCCGGCGGACCGTTGTTTTCGGCCAGCGACATGTTTTCATAGGCACTCAACGCGATCTGGTAAGTGCCAGGGGTCAGCGTGCCGCCGTCGAGTGACACGTCGAAACAATTTCCACCCACTGTTCCGGCGCCCGCCGGGCAGGTCGTTCCGTAATAAGTTGAAGCCAGAAAGTTGCCGCTGGAATCGAACAGGCTCAGGTACGGCTCCAGGCCGCCCGCTGCAACTACGGCGCCGGTCTTGCTGGTCCCACCACCGTAGCTGTAAGTGATCGCTTCCATTGTGGTCGTGGTCGTGACCGCAAAGGTGTCGACAACCGCGGCCCACTGTGCGTAGTCGCCATCCGTATTGGGAGCTCCCAAAGTGCAGCCCCCGCCGCAGCTCAGCACGTTTCCATTTGTTCGCAGATTGCCGGAAAAGAATATAGTTGTAGCCACCAGCGGAGTTGAGAACGGTATCAGCAGCAAAGCCAAAAAAATAAAAAGTTTGTTCATTGGTTCTGTCCTCCGGCGGGATCCCGCCTCCGAACGAGATCCCTTCACCACTGATTGCGAAGGCGCTCTCTCTTTTTTGAAAATAAGGCGAAAGAAATGTGCCCCCTGGCGGTGATAGACTCTTTGCCATCGGGTTCAATGGCCGCAGTACCCATCACGCTGATGTTGCAGGAGTTTGCTGCGGGCGATAAGACCGCGCTGGATCGTCTGACGCCGTATGTTTATGAGGAGCTTCGAAAGCTCGCCGGCCGCCATTTGAAAAACGAGCGCTCTGGCCACACCTTGCAACCCACCGCATTGGTCCATGAGGCGTACGTCAGGCTGATAGGGAACGATCAGCCCGATTACCGCAGCCGCGCGCATTTCCTCGGCGTCGCCGCCCGCCTAATGCGCCAGGTTCTGATCGATCATGCTCGCATCCACAACGCGGAAAAGCGTGGCGGCGGACAGTTGACCTGCGCGCTCGAAGATTGGATGGATCCTCCCGCCGAATGCCCGCCGGCGGTGATCGCTGTCGACGATGCCTTGCGCACGCTCGAGCAATCCGATCCCCGCAAGGCTAAGCTCATTGAAATGCGTTTCTTCGGCGGACTGACGGCTGAAGAGTCTGCCGATGTGCTCGATCTTCCCGTCGAGAAGGTCCGCGCCGAGCTGCGCGTCGCTCAGGCCTGGCTGAAGCGGGACCTCGATCGTCAGCAAACGGCCGCGAAATGATTTTCAAAAACGCCCCTCCGCTTTCGCAGATGTAAGTGAGAGCCTTTCAGGACACCAATGCTACGCGAGAAATGGGATCAAGCGCAACGATTGTTCCTCGCCGCGGCCGACCTTGCGCCGGCTGAGCAGGCGCTGTTTCTGAACAAATACTGCGCGGACGATCGCGAATTACGCGCCGAGGTCGAATCGCTCATCCTGGCTGACACCGGCAGCGCGGAATACATCGCTTCAGCGGTGGAGAGCGAGGCCTCCAGGCTGTTCGAATCGCAATTCCGAAACGATCGTCTGGGTCCTTACCGGATCCTGCGCCAACTCGGACGCGGAGGAATGGGAGCTGTATTCCTGGCCACTCGCGATGACGAGCAATACCAAAAGCAAGTAGCCATCAAGGTTGTGAAGCGCGGCATGGATACGGCTGAGGTTTTGGAACGCTTCCGCCATGAGCGCCAGATCCTCGCCAATCTCGATCATCCCTTTATCGCACGGCTCTACGACGGCGGAACGACGGTCGACGGGCTGCCGTTTTTCGTGATGGAGTACATCGAAGGTCAGCCCGTGGACGTGTTTTGCAAGCAGCACCAGTTGGATACGAAGGCGCGCCTCCGGCTATTTGTGAAAATTTGCGAAGCGGTCGCCTACGCGCATCGAAACCTAGTGGTTCATCGTGATCTGAAGCCAGGGAACATTTTCGTTACACAAACCGAAACGCCCAAACTGCTCGATTTCGGCATCGCGAAACTGCTTAGCGCCGACCCGAGCAAAATAGCTACCGTGATTCAGGCCTTCACGCCCGACTACGCCAGCCCCGAGCAAGTGCGGGGCGAGCCAATCTCGACCGCCACCGATGTGTACTCATTGGGCGCCGTTTTGTACGAATTACTTACCGGCGAGCGGGCTCAGAAGACAACGTCGGCCACTCCGCTTGAAGTCGATCGCGCCATCTGCCAAATCGAAGTCACTCGTCCCAGTCTGGTCGCTCGAAACCTCGACAGCGACCTCGACAACGTCGTGCTGATGGCCATGCGTAAAGAGCCCGCCCGGCGCTATGCGTCAGCCGATCAGTTTGCTGCGGACATCCAACGTTATCTGAATGGCGAGCCCGTCATGGCGCGCCAGAACTCGTTCTGGTATCGGTCCCGGAAATTTGCTCGACGGAACCGTTTTAAGATCGCCGCCGCTGCCTTAATTTTCGCCAGCCTGGTGGCAGCTTTGGTGGTGACCGTTTCCGAGGAGAGAATAGCGCAGTCGGCCCGTCAAGCTGCGGAAGCGCAGCGTACGGTCGCGGAGCGCGAACGCACACGCGCCGAGGCCGGGTTTCGGCAGGCCGAAGTGGCCCGTGCAGCAGAATCGCAGCAGCGTGTCAACGCTGACCAGCAGCGCGACGAAGCAGTGCGCGAGCGCACTCGAGCCGAGCAACGCCTTAGCCAACTACTGAACCTGGCCGATAAGACCTTGTTCCAGATCCACGATGTGGTTGCCAGACTTCCAGGCGCAACGGAAGCTAGACGGGAGCTGGTGAGGACCACGCTCGATTACCTGGAGAGCCTTGAGAAGGAGCACGGTCTCGACGACCGCTTGCGGCTCTCTTTGGCTGCCGGCTACTCCAGGACCGCGGCCATTGAGGGTGATGACACTCATCCCAGTCTGGGAGACTTCGCGGGAGCCCTTAACAGCTATCGCAAGGCCGAGGCGCTCCTCGCTCCGCTTTATGCCCGCAAAGGAAATGACCCCGGCGTGATCACGCGCTGGCTCGAGATTGAAGCCGGCCTGGCCAATTTGTCACTCCGTCACTTCCAAGCGCAGCAGGGAATCGAAATGTGCTTGCGGCTTATTCCAGTCGCCCATCGACTTGCCGAGCTCAGGCCTTTCGACCGTCAGGCCATAGGGCAGGAAGCCGCGCTTGAGGGCGACCTGGCCTTAGCACTGCAACCGACGGATACAGTAGCGGCGTTCGATCATTCCAACAAGCAAATCGCGATTATGGAGAATCTGGTCAACCGCTTTCCGGATGATCGCGATCTGAAGCAGGAGCTAGGCTCGTCCCTGGCTCAAGCCGCGATCTTAATAAAAGACTCGGGAGATCTCGCCAGGGCGTCTGAGTACTTCGAGCGCTCCATCCGAATTCGCGAGCAGTTTCTGGACGCGGAGCCGCATAACGCGCTTGTACAACGAAACTTGTTGGTGGCCTATGGAAACTACGCCGGGATCCTCGGCATGCCGTGGTCTTTCAACATGGGCCGTTTCGCCGACGCCAGGAGCTACTGCCAAAAATCCGTGGCGCTCGCGCGCGGGCTAGTCAGCGCTGACCCCCAGGACAAAACTGCGCGCTACGACCTGGGCATGAGTCTCGGGCGGTTGGGAATGGTCCAGCCCGAGCCGGACAAAGTTGAGGAGTCTCTGCAGCATCTCTTGGAAGCGCTGGCTATTCTCGATCCGATCAGCAAAGCAAACCCCAATTCTTCAAGCATGACAGTGCAGATTGCTAGCGTTCGTCAATACGCCGGCCAGCGTTTACAGAGTCTCGGCCAATCGGCGGCCGCCGCCGAGCACTTTGGCCGGGCGCTTGCTGAGGTGGAATCTACGATGAGCTCGAATCCCGGCATCACGTCTGCAATTCGGGAAGCGCTTCTCACTGAAGAAGAGTTGGCCGAAACTGACCTGGCCCAGGGTAATCGCGCCGCTGCGCTTACCCGCGCCCAGCACGCGCTGGACCGCGCCCAGAAGTATTCCGCATCGTTCCCAGGCAAGCCCGTTCCGAGGGCGTATCTTGGAGAGGCATACGTCGAGCTTGCCTCGGTGGAGCGTGCTTTGGGCGATTGGGATGGAGCGGCTGATGCTATCCAGCACGCGAATTCGATTTGGCCCACGATCCAAGACAAGCCCGTACTTGCGGTGCATAGGCCTGCACAGGTACGTGCCGAAACCTTGATCCGAGAAATCGCCGCCCACCGGGCGCAATAATACACCCGGCCGCCCACGCGCCCTGTTCCCAGCTTGCCCTCAGTTTGACCGCAGCGCGATTATTGGATCGATCTTTGAAGCTCTTCGTGCCGGGAGATACCCTGCCAGCAGCGCCACAGCTCCAAGCAGAACAGCCATGCCAACAAAGGTAAGCGGGTCACGGGGAGCAGTCCGAAACAAAAGAGAAGCGATCAGGCGCGAAACCGCCAACGACGCCGCAACCCCGATAGAAATGCCAACCAGCGCGAGTCGCATGGTCCTCCGGATCACATCGAGTTGCACACGGGCTTCCGTGGCGCCAAGAGCCATCCGTACGCCGATCTCCGGTCTCTGGCGCGTAACGGAGTATGAGATAACACCATAAATTCCCAGTGAAGCCAAAAGCAGTCCGAGACCCGCAAAGATTCCAACCAGCAGAACAAAGAAGCGTCTTGGAGACGTGGCGTGATCCACTAACCCCTGAATTGATTTGAATTCTGTCGCTGGTTGTCCGGGATTGATCCGCCGTAGCGTGATCATCACACTTCTTGCCAGCGCGCTGGGAGGCAGCTTCGAACGCACTACCAGGTACGCGCCCTCCGGCCCAAACTGTTTCGTGGCGGGCAGGTACATTTGCGCTCCTGCATTATCTTCCGCGCTGCTTTCGCGAACATCGGCGATCACCCCGATCACCTGCGCCTCTGCTCCACCCGCAATAGCTGTACGGCCGATGGGGCTCTGCCCCGGCCAGAGTCTTCGCGCGACCGTCTCATTAATGACGACCACGTTCCTGTTATTGGCGATGTCGTGCCAACTGATATCGCGACCTTGCAGCAGGCGCATTCCCATTGCTTTGAGGTAGCCTGGCGACACGATGTAGACAAATACCGGAATGAAATCCTGCGGCGCGTTGCTCTTCTGCTTGCCTTTTGCCGCGATCTCCCAACCCCGGTTGCGGCTCATGGGCAGGTTATCGGATATGCCAGCGGTCTCGACACCGGGGATCAACGAAGTGCGCTCCACAATCTCCTGCCATTTCGCGGCGCGCGTAGCCGCTTTTTCGCCACCATCGAAGTCGAGACTGATAGCGGCTGCACGGCTTGGCTCAAAGCCCAAGTCAACATCCAGAACGCGCAGAAAGCTACGCAGTAACAACCCGGCGCCGACCAGTAGAACGCAAGCCAGCGCAATTTCCGTTACGGCCAGCATGGAGCGCAGGCGGCCATGTTTTGTGCCCTCACTGGCGCCGTGTCCTCCACTATCTTTCAATAATTCCTGCAGATTGCCACCCGACATGCGCAGTCCCGGCGCTGGTCCGAAGAGAACTGCTGCGCCTACTGTAATCAACAGCGTCCATCCCAGTACTGTTCCGTCCACCCGCACCATGCTGAGCAGCGGCAGAGCAATCGATCCCTGATGAGCGAGATACCGGATCGTGAAATACGCCAGTCCCAACCCGAACGCAGCTCCCGCGGCCGCGAGGACCATGCTTTCGGTCAGCAGTTGAAGCACAATCCGCCCTCGTTTTGCCCCCAGGGCGCTGCGCATTCCAAATTCCTTGCTGCGCGCTGCTAGCCTGGCCAGCAGCAAATTTGACAGATTCACGCAAACGATCAGCAGAATCAGTCCCACCGCAAACCACAGCACAATCAGCGATCGCCGCAGCTTGCCGCTGACGTAGTCTTTCAGTCGGGTAAGTTGGCCTGTGTAGCCCTTTCCATATTCAGGGTGCTTATGCTCGAAATAGAGTTGCGGAAGGAGTTGATCGGCCTCGCTTTGTGCTTCCGCTAATCTCATGTCTTTTTTCAAGCGGCCAACCAACGCCAGGTCATTTCCGTCATCGCGGAAATCATCCATGATGTAGGGCATGAAGAGATCGACTCTGGCTCCCGGCGAGAAGACCGAGCCAAAATCGAACGTGTTCGGCAACACTCCGATAACCGTCACCGACGTATTGCTCAGATCAATTGCCCGTCCAACAATGCTGCGATCGCCACCCAACTGGCGTTTCCAAAACGGATAACTTAGTAAGGCCGCGTGCGGAGCGTGTTCCGCAAATTCTTCAGACCTGAATAGCCGTCCCAGCGAAGGTTTTACGCCTAATGTTTGAAAAAAATCTTCGGCGACAAGTATGCCTGTAACAGGTAGCGGCTGGCTATTTCCCATCAGCTTTAAATTGTCGGGTGCAGTAAAAGCGAAGTAGCCGCTGACAGATTGGAAAGAGTGGTTCCGTTGCTGAAAGTCCTGAGTCGCATCTGCTGTATAGGTTTTGCTGGATTCGCCGGATTTGGCGTTCTTCTCCACGATTCGCACCAGTTGCTGCGAATCGGGAAATGGCAGTGGTCGCAGCAAGATCGTATTCACTACGCTAAAGACCGTGATATTGGCCGCTATCCCGAGTGCCAGAATCAGTACCGCAACCGTTGTGAAGCCGTAATCGCGCTTCAGTGTGCGGAAGGTAAAACGCAAATCCTGCGTCAGAACGTCGAGCCAAGGCAATCCGCGTGCCTCTCGGTGCAGTTCAAGAGATTGCTGGATTCCGCCAAATCGTACCAGCGCCTGTCGCCGGCCTTCTTCTGCCGACATGCCGCTCCTGATGTTTTCTTCGATGGCCATTTCGAGATGTGACGCCATCTCTTGGTTGAGTTCCTGATCAAGTGGATCTTTGCGGAACAGAGAGCGAATCCGGTTGAAGGCTTCTCGGAGGGAATCTGTCACTGTTCACCGCTTTCGCCGTGTATCGCGAGAACCCGCCCCATGACTCCTGAGAGCCGCTGCCAATAGGCAGTGTCCTGGGCCAACTGCTTTTTCCCGGCTTTTGTGATGGAGTAAAACTTCGCTTTGCGGTTGTTGTCTGAAGTGCCCCACTTGGCCGCGATCCAGCCTCGCTGCTGCAATCGCACTAGCGAGGCATATATCGTTCCCTGGTTCAGTAACACTTCATTCCCGCTTATCTGTTCAATACGGCGCGCGATGCCATACCCGTGCAGCGGGCCCAAGACTTCTAGCGTCTGCAGGACCATTACATCGAGCGTCCCTTGCAAAAGATCGAGTTTGGATTGGCCCATCTCCACCTCGTGTGGTATGCCCACACAGTATCACAAGAGCTATGTGGCCCTGCCACAGGAAGAAATGCGCAACTCGCACGTACCGGTCCTTGTAATCATCTTAAGAGTTTGCGCGTGACCGCCGCGATGATAATCACGCCCAGAACGGCCCAGCCCCAACGATTACCGAAGTTCAAGGTGTAGCCGATCCCGAAGCGCTTGAGCACGAAAACCGAAGGATCGGCTGGATTGAAATAGAAGATCCCCAGCTTCCAACAGGCATTGGGTGTTCGGTCTCCACCTGCCGCGGCGGGAATATTTCTGTTTACTCGAATTAGATGGAAGTAATAGATCGCGACCAGAAGCAGGATTCCCACGCCCGCCAGACCCGCGGCTGCCGGTTTTAGAAGTGCGATCCATGCCCAGGCAGCTAGAAAATACGCTGTGGCCAAGAGCAGATGAACATTAAGCTGGCGAACTTGGCGGTCGCGCGCAGCGTCGGCCGGTATGCCGGAGAGGCGGCGTGACCAATGCAGAACACCCCACGCAGAAGCAACTAATACCATGCAGAGTGCCGCCTGTGTTCCGATGAAGCCATACACACCGGCCATCGTACGCGGTACCCACCTGTTCACGCCATGCAAGCCGATGTGCACGGGAATCCGCTCTGGCAGCTGGGTCCAGTGGCGGGAAGCCCAAAGAGCCAAGAGCGCCGAGGAAACCAGCGGCAACAACGGCGCCCATGCTCCGCCGGGGAACTCTTCCGAAGGGGCGCGCAGATCGACCTCAACCGTTGTAGGCGAAGGAGCCGCATGGCTCAGGACTCGGCGGCGTGCGAGAGTTAAGGCGCCAAGGAAACCGCCGATTTGGAGCAACAGCATCTCGACCAATCCGGTCTCCAGCAGGAGGCCGACGCTGGCAGCAGTGGTGGCCCACAAGATTATTCGGTATTGCCACAAAATACGGCGTCCGGCTCCGCTTCGCCGGAAAGCGGGGTCGATCGCCACAGCGAAAAACACGTCCGGCCGGGTCCATTCCGGAAGAAAATGCGCGAATACGGTCAAGCACAGGAAAAATAAAATGAGCGGCAACATGGTCTTAAGTCTTTCTAAACGCCTTCCAGCATCTCGGCGAGCCGGCGCAACTTTCGCACGATGCGGACCCGCGGAAAGCCGCGCGCTTGTACTTCGGCCACAAGCTCACGCAAGCGCCGCTCGAAAGTCTCGGAGGTTTCGCGACCGGCACTCCGCGGAACTTCGCGCGCGATCACTCGCGCTCCGCTACGGCGCGCTATTTCCAGCCACCCCTCTTGCGCCAGCGTTCGATACGCTTCCGCCACGGTATTGAAGTGAACGCCCAGGTCTGTTGCCAGCCGCCGCACAGGGGGCAATTGATCGTCGGGGTGGAGTTCGCCATTGACCAGCAGAATGCGTAGACCATCCACGATTTGGCGATAGACCGGCACGGAAGACTTAAGATCGATACGCAGGACCATCCTGTACTCTGTATATAGACAGTATACAATAGACTCGGTAAGGACATCAATCGAACGCGCCTTTCATAAAGCACTGAACACGCTCACTCGCCTGAAACAGAGCCGCGCGCGTCAGCAAGCGGTTGGCTTCGTTTCGCAGCCACCGCCCTCCCCAGGCGCCTGATCAGGAGGTCAACACTTCCAAAGCCGCCTAGCTGGCCCGATCGATAATTTTATTGTGCGGTCGCGCGACATTTGCAAAGTTATCCAGTGAAGGAGCAGAGCCGGGAAATGTGGGGTGGACAGTTCTTCGAAACGCTGCTGGGCGATGTCCGCTATGCCGTGCGGCAATTCCGTAAGTCGCCGGCGTTCGCAATCGCGGTCGTTCTAACTCTGGCTGTCGCGATTGGCGCGAACACGACTATATTTTCGGTGGTTCGCGCCGTCCTGCTGCAGCCGCTCCCCTACCAGGATCCCGCGCGGCTGCTCTGCATCTGGCATGGAGACGGGGAAAGCTATCCGTGGTACACGTTTTCCTATCCGCGCTTTCTCTATTTCCAGCAGCACTTAGGCGACCTTGCCGGCTTAGCGGCGTATGACGACGAGAGCGTAACGTTCTCGGATCGTGGCGAACCGCTGCGGCTGGAAGGCGGCCGAGTTTCCGCGAACTTCTTTTCAGTGCTCGGCATAAGACCGGCGATCGGACGCGGTTTTCTGCCGAGTGAAGATCGCCATGGCGCGCCGCCCGTGGTTTTGTTGAGTGACCGCTTCTGGCGCCAGCGTTACCACGCCGATCCGAACATTATCGGCCGCGCCGTCGTCATCGATGCTGAAGAATTCACCGTGATCGGCGTGCTGCCGCGCGGCTTTCAGTTTCAAGGACAGCCGGTCGATGTATGGCGCAGCCGCATCGTGGATACGCGAACATTCGCGCCCACGAGCGTGCGCTTGGGGGCCTCGTATCTGACCGTTGTTGCGAGGCTTCATCCCGGTGTTGCGCTCTCACAACTGCGCGCTAAAGTGACGGCCGTTGCTGCGCAGTATAGCCAGGAAAACTCGGGCAACAGCGATGTTCTCGGCCCAGTGAATGCCGACTTCTTACAGCGGAAACTCTTCGCGGCCGTACATATGACGCTGCTGGTTCTCTGGGGCGCGGTGGTCTGCCTTCTGGTGATCGCTTGCGCCAATGTGGCAAATCTCGTGCTCGCGCGCGCAACCGCAAGATACCGGGACATCAGCGTACGTTTTGCGTTGGGAGCGAGCCGTGGGCGCATTGCCCGGCAATTAATTACCGAGAACCTCTTCTTATCGTTGTGCAGTGTCTTTGTGTCGCTACCGCTAAGCCTGTGGGGAATGCAGTCGCTGGTTCTAGCTTTCCAGCAGATCTTGCCCGCCGTCCCAGAGGTTCACTTGGATCTCGCGGTGATGCTTTCTACGTTCGCCGTCGCTGCGGCAATTGGTGTTGGCTTCGGGCTGATGCCGATGTGGCTGCTGGCGCGCGGGAAAGCGCAAGCTGGAGTTCGTTCGGAAGAACGAGGATTTTCCGCATCCAAATGGAGTACGCAATTGCGCAATTGCATTGTGGCCGGGCAAGTGGCGCTGTGTCTGGTGCTGTTAGCGGCGGCGGGGCTGTTAACCCAAAGTTTTGTCCGCATGAGCACGATGAGTACGGGCTTGCGCACAGACCACATTCTGATGCTTTCGCTGGATTTGATGCCCGACCGCTATACGATCTGGCAGAAGCGCGTGAATTTCTACGACGAAGTGCTGCGGCGCGTCGAGGCGATTCCCGGTGTCAGGCAAGCCGGGATTGCCTCGCGCGTCGATCTTGTCGGCGCCGGCCTCGGTTACATGCTGCAAGTCGAGGGCAGCCCCGACCTGGGCTCTAGAAACCCTGGTGCGCGAGGCCGCAGCGTCAGCCCGGGCTATTTCAGTCTGGTTGGCATTCCGCTATTGCGCGGACGTTCGTTTACTGAGCACGATACGTCTACCTCCTCGCGCGTCGTGATTATCAATCAGGCATTCGCGAACAAGTTCTTTCCAGGTACGGACCCGCTTGGCAGGCACATTACCTATTCGACCGATCGAATCAATTGTGAAGTGGTGGGCGTCGTCGGGAATGTGCGATCCGCCATACAAGATGCCGGTGTGGAGGAGGAGCTATACCTTCCTCTATCGCAACGGCCCTGGCTGGTGGCGAAGCTGCTGGTGCGTACGAACAATCCGGAAAATATAGCAGCGGCAATTCGCAGCCGTGTTCAGGCGGTTGATCCCGAGCAAGCCGTCGCCGACAGCAGTTCGTTAGAGGGAGTTATCTCGGAGCGTCTCGGGCGCCCGCGAACCGCGATGCTGGTCGTGGTGGTATTCGCTGGTTCAGCGCTGCTACTGGCGGCTGTCGGTATCTACGGCGTGATCGCGTACTCCGTGGCGCAACGGCGAAAGGAAATCGGTATTCGCATGGCGCTAGGCGCCGATCGCCGCCGCGTGAAGACCATGGTGTTTCGCCAAACCTTGCGGCTACTTGCTATCGGCTTAATCATCGGTCTGCCGCTGGCAATAATCTTGAGCCGGCTTTATACGAGTTTGCTGTTCGAAGTGAAGCCCACGGATCCGCTCACCTTCGCCTGCGTCATTGCGCTTCTGTCTTCGGTCGCCCTGGCATCCAGTTATTTACCAGCTCTTCGCGCCGCGAACGTAGACCCAATCGTAGTCCTACGCATCGACTAAAATGCGACGACTCTCAGCCATTCACACGTCGAGTAAATAAAGTCACTCTCCTTCTTTTCATCACCTTACCTGCCCCGCGGGCCTGCCAGACCATCCATCCGCTTGCTCGCCCGTGTTACCCTCCGAGCGGGCAACCGACCAAATTCGATGGTCTTTTGCCCATTTTCTTTTTTCGAAGGAGTTCTACCATGACATCTCGCCAGGCACGTCGAGAGCGCCGCGAAGCCGAGCGCAAAGAGAAGAAAGCGGAATTCAAACGCCTGAAAACCTCAGGCCAGGAGCCCATCCCCGCGCCGGTCCCCGATCCTGGGTTCGTTTCGCAGCCCACGGCGCCGCCCATTAACCGCGCCGAAATTAATCGCGCCAACGCCCAACACTCTACCGGCCCACGCACGTCTACGGGAAAATTGGCTTCGTCTCGTAATTCCCTCAAACACGGTCTCGCCTCGGGAGAAATGATCATTCCCGGCGAAGACCAGGCCGCGCTCGAAGCCCTTCGGCAGGACCTATTAGCAGAACATCAACCCGCCAACCCGACCGAAGAGCTCTTGGTCAAAGAAATGGCCCAATCCTGGTGGCTAACGCAGCGCGCCATCCGTTTCCAAAATCAATGCTTTACCGAAACCGGCGTCGACGAAAAGCGCCTCTCCTTATTCCTGCGCTATCAAACCACCCACAGCCGCGCCTTCCACAAAGCTCTAAACGCGCTCCTCCGCCTGAAACAGAGCCGCGCGCGTCAGCAAGCGCTTGGCTTCGTTTCGCAGCGCACTCAAAACCCTGAGCATAGCGAGGACTTTTCTGGCTTCGTTTCGCAAAATCACCTTCCCGAGCCGCTCACCCAGGAGGTCAACGCTTCCAAAGCCGCCTAACTCCCTTCCAAATTTGACGTGAACTCCCGCAATTCCGGGTAATGTTGGAGCAGCAACGGCGGAACCGCGACAGGTTTCTCCTTGAGAACCGAAGCGATCTCCACCGCATTCACAACAGCCTTACCCAAGTAATGGTTGTTCGTGACCACGTAGGTATCGCCCGCGTCTTTCTCAATCTGCTTTGCTCTGGCTACCCAGGGATCGAGTTCATCCAGTGAATAAAGATGGTCGTACCGTTCCCGCACGTCGGCTTTCGCCGAAAACCAATTCTTGTAATTGCGGCCATGCAGCCGAACGTATCCGAGCGCCGAGGTCACATGCGCCGCCGGTTTCACAGAGCGGTGAAAGAGAGGTTGATCGATATTGCAAATGCCAACACCTAATTCGCTCAGCAGGTCCAGGATTTCCTCGGCCAGCCAGCTTGCATGCCGCACTTCTACGACAAGCGGGTATTCGGCAAAACGCTTCTGCAAGCGAATCAAGTACTCGCGGTGTTCGGGCGAATATTTGAAAGACCACGGAAACTGGATCAGCAACGCTCCAAACCGGCCAGCCTCCACCAGCGGTGCGATTCCGTCTTTAAACTCTGCTTCGTCATTCGGCGCTGGGTTGCGCTCGTGCGTGAAGGCGTGAAAAAGCTTGGCGGTAAATTTGAAGACGCTGTTCCCGGCCACGCTCTCGATCCATTTCTTGGCCGTCGCGGGGCGCGGTGGACCGTAATAGGACGTGTTGATCTCGATCGCGTCGAAGTACCCGGACAGATAGGCCAGGTCATCGAAGCCGCGAGGCTTGGGCTTGGGATAGACGACGCCATCCCAGTCCTTGTATTTCCAGCCAGCAGGTCCGACGCGAATCACTCTTGTGTGCGTTGCTGCTGGAAGCTCGCGCGGGGATCGCGGGCGGAGGCTTTCCCGGCATAGAAAAGACCGAAGCGCAGGAAAATGCTCGCGACCGAACCCAGCACGCCGGCGACGACGCGCTTAGGACGCGATTTGCCGGGAAGAATCGAGATGACGGCGCTGGTAACCGTGAGAACCTTCGCGCTCTGCCAGAGAAATCCGCTTAAGCCGCTGGTCAGCGGGCGTCCGACACGCTCAATCCGGCGGGCATCCGCTTCGAGCGCGAACACGGCAGCCAGCTCGATGACTTTGCCGATGGATCCGAACCACTCAGTGGCGCGGGCCTCGCGGGCGTTCAAGCTGAAGAATTCGAAAAATGACGCAGCCGCGGCCGTACCGGAGGCCAGAAAGAGAACCGGCGTGGTTCGATAAGACGTCTGCCATATTGGCACGGCGGATTGCGAGATGAGCACGCCCGTGTAGCCCGAGAGTCCCAGGCCAAAGACGCCGGCAATCAGGCCGAACACGTTTGCCAGTGGTCGAAACAGCCGTGGACCGAATGGCAGCACGGCCGCAGCACCGGCAGCCGAGGAGAAGACGGTCAGGATCCACGAACCCATGCTCATCGGGGAGGTGACGCGAAAGACCCGCAGCATGTTCAGGAAACGCGAGGGGCGCCCCAAATCGTGAATCAGCAATGCGGCGCTGACGGCTCCGCCAATCGTCGCTACCCAGCGGGAGCGAACGATAAGAGAGCGCATGGCGTCGGGCGCGACCAGTTGCGCCGCGGCTCCGAATGTCGCGCCGACACCCGCCACGCCGCCAACGTAGAAGTATGCCGGAATGGACCAGATCCACACCGGCTGTTTGAGCATCGGATGGTCGTAGTAGGTGGGGCTGTCGCCCGGCTGGCGGCTCGGGACGTAAGGAAATGATTGCGAATGAAGAGCGGCGTCCTTCTTGGTGGCCAGTGTGGTTTGATCGGCCGCCTCGCCCGTAAGTGCGCCGAGATTCGGAGCGATATTGCGTCCGTCATCCGATGCGTCGTCGCTCATCCTATTATTCTCGATTACTCAGCAGCACGGAAGCGAGGGCGACGGCAGTGACACCGATGGCGCCGAGGCCCACCGAGATCCAACTCTTGTTGCCTTTGTGCGTCGGAACCTCCGGATTCGGCGGCAAGTTGTAAACCTCCGGCTTATCGACCAAAAGAAAGAATGCGTGCAGGCCCTCTGTTCCAGGCTGGCTGGCGGCATCTTCACCGTAGAGATACGCTTCCGGCACGCCGTCCTCATGCAGTTTCTCGACGCGTGCCCGGGCGTTCGCCTTCAGTTCGTCGATCTCGCCGAACTGAATGGAGTGTGTGGGGCAGGCTTTGGCGCAGGCCGGCTGCATGCCGTCTTTCTGCCGGTCGTAACAGAGTGTGCACTTCCAGGCGCGCCCGTCTTCCGGGTTGCGGTCGATCACGCCGAACGGGCATCCGGCCACGCAATAGCCGCAGCCATTGCAGATATCGGGCTGCACATAAACCGAGCCGAATTCAGTGCGGATGATGGCTCCGGTCGGACAGTTTTCCAAACAGCCGGCGCGGGCGCAGTGCTTGCAGACGTCCGAAGCCATCAGCCACGAGAACGCGCCCGTGTCTTGCGTGCCCAGCGCAACGGGCCGTTCTATAAAGCTGACGTGACGCCAGGTGGTCGAGCCCAGGTGCAGCGTGTTGTCGTACGACATGCCCGTGAAGTGGTAGCCATCGTCGGGCAACTGGTTCCACTGCTTGCAGGCAACTTCACATGCCTTACAGCCAATGCACAGAGTGGTGTCGGTAAAGAAGCCTGTGGTGGGCATGCTGTTCTAAGTTTGATCGCCTTGTTTCGAGAAGGGTGCGCGGATGTTATGGTGGCCGGCGGGACGTTCTCGCGCGATGGGCAGGTCGCGAAGCGCGTTGCCCGGCGAATTCTCAGATCCCACGCCAACCTGCTTGTGACGATCGCGGCGTCCTGGCCGAATGTTTCCGGTAATAGCTTTCGATTCCATGATGGTAGAGTTCGGATCCCCGCTGAATGCCAGCAGCTCATTCGCCGAATCGCCGACGACGAGTCCACGATTGCCCCAGTGATACGGCATGCCGATTTGATGCACGATGCGGCGGCCCATCTTGATGGGTCTCACGCGCTCGGTGACCAAAACGCGCGCTTCGATTTCAGCGCGGGCAGTGGCGATGGTTGCCCAGATCCGCCATTGCGCAAGCCTCTGCTCTTGAGCTAACTCCGGCGAGACCTCGCAGAACATCTCCGGTTGCAGTTCCGCCAGCCAGGAGAGCCATCGCGACATACCTCCCGAAGTGTGATGTTCGGTCAGCCGGTACGTCGTGATGACGTATGGGAAACGAGGATCGTCGAACGGACGAGCCAGTTGATTGTCCGAACGGTCATACTCGAGGCGCACGGGATTGCACTGCTGGCCGTAGAGCGCGTTTTGCACGATGGATTCGACCGGTTCGTAGTGCGTTGGCAAGGGGCCGTCTTGCAGTCCGGTGGGCGCGAACAGCCAGCCTTTGCCGTCGGGCTGGAGCAAAAAAGGGTCATCGCCGGAAATCGTTTCCACCCCTTGCGAGTCTTCGGCGGCCCGGTAATCCGGGCGAACCTGCTTCATGAAGTCCGGGACATCGTGTCCGGTCCATTCCTTTTTGGCATCGTCCCACCAGACCAGGGCCTTGCGTTCGGACCACGGCCGTCCCTCCGGATCGGCTGCCGCGCGGTTATACAGAATATGGCGATTGGCAGGCCAGGCGAAGCCCCACTCCGGACCATAGTGGTAGCGATCCGTCGCGGGCTTCCGGTTAGCGGCGCGATTGACTCCTGTTGGCGTAAATGCCGGAATAGATCCAGCATCCGCATGCGGTCGAGCCGTCCGCTTTCAGATCGACGAAACCGGCGACCGGCTTCCCGTCGGCAACCGTATAACCATTCACTTCAGCCAGTACGGCTTCCGCGGAGGGCTCATCAATGCGCCCGTGCGTGGGGTAATCCCACGTCATATCTTGAATAGGGCGATCTCTCGGATCCGTCGAGTCCGCGTAGAGCGCCTTCATGCGCAAGCCCAGATGATACATGAAGTGGAGCTCGCTCCGCGCATCGCCGGGTGGCTCGATGGCGGCGTGGTGCCATTGAATAACACGCTGTGTTTGAGTGAAGCTGCCGTCCTTCTCGGTATGCGTAGCGGCGGGAAAGAAGAACACTTCGGTGCCGATCGTCTCCGCGCTGACTTCGCCGCGCTCATGCTCGGGTGAATCTTTCCAGAACTCGGCGGTTTCGATCAGCGAGAAATCGCGCACCACCAGCCACTCCAGGTTGCGCAGCCCCTTGCGCTGCAAGCCTGCATTGGGCGAGCCCACGGCGGCGTTTTCGCCCATGACGAAATAGCCTTTGACATCGCCATCGGCCATGTTCACCACCGTAGTCATGTGCGAATGGTCGCCGGTCATCTTCGGAATATGGTTGAAGCAATAATCGTTTTCGGCCGTTGCCGCGTTGCCGTACCAGGCTTTAAGAAACGAGACGATGTACTTCGGGAATTCGGTCCACCAACCAGAGCGCGCAGTGTAATTCTTTATGTACTCGTCGAGCGAGGTGTCGCCCGCTTTCGGCATCGGCAGATAGCCGGGCAGCAGATTATAGAGCGTCGGGACATCGGTCGAGCCTTGAATGGTGGCGTGACCGCGCAAAGCCAGAATGCCGCCCCCGGGCCTTCCGATGTTGCCGAGCAGCAGTTGCAAAATGGCTGCCGCGCGAATGAATTGCGCTCCCGCCGAGTGCTGCGTCCAGCCCACTGCGTAGCAGAAAGCAGCGGTGCGCTCGCGCCCCGAGTTGCGGCACAGTATTTCCGCCACCTTACGAAACTGCTCGGGTGTTATGCCGCACACCTCTTCCACCATCTCCGGTGTATAACGCTGGAAATGGCGCTTCAAAATCTGAAACACGCAACGCGGATTTTGAAGCGTATGGTCGGTGTCGTGGGCCTTTACTTGAGGGCCGCCGAAATGAGCCGAGCGCTCCGCGTGAGATTCCGGGACGCGGTGCGCTTCCTGCTCTTTGTGCTCGACGCCTTCGTACTGCCAGGTCGGCCCTCCGTATTGGCCTTTGCCCTGTTGCCAACCGCTGAACAGACCATCCAGATCTTCGGTGTCCTGATACTCTTCGTTGAGAGTAGCGGAAGCGTTGGTGTAAGAGAGCGACGTATTCCTTGAAGTAGCGCTCGTTCTCAATGACGTAGGAAATCAGCGCGCCCAGGAACACGATGTCCGTTCCGGCGCGGATAGGCACATGCATATCGCAGACCGCGCTGGTGCGCGTGAAACGCGGGTCGACGTGGATCAGCGTGGCGCCGCGCTGCTTTGCTTCCATCACCCAACGAAACCCGACCGGATGGCACTCGGCCATGTTAGAGCCTTCAATGACGATGCAGTCTGCGTTGGCGAGATCCTGGAGCGCAGTGGTGGCGCCTCCTCTTCCGAATGAGGTCCCCAGACCGGGGACCGTGGAAGAGTGTCAAATACGGGCCTGATTTTCGATTTGAAGGATGCCGAGAGAACTGAAGAGCTTCTTGATCAGGTAATTCTCTTCGTTGTCCAACGTCGCGCCGCCGAGATGAGCCATGCTGAGCGTGCGATTGACCGCTTCGCCTTTTTCGGTGGCCACCTGCCAGTTTTCGTCGCGGGTCTTCTTCACCCGCTGCGCAATCATGTCCATCGCTTCGGAAAGCGGGATCGCTTCCCATTCGGTTCCGTAAGGTTTGCGATAGAGAACTTGCTGAACGCGGTGCTTGCTCGTGACGAGCTGGAAGGTGGCGGAACCTTTGGGACAGAGGCAGCCTTCAGATATGGGCGAATCCGGATCCCCTTCGATGTTGACGATGCGCTCATCTTTGACGTACACGAGTTGACCGCAGCCCACCGCGCAGTAGGGGCAGAGGGAGCGAACCACGCGATCCACTCCTCGCGTACGCGGAGCCAGAGAACGAGTCCGTTCTGAAAAGTCAGATAGTCTTGGAGGTCGCATGCCGTTGGTTCGCTCTTCTCAGATTGCACCACACGCGGCGCAGGCGAAATAGGTAATTTAACGGTGACCGTCATGTCATGCTTAGTAGGAGCTTTTACACGGTAATGCAGGACAAAGAGGATCGTCCGGATCTATCGCGCAGGAATTGGCTTACGGCATCGGCAGCTATCGCCGGAATCGCTTACAGCGTGCCGGTGTTGGGGCAGCAATCCAGCGGCTCGCCGCCGCCTACGAACTCGTCCTCAACCGGAACCTGGAATCAGGCGCCACAAAGCCCCGGAGCCGCTACAAACCCGGGTCCGCAGAATCCGCCCATTCGCCAGGAGAATCCGGATTCGTGGTCACCACCGCGAACCGACCACGGCGATATCCCCAATTTCAAGTTTCCCTTCTCGGTGGCTCATAACCGTAGATCGAAGGGCGGTTGGGCGCGGGAAGTCACCGTCCGGGATTTCCCGATCTCCACGACCATGGCGGGCGTGAATATGAGGCTCGGCAAGGGCGCGATTCGAGAGCTGCACTGGCACTTGCCTGCGGAATGGGCCTACATGCTCTACGGTACGGCGCGTATCACCGGAGTGGATCAGGAAAGCCGGGCGTTCGTCAGCGATGTCAAAAAGGGTGATCTCTGGTATTTCCCGACCGGCATTCCGCATTCGATTCAGGGCTTGGGAGATGACGGCTGCGAGTTTCTGCTGGTGTTCGACGACGGCACTTTTTCCGAATTCAGCACCTTTCTGATTACCGACTGGATGGCGCACACGCCGCGTAGCGTATTAGCAAAGAACTTCAACGTACCGGAAGCGACCTTCGATCCCATCCCGAAAGAGGAGTTGTACATCTTTCCGGCGCCGATGCCGAATTCGCTCGAAGCCGACAAACAGGCGGCGGCGACCCTGGGTGAAGTCCCGGAGCCGTTCGACTTTCGCATGCTCGACATGCCCCCGACCAAGAAAACCAAAGGCGGTGAGGTGCGGATCGTAGATTCGAAGAACTTCAAGGCTTCGAAAACAATTGCCGCCGCTCTTGTCACGCTTCACCCGGGCGGCTTGCGCGAGCTGCACTGGCATCCACGCGCTGATGAGTGGCAGTACTACATCAGCGGCAAAGGGAGCATGACGATATTCGGCTCCGGAAGCCTGGCGCGAACCATGGATTTCGAAGCGGGCGACGTGGGCTACATACCGCGCTCCAACGGGCACTTCATCGAAAACACCGGTAATGAGGATATGGTGTTTCTCGAGATGTTCCGCGACAGCGAATATATGGACATCTCGCTGGCCGAGTGGATGGCGCATGTGCCGCCGGAGACAGTTGCGGCCCATCTGAATCTGCCGCAAAGCATGATTGAAGCTATTGCCAAGCAGAAGCAAGTGATCGTACCGGCTTAGCCTGCGCCAAACCCCTGCGCCAAACTGGTAAGTGTGTGGCAGATACGCGAGACGGCTGCGAAGACGATTCTCACTCCCGTTTCCGGTTTCTTGAGGCAAGCCGGCTTCACGCATTCGCTTAGTCCAGCCCGAAATTGCACCTACGGCTGCACGTATTGCTACGTTCCGACCATGGGCATCTATGGCGGACTACTTCCGGAAGACTGGAAAAAGTGGGGCCAATTCACCACTTTGAAGATGAATGCCGCCGTGCTGGCGGAGCGGACGATGGCAGCGGAGCAAGTGATCTATTGCTCGCCTCTCGTAGACCCCTATCAACCGGCAGAACGAGCGCGCCCGCTGATGCCGGACTTGCTTGCGGCGATATTCCGTAATCCGCCGCGGGTGTTTGCTATTCAAACTCGCGCGCCCTTGATCCTGCGCGATATAACCCTGCTGCGGGAGTTAGCTGGGGCTACGAAGCTGCGCATCAGTTTCTCCGTTACCACAGACAGGGACGAGGTGCGCCGGAGGTATGAGCCGCGTTGTGAGTCGAACGGCGAGAGACTGGACGCGATCCGCACTTTGCGCGAAGCGGGACTGGAAGTTTACGCCACGCTCGCTCCTCTCCTGCCTTGCAACCCAGAGTTGCTGGCGGAATTGGCCCTCGAGGCCTCGCGGCGACAGTTGATCGGCGATCCGCTGCACGTGCGAGAGGCCAAGCCCGCGAGGCGCGACCACGCGTTCAGTAGCGCTCAAAATTGCGCAACGCTATGGCGATTGCGATTGGTTCAGCGCCGCGTTTCAGCAGCAGGTGGTACGCAAAATCGAGCTTGTGGCTCGAACAGCCGGATATGAATTCACTACTGGCCCCCAGGGTTTTGGGCGGCTAGCCCGGCTGTGATTACTTATTGAGATGCTTGTCCACAATACGGGCGCTAAGGTTGGCCGCATCCACCCGATAAGTGCCCTTCAGATATTGCCGGCGAAGTTCAGCTATCCGGCTCTTGGCTGCTGCGGCATCCTGACTGGTTGTGGTGTTCTCGGAACGTTTAGTGCCTGACATTCTTTTACCGAGTTCTGTACTTATTCTAGCCTAACTCTGGGCTTGGTTTGGATCAGGCGTAAGCGCGAATACGCCAAAAGTCCAGCATCCAACCGTACAGCCGGTCTTAAGTTTTGGACGAGATCCACCGAGGGTTCTGTAGGCGCGAATAAGGTCTAGAGGATGAGGACTGTTAACCGAGGTTGGAATGATCGCTCGTGAAGAATCGAAGGGCTACGATACACCAGTCCTCACGGCGGAGGTACGAGAAAAGCTCATATTGGAACATTTGCCGCAAGTGAAGCTTATTGCGAGGCGAATCCATGAACGGCTTCCCGTTTCAGTGAGTTTGGACGACCTGATCTCCGCAGGGGTAATCGGCTTGATTGCGGCTATTGATCGCTATGACGCAAGCCATCTTGTGAAGCTCAAAACGTACGCGGAGTACAAGATTCGCGGCGCGATACTTGATAGTCTGCGAGGTCTGGATTGGGCGCCCCGGCAACAACGCAAGCGCGCCAAGCTGATCGAGGCAGCCATAGCGGTACTCGAGCAAGAGCATCATCGCATGCCCACCGAGGAGGAGATTGCGGGTCAGTTACAGGTTTCCGTGTCGCAGTACCAGGATTGGTTGTCAGAGGTCCGGGGTCTGACGCTCGGCAGCCTGGAAAATGCAGGAACAGAAGAAGACGGATGCGACCTGCTCCGTTACCTGGCAGATTCAGACGAGCAGTGGCCATCGCAGATCGTGGAACGCGCCGAGCTCGAGCGCTTGTTGGCCGAAGCCATTGAGAAGATGCCCCATCTGGAACGGACAGTGCTCAGCCTGTACTACTACGAAGAGATGACGCTACGCGAGATAGCAAAGATCGTCGATCTGCACGAATCCCGGATTTCACAGCTCAAATCGCAGGCGATTTTGCGCTTACGTTCCTACATGCAGAAGCGTTGGCCGCAACAGCGCGGCGGCCTGTAGTTTGCCTCTATTCGGCGTCTTGCAGCTGATCTATTCTTGACTATCGGACGGGACGACATTCAACGTGAGCTCTTTGTGATCGCGTACGAGAGTGAGCGGAATGGATTTTCCGGGCTGATGCAGGGACCTCATGTAGGAGGTCATATCGTGAGGACTTGCTAGGGTTCGATCTCCAACGGAAGTAAGCACATCGCCGGCCTTCATCCCCGCCTTTTCGGCGGCCGAGCCCTTCTCAACGGATCTCACCAGCAGGCCCTGCTTTACGCCGAAATAATGAGCTAGCTGTGAATCGATCGACTCACACTCGATTCCCAACATTGAATTCGTCCAAACCAGCAGCGGATTTGGGATGTCGATCGAGAAACTTCGCATGTCCGGCAAGCTAAAGTTTTCGAATCCCGGAGGCGCTTCGAAATGAGGCTTAGGAGCGCCCGTCGTGACGGTGGTGAACTGGGACTTGCCATCCCGCCAAAACTGAAGCTTGATTCTTCTTCCTTGTGGCGTCTCCTGAACCAGCCGCACAAATTGTTGCGCGCCCAATATGTTTTCGCCGTTGTAGGAGAGAAGGATATCGCCCGGTTTGATCCCGGCGTTTTCAGCCGGACTGCCTTCCTGCACCTCTTTGACCTCTACACCGCGTTCTTCCGCAAGCTTGAGCGTCTTGGCGTGATCCGCGTCGATATCGGCGATGCTCACGCCTAGGTAGCTGCCGCCGGAGCGAATCTGAGCGTGAAGGCTTCCGGTGAAAACGGCCGTCGCCAGGAAAAGTGTGGAGAGAATGGACACGCGCATACGCCACCGTTCAAGCGAGCACTGGCTAGTACACATCCAGCGGCGCGTTCATTTCGCGCAGTATCTGCATACACCGTAGCCGCACGTAATCGTCATTGCGTTCGGAACGCATGATGTCTTGCAAAGTACCCGCCAAGTTGGGGCTGAATTGCAACGTTTGGCCGGCTGGGACGAGCACGTTAATTGCCTCGGAGCGAACGCCCGGATTGTCGTCATGTTCGAGGACCATTTTCAGGGTTTCCCGCGTGGCCGGGTCGGCGGCAAATTGCTGCAGACCTTCCAATGCTTTCAGACGCACCGCGGCGTTCGCATCATGCCGAACACTGTAGAGCAACGCCTCGCGGACATCGTTCCCGTTTTGCCCTTTCAACATCTCGAGCGAGTCTACGCGAATGCCCGGATCCACGGGATCCTTCATCGCTGCCAGCAAAAGTTGACGCACGTCTTCGTCTTCTGCCCGGCCGGTGATTTCGCGCTCGCTTACCTGGTCAAAGATGATGCGGACCCCGTCATTGTTGTCCGGTTGAATGTCGCGAATGCGGGCGGTGGATGCGTCAATCAACCCCATTCGCGCAGCGCCGCCTTCAAATCCAACGGGCACGCCATAGCGATCCATCCAACGCGCGGCACTGAAGCCTATAACCACCAGAAACGATGCGGCGGCCAGACGCAGCGACCAGCGCGTGCTCGAAAATCCCAATGGCTGGGTCCAGCTCCAAAGTGAACGATGAGATTCACCCGTTTTCTTTGAAGACGATACTGCCATTCTGAGATCGCGCCGGCACTGCGCCAGAAAATCCAGCGGCACATCCACCCGCTCCGCATTCAGACTGGTATGCCAGGCTTTTTCCCGTGCGAGCCCCCGTTGGCACACGGCACACTCGTCCAAGTGCTGTTCGAGTTCCTCTTCCCGCGCAAAATCCAGCTCGCCGTAAAGGTAAAGCGAAAGATTAATCCGGACCTGCTGGCAAGTCATACGAAATCTCCCAACGCCAAGCGCATTTTTTGGGTGGCCCGGAACAGACAATTCTTGGCAGCTTCTTCCGTGACACCGAGCGCTTCTCCAATGGCGCGCAGCCGCATGCCTTGGAAATGACGCATCTCGAAAACCAGCCGCTCTCTGGCGGTTAAGCGGCTCAGAACCTCTTGTATGCGCGTATTCACTTCCGAGCTGATGAGTTGCCGTTCCGGATCCACATCGGCCCGATGCTCGGGCAGAAACTGGAAACGATCCAGTTCCCCGCTGCCGGTCTCGACCGCGGTGCCCTCCTCTTTTCGAACCTTGCGTTTTCTGATTTGATCGAGGCAGAGATTGGCGACGATCCGATAAAGCCAGGTACTAAAGCTGCAGTCGAAACGGAATTTGGGCAAATTCCTGTAGACCCGGAGAAAAGCCTCTTGATAGACGTCACGGGCATCCTCCTGGGAATGCAACAGATTTAGAGCCATGCGGAGCACGTTATGGTCGTAAGATCGGACCAGTTGCTCAAATGCGTCCGGATCACCGCCTTGGGCGGCACGGATGAGCGTGCCCTCGTCTGACCATTCGGTCGCGCCGTGCACGGCTATATTTCCAATAATTTCGGCTCGGGTCTCCACCAACGATATGGACGAACGAGACTGGGTTTTGTCACGACCGCGCTCTCAGATCGGGATGGCAGTCCAGCCGCTTGGGCTAGCTTGCTAACTCCAGTTCTATCAGCTTTTTGGCGGGATCAAGATTGGAAATTCGGAAACTTCGCACCTGCCCTGCGCGTGCTGTCTCTTTGGAGGGTTCCGAGGATGCGCCCCGTTTCCATTTCGCCGCGAGCATGGCGCTCAGCGAACCGACATCGGCCGTCTTGGGCTGATTTGTACTTGCGGACACATTTTCCGCTTGCCCCAGCTCACAGCTAACGACCACGCCCTCCCCTAATTCGACCTTCGCGCGATTCCCCTGCACTTCCACAAGGCGGCCGCTTACCGTCTCACCTGCGCTGATGCTCGGAAATGTAGTGGTCCACCGTGGTGGGCTCCAGTTGCCTGATACCCAGGCGCAACCGGCGACGCTCCCGATCAACGTCCAGCACCATCGCCTTCACGGTCTGACCCTTGACCAGCTTCTCTCTGGGATTGTCGATGCGCTTCTCATTCGTGATGTCGGAAATGTGCACCATTCCTTCAATGCCTTCGCCCAATTCCACGAAAGCTCCGAATGCGGTGAGGTTAGTCACCGGGCCTTCCACCACCGAACCCACCGGGAACTTCTGCGGCGCCATTTCCCAGGGATCTCCCAAAGCTTGTTTGTATCCGAGGCTAATTCTTCGCTCCGGAGCATTGACCTGGAGCACAACAGCTTCGACGCGTTCGCCGATTTTTAACAGATCCCCGGGTTTCCGTACGCGCTTGTTCCAGGAAAGCTCGGAAAGATGAATCAGGCCATCCACTCCGGGCAGCAATTCAACGAATGCGCCGAAATCGGTAAGACGCGAAACCGTCCCGCTGACACGATCGCCGACTTTAAACTTGCCGGCAGCAAGGCCCCAGGGCTCTTCTTGTAATTGCTTCAGCCCGAGGGAGATTTTCTTCGTTGCTGGATCAACCTTCAGGATTTTCACTTCCAGCTCGTCGCCAGGTTTTACAACATCGCTCGCCTTGGTGACACGCGCATAAGACATGTCCGCGACGTGAAGCAATCCGTCGACGCCACCCACATCCACGAATGCTCCGAAATCCATTACGCCGCGAACTCTACCGCGAACGACCGCGCCTTCGTGAAGCTCGGAGAAGGCTTGCTGGCGGCGCTGAGACTCTTCTTCTTCGAGAACAACCCGTCTATCGACGACGACATCTTCCTTTTCGACATCCAGCTTCGTGATGCGGCATTGAATCTCTTGTCCGACGAGCTTCGGCATCTCGTCGGCTTCGCGAACTCCGCTCCTGGAAGCCGGCATGAATGCGCGCACGCCCACATCAACCCGGAACCCGCCTTTTACCTGTTCGGCAACTGTTCCCGCAATATTTCGTTTGTCCGCGAAGGCGGCCTGTAAGCCGCTCCAGTCTTTAGGCCGGTCGACCTTGACGGTTGAAAGTTCGTAGTACCCTTCTTCATTTCGCGGCCCAATTGAGACCGCGATGGAGCCGCCAACCTCGGGTTCGCCTTCTTGAGTTTCCCGCCATTTCGCAACCGGCAGGGACCCCTCTATCTTGCGCCCGATATTGACGAGAATTGTCTCCGCATTGACTGAGACAATGGTTCCTGGAACAGTTTCTCCATTCTTCCCGTCAGCATGCTGTTGCTCGAAGCTCGACAACATCTCGGCAAAGCTGGAATCGTCGCCTGAAGTGGGATTTTCAGCGGGAACATTGGCGTGAAACTCTACATTACTCATGACTGCTGGGATTCCCCTTATTCTGGCATAGAAGCTTGAGAATGCCTGCCGAAGCGACATTGAGCGAACAACCTGCCACGCGACGCGCGAACCTGTTCCAACCGCAGGATTTTGCGTGGCTGCTGTTCGTTGCGGTTTTGATCGCAACTGCTCCGGAAACTAATTACAACGCAATTATTTTGCTGCCGATTATCGGGGCATTCCAAATTGTCGAACCGCGGCTTAAACTGTTTTCGTCGCGCCGCGGGCAGATTACTTCAATCACTCTAAAGCTGGTGCTGAGTTATCTCCTGGTTGGCTGGACTCACACCATCGATAGCTATTACTCTTCCATCTTCCTCATCCCGGTGGTCTCAGCAGCTACCATCCTGGAATTGCGCGGCGTCATTATCGTCACCGCGATAGCCTGCTTGGCCTATTTCTCATTCTTGCTTCCGATCTTTGTGGATTACAGCAGATATGAACTGACATCGGAACAGATCAGCCTCATGTCTTTGCGCGCGGCTTTCTACGCTATCGTGGCGTTTCTCGTCTACGAGCAAGCGAAGGCGAAGCGAGACGAGATGAAGCGGACACAGGAAGCGGCTGAGCGGCTGGCTGAATCGAATAGAAATTTACGGCGCGCGGAGGTGTCGCTGCGGCGCAGCGAGCGACTAGCAGCCTTGGGCCAGCTCACAGCGGGACTTGCTCACGAGCTGCGCAATCCGTTGGGAACCATTAAGGCCTCCGCCGAGATGTTGACGAAACAATCGACCCAGCACCGCCCTGAGGTCATGTCCGAGATGGCTGGATACATTGGAAGCGAGGTGGATCGGATGAACGGCCTGGTTACGAGTTTCTTAGACTTCGCCCGGCCGCTACAAATTCGCCCCGTTACCGCTGACCTTCGTTCGGTCCTCGACCAGGTCGTCCGGCAACAGAGTGATCTGGCGAAGAGCCGCGATGTCATTCTTTCGGTTCGGACCAGCGACGAGCCTTTTACATTCGTCTTCGATCCCGATTTACTGGAACTGGCGATCTCGAACCTCGCGCAGAACGCGATCCAGGCAAGCGCATCGGGACAGGCCGTCGAGATACGAGCGGAAATGCGCGGCGAAAGCGTACTGATCTTCGTAAGCGATCACGGCGAAGGTATACAACCCCAGCATCTGGAAAACATTTTCAATCCGTTCTTTACGACCAAGCCGCAGGGAGTGGGACTAGGGCTCGCGATCGTCTCGAAGATTGTCGATGAACACCAAGGGCGGATGAATGTGTTCAGCGAACCCGGTTCCGGGACGACGTTTGAAATGACTCTGCCGAAAGCGCAGGACTCTTAATTGTGAGCGCCGGACGAATTCTCGTTGTGGAAGATGAAGACAAACTTCGCCGGGTAATCCAGTTGCAGTTGGAATCGGCGGGATTTGAGGTGGATGGCGCGCCCAGCGCTGAACAGGCAATGCCGCTGGCAACCGTGGCCAACCTCGTGATTACAGATCTTCGCTTGCCTGGAATGGATGGCTTGCAGTTTATTCAACAATTGCATGCGCGTGGAATCCCGGCGGCGGTGATAGTGATTACTGCGCATGGTTCCGTCGAAAACGCTGTCGAAGCGATGAAGCGGGGCGCGGCGGACTTCCTGCAGAAGCCGTTTTCGCTCGATCATCTGACCACGGTGGTGCAGAAGGTTTTCGCGGTTCAGTCGCTACGGGCGGAGAACCAGCGCTTGCGGCAAGAACTGGACACACGCTATCAGTTCGACAACATTATTGGGCGAAGCGCGGCCATGCGAGAGATTTTTCACACCGTAGAACGCGTTGCGCCAACTCGCGCGACCGTGTTGCTGGCCGGTGAGAGCGGGGTAGGGAAGGACATGATCGCCCGCGCCCTGCACCAACACTCGCCACGGAAGACTCACGCTTTCGTGAAGATCAACTGCACCGCGCTACCCGAAAACCTGATGGAAAGTGAGCTCTTCGGTTACGAGAAGGGCGCTTTCACCGGAGCCAGCGCGAGTAAACCAGGAAAGTTTGAGCAAGCAGACCAAGGAACGGTATTCCTGGACGAGATCGGCGACGTGCCCGGGAACATTCAGGTGAAGCTTCTGCGTGTTCTGCAGGAGCGGCAATTTGAGCGGCTCGGTTCAAACGTCACTCGCAATGTCGATGTTCGGGTGATCGCCGCAACGAACGTGGATCTGCGGGCCGCCCTGGAGCAGGGCCGCTTTCGCGAAGACCTTTACTACCGCCTCAATGTAGTTCCAATCAGTATTCCTCCATTACGGGACCGTAAGGAGGACATTCCATTCTTGGCGATTCACTTTGTCAATAAGTTATCGAGGGATCTCGGGTCCGTCGCGAAAGAGATCAGCCCTGCCGCACTCGATCGATTGCTGGATCATTCCTGGCCAGGCAATGTGCGGGAGCTCGAAAACACGATCGAGAGAAGCCTGGTTCTGGGCTCGAGCGAAGTTCTGCAACCGGCTGAAATCAGAATTGAAGCGCCGCGAAACGCGCCCATCTCCGCATCCTCCCAAGCGCCACTTCTGCCCGAGGGCGAAACGCTGGAACATTGGGAGCAAATGATGATCCGCGAAGCCTTGCGGCGGACGAACGGCAATAAGAGCCAAGCCGCTAGACTGCTTGGCCTAACTCGAAACGCGTTGCGATATCGGCTGTCACAGATGGGATTGGACAATGGGCCCAGTGAGGAATCGGAATCGTCCGGCGCCGGAATTAGTTAGTCGCGGCCTTCAAAGTCGAACGATCTTTTCGGACCGGAAGCCCTTCAGCGCATTGCGTGTGTCGACAATTAATTTACTGTGTTGTACGACCGCTGCATAGTCGATGCCTCCATGATCGGTAACAATCACGACGCAATCCGCAGCTTCGATGGCCGGCAGCAGCTCCACTGCTTCGAGGCTCTTGTCGTTTATCTGAAGTTTTCTCACGTAAGGGTCTGAATACGTAACGCAGGCGCCGCGCCGCTGAAGGAGCAGGATGATATCGAGCGCGGGCGATTCGCGTACATCGTTGATATTCCGTTTATAGGCCGTACCGAGCACGTGGACGCGCGACCCCCGCACGGGTTTGGACGCATCATTCAGCGCGTTTTGAATCTTTTCGACAACGAACTCCGGCATGCGGCCATTGACGTATCCGGCTAATTCGATGAAACGCGCTTCAATACCAGCCTCTTTACTTTTCCAGGACAGGTAAAAGGGATCGATGGGAATGCAATGCCCTCCCAGACCGGGACCAGGGTAAAAAGGCATGAAGCCGAACGGTTTTGTAGCCGCCGCGTCGATGACTTCCCACACGTCGATCTTCATGCGATCGCACATTAGCGCCAATTCGTTTACCAGCCCGATATTGATCATGCGGAAGGTATTCTCGAGCAGCTTCACCATCTCGGCAACACGCGTGGAACTAACCGGAACAACGGTATCGAGAGCTTGTTTATAGAAGAGCGCGCCCATTTCCGTACAAACTTGAGTGATACCGCCCACTACTTTCGGAATGTTTGAAGTCTGAAAATTCGAGTTGCCCGGATCCACGCGCTCCGGCGAAAAACAGAGAAAGAAATCTTCTCCTACTTTGAGACCGTTTGCTTGCAGCTTCGGCAAGACCAGTTCGTCAGTGGTGCCAGGATAGGTTGTCGATTCCAGCATCACAAGCATTCCCGAATGCAGATATTGCGCAATAGAATCGGTCGCGGCGACTATATAGCTCATATCCGGATCTTTGGTCTTCCGCAGGGGTGTAGGGACGCAGATATCGATTGTGTCCAGTTCGCCCACGATTGAAAAAGCTGTTGTGGCGCGGAGCTTGCCACTCTTCACGAGCGGCTTAAAAACGCTATCCGTTACGTCCTTAACATAGGATTCGCCGCGATTGAACTCGTCCACTTTGCTCTGCTGAACGTCGATACCGATCACCTCGAAACCGGCGCGAGCGAACTCAACAGCAAGCGGCAATCCGACGTAGCCGAGCCCGATCACGCCAACGCGCGCTGTTTTATTTGTAATTCGCTCTCGCAGGGAATCAGCAGCGGACGACGGTTGCTCGGAAGCACGTTCAACTATTTCAGAGATCAAGGAAGAATCTGCCTTCGCCGATCATTTCGGCCGGTCCGGTCAAATAGATACTCTCATCCCAGCGCAGCATTAGATTCCCGGCCGGAGTACGTATCTCGACGGGGCTCTCGACTACACCCCTGAGAATAGCAGCGGCTGCCGCACCTGTGGATCCCGTGCCGGAGCTCCTGGTCTCGCCCGCGCCGCGCTCGTAGAACACGGCCTCGATCGTATGCCGGTCTACAGGGCGCACGAATGAAACGTTCGAACGTTTCGGGAAGCGCTGGTGACGTTCGGCTTCGCGCGCGGCAACTCGCCAGTCGGCCGGAATTGGATCAGCGAAGATGGCGCATTGCGGATTGCCGACGTTCAAGATGGTCGCGTCGAAATCTCTATCGGCGAGGCGGAGAGTCGCCCGAAGTTCTTCCGTTCTAGGTGTTCCCATGTCCATCTCGAAGAGAAATCGATTACCGGCGCGCGAAATCAGACGCACCATCTTTCTGCCCGCTGCAGTACTGATCGGAATTTCCGGCGGCGAGACGGCACGTTTCAGAAGGCCGAATGCGGCCGCACATCGAGTTCCGTTGCCTGAAATCTCCGGCTCGCTGCCGTCGGAGTTGAACAAACGGGTCCGCAGCCCATTCTCTTCACGCCAGACCAACATCCATCCATCCGCGCCTATACCCGTGGTGCGGGCGCAGATATGCCGGGCAATCTCAGCCAACCTGTCTTGCGGCGCTTCATCGCCCCAGGTGAGAAGGAAATCATTTTCCGCGCCGTGCAGTTTCGTGAACGGAATGTCCATCATTTATTTTGCGCCTGCGCTGAGAGAGTCCGCGCTGTCAACGCGCCGGTAAATCTCTAGTGCCGGCGCGCCCTGCACGTGAATCTCGTGGGCGAGCCGATAACCCGCATTGTTAACGCGACGAATAGCGCGAGAGACAGAATCACCTGCTTGAGCGAGGCCCACGATTTCTTGATGGACCAGATCGGGACGCGACGTATTCGCCAACCAGGCAGGACCATTGCCGATGTTCAACGTTTCGCGAAGCGGAATTTGCGCGCGACAAAAAATGCCTGAGATATCGTCAGAGGCAGAGGGTGTCAACACACCCTGCCCAGAACGGTAGTAAGCTGCGAAAAAACTCGGCACCTGCCGCAGTCCACGCGCGCCGGGAATCGGAGTTGACTTGCGACTCCTTCCAGCAGATCCAGTTCTCTTGCGGAAGGTGGCATCAGCCACGTTGCGATGGAGATAAGCGGCAAGACATATGCAAAGTGTTTCCATCTTGCCGGCAGAGCCAGCACAATTGCACCGGCGGAAAATGCGGCTAATACAACGACAGCAATACCGTAGCGGCTATTGTAGTAGCCCCGAGATGAGAGCTGAGGCAGGAAGATTGGGTTGCCTGAGGAATGGATGCTCCAGATGTAAAACAGGGGCGTCAATAGCAGGAAGAGAATTGGCGCAAGCACGCGCCTGTTCGACGCACAGAAGATGCCGATAATGCCCATCACGGCCAAAGACCAACCCGCGCAGAGTTGTCCGGCTTTCGCGTAGTATCCAGCCGCGACAATCCAATCGTGATATCCGGGGTAGGGTTTGGCACCCTGTATTGCAAGAGCGGAATAGGGCCCGTTGTAAAAATCGAGTGGGTTTGCAGTTTCAAACCAATTGTGCGCCAGCCAATACAGCGGAGCGAGACTTGCCACTGCGCCGAACAGTAGCATCACAAGCCAGCGCCTCCGGGTTGCGAATGCGGCAAACCAAACAGCGGCAAAGGGGATGAGAAACCAACCGTCATAACGAGTAAGGCTCATCGACCAGGAGGCGAGAATGCCCAGCGCGATCAATCCTCTGCTCTGCGTAATTCTGAAGCGAAACATCGCAAACAGCAGCACTGCTAAAGCCGCCAGGAACACCACTTCCGTCATCGGAATAGAAGCCAAATACAAGACATTCGGGTTAAGAGCGAAACACGACAAAACAACGGCGGCCGCTGCCGAACTGCTATAAGCGTCCCTTGCGGCCATATAGAAGCAGAGGCCCGCGACAACAAAACAAATAGCGACAGGAAAAGTTCCCGCCAGGCCGGTCATCCATAACCAGTTGTTTTTCACGAATGGTAAACAAACGATGTGCAGTAGCGGCAGCCATACGGTGCCGAGCTGGTCGTAACCGGGAGTGCGTGAATCGATGATGCTTCGACTGAGGTTCAGGTGGCACTGGGCGTCGCCGTAGTAGAGGATGTACCCGTGCTGAAAGAACCAGCAAGCCGCAAGCGGCGATGAGCAAGAGAAGCGAAACAGCGACAAGAGCCGCTTCTCTCAAGCGGCTATATTTAGAATGCGGTGAATCGGCGGAACTCTTCAAAACGCTGGTCGATTTCTTTGCGAGTAAGGTTGCGGAAGCGCTCGACGCCGAACTCCTCACAGCAGAAGCTTCCCATGACTGAGCCGTAAATAACTGCGCGATGCAGCTCATGAACGTCGAAGTGCCCGTTGCGGAGGTCAAAACCGCATTGCGCCAGGTACCCGACGAAGCCGCCTGCGAAGCAGTCTCCCGCGCCAGTCGGATCGTAGACGTCCTCGAGTAGGTAACCCGGAACCATGAACAACGTATCACGCCGAAAAAGCATGGCCCCGTACTCGCCGCGTTTGATCACGAGCGTATTCGGACCCAGATCGAGGATTTTTTGAGCGGCGCGACGAAGATTATGTTCTCCCGACAACATGCGCGCTTCGCTATCGTTTATGAGCAGAAAATCCCAGTGTCGGATCGTGGCAAGAAGCTCGTCACGCGTTTCGTGGATCCAGTAGTTCATCGTGTCCCCACCTACGAAATCGAACCTGCTGCATCTGTTTCTGGACGCCCCCTTGCAACCCTGGTTGAATGTTGCCCAAGAACAGATATGGTTCTGAGGCATATGACGGCGGGAGTTTGGGCGCGAAATCCGCGAAGACGTTTAGATCGGTGCGGAGCGTCGTACGCTCATTCATGTCAGCCGAATACACGCCCGACCAGAAAAATGTTTTCCCGGAAACCTGCTCAAGACCCTCCAGATCTACACCTTTATTCGCCAGCAATGAACGGTCTTCTTCAGCGAAATCATCTCCGACAATCGCGACGATAGACGTCTTGGTGAAATAACTCGCGCTCAAGGCGATGTAGGTACACGCACCGCCCAGCGTCCGTTCTCGCTTTCCGTGTGGAGTCTCGATTGCATCGTATGCGACGGACCCAATCACAACTAATGACATCGTCTGCATTGTACTGGACTAGTTTTTCTAGCCGCATAGACGCGCTTCGATGCGCAAATTAATTCGCAGCCGCTACAATACGCTTGTGCGATTCCTGATTCTTGCCGATCTCCACGCGAATTGGCACGCTCTGGAAGCAGTGCTGGCGGATGCAGATGGAAAATTCGACCAGATTGTGTGCTGTGGCGACCTGGTTGGATACAACGCACAGCCCGCCCGAGTGCTGGAGTGGACGCGCGAGCACTGCTCGCCGGTAATCCGGGGTAATCACGACAAGGTGGTTGCCGGCCTGGAGGATCTCGAATGGTTCAACGAAATCGCGCAGATCGCGGCGCGCTGGACGATTCAACAGTTGGATGCTGCGCAGATCGATTATTTACGCGATTTGCAAATGGGTCCTCTTCACCTGGAGTATTTTCATATCTGCCACGGCTCGCCGCGCGATGAGGACGAATACATCACGACCGCTCGCGAGGCGGCTTCCTGCTTTGAATATTTCGAACTGCCACTGGCTTTTTTCGGGCATACGCATCTGCAAGGCGGATTCTTTTTAAAGGGCGGACGAGTCGGTCCAATTCCCGCCGTCCGCAAAGCACAAAAAGAATCAATTCTGCAGCTCGAACCGGATAACGTCTACATGGTGAATCCAGGTTCTGTCGGTCAGCCGCGAGATGAAGATCCTCGGGCCGCGTACGCGATCTACGATTCGGAAGAGAAAATTGTGAGGCTCTGTCGCGTCGAGTACCCGGTCGAGGCGACGGCAGACGAGATAAGAAGAGCGGGACTACCCGACGTGCTCGCGTTCCGGCTCTTCCAGGGTTTGTGAGACAGTTCAGCCCCTTCCGCTGGGGCAATCTGAACCATCGGCGAGTGCTCAGCCGAGCGGACGAAAAATGCGCGCAATCTAGCGGCACAAGCAGCTGCCGACGAGCTTCGCAATGTCCGCGCCCGGCGCCTGCCTCACCCGCTCCAGGCTGCCGAACGTCCGCAGAAGCTTTTCCACTGTTTTCGGACCGATTCCGGGAATTTCGTGCAGCTCAGAGACCAGGCGCTTGGCGTCTCGCCGAGTGCGATGGAATGTGACGGCAAACCGATGCGCTTCGTCTCGAATAGTTTGCACTAGATGCAGAATGGGAGAAAACTTGTCGAGAACGATTGGCTCGTCTTCCTGCCCATAAACGTAGATCCACTCTTCGCGCTTGGCGATAGACGCCAGGGGCTGATACGTATTCCCGAGCGCTACCAGAGCCTCGGCAGCCGCATGAAGTTGACCCAAGCCTCCGTCCACTAATACCAATCCGGGAAACGGCCGTTTCTCTTCCTGCAGCTTCGAATAGCGGCGGGTGATCACCTCACGCATCGATGCGAAATCGTCATTTCCCAACAACGGTTCTGATGATGAACTTACGATAATCCGATTTCTTCATCTTGCCGTCTTCCCACACCACCATGCTCGCGACTTTATCCGTCCCTTGAATGTGGGAGATATCGAAGCATTCGATGCGCCGGGGCGGCTCGGGCAAATTCAAAGCTTCCTGCAAGGCTTCCCGTATTGCATTCGAGGACGGCTTCATGACGCGAAATCGTTGATCGAAGCTGTGCTTAGCATTCATTTCGACCAGACCCATCAATGCCTTCTTCATTCCGCGCTGAGGCGTCGCGATTTCGACTCGCCTTCCGCGCAGATCTGAAAGAAGCTCTTCCAATTCCTGCCGCTGCTCGAAATCGGCCGGTACGTGAATTCGGCCGGGAATGTGCTGGATTGTTGAGATAGATCTGTTTGAGTAGAGCTTCGAAGAATTCTGATGAATTGAAATCCGGTTGGTCTTCCCAGAAGAATTCGCGCCGATCGACAATCTTGCCGTTCCGAAGATGAAATAGATTGACAGCAATCAGAGGCGGTTCCGCGTGATAGGCAAAGATGTCGATGTCTTCGCCTTCCACCGCTGCCATTTTCTGCTTCTGCTCCATCTCGCGAACCGTCGACATCAAATTGCGCAGATTCGCAGCCTCTTCAAAGCGCATTTCATCCGAGGCGGAATTCATCCGCCTCTCCAGTTCGTTGGCAAGATCCCGATGGCGGCCCTCTAGAAAAAGACGAACGTCCCGCACGGCCGCTGAATAAGTTTCATCCGTGGTCAACCCCGGCGTGCAGGGTCCCAGGCAGCGATGAATATGGTACTGGAGACATGGGTGCGTGTGCTTTCGATCGAGATCGATTTTGCAGGACGGAACTAAGAAATGGCGATGGATAAAATGAACCAATCGATGAGCCAAGTTACCCGGGAAAAAAGGGCCATAGTAACTAGCGCCATCCTTCAAAATGCGCCGTGTGACGTAGACTCGCGGATATTTCTCCTTAGTCAGCTTTACGTATGGAAAAGTTTTGTCATCGCGAAGTAATACATTGAAGCGCGGTTTGTATTGCTTGATGAGATTGTTTTCAAGCGCAAGCGCTTCCTTGTTGTTGTCGACCTCGATAAACTGAATGTCGCGAGCGTCGGCAATCAAGCTCCCCGTCTTCGCTTCAGCCAGCCGGTCTTCGTTGAAATAGCTCCGCACCCGGCTGCGAAGATTGTTCGCTTTACCGACGTAAAGAACGTTTCCTTCACCGTCCTTATAGAGGTAAACGCCTGGCTGGGTGGGAAGCTGCGCTACTTTATCCCGAAGTTCCATAGGCAGCTATAATCCAATTGTGACACGCACGTTGTGTCTGGCCTGTTTCGTCAATTTATTGCTCTCGTCAGCTCTTTTTGCTCAGGGCAAGACTACTCAACCGCAGCAGAGCCAGCAGCAGCCCAGCAGCAAACCCAGCAGAAACAGGGCGTGAGCTACTCCGCCAGCCCAGAATCCTCCGGACGAGGCCATGCCGCCGGAAGAGGATGAATCTGTTGCCCCGGAAAAGTTCACGCTCGATCCGCTCGAATCAGACCGTAATGTGAAGGTCGGGAACTACTATTGGCATAAGCGAAATTATCGTGCCGCGCTGGGCCGTTATGAACGGGCGACTAAATTTAATCCGAGTTCGGCGGAAGCCTTTTTCAAGCTGGGAGAAGCAGAAGAAAAGCTGAAGAATAAAGACGCCGCGAAAATTGCGTTTCAAAGAGTCGTTCAACTAGCGCCTGATTCCAAATTCGCTCAGGACGCGAAGAAGAAGCTGGGAAACAAAACTTAGGTTGAAGGTTTCAGCCTTTTCTTCTCTCGTCGTGTCGCTTGCCCCTTCATCATCAGAATAAGCGCTCTTACGCCGAGTTCCCAGTTCGGGAACAGGTCAATATACTGCGTTTTTCTAGCGATTTCGAGCGGGACTTCGCAGTTACTTAGGCGTACAGGTACAAGAAAAATCTCCTCCAGCGGCATGCAGGCAGCCACATCGAGGGCGTAGCGCAGCTCAGATTGAAAGAATCCCCGCTTCGCCACCGATTGTCCCGAGAAACACACCAGAAAGAAGTCGGACAGCTCAATAGCACGTTGAATTGCGCGAGGCCAGTTTTGACCGGGCAGAAGCTTTTGTTCATCCATCCACGGCTCAAACCCAGCTTCTTGAAGCGCCTCGTAAAGTTTTCTGACCTCGATGCGATCGTCTTTTGCGTAAGCCAGGAACACACGAATCCGGCCATTTGGCTCAAAGACTATCTGTTCATCATCGAGGCGAAAAGAACCCAATCCGTCGATTTCGATCGCCGATCCCTCGCGCAGGCAGCGATGAATCAACTGAAGCAGCGCCTTTCGCGCACTCTGCGGTTCACCGCTTTACCTTTGGTGCGGCTGCGGAAACGACAGATGGATTCTTTTCGGCCCGACGCGAGGGCCTTCGTTGCGCCTGCTTCAGATCTTTCAGGATGTGGTAGACGAGCGCGTCCACGTCATCGGCGGCTTGACCTCTGGAACGGTGCGATTCTCGCGCCAGCTGTCGCGCTAGATCAAGTTTGTTCATCGGCTACAAGGTAGTACGACTTTTGGCCAAGCAGAACGACACCAAACGAGAATTTAGCGCCAAACAACTGACGTGCTTCGGGTTGCGAGTACGAAGTTTTTTTGGATTCGCTCGTGACTGATTTTATTCGCCGCGCAAGACTTCAAGCGGTCTTTGGTCGAGAATCCGGGCGCTCGCCAGCCATCCGGCCACATTCGCCAACAAGGCAGTCCCTATCATGACGACCAGCAGTGAGGCCCAGTCGAAATCGAAGCTCGCATCAATGAACTTGTCTGAAATAATCCGGGTAAACAAGTTCGCTAATATCCCGCCAACCAGACCGGAGACCGCGCCCAAAATGGAAAATTCGATAGAGAAGATGCTGCTGATCCGGCGCCTCGTTCCGCCCAGCGTTTTAAGAATAGCGACCTCGCGAATCCGGCGGTAGCGCGTTCCCGCAACGCTCGAAGACAGAATAATTATGCCGGCCAGAATCGCAAACAGCGCCAGGAATCGGACAACTAACGCAACTTGGTCTATCGCCTCCTGTATACGCTTCAGAACGTCGGCGAGATTCATTACAGTAACGGTGGGGAAGTGCTCGAAAACGGCTTCCTCTACTTGCGGGATCCTTGCGGGATCGACGTGAGCGGCGCCGTAATAAACAACAGGCAGGCCTTTCAACGCGAAATGCGGAAATACCAGATCATAACGGACGGGAGCGCGCTCCTGCCGCAGAAAAACAGCGACGAGCGGCGCATCTATCTTGCGCCCCGCAATCTGAAACTGCACACGATCACCTATCTTCAGACGGAAATCCCGCTGCGCTTGCTCCGAAACGGCGAGCTGCGGCACCGTGCTCACCGGATCCCACCAGCGGCCCTGTTTCACGCTCAGTCCGTTTGGCAAAGCTTCAGCGGTGGTGATGCGAATGGTCTCAAGCTGATCTTTTCGGCGGCTGCTGAGCGGCAATTGCGCCAGTTGGAACACCGTTCTTTTGCAGCATTTTCGAAACGATATAACCGACCAGCTCTACCTTGCCGTTCACACCCGGTTGCGATTCGATCAGCTTCGTCACTTCGGATGAGTCGCGTATATCCAGCAAGAAAAGATTGCCTTCCCGGCCCGGCCCCTCCGCATTCACCTGGCGTAAAACCGTTCGTTCCAGCAGGTAGGTTGAGAGCGTAAACATCACGCCGATACCCAACGCGACCAGGACAGATCGCGCTTGATTTCCTGGCCGGTAGAGGTTCGCGAATCCGTGGCGGAATGCAGGTGGTAAACGCCTGTTCCATGCCTTTACTAGCTTGCGCAGTGCGTACAGGAGAACGGCAGCGACGCCCGCCAACAAAACGATACTCGCGGTCAGGCCTGCAATGAAGTACGCGCCCATCTTCCACGAGCCACTCAACCAAACCGCGATTCCACTGAAACCCGCCAGGATCAGCAATACGCCCGCCCAGCTAGGGAGCTTCTCGCGCCAGTGTTTACGATTTTCGATAGCAGCATCCGCCATATTTCTACGGAAAACCAAACTGGGGCGCACATTGCGAATACTCAGCAGCGGAGGGACGGTGAATAGCAGCGTCGCCAGGACGCCCAGACTCATGCCCTGCAAACTGAAGGACCAATCCCATGGCACTTCCGGCAATAACGCGAAAACGCGCTGGATCAACCATGGAAAAGACTTCTGTACAAGCGCGCCAACCGCTACGCCGATTACGCCGCCCGCCAATCCAAGCCAAAGTGTCTGGATCAGATAGATCTCCATGATCTGATGCGCTCGCGCGCCTACCGCTTTCATCACAGCGATTGTGTCCATCCGCTGCTGCAGATGCGAATACATCGCCATCGCAACACCCAGAGAACCGACAATCAGAGCAATTAAACTGATGAGACTCAAGAACGTGGTCGTGTTGTCGATTGCGCGGCTCACCGCGGGACTGCCCTCGCGATAATCGCTGAGGAATACTCGTGGCAGCGTAGATTTCAACTGCGACTTCATGGCGTCCAGATCCGCATTCGGCTTCAACTTAAAAAGGAACCGCTCCGCTGCTCTACTTCCGAATTGAATAAGACCCGTTCGCTCCAGCCCCGCGCGGTTCATCAGAACCCGCATGCCTGGACCGAAACCTGAGGCCAGCCTGTCCGGCTCGGTAATCAGCCTTCCCGGTAATCCGATAATCTTTTCCACCCAGCCTGATCACGTCTCCGGGCGCAACTTTCAAGCGCATCATCAACTCCGGAGTTACTACAACCGACGAGTCGTCCTTCAGCAGGTCTCGAAGCGGCTCTGCTGGTTCCAGAGTCAACGCGCCATAGAACGGGTAGGCAGCAGGGTCTACGCTTTTCACGGAGACCATCTGCGGAATCCGCTCATGTTCCGATGCAGCCATTGAAATGGTTTCCGTCACGCGAGTCATGGAGCCATACTGGTGGCCGATCTTGCGTAGCCGATCAAGTTGGTCCGGCGCCGGATCGTTCCACGTCTGCGCTTGAAGGTCGGCGGCAATCAACTGTTTGGCATTGCGCAGCAACATGCCTTTGAACGCATATCCAAAGCCCTTCACGCCGCTCAGCGCAGCAACCCCGACCGCAACGGCCAAGATGACGAACAGAAACTTCGCTGGAGAGGCATGTAAGTCGCGCCACGCGATCTTAGGCGCAGTTGCAGCAAAAATGAGGAAGGACGCTCTGGAGCAGGCGCGTCTCGCGCGTCCAGGAGCATTAGACTTCCACCGCATGCGCGGCTAATTCGTCGCTCAGAACACGGCCATCATGAAGGGTGATAATCCGGTCGGCGTATTCGGCGAGCCGGCGATCGTGCGTCACCAGGATCAAGGTGGTGTGCTCCTCGCGATTGAGCTGAACCAATAAATCCAGAACATGCTGTCCATTCGTGCTGTCCAAGTTGCCCGTCGGTTCGTCCGCCATCAGGATCGGAGGCTGCGTAATAAATGCCCGCGCTAGAGCAATTCGCTGTTGTTCGCCGCCGGAAAGCTGAACGGGATAGTGGTGAGCACGGTTACTCAAGCCCACGCGTTCCAAGAGTTCTTTCGCTCGACGCCGCGGCTGGCCATTCCATCCGCTCAGCTCAGCGGGCAGGAGAATGTTTTCTTCCGCAGTGAGGGTTGGCACCAATTGATACGACTGGAAAACGAATCCGATTTTCCGGCCGCGCACGCGAGCGAGGTCGTCCTCGCGCAAGTTCGTGATATCCACTCCATCCAGGCGAATGCTTCCCGAAGTGACAGTATCCAGGCCAGCCAACAATCCAAGTAAAGTACTCTTCCCGCTTCCCGACGCACCCATAATCGCCAGGAATTGCCCGCCAGGAACGGAGAAGGCGATATCCCGCAAAATCTCTACGCGGCTCGGCGGATTCTCAATAATCTTCCAAAGCTGGCGTACCTCTATGACATCCGTCTGAGCTGTAGATGCTTGCATGTCAATCTGGAATTGTGGAGAGACGACGGTCTGTTGATATTGTTGCAGCTTGTTTGATTTGCGGCCTGATGCTGGCCGCTTGCAGCCGGAACTCCCCTCAACAAGAACAACGTAAGGAATCCGCCCCAAGTTCCATTCCAGCTACGGCGGCTTCGTCAGCGGCAATTAACAGCCCCCTTATCGTGGCGTTTGGCGACAGCCTGACGGCGGGAGTAGCGGGCCGAAGTTATCCCGACGATCTTCAGGATTTGCTCGATCAACATGGCTATCGCTATCACGTCGACAATCAGGGAGTCAGCGGAGATACGACCACGGATGGGCTGGCTAGAATCGACAACGTAATTGCCGAGCATCCCGCGCTGGTGATTCTTGAATTTGGCGGAAACGACGGCCTCCGCGGTGTGCCCGTCGAATCGACGCGTAAGAACCTCGAGGAAATGATCGACCGGTCTGAAACGCGCCAATCTTCCTCTTGTTCTATTAGGAATTACTTTGCCGCCCAATTATGGACCGGAATACGTGAAATCCTTCACCGCCATGTACCCCGCATTAGCAAAACAGTTCAAGCTCCAGTTCGTTCCCTTTTTGCTGGTCCACGTTTACCAACATTCGGAGCTGATGCAGCCCGACGGCATTCATCCCAACGGCGAAGGCAACAAGATTGTGGCGCAAGATGTGTTCAACCTGATCCGGCCGATTCTGGCGCGTTCGGCTAATTCGCAAAAATAAGGCCGGAATGCCACGGGGACGTTCCGGCCAAGGGAAGATGATCGTGCCTCGGATAAATGAAGTTAGCTTGGCATCAGGACGGTGTCGATTACATGAATCACACCGTTCTTTTGCATAACGTCCGCTTGTGTGACCGTTGCGGTGCCACCCTTCTCGTCTTTGAGAATGATGTTGCTTCCGTCCATCATCGCGGTCAGTGTGCCGCCTTCAACTGTTTTTAGCGTCGCCTGCCCGCCGCCTTTCTTGATCATCGAAGCCAGCTTACTGGATGTGATCCTGCCGGGCACGACATGATAAGTGAGGACTTTCTTGAGTTGATCCTGATTCTCCGGTTTGAGTAAGGTGTCGACCGTACCAGCCGGAAGTTTGTCAAACGCGGCGTTCGTAGGAGCAAAAACCGTAAATGGCCCCGAACCTTCCAGCGTGTCGACCAAGCCTGCAGCCTTTACCGCTGCTACGAGCGTGGTGTGGTCCTTCGAATTCATCGCGTTTTGAACGATGTTTTTGCTGGGATACATTGCTGCGCCGCCCACCATGGGCATATTGTCTTGCGCTGCTAAGCCCAACGCAAAGGCGCCCAGGAACACCGTCGATGATAAAACCGAGATAAGTTTCATGTTTGTTTGTTTTCTCTCTCCAACTCCACTGGTAAATACGAGGACTGCGCGCCTTTCGGATGACTCGGACATTAATAGGCGCTACAGCCGCGTTACTATGTCGATGAATGAATCGCGCCGGACGCAATTGGCTTCAGTCGCATGCCTGAAAGCGAAACCGTTCTTCGCAAAGAACTCGGCCTGCGTGACGTAGTTCTTTTCAATATCGCTGCAATTGTCAGCACTCGTTGGATCGGAGTCGCAGCTCATGTTGGCCCAGGAACTCTGGTTCTTTGGCTACTTGCGGCCGCGTTTTTTCTAGTACCGTCTGCATTCGTCGCCGCGAATCTTTCTCGACGCTTTCCCAAAGAAGGCGGCCTCTACATCTGGACACGGGAAGCTTTCGGGGAGTGGCATGGCTTCGCTTGCGCTTGGTTCTATTACGTGAATAATCTTTTCTGGATTCCAGGCGTTCTCGTGTCCATGGTTGGAATGATCATGTATGCGTTCAGTCCGGGCATGGGCAAGTTCGCGGAGAATCCTCATTACGTGATGCCGTGCGCGTTTGTTCTCTTGGCCGGCATCATTGCTGCGAATTACGTCGGATTACGCATCGCCAAATGGGTCGACAATTTAGGCGGTTCAGCGGCGTATCTCATTTCGATCATCCTGGTCGCATCCGCGCTTGGAGCGCTGTTCGCGAGAGGATCTGCAACTACGTTTCACTTACTTCCCACGTTAAATGGAGACAAACTGAACTTTTTGTCTCAGCTCGCGTTTGGAATGACTGGGCTTGAGCTAAGCCCGATTCTTTCAGGCGAAATCCGCAACCCGCGCCGCACGATCTTTCGAGCCACCTGGATTAGCGCGGGGCTGGTCGTAGTTTTCTACATCATCGCGACAAGCGCCATTTTGATTCTCTTGCCGCCGGATCGCGTGAGTCCCGTAATCGGCCTCGCAGAAGCGAGTCAGCAAGCCGCCAGGACGTTAGGGTGGTCATGGGTGCCGCATCTCCGTTGCGATTTGCATTCTCTTGAGCGTCGGCGGCCAGTTAGGCACATATGTCGGTGCATGCGCGCGGCTGCCCTTCGTACTCGGGATTGAGAATTTGTTGCCTCCCGCTTTCGCTCGAGCTGCATCCGAAGTACAAAACACCGCACATTTCAATTCTGTTCCTGGGTCTTGGGGCCGCGGTTCTCCTCGTCATCAGCCAACTAGGCGAAACCTTCCGCGGCGCCTATCAAGTCACCGTTGATATGACGGTGATTTCGCTGTTCATCCCTTTCTTGTATATCTTTGGCGCTGCCTGGAAGTTTGGCCAGAAGTTGGCCGCGTTCTCGGGTTTGTGTGTCTCAGTTCTCGCGATCGGCTTTTCATTTCTTCCGACCGCTGACGTCCGGTCGGTCTGGAGTTTTGAGCTGAAGCTTGGGCGGCGGCTGCGTGCTGCTTTTTGTTATGGCCTGGCTGTTCTACCGGCACTACCGCCGTGAATCATTGCGAGTTGTCCGAACTGAGCTATCCCGACTCGGTCCGCTATCTTTACTCACTCGGCAACGAGTTGCGGGTCGGCGCCAAGTTCGGTCTCGATCGGATGCTGGTGCTTTTGGCCGCATTAGGTAATCCCGAACGCCAGCAGCGCTTCGTTCATGTCGCCGGAACCAACGGAAAAGGCTCAACCTGCGCGATGATCGCGAACGCTATTGCACCATGCGGGTTTTCGAACGGGCCTATACACTTCGCCGCATCTGATCGAACCTACCGAACGCATTCAGATTGACGGGGCTCAAAGTAACGCCCGGCGAATTCGCCGCAAGCATTCGAAACAGTCCACGCTGCTGCCGAAACTCCTGTTACGAGAAGAACGGCTGGACGCGTCACCCTTCCTATTTTGAGACCGTCACAGCCATGGCTCTTCTGATCTTTCGAGAACGCTGCGACATCAGCGTGCTGGAAGTTGGCTTAGGAGGCCGCTTGGACGCAACGAATATCGTCACTCCCGAGTTATGTGTCATCACGCCTGTTGCCTTCGATCACGAATCCTTCCTCGGCAATACTCTCGAAGCGATCGCCGGAGAAAAGGCGGGCATTCTGAAACCTGGCGTACCCGTTGTGCTGGCGAGCCAACTGCCGCCGGCGGAGAAAGTCATATCAGATCGAGCGCGCCAACTGAATTGTGCAATCATGCGCACTTCGGATGTGCGTGTGGCGCGATGTAAATGCCACGGCCCACTCCTCCAGTTTTTCCATCGAAGGGGAACGCTATGAATGTGGACTTGCGGGAAGACACCAGATCGAGAACGCAATCGCCGCGATCCTTGCCTGCCGTCGATTGGGCGTGAAGACGCTCGGCGATCCAAGGCGGTCTTCAGAGCGTTCAATGGCCAGGACGATCTGGAGTTCGTCTCGAGAAATCCTGATTTCGTGTTAGACGGAGCGCACAATCCGGCCGGCGCTGCGGCTTTAGCCGCCTATATCCGCGAGTTCTGCGGCACTCGCCCGGTTTGGCTCGTTTATGGCGCAATGCGCGATAAAGCAATCGAAGAAGTAACTACTCGGCTGTTTCCGCTGGCAGACCGCCTAATCCTCACAGCGCCTGATTTTCCGAGGGCGCTTCGCGCCCGACGCAATCCTCGCCGTTACCAGCCATCCGAATGTGTCCATTCAAGAAACAGTTTCCCAAGCAATTGACCTTGCCCGAACTGCGCCCAGAGAAGCGATCGTCTTCTTCACCGGATCGCTTTTTCTCGTTGGTGAAGTAAGAGCGCAACTTGCGGGCCGAACGGGTTCCGTTTCGTAGAATGAGCATTTCATGAAGCGGCTGCGCGGCCTTTTACTTGCCGACCCTGCCATTGTTCTGGCCACCATTCTCTTCGGAACCGTCAGCCTCATCGTTTCTTTTTTCGACGATACTGGCGCGATACAAATCCGCGTTGCCCGCGCTTGGGCGAGAACGCTGCTCTCCGTCAGCGGAGTTCATGTTCACATCGAAGGGCTCGATCAAATCGATCGGCAAGGCAGCTACGTATTCATTTCAAACCATCTGAGCTATATGGACACGCCGGTCGCGCTGGCACACATCCCAGTACAATTTCGCTTTCTTGCGAAACGCGGCCTATTTCAGATTCCTTTTCTTGGGCAGCATCTCAGCCGTGCCGGTCACATCCCGGTTCCTCGCGAAGATCCTCGCGCCGCGGTTAAGGTTATGCAGACAGCGGCGGAGGCGATACAGAAAAAAAAGATATCCTTGCTGATTTTTCCGGAAGGAGGTCGTTCGCACGATGGCCGCCTGCAATCCTTCAAGGAAGGAGGCGCTTACATTGCGATCCGCGCAGGCGTGCCGGTGGTGCCGCTGGTCATGATCGGCACGCGAGAGATCCTACCGTTTGGCTCCGCTATCGTGAAATCAGGATGCGTGACTCTCCGCATTCTGAAGCCCATCGAAACCGCGCAACTTACGTTGAAAGACCGCGGCGTGTTGACCAATCAATTACACGCAACGATCCTGAATGAAATTCAAGAATCTGCTTGACGCAGCGCGAATCAGCAGCAGCCGGTTTTAGCCAGCACGATTTCGTCGATCTGCACCAGTGTTGGATATTTTCCGGTGTAGCACGCATAGCAGAAGCGATGGTCGTAGTCCTTCACCGATTCGCGCAATGATTCGAGTGACAAGTACGCCAGTGAATCTGCTTCAACGAAATCCTCGATCTGCTTGATGTTGTTGTTCGCTGCGATTAGTTCATGCAGCGAAGGCGTATCGACGCCGTAATAGCAAGGGGAAATCGTTGGAGGGCACGAAATGCGTAGATGCACTTCCCTGGCTCCGGCATTTCTCACCATTCGGACGATTTTCCGGCTGGTTGTCCCGCGCACGATGGAATCGTCGACCAGAATCACGCGCTGGCCTTCGAGTAGATGCCGCACCGGATTCAGCTTTAGTTTCACGCCGAAATCGCGGATGGCTTGCGAAGGCTCGATGAACGTTCGCCCGACATAATGATTTCGAATGAGCGCCTGCTTGTACGGAATTCCGGATTCCGCTGCGTACCCGATCGCAGCGGCGACGCCCGAATCGGGCACCGGCACGACAACGTCGGCTTCTACCGGGTGCTCGCGGGCCAATAATCGTCCCATCAGCTCCCGCGATTCCGATACGGGCTTCCCGAACACAATCGAATCAGGACGTGAAAAGTATACGTGCTCAAACGAGCAGTGTGCCGAAGCTTCCGGCCTGGTGTAATGCTCGCGCGTGACGCCCTCGGGGCCAACGATAACCATTTCGCCCGGTTCTACATCGCCCGTGTATGTCGCGCCAATGAGGTCGAAAGCGCATGTTTCCGAGGCGAAAATGATTGCTGCCCGGCCATCCGGCGATCTCGAGGCGTCCCATAGCTAAAGGACGGAACCCATGTGGATCGCGCGCGATGATGATCCGGTCTTCCGCCAAAAAGACCAGCGAAAAAGCGCCCTCGATTTGCAGCAGCGCGTCGCGAAGAGCTCCCGATAGAGTCCGTTCGCGGGAACGCGCCACCAGGTGAAGTATCACCTCCGTGTCGCTGGTCGATTGGAAGATCGATCCCTCATCTTCCAATTCCTTGCGCAGCTCGATTGCGTTCGTCAGGTTGCCGTTGTGCGCTACCGCTACTTGCCCTTTACTACACGCCACCGAAAGCGGTTGCGCATTGCGAAGCGTCGTATCACCGGCCGTCGAATATCGTGTATGACCGATTGCCAGACTTCCGGGCAACTGGTTCAGCACATCTGGCGTGAAGATTTCGGCCACATGCCCCATCTTCCGGACGCTGTGAATTTTGCGCCCATCGCTGGAAGCCATGCCGGCGCTCTCCTGGCCGCGATGCTGCAGAGCATACAAGCCCAAATAGACCAGGTTTGCGGCTTCCGGATGCCCGTACAATGCGAAGACGCCGCACTCCTCGTGCAGTTTGTCGAACCGAAGTTCCTCTTCCCAATCAAGCATTCATTTACACCAATACAGGGTTTTGGAGGAGGTGTTCTAGGGCGCCGCTCCAGAGATTTTTCAGTTCGTCCACGCGGCTGTCAATCAGGATCTGATTCCTGTTGCGAATGGTCACTCTTGAATCGAGTGTAACGCCTAACTGAATCGCCTGAACGTTATTCCTCTTTGCCGATGCGAAAACCACCTCCGGAGTTGCGCTGGAAACCAGAACTCTGGAAGGACCTTCATGGAAAAGAAGCAATTCCGGCTGCAGCTCGGAATCGAGGTCAATATCCGCGCCGATATTTGCCGCGCCAAAGCAGCATTCGGCTAAAGCAACCGCTAAGCCGCCATCGGCCAGATCGTGAGCCGATTCAACCGCTCGCTCGCGCACTAACTCGCGAATCGTACTTTGCACACGTTTCTCATACTCCATATCGAGCCGCGGCGGCTTGCCCCACAGAAAATCGCAGATCACCTTCGCATACTGGGTTGCGCCAAATTCATCGCCATCGGGATCACCTAGTCCGCCGAGCAAGATCACTGTTATCCCCGCCCGCGTGAACGGAACACCAATTGGTTGCGCTGTTGGGAGCGTCCCCACAATCCCAACTACGGGCGTAGGAAAAATCGGCGCGCCCAGCGTCTCGTTATAGAGGCTCACGTTACCGCCGGTGATGGGCGCATCGAAAAACCGGCAGGCCTCCGCAAGTCCCTCGATGGATTCAACGATCTGCGCCATGATCTCCGGGCGTTCCGGATTTCCAAAGTTGAGATTATTTGTCGTCGCGATCGGGAGTGCCCCAACCGTCGACAAATTCCGGCAACACTCCGCAACAATCAGCTTCGTGCCTTCCCGCGGATCGAGGGCACAATATCGGCCGTTGCCATCCAGCGACATCGCCACTGATGTATTCGTGCCTTTGATGCGGACGATAGCTGCATCCGTTCCAGGACCGGCAAGAGTATTTGTTCGGACCTGATAGTCATACTGCTCCCAGATCCAACGCTTAGAGCACAAGTCGCCCGAGGCAAGCAGCCTTTTCAGATCGAGAGTCAAATCGCTGCTATGAACATCGGGCCCATGCAAAGGTGCCGTGCGCAAGGGAGTGGTAAATGGCCTGTTATAGCGAGGTGCTTCATCGGCCAGTGCGCGATTCGGGATTTCGGCAAACACCTCGCCGTGATCCTTCACCCGCAATATGCCGTCGGCGGTTACGACACCAATCTCGACTGCATCCAATCCCCACTTCCGAAAGACTCCAAAGACCTCATCTTCGCGTCCACGCTCCGCCACCAGCAGCATGCGCTCCTGGGATTCGGAAAGCATCATTTCGTATGGCGTCATGCCGGATTCCCGCTGCGGCACGTACTGCAGATCGATCTCCACGCCCGGTTCCAGCGCGACTCCCCATTTCGCAAGTGGAAGACGTCAGCCCGGCTGCGCCCATGTCTTGAATGCCGACAATGGCCCCGGTTTTCATCGCTTCCAGGCAGGCCTCCAGCAGCAGCTTCTCCATAAATGGATCGCCCACCTGCACATTGGGCCGTTTCTGCTTCGATTCTTCGGTAAATTCCGCCGAAGCCATGGAAGCGCCATGTATGCCGTCGCGTCCCGTTTTCGCGCCGACGTAAATCACCGGATTGCCAACGCCGCTGGCCTTTCCGTAAAAGATCTCGTCATGCCGAAACACGCCTAACGCAAAAACGTTTACGAGCGGGTTGCCATCATAGCTCTCTTCGAAAACGCACTCTCCGCCGACAGTGGGTACGCCAAAGCAGTTCCCGTAATGGGCGATTCCCGAAACGACGCCTTCCAGAATTCGCCGATTCCTGGCGCCCGTTTGCTCGTCGTCCAACTTGCCGAAGCGGATCGAGTCCATGACCGCAATCGGCCGCGCGCCCATCGTGAAGATGTCGCGCAGAATCCCTCCGACGCCCGTGGCAGCGCCCTGAAATGGCTCGATAAAGCTCGGATGGTTATGAGACTCGATCTTAAACGCAATCGCGAGCCCGTCACCAATATCGATGATGCCCGCATTCTCGCCCGGCCCTTGCAATACGTACTTGCTTTCAGTAGGTAGCTTTTTCAGGTGAATGCGGGTGCTCTTGTAGGAGCAGTGTTCACTCCACATCACGCTGAAAATACCGAGTTCTGTAAGCGTCGGCTCACGCCCAAGCAGAGCCAGAATCTTATCGTATTCAGAAGCGGTCAGCTGATGAGCCGCGATCACATCAGGCGTGATCCCGGTCATGCTGGAATAGGAACCTTCAGTGCTTCGGCCGCGAGCAGCGAGCCCAGAATTACGAGCCCATCCGTTCCGCCCACCAGCGCATCCGCAGCCCGCTCCGGGTGCGGCATCATTCCCATCACGTTACGCTCTTCGTTCAAAATTCCAGCAATGTCCCGCGTGGAACCATTCGGATTATCGCGGTAACGAAGCACAATCCGGTCTTCTAGCCTCCAGCCGGTCGAGAACGCTTTCCGTGGCGATGTAGCAGCCTTCGCCATGTGCCACCGGTAACTCGAGCTTCTGACCTTTCAAAGCCATATGGGAAAAAGGCGAATCCGAAGTGACTACTTCCAGCGCAACTTTGCGGCAAACAAACTTCAGATTTGCGTTGCGCACTAGCGCTCCAGGTAACAATCCAGCTTCAGTGAGAACTTGGAATCCGTTGCAAATTCCCAGAACCGGGCCACCTTCGCGGGCGAACTTTTTCACCGCGTTCATAACGGGCGAGAATTTGGCGATCGCGCCGCAGCGGAGGTAATCTCCGTATGAAAAACCGCCCGGCAAAATGATTGCGTCTACGTTGCCCAGCGAAGTGGATTCGTGCCAGATGAACTCGGCCTTGCAGTGCAAGTTCTCCGAAACCGCGTACCACGCATCGTGATCGCAGTTGCTTCCAGGAAAAACTACTACCCCGACCTTCATCGAAAAACTTGATAGGACTAAGCGATTAACTCCCGCTCGCAGCGGGTGCAGCAGCTTTCTTGCGGCTGGCACGCCTTTTCTCAACCGGCGGCTGACGATCGCTCTTCTTTAACGCTGGCAAAACAATGGAAGTAACAAATTTCTTCTCGCCATGATCATCGAATTTAATTACGATGTAATCGTCGTTACATGAAAGCACCGAACCGAGACCGAATTTTCCATGCTCGACTTGGGCACCCTGGGCAAACGCCGGTTTGTTGGCCATTGGCGGGATCGTTTCCTCTTTAGATCATTGTAACAGCTTGACTTATCCGCTGTCGAGGCGCCGCTGTCTGCCGTCTCGTACCCCAATCGCCGGCTGTCCATATAATGGAGTAAGCATCCATGGAGGATCTTAAGAAGAGACTGCAGCAGGAAATCGCCGCGCTCGAATACGAGCTGCGCAACGAGCTTCCGAAAGAGATCCTCAAGGCGCGGGCGCACGGTGATCTCAGCGAGAATGCCGAATACCACGCCGCCAAAGAGAGGCAGGGTTACGTGAACGCCAGGCTGGGGCAATTACAGGCCCGGCTGCGCGAGTTTTCGATGATTGATTTTTCGAAAATTCCGCGCGACCGCGTCGGCCTTGGGTCGCAGGTCGGTGTTCTCGATCTCACCAAGGACGAGGAGCACACTTACAATCTCGTTACAAGTGAAGAAGCCGATGTCGCGAACGGTAAGATTTCTACAAGTTCTCCCATTGGGCGAGGGCTGCTAGGAAAGCGGGTCGGCGACACGGTGAAGATCCAAACTCCGGATGGTGTCAGGGAGATGGAAATCCTGAGCCTGATTACGATGCACGATGCTGCCGCGTCTTAAGACTTTCTTGCGATGACTTACACGCGCGCTATCGGTTTCGCCTCTAACAAGATCATCAGGCTGATTGTCCGAGGCCTCGCGCTTTCGAAGATCAATCCGAACGTTCTCACTTTCCTGGGTCTTGTCATTAATATGGTGGCGGCGACTTTCCTGGCGTTTGGGAGCTTCAAAACCGCGGGCTTCGTTATTATCTTCGCTGGCCTTTTTGATATGGTCGACGGCCGAGTCGCGCGCGAGACCAATCAGGTAACTCGCTTCGGAGGTTTTTTCGATTCCGTGCTGGATCGATATTCGGATCTGGCGCTGCTGGTTGGATTGCTTGTCTATTACGGCACGGTGAATAGACCCTCTTACGTCGTGCTGACCGCGATTGTAATGACTGCGTCGGTGATGATCAGCTATACGCGCACGCGCGCCGAGAACATTGTGCCGACGTGCAAGGTAGGCTTTCTGGAAAGGCCCGAAAGAATTGTTCTGCTGATCATTGGGGCTCTCTTTGACCGGATGGCTCCCGTGCTATGGGTAATTGCAGTCTTGGGCAATCTTACGGTCATTCACCGGATGATTTTCACTTACCAGGAATCGAAACGGCTTGAAGACGCTCAACTCCGCGCGAGATCTGTCGCGGCGTCGAGCACCAGAACCTTGTAGAGCTCTTAACTCTCGTTCTCGAGGATGACAATCGCGAACGCCATTTCCGCAGTGTGCGTCAGCGAGATCGAAACACGTTTCACGCCCAGTCTCTCAGCGATTTCGCGCGCCACGCCGCGAAGCACAAGCTCCGGCCGGCCCGACCGCTGATTCACCACTTCAAAGTCTTTCCAGGTCACCCCTCCGCGCCAGCCGGTTCCGATTGCCTTCATTCCCGCTTCTTTGGCGGCAAATCGGGCCGCGAAACGTTCCGCTGCATTCGCTTTACTCGAGGAATAAGCTCGCTCGCCTTCTGTATAAATGCGGCGTAAAAAGCGGTCGCCGAATTGCGCGATGCTCTGGCGAATGCGCCCGACCTCCGCCAGGTCCGTGCCGATTCCGAGAATCATATTCTCATCATGCGCACAGCTTTTCTTCGGAGTGAGAGAATAAGGGCGTCCATGCATATTCCGGACAATTTCTTGTCCACTCCTGTTTGGGCCACTCTCGACGCCATCGCTCTGCCCGCGGTAGCCGTCGTTTCGCGGCAGGCACAGAAATCAACTGAGAGTAATCGTCTGCCTCTTCTGGGGGTGATGGGCGCCTTCGTATTTGCGGCTCAGATGATCAATTTTCCGGTGGGCATCGGCACCAGTGGGCACCTGGTGGGCGGCACTCTGCTCGCATGCCTGCTGGGTCCTTCGGCTGCCGCTCTGGTTGTGACTGCCATCCTCATAGTCCAAGCGCTCGTTTTTCAGGACGGAGGCGTTCTGGCATTAGGTCCGAATATCATCAACATGGCGCTTTTGGGGGTACTGGCGGGATACCTGCCTGCGCGTCTTCTTTTCAGAACGAAATGGAGATCGTATGGCGTGTTCCTGGGAGCCACATGTTCCGTGCTAGTTAGCGGGACCATGGCTCTTACGGAGTTACTTCTCTCCGGCATTCGCATGCCGCGCGCATTAATCGAGATCTCGCTGGGCCTGTTTGCAGTCAATGCACTCATCGAAGGTGGCATCACGGTCTCGGTTTTGAAGGGCATCGAACGGCTCAATCCCGGCATCACTGAATCCGTATTGAGTCCGGCCGCAACCCCTCTCGCACCGAAATGGCGCAAGCTGCTCCCGGCAATTGTAGCCGGGGCAGTCACACTTGCCGCGGCCGGTATTCTGATTGCCTCCGCGCTGCCGGACGGCTTGGAGCATATGGCGCGTGCTCTGGGGATGCCCTTCGGCGCGCATCCGCTCTTTCGTACTCCGCTGAGCGATTATCAAATCCGCGAACTCGGCGCAAATTGGTTCAGCCGTGCCAGCGCTGGTCTTCTAGGTCTCGTCTTTGTCTATTTCATCTGCGCGCTAGGCGGCCACTTACTGGCCCGTGCTCGCCGCTCCTATTCCTAGCAAAGACGATACTGAGGATTCATTGCGTCACGCTACTTTTGCGCGCTGGAGTAATCAGAGCAGCTTCGTTCATCGACTCGACGCGCGTGTCAAGTTGATATTGCTTTTGGCTTTTGTAATCTCCCTAGCCCTGCTTCGCTCCCCCTCCGTACTCCAGCTTATTAGCTGCCTCGCTCTCCTGGTGGCAATCGCTTGGGCGGCTCGCCTTCCAGCTCTCCGGATACTGCGCACATCGTTCTTCGTCGTACCATTTGTCGGCTTATTTTCACTAATCGTTTATTTGAGTGGTGATACCCAGAGGGCGTGCTCTATCCTCGCCAAAAGTTATCTATCCGCCTTGAGTGTCCTGGTATGTGTTTCGTCTGCGCCTCTGCCCCAGCTTCTTGCTGCAGCGCAATTCCTTCACGTTCCGGGTACCCTAATCGAAGTCACCCAACTAATTTATCGCTATCTTTTCGTGCTGAGCGCGCAAGCGCATGTGATGCAAACCGCATTCCATGCCCGTGCCGGGCGGCGAGGGCGTCGCGCCATTCGGGCCTCTTCCGGAATGGTGGCGGTCCTTTTTGGCAGATCTTACGAGAAAGCAGCTAGCGTCCATCAAGCGATGTGCGGCCGTGGCTTCTCCGGGATCTTAACCAGGCACGAATTCAAGCCCTTCCAAGCTTTTGAGGTTGGCGTGCTGACCGGCGGCTTCACCCTTGCCATCGCCTTGCACTTCATCTAAGCAATGGGCGTTCTGCTCGAAATCCTCGACTTAAGTTATAGGCATCCGGACGGGACTAAGGCGCTCGATAACCTTTCTTTGCAGCTGTCTCACGGAGAAAATTTGGTCTGCTTCGGTCCGAATGGCTCAGGGAAAACCACTCTGCTACTGCATATCAACGGGACGCTGAGCGGTCAGGAAGGACTCATTCGTGTCGCCGGGTTGGATGTGACGTAAGCGCAATCTATCGGAAATCAGGCGGCGCGTTGGCATTGTCTTCCAAGATGCCGATGACCAGCTATTCATGCCGACGGTTTTAGATGACGTCATGTTCGGGCCGCTGAATTTGGGCTGTTCAGGTCATGAGGCCGAGGAACGGGCCCGCCATGTTCTGCAAGAGGTTGGCATCTCTGAGGATCTCTTCCGCCGCCCGCCGTTCCATTTGAGCGCCGGAGAAAAGCGTCGCGTGGCTCTGGCTGGAGTGCTCGTGATGGAACCGCAACTTCTGCTTCTCGACGAGCCCACCACCTCACTCGACCCGCCGGGCCAGCGTGCCCTCCTCGACCTGCTGAAAGCCCTCCCCCAACCCAAGCTAATCGCGACACACGACGTGCATTTCGCCATGGCATTAGGCAGGAGAGCCATATTTCTGCAGAACGGCCGGCTGATAGCAGATGGAGCAACCGAGGATTTAGTCAGGCAATTTGCCTGGAATCCTTATGCCTGATTTTTTCGGAAAGCGGCCCATCGTTTCTTCTGCGCGGCTGCAATCCTCTTACGCGCTTCTGGGCTCAACACGCGTTTCTTCCTCGTTGCTCCCCCTGAACTGGCTGAGCTCTCATTGCTGGCGCTTGTCTTAGGAGGTCGTCCAACTCGATGTCCCATCATCGAGCGAACCTGGGAGATCTGTTCATCTAGCTTCTGTTTTTGGGCTTCTAGGCCCTGAAGAGCGGCTTCAAGAATTTCTTTACTCGGTCCCGCTGAGCTTTTTGGCATATATCTTAGTTAGTAACACAGAAGCAACAACTTTTCACAGGACTTCCGCTAACTTTCGGAATAGCACATTAACGTTACTGGACCGTCATTTACTAGATGTACTTCCATGTGGGCCTGGAATACTCCTGTGAAGGTCGCTATTCCCTGGCCTCGGCAGCAATTGACGAAGTGTTCGTAGAGCGGCTCGGCTAAGTCCCGATTTGCAGCTTCTGCATAGGATGGCCGGTTTCCCTTTCTTGTGTCTCCGTAAAGTGTGAACTGTGAAACGACTAGCAAGTGACCGGAAATATCGGCCAAACTGCGGTTCATCTTACCTTCGTCGTCCGGAAATATGCGTAGCTTGATTACTTTCGCGGCCAGCTGCTCAGCACGGGCTTCAGTGTCATCGTTTCTCATTCCGAGAAATACCAACACCCCTCGTTCGATACGGCCGGTAACTGAGCCGCTCACGGTGACACTTGCCTCCGAAACCCGTTGCACCAGAGCACGCATAGGTAGTATTCCGCACAATAGTTATGTATCGCCCCGAGCCTCGAAAATCGTTCCGCGGCCCAGCAGCCAGTGGGGATCGAGCCGCTGCTTCACCTCTCGCATGGACTCAATCTCCTCGGCCGAATACATGAGTTTCAGCAAATCGGTCTTACTCTTACCTATTCCGTGCTCGGCCGCCACTGTGCCGCCAAGCGACACAACGTATTGCGCAAACTCGTACATCAATTCCTCCCCGTGTTTTGCTTGCTCCACGGTGGCGGGCAACAAGTTTACGTGATTATTGGCATCTCCGACATGTCCGAAAATCGAGTACTGGCCGGGCAGCACTTCCTCACAGCGCCGCTTGTAATACGCATAAAGCTCATGATTACGATGGAGGGGTACCGCGAAATCGGTTCCAAACTTCGGAAATCCATTGCGGCGGACGATATCAATTACGGTGACGGGCAGCGTGTGGCGGAATTCACGGAAGCGCTCCCGATCGCTCGCTCGGAACCCGAACCAGGATTCCTCTCCAAAGGCCTCCTGGTCGCGTAACCGCCGGGTCCACACATCCACTTCTTCGTCATCTTCCGAGCGCAGATTCTGCTCGATCAGCAGCGCCGCTCCGGCCTTCGCGGGAATCTCCGGATAGCGCGGCCGCAGCAATCGAAAGGCATTCTGGTCCATGAATTCCAACAGCCGCAACTCGGGTATTGGACGCCAAACATCCACCGCCCGTAGAGCTTGCTCATCGGACGCAAAGAAAACGACTCCACTCAGCATGGCAGTGGGCTCCGGCAGAAGCTGCAACTCGACTTCCGTGACGATCGCCAAGCGTGCCCTCGCTGCCCGACAACAGATCCACCCATTGAAGATCCGGCTGCAGGTAATAACCGGCCGAGTTCTTCGTGGTGGCAGGTACGCGAACCGGTGTAACCGGAAAGTCGACGCGGTCTTCCGCGCGTGACGCGCAGCGTGCGGCCGTCCATCAGCATCACTTCCATGCTCAGCACATGCCGCCGCACCGATCCGTAGTGGAAACTCCGCGCGCCGCCCGCATTCGTGCTAACTATCCCGCCAATCGAGGCCGAATCTTCCGTCGGGTTAGGACCAAAGAACTGTTTCGTCTTGGCCGCTGCCTGTTGTAAATCGCTGAGAATCACTCCCGGGCCACAGCGCGCCCGGCCCGCTTCAATCTCCATCTTGCGAAACTTCTCCAGCGAAACTACCCAGCCGCCATGCGGTACCCGCCCACCCGCGAGACCTGTTCCGGCCCCGGCAATGGTCAGAGGAACGTGCTGTGAGCCGCAGGCGAGAACGATTTCCCGAAGCTCCGTCAAATCGGAAGGGAGAAAAACCCGCTCGGCTTCACCTCGATAACCGGATGAATCTTCCAGGTAGGGGTCGATAGTAACAGAGACAGCCATCACTCCCAAGATATCAAAGAACACCTCGGAGGCTTACAGCGCCGGCCGCGACGTCACTGCGCCATCCGCCGCGGAACTTACCAGCGCTACGTACTTAGCCATAACACCCGAAGTGTACTTAGGCGCCGGACGCGAGAACTTCGCCAGACGCTCTTGCAACTCAGCAACGGGAATATCCAGGCTGATTTCTCGGCGTTTCGATATCAATCGTAATGGAATCGCCCTCGCGAACTGCTGCTATGGGTCCACCCACGGCGGCCTCGGGCGCAATGTGCCCCACCATGAAACCCCGCGTGGCCCCACTGAACCGTCCGTCAGTTACCAGCGCAACGGTTTCAGAGAGTCCCTCGCCCACGATGGCGCTTGTCACCCCCAGCATCTCGCGCATTCCTGGTCCGCCCCTCGGTCCCTCATATCGAATGACCACGATGTCGCCCGGCATGATTTTTCCTCCCAAAACGGCTTGCATCGCCGCTTCCTCGCTGTCGAAAACGCGTGCAGGTCCGGTCTGGGAAGTTCGGTTCAGCCCGGTCACTTTGATGACGCAACCCTGCGGCGAAAGAGAGCCCTTCAGAATGACTAATCCGCCAGACTTCTTGATCGGATCGTCGAGCGCCCTGATCACATCCTGTCCCGGCGTTTCGTGTACCGATTGGACCTCTTCTGCCAAAAGTCTTCCCGGTGATCGTCATTGCACCCGAATGGACGTACCCGCCGTCGTGCAGCCGTTTGGCAAGCACCGGAATCCCGCCCGCCTTGTCCACGTCCGCCGCGGTATATCTGCCGGCCGGCTTCAGATCGGCCAGCAGCGGCGTTTTACTTCCAAGCTCCTGGAAATCGTCAATCGTCAGCGGCACGCCTGCTTCGCGCGCAAACGCGAGCAGATGCAGCACGGCGTTCGTCGAGCCACCCGACGCCGCCACGCTCGCAATGGCATTTTCAATAGACGCGCGGGTCACGATATCACGAGGCCGCAGATTCGTCCGCACGGCATTCAAGATCACCTCGCCGCACTGGCGGGCCGCGTCGTGCTTGCGCGCGTCTACCTGCGGAATCGCATTCAGACCCATGGGCGAGAGTCCGATGATCTCCATCACAGTCGACATCGTATTAGCGGTGTACTGTCCGCCACAAGCTCCAGGTCCCGGGCAAGCTGCATTCTCAATCTCGAGCAACTCACCGTCGCTCATCCGGCCGGCGGCATTCGCCCCCACCGCTTCGAAAACATCCTGAATCGTGATGTCTTTGCCTCGATGCCTGCCCGGCAGAATCGTCCCCCCGTAAAGAATCACGCCGGGCACGTTCAGCCGCAGCAGCGCCATGGCCGCGCCCGGAATGGTCTTGTCACATGCGACCAGCGCGACAATTCCGTCGAACATGTGCCCGCGCGCCACTAGCTCGATGGAGTCCGCGATCACTTCCCGGCTCACCAGCGAGGTCTTCATGCCTTCAGTCCCCATGGTGATGCCGTCGCTGATGGCGATGGTATTGAATTCCATCGGCGTTCCGCCTGCTTCACGAATGCCTCTGGCGACATCGACCGCGAGATCTCGCAAGTTGAAATTGCAAGGCATTGTCCCGATCCAGGTGTTGGCTATGCCGATAATCGGCTTCTTCAGATCTTCATCCGTAAAGCCGATCGATTTGAGATATGACCGTGCCGGAGCGCGGTCCTTGCCCTGGGTGATGGTGTAGCTTTGGAGCTTCATAGAAACTCCTATTTAAACAGGGCGCGGGGCCAATTCGAGCAACAAACCTGGTTGCATACCACGCAAAACGGTCCGATTCGCTGCGTTTCCTGACATCGGCAGGCTGAATGTTGGGTTCAGTTCGGTTAGGCCATGGGGTTCAAGCGCGCAGCCCGTGAACTCTAGATGATAGCTGGCGCGCTCTTCTTGCTGCGGCGCAACTTACCCACCGCGATCAGTCCGATACCCGTCAGCAACAGTGCCGCTGGTTCAGGCGTAGCAAGCGGGCCATTGGCCGGTGAAATCACATTGCCGGAAGGTAATAGCTCCACTGCGTACGACTTACCGTTGTATGTCCCTTCACCAACGATGTCCCCGATACCATTGATCCCATACGCCGCATCAATCGTCCACCCGGAACCCAAGGGCAACAGATTGTTCAGATCCAGCAGAATACCGCCGGAATAGACAAACCCGTGCTCAACATTGCCGGTCGTAAATGAATAGCCGACCACCGTACCGGCAGCGTTGATTCCATAGGCATAGCTTTGAGTCCCGCCCAGGGTGCCGAGATCCACCATCCCCTGAGAGCTCGATTCGAATGCATTAACGTAATTCTGCGCCGTGGTGGCTGCTCCTACCACCACTCCACTATCGTTGACTGCCATTCCGTAGCTGCTCGCGCCGCCGAGACTTCCGGCAACTTGTTGTAGCGTGGCGCCGTTTGAGAGAAAGGCCGTTGCCGTGCCGTTGGCCGCGTAACTCGTCCCCGCTATCTGCCCGGATGCATTGATCCCATACCCCATGCTCCCCGTTCCGCCGTTCAGTGTGCCCAAGTCAACCAGCACTCCGTTACTCAAGGTAAATGCGTGTACCTGGCCATTCGTCAACATCCCACCGGTAATCTGCCCCGCGTCGTTGATGCTCGTCGCCGACCCCGGGATCGCCGATCCCAAATTGACGCTGGTCCCGTTGGACCATTCGGCTACCGTTCCCGAAAACGCGCCTTTCGCGTACGTTGCGCCCACTACCGTGCCCGAAGCATTAATCCCGTTAGCCGTTCCATAACCCGGCAAATAGGTTGTCTGTCCGTTAAGGCTCACCGGAAGTTGGTTCCCGTACGAATCCAGGGTATATCCCACCGCTACTCCGCTACTGTTGATCGCCGTGGGTGTCGCTCCGCTTGTTCCAGGGGTTTGAAGATTCAGGATTGAATAGGTGATCGGGCCGGCGTTCACCGGACCCGGACAATTCACGAGCAGAGCCAACAGCACCGCCCCAGTGAACCAAGTACAACGGGCGACGGAGTTGGAGGGCGTCATATCCCCCTCTTCGGCCGGTATCAATCAAATAATTGAAAGAAAAATCTGAGTAGCGCGGAATGCGCTTCCGAGAAGCTATCGAACTTCTGCCACTTTGCGCGCTCGTTGCCATTGCAGCTTACCGCGATACTCTTCGTACAGAGTCGTAAAACCCGCCCAGAAATAGCCGCAAACGAAGAGCAGCAGGAAAGGAAGCGCCAGAAAGTTGTAAGTGTCGATTGCGAACTCCACCATATAGACGAAGTAGCAGCCGATCGCAATCTCGATATACGGAAGTAGTCCGCTGCGTCGCCGATAAGCAGCCGGCTGGAGCCTTACCTTGCCTGTCCCGATCGCGTACTTCGCTGTGCGGGCAAAGCTCGTTTTTATTCCAAACAACGCCTCGAGCACTCCCTTGGTGTTGCTAACGGTCAGAGCTACACCAGCGGCCATCAGCATCGGCAGGAACGCAATCGACTTCCACCAGGTCCGCGGATACAGCTCCTTCTGCGCGTAAAGATAAAACGCCGAAATCGACCAGAAGGACGCAATAATTAGCGGGAAATCAATCACCGCCATCTGAAACACTCCCATGTAGAAGCGCACGATCATCACCGGCAACATCAGCAGCGAAACGATGATCATCAGCGGATAAGAGATGTTCGGCGTCAGATGCATGAACGCTTCCACTTTGACTCGCAGTGGAAGGTCCGCCTTTAAAATGCGCGGCAGCAGCTTCTTGGCAACTTGCGTGAGCCCTTTCGCCCAACGCGCCTGTTGCACCTGGAAACTATAGGTCTCGACCGGTAGCTCCGAAGGGCAATCGAGCGCCGGAACGTACACGAAGCGCCAGCCGTTCAATTGCGCCCGATAGCTCAAATCGGAATCTTCCGTCAGCGTCTCGTGCTGCCACCCACCTGCGTCATCGATCATCGTCCGCCGCAAAATGCCAGCCGTGCCGTTAAAGTTAAAGAACAGCCCGGATCCGCAACGCGCCCCATGCTCCAGCACGAAATGCCCATCCAACAGCATGGCTTCCACTTGCGTCAGAATGTTGAATTCCTTGTTCAGGTAGCTCCAACGGGTTTGCACCACTCCGACCGCCGGGTCCACAAAGAAATGAACTGTTCGATGCAGGAAGTCAGCCGGAGGAAGGAAATCCGCATCGAAAATCGCAATGAACTCCCCCGTGGCGCTTTCCAGCCCTGCCTGCAGGGCGCCAGCCTTGTACCCGTGCCTGTTTGTCCGATGCCGGTACTCGATCGGGAATCCGGCCGCCGTGTATTCGTTGCAGAGCCGCTCGGTAAACGGATGCGTCTCGTCGGTTGAATCGTCAAGCACCTGAACTTGCAACAACTCGCGCGGGTAATCTATCTTCGCGACCTCTTCGAGCAGGCGCTCAACCACGAACCGCTCGTTGTAGATCGGCAACTGAATCGTGACTTTTGGTAAGTGCTCGAATTGCCGCGGCGCAAAGCGCAACAAATTTTTGCGATATTTTATGTATCGCCGCATGGTCTCGTACCGATGCAGCCCGTATATCGAAAGAATGACTAACGTCGCGAAATACGGAATCAGGAGCGACCAATCGAACGGGGACAGCCGATAGATTCCTGAGAACGTATCGTCAAACAGGCCCGCTCTAACGCGATCGGCCAGCGTCGGTTGCGCAAACAAGAATGCGGCTACCGGATTCAATATATGCATCGACTGGATTTAGGCGAATAGAATCAAAGCTCTACGAACCTAGACTCAGTTTACCGTGTTTATGTGCCACGGCAAAACTGGATGTATCATCTAGTGACAGGAGTATTAAGGACCCCTCATGAGAGATCACGTCCGTATTCTCGGCATTCTGAACATTGTCATGGGCTGCCTCACCGCGCTCATCGGCGTCGTGGTGTTGATAGCGATGGGCGGTATCGCCGGCGTCATTACCGCCTCCGGCGCCTCCGGAGACACCGAAAACGGAGCGGCGGCAGCCCCGATCATCGCCGTCATCGGCGTCTGTATCGCCGTGTTCTTCATTCTCATTTCCCTTCCTTCGATCATTGGCGGTTGGGGACTTCTGAAGTTCCGGCCCTGGGCCCGCATCGTCATGATCGTTGTTTCGGTTCTCCACCTGATTAACATTCCTTTCGGAACCGCTGTGGGACTTTACGGATTGTGGGTCTTGCTAAGTGATGAGGGCCGCAGAATTTTCGAGGGCCGCGGTTCAAGCTATATCGCGCCGAGCTATGTTCCGCCAAGCTATGTCCCGCCGGCGCCTTACCCTGCCCAGGCTACTCCGCCAGCGGATCCAAGCTACCCGCCTCAGCCTCCGCCCGGCGTTTAGTCGCTTTGTCCCCATCGCCAATCAGGTACTTAGCTTTCAAAAACACATCCCGCAGCATCTCGGCCGTCAAGCGCCTTGTGGACGTATTCTGCTGGCTGGGGTGATAGGAGGCGAGAACCAGCGGCCCGCCTTCATGCGTCTGATAGACAGCTCCATGCGCAAACCGGAACTGCGCGCGTGATCTGATCGAACCCCTGTCTTGTAGTACTGATAAATATCCGTCCAGAGCGATCCCGCCCAGCACGGCCACTACCCGCACATTCTTCAGCAACTCCAGTTCGCGAATCAGAAACGGCCGGCAAGTGAGAATCTCTTCCCGCGTGGGTTTGTTATCCGGAGGGACGCACCGCACGGCCGCGGTTATGTAGGCGTCCTTCAACTGCAATCCATCGTCGCGCGAAATGCTTGCAGTTCGATTCGCAAAGCCGGTTTCCCAGAGTGCCTGGTAGAGGAACTCGCCCGAACGGTCTCCGGTAAACATGCGGCCTGTCCGATTAGCCCCATGTGCGCCGGGTGCAAGTCCAACAATGAGTAGCCGCGCCGCGGGATCTCCAAATCCCGGCACAGGTCTGCTCCAGTATTGCTGTCCCCGATAGGCGCGCCTCTGAACCCGGCCGATCTCCTCGCGATGAGCAACTAGCCGGGGACAACGGAAGCACTGCACAATGGCCTGATTTAGGACCGGCAGAGAATTCTCGCGTTCAGCGGATATGGCTAACGAATTCGACGTCTCTGCGATTATATTCCGCTGATGAGTTTTACTTTATGGGCGTCCCCGACGAAGCTCGGACCGTCCTGGCCTCGAGGATCTTTGCGAAAGCGCTCTATGGATGCCGCCAGCGCGTGCAGTGACAGCCTTGAGAAGTCCGGAGGCGTCGGCGTACGGAACATCGGCAAAATGTCGGTGAACAATTCGACCAGCCGGGGATCGCGCCAGCCCTTCGCGACCTCTTCATTGATTATCTGAACCGCGTCTTCCGGGCTAAGCGCGCGCTTATACGGTCTGGCCGTTGTTAAAGCGTCATAGATATCCGCCAGCTGGAGAATGCGCGCCAGTATGGGGATCTCTTCGCCCTTCAGTTGGTCCGGATAGCCCGTTCCGTCCCACCTCTCATGATGGTGGCGGATGATCGGGAGGACCGGCGTCAAAGACCGCATGTTACTGCAGATCCGTTCACCGCGCTCAGCGTGGCTTTTCATGATGTCCCACTCTTCCGGCGTGAGCGCACCGGCCTTGAACAGGATATGGTCGGGTACTGCTACTTTCCCGATGTCGTGAAGATATCCCCCGCGCTGCAGCGCTAAAATCTCGGGCGCCGGAAGCCCCAGCGCCACACCCATGGCCGCCGCCATCAGTGCCAGGCGTTGGCAATGTTGCCCCAACGCAGGATCTCGCTCTTCCACCGATTGCGCCAGGGAGAACAAAACAGTTTCTGAATCATCCAGCGAATCGATCATTGCCTTGTGACGCAGGCTCGCTTGAACTCGCGCGCGAAACGCCCTCGGCCGAAGCGGTGTTACAAGGAATTCATCCGCCCCGGCTTCGATAGCGCGAACCTCGCTTTCGAGATCGTCATAACCGGCCGTAACGAATACTGGCAGGAACTGCGTTGCCGATGCCTTTTTCAGCATTCGGCAAAACTCCGTAGCCCCAAGCTCGGGAGCGACTAAGTCGATTAAAACTAAGTCCACCCGGTTCAGTGAGATCGCTGAAATTGCTTCTGAAGTCGTACCCGCCTCGATCAATTCGTGGCCTAGGTCGCCCAATGTGGATCGCGCTTTACGCCGGTTCGCTTCCGAAGCGTCCACAATCAGAATCTTGCCGCGCAGTGAGAATTGCTGGTCTTCGCCTTGCTCCTGGTGGAGAAGGCTCCAGTTCTTAATCGGCACTACTTTCTCGCGGGGGGTGACGTGCTCCATTTCTAACGCAGCGTGCGGCTCTGACTTTCTATCGACGTAAGTGCCGGACGGCTTTAAAAAATCTGATCTGGATGGTGAATCGGAAAACCTTTTCAGTACTAGCCAGTGGTCCTATTTGAAAGGTTTTTCTGAGCTGTCGCCGGAAAGGAGAGCGCACAAGGCGGGCAGTTCGTTGTGTTTTATGGCCGCGCCGAGCCCGTTGCGAAACTAAAATCGCAGTTCGCCGCGCGTCTGAAAGAAAGTTATTCCCCCGAAGACCACGCTACCCGGAATTCCGGATATAGCGTCAATCCGCCACAGGCAAAAAGTGTCTGTCCCGTGATGTACGAGGAATCGTCGGAGGCGAGAAACGCAAAAACCGCGGCAATCTCCTCAACCGTGCCCGCCCTGCCCATGGGAATGTGGCTTTCCACTTCTGCCCGCGCCTTCGGATTGTCGATCCACGCATTATTAATGGGTGTCACAATCGCGCCCGGTCCTACCGCGTTTACTCGAATGCCCTTGTCGGCGTACTCCAGCGCCAGCGTCTTGGTCATGTTTTCCATGCCGCCCTTGCTAATGGAGTAAGGCGCATACTTGGGCTTTGGGATGATCTCGTGCACGCTCGAATTGTTGACAATCACTCCTTTGGCCCCGCGCGACAGAAAGTGACGAATAGCCTCGCGAGAACATACAAAGGCGCCACGAAGGTTGACCCCCAGGATCTTGTCGAACTCCGCCATGTCCATCTCATGGCTAGGTATCGGTTTTTGGATGCCTGAGTTATTGATCAACACATCCAGCGAGCCCAGTTCCTTGAGCACCGTGGCAAACATCTTCTTCACTTGCTCTTCGCTGGCAATATCGGCTTGCACGGTCAGGGTCTTGCCGGAATGTTGAGCTTTCCTGCCCGCCACTTCGGTTTTCACCCTCACGGCTTCAGCGCGATCCCGCCCGCTGTTGTAATTAATGGCTACGTTCGCGCCCTCTTCCGCAAACCGGATTGCGATCCCCTCTCCGATGCCCGAAGAAGCTCCCGTGATTAGAACGTTCTTTCCTTTTAGTCTTTGCATTTCGCTCTCATGCTACTAAAACGTCCCTGGTTCACGCTCTTTGAAGCTGTTTTGATCCCCTGAATCCGTAGAAAGCAATATACAAATAGCACAGAACCGGAAGTATGAAGGCGTGATGGATCCCAATCCGATCCGCCAGCGCTCCCTGGATCTCGGGAATGATCGCGCCGCCCACAATAGCCGCGACCAGTAAGCCCGACCCTCTACCCGTTAGCGGCCCCAAACCGGCAATTCCTAACGTGAAGATGCTCGGAAACATGACCGCGTTGAACAGCCCTACGAGTATGATGCTCCACATCGCTACAGATCCGAAGCTGAGCATGGATGTAGTCACCAGAAGAGCCGCGATGATCGCCACCACGCCTAGCACGCTCCCGGCGCGAAGTTTTTGCAGCACCGCGGAACCGATGAATCTGCCGATCATGGCGCAGCCCCAATAGAAAGAGACATAGACCGCCGCGACTTTTTCGGACATGCCGCCGATATACGGCTGGCTGAAATAATTCACCAGGAAACTGCCGATAGCAACTTCTGCTCCCACGTAGACGAAAATTCCTATCACCCCGAACAACAGATGCCGTTGGTGCCACAGTTTTATCGCTGCCTTGCTGTTTGGATCTTCGAGTTCGGTCGTGTCTTCCACGGTTCGAGATGACCGGCAGTTTGAATACGCCGATCGCAACCGCAAGTGCGATCAGGGTCGCCGCAATCAGCAGGTAAGGCAGTTTGACCGTTGCGGCCTCATGCAAGCGATAGGCGTGCAGAGTAGCAGCGGGCATCAGGTGAATCGCCGCCGAAGTCAACGGGACGGTACTCAAGATCAGAAAACTGCCGAAGTACGGCGCGATCGTCGTGCCTAACGAGTTGAATGCCTGCGTCAAATTGAGGCGGCTGGAAGCTGTCTCCGGCGGCCCCAGCACTGAAACATACGGATTCGCAGATACCTGCAGCGCTGTCATGCCCGCGGCAACGATGATTAACGCTGTCAGGAAAAACGGGAATGCAGGTAAGCTCGCCGCCGGCACAAACAGAAGCGCTCCCACTGCCATGGTCAACAGCCCCGCCACCATCGTTCGCTTGTAGCCGATCCACTCGATCACCTTCCCCGACGGCACGGCGAAAACGAAGTATCCCGAAAAGAACGCGAACTGCACCAGCATCACTTCCGCGTAATTCAGGTCAAAGATGGCCTTCAAATGAGGGATCAATATGTCGTTCAAGCACGTGATAAACCCCCACATAAAGAAGAGCGTCGTCACCATCGCCATCGCGCTGGCGTTGCTGGTGGAACTCGCCGCCGAGATCCGGGCGCCGGACTTGCCTACGTTTGCGATAGCCATTAGAGGTTCTTCAGCTCTACTGTCCCATTATTCGAATGACTTAACAGAAACCTACTACGCTTTGCTGGTCGCCGCTTGCAGCATCGCTCTGGTGTAGCCCACGTTGTAAACGAATCCGGTGTACGAGCCGCCGCCTGGATAATAGGGCTTGAAAGTAGCTCGTTCGCGGTCGGCATCGAGCGCCCGCGGATGCTCCGGATAAACCGTTCGCGGATACTTTTGCCGCACCAGCTCTTTCATCACCGCAAACATATCGATCTGCCCTTCGTCGATGAAGACCTCGGTGTAACTTTCATAAGGCACGCGCACGCGAACGTTCCGGTAATGGACGTGGTTGATACGATCTTTGCCTCCGAAATACCGGCACACTTCCACCGGATCGTGCCCCATTTCGCGTGTCACGCCGCAGTCGAAAGTAATTCCGTTCGAAGTACTCGGGACGATATCGACCAGCCGCTTCCATCCTTCGACCGTTCCCATGATCTGTCCCGATCCCCGGCTTACCGGAGCCGGAGGATCATTAGGATGTAGCGCGAGCCTCACCCCCGAAGACTTCGGCCACCGGCACCACGGCCTTCAGAAAATACGTGACGTTCCGCCACATCTCTTCCAGCGTGTGAGCGCCTTCGTTTGGCAGCGGAGGAAGGTCTTTCACCCGCCCGTAATCGAAGGCCGTCAGGCCCGCTCCCCCTCGCCCCGTCTCTTCGTAATACCCTTCGATAGCTCGATGCGCATAGAAGTTGTATTCCACCACCGGCAATCCCGCCCGCCCTGCTGCCCGAATCGACTGGCAAACTTTATCGATCTCCTCATCGCGCCCCGGCTTGCCATATAAGGTATTCGGAAACCCGCCGATCATCATGTTGAACAGAGTCAGGCCGCCGCTCTTCAGACGCTCGATTCTGGAGCGCACCTCGGCTTCCTCCCAGGGAATGCGCGGTCCTCCCATGAGCACATAATCGACGCCAAGCTGTTTGATTCGGCGCATCCCCGCCTCGTCTACCGTACCGGCTGAAAGTCCGCCTGCGCCGACCTCCAAGCAAATCTTCGGCGTGCCTTCAATCGGCTTCTCCACCGCGAACGAAACAGCCGCCGCGCTCGCTCCCTGTAAAATCTCTCGCCTCGAATAGTTAGTCTTCACTTCGCTCACAATCTTCCGAACTTCGCCACCGCTTCGCGAATCGATTTGTATTTCTCGATATAGGGCAGCATGCTGTGTTCGGTCTCATCCAGTTGCTGAGCTTTCTTCAGCACCTCAGCCGCTTTTTCTTTCGGGACCACCACCACCCCATCCAGATCGGCCACAACAATATCGGAAGGACGCACCTCGACCCCCGCGCACCTGACTGACACGTTCTTCCCTACTACTCGAAAGTGATTGACTGTCGTGGAAGGCACAATGCCGCGGCTAAATATCGGAAACTGCAACTTCGTTACTTGCGGTGTGTCCCGAACGCCGCCGTCCACGATCGCCCCCGCTAGTCCGCGATACTTCATCGCAGTGCTCATCAAGCCGCCCACCCCCGCGTAATCCAAACCATCCTCCAGCACCATCACGTAAACCGAACCCGGAGCCGCCTCATCGATGACGTCCATCATTCCTTGCAGCGCCTTCGAGCCTTCGTTGTGTTCTTCCTTCCGGAGAAACACGGTCACCGCCGGTCCTGCGAACTTTGTTGCGAACAACGGCCGCATGTCGTGCGACATATAAGCTTTTTTTCCGTAGAGTTGCTCCATCGCATCTGATACGGAAGCAGCTTCCACGGTTCGGAAGCCTTGGATTACGTCTTCCTGGCTGCTAGGCGAAAGCTTGACGCATAAAGCCAACACAACAATCAGCGCAGCAAACACTTTTGTCTTCATAACACCGTATATGATGACTCCTCGGACATTCTACAGATGCTCAAACCCTCACGCAGGCAATTTCTTCACACGGCAGGTCTTGCCGCGGCATCCACCCTGACTGCCGCTCTCAGAGGCAAAGTCAAAATCACCGACGTGAAATGCATGATCGTCCGTGGCACTTGGGATTGGAACCTCATCAAAGTGGAAACCGATGCAGGCGTTTACGGCATCGGAGAAGCCTATTGGGGCTGGGGCGTGAAAGACCTCGTCGTCAACAAAATGAAGGGCATCATTCTCGGCGAAGATCCGCTCAATGTCGACAAGCTCTACACAAAAATGTTGATGGACAGCGCGGGAGCCGGCGCCATCGGCGGCGCCACCGTAACTGCCGCGAGCGGAATCGAAATCGCCTTGTGGGATCTGGCCGGCCGTCTCTTGGAAACTCCCGCGTGCAATCTGCTCGGCGGCCGTTTTCGCGATCGCGTTCGTTTCTATCGAACCACGCAAGTCCCCAAAATACATCCTGAGGACCCCGCGTCCTGGCGTGACTTAGTGCGTCGTACCCGCGCCGAACGCTGGGGCTGGACGGCCTTCAAGTTCCAAGGCGACGGAATCCCGCGAGCGCTCGATCCGGAATACAAGCAGCCCGGGCACGATCGCTACCTCCGCAATCTAAAGACCAGCGATATCCGTCAGATCGTCAAGCTCATGGAAGTTGTGCGCGAAGAACTCGGCCCTGACGCCGACTTCGCCATGGATCTGCACTGGCACTACGACGTCAGAGACGCCATCCAGTTAGCAAAGGCGCTTGAGCATGTCAATCCCATGTGGATCGAAGATCCCGTGCCGCCGGAGAATCCCGAAACCATGGCCTTCGTCAGGCGTGAATCTCCAGTCCCGGTCTGCACCGGCGAAAACCTGTACGGATTTGCTGGTTTCGAGAAGCTGATCGAATTGCAGGGAACTGACGGCGTTCATATCGACATCCCGAAATCGGGCGGCCTTCTCGAATCCAAGCGCATCTCCGATTTCGCCGCGAGCTACGGCATCTGGACGGCGGCGCATAATCCGGCCAGCCCGGTCGGAACCATTGCGTCCGCTCATGCGGCCTCATCGATGCGGAATTTCCGTATCCACGAGCTGGCAAATTACATCGACTGGTGGCCGGACCTGGTGGTTCACGAAGGGCCCATCTGGGAAAACGGCTACCTAACGATTCAGGACAAACCTGGCTACGGAATCGAGCTGAATCCCGATGTGGCGCGCGCGCATTTAGCGCCCGGCGAAACTTGGTGGGGCTAGCGATCCGCGTTGATCGGTGTTCATCGGCGGCCAGTGCTTGATATGCTGCGTAGCTGCTATGAAACGAGCCGCTCTTGCTCTTCTAACCCTTTTCACCGGCGCAACCGCCCACGCCCAGATCTTTCAACTCACCCGCGATCAGATCATCGAGTACACGAAAGACAATCCATTCGATCGTTTGCCCGATGGCCGGCCGAAGGTTCCCGATGATCTTCTAAAGAAACTCCAGGGTGTCAGCGCAGAAGAAGTTTGGACGATTCTCAACCGCCACCACTACAACAATCAGTTCGAAGGCCACTGGCGCATTTTGCATCCCGACAAACACCTGGTCGGGCGCGCCTTGACAGCCCAGTTCATGCCCTTGCGCGAGGACTTGCAGACCGTTTCCGAAGCCAAGGCGAATGCCAACGGCCCCAGACGCAATGCCAATCAGCGCGTCATCGACATGCTGCAAAACGGTGACACCATCGTTGTGGATTTATACGGAAAAGAAGAGGGTGGAACCTTCGTCGGAGATAACCTTGCTACCGCCATCGATACCTTTACTCATACCGGCATGGTCGTCGACGGCGCCATTCGCGATCTCGACAGTATCTTCGAAAAAGGCATACCGGCTTACATCCGCGGCGCTCATCCTACGCCCATCAGTAACTGCATGTTGACCGGCGTCAATATTCCTATTCGAATTGGCGAAGCCACTGTCATGCCTGGCGATGTCGTGTTCGGCGACAGCGAAGGAATTTACTTCATTCCGCCCCAATTCGTCAAAGAAATCGTCGACAATGCCGAGGAGCTCCACGTCCACGACGACTGGACGCAGATGATGCTAAAGACCGGCAAGTACAAATCGAGCGATATTTACCCGACGCCCCGCGATCCGGAGCTGAAGAAGCAGTACGACGAATATAAGAAGCAGCACCTGGGCCGTTAGCCTTTACTTCCGCCGCGGATCGATTGAGATGTGATAACTTCTCACGAAAGAGGGAGAACACACCGAATGAATCGGAACTTACGAAAGACCTTCGCGCGGCGGAAGTTTCTGCAAGCGGCGGGTATGGCCTCGATCGCAGCGCTGTGGAGCGATGACGTGTTGGAAGCCCTTCCACAAAACACGAACACCAGCTCGAAACCCTCAGCGTTGAAGATCACCGACCTCCGCGTAGCCACGGTAGCGCACGCGCCCATGACCTGCCCTCTGATTCGCATCGATACGAACCAGGGTATTTACGGACTGGGAGAAGTGCGCGACGGTTCCGTCGCCACATACGCGTTAATGCTGAAGAGCCGCCTGCTGGGAGAGAACCCGTGCAATGTCGAAAGACTGTTCCGGAAAATTAAGCAATTCGGCGGAGAGTCACGTCAGGCGGGCGGGGTTTGCGGGGTGGAAATGGCGCTCTGGGATCTCGCGGGCAAAGCCTTCAACGTGCCCGTCTATCAGATGCTGGGCGGCAAATATCGGGACAAGGTGCGTATCTATTGCGATACCACTGAATCCAATGACCCCAAGGTATATGGCCAGCGCCTGAAGAAGCGCATGGACCAGGGCTTCACCTGGCTCAAGATGGACCTCGGTGTTGATTTGGTCGCTAACACGCCTGGCACGGTGAGCCGCCCAGCGGATGTCTCGCTTCGCGGAGGCGAAACCATACCGCATCCGTTCACCGGAATTGAAATCACTCAGAAAGGCTGCGACATGATGGCCGAATACGTAGCCGTGGTTCGCGAGCAGGTGGGAATGGACATCCCCCTTTCCGCGGACCACTTCGGGCACCTCGGCGTGAATTCCTGCATTCGCCTGGGAAAGCGGCTGACCGAATTCAATCTCGCTTGGCTCGAAGATATGATTCCCTGGTTCTGGCCGGATCTGCTCAAAGAGATTTCGAGCGAAGTGGATATCCCGCTCGCCACGGGCGAGGACATCTACCTGATTGAAGGCTTTGAGAACTTAGCCAAAATCCATGCCGTCGATATCTTTCACCCCGATCCTGGATCTGCGGGCGGCATTTTGGGTCTCAAACGAGTTAGCGAGCTCGCCGACAAATATGGAATCGGCTGTGCCGTTCATTTCGCCGGTACCCCCGTAGCCTGCATGGCCGGCGTACACGCAATTGCTGCAATGTATGATTTCCTCGCCATGGAGAACCATTCCGTAGACGTGCCCTGGTGGGATTCACTTGTTGAAGGCGTGGACAAGCCCATTGTGAATCACGGATTCATAACCGTTCCCGACAAACCGGGGCTCGGCGTCACGCTAAACGAGGAAGCGGTAAAGGCGCATCTCGTGCCTGGCTCCGGCTTCTTCGAGCCTACAGATCAATGGAATAATGATCATCCCAATGATCGGCTCTGGTCCTGAGGTTAAAACTCGTATGCTTCCGACTATTGGACGCCGTCAATTCCTCGCCTCAGCCGCAGCGCCGTTTGCAATTACGCCGCTGTTGCGAGGCATGCCCATTCCGAAGATCAAGGACGTCTCCGTCATCACCACCCAGCCGGCGGGCGTCCGTCTCATCGTTGTCAAGATTCAAACCGACCAGGATGGCCTCTACGGTTACGGCTGCGCAACTTTCACCCAGCGCGCCGATCTTGTCGTCGACGCCGTCAATCGCTATCTCAAGCCGTTTCTCATCGGCAGACCCACGGATGCGATTGAAGACCTGTGGCATGCCATGAATAACTCCTCCTATTGGCGCAACGGCCCGGTCTTGAATAACGCCATCAGCGGAGTCGACCAGGCTCTCTGGGACATCAAAGGTCGTCAAGCCGGGATGCCTGTCTATGAACTGCTCGGTGGCAAATGCCGGCGCGGCGCGATGATTTATTCCCACGCCTCCGGACGCGAGATTCCCGAAACCATCGACCAGGCGCGCAAAATCATGGCGCAGGGAATCAAAGCGGTTCGTCTCCAGGTCGGAGTACCCGGAATGGCGACCTATGGAGCCCCCGGCGTCAGGAATCAAGCATCGGCCAACGCCGCGCCTCAGGATGAGGTCTTTGAGCCCGAACCGTATGTGAGGCGCGCCTTAGCGCTGTTCGAAGCAGGTCGCAAAGAGTTAGGCCCCGACATTGAACTGCTCCACGATGTCCATGAGCGCGTCCCGCCTCGCTTAGCGGTTCAGTTCGCCAAAGACTTGGAGCAGTACCGGCTGTTCTTCATGGAAGACGCATTGTCGCCGGAAAACATCGACTACTTCCGGCAGATTCGCGCCAATTGCACCACGCCCCTCGCCATGGGTGAGCTGTTCAACAATCCTCACGAGTGGAATCTCCTCATCAAAGAAAGCGTCATCGATTACATTCGCCTGCACGTTTCTCAAGCCGGTGGATTGACGCCCTGCCGCAAAATTGCGGCCATGGCTGAAGCCTTCCAGGTTCGCACCGCGTGGCACGGCCCAGGCGACGTCTCGCCCATCGGCCACTGCGCTAACGTCACGCTCGATCTCGTCTGCTACAACTTCGGCATTCAGGAATGGACCTTCCCGAATGAGCGCATTCAAGAAGTTTTCGACGGTTACCCGGTCGTCAAAGACGGCTATGCCTTAGCCAATGAGAAGCCGGGTTGGGGTGTTGAGATCAATGAAAAAGCCGCGGCCAAGTATCCCTTCGGATCCGAAACGGGCCCGCGCAAAGCGCTGAATGGCGGCTGGGGAGTCGTCCGGCGCGCCGACGGCACCGTGATTAATCAGTAATTACAAGGGGGTTCATTATGATTCCGTATCGGATGCCTTTAAGAAAAGCGCCGGTTGTTTTCTTTGTGTTGTTCGCCCTTTGCGGCATTGTCTGGGCGCAGTCGGAGCATGGCAATATCTCAGGTACGGTTCGTGACAGCTCCGGCGCTTCGATATCCGGCGCGAAGGTTACAGTCATCAACTCCTCGACTAACCAGACGTACGATCTCACGACGAATGACAGCGGAGATTACACGGCTGCCGAACTTCCGGTGGGGACCTACTTGGTTCGAGTGCAGAAGCCCGGCTTCAGCGAATCGGAAACGAGAGGGCTGACCGTGAACGCAGCGGCAACCGTTCGAGCGGATGTAACCATGCAAATCGGCCAGTCGCGGCAAATCGTTGAGGTGCAAGCCGCCGCCCTTCAGTTGAACTCGGAGGATGCGCAGACGGCCGTAACCGTCAATCAGACTTTGGTCAACGAGCTTCCCTTGGTGGTGGGCGGAACAGTGCGGAGCCCGTTCGATCTGGCGTCGCTCACGCCCGAGGCCAAGAACACCGGAAGCTCGGAGGGATTTGCGCTTGGGGGCGGACAGGCGGACAGCTATCAGGCCACCCTCGATGGTGTTTCCATCGACACCTCCCGGGCGCTGCAGAAGAACTGGGTAACGTCGAATGCGCCATCGGTAGAAGCCATTACGCAATTCACCGTGGACACCAACGGATTCAAGGCCGAATACGGACATGCAGGCGGCGGCGCGATGGTGTTTGTGGCTAAGTCGGGGACGAATCAGTTTCATGGCTCGGCCTACGAGTTCATGCGCAACACCGATTTCGACGCAAACGACTGGTTCAGCAATCGCGCCGGAAGGGCGCGCCAGATTTATAAGCAGAACGATTTTGGCGCAACCGTTGGCGGCCCCGTTTGGATTCCGAAAGTCTATCGCGGCAAGAACAAAACATTCTTCTTCTTTTCCTATGAAGGATTCCGCAATCGCAACGGCGCTACCAACGCCACCGACACCGTACCCACGCCCGAAATGTACAACGGCGATTTCAGCAACTGGGTCACCTCCACCGGGAAGCAGATTCCCATCTACGATCCCACCACGCAAGTAACCAATGCCAACGGCACCGTCACGCGCGTTCAATTTCCTGGCAATAAGATCCCGGCCAGCATGTTCAACGGCACCGCAGTACAGGCGTTGAAGCTATTCCAAACCAGCGGCGTGCTCGCGCCGAACACCGGAGCCGCGCCTGGAACCCCCGGCTATGTCAACAACAACTACATCATCGCCAACGGTTCCAACGTTCAGCCCGTCAACAAGGTCAGTATCAAAGGCGATCACCTGTTTAACGAAAAGCAGCGCATTTCCGGTTATTACGGCTATGACCGCGAATCTACTGTGGCAGGTCCCGACGGACCGGCGACGCTTCCCGGACTTTATTCGAACTACAACGATTTGCGCCAGAGCTCAGACGTGCTGCGCTTCAGTTGGGATTGGACCATGGGCCCCACCAAGTTCAATCACTTCTACGCCGGCGGTAATAATTGGCGGCAAGACCACAAATCCCCACAGGAGTACATCGGCAACTGGCAGAGCAAATTCTGCCTCGGCAATGTTCCCAATTGCAATGAAAACCTGGTGAACCTGTTCTCAGGCGGCCTCGGCGACACCTATAGCACCTGGGGTGGCACGGCTGACAACGGCTCCGAAAATACGGTCTACTCCTACAACGACGATTTCACCTGGATCAAGGGAGCCCACACCTTCAAGTTCGGCGGACAATGGCAGATCAATCACTACAACGGATTTGGACGGCAATGTGAAGCCGGATGCGTGGGCTTCAGCTACACCGAAACCGGCGTTCCCGGCGTCACGGATCCCACGCAAGGCGGCAATGCGTTCGCATCCTTCCTGCTCGGTTACGCCGACACAGGCTCAATCGACACGCCTCGTTTCATCGGCCAGCAGTTCAGCTACTTCGCCGGCTTCGCCCAGGATGATTGGCATGTGAACCGTAAGTTGGTTCTGAATTTCGGGCTGCGTTGGGAAACCAATTTGCCGCCGACCGGTCTTGATGATCGTTGGAGCGATTTCTCTCCCACCACGCCAAACCCCGGCGCAGGCGGAATTCCTGGCGCTGTCATCTTCGCCGGTACGGGACCCGGACGGGTGGGCTCCCGGACGCTCGTCAACGGCTATTACCACGCCTTCGGGCCCCACGTCGGGTTCGCCTATTCGCAGGATGAAAAGACGGTCTTCCGAGGTTCGTATGCCCGCTCCTACGGGCCGCTGATGGCTGTCGGCGGTTCGACGCACAATATGGGCTTCACCCTGACCCAGTCATTCCCCAATCCGAACAATGGCATTTCGCCGGCGTTCTTGCTGAATCAGGGCATGCCGCCCTGGACCGCGCCGCCGTTTATCAATCCGTCCGTTTCGAATGGCACCAGCGTCTCGTGGTGGCAAGGCGCTGAGACCAACCACCCGCCGACAACCGATAATTTCAACCTTTCCATTCAACGGCAACTCAGTTCGACCATGCTGTTTGAAGTTGCCTATAACGGTGTCATTGGCACTCACCTCCAGGCTCAGTTGCTCGATTACAACCAGGACAACCCGGCGCTTCTCACAGCTTTCGGCAGCATCGCCCAGAGCACGAATGTACTAAATAGCCAAGTCGGCTCCGCGCTTGCAAATCAGTATGGGATCGTAGCGCCGTATCCCGGATTTAAAGGAACCGTGAAACAGGCTCTCCGTCCCTTCCCTCAGTACACGTTGATCGACACCTACGGCGGCCAGGGTGATCACAGCGGTCACTCTACCTATCACTCGGGCATGGTTCGGTTTGAAAAGCGCTATGGCGGCGGACTTACGCTCCAGACCTCTTATGTCTTCTCGAAGCTCTTGACGAATGCTGACAGTTACTGGGGCAATGCTATCGGGGGTAACCTTAATGCCATCGGCGGAGGCGGCGGCTGCTGCCTTGCCGCCGATCAGTACAACCGCCGGCTTGAAAAGTCCATTGGCGAATTCGACGTCACCCACGATTTCAAAGCCGGGTTCGTTTACGACCTGCCATTCGGCAAAGGTAGACAATACCTGACACACGGGCCGGCAGCCTGGCTTCTGGGCAATTGGGGCCTGAACGGTGTTCTGACGTATGCCAGCGGATTGCCGATAGGGCTCACCTCTTCGTACCTGTTGCCTCTTTATGGCGCAACCAACGGCCGCAGCATTCCGTATGTGAACTTCCTACACTGGATGGCAGCCGAATTGGAACGGTAAGTTTCGATCCCACTGTCGACTCCATTCGTGGTTCCCTTATGGCTCGGGACCGTTTCCCCTTCAGAACGGAACCGTCCAGGATAATGGTTTCGGCAACGCCACCCGCTTTAACCCCAAGGTCCGCCAATTTCCCAACCTCAATGAGAATCTGGCATTGGCGCGCTCGTTTCCTTTCCGCGAGTCAATCCGTCTCGAGTTTCGTGCCGAAGCGTTCAACGTATTCAATCGCGTCCGCTTTGGACCCGGTGATCTCAATTTGCAAGATCAGAACTTCGGGCACCTGACCAGCAGCGCCGATCTACTCAACACGCCCAGGCAATTACAGCTCGCGCTGAAGCTCTATTTTTAATCGCGTCTACCAGTTCGTAATCGACCCATCGGGCCGAAAATATGTCTGCGCCCGTGCTGTCACCGGCTGCGTAATTTCAGTGATCGGCTTTAGCTGCTTCATGTCCACTTCCACGCCCAAGCCCGGCCGTTCGTTGGGATACAGCTTGCCATCTTTGAAGTCCAAACATACCGGCAAGTGCGGCAGTGTCCGTCCCTGATAGTTGTATTCCATCAGCACCGGTCCCGAAAAAGTCCCCAGGCAATTGACCAACGCCGCGGTCGCGATCGGTCCCGTGAAATGAGGAACGATCCCTACGAAATGCGTTTCGCAAATGGCCGCCACTTTCAGCATCTCGGTGATCCCTCCCACGTTCGGCAGCGTCGCCCGCAGGTAATCGATATCGTGATTCTCAACCAGCTTGTTGAAGTCCCATCGGTTTCCCCACTCTTCTCCGGCCGCAATCGGCACGTCCACTTTCCGCCGCAATATCGGCAGGTCCTCCTGAAACGCCTCCGCGCGAACCGGATCTTCAACAAAAAAGGGAGCCAGGCTGGTAATCAGATCGCACCCGCGAATCGCGTCCGATAAATCGAATCGTTGGTGAAAATCAACCACCCAATCGCCGTTCTTGCCTACTCCTTCTCTCGCCTGCACGCACTCGTCATAAAGCGCATTCACGCGTTCACGGATGTTGTAAGTCGTATTCGCCGGCGCGTCCGCCGCTCCCATACGGAACGCCCGATATCCCGCCGCCACTGTGAGCTGCGCCCGTTCCTTCACGCTCATCCCGCGCTGAATGCCCGGAATAATTCCGGCAGTGTTGTAGCACTCGCAGTAATTACGAGTCATTCCGCCGAGCACTTCATGTACCGGCATATTCTGAACCTTGCCTTTGATGTCCCATAACGCAAGATCCAGCGCGCCCACCGCGTGCTCCTTTTCGCGCCCCGGTGGATAGAAGAACGATCGCGACATATCCTGCCACAGCCGCTCGATGAATTGCGGATCTCTTCCGATCAGCCTGCCCGCGCATTGCTCCAGCGTGTCCTTGGACCCTCCTTCCCCGATCCCTGTTATTCCGGCGTCTGTCTCGACCATCACCACCAAATCACTCTGGTTAAAAAGCGGGTTCGGATTCGGTGGCGCATACACCCGAACTCTCGTGATCTTCATCTTTGGAACCGCCGCCTGAGCACGCGGCAGCCCCGCCATTCCAATCAGCGATGTCGCACCTAGCGACTTGAGAAATGTCCTTCTATTCATTCTTAAGACTGTATCTTCTTTTGCTTTGTGAGAAATTAGTCTGGAACTCCTATCAGAGAATGAAGTCCTCCCGAATCTTGCTGCTGACCGCGTTCCTGTCAGTAGCGCTCGCGCAATCCCACCGCGATCCCGCCGCTATCAAAAACCCTTTGGCCGGGCGCGTCGCGGCCGTCGAAGCGGGCCGAAAAGGCTTTCGAGACGGTTGTGCCGCTTGTCATGGCGCTAACGCCGAAGGAGGCCGCGGCCCCAATCTTGCCGAAAGCGAAAACCTGCGCAACATGACGGATGAGCAGCTCTTCAACACCGTTCGCCGAGGAATTCCTGGCACAGATATGCCCGGCTTTCACCTGCCCGACTCGGCTACCTGGGAAATCGTGACTTTCGTTCAAAGTCTCAGCACGCCTGCGTTCTTGACGCCCATTACCGGGAACAGCGACGCGGGCCAAGCCCTCTACTTCGGTAAGGCCGGCTGCGCGAACTGCCACATGATTCGCGGACGCGGCGGTTTTATCGGCCCCGATCTCACCAACATCGCCGCGACCGACACCGTAACGCAACTCCGCGAAGGTATTTTGCGGCCCAATGCTCGAGTCGCCACAGGATTCCTGCCCGTTACTGCTGTCTTGAAAAACGGCAGCCGCATCGAAGGCGTAGCGAAGAACAATTCTAATTACTCTATCCAGATTTTGGACGCAGGCGGTAATCTGCATCTCCTCGATCGCTCCGATCTCTCCGAAGTGACTTTTCAACAAAAATCGCTCATGCCCGACAATTACGCCCAAAGCCTCACTCCTGAAGACCTGCAGAACATCCTCGCGTTCTTGACCAAACAGGTGGTCAGGCCGGACGCTCGCCCGCAAAAGCCGCGTTGATATGAGAACTCAACAGAGCCGCGCGCGTCAGCAAGCGGTGTTCTTACTGTTACTCGCGCCCTGCCTCCTTGCACAAGTTCGCTACAGCGACATTCTCCAAAGTCCATCGCAGAATTGGCTCACTTATCACGGCGACTATCGCGGTCTGCGCTACAGTCCTCTCTCTCAGATCAATCGCCAAACCGTGGCAAATCTCGTTCCAAAGTGGACCTACCGCGTTTCCGGCGCGCGGCATCTCGAGACCACGCCCATCGTTTTCGACGGCGTCATGTACGTAACCGATAGTAATGAAGTGGATGCGATCGACGCGCGCACTGGCAGGCAGATTTGGGTCTTTCGGGACGAACTCGCCGCTCAGCAAAACGTGAATCGCGGCGTCGCCATCTTAGGCGACAGCGTCTTCTTCGTCACCGGTGATGCCTACCTGGTTGCACTGCACCGTTCCAGCGGAGCCATCCTGTGGCACAAGCAATTCGCTGATGTGAAAAAGGGCTATTTCGCCACTCTTGCTCCGCTCGCGCTCCAAGATCGTGTGATCGTCGGCGTCTCCGGCGGCGACTCCGGTATGCGCGGTTTCATCGCCGCCCTCTCGCCCGCGACTGGTGAGGAACTCTGGCGCTTCTACACCGTCCCCGCCAAAGGTGAGCCCGGCGCCGAAACGTGGGGCGAATTTGATACTCAATGGGGCGGTGGCGCCACTTGGATGACTGGCACTTACGACCCCACCCTCAACCTTATTTATTGGAGCACCGGCAATCCTTGGCCCGACTTTTATGGCGGCGGACGCCGCGGCGCAAATCTCTATACCGACTCCATAGTCGCGCTCGATGCCGCCACCGGCAAACTCAAATGGTATTTTCAGTTCACCCCGCACGACACCCATGATTGGGATGCGGAATCGATTCCCGTTCTTGCCGACATTGATGACCACGGCCACACCCGGAAGCTTCTTCTGCATCCGAATCGCAACGGCTTCTTCTATGTCTTGGATCGCATCACCGGCGAGTTCTGTAGCGCCAAGCCATTTGTCCAAAAACTGGATTGGACGCCGGGTATCGACGCCAAAGGCCAGCCCATCGAAACTCCGGACAAGGATCCAACGCCCGGTGGACGCAAAGTTTGCCCATCCGTCCGCGGCGCATCGAACTGGATGTCGCCTTCCTTCAATCCGCGAAACGAAGCTGCTATACGTTCCAACGCTCGAGCAATGCGATAGCTACGCAGCTTCACAGCACAACCCGGAGCCGATGCACAACTTGGCTGGTGGTGGCGCTGAATCGATCCCAAGTGAGCCCGGGAAATTTTATCTTCGCGCTCTCGATCCCCTTACCGGAAATAAGCGCTGGGAATATCCAATGACTGGTCCCGCTACCATGTGGGCCGGAACGGTTTCTACCGCTGGCGGCCTGGTCTTCTTCGGAGATGACGAAGGCCAGCTCGTCGCCGTCGATGCCTGGACCGGCAAAGATCTTTGGCACTACAGCATGGGTCAGTTGATCACTGCCTCTCCCGTCACGTTTTCGGTCGAAGGCAAGCAATACGTCTCCATCGCCTCCGCTAGCGATATCTTCACCTTCGGTCTGTTTGAACCGGCCGTCCCGATCGATCCTATAAAAGTGAGCGAGAAGTAAAGCGCATGAGATGGCTGCTCATCTTTTGGATCTTCGTCATTAGTGCGATTGCTTATCTCGATCGCGTAAACATTTCTATCGCCGGAGGATCGATCAAAACCGAATTCCATCTGGACAACGTTCACCTGGGCTGGGTCTTCAGCGCCTTCATCCTCGGTTATGCCTTGTTTCAAGCACCCGCCGGGCGGCTTGCGGATCTGCTCGGCCCGCGCCTCACTATCACCGGTGCAGTGATTTGGTGGGCCGTATTCACCACTCTCATCACTATTCTGCCGGTCAACTTAACTGGAGTTCTCATACTCCTCATCGCCACTCGATTCTGTTTGGGCATCGGAGAAGCAGTCGTCTACCCCGCTTCAAATTGCATTGTCGCCGCTTGGATCCCCGGTTCCGAAAGAGGAGTCGCCAACGGCTTTATCTTCTCGGGTGTCGGCTTTGGCGCAGGCATTACACCGCCCTTGATCACCTACATCATGATTCAGCACGGGTGGCGTGCGTCGTTCTGGGTAAGCGCGGCCCTCGGACTGGTCGCCGGAGCTGTCTGGTACATGCTGGCCCGCGATACTCCACGCCAGCACCCGTGGCTGTCTTCCACAGAAGCGCAGCGCATCGAAGCAGGCTTACCCGTCGCCTCCGCAAATCCGGAGCATGCCCAACGCCTCTCCTGGGGAGCCATCCTCGCCAACCGCGATGTCAAGCTGATCACCTTCAGTTACTTCACTTATGGCTACGCTGCTTACATCTTCTTCAGTTGGTTCTTCATTTATCTGAACGATGTTCGCGGCTTAAACCTGCGCCAGAGTTCCTATTACACGATGCTCCCGTTTCTCGCCATGGCCATTGCATCTCCGCTGGGCGGTTGGATTAGCGACCGGCTCACGAAGACTTACGGCAAGCGGCTCGGGCGCTGTGGCATCGCCGCCCTCGGCATCGGCCTTTCCGCTGTCTTCATCGCCTCCAGCATCGAGGTCCAAAGCGCGCAGCTTGCCAGTATCATGCTTGCCGGCGGAGCGGGTGCGCTCTATCTCTCGCAGAGTTCCTTCTGGTCCGTCAGCGCGGATATCGGCGGCAAATCGGCAGGTTCCGTCTCGGGCGTCATGAATATGGGAGGACAACTCGGAGGAGCATTGACTTCTTCGCTGACCCCCTTCATCGCCAAGCACTTTGGCTGGAATGCATCATTTGTCGTCGCAGCAGCTTTGTGTGCTTGCGGGGCACTGGCTTGGTTCACTGTCTACCGTCGCGACGCTGCCCAAGCCGCTCCCATTGCTTAAAACGCGTCCTCACTGCCCGATCTTAACCAACGTACTTTGCCCTGCCGCCCGCGCCGGACTCGGTTTACGTGCCTTCGTCGCTGCCGCCTTCGCCGCGTCAGTTGCAGTGAACAACTCAAACGAGTCAAAGTCTTCTTCCACGATGGGCGTCAATGCCACATCGCTGTACTCGCGCGCATGCGGATCGCGCTTTAACTGCTGCACAAAACTCCAGTTGCGCCAAACCGCTTGCGCCAGCTTGAAGTGCTTATGCGCAACGCTAAAAAGATAGCGCGGATAGAAAACAAACGGGCTCTCAATCGGAAGATTAGGCCGCCGGTCCCTGCGATACTTCCGTCTAAAGTAACCGCCCTGATACGGCTGAACGTTTTCTAGCTTCACGCACAGGTAAGCCCAAATCATCAGGAACAGCACCTTGCCCGGACTGCTCCCGGTTGCCGACGCGCGCCTCATCACCGTCTTGATGTGCTCAGGCGAATAGTAAGCTGCCCACGCGTCCTGGTAAACCTTCTCCCATTCTGCCTTCGACATGACGGGATGAGCGGTGGTGACGTGCTCCACATCATACTTATTCAGATCCGGATCCATCTCCACGCCCGCGTTATAGAGCTTCTGGTGATCCTCGGAGCCCGGCAGCGGCGTCATGCAACTGAACTGCACTAAGTCGACCGGCAGCTCGCGCTGAATAATCTTGATGTCGCGTAGAATCGATTCCGGCGTGTCGGTCGGAAACCCAAGAATGTAACCCGCAAAGGTCATCACCCGCGCCTGCTTCCAAGCCAGCAGCATCTTACGGTATTCGGTGATCTTGTTCTGTTTCTTCTTCGCGCCCATCAAGCTATCCGGATTGATATTTTCGAGTCCGATAAAGGCGCGTACCACGCCAGCCCTGCCGGCCTTCTCAATGAAGTGCGGTAGCCGATGGCACATCGTATCCACCTGGATCACAAACTTGATATCCAGCTTCTCGTTCTCACGCAGATGAATCAGCCGGTCGAAAATGCTCTCCCATTGCGTATTGCGGGCGAAATTATCATCGGTAATGAAGAAACGATTGATCCCCTGGGACACGTTTTGCCGGATGATCCGCTCAATATCGTCCGCCGATCGCCGCCTTGATTTCCGGCCCTGCACATTAATGATGGTGCAGAAAGAACATTGAAATGGGCACCCGCGCCCCGCATCGAAGCTCGTCAGATTGCCCGTATTGCGCTTGATTTGCGATGCCGGCAGGATGGGAATCGTCGCCCCGTCCAAAGACGGGAAGTCGTTCATATAGTTGTAGAGCGGCTTCAGTTCGCCATTCCACGCATCGCGCAGCAACAGCTCGAGGCGTCCCTCGGCCTCACCCGCGAACAGCGAGATGCCTAGATCCTGCGCTTCCTTCAACTCTGGCGGCACGCCCGGCAACATAGCCAGGCACCCGGAGACATGGAATCCGCCAATACAGACCTGTATGCCGCTCGCGCGCAGTTTGCGTGCGATATCCATGGCGCGCGGATACTGATTCGATTGCACCCCGACCAGCGCGACTAACCCGCGCCCGCCCGCAAGCTTCCGCGCAATACGTTCCGGCCGGATGCGCATGTTCGTCTCGTCCAAAGCCGAGATCTCGATCTCGACATCTTCCCCGAGTACGCGCCGCTGCTTGCATTCCAGCGCCAGCCCATTCATCACCGCCAGCGTGTTTGACGGAATAGCCGAACGCAGCCATTGAATGACATAACCATCGTCGTCGTAATGCGACGGCTTGATCAATATCAGCGAAAATTGCTTGCGCGTCTGTTGAGCGATCATCGTTTCAAAACCGCTCAACTCGAAAATGAGCCATCAAAGTTGATTATCCCGCAGATCCTAATATGAAACAGATGGTGCTACCAAACTCGACTTCATTGCGTTTGAGAACACAACTCGATTCTCTGTCTATTATCCTTGATGGCCTTTCGGACGCAGCCCTCGATCGCAGACCCATCGCCGATAAATGGTCAGCTCGCGAAAACATCGCGCACCTGGCGCGCTATCACGAAATATTTCTGGAGCGGATCAAGCTCATCCGGACCCAGGACCGCCCGCGCTTACCGCGTTACCGGGCCGAGGAAGACTCCGAGTGGCAGCAGTGGGCCAGCAAGCCCGCCCAGGACGTGCTACGCGCAATCCAAGCGCTCCGGCTGGAGCTAATCGCGCTGGTGGAAACGCTATCGGCCGCCGAATTCACCCGAACCGCGGTGCATTCCCGATTCGGTGAGATGACGCTCGTGCAGTGGTTGGAGTTCTTCTTGCTCCACGAGGCGCACCACTTGCTTGTAGCCATGCAGCGCGCGAGAGAATAATCTCAGATGATGTCGCGAGTTCGCCAAGTCGCCAAGTCGCTCGGCAAATCGGGAATCGCTTTCCTGATTGTGCTCGCATTGTCCATCCTCATCTCTTTCACTCGACACGCTGGCCTGGAATTTCTCTGCATCCTGGTCCTGATCCCGCTCGGCATCTTCCTCGTCTTCCGCGGCTTGCGTTGGGTGCGTCGCCACTCTCTTTGGAGTCTCCGCAATCGTCTCCTGGTTGTCTACGGTCTCGTCGGTGTATTGCCGATTCTGCTCTTGTTTTTGCTGGTCGGAATTGTCGGTTGGGCGCTCATGAACGAATTGGCCATCTATCTCGCGAGTTCGCAGCTCGATCGCCGCCTCGATGCTATCAACGGGGCTGTCGAAGCGCTCCACAGAATGCCTCCCAGCAACCGCCAGGTTGCCGCTCCGGAAGTCGCCAAAGCTTTCAGCCACACTCTCCCCGATATCGTTTTCTACTTCAAGGACGAGACCGGGGATCATCGCTATCCTCCGAACGCTCCCGCTCTCAACCTTCCGCCCGGCTGGAAAAATGTCAGCGGCCTGCTTGTCCAGCATCGTCACTTCTATGCCTGGTCGCACTTCATTGACGATCGGCAGGAGATCACAGCCATCGCGCCGCTCTCGAACGAAACCATCGAGAACTTGGTCCCACACTTGGGCGTCATCGCGCTGGTCGAAACTCATAATCCTCGTCCACAGGATGGCGAACCTGCTTCTGCTGGTTCTCTCAGTTTGAATACCACCGGTGCCAGCACCAACCCCGATTTCCATTTCAGCGTCACCGAGCCTGGCCCGCAAGGTCGCCGCATCAGTCGCATTCCGCCGCCCGTCAGCCGTTTCGACGTGCCGGTTTTTATTCCGTCAACGCGCCCGCATTTCCATTTGGATACTCCGGGTAAAACGTACGAAGGCGTGCTTTGGGTTTATTCGCGTCCCTCCGCTGTGTTGCGCACCTTCTTCTCCGGCTCCGAAGTCATTCGAGGGGTGCTCTTCGACGCCGTTATCGTGATCGCCATTCTCTTCCTTCTGCTCGAGTTGGTTGCCGCCATCATTGGCGTTCACTTATCGCGCCGCATCACGCGCGCGGTGAATCAACTCTATGAAGGCACTCGCCGGGTCATCTATGGCGATTTCAGTCATCGCATCCCCGTCCGCGCTGACGATCAACTGGGCGAGCTTGCCGGCTCCTTCAATCAGATGACCGGCAATCTCGAGCGTCTGCTAATCATCGAGAAGGAAAAGGAGCGTCTGCAAACAGAGCTCGAGATTGCTCGCGAAGTCCAAAGCCAGCTCTATCCCAAGGAAGCTCCACCCACTTGCGGATTAAAGCTGACCGTTCGCTGCGACCCGGCCCGCATGGTCTCCGGTGATTATTACGATTACCAGGAAATCGCCGGCCGGAAGGTCGCCTTCGCTATCGGCGATGTAGCCGGCAAGGGAATTTCGGCAGCGCTGCTGATGGCTACCCTGCACGCCTCCTTGCGCGCGCAAATCACTCAATACCACCCCACTCGTGAAAATGAATGCTCGCCCGAGCCTCAGCTCAACACCGCCAGCCTTGTCTCGGCGCTCAACCAACAGATCTACGCTCATACCTCGCCGGAGAAATTCGCCACTTTTTTCTTCGCCCTGTTCGATGAGAAGTCCCGCCTACTTACTTACACGAATGCAGGCCACTTATCTCCGCTGCTATTTCGAAATGGCGACGTCGTTCCGCTCGATTCGAACGGTACCATCGTGGGCGCCTTCCCGTTCGCGAAGTATGACGAGAGCTGCCTTAGCATGGGCTCCGGAGATTTGCTGGTCTGCTACACCGACGGCATCACCGAGCCTGAGAACGCTTACGGAGAAATGTTCGGCGAGGAACGCCTCATTGATCTCGTGCAGAAGCACGCGCACCAAGAGGACCATCAGATCGTCAACATTATTTTAGAAGCAGTTCGAAGCTGGACCGGAACCCCCGAGCTTCACGACGACATGACTCTCCTGCTTGCCCGTGAGGTGCAACCCGCATGAAGATCTGATCGATGTTTGCAGATGATCGCACGTCGTCGTGCCGGTCGCATCCGCCACACTCGTTCCAGCGCGTCATAGGCGTAGTTCGTGGAGAAGTCAGCCCATCCCCAGGCCGTGAAGGATTCGTCACCGTAGCCACCGCGGCTCAACCGAGATAACTGAAAAGTGACTTATTGCCTAAGCTGGCATGTGCCGACAAGGCAGCCTGGAGCGCCGTCTGATCTGTCGTAAGCTGGGTTGCCGCAGCCGCAACATCGGTATCGCGCACGTTACTGAGCGATTGTTGTAAAGTCGTCAGGCGCTGTGAAGCGTCTTGGTTCGCCTGCTGTATCCACGTTTCTGTATTGCCGTAGTAAGCAGTGGCCTGCTCCACTTGCGTCGCCGCATTCTTCACTGCGCTGACCGCGTTAGCGGTACCGGGCTGATCGTTACTTAGCAGTGCTTGCCCTAGGCTATAGACGGCCTGAAAGACGTTGCCGGACGCCGGAGCGCCGCCGGCATTTCGCGCGTCGAATATTTGCTGCGCTGTCATCCCCGGGATAATCGAGCTGCCGCCGGCATCCGTGATGACACCGGTATTTGCCGCGGCATTATTTTGCACTACGCCCTCCGGGCTCGTCCAATCGAACGTGTACGGCTGAGTGCCGGAGGCGTCCCCGCCGAAAATGTAGCGCCCCTGCACCGTCGTATTAGCTACTGAGACGAGTTGCTGCTCAATCTGCTGTACCTGCTGCCCCAATACCGAACGGGTATTTGCCGTGCCGGTGGCGTTCGCTCCCTCTGCCGCAATCGAGACGAGTTGGTTTAAAAGGCTCGATGCGTTTTGAAGGGCTCCATCCGCGGTCTGCGCGTCATTGTTCGCCAGCGTCAAATTCGTCTGGACCTGTGTGATCTGGTCGATTTGATTTTGATACTCCAGAATGGGTGCAATCGCGGCGGGGTCATCGGAAGCCTCGTTGACGCGAATGCCGGAGCTAATCTGCTTGTTGCTTTGGCTGATCCGGCTCTCGATCTGGTTCAAATCGGCGAGAAAGCTTCCGTTGGAAGCATCAATTCCACTTATCATCTGAGTCCTTCGCTCTATAACTGTTGCATGCTGGTCAGCAGGTACTGATTCGTCGTATTGATAACCGAGATCATTTGAGCCGCAGCCTCATACGACTGCTGAAATTGAAGTAATGCCGCGGCTTGGTCGTTCAGAGAAACACCCGAAACCTGAGCCCGCATATTCTGGGCTTGCGTCAGCAGTTGCGTTTGGGTTTGCTGAGCGGTCGAAGCGGTTGATTCCTGTTGCCCGATACCTGACGCAATGTTGCCGTAGTAATCCGTGTAACTCATGCCGTTCAGCATGTCGGCGGAACTTTGCGGATTTGCGAGTTGCGCAAGTTGATCGGCGATCCCATTGGCAACCACCGGCGGACCCGGCTGAATCGCAGCTAACTGCGCGCCTGTTGTGTTGGCCGTCACGGTAAGGCTTGCCGCAATGGAAGTAGGTGATCCAGCAGTATAGGTAAACAGCGGGAGTCCCGATACCGCCGGAGGTCCGGAGCTTATCTGGCCGCTGGTTAGAAGCCCGTTAACGCGATCGGCAATCGCCTGCGCCAACTGATTCAAACTGCCTTGCTGCTGCCCGTCACCGCTAACTGAGGGCAATGTCACGTTGCGGAACTGCAGGAGGGCAGCGAGTTCGCCCCCACTTACAACGGAAGTAACATCCTGACCGCTCGAAGTCATGATATGTGCATCCGGAGCCGCCCCCGGGTTAGCCGCCCCAACTGATCCCAAATAAGTGACCTGGATTTGAGTAAGCGTTGTTCCAAGCACCAGCGGGATCTGGCCATTCATAAGTACGGTCAGGGTTCCATCGCTTTCGTTCTGCACGCTGACGTTTGTGAGGTTCGACAGTTGTTCGACCGTGTTGTACAGGTTAGCCTGAAGACCGGCATCATTGCCGTTGCCGCTTCGTATTTGGCCATTCATCGCGGCGATCTGCGAGGCCAGCTGATTGATTTCATTCACTGTGCTCTGCAGTTGCTGATCTGTTTGCGAGCTGATCTGCTGAACATTGGAGGCAGCCTGATTGAATGCTTGCGCCATTCCCTGCGCGGCCGTAATCACCTGCTGCTGATTGGTTCCGCCTGAGGGCGCCGCGCTCCATGCCGAGAACGCCGAGTACAAACTGCTTAGAGCTGCTGGGATACCGCTCTGCCCCGACACATCAAATACGGATTGAAGCGAAGACAGGCTCGATGCCGCTTGCGTAGCCGTGCCGAGAAGCTGGTTCTGTTGCCACACGGATTGCTCGGCATATTGGTTTCGTGAGCTTTGGACGCCGTCGGCCTGAACTCCACCCCAAAGGTTGTTAGTCGGGGCAAACGCATCTGCGCTGAGATTCAGAGTCTGAGTGACGTACCCGGGCGTAGATGCATTTGTGACGTTGTTTTGAACGACGCCCATGGCCTGTTCCATGACGTCGAGCGCGTTGCTGGCTGTGTGTAGAGCCGCGAACAGAGTTGACATACGGTCTCGCTTAGGCTTCGAGCTTTAAGTGACCTCCGTTGTCTCCGCGCGGCATTTCGCCCTGAGGCGTGTAGGAGCCGGTCTGCAACGCGGCTGCGGATATTGCTCCGCAATAAAATGTAGCGGAGGCATCCAGCAGAATTTGCACGCGCGCGACCCGTGTCTGGATATTTTGCAGTAAAGACCCGAGTGGCTCCCCATTCCGAAAGGAAGCACGGTGGTCGTATACCTTCTTGATCGCTTCAGCCGCTTCCTGTAGCTCGGTATCAAGTTGCCCCACTCGCAAAGCCACAAGCTGGCCAATGGCGCCGCTAAGGCCCTTATCCGCAGCTTCGAGATGCTGTCGAGCTTCTTCGGTGGTCATGGCCTGCTCGAGCCTTTTCAAGTTTGCAGATGTCCCTGAACGATTGCCTGACTCACACCCGGCGCATCCGCTTGGTACTCGCCTGAGTGAAACTGCGCGCTCACGGCCGCGAACTTGGCCTGCTTGTCTGCCGGAATCATTCCGTGGGCCAGCGCCACCAGGCTGCTCGCGCTCGAAAGAGACACCAAATCCGCGCTTCCGCCCTGTAGCGACTTGGTGTTCGACTTCGACTCAAGCCCCGAGTTCTGCGCTGCAGCCGAGCGCGTGCTGCTATCAGAGCTCTCAACCGCCTCGTTTTGGACTCTCATATCTCGCGTGCCTCCTATTAGTGGCCCCGTGTATCTGTATCGAAGAGTCTTCGGGAAATTAGAGCTCGTTCTTCTGTTTTCTCTGTTTCAGGATTCTGTCGCGTCAGTTCGTGGACTTTGACGATCAGCTTTACCTCGCCTTGAGACAGTCCTAATGCGGAGGCGATTTGAAAGGAAGACTCGCCTCTGCGATGCAAGCGTAATACCTGACCGCGCCGGTTTAGGTTGACCGAGGTAGATTCCGGAAACCAATCCGCAAGAGGGCTCTTACGTTCTTCAATCTGGGTAAGGCGCGAGCAGAGCTGTTCCACTGCGCCGGCGATTCCCGTTAGCTTTTCTGGAAGCGTGGAGTTGGCGGTCAGCTCATCTTGTAGACGGCCGATCTTCTTCCTCAAGGAGAGGAACAGAATGAGTACCGCTAGGCACGCCACAAGCGCTAGGATTATCGCCGTGCAGGCCGTAACTGGAGAGAAGTAGGGATTCAGCACGTTCATCCGGTAATCCTCATGGGGCGATGAGGATTCAACCCTTTCTTGTTCTGCAGAAGCATGCGCTCGCGGCGGCTGATGACTTCGTCGATGCGCACTCCATAATTGCCTTCGATCACGACCACCTCTCCGCGGGCGATTGTACAGTTGTTCACAACCACATCGACATTCGCGGTGGAGGGACAATTCAGCTCGACAATGGAGCCGGTCGAAAGCTTTAGGATCTCGCGTATCGGAAGATACGTCCGGCCGAAGGAGATGCTCAAAGGCAGTTCTACATCGAGCAATACATCGAGTGTTGAGGTCGCGAGTTCCCCCGCCTCCTGTGTTTCGTCCGCGTTCTCCATGCGCTAGAAAATTCCCCTTCCTGTTGGCCACTTGTGCTCGATCAACGCTCGCAGCCGGAGAATGCCTTGGGCTCGAAGCTGAGAAATGCGCGTCACGTGAAGACACATGATGGAAGCGATCTCCCGTAGATTCAGCTCTTCCTTGTAATACAAGCTGAGAACCAGGCGCTCATTCTCCGGCATCTTCTTAATCCCTCGCGTAACAAGGTTTTCCAGCTCCGAACGCTCGAAGATGCGCGCGGGCGATTCTGCTTCATCATCCGCGATGAACTTCAGCAGACCAACCTCTTCTCCGTCCTCGATCACGTCCAAGCTACCAAGCGAAACTCCACGCAATTCCAGCATCCATTGCTGATATTCCGCCAGGCTGATGCCCAATTCAGTAGCAATTTCGTCTTCGTCCGGCGTGCGTTTCAGGTTCCGCTCCGCCTTTGCGATCGCTTGCTGCACCTGCTTCACGCGTTTCCGTTTATGCGAGGGAATCCCGTCCAGCCCACGGATGCTGTCGAGAATTGCGCCCGCGAATCTTGTACTCTGCGTACGTCTTAAGCGACGCGTTGTGGCTCGGATCGAATTATCCACCGCCGCCATCAAACCCACCATCCCCGGCGGAGATGAGATCGTCGAGCTCGATACCGGCCGGAAGTTTCTCCTGAATCCGTAAGGCGATCCAGTTCACTTGCGGCAGGTGGTCGAGGATTAATTGCTCGCGCTCTTCCTGCGTTCTGGTCATGGTGGCGCATGCGTACATGATGAGTGCCCCCTTTCAGGCAGCGGCAACTGCTGCTTCCGCTACGTGATCGAATAATTTGTCCATCAGCCGCTTCTTCGAAGCTTCCTGGATATCTTGCGGGATCTGCTGGCCCGCCGCCAGAAATGAAATCGGCAGTCCGCATCTGATTGCAGCGTCGATAACGGTGCCTGGCATCTGTGCGTCGTCCAAGTGCGTGAACAAAATCTTCGAGGGACGGAAAGTCGCAAAGCGCCCCAGAACAGAAGCCACCGCGGTAGGCCGCAGCGTTGCGGGAATAACAAGCTGCACTTCGATGTGGGCGTTTCTGTTTAGGAAGCTCTTCAACTCTCTTGCTTCGTCCATTTCGGCTGAACCGTAGCCCGGCGTATCGATCAGTATCAGTTTCTTCGCACGGCACTCCTGAAGCGCTTGTTCCAGAGTGGCCATTGTGGGCACAGCCTGAAAACTTACGCCCATAATCCTGGCATAAGCGCCAAGCTGCTCAGCGCCGCCGACGCGCAGTGTGTCCGTCGAAAAAATCTGGAGAGGCGTTCGCGCAGCGACACCGTAGGCCAAGGCAAGCTTGACCAAGGATGTCGTCTTCCCCGCTCCTGAGGGCCCAACGAACGCCACCACACGGTGCTCCAGGTCCGATGCGCCGAGTTCGGGCGATACCCGGAAACGCTCTTCCAGTTCGTCTCTAAGCGTGCTGCAGAGCCGCTCGGTTACAAGTGAGTGTTTATCGCTGTTACGCCGTATATCTTCATTTGCACTGGGGGCACGGGCCGCCACCGATTGCACTAATTCGTCCGCGATCTCATCGGAGAAATCCGCCGCGATCAGCCGCTCGTATAGCGCCTCAAACTCCGGAAGCTTCTGCACTCCCGAATTGCGCTGCCGCGACACCGACCGCCGGACAGTCTCAATCTGCTTGCGTAGATCCGCCAGCTCGCGCACAAGCAGGCCTGACTCCTCGGGTATTGAATCAGAAGAAACGGACCTCGAATTTCGCCCGAACGTCCGCAGAGCGCTCGTTGGTAATGCCAAAGACTACTTCATAGGCGCCCAGGCGGCTAAGCTCCGGTCCGGTTTTCTTCGAGCTCATCAGCATGGCTTCCGGGCCAAGCTCGACGCGCGCTTTTTCCATCGCTTCCTGAACGGATGGAGCAAAATACGATTTGATTCTCATCAGCGTTTAAATGACTCCTAATGACGTGACTTTGACGCCCGATGGCACTTCGTTATGTGAGATGAAGCTCAAATTGCCCGACGAATTCTCCACCATCTGCCGCAAAAAGTAGCGTGCGCCCGAACTGGTCAGAATGGCTGTTGGAATGTCACGTTTGTCCAGCTTGCGTTCGACCCGCGTGACGATTTCTCTAACAACTTGCGGAGAAAGTACCAGCACGCTATTTTGCTCGCTGTGCTGAACAGCCGATTCGATCGTCTGCTCCACCGAAGGATCTATCAAATACGCGGGCAATTCACCTTTTTCGTTGAGGTGGGGTTTCACAACCATTCTTCGAATTCCTTGTCTCACGTATTCGGTTAGCAGCACAGGGTTCTTAGTTGTTCCAGCAGCTTCGCCAAGCGCTTCCAGGATCGACACACCGTCGCGAATGCACACGCCCTCTCGCAACAGGTTCTGCAATACTCGTTGAATCACTGGCAATGAGAGCAGTTTCGGGACCAAATCCTCAATGACCTTCGGATGCTCCTCGCCAACACGATCGCAAAAGGTTTTGGCGTCTTGCCGTGAGAGCATCTCGCACGCGTGCCGGCGAATCACTTCCGAGAAATGGGTTCCGATAACGTTGACAGCATCGACCAGGGTGTATCCCGCCGCGCGCGCTGCATCCACGCGGTCGCTAGGTACCCACAGCGCAGGAAGCCCGAACGCCGGTTCCCGTGTCTGCTGGCCTGCAAAGCTCTTGTCTGCTTTAGGCGTGGGGATCGCGAGTTCATTGCCGGGCAGCAATTCAAACCTGGTGATTTCACTTCCTTTTAATAAGATGGCGTATTCGCGCGACCGCAGTGATAGGTTATCGGTGACACGAACAGGCGGCAGCAGATAGCCCGGCATTGCCAGCGAATTGTTTGCGAATGCCCGCGATTTTTTTGAGTAGCGGAGAACTCGCGCCTCCTGCTACAAGACTGGCCAGACCCAAGCCGACTTCAATGGAGACAGGCTCTACTTTGAGCAGGGTGTCCAGACTCTCCTTGCTAGGTATTGCCGCCGCGGCCGATGTCTGTTTCTTGACGGCGCTGTCAGTTTTCTTGCGCTTCATCCATGCGGCCGTTCCCATGCCGCCGCCGAGCAGCAAGAAGGGTAAGGTGGGCAAACCCGGAAAAGCAGCCAGTACGAGAAGTACACCGCTTGACAGCAGCAGCGGCTCTGTCCTTCCAAACAACTGCTTCTGAAATTCCTTGCCGACGCGCTCGTCTGAGGTAGCTCGTGTCACGATCAGACCGCCGGAAATGGAAATCATCAACGCGGGAATCACGGTCACCAGGCCATCGCCGATGGTCAGCACTGTGTAAGTTTCAAGCGCGTGCCGCAGTTCCATTCCGTGCTGAAACACTCCGATCAGGAAGCCGGCGATGATGTTGATGCTGGTGATCAAGATACTCGCGATAGCGTCGCGCTGCGTAAAGCGGGACGCCCCGTCCATGGCGCCGTAAAACTCAGCTTCAGAGGCTAGTTGTTTGCGCCGGCGCCGCGCTTCCGTTTCGTCGATCAAACCCGCATTCATTTCCGCATCGATCGACATTTGCTTGCCGGGTAAGGGCATCCAGCGTAAAGCGTGCCGCTACTTCGGAGATTCGAACCGCGCCATGGTTGATCACCACATACTGAATTGCAATCAGCACCAGAAAAATGACGCAGCCGATGATGTAATTCCCGCCAACCACGAAATTCCCGAACGCTTCGATCACCTGGCCCGCTGCCGATGTTCCACTGTTTCCGTTCAGCAGAATCAAACGGGCGGAACTGACGTTTAGCGCCAGACGGAATAAGGTGAGCAGCAACAGCGTGGTGGGAAAGACACTGAATTCGGCCGGTTTCAGAATATACATCGTGACCATCAGCACGACGACGGACATCATAATATCCAGCACGATCATGATGTCCAGCAGGAATGGCGGCATGGGCGTAATCAGCGCCACTACGATCGCGAGTACCGCGACCGGTACAACCAATTCGCCGACGTTCGGCAACGATATTTTCCCCAGCCCCTTTGCGACTCGTGGGGCGGGGACAGCCTGAGACTGCGATGTCATCAACCGGGAAATACTCCTTCGAACAATCTAGTCAGGCAATTTGCGGCCCATCAGCCGGTAAATGTAAGCGAGGATCTCAGCGACAGCCTTGTAAAACTCAGGCGGTATCGCGCGGCCTACATCGAGTGAGTCGTAGAGTGCGCGAGCGAGCGGCGGATTCTCGATGATAGGCACCTCATGCTGCATAGCAATCTGCCGAATTCGCTTTGCGATCCAGTTTTTGCCCTTCGCGACGCATACAGGCGAAGATGTCGTATCCGGTTCGTAACGTATGGCTACGGCGAAGTGCGTAGGATTGACGATCACAGCCGTAGCTTTCGACACGTCACGCATCATTTGTTTTTTTAGGAGATCGCGCCGCAAACGTCGAATTCGGCCCTTCATCTGCGGATCTCCTTCGTTCCGTTTATGCTCTTCCTTGACTTCTTCTTTCGTCATGCCCAGCGTCGACATGTGTTTCCGATATTGCCGGAATAGATCGAAGGATCCAAAGACAACGAAAATAGCCGCCGCCTTCCAGAGCATGTCTTCGAGTGAAGCTCCGATTTGCGCCGTCGCGGCGGGCACGGATTGGAACGGCATTCGGAGAAAACGGTCGGCGTAGTTGCGAAAAAAAGAATGAATCGTGAGCCCCAGGGTCGTCAGCAGCAGAATCGCTTCGATAACTGATTTCAGGTTCTGTTCTGGCAGTTCTCGCAGTTTCGATAGGGGGTTGAAACGGCTGAACTTCGGCGTGAGCCGCTGCAAGCTGAAACCCATTTTGGTGATGGCGGCATGTGTACCCGTAGTGACCAGCAAAAGAATTCCGCCTGCGGTCAAAATCGGCAGCAGCGTATTCACAAATAAACCGCGAAGCAGATTTGCCCATTCGGCCGCTGCGATCTCCGTGTTCATGCTGCGCTGAAGCAGTGTCGTCATCGAAAGCTGGATCTGTGTTTGGCATTGCGAGACCAGGTTTCCCAAGACAAGTACGATGGCGAGAAACTGGATTGCCGACACCATTCCTCGTGCAGAGAGGAATTGCCCCTGCTCCCGCGCCTTCTTCAGGCGCTGCGGTGTCGGTTTTTCGCTTTTGTCGCCGCCTGGAAGACGCCATCTCTACCTACCGCATGAAATTGCGGCGAATATTTTCCAGTACCTCGGCAGCGAAGGCTTGATACAGCACAGGAACGACGAGAAGAACAGAGACGAGCGTCGCCAGCGTCAGAAGCATCTTCGCCGGAAAGGCCTGCATGCCGAGATGAAGTTGTGAGTTGATCCGTCCCAACAGCGCTAGAGCTATTTCGGTCATCAGCAATAAGCCGATGATGGGCAATGCCAGGCGCAGGCCAACGGAAAAGACGTTCGATGAGAGCCTAATGATCGCGCTGGCGAGATCGTGCGTAATCGCAAACTGGCCAGGAGGGAACCTGTCCAGGCTAGCGGCGAAAGCCGTGATCACGTAGCGGTGTAACCCGGTGGTAAAGAACAAAAGACCACCGGCGAGTTGCGCCATGACAGGTAGCACATCGGAGTCCGCTTGGGTGCTTGGATCCACAACCGAGGCGTAACCATATCCCGCTTGCAGCCCTAAGATCTGCGCGCCGAAGGTTAACGATTCGGTGATAAAGCTGACCATCAGTCCGATAGCCATTCCTAGCGCCGCTTCCACGCTCAACCACGCCACCATCGTCCCCAGCGTTACGCCGCGCGCGTCGATCGAGGGCCATTCCGGGAACAGAGCGATGGCGCTCGCAACCGCGAACACGATTCGCGCCACGCCCGGTCCCGCTTCCTTCACCGGCATCGGCACGAACACAAATGCTCCCACCATCCGCGCTAGCACCAAGATGAATGCGATCAGTGTTGACGCCGGAATGGACAGCTCAACGGGCATACCGAGCCAGGTCCCCCAAAATCGTGGTGGCGTACATAGCGGCGCGATGCAACATCCACGGCAGCAATAACAGGAATCCAATAAAGCAGGCGGCCAGACGAGGCACGGTGCTAAACACCGGATCCTGCATGGATGTGGCGATTTGAATCAGATTGATAATGATGCTCAAAGCGAACGCCAGAGCTAGCAGCGGAGCACAAATCCAGAACGCCGCCATCAATGCCTCTCCGATGATGTGTATAGCTAGCTGGGGAGTCATCGGCCAAGTGCAATCGTCATGTATAAAAGCTCTTCATCAAGGACCCGACCACAAGGTTCCAGCCATCTACCAGCACGAACAGCAGAATCTTAAAGGGCGCCGACACCATTGCCGGCGGAAGTTGCATCATGCCGATTGACAGCGTGATGGAAGCAACCGCAATGTCAATCACCAGGAACGGAAGGAACAAGACCGCGCCGATTTGGAATCCAGCCTTCAGCTCCGACAAGATATACGCTGGCACTAACACCTTAAGGCTGAGGTCTGCGGGGCTATGCGGCGGTGGCTCTTTTGAAATATCGAGGAACAGCCGGATGTCGCGTTCGCGGGCAAACTTCACCAGAAATTTGCGGAGAGGGGCGGCTCCTTGCTCTATGGCTTGTTCGGTGGTAATCTTTCCGGCTTCGAGTGGCTCCCAACTTTGCGTGTAGATTTCCGAAAACATCGGCTGCACGATAAGAAGCGACAAGAACAAGGAGAGGCCCGACCAGCACCTGATTCGATGGCGCCGTTTGCGTTCCCAGCGCCTGACGTAGGAAGTGCAGCACGACCACAATCCGCAAGAAGGGCGTGATGCACATAATCACCGCTGGTAACAGGGTCAGCAGAGTCAGGCCAAGCGCGATCTGCATGGGCGCGCTCAGCGTCAACCCATGACCGCCGTTGGCCGTGGCGACGCCAATGGAATCGAGAGCTCCACCGCCGGGGCCGTGAGCCGCCGCAGCCTTTGAGAAAAAAGCAATGGCCGCTAGAGCGCGGCTAAGATATCTCATCAATGCGCTCTAAATCTCCCGTCGAGGAGGATTCTCGAAAAGAAGCAAGCCGGTTGCATCCCGAGGGCGAGACCCCAACCAAAATCGTCCGGTTCTGGACGCGGATCAAGTGCAGAGAATGATGGGCGGTAAGCGACACGCGCTCGACGATCTGCATCCGTTTAGCCGTGCCGAAGCGCTTGGGTATCAGGTTCATGGTCGCTATGCCTTTACGGCGAAGCAGCCAAAGCGTCGCCACAAGCAGCGCCAGAACAAACAGCGCGGCTAGGATCTGTTCGAACATTGCGAAATGCGCCGGGTCTACTGCCGCTCCCGGAAGTCGGTAAGGCGCACGCACATGATGTTGTCCATCGCCACGATGTCGCCATCCGCCACTTGTACGCCGCCAATGTGGATTTGCACGTTTTCACCGGCGGACCGGTTCATGCGAATCAAACTGCCGGGCTCGAGTTCCAGAATTTCCGCCACCGTCATCACGCGGTTGTCTAGAACGGCTTCAATTTCAAGCGGCACCTTGACGATACTGCCAAGCTCTTCCAGCGGTGTCATGCTTCAACTCGGCTTAGTGAATCAGGTTCATCAAGTCCTGGCTCATCTGGTTCGCGGTTGTAATCACGCGCGAGCTCGCCTGGTAGGCGCTTTGGAAAACTATGAGATTCGTGAATTCGGTAGCCATGTCGACGTTTGATCCTTCTAGCGACCCAGCCAGAATCTGACCGCGGCCGCCTGTTTGCGGCATGCCCATGGCGGGAGTGGCCGTGGCGCTAGTCGTGGCGAAATTATTGTTGCCGACGTTCTGCAGCGAATCCGGATTCTGAATGGCAGCGAGAGCGAGCTGTCCTTCTACCTTCTGCTGTCCGTTCGAGAACGTCGCCACAATTTGCCCCCCGTTCTGAATGCCGACTTGTGTGAGCTGCGAGGCTTGCGCTCCGTCCTGCGTAGAAGAGGCGAGATTGGAGGCCTGCGAATACTGCGTGATCGTGCCACTGCCATCCGTGTTCAACAGGTTCCAATTGATGCTCATATCCGCGGCCCCGTCGGCCAGACCCGTGATGCTGAGCGGAACTGGTGAGGTGGATCCGGTTGTGCTCATCGTTCCATCCGAGTTGAAGGTGATCGAGCCCGGCGCGCTCAAAACCGATTTCTGCTGGCCGGCAGTGCCGCCCGTCAGATCGCCGCCGGGGACCGTCACATCGTAGTTCCAGACATTCGCTGTCGTCGCGCTTTTCGTGAACGTGACTGTCAAGGTGTGCTCAGAGCCGAGCGAATCTACCACTTGCAAGGGCACGGAGAAAGTTCCCGTGGAGCTCGCAGCGATACTATTTGCGTTGAGATTTGCCGTGAGTGCAAGGTTCTGTGTAGCAACGCGGTGGCAGCACGGCTCCTGTCGGAAGCACGATATCGCCCGGCGCGCCAGCGATGTTGATGCCGCTCGAAGTCGCCGCCCAGCCCTGTAACTTCTCGCCTGTTTGCGTTTGCAATACACCGCTTTGACTGATGGCGAAGTCGCCGTCCCGCGTGAACAATTGCTGATTGTTCGCGTCGGTCACCACGAAAAAGCCATTTCCTTCGATGGCTGTTGCCAGCGGCGAGGTGCTGCTCTGGATGGCCCCTTGCGTGAAGATCTGGTTATTGATCGGGGCGCTGACTCCCATTCCCACTTGCGAGCCCGCGGCAACTCCCATGGCTTGGCTGAGCAGGTCTTCGAAATCGACATTACTCCCCTTGAAGCCGAGAGTGTTCATGTTCGCAAGGTTGTTTCCCGTTGTGTTGATGGCGTCTGATTGCGCCTTCAGTGACGAAAGGGCGATTGAAAATGCACTGGACATCTTTATTTCTCCTGACTAGCTTTCCTATGAACCTGTTGCAGGGTTCGCATTCGACGTGCCATCCGACGGTTGTCCGCTACTTAAGCTGGTACTCGCCGAGGGAGGCGTTGTCGTGCCCAGGTATTTTTCGCTCAATGCGTCCAGATCCTGGCGCGTGCCGAGATTCTGTTCCACATCGCTAAACTGAGCAAGCTGCGTGACAAACGTTGTTCCGTCGACCGGTTGCGATGGATCTTGATTCTTCAATTGCGCTACCAAAAGCTGCAAGAAAGTAGACTCGCTCGCCAGCGGATCGGTCGCCACCGGTGAAGTCGTGTTGCTGGAAGTTGTCGAACTGCTGGTTGTGCTGGCAGCCCCACTGGAATCTGTGGTTGGAAATAGCGTTCCTACTGTAGCCATATTTGACTTGTTGTCTCCCTAATACCTGGCCGGCGTGGCATATCTTCATCGAGCCAGTCCGGTTGATTGTTTTGACGTCCATTCTGCCTGCGGCCGTGATTGCTCTGGCCCGGCGTGTCTTGCTTCTGCGAATGAAAGCTGCGCGAATCCGCGGCGCCTGAATGAGACGCTTCGGACGAGCGCGGAATCCAAACTTCGGCGTGATACTGTTGCTGTTCCAGGCGGTTCGTTAGCTCTGGGCATGTGGTCCTGCAACGCTTGCGTGAGGTTGGCATCGGCCGATCTCACGCTGACGTAAACAGCGCCGCCCTGATCTGTCAGCCGGATATCGATTCGCTGGTTGTTGTCGCCTTCGAGTTGCAATCGCACGTTGCGCACTGCCTCGTTCCGCGAAGCATCTGCAGCTCCGTCCAAGTCGGAGGCCGCCATGGCGCCGGGCTGCTCGACGATCTTGAAACGATCTCCGGCGGCGTGTTCCGTTTCGCCTTCTCCGATCGGCGCCGCGAGTGGGTTCGATTGAGGGTCGGATGAGTGCTCCGCCGTGCTGTCAGCGGGCCCTTGTGCGGCCGTTACTGTTACGCTGGACGCCGCGTGTTGAAGTTCCATCGAAAAAGCGGCTGCGTCCGGAGATGCCGAAATTGCCCGCGGGTTCGCAGCCTCGGCATTATCGCCATCGGCGCTAATGAGCATGGCAAACGCGAGTGGAGCGGCAGCAGTTGTCGCTGCTGATGAAGCAGTTGCCGGCGCCGTATCACCCGTTTTCCCTGCCGCCTGGCCCGTTGTGCTGCCGGGAACGCCGCCACTCATCGCGGCGGGCGCCGCCTCGTCTGCGGACGCATCGTCTAATAGCTGCTGCAGTTCGAATGGAATGGCAAACGCGGCTGGCCGCGCGCTGGCTGCATCTTTTTGGATAGGCGCCTTCAACGCAGTTGGCTTTTGTGCTCCCTTAGCCGTGCCTGATCCCGCCTGGGACGCTGTATTGGTACCCAAATCGGCCGCCAAAATTTCGGAGAAGCTTTTGCCGCCCTGCGAGTCCATCGAGCCGTTACGGTCCGGGCGGGTGACATCTCCGGTCTGTGGTCCTACGGCGGCATTCGCCGGGGCCGGAGGAGCTAACTGCGAAGGAATCACGTAGCGATCAAATGCAAACGGCGCGCCGAAACGCGGCCTATTGTTTTACAAGCATTTGCGCATGACTCGCGCAATGCAGCCGTCAAAAATATGTGCCGGTATCGCGTTGGCGGTCGGAAAGTTGACACTTTTGCTGGGCGCAACAGTTCGATTTCCAGTGTTCTCGATCGTGGCATCCCGTGTGCAAGACAACGAGTACACGAGACAGCATGGACCCATTAACAGCCGCGGCAGCGAGTGGTCTTCAAGCCCGCATGGATTCGCTCGACATACTCGCCAATAACCTTGCAAACACTTCAACCAGCGGTTTTAAGGCCGACCGCGAGTTCTACAGCACCTATCTTGCGCCGGAACTTTCGAATCAAAGCGGCCTCGCAGTGGGCGAGTCGCCGGTGGTTCAGCGCCAGTGGACCGACTTCGCGCAAGGCACCCTGGTCAATACGGGTAACACGACAGACTTCGCTCTGTCTGGCACCGGCTTTTTCGCGGTAAACGGACCCAATGGTCCTTTATATACGCGCAACGGCAGCTTCCGTTTTTCGCCGCAAGGAGTTCTCGTGACCGCCGAAGGTTATCCCGTTCGGCTGGTGGGCGGACAAACGTTGCAGTCTCAATCAACGGAACCTCTACAGGCGCAGTCTGACGGCGAAATTGTGCAAAACGGCAATGTATTGGGCCAGCTCGAATTGGTGGACTTCCAAGATCCCAGTCAGATGAATAAGCTCGCCGGCGCATATTTTCAGAGTTCAGCGGCCGCGGCGCCCGCGACAACCGCTCAGGTGTATCAAGGCAAAGTAGAAAGCTCAAACGCCGTGCCCGCCGAAGCCGCGGCGCGAATGGTGACATTGCTGCGGCACTTCGAAATGCTGCAGCATGCGATCAAAGTTGGAGCTGACATGAATCGCCAGGCGATCGAAGAGGTCGCTCACATCGGCTCATAGGCAATCGAAGAATCGGAAGAGGAAAAAATGATTCGTGCACTTTATAGCGCCGCCAGTGGAATGACGGCACAGCAATTGAATGTGGATAATATCGCGAACAATCTCGCCAACGCGAACACCGCCGGATATAAAATGCGAGTCGCGCAATTTCAAGATCTGATTTACCAGAACATGGTTCAGCCCGGAGCGTCCGCCGGACAGCAAACTACCGTGCCGGCCGGATTGCAACTTGGACTGGGCACGCGCGCGGCCGGAAACGAGATTATCTTCACTCAAGGCAATTTCGTGCAAACCAACAACCCGCTCGACATGGCCATCCAGGGCAAAGGATTCTTTCAGATCCTCCAGCCTTCCGGCACGCTGGCATACACGCGCGCCGGTTCCTTCCAACTCGATCGCAACGGTAATCTCGTAACCGCGAACGGAGATCCGGTGGAGCCGCAGATCACGATTCCCGCCACCGCCCAGTCGGTCACGATCGCCCAGGACGGCACGGTCAGTTTCAACTTGCCGAACCAAACCGCCACGCAAAAAGCCGGGCAGATTCAGCTCGCTAATTTTACAAATCCGGCGGGACTGAATAGCATCGGCAACTCGCTGTACACGCCTACAGATGCATCCGGTGACCCGCAAGTGGGACCTCCCGGCGGCAGCGAAGGCATCGGTACGGTGATGCAGGGCTATACCGAGCAATCGAACGTAGACGTTGTCTCGGAATTCGTGAACCTCATTCAAAGCCAGCGCGCCTACGAAGCAAATTCGCGAGTCGTCAAAGCGGCAGACGAAATGTACCAGCAAATCAACCAAGTTACTCAATAATGTTTGCTGTTCTACTTGCCGCTCTGGTGCAACCGGCTGCTTGCCATGCGATCGACACAGACCGCATTTATGCGCGCGATCTGGCAGCTGCGCTGCCGCTGTTCGCCTCACTGCCGCCGGATATAGAGGCGGGCTTTGCGCCGGTGCCCGGACAGAAGCGCGTCTTTCATCCGCCGGAGCTGCGCCGCCTTGCGCAGGCGAATCACTTGACGGGCGAAATATCGGCCGATGTCTGTTTTGCCTGGCCCATGGCGATTCCGTCGCGAGAAAGCATTTTGGCGGCAATGAACGACACATTGAAGGGCCGGAAGGTAAGTATCGAAATCCTGGATCAAGGCCTCTCGCCCGCCCCGAAAGGCCAGTTGGAGTTTCCGCTGTCGGGGCTGTGTGGATTTTCCGCGGAACCAGTGATTTGGAGAGGCTACATAGTCTACGCTCGCCAATCGGCGTTTCTATATTTGGGCTCGTGTCCGCGTTTCGGTAAAGGAATCGCGTCTGATTGCCGCGGAAGCGCTTCCGGCAGGCGAGGCGGTTCGCGTAAATCAGCTACGCGTCGACAGCTATGAGGGACCGCTCTCGCGGCAAAATCCGGTCACGGAACTTAAAGATGCGATCGGAATGATTCCGCGCTTCGATCTATCCGCCGGGACGGTGTTGACCAAACTCGATGCTCGACAGAGCCAAAGAGGTAGAGCGTGGAGACACAGTGGACGTCATTGTTGAAACCGCCAGTACACATATCGAGGCTGAAGGCATTGCGGAGGAAGCGGGGCGCACGGGAGCCGTCATCACCGTGCGGAATGTGAAGAGCGGGAAAAAATTTCGAGCGCGAGTGGAGGACAAGGACAAAGTTGTGGTCGTGCCCGGGGGACCCTTTGGCCTCGCGACGGAGGAATCGAAATCGTGAGCCGCTGGAAGTACCTGTTCTTTTTCGGAGCTTTCTTGGGAATCCTCTCCGCGCAACAAAAACCCGCCAAGAAGAAGGAACCGCCAAAGTCGGCGCTCGATCTATATGTTGAGCAGGCCCATAAGAGAGCAGAAGCCGCAATGGCGGAAAGTCCGGGCTCCTTATGGGGGCTGGCGGCAGTCTCGCCGACATGGCCATCGGATGTTCATGCTCGAGGCGTCGACGACATCGTCACCATTATGGTGAATGAGCAGGCTTCTGCCGTCTCGACCGGACAAACCAAAACCTCGCGCAGCTCCAGCGCGAATGCGTCCATCACTTCGGCAGCCGGACAGTTGAAAGCCGCCGGAGCGCTGGCAAACCTGGTAAACGCGACGGGCAATACCGCGCTCGATGGCGAAGGCACAACTTCAAGAACAACCACGCTCAGCACCACGCTGACGGCGCGTGTAATTGACGTTTTGCCGAATGGCTATCTGGTAGTCGAAGGAAGCAAGACCGTGATGGTCAATTCGGAAAATCAAGTGGTCACTCTTCGCGGCGTTGTCCGCCCCGCCGATCTCTCGAACGGCAATATAGTGCCGTCCGACAGCGTCGCGCAGCTGGAGCTGAAAATTAATGGCCGCGGCGTAGTGAACGATGCGATCCATCGTCCCAACTTCATCTACCGGCTGCTGCTGGGCCTGCTGCCCTTCTGAAATACTTTGATGAAAACTTTTAGCCTGATTTTGTTAGGTGCGTTATCCGGTTTCGGCGCAATCCCGGACGTTCAACACGGAGTGCGTTTGAAGGACCTGGTCACCATTGAGGGCGTCCGCAGCAATCAATTGGTCGGCTATGGACTTGTGGTGGGACTGAACGGCACAGGAGACCGCCAGCAGACTGTGTTTTCCATACAAAGTCTGACTAACCTCCTGCTGCGGATGGGCGTTAGCGTCCCAGCGTCTCAAATTACCGTCAAGAATGTCGCCGCGGTGATCGTAACGGCGAGCTTGCCACCGTTTGCGCAGCCTGGTACAACGCTCGATACGACGATTGCCGCAATGGGTGATGCATCGAATTTGCAAGGCGGCCTGCTGGTGCTCACCTCCTTGCGCGGCATCAATGGCCAGGTATATGCCACTGCGCAAGGGCCGGTTGTTACTGGGGGATTCGTTGCCGGCCGTGGTGGTCTCAATTCCCAAACGGTCAACCATCCGACCGTGGGTAGGATTCCGAATGGCGCCTCAGTGGAACGAATAGCGCCGTCGGTGCCGCTCGGCAACGTCATCCGTTTGCAGTTGAAGGACGCAGATTTCACCACATCCGCGCGCGTGGCCAAAGCTGTGAATCTCCGGTTTGGGTCCAGTGGGGTCATCGCTCATGCGGACAATTCCGCTCTCGTATCTGTGAACCTGCCGCACCAATATGCCGCTGAGCCGACCGAGTTCATTGCCGAACTTGAGCCGCTGCTGGTCGAACCGGATCGCATGGCTCGCGTGGTGATTAATGAAAGAACCGGAACAATCGTGCTGGGGCAAGGCGTACATATCGCTCCCGTCGCCATCATGCACGGGAATCTGACCGTCGAGATCCAGACAACCTACACCGCCGCCGAGCCAGGACTGATGTCCTCCGCTCCGGCCACGGTAATCCCGGAAACGACAGTCAACACCAAGAATGAAAAGACGCGCGATGTCGTGTTGAAGGACGGCGCGACGGTCGAAGAACTGGTGAAAGCGCTCGCATCCATCGGCTCGACCACTCGCGATGTGATCGCGATTCTTGAAAATCTTCGCGCGGCAGGAGCTCTGGATGCAGAGCTGGACGTGATTTAACCAGCATGGATGTAACTACTAGTTCGGCTGTGCTGCCTCTTGAGACGAGCGACATCGTCGCGACCAAAAAGCCTTCCAAACTTCATGACGCGGCGCAGCAGTTTGAGGCATTGATGATTGGCGAGATGATGAAATCTGTCCGCGAATCGGGATCGGAAGGTTGGCTGGGAAGCGGCGGCGATACAGGCGACGATGCGGCCATGGACATGGCGGAAGGCCAATTCGCGAGAGCTTTGGCGATGGGCGGCGGTCTGGGTCTTTCAAAGATGATCGAGCAAAGCGTGGGCCTTCAGCACTCTGAACTTCAGACCGTTGACGCAACGACGCGCCAGGCGTCTAAAAGCGTTGCGAGCAATCGCTCTATTTCCGCAAAGACTTCGGCGGACTTCTTCACATGACCCTCGATCAGCCTGAACTGCATATAGGCGTAAAGCCGTCTCAGGTTCTGACTCACTGCGCCGCCTCGATCGTCGTCGAGAGAAATGATGAGCTCGGTTAAGATATCGGCGGCCTTTGACACTGCTTTGGAGCGCCCCCAATGATCGCCTGTTTCCAGACAGCGCCGGGCGTACCGCGCGGCGTCGATGGCGCCTTCATAAAGGGCGACCACCAGCCCGATCGGCTCGCTGCCGAGCAAGCTGTTGTTTACATACGCTTGATATCGATCGGTAGATTGCATTCTTGTCTCTGCAAGACTATATCGCTGGTGTTCGGAAAATTTTAGAGGAAGAGCCGATACGGATTAGGAATGTTTTCGATTATTGGGATTCTGGTCGTGATCGGCGCCATCGCCGGTGGTTACCTCATGGAGCACGGCAGCATGCGTGTTCTGATGCAGCCCGCCGAATTGGTCATCATCGGAGGCGCCGCGGCCGGCACGCTGCTGATCGCCAATCCGCTCCCCGTCATCATGCGCATCCTGAAGGGCGTAGGGGGCGTGTTCGGTTCGCGCAAATACGGCAAAGACTTCTACCTGCACACGCTAAAGATGCTGAATGACATCTTTTCACGCGGGCGCAAAGGCGGCTTGGTCAGCCTGGAGACAGACGTGGAAGAGCCTGAGAAAAGCGAAGTGTTCAAGAAGTACTCCGACATTCTGAGCAATCATCACGCACTGCACTTTATCTGCGACACCTTACGGATGGCGATGACCGGGACAGTATCGCCTTTCGAGTTGGACCAGATGATCGAACTGGATCTTGACGTTCATCACAAAGAGGTGAACCAGCCGGTCAACGCGCTTGTTCAAGTAGCCGATGCCTTGCCTGGATTGGGAATTGTTGCAGCGGTATTAGGCGTAGTGATCACGATGGGGTCTTTGGGAGGTCCTCCGGAGTTGATCGGGCACAAAGTTGCCGCGGCGCTGGTGGGCACATTTCTCGGCATTCTCCTCTGCTACGGTCTATTTTCTCCGCTGGCCGCGAGCATGGCCCACTCAAATGAGGCTGAATCGCAGTACTACCATTGCTTGAGAACAGGCCTTATCGCGTATATCCGCGGCGCAGCGCCGATCCTTGCGGTCGAGTTCTCGCGCCGCTCTATTCCGGCGGAAGTACGGCCGAGCTTCAAAGAAATGGAAGCGGCATGCCGGAGCAAGACGATCGAGCCGGTCGCGGCATAACGCGATGTCCTCTCCTCCTCAACCGATCTTCATCATCAAAAAGAAGATTAGCCACGGACAGCACCATGGCGGCTCCTGGAAAGTGGCTTACGCTGATTTTGTAACCGCCATGATGGCGCTGTTCATCGTGCTTTGGCTGATGACGGCAAGCCAGGATGTGCAGAAGGCAATCGCCGGTTACTTCCGCGATCCAAAAGGATTCGGCACGCAAACGGGAAGCTCGATGGGTGGCTCTGGCGAAGGCCTGACGATTTCTAAGGACCACATGGATCTTCTCAAGAGCAAGCTGCAGCAGGCCTTGAAGCAGAGCCCGGAGCTTTCGAAGTTGAAAGATTACGTCCAGATGACCATCACGGGTGAAGGGCTGAGAATTGAGCTGCTCGAGACAAACAAAGGGATGTTCTTCGATAGCGGCCGGCCCTATCCAACAAAAACAGGGGAGGATCTTCTACGACTGCTGGCGGAGCAATTAGGTAAATTGAAGAACTCTATTCTGGTCGAGGGGCACACCGACTCCAAGCCTTACGACGGTGAGGGGTACTCGAACTGGGAGCTGTCGGCGGACCGCGCCAATGCAGCTCGACGCATCATGCAACTAGACGGTCTACGCCTGAATCAAGTGAGCCAGGTACGCGGCTTCGCGGACCAGCAACTGCGGATCCCTGCTAATCCGGAAGATCCTTCCAACCGGCGCGTATCGATCATCGTGCAGTATCCGCAGGCCTTACAAGCAAGCTCTGAAATTCACTCTAATAACGCTACTCTTCACCGATAGAGCTGTGTCCGAGGAGATGCCAGCCAAGATGCAAGAGCAGCAAAATACTCCAACCGAAATCAGCGTACCGCCGGATGACTGCCGACTCAGCACGGACGCGGGATTCCGGCTGATCACGCGCCGCATTCAATCGGATGTGGCGATCGCCGTACACGTACCGAAGCTCGGGTTGGCCGCGCTGGCGCGCTTTAGTTTGCCGAACTCGGCGATATCGCCGGCTCAGATGAATCCATGGATGTGCGCCGATACGGCGATTCCCTTGTTGTTTGGATGCCTACGATCGAAAGGGCTCACGAATGAGGATCTTTCGGTCTACGCAATCGGTGGAGCGGCGGGCGCGGAAGATGATTTCGTTTCATCCGGGAAAAGCAATGTTCTTGCCATGCAGCGGCTTCTGTGGAGAGAAGGCGTTCTGCTGAAAGGCGAGGACACAGGCGGAAGCGCGTCACGCTCGGCCTGGTTCGATGTGACTACAGGGCGCATTATTGTCAGGACCCGAGCTTGCTCCCCGATTGCCGCAGCCGCTTTAGAGGAAAGGGGCAAGCTACGTCACTTCGCGTCTTAGTGGTGGATGACTCGCCGGTGATGCGGCAAGCTATTCAACGCGCAATCCGTGTATCGGGGCTCCCGGTCGATCGCTGCATCACGGTCGAGGATGGCGTGGCGGCACTCTCGCTCTTGAGAGACCAGGACATCGATTTGATGCTGGTGGACCTGAACATGCCGGAGATGAGCGGCGGCGATCTCATGCGCCGGCTGCAGGGGGGGCCGGCAGAGCGGCCGATTCCTTTTATCATCCTCTCTGCCGACGCGACAACAACGCGCATGCAAGAAATGTTGGATCTGGGAGCCCTGGCGTATATTCCGAAACCGTTTGCCCCGGCAACGCTACGGCTGGAAATGACAAAAGCTTTGGAGCAGATGCATGCGCGCAACTGACGCCACTCGCATTTTGGAATACAGCGTGCGGCAAGTACTCGAACTCATGTGTTTCGCGGAAGCCCGGCCGGTCTCTGAAACCTTTGCTTATGATTCCGTGATCGCAACCAGCGTCCATTTTCATGGCAGCTTGTCGGGACGCCTGTGGCTGGAGACCAGTAGCGACGGGGCGAAATGGCTCGCCTTATCGTTCCTGGGCTTGTGTGAACGTGATGTGGCTTCGATCTCTGCCGCTGCGGAAGAAACCGTTCAAGAGCTTGGCAGCGTAATTTGCGGACGCTTTCTCAGTTTGCTGGATTCATCGGCAAACCTGAAGATTGATCGATCGATGAAGGACTTCCCGGAAGTTAACGCTGCCGGCCTTCCGTGGCAAACTTTCCGAGCGGATTCCGGGTTGCTGCGTGTAGCCCTTCAGCTTGATTCAACAAGCGGAAACACCTGCCGATAAGAGACTTCCAGGTGTTTGTCTTCGGCATTTTCCTCGCTAGCCTGACCGTCGCGAATCCCGCGCCTGCAAAGAACTTGGCGGTAGAGGCGATGAAAGCTTCCTTGCAGAAGCAGCGCGAGTCATTGCAAGCGCAGCGGGATTCGTTCCGCCGCCAAGCTGGAATGAAACCAAACATCGCCATCCCGCTAACCGAATTCATCACGCCTATTCCTCCTTTGGTCCAGGCAGATTGCCCAGCACTGCGCACCGATGACGTAGAAAGGTTGATCGCGAGCGCGGCTGAGAAACAATCGCTTGAACCCACCTTGATTCGCGCCGTCATACGGCAAGAGTCGGGCTTTCGACCGTGCGCCGTTTCGATCAAAGGCGCGCAAGGCCTGATGCAACTGATGCCGGCGACAGCCCGCCAGCTTCGTGTTTCAGACCCTTTTGACCCCACGCAAAATGTGGAAGGAGGGGCGGCTCTGCTGAAACAGCTGCTCGATAAATACAACGGCGACTTGCGATCGACCCTGGCTGCGTACAACGCGGGCGCGAACCGGGTTGACGAGCCGGGAGGCCAGTCTCTTCCCGCGGAAACTCAACGATATATCGCGAAAATTTTTGCGGAACTCGGGATCAACACAGCGGACCCTGTTTCCGCGGAACCCGAGTTTCAGTAGCAGGGCTGCCTCATTGAATCTGGTAGACCAGCACCTCAGCCCCCGTAGCCCCATGTGCAGGAACGGCGACGAAGTACCGGTTCAACTGCGGTACTAAACGGGCTGTTCTCGCTAGCGGGGCGGACGGAACCTTACCCAGAGATTCGTAGCGATCGGCATCGTACTTCTGGTACACGTCCACTGAGCCATCGGTAGCAGCATAGATCCGCTTGCTTTCGGGATCATACGCGAGATCGTCCACGCCATCTGCGATCGGTAGTGCTTGCACCTCCATACCGTTCTCGGTGTTTAAGACCACGATCTGGCCGCTCCGGCAGCCGACGAAAAGGCGGTGATCCGATTCGTCCAACGCCATGGCCACGTTGTTCTTGCCCTTGGTGATGGGCCACGAATCCAAGAGCACGCGCTTGTTCCGGTCAATGACGGCTACCTGGTTCTTCGCCTTATTGTTCACGTAAAGCCGGGGGCGGGAGGTTTCCAGCGCCATGGCTTCAAGAGTGTCGCCATCGATGCGGATGTCCGCTACTTTTTGCCCCGCGGTAGTATCGACAACGCTGAGCATCGAGTAGTCCTGATGCGCGTCACCGCCGCCGTTATCTATATATAGGTATTTGGTTGCGGGGTCGTATCCGATGGAATCGGCATCGACGAGAAGCTTTACGTCTTTGACAAGAGCGTAAGTAGTTCCATCGAAGATTTTCAGGGCCCCTTCGGCTCCGTCGGTGACGTAGATACGATTTCGATCTTCACGATACAGAATCGCGTGGGGGCGGCCAATACCATCGATCTTGTGAAGAATGTTTCCCCGCCGCAAATCCAGGACCAGAACGGATTTGTAATCCTCCGGCGTTGCGAATAGCCGGTGATTCTTCAGGTCTACGCCAAAGTGATCAAAGTGGCCTTTTATATCCCCGGGGAGAACATACGTATCAACAAGATTTAAAGGTGGTTTCTGATGAGCCTGCCCGGCGAGCAGGAAAGCCAGCACCAAAGTTAAAGGAAAAATTCGCTTCACGCCCCTCATGGTAAGTGACGGCCCAATTCCGCAGCGGTGTTACGGCGGACCAGGATTTGGCCGTCCTTAACTGTGACATCCAGTTTTGGCTGAGGATGGGTGGCGGGGCCGTCCAGAACAGCGCCAGTGCGGAGGCAAAAACGGGAGCCGTGCCAGGGACAGATGACGCTACTGTCTTTGATTTCCCCTTCCGAAAGCGGACCGCCAAGATGAGAACACTTGTTTGCGAGAGCGAAGATTTCGTTGCCCCGCTTCAGCAGAAAGATATCGGTTCCATCGACAGTGGCTTTCTTAGGCTGGCCTTCGACGAGTTCGCTGGAAGGCAGAGCGGCTTTGAAATCTTGCGGAAGATCATTGTCCGCGTCGGGGCTGTGATCGACGCCGATACGCTGGCGGTAGGAGATCGCTCCGCCGAGATAGGCGCTGGCGATCACCAGGCCATAGCCGGCGAAAGCGAGGGCACGGCCGAGACCTCGATTGCGTTTCTTGCGAGCTATATAGGATGCGGTGTAGAGAGTTGCCGCAGTCGCATTCAAGAGACCGTGAAGAGCGCCGACACGCTGAGGCTTGCCTTGGGTGTCGCTCCAATCGGTGAGCCCAGTGACGGCGGAACCGACGGCGCCCACCAGGCCGACTGCGACAGCAGCATCGGCGCCGGCCCCGTACTGATTCTGACCTCCGGCCTCGAGCAGATCGAGGACAGCGGCGGTGGTCCAACTGCCGACGGGCACATCGGTGATGGCGGAATGGAGCGGATGACCGAGCCAAACTCCATGGAGCGCGTTTTTGACGGCCTGGCCGGTTTCGCCAGCCGATTGGTAGGCCTTCTTTACGAGCGCTTCGCCGGTTTCCTGAATGGGCGCGAGCCAGTCTTGTTTCTCGGCAAAGGCGAGGATAGGGTCTTCACTCATGATATATAGATGCGGCGGCGGCCCGTAGATGACAAAGCGCGTGAGCGGCGCGATGAGGCGGGCTGAAGGATCGCTTATGATTGTCGAATGCTTCTTCTTCCGATTTTGCTCCTTTTGGCCGGGCAGCAGGCCACGTCAGCGGCAGTCCCCGCGGCAGTGCAGGCCCGGCAAACACCCCCTCCGCCTGCCAACCCGGCAACACCTGCGCCCCCGGGTGCTCGCGGGACACGGGGCAACGTGCCAGGACCGGGACCCGCGGTGGGCGGCGAAATCGATGAAACGCCGGTTATCACACACCACTCCATCACGGTACGCGGTAAGACGCTTAACTACACCGCGACCGTTGCTCAAATGCCGTTGAGAGACGCGGCTGGAGAAACGGAGGCGCACATTTTCTACATGGCCTACACGCTGGATGGCGGTAACGACTCCGCCCGGCGTCCCCTAACGTTCTGCTTCAACGGCGGTCCAGGGTCGGCATCCATGTGGGTACACATGGGCGGGATGGGGCCGCGCAGTCCGAAACTCCTGCCCAACGGCGCCATGCCGCCGCCTCCTTACCAACTGAAGGACAACCAGGACACCTGGCTGGATATGACGGATCTGGTTTTCATCGATCCTGTTGGGACCGGTTATAGCCGCGCGAAAACGATTGAGATCGCGCGCCGCATGAACAGCGTTCAGGGCGACATTCAATCGGTGGGCGAGTTCATGCGTCTGTACGTCACGCGCAACAATCGCGAACTGTCTCCGCTTTTTATCGCCGGGGAGAGTTATGGCACCTTCCGCGCCGCGGGGTTGGCTGGATACCTGGTGGACCGCGGTCTGGCGTTCAACGGGATCGTGCTTATCGGTACCACTCTGAACCTTGAAACCATTTGGAGCCGCAGCGACGATCTGGTCTACGAACTTGAACTGCCAAGTTACGCGGCGGATGCCTGGTATCACAAGAAGGTAGCCGCTGACCTGCAGAATAAAGATCTAAAGTCTTTCCTCAAAGAAGTGGAGAATTTCGCGACCGGCGAATACTCTTTGGCGTTGAACCAAGGCGATGAACTCCCGCCGGCAGAGCGCAAGGCAATGGTCGAAAAGCTGGTACGCTATACCGGGCTCGACGCGAATTACATCGAACAAAGCAATCTGCGTTTCGACGTATCGCACTTCGCCCGGCAGCTTCTTCGGGATCGGGAAGAGACGATCGGCCGCTACGATGGCCGGCTCACTGGCGCTTCCTCGCTGAATACTGGCGAGACCAGCGAGTTCGATCCTTCCAGCACGGAAATCACGCCTCCGTTTACCGCCGCCTTCAACAATTACATACGCGCGGAGCTAAACTACAAAACCGACATGTATTACTACCCGACAGGCGGCATTCAGCCCTGGGATTACGGCGTTCAGAACGGGTTCGGCGATACAACCAGCGCCCTAAAAAATGCGCTTGACGAAGAACCCATACATGAAAGTGTTAGTAGCCGCCGGTTATTACGATCTCGCCACTCCCTTCTACGCCATCGAATACACGTTCAATCACATGGGTCTGAATCCCGATATGCACAAGCGGATCTCCTGGGCTTTCTTCCAGGCCGGACACATGCTCTACATCGATAGTGATTCTCACACCAAGCTGCACCACGATGTAGGCGAGTTCCTGTCGAGCGCTTTACCGAAGAACGATATTCAGTGACTTCCAGATTACTGCGCAACCGCGGCAGGGATGAGAACCGGATTGCGGGTTTCATGGCCATTGGGCTGAATGGTTAGCTTCTCAGCCCGGTCCTCGTATTGGTTCAGGAATTCGGGATCCTCCCAAGCGCCACTTTCGACGTCCTCCCAGGCAAGCAGCTTGTACTCTCCGGGCACGATCCCGCGTATGGAGAAACGACCGCTCCTGTCAGTATTGACGGACCGAAAGAGATAGGTCTGTTTGCGATAGCTAACCTCTGGAACCAGCAGAACTGTCGCGCCTGCTATCGGCTCATGCTTGTCGTTTTCAACCGCGCCATCGATGTGGCCTCCATTGGCGTTGAGGGTAATGTCTAGGCGCGTTGACGAACTCATAAACCTGGTGAGGTCGACCACTCTGTCGGAAGATTCCTGATCGAAGATGCGAACGGATTCGACATAGCAATCTTCCGGTAGCGCGGAGATCTCGAGATTGTAAATATCGGCGTTGAGACGCGCCGTGAAATTTCCGTCGGCAGAAGAGCGCGGCGGTGGAACGCCGGCGCCGGTAGAAAAGGTGGGGCGAAAGTTCAGGGCGACGGAACGAAGATCGACCTCTTTGCGCTCGGTGAACTGCATCCGCCCTTGGATGTCGATCCCTGTGTTAGGCGTGATTAATAAGTTGCTAACGTCAGAATCTTCAATCTCGACCGGCAGCCAGGCTCGATAGCTCTTGCCGAGCAGGCTAAACATTGCCGTTACCACGTACTGTCCCGGCGGCAAGCCACCAAAATCGAAGACGCCCCTTTCATCGGGCGTGGTCTCCTGCAGGCCGACGCCAATGGCTGTGCCGGATAGCAATGGTTGTATCTGAACACGCTGACCGTAGGCGCCTCGCCCGCTACCGTTCATCCAGCCGTGGACGTGAAAAGTCCGATGGCGGGCCAGGTAAATATCCGCGCCGTTCAGCTCATTGCCTGGTTGGACATTGATGGTACTAGCTTTCGACGCATCGATCATGTTCGGATAGAAGGAAATTCCATACCGCTCTTCCGGCGGAGCGCCTTTCGGCAACCGGACCGTGCCGTGCCGATTGGGCTCGAATGCGGCGATGAAGTATCGGTCGGGTCTCAACCCGAAGAGTCGATATTCCCCGTGATCGTTTGTGAGCGTTATATCGCCTATCACAAGTTGCTGCCGGTCATGGACGTAATGTAGGGATAAGGCCGCCACGGTGGTTCCGATGCGCGGCTCATTCCCCTCCCCGAACACGTGCCCGGTTATGACCCCGGTGGATAGCAGACGAAAGTCGATGCCGGTCAAGGTCTGTCCGCGCGCGAGCGCTAGCAGGATTCCCTGGCGATTCCTGGCGCGCTCGCCATACTCCTGGGAGACATACCCGTCGCGCTGGGCGGCCAAACGATAGCGGCCGGGCTCGAGGTCATCAGCCGTAAAGCGCCCGCTCTGATCGGTTGTGACGAGCAGAGGGGCCTCGTTCACGCCAGTTCTGGACAACAGGATCTCTACTCCCCCTAGCACTGTCCCGTTTCCCGCGTCCGTAACCCGTCCCTCGATCGAGCCTGTTTGGGGAACAGTCTGAGCCGGCCCATTCTGCACGGCCATGAATACTCCGCACAAAAGAATCGGCAAGATCGTTGCAGGCCCTCTCATAGCGCCACTCTGTCCCGCAATTCTAACCCAAGAACTATCCCGATGGGCGTGCTTTGTCGATGAGCGAGTAAGGTGAGTGTAGGCAAGAAACATTGAGCACGAGCAGCAGCATATCGGAAGGCGCTAACAATGACGGCCATTTGTGTCCTCGGCCGCAACTTCATCGAGATGGATGGATTTCGCTGAATGGGACGTGGGACTTTTCGATAGACCGGGAAGCCGCGTGGACCGATCCGGAGCGGGTGGACTGGAACGCCAAGATCGTTGTTCCGTTCAGTCCTGAGACAGAGGCTAGCGGGGTCCATGACACCGGGTTCTACTGTGCGGTCTGGTATCGGCGGGATTTTGCGGCCCCGAATCTCGAGCCTGGGGAGCGGCTTTTGCTTCATTTCGGCGCGGTCGATTACTGCGCGACGGTGTGGGTGAACGGAACGGAAGTTTGTTCGCATCACGGCGGCTACACTCCGTTTTGCGCGGATATTACAGACGGGCTTCGGAAAGGAAAGCCGCAGCAGGTGATCGTACGGGCCGAGGACGATCCCTCGGATCTTGCCAAGCCTCGCGGCAAGCAGGATTGGAAGCTGGACCCGCACTCGATTTGGTATCCGCGAACAACGGGCATCTGGCAGACAGTTTGGCTGGAGGTCGTTCCATCGTCATTCATCGAGGTAGTGAGGTGGACCTCGAATTTAGAACGATGGGAAATCGGATTGGAGGCTCACATCGGCGGACGATCCGTGAAGGGGCTCGAGCTCGCTGTCCGGCTGCGCGTGGAAGACGAAATCCTGGCGGAGGACGCCTACTCGGTGATTGCCGGAGAAGTACACCGGCGAATCGCTCTTTCGGATCCCGGCATAGACGATTACCGGAACGCGCTGTTGTGGAGCCCGTCCTCGCCCACGCTTATCGACGTAGAACTGGAGCTGCGCGATTCTTCGCGCCGGGTAATCGACCGGGTAGAGAGCTATACCGCGTTGCGGACGACCGCGATTCAGGGCGATCGATTTATTCTCAACGGACGCCCGCTCAATTTGCGGCTGGTGCTGGACCAAGGATATTGGCCGGAGAGCGGATTGACAGCGCCGAACGACGACGCCTTCGTTCAGGATGTTTTGCTGGCGAAGAAGCTGGGATTTAATGGCGTGCGGAAGCATCAGAAGGTGGAGAATCCGCGCTATCTGTATTGGGCGGACCAGATGGGTCTGCTGGTTTGGGAAGAGATGCCCAGCGCGTACCGGTATACCCGGCAATCCATCGAGCGGCTGACGCGCGAGTGGATCGAGGTGTTAAACCGCGACAGCAGCCATCCGTCAATTGTGTCGTGGGTTCCGTTCAATGAGTCATGGGGTGTGCCGGACCTGCCCGAGAGTCCAGCGCAGCGGAATTATGTGCAAGCGCTGTATCACCTGACGAAGACATTCGATCCGGCTCGGCCGGTGGTCGGGAACGACGGATGGGAAAGCGTGGCAACCGACATCATCGGCATTCACGACTACGACGATCTACCCGAGCGGATTGGGAAACGGTACGGAATAAATCAAATCGAAGGGCGTTTGTTCAGGCGTGAACGGCCCGGAGGCCGGCTGCTCGTGCTGGATGGAAAAGTGAGTTCGAGCCAGCCGATTGTGCTCACCGAGTTCGGCGGAATCGCCCTGATGAATGGTCAAGAAAACGGGTGGGGCTATTCTCGCTGCGAGACGCCCGCCGAATTCCTAAAGCGCTACCAGGCGTTGCTGGAGACGATACGCGCGCTGCCGGCGCTGGCGGGTTTTTGCTACACGCAATTCACGGACACGTATCAGGAAGCGAACGGATTGCTGTACGCCGATCGCACGCCGAAGGTGCCGCTGGAAGAGATTGCCGCCGCCACGACGGGAGCGCGCCTTGACTTCGATATTCAGGCCGAGCTTGCCTGGAGGGAGCGTATCATGAATCGTCAGCGAAGGTATTCCGGCAACGGCGAGAACTCCGGCGGAAAATCTTGAATCGGGGATAAACGACCGTAGCGCGTTAGCGGTTCGATGCGCGAAGGGTGAAAAAAAACGCGGCCCCTTTTTCGGGCTCGCTTTCCGCCCAAATCCGCCCACCGTAGCGCTCCACAATGCGTTTGCAGATGGCTAGCCCGAGGCCGGTGCCAGGGTAGGCGTCCCGGTGCAGGCGCTTGAAGAGTCCGAAGATACGCTCAGCATACTGCGCGTCAAAGCCGATGCCCTGATCCCGGACGCTAATCACCCACTCCGCGCCGCGGCGCTCGGCTGAGATGTGGACCTGCGGCTTTCCTCCGGGCTTGTGGTATTTCAGCGCGTTCGAAAGCATGTTCTGAAATATTTGCGCAAGCTGCGCTTCATCGCCTTGCACCAGCGGAAGCTCATCCACGTTGACGATGGCCTCTGTCTCACGCAAACGGGAGGCGAGCACTTCCAGGGCTTCCTGAAGGGCAGCATTTAAATCCACCGGCTGGACGTCGGGCTCTTCATGCACGGTACGCGAATAAGAGAGGAGGTCTCGAATGAGCATCTCCATGCGTTTTATGCCCGATTGAATGTAGTGGGAAAACCCGTTGGCCTGTGGGTCCGCGGCCCCCGCGTAATGCCTGACAAGCATCTGTGAGTAAATGCCGACCATGCGAAGCGGCTCCTGGAGATCGTGACTGACAACGTAAGCGAATTCTTCCAGCTCAGCATTCGTCTTACGAAGCGCTTCTTCAACCCGATTGCGCTCCGTCAGGTCGAGAACAAAGCCAGCGACCTCGGTTTGATTGCCCATGGGCTCCAACATCGACGCACCCAGGAATACCGGTACCTGGCGGCCGTCTTTTGTTAGATATGTTTTTTCATACGGCTGGCAAACACCGTGCCTTTCGAGCTCCTGGACCGCTTTTTGATCGAGTGCGCCAAATTCAGGAGGCGTGAGTTGATCCCAGCGCAAAGGGCCAGCCTCGACTTCTGCTTGCGTATAGCCGAGTAGGCGCTGCAAAGTTGGATTCAAATAAGTCACGCGGCCTTCCAAGTCTCCAATGACGAGTCCGAACGTACTTGTCTCGGCGAGTTGGCGAAAGCGCTTTTCACTGGTGCGAAGCAGGTTTTCAGCGCGCTTGGAATCGAGGCGAAGAACTTCGGCGAGTCGGGAGTGCTCCACTTCCGCCTTTTTCAGGCGCACCACTTCCGTCACATCTTCGGCATGGTGAATGATATAGAGCAGTTCTCCCGCTTCATTCAGAACGGGTGTGCTGCCGAGCCGCCAGTAATGCTCTTCGAAACTGGTTTTGCCGGGCACTCGAATGTCGTACTTTTGAATCGGCATGGCGTCGGGCGTCCGGTTTGCGATCACGCGCTGCAAAGAAGCGCGAACATTGCGCTCGCCGTCTGCGGCGGGATCTTCGGGACCGGTAGGAAACGATTCCAACAAGCCACGGCCCAAAAGGTCTTGCCGGGTGGTCTTGGTCGCTTTGGTATAGGCGTCGCTGACGGCAACAATCGTGAATTTAGGGTCGTCCGGACTGAGGACGACATAGGCGCCCGGAGCGGACTCGAATAGGGTCTGAAAATCCACAGGAATGGGACGGAGGTTCGCGCTTACGGAGAGCGCATTTTCACACTCGCGTTTCGGGACGGCCCCCATCGGTACTGCTCTTATTATGATTCGGGCCGAAATCCCTCCCAGCGGGAAAGGCCCGGAAGGTCGAGACTGAACTGATCCAGAAGACGGCCGACAATGTGGTTGACGATCGCATCGATATCTTTGGGATGGTTATAGAAGGCTGGCACGGGCGGGAAGATGATGGCGCCCATGCGAGTGAGGGCGAGCATGTTCTCCAGGTGAATTTCGCTGAAGGGGCTTTCGCGGGCGAGCAAAACGAGTTTGCGGCGCTCCTTTAATACGACGTCGGCGGCACGGGAAATGAGGGTGTCGCCATAACCGGCGCGAATGGCCGCCAAGGTTTTCATGCTGCAGGGCGCGATGATCATGCCGTCCGTTTTGAAGGAGCCGCTGGAGATGGAGGCAGCCTGGTTGTCCTCGCGGTGAACGACGGAAGCTAATCCCTCGACCCGATCGAGGCTGTACTCGGTTTCATGAGCAATGGTCGCGCGCGACCAGCGACTTAGGATCAGGTGGGTTTCAACGCCGAGTGTTTTGAGCGCTTCCAGAGCGCGGACGCCGAAGATGGCTCCCGAGGCGCCGGTTATCCCGACAACAAGTCGCATATATGTTTTCTTCTTTAATGAGAGAGCTGCGCGAGCAATTCTTTCGCGGCGCGGTCGAGCTGGCTGTCTTTGCCGGACTGTCCCGCGGGGCCGCCGAGAGATTCGCCGGCGAGACGCTCGACGAAAACGTCTACCGGTCGCGGATGCATTTCCATGGTTTGACCATCGGCGGCCTGAACGCGGATGTGGGGAACTCGGATGATTGACCCGTCGATCAAGGGTGTGTTGTAGGTGTAGATAATCCAGCCGGCAGTAGGCTCTCCGACTACTTTGCCCAGCTTCAGTGACCGATAGCCTTCGGTGAAGTCTTCGGCATCTGAAAGCGAATCTTGATTTGTGACCAGCACAGTGGGAAGGCCGAGAGCGCGTTGACCCAAGAATGGACGGGCCGGAGCCGGGCTGCCATCGCGCGGCGTCATGATCAGGTAGTTCTTGCGGGTAAACACATCCAGCGCGTACTGGTTCACAAAGCCGCCGTTGTTATCGCGAATATCTATGATGACGCCTTCCTTCGTCTGGTTCTGCACGTCGAGATCGATGTAGAGCTGAGTTAACGATTGCGACGACATATCGGCCAGGTGGACGTAACCCAGCTTGCCTCCGCTGATGCGTTCCACGTAAGCGCGATTCGCTTCTACCCAGCCGCGATAGAGAAGACCTTTTTCGGTAGAGAGAGAGATGGGGCGAACGATGGCGTCGCGCTTGCGGTCCGGATGGTTGGCGGCTCCGATCTGCAATACGACGCGGCGATCCACTTTATTCTCGAGCAAGGAATCGAGATTAGTTTGCGGACCGACAGGATCTCCGTCGACGGCGAGCAGAGTCTCGCCAACTTTGACGGTTCCTTCGAGCGCGGCGGGTCCAAGAGGAACGATTTCGCGGACGATGAGTCCTTTGCCTGCTTCGAAAGGCTCGCGCTCAAAACGGAGACCTAAACGGCCGATGGGCGTGACGGCAGGGGCGAACGGAGAGGATGGCGAGGAGGGAGTTCGCGGGGCGGCGCTTATACCGGAGTGCGATGAATTGAGCTCGCCGATCATCAGGCCCATGACGCGGCGCATCTCGTCGGGAGTGCGCGCGCCCGCGACGTAAGGAGCATAGAGGTCGTGAAGATGAGCCCAGTTTTGACCATCGAATTCGGGATCGTAGAAGCGCTTGTTCAGTAAGGCCCAGCCTTCTTCGAACGCGGCGGTCTTGTCAGAGTCGAAGTCAATGTCGAGCGCGGCAGTTACGTTGATTGTTTTCGGGACGTGAGTCTCGATGGGCAGTGAGGTGACATGGCCTGCATCCAGATAATAGAGTTGCTTCGAATCGGGCGTGAATTGGTAATGAGTCTTCGGAGTCGAAGTGGAAGTGAGCTGATGCGGGGAAGGCGGCGTTGCGGCTAACTCGTCCAGCGGATATGAATAGAGGTTTCGCTGATTCCCGGTGAGCGCGGCGAAGACGAGCGTTTTGCCGTCGGGACTGATTACCGGTTGCCCAGCATCGAAGCCGAGCGGAATGAACGTCAAGCGCTCACGAATTCCTTCGAAAACGACGCGCACTGGTTCGGATTTTTTGGGCGGTTTGAGATCGCGATCGGGTGAAGCTTCAGCGCCGTTATCCGCGGCGGCGGCCGGGACATCCGCGGGTTTATCCGCGGGCTTGTCGGGCTGCTTGGTTGGAGTGCGATCGGGGCTGTTCTGGTTATTTCGAAAAAGCTCTCGAAACTGATCTTCACGGAATTTTGGAAGATGCGGAATCAGATCGAGGCGCGCCATCTGAGAAGGCTCGCTGCGTTGCGCCGTGTCGAACAGCAGGTATTTGCCGTCGGGCGACCAGGCGATACGGCTAGCGGTTTCGCCGTTGGCGAGAAAGCTAGCGGGCCGGTCTTTCTCGCCATTGACGCCGACAATATTTACGTTGCGAAAAGATTTGGCGCCTACTAACGTGAAGGCGATGAATTTGCTGTCGGGCGACCAGGCGAGCACGGGATCTTCGAGGGAGCCGGATGCGAGAGTTCTATCTTTCTTCGAATCGAAAGACAACACGCGCAGCTCGCGCTCGGCTCGAACGAATGCCAGGAGCTTGCCGTCGGGCGAGATCGTTGGAGATTCATCATCCTGGTTGGAATCGGTAAGCTGACGCTCGGCGTTCTTAGTGAGGTCGTACTCAAAAACCTGTTGGTGACCGTTGCGAGTCGATATATAGATGATGCGATTGCTGTCCGGCGACCATCGAACCGAGCTTTCCGGCGCCGGCGTATGTGTGATACGAATGGCGTCGCCACCATCGGCGGCCGAGGTAGCGAATATGTCGCCGTGCGCGATGACCGCGATCTTCTTGCCGTCCGGAGAAAGAGCGAGGTCGGAGAATTGAGTGATTTGCTGATGCGTTACCTCGGGGGTAGAGACGGCGCCACGCAAGCTGATGGGCACTTGCGCGACGGCGCCGGACCGTGTGTCGAGCTTCCAAATTTTGAAGTTACGTTCAAAGACGATCTCGCGGCCGTCGTAGCTGATGGAGGGCCAGAGCAGGCGGCCATCGGAAAAATGGCTGATCTGCTTGGCCGGGGACTTAGGATCGAGCGCCTGGTGAAAAATGTTTTCAGCGCCGCTGCGATCGGAGGTATAGAAAATGGAGCGCCCGTCTTCTGACCACATAGGCCAGCCTTGCTTAGCATCTTCTTCTACGATGCGTTTGTAAGCGCCGTTCTCAGCGATTCCTTTGAGCCAGATTTCAGATTCGTCAATATGACTGTGCCCATGGCGCCACCACTGATTGAAGCTCATGCCCTTCGCGACGAACGCGAGCTGAGTGCCGTCGGGAGAAGGCGAGCCGCGAAATTCGTTATAGAAGCGATTGCGTGTTACTTCGAGAGGAGTGCCTCCGGTGACGCTAACGCGAAATATATCATTGGCGGAAGCGACATCATTGCCGGAGGAAGTGAAGTAGAGCCATTTACCATCATGAGACCAGCCATCGAGTAACTCGGGGGAATCACTGTAAGTGAGGCGAGTGAGTTGGCCGGTCGCAAATGTAAGTACGTATATATCTCCGTTGCCGGTGCGTGTGGAAGTGAACGCCAGCTTCGTACCGTCCGGCGAGTAGAGGGGACGGGACTCGGTTGCGGGATGAGAGACCAGCAGGCGCGCTTCGCCGCCTTTGGCTGGAACCGTCCAGATATCCCCACCGGAAACGAAGGCGATTTCCGCGCGATCCGGCGACAGAGCTGGTTCGGCGAGGGAGGGAAGCGGCGCCACGGCCGCAGCCGCCGTGGCCACGAACACTAAAAAACCAAGGATAAAGCGGCACATACAAGCTGAAACAGAGGGTAGCAGATGTTGCGCTATTTGTTTTCGAGTTCGGCAAGGCGGCGCTCGAGAGCGCGGACGGTGCGCAGCAGCTCCGGAAGACGCGAGTAAGCGGCAGAAGCGCGAAGCCAAACGCGCGAATCGAATGCCGGCGATCCACTGACGATTGCTCCTTCAGGCACGTCGTGGCCGATACCGGATTGAGCCCACACAATCGCATTTCTATGAACAGTGAGGTGACCGGCTGCGCCGGTTTGGGCCGCCATGACGACGTTCTCCTCAAGAATGGTACTGCCGGCGAGACCGGTCTGGCCGCAAATAATGTTGTCTTCACCGACTATGCAACCGTGACCGATTTGACAAAGGCTGTCGATCTTTGCGCCGCGCTTCACGCGCGTTTCACCCAGCGTGGCGCGATCGACTGACGTGAGCGTTTGGATTTCTACATCGTCTTCGATGACGGCAATGCCCGACTGCGCAATCTTCTGCTGCCGGCCCTCGTTGCTCTTGGCGAAGCCGAAGCCATCGCCACCAATGACCACGCCGTTGTGCAGGGTGACGCGATTGCCGATACGAGTATGCTCGCGAACCGAGACATGCGAATGAGCGGTGAAATCGTCACCGATGCCGCAGCCTTCGTAGATGACGGCATGCGGATGAAGAACGGCATTGGCCCCGATGGTTGTATTTGGGCCGACGACTGCATACGCGCCGATGGAGGCGTTCGGACCTAGAACGGCGGAATCCGCGATGCAGGCCGTCGGGTGAATGCCGGGCATGGGTTTCGAAGGCCGATAAAAAAGCGCCAGAGCGCGAGCGAAATCGTAATAAGGATTCGTAGAGACGAGCGTGGCGATGGGTGTGTCCTTAACGGGTTCGGCGGCAATGATGGCGGCGGCGCGGGTCGATTTGAGCTTGGGCGCGTACTTCATGTTGGCGAGGAAGGTAAGTTCGCCGGGTTGGGCTTTCTCAATGGTGGAGACGCCGGCAATCTCGGTTTCGGGGTTGCCGCTAAGCTGACAATCGAGCAGTTCGGCGAGTTGCCCGAGGGTAAACGAAGCCATATACCGAATTACGTTTCGGCGATGACGGGGTTGCGCAATTCGCCGATGGACGCGATCTTAACCACGACCTGGTCGCCAGCGCGAAGAAAACGCGGCGGCTTACGAGCGGCGCCGACGCCGGCGGGGGTACCTGTAGACACGATATCGCCCGGTTCCAAGGTGAAAACGCTCGAAAGATAGGCGATGAGGTCGGGTATTTTGAAGATCAATTCGCGAGTGTTGGAGTCTTGCAAAATCTCGCCACTCACTTCGATCTGAATGTCGAGCTCGTGCGGGTTTGGGATCTCATCGGCAGTGACGATCCAGGGACCTATGGGAGCAAACGTGTCGAACGTCTTACCCATCAGCCATTGAGTAGTGGCGCGCTGGTAATCGCGAGCCGAGACATCGTTGACGATGGTGTAGCCGAAGACGTGATTGGCCCAATCTTCCGCCGCGATGTGGCGCCCCCCGCGTCCGATGACAAAGGCGAATTCGGCTTCGTAATCGGGAGACTTGGAGGTCTTCGGCAGAACGATATTGGCGCCGGGCCCGATGACAGCGGTTGCAAACTTATTGAAGATGGTGGGGACATCTGGAATCTGCGAGCCGGTCTCAGCGGCGTGATCGCGATAGTTGAGACCAACGCAGATGAGCTTGCGCGGCGTCGGGATGGGCGCGAGCAGCCTTACATTACGGAGTGAATGCCGGGCATTCGCGGGGGACTGATGGGCGAATGCCTCCGCTTTGGCGCGGGCATCCGGGCCGGACTCGATGAACTGGAGCAAAGAGGTGAAGCCGATGGAGGAGAGGTCAAGGATGGTATCGACATCCGAAAGAATGCCCGGACGCGCTTGACCTCCGAATTCGAACGTGAGAAGCCGCATGCTTGTCATCTTAGATGACGTGAGTTTGGGGCCGCCTGCCGGCCTGATGTCAATTAGGACATGATAATTACATGAGGCTGATGGCCGTGGCCTTGCTGGCCGCCGGAATCGCGTTCGCTAGCCAAAGCGCCGTCAGCTCAGCAACGGTGGTCGAGATTGTGGGTACGTCGCTGGCATCGGACCACGACGATGCCAGCCTCGCGAACTCGCTGAACAAGCTTCGGCTTACAGAGCGTCTTACCGATGACACGATTCAGTTTCTGATCGGGCAGGGGATTGGGCCGCGGCACGACATGGAAATGATTTTGGGGCCTCGCAGTGGGGCCAAGTTGAAGTGGGATCACTGGCAGATGTTTCAAGGCAAGCGTACCGCGGTTTTCGATTATGCTATAGGCGCAGCTCGGACGACTTATATGGTTGGCGTTTGCTGCATCCCTTCGCCGACAGGTAACCAGCAACTCGAGCAGAGTGTCCGGAGTCCCATTCGCGGTTTCATTTACGGAGATCCCGATACGGGGACGATTCTTCGCATCACGGTTCAAGCCGTGGGTTTGCCAGCCGATTTTCTTGCCCGGGAGGCGAACACCGTGATTGATTACGGAATCGTTTACATCGGCGGCCGCGCATATATTCTTCCGGCGAGAGCCATCAGTTTTATACGGACGGATGCGCAGAAGAATCGCAACGATATCGAATTCATGAACTATCGAAAGTTCGATACGGAATCAGTTTTACTGTTTACGAATTCTAATGTGAAGTACGGTCCGCTCCCGCCAAAGCAGCGCTAATCGGCAATGCCCGGGTTGGGTGGGTCGATGCCCAGCGCAGTCGCCAGCGCAATCAGGTGATCCTGCTCCTGTACCAGAATGCCGCGCAGGCTTTCGGCGATAGCAAATTCGTTCAGCTCATCAGCCTGCTTGATGCGACGGCGATACTGGCGGATGGTCTCTTTCTCATTCGCCAGGTCGAACTTGAGCATCTCCTCCGCCTTATCCGAGGTTTTTACCGGCTTCGGCGTAACTGAGGGCATTCCGCCCAGATAATCGACGTGATTCGAAACTTGCAGCGCATGGTCCAGCTCTTCCTTGGCATGGACAGCCAGCTCGTCCGCAATGTTCATGTAAGCGGCGCCCTTGAGCACCTGTGAGTAGTTCACATAGGAAATAATTGCTTGATATTCACGCGACAGATCCTCATTGAGACCATCGATAAGCTTTTCACGCGTGATCGGGGTTTCTACAGCGGTGGGCATAGGTTCTCCAGGCGGCCGGTTAATTTCCCCGGCGCGGTTCATTCTTAGGATATTCGGTCGATGAAAACATTGTCCCGGAAAAACTCCTTAATCGACGGAGTTCTCGAGAGTGCCAATGGAATCGACGGTGATGCGGATTTCATCGCCAGGTTGAAGGGTGAAGCTGTCGGGAGGGACGATACCGGTTCCGGTGAGGAGAAAACAGCCGTTAGGGAATGAGTTTTCGCGGAAAAGATATTCCATCAGAGTTGCGAGCGTGCGCTTCATTTGAGCGAGAGTGATCTCATCGGAAAATCCGACGCTGTCAGCCCTGGTGATTTCGAGCGCGATGCGTGTTTCGAGCGGCAGCGGATGCTGCGCAATGAGAATGCACGGGCCGAGCGAGCACGAACGATCGTAGACTTTGGCTTGCGGCAGATAGAGCGGGTTCTCGCCTTCGATATCGCGAGAGCTCATGTCGTTGCCGATGGTATAGCCGATTAACTTGCCTGTAGGCGTCAGGAGAAGGGTGAGCTCAGGTTCCGGCACATTCCATTTCGCATCGCTGCGAATGTGGACGGCTGCGCCAGGGCCGGCCACGCGATGCGGAGAGGATTTGAAAAAGAGCTCCGGGCGGTCAGCCTGATAAACGCGGTCGTAGAACGAGCCGCCTCCCGCGGTTTGCGATTCCTCCATGCGCGCGGTTCGGCTGCGGTAGTAAGTGACGCCCGCGGCCCAGACCTCTTGGGCGGCGATGGGAGCGAGAAGGGTTGCCTTATCCGGAGGCGAGCAAGGCGGGTTTTGGGCCGCTTGGGATACGAGATAATGAGCTAAATCGTCGCGCGTGGTAAGCGCATTCCAATCGGAATCCGGGAGGCGAAACCAAGCCTCATCATTTTCGACGAAGAAGCCATCCCGCGCACGGTAGAGTTTCATCAGTGTTCAGTTTACAGAGGAAGCGCAAATGAATTTTCTGAGAATGGTTGCGATAAGCATGGGGGCTCTGGCCCTCCTTGGAGCCGCCGGATTTGCGCAGACTACCTCAACCGCCCCAGCGCTGCCGCCGCGAGGCATGGCTTCGATAACCATCGGCAATTCGGGGGTGGCGTACGCAGCGCCGCCTGTCACGGGCGCGCCCTATTCCGCAAAGGAAATTACGGAACATACGCAGACGCTGGTTGATGGGACCCACATCACCGACAAGCCGCGCACCATACTTTGGTATCGCGACTCGGAAGGAAGGACGCGGATGGAGCATCCGATTATGATGGGGCCAAACGGGAACGACAATGGCGCCACAATTGTGGAGATCAACGATTCTGTGGCAGGCTTTCGGTACACACTGGACGCCCAAAACCACATCGCTCATCGAGTCCCGTTGAAATTTCCAGGAGCGGGTGGAGGCACGGCGAAAGCCGGTGGGCAAGGAGTAACACAGGATGGGCCTGCAATCAACGTGAAGCCGCCAGTTGGCGTGACCAGTTCGAGTGGTGGGTCAAATCCGCCCATAAGTATTCAGTACTCCAATGAGTCGCTGGGGACGCAGGTGATGGACGGGCTCACGGTAGTGGGTAGACGTATTACGAGCACGATTCCGGTCGGCATGCGGGGTAACGACCAACCGATCGTTACCGTGACTGAGATGTGGAATTCGCCGCAACTTAAGCTCACCGTCTCGCGCAAGAACTCAGATCCCCGCAACGGGGAGACTACTACCCGATTGGAAGATTTGGTTGTGGGCGATCCCGATCCTGCTCTGTTTCAGCCTCCGGCAGACTACACGGTTGTGGACGAAAAAGGCCCGTTTACGATCCAGTTCGTCAGGTAACGGCTGAGTTTATGAAGTCCGGGAGCGTGCAATCTCAGGAGCTTCTTCGATGGGGTGGGAGAGAGCGCTTTCGGGTTCGAGATAATAGCGGGTCAAACCCTCTTTGAGAATCTGCAGCGCGGTTTCGGGTGTATCGGCGAAACGGAACAGATTGAGGTCGGATTCGGAGATGACGCCGTATTTGATCAAAGCCCGGAAATTGAGAATTTCGTTCCAGTATTCGGAACCATAGAGCACGATTAGAATCTTGCTCTCCAGCTTTTTGGTCTGCGCAAGCGTTAGGATTTCAGTAAGTTCGTCGAGAGTGCCGAAACCGCCGGGAAATACGACCAGCGCTTTGGCCAGATACGCAAACCAGAACTTACGCATGAAGAAGTAGTGGAATTCAAAACTGAGTTCCGGAGTGATGTACGCGTTGGGCCTCTGCTCGAACGGAAGGCCGATGTTTAGACCGACGGTTTTTCCGCCTGCCTCGCTAGCTCCGCGGTTGGCGGCCTCCATGATGCCGGGGCCTCCACCCGAGCAGACGACGAAGCGGCGGAGGGGCTCGGAGTTGTTGGTGGATTGCGAAATCGAAGTTGACCATTCGGTGACCAGGCGGGCGAGCTCACGCGCCTCCTTGTAATAGCGGCCGAGCGGTCCGTCTTCTTCAATGCGAGCGGAGCCGAAAAAAACGATAGTGTCGTGAATTTTCTCCTCCTGAAAATGGGCGAGCGGCCACAAATATTCTGAGAGGATGCGGAGCGGACGGGATTCCTGGCTTTGCAGGAACGCTTCCTCCCGGTATGCCACGGGGCGGCGGAGTGAATCGAGCTCCGATGCGGGCGTTACGTTTTCATCCTCAAGAGACGGCAAACCTCGATTGTCTCACCGGGTTGAGCGCGCGCCGGGGAAAGGCAAACCGGGCGCGTGGCTGGTAAAATTCGTGCGATGGCAGGCCGCACCGTCTTCACGGTCCTCGAAGAGACTGCAAAACAATACGGAGATGCGGGCGCTTTGCATCAGCCAACCGGGAACAAAGCGAGCCGGAATTATCGCACGTATTCCTGGAACGACTGGATGCGGATCTCGCGTGAAATAGCGTTGGGGCTGCGCGCGCTCGGATTAAGCAAGAGCGAGATTGTCTGTATTCTGTCAGAGACGCGAGCCGAGTTTTATTTAGTCGATTTAGGGATCATGGGCGCGGGTGGAGTTGCGGCGGCGCTGTATACGGCGTATCCGATGCCCGATCTAGCGCGGAATATTCAACAAGCAGAAGCGCGCTTTTTGTTCATTGAAGATGCCAAGACATTAGCGGCGCTTACCCAGGCTGTGGAAGCGCGGGGCGAGAGACTGCCCGAGCACGTCATTTTAATGACCGGTGAACAGCCCGGTGCGTTATCGCTGCAAGATCTGCAGAAGCTCGGACGCGAGGCTCTGGAACGCGATCCCGCGGCATTCACGCGCATACAAGAGGAGATCTCAGCCACGGGATTCGGCAATCTTGTACCTGACATCGGGCGCAACCGGCGAACCGAAGATGGGACTGACGAGCCATGCGGCGATTCTGGCGAACATCGACATGGGACCGGTGGTGCTGCCCATTGGACCCGAGGATTCGACGGTTGTGTTTCTGCCGTCGGCGCACATCGCGCAGCGTATTGTTCTGGAGATGGTGCCGCTGCGGATGGGTACGCCGGTCTGGTTCTCCGAAAGCTTGGCGCGATTGCCGGCCGAACTGAAATCGATACGCCCGACGGTATTCCTGGCGCCGCCGCGCGTGTGGGAAAAGATGTACGGGACGATCCTCAATGAAGTGAAGAAGCGTCCTGCGATTGCGCGGAAGATGTTCTACGGAGCATTGGGCCTGGGGGCGCAAGCAGCGCAATTGAAGCAGGCGGGAAAGGCGCTGCCGCTGTGGATGTCGCGATTGTTGAAGATCGCAGACAAGCTGGTCTTTTCAAAAGTTCGTGAGCGCCTCGGCGGACGAATTCGGATAGCCGCATCTGGCGCAGCGCCGCTCGGGAAAGATCTGGCGGAATTTTTCTCAGCGATCGGGATGCCGATCATTGAAGGGTACGGACTGACGGAAGCCGGCGTGATCTGCTTCAATCCTCTGGAGCGGCCGAAGCCAGGTAGCATTGGCACGCTGCTACCGGGAATTGAAGTTCGCTTGGCCGAAGATGGCGAGCTGCAAGTTCGGACGCCTTGCATGTTTCAAGGCTATTACCGCGATGAGACGGCGACGCGGTCTGTGCTCAGCGAAGATGGCTGGTTTTCGACGGGGGACATCGCGGAGGTGGATAGCGAAGGATATTGGTACATCACGGGGCGCAAGAAGGAGCTGATCGTTTCCTCGAATGGCAAGAAGGTTTATCCAGCGCGAATCGAGAACCTGTTCAAAATGGAACCGCTTGTGAATCAAGTCTTGTTGATTGGCGATAAGAAGCCCTATGTGACGGCCTTGCTGACGCTAAATATGGCGCAGGTGCCCACGATTAAAGGCGCGGAAGGGCTGGGTGGAAAAAGCGCCGCGGAGATCGTCGAGGCGGAGCCCATCAGCCAAGCAGTGCGAACGGCCGTTTCGCGCGTCAATAAACAGCTTGCGGATTTTGAACGAATCCGGCGATTCAAGGTGCTTGAGCGCGAGTTTTCAATTGAACATGGAGAGCTAACGCCGACGATGAAGATCCGGCGAGCTCGGGTTCTGGAGAATCATCGGGCTCTGGTCAGCGAGCTTTACTTAGGGCGAGAAGAGAGCGAGTGAATGCTGGATGAGCCGATACGGTTGTTCCCCATATTCCGGGAACGCGTGTGGGGACGCGAGAGCTTAGCGCCCTACTATCCAGATACGGGGCGAAACCAAAATCAACAACGTATCGGGGAAGTTTGGTTCACCTTTGAGGAAAATGCGACCTCCGCGGGGAGCTCACTTGGGGAGCTGATTGCCGAGCATCCGGAAGTTTTGGGAACGGCTGGCGACCCGGAGCGCCCCGGAATTTGTCCGCTGTTGATGAAAATGCTATTTACCAGCGAGCGGATGTCGGTGCAAGTGCATCCGGACGATCAGTATGCGGCGCAGCATCACCATAGCCTGGGCAAGACGGAGGCGTGGTACGTGCTGGATGCGCAACCGCCCGGAGAAGTAGCGGCGGGATTTCGCGTGACGGTCAGCAGGGAACAGTTAAAGGCCGCGGCGCAATCGGGTGAGATCGCCGATTTAATTGAGTGGCGAAAGGTGAAGCCGGGTGAGGTGATCTTCATACCGGCTGGCACGGTGCACGCGATCGGCGCAGGACTGACCATCTGCGAGATTCAAGAGAACTCGGACATTACGTATCGGCTCTATGATTACGGACGTCCGCGGGAACTGCATCTCGAGCATGGCGTTAACGTCTCCAGCCTGGTGCCGCATCAGACTCGGATGGCGCCAGTGCCGCTGGGGCAATGGCGCGAGCAGTTGCTGGAGTGTCCATATTTTCGGATGGAACGGCTGCGGCCGAGCGGCTCGATGCGGATCGAAGCGGGGCTGCCGTATTATTTGTTGCTGCTGTGCGTGAAAGGGTCGGGGAGTATTGCGGGACAACAGGTTAGCGCGGGACAAGCGTGGTTAATTCCGGCGGCCAATGCGGAGGTTCAAGTGGAGAGCGCCGGAGCGGAATGGATCCTGACCTACCGTGCGGACAAACCTATGGAAGGCTTAGCGCATGAAAGCGCGAAGTAGTAGCGCGATCTTGGTGCGTTTTGGGACATTGATCCGGCGGCTAAGGACAGAGTAGTTCGCTTTTTCGATTCTCAAGAGCAGGCGCAAGTAGATTTGGCGCAGAGCCCAAAGCGAGCGGCGGCTTTTCGGCTCGATTAAGCTGCTGAGCGGAGCGGATTCCTGGTAGCAGGCGCGGGCGCGGGCGGCCTCAAAGCGCATGAGATCCCGAAAAGGATTGTCTTCTGTTCCTGAGTGCAATTGTTCGACTGGGACTCCGAAACGAACCAGATCTTCGGCGGGCAAATAGATACGGCCGAGTTCGGCATCCTCGTGGACGTCGCGCAGAATGTTGGTTAATTGAAACGCGATGCCGCACTTTTCGGCGAGCAGCAGCGCTTTCACGGATTGGAAACCGAAGATGTGGACGATGGTGAGGCCGACTACTGAGGCCACGTTGTAGCAATAGCGATAGAGCTCTTCGTACGTCTGCATCTGCCGCGGCTCGAGATCGGAAGTAACGCCCTCGATCATTTCGTGAAAGAAGCGGTGCGGGATTGCGTAACGTTGAACGGCGTCGTAAAAGGCGGGCCAAACGGGATCGGATTGAACGTCGCCATGCAGCGCGCGGTCTAGCTGCAGACGCCACAGAGCGATGCTCTCGCGCAATTTCGGTTTGCCTGCAAGCGCGGGATCGTCGCTGAGATCGTCGCAATGGCGCATGAAAGCGTAAATTGCGCACATGGCATCGCGCTGGGGCTTTTCAAGAAGCAGAAACGAATAATAGAAGTTCTTGGCGCGTGCGCGGGCGATTTTCCGGCAGTAGCGATACGACTCCTCGACCGACAAGGCCGTCAGAACGGGAGCAGTCGCGGAAGACATTGAAGCAGAATACCAACACGTTCCGGCTTTGATATGTATGGGCGGCGCTTAAGAACGTCGTAGTTCTGAACTCGAATCTTTTGCAGGATCTTCATGCCGCCCCGGCTGAATAATTCAAGATCCAGAGCGAGACGGCGGTTGACCTTTCTAATGAGCGGAAGACCTTGGCGAAAGAGATCCTCGCCAACCGCCACTGCTTCGCGCATAACCGACTCAAAAGCGCGGTTGTACTTGTGAGCGCGAAGCTCGTCGATACTGTAGCCGTACTTGTCGAGTAGCTCCAGCGGCAAATAGATGCGGTCCTTTTGAAGATCGACCGTGACGTCCTGCCAAAAATTCGCGAGTTGCAGGGCGGTGCAAGTGTAATCGGAAAGCCGCTGGCGCTCCTGGTCGCGATAACCGCAAAGATAGAGGACCAGATGGCCGACGGGATTTGCCGAATTGACGCAGTAGCCAAACACGTCGCCAAAGGTTTGGTAGCGCGTCACTACCTGATCTTGTTCGAAGGCTTGAATGAGACGGTCAAACGGTTCGATCGGGATGTCATGGCGCTGAACGGTTCCCTGTAGAGCGACGAATACAGGGTGCGCGGCTTGGGCATGGTACATGGCCTGCAACTCGTCGCGCCACCAGCCGAGCAGTCGCAGGCTTTCTTGCGGATCACCGATTTCGTCGCCGAGATCGTCAGCCCAGCGGCAGAAAGCGTAGACGTTATAAAAATCCTGGTGCAATTCCTTCGGTAGAAGGAAGCTCACTACATGAAAATTCTCGTAGTGATGAGTGGCGAGCCAGCGGGTGTATTCGCGCGCTTCTGCCTCCGAATAGGCCGTAGTGCCGGGAGCGACGTTACGGATGTATTCTTTCGGCTGTAAATGTGCGACTACCACGCCAGTTTGTGTCAGGGAATGATGGCAGTCTTGATCTGGCCGTTTCTGTGGTGAGCCAAATCGGAGAGAATCTGCGGGAGCTGACTCAATGGTTCTTCATGATTGACGACATGGCTGGCGTTGACCGTGCCGTCGGCGATGAGATCCAGAGAGCGGCGGATGTGGCCGGGCGTGTGATGGAAACTCGCCTTGCAGGTGATTTCGGAATAGTGCAGCAAGGCCGTATCGAGCGGGACTTTGGTTCCGGCGGGGCAACCGCCGAAGAAATTGATGGTGCCGCCTTTGCGAACCAGTTGGGTAGCCAGCTCCCAGGCGTCGGGATGGCCGATGGCTTCCACGACTACATCAGCGCCTCGGTTACTTGTGCGCGCCTTCACTGCGCTTACCAGTGCGGTGCGATCGCCCAGCAGTACGCCTTCGTCAGCACCCAGCATGAGGGCCCGATCCACTTGTTCGATACGGCGCGCAATGACGATTACGCGAGCGCCGAAAGCGTACTTGGCCAGGCGAACGAACATGAGTCCGATAGGACCAAGGCCCATGACAGCGAGAGTATCGCCGGACTGAAGATGACTTTCATCCAAACCTCGGAGTACGCATGCGAGCGGCTCGGTGAGCGCGGCGTCCTTATAGTCGAGGTGGTCAGGAATACGATAGGTATTTCGCCGGACGATGCGCTCGGGTAAGCGGATGAATTCGGCGTAGGCTCCATTGTTGAAGAGCAAATCTTCGCACAGGTTGGGCTGATGACGAAGGCAGAAGAAGCATCGATCGCAGGGGGCGGAGTTCGCCGCCACGATGCGCTCGCCCACGCGAAATTTCAAGACGCCCTCGCCGGCGGCAACGACATCGCCGGCCATCTCGTGTCCAAAAAGAGCTGGCGGGCTAATCATTTTGGCGTGATATCCGCGGCGAAATACTTTCACGTCCGTTCCACATGTCAAGGCCGTGCGGACCCGCACCAGCAGCTCGCCGGGCGCGATGGCAGGAACCGGAACCGACTCGAGGCGCACGTCTTCTTTCCCGTACAGTACGGCGGCTTGCATATTTTCCTGGGCGTCCGCTAGCGACCGCTCCATCAGTCCATTTTGCATCAGTGCCGCTCCCCTGCATGAACAGCCGGATGAACAACCACCTTGAGAGACTGCTCGCCGGGATGCTGTGCGATTTCGATGCCAAGCATGATTTCGTCGAGCGAAACGCGATGTGAGATGAGTTGTTCGAGCGGAAGGTCGCCACTGAAGACGAGCCGGGCGGATTCGGCTTGCAGATCCACGTCAGCGCTATAAGACCCGAGAAGAACGCGCTCACCCACGCAGATCTCGGCTCCGGAGATCTCGATTCGCTCACTTGCGGAGGTTTGCGCGAAAAGCAGTATCTTGGCGCCTGGACGAGAAATTTTTAGCGCTTGCTCCACTAGCCCTGGGGCATTGGTTGCGACGATCACGGCATCGGCGCCCCGGTTAGAGGTTGCCGTTTTGATAGCTTCTTCAAAGCCGGATTGACGGGGATCGAAGGCGCATGCGCCGAAGCGTTCCGCGACGTGACGGCGAAATTCGATGGTATCGGTAGCGAGAACTCGCGCACCGGTTCGGTTCACCAGCATTGTAAAAATGAGACCGATTGGACCTTGACCCAGGACTGCCACGACATCCGGGGATTGGAGCCGGAGCAGATCGACGCCTTTCAGGCAGGTATTCACGGGCTCAACCCAACAAGCCTGATCGAAGGACACAGCCTGGGGAATTAGTTCGACTCCGCTCTTGACGATCCAATCCATCACGCGAACATACTGCGAAAAGCCGCCGCCGGCAGGTTCATAACCCGCAGTGACACCTACCTTCTTGTACACCGGACATTGCGCGTAGAGACGTCGGTCGCAATAAAAGCAGTGACCGCAAGGGATGTGATGGAAAACAACTACGCGGTCACCAGGAGCGTATTTTGTGACGCGATCACCAATTGCGGCGACGACGCCGGCGGTCTCGTGGCCGTAAATACGAGGGGGAGGAAGCAGACCGTGCTCGATCTTCTTCAGATCGGTATGGCAAATGCCGCAGGTTTCGACTCGAACCAGAATTTCACCCGGGCCGATAGCAGGCGTCTGAATAGATTGCACGGCAATCTCGCCGTTTCCGAGGTAAACGGCGGCGCGCATCGATTGAGGTAGGGGCTCACTCGGCGCGATTAGCGTCTGACTCGGAATTGATTCGGCAACTGACAAGAAAATCCCCCAAAGCCATGGCTGCATGATCGGCTCGCCGCTTCAAACGGAGAAGCTCGGGAACCAGGTTCAGATGCGCCAACGCATAAAGACTAATTTTCCCACGTGCGATGCGGCCACTGGTAGCTCGCATCTTATTCAGGTCGAACCGGAAGGACTCGCCGGCAGGATCCAGTACGGTTTTGATGCAGTAAAACGGCAGTTCGGCTCGTTTTGCTCGCGCCGCGACCGATGCCGCCTCCATTTCCACCGCAATGGCTCCCAAATTCCGCAACTGCTGTTTTTCAGCTGCGTTATTTGCGATCCGGTCCTGGGTGACGATCAAACCCGAGACAACTTTGGGATCGGACATAACCGCGGAGCAGGCAAAGGTTTCCTTAGTGGCCAGATCGAGAACCTCGCTAGCGACAATGATCTGGCCCTCAACCAGGTTTGGATCGAGCGCCCCACAGAGGCCGGTGCTGACGACTGCTTCAAGCTTGGAAGCGGAGAGTTCCGCATTCGTGACGGAGCGGATTGCGATTTCAGTAGCTCGCATGGCGAGTTTAGGTCCGGCTCCATTGGCGGCAAGCAGGACGCGCCGGCCTTGGAGAATACCTTCAAAGGCGTATTCGATTGGCCAGCTTAGTTTTCTAAGGCCAGTGAGCAACTCGGCAAAGGGCTCCAACTCGAAAGCTTCAGAAGCGACGCACAGGATTGCCATAGGTCAGCAGTACCCGTTGGCGCGGAACCAAGCGACGGCGCGCTGGAGGGCGAGATCCACGGGCTCCGGGGTGAATCCCAGTTCGCGAGCGGCCTTGGCGTGGGTCACAAACATTTTTTTACGCGCCATTTTGACGCCTTCCAGCGGAGCCAACGGTTCTTTGCCGGTTAGATTGGCCCAAGCGGTCGTGATCACGCCTGTGGCATAGGCTATCGCATACGGCACTTTTATCTTGGGGGCCGGTCTTTGGGCGATCACGGCCAAGCGCGAAAGGATCTGCTGCAGACTAATATTTTCGCAACCGAGGATGTAGCGTTCACCGGGACGGCCACCCTCCGCGGCCAGCAAATGCCCCAAAGCGGTATCGCGGACATCGACGAGATTCAGGCCTGTATCGACGAAGGCGGGCAGCTTGCCGCGCAAAAAGTCGAGAATGATTTTTCCGGTTGGAGTTGGTTTCCAATCGTGATCGCCGATGGGTGCGGTAGGGTTGACGATAACGACCGGTAGCCCCGAGCGGGCCTTTTCCAGAGCCACCTGTTCGGCGAGCCACTTCGAACGTTTGTAATGCCCAGCCATATCTTCGATTGCGACGGGTGTGTTTTCGTCGCCCTCGCGGCCTGGCGGCATACCGATGCAGCCCACGGTGCTGGTGTAGACAATGCGCTCTACGCCGGCGCGCTCGGCAGCATCGAGAACGTTGCGGGTACCGTCGACGTTGGAATCGTAGAGATCTTTCGGATTTTTGGACCAGAGGCGGTAATCGGCGGCGACATGGAAGACGAGCTGGCAGCCTGCCGTGGCGCGCGCAAGCGACGCGGGATCGCGGAGATCGCCGCTGACTAGCTCAACATCCAGCTCTCGAATCTGGCTTGTTGGACGGCAGAGAGCGCGAACCTGGTAGCCGCGTTCAGTAAGTAGATGAGCAACGTGCCAGCCGAGAAAACCGCTGGCGCCGGTGACGAGAGCGAGGGGCAATCCCAATGGTCAACAGGCCTGCGCAGCCTTGGCCATTGTGTGCACGTTAGGCCGCGTGCTGTCATCCTGCGAGGCCGTCGCTTTGCTAAATGCGGCTAAAGCGAGTAGCGGAAACATGTTCCGGTATTCGGTGTAGGACAGGTAGAAAACCCGCGGAAACCCGGTCCCGGTGCAATAGTCTTCGTCCCAGGTACCGTCGGAGCGCTGCGAGTGAACCAGGTAGTCGACCGCGTTATAAAGACTCTCACTTCGCATATCGCCGCCGGCCAGCAGAGCGAGAATCGCCCAAGCAGTCTGGGACGGAGTGCTCGGATTCGGTATGAAGCGGCTTTCGTCGTAGCTGGCGCAACTTTCGCCCCAGCCGCCGTCGCGGTTCTGATAGGCGCGAATGAATTCGAGACCGCGCTGAATGGCCGGCTCGTTTTCACTCAGGCCGGCGGCGCGCAAACCGCGCAACGCCAAGAAGGTGCCGTAAATGTAATTGACACCCCAACGCCCGTACCAGCTTCCATCGGCCTCTTGAGCTCCGAGCAAATATTCAACGCCGCGCAGAACTGCTGGATGATCCGCTTCGAAACCACAGGCGATCAAGGCTTCGAGAACCCGTCCGGTGATATCCGGGCAGGAGGGGTCGAGCATGGCATTGTGATCGGCAAACGGTACGTGGCTGAGGATCTTCCAGTTATTATCGACGTCGAATGCGGCCCAGCCGCCGTCTTTGCCCTGCATCGAGAGGAGCCAAGCGATGGCACGTTTTTCACAGGCCCGCTGCTTCTGCTCGTCGGAGGCGCGCGCTTTTTTGAGCGCCAGCAAGACCATGGCAGTGTCGTCCACGTCCGGATAGAACTCATTATTGAATTCGAATGCCCAGCCGGAGGCCTCGTCGTTGGGGCGCTTAGCAGACCAATCACCTTTGCGGCGGACTTCTTTTGAAAGCAACCAATCGGCGGTGCGGCGCAGGGCGGATGCAGGGGGATTCTCGGTCTCACCCAGCGCGAATGCGGCGATAGCGGTGTCCCACACGGGCGAAAAGCAAGGCTGCATAAAGAAGCGTTGCTCCTCGTCGACCATAAGGTTGTTGAACTGCTTTTCGGCTTCGAGGCGGAGCGGATGATCGGCCCCGTAGCCCAGGACGTCGAGAGCCATGACTGCGTATTGCATCGATGGGTAGATGGCGCCCAAGCCGTCGGAATGTTCAAAATGCTCGATCATCCAATCGGCGCATTTCTTGATCGCATAGCGGCGGATGGCGTGCGGACCACGGCGATCCCAGGCTTTCAGGAAACGGTCGAGGCGGAGGAAGCAATTACGCCAGCTGAAGAGCTTCAGATCGCGTTCCGGAAACATTGGAGCGCCTGCGAGAAAAAGCTCCTTCAACGTGAGGCCAGCCGGAACGGGGCGGCGAGGGTTGGCTGCATGCAGGATGGACAGCGGTATCACGATGGCGCGCGTCCAGGAAGACATCTGATAGATGAACTTGAAGGGCAGCAGGATCAACTCTGGCGGGATGGAAGCGCACGCGGCGCGCGGAAAGAGATCGAACAGACTGAGGTTGGTCCGAACATAACTGTTCGAAGCTTGCAAGCCGCCCAACTCAAGGATGCGCGCGCAAAGACGCTGCATGCGGGAATCGGAGGCGGGAAGACCAGCGACTTTCAAGGCGAAATAAGCTTTTATAGAGGCGTTAATCTCCGAAGGACCATTCAGGTATATATTGAATCCGCCGTCTTCGAGTTGGCGCTTGAGGATTGCCGCGACGGCGCGATTCACCTGGCGGCGGGTGGGCGGGTTCCAAACTCCGTCAATGGGCGGATGCAGCCAAAGCTGCATCATGATGTAGTCAGACTCCAGCGTGGTGTCGGCGGTAAGATCAGCCCACCAATATCCTTCTGCCGACTGGCGTTGGAGAAGCGATGACGACGCAGAGCGGATGGCGTCGCCAGCGGCTACGTTCAACGAATCAGAAATTTGGAGAGCAGACCCCATTATTCAGGCAACTGTCATTAATTCCTCAAACTCGCACGGTGTGCAACCGTGGCGTGAAACTTTCCAGATCCGACGGCAGCGTGAAGCGGACATCCTCTTCCTTGATCTCAGCCTCTTCCAGATCGTTGTATCCCTGTGTTCGCAGGTGATTGATGAGTTCCTCAACCAGATGCTCAGGCGCCGATGCGCCGGCTGTTACCGCAACCGTATCGACATCTGCGAGCATCCCGGGTTGGACTTCACTGCAATCATCGAGCAGGTATGCGGGCACGCCGGCCTTTTGGCAGACCTCTACCAAGCGCCGGGAATTCGAGCTGTTTTGCGAACCGACCACAAGCAAGGCCTGACACAGCGGAGCTACGGCTTTGACGGCTAGCTGGCGGTTTTCGGTTGCGTAACAAATATCCTGAGTTTTCGGCCCGATGATTCTCGGAAAGCGTTGCAAGAGACGATTGACTATGTCTTTGGTTTCGTCCAGAGAAAGCGTGGTTTGCGTGAGGTAGACAACCCGCTCGGGATCTTTGATCTCAAGCCGGTCCACATCCTCCACATCCGATACAAGAACGGTGTTTTCGGGCGCTTCGCCGAGCGTGCCAATAACCTCATCGTGATCGCGATGGCCGATCAGGATTATCGTGTAGCCTTGTTTTGCAAACCGCACAGCCTCCAGGTGGACCTTCGTGACCAGCGGGCAAGTGGCGTCAATGACCTGCAGATGGCGCTCCTTGGCCTCCGATCGGATAGCCGGCGATACCCCATGTGCGCTAAAAATCACCCGGGCGCCTTCTGGAACCTCGCTGAGTTCTTCTACGAAAATGGCCCCGGCACAGCGCAATTCATCAACGACGTGCCGGTTATGGACAATCTCTTTCCGGACATAAATGGGGGCGCCATATAGGTCGAGAGCGATTTTTACAACGTCGATGGCGCGAACGACGCCAGCGCAGAAGCCACGTGGTTTGAGTAAGATGATCTTCTTGGTGCTTTCGCTTATCGGCTTATAACCGGAAGGAATAGCGGTCTCGTACGCAAGGCCAGTGGGAGGCATAGGGAAAACTCAAGTATAACAATTTACCTTTGTTTTCATCGAGTAGTATGGCCGAGGATCCGAGAGGACCGGCAGGCTGTTTTTTGTGCTCATGGCGCGAAGGGATTGACTATTCGTACTCCGGCCAGAACGGTACCGGGCTGAAGGTCTTCGCTGTACAAGACGGAGGCCCCCGCAGACCGCGCTGCGTGAACGATCAATGCGTCCCAAAACGAGACCTGTGAAAGCCGATGCAATTCGATCGCGGCGATCACATCACCCGCCTCCAAAGCAACCACTCTGCCACGCGCGATGATCTCGACCTTTTGCTGAGCTATCTGGGGAGCCAATCGAAGTTTGCGTGTTGCGGCTACAAAGTACTCCTGAAGAACTTGTACTGACACGACCGCAGTCCGGTTGCGAAGATGCTCCGTGAAAAGGGCTATCGCCTTCTCTTGCTTGGCTGGCGACGAACTATCGTCGGCGTACACCAATATGTTCGTATCAAAGAAGGCGAAGCTGCTCATCGCCGCTCGTGCAATTCTTCGCGATTGAACTTCCATCCGCGCGGATTACCCCGAGACATACGCGAGATCCGCTCGAATTCCGAGGCGTTAGCATCCGGATCACTCTTTCCGGCAAGTTGTTCGAGATACTCGCGGATAAGCTGATTTACGCTTGTACCCATGGCCTCAGCGCGCCGCCTCGCCTCCTGGATGACTTCATCTTGGATAGAGAGAGTGACGTTCATACTTAAAGCTTATGTGTGCACATAGACTGTGTCAAGCTGTCTGAAGGAACTCTCTGGGTTGGGAGTAGTGACAGGCAAGGGTCTCGATCTAGAATAGAAATAAGCCTCGCCCTTTAAGCCCTTGTTTTTGGGCTCGGTGCGTCCGCTAATGAAATTATGAGTGTCCCTGCATCGCAGATGTGGACTGTAGCGAGTTACGTGCTTCGGCAGAAGCTCGCCGGCCGCAAGAGGTACCCGCTTGTCCTCATGCTGGAGCCGTTGTTCCGCTGCAATCTGGCCTGCGCCGGGTGCGGCAAGATCCAGTATCCGGCTCATGTCCTGAAGCGGCAGCTTACCCCGGAAGAGTGCTTCCAGGCCGTGGACGAGTGCGGGGCGCCGGCTGTGTCGATTCCTGGCGGCGAGCCGCTGATGCATCCCCAGATTGCAGAGATCGTCCAGGGACTGGTCGCTCGGAAGAAGTACATTTATCTCTGCACAAACGCGTTACTGCTCGAGGAGAAGCTAGACCTCTTCACCCCCAGCAAATACCTGAGCTTCTCGGTACATGTGGACGGGCAGCGCGAGCATCATGATTTTTCCGTCTGCCGGGAAGGCGGCTATGATGTCGCCATTCGCGGGATCAAAGCGGCTCTGGCGCGCGGCTTTCGCGTGACGACGAACACCACGCTCTTTGACGGGGCCGATCCCAACAGCGTCCGCGGTTTTTTCGACGAGATGATGGAGCTGGGAGTGGAAGGGATGATGCTGTCGCCCGGATACTCCTACGACAAAGCGCCGGATCAATCGCATTTCATGGGGAGAGCGCGTACCAGGCGGCTTTTCCGGGCGATTCTTTCGAACCGCAAGGCGTCCTGGAAGTTCAACATGTCGCCGCTCTTCGGTGAGTTCCTGATGGGTCAGCGAAATTTCACTTGTACCCCGTGGGGCATGCCTACCTACAACGTTTTTGGTTGGCAGAAGCCGTGTTATCTGCTACAGGACGGCTATGCGGACACGTTTGCCGAACTGATGGCCGAGACAGAGTGGACGAATTACGGGACGGAATCCGGCAATCCAAAATGCGCCAATTGCATGGTGCACAGCGGGTATGAGGCGTCCTCTGTGGACTATGGATTCGGTTCTCTGCGCGGGTTTTGGGCCATGGCCAAAGCTTCGCTGTTCAGCCGCTATCCCGATGAGAATGCGAAAGCCCTGCTGAACGAGCCGTATAAGCCGGTACATTCTTACAATCCGCTGGTCCACATCAAGGCTGCCGAAGAGACAGAAGCGTGACGGATCAGGCCCAAAGTCCCGATGAGTTAGAAGTCTCGCCCGGGTTTACGCATGAAAAACTGCAGGGCTGGATTCCTACATTAGCTACAGAAGAAGAGATTCGCGGCGCTTTAGAGAAGGCGTTCGATTATCGCGGCGATGTGACCGTCACGTGCAAGGACGGAAGCGTGGTTGAGGGTTACCTGTACGATCGAAGGCTCGGTCGAACGCTGATCGATTCTTTGGTTCGGGTGCTGCCCGCGAACGGAAGCGCGCGAGTAAGCATTCGTTATGCGGACATTGCCGCGCTGGCGTTCAGCGGACGCGATACTGCAGCCGGGAAGAGCTGGGAAGCTTGGGTGAGCAAGTACTGGCAGAAGCGGGCAGCGGGAGAACAAGCTGCCATTGAACCCGAAGTAGTGGAGTAGCTCCGTAGCTAACGGCTACGCCTGCGTGGGAATGATCTCGCCGATCTGCAGAGCGCGGAGCGCGGGCTCGATTTGGGAACGATCGCCCACAACCATCCAGATCATGTGTTGAGGATCCAGCAGACTCTTGGCGCAACTTTCAAGGTCCGGAATCGTGAGCGCGGAGACTCGGCTCACGTATGTGTCATAGAAGTTTAGCGGAAGACCCAGTTGCAGCAGGTCGCTCAAGAGAGTGCCGATCGAATTCATGGTCTCGTGCGCGCCGGGAAGTTCGAGGATCTGCTGTTGCTTGATCTTGTCCAGTTCCTCGTCGCGGATGGGCTTAGCGCCTGTCATGCCGGTCAGTTCCTTGAGCATTTCGGCGATGGAATCCGCCGTCTTGTCTCCTTGAACCGAAGCGTAGGCCAACAATGGACGTTGGTGACGAGCGCCATAGAGAACTGAAGCCGCGCCGTAAGACCAGTGCTTCTCTTCACGCAGATTCATGTTCAGGCGCGCGCCGAAGGTGCCGCCGAAGATGTTATTCATGGTTTCTGCGGCGATCTCCGAATGCGGATCGGGCGGAGGGGCGATGGTTCCGGCAATCACGACCGAATGAAGCGCACCAGGCTTGTCCACCAGGTACACTGCAGGCTTTGCGGGACGCGGAACCGTACTCGCATGCTTAGAGGGAACTTCACCGGGAAGCCAACTGCCGAAAAATTTTTCGAGTTGGGGCTTGATCTCAGCAACCGTCGTGTCGCCAACTACAACTAGCGTGGCATTGTTAGGCTTAAACCAAATCGCATGAAAACGGGCCAAGTCTTCCCGGGTGAGCGCCTGCACGCTCGCTTCAGTTCCTGAACCGGTCAGCGGAACACCGTAGGCGTGGTTCGGGCCGAACAACACAGGCGGAAGCGCGCGAAGAGCCATTTGAAGCGGAGTGACTTTTTCGTTGGCGATGGCGGCAAGCTGCAGCTTCTGCTGGCGCTCGAAATCAGCGGTCGGAAAGATTGGGTTCAGAACAATATCTGCGTAGAAATCCAGCGATTCTTCGAGCGTGGTCTTGAGAGCAGACAAATAGACCGTCGACATGTCGAGATTCGCGCCCGTGCTGAGCTGTGCGCCAAGGGTTTGCACCTCTTCGCTAATCTCCAGGGCGGTGCGATGCGCTGTACCACCGGTGAGTAAGGACGAAGCGAGGCGGGCTGTACCGGGAGCCGCAAACTGGTCGGCCGCGTATCCCGCATCCACATCGAGCCAAAAGTTTACAACTGGGATCTCGTGCCGTTCGGCGATTAGAATTTTTAGGCCGTTGCTCAGCCGGTCTTCGTGAATTCGCGGGAGCTTCAGTTCGTGGGCTGGCCCCAGATCGGGAAGACGGCTGCGGTCAACAACTGGGTCGGAGAGCTGTTTCGCATCGATGAACGGAAGCACTTCGAGAGCATAAACACCATCGGAAAGCCAGGTCCGAGCCGTTTCGCGAAGATCGGATGCCGTGGCCTCTTCGAGATTCCGCAGCCGCTGGCGGTAGGCGTGAGGCGAGCCAACGTAAGTTTGACTGGACGCGAGAATGTCAGACTTGCCTCCGAAGCCGCCGATGCGCTCAATTCCGCGGACGAAACCGGCGTAGGACTGCGTCCTGATGCGGTCCAGCTCACGGGTTGTGGCTCCCTCGTCCAGGAATCGCGCCAGCTCTTCGTCGATGGCTTTTTCCACTTTGCGCAGATCCCCGTCCCCTTGCCGAGCGGTGGCCACGATGACGAATTGGCTGCCGATCTCCCGCTCGTCCAGATAGGCGGAGACGTGCGTGGCGATCTGATCGTCGTAGACCAGGCGCTTATACAGGCGAGAGTTTTTTCCGTTCGAGAGGACAGACGCCGCAAGGCGAAGATGATCCGCGGTGGTGGTGCCGTATCCCGGAACGTTCCAGATTTTGTAAATACGGGACTGAGGAACACGATCTCGGACGGCCTCGCGGTGCTCACCGGACATCTTCGCCACCCATGCTCGCTGATGCGCGACTGGTGGACCTGAAGGAATGTCGTTGAAGTAGCGTTGGACCTTTTCTTTTGCTTCACCCGCAGTGATGTCGCCGGCGAGAACGAGAACGGCATTCGAGGGCGTGTAGTAGGTCTTGAACCATTCACGCACATCGTTCAACGAGGCCGAATCCAGGTCTTCCATGGAACCGATGACGCTGTGCGCGTAAGGATGGCCTACCGGATAAGTCGATTTGACAACTAATTCTTCAACGATGGCGTAGGGTTGATTCTCGCTTTGCCGCTTCTCGTTTTGAACCACCCCGCGCTGTAGATCGAGCAACTCCTGATTTATGGTGCTGTAAAAGTGGCCCATGCGGTCCGATTCCGCGAAAAGGGCATAATCGAGCGCGGAAGTGGGAACATTTTCGAAATAATTCGTGCGATCTTCGCTGGTTGTTCCGTTGAGGTCGGTCGCGCCAATCCGTTCCATGGCTTCGATATAGCTTCCCTGGATATGTTCACTGCCGCCGAACATGAGGTGTTCAAACAGATGGGCGAATCCGGTTTTCCCAGGTTTTTCGTTCTTAGAACCGACGTGATACCAGATATTTACCGCGACGATAGATGTCTTGTGATCCTCATGGACCAGGACCGTCAGGCCATTGTCGAGGATAAATTGTTCGCAGGGGATCTCGAGGTTTGGAAATCGCATTACGCGTGAAACCGCCACGATAGCAGATGGATGAGCGGCGACTGCGCGTGCACGAATCAGCGCCGATTGCAAAGATTCAAACAGTTCTGTGCCTGGTCATGACGTGACGCCCCAGAGTTCGCTCGATCAATGCGAAGAAAGTTGTCTCGTCTTCAATCTCGATGTCGATTTCGAGCCACGCGAGGTCGAGAGGGGCGATCGCTTTTTCCAGATGATTCGGACAATTGATGCGGTCTTTCTCCGTAGTTACTAGAATTTCGGCTCCGCATTCTCGCGCCTGTTGAGCCAGCGCTTGTAGTTCGATGGGCTTATAGCTGTGATGATCGTCGAAGGCCCAGCGAAAGACGATTTCGAGGCCTAAGGACTCCAAAGTGCGCCAGAAATTTTCGGGATTACCCAAGCCGCAGAATGCTGCGACGCGGTGAGCGGCTAATTCCGGCACGCAAGCTCCTGTACGGTAATCTCGCCAATGGCGGGCCAGCAAGCGGGTACGAAAGATCGGAGCGTGCGCGTTGTATTCCCGCAAGCGAGCGCAAATGGCCTCGTAGCGGAGATTATCTTGAGCTCGGGTGACCACCAGGATTTGCGCGCGATCCAGAGCCGATAGCGGTTCACGAAGGCGGCCTAGCGGAACGAGAGCTTCTTGGCCGAACGGGTCCAGACCGTCAATCAACACGATATCCAGATCGCGTTTGAGGCGAGCATGCTGGAAGCCATCGTCGAGTAACAGAACGCCGGTCTTGGGAAACTGCGCCAGCAGTATCTTGGCGGTTTCGTAGCGATTTGCGCCAATACCGATCGGAGTAGCGCCGCTGCGCAAGAAGATCTGCGCTTCATCGCCGGTTAAGGCAGTAGCCGCCACAGCGCCGGGAGCAAAGATAACATTCTGCGCGGGAGAGCGCCGGCGATACCCTCGGGTAAGAATCGCCGGAGCAAAGCCGAACCCGCTTAAGCGTTTGCCGAGATAGATGGTGAACGGTGTTTTCCCGGATCCGCCAACCGTGATGCCGCCAATGCTGACGACGGGTACCGGAAGAGGAGAAACGGAATGGGCGTAGTGCTCTGAACGTCGCCGTATTATCGCTCCTCCTTCGCGCCAGACGAAGGCAAGTGGGCCCAACATGGCGCGAGCGAGCAGGCCTTGCGGCGCTTTGAAAAATGCGGAGTGATAGAGCGGCTGCAAGCTGCGGGCGATGCGCGTAGCGACCCCCCGCTGCCGATTCATCACTGCGCCGGCCCTTTGCCCGAGTTCCCTGGCGTGGCCGCGATCCAGCAGCAGCTCTCGGATAACGGGCAGCAATTCTTCTTCACGTTCAATTTGAACGATGGCGTTGGAATCGAGGAAATCGCGAGTGATAGCAGCGAAGTTCTCCATATGCGGCCCCACTACAATTGCCACTTCGGCCGCTGCGGGTTCTGTGATGTTGTGTCCTCCGCGGGGCGCGATTGAACCGCCGACGAACACCACGTCCGCGCAAGAATAGATGCCAGGAAGCTCGCCTATGGTGTCGAGCAACAGTACGCCGGGAAGCTGGAGGTTTGATGCGCTTGCCTTGGTATCGGTGCGCCGGACAAAGGGTATCCTACGGATCTCCAGCTTTCGCGCGACGGCGTTGAACCGAGCGGGTTGACGCGGTGCGAGGATCAGTAAAAGGCGCGGAAACTCGGCGGTCAAGGCCTGAAAAGCTGCCAATACGATCTCGTCTTCATCAACGGAATGGCGCTTCACGCTGCCACGTTCATTGGGTCCCGCCGTGCTTGCCGCAATCCATACGTGTTCCGCTCCGAAGGTTTCAAGCGCGCCGCCGCCGCCGTTGGTTCTAGAAGCATCGTATTTCAGATTTGCTTCGAGCTGCGCCTTCAAAGCAGGAGCGCCAAGCTGAATGAAACGGTCGCGATCGATCGCGCTCTGGACGAAGATGACGTCGGGAAGACTCAGAACGGGAGAAAAGAAAGTTTTGAGCATCCGGTAACGTGGCCAGGCGCGATCCGAGATACGGCCGTTGACAATAGCCAAGGCTGCGCCAGTGCGCTTGGTTTCGGCATAGAGGTTCGGCCAGATCTCTGTTTCGAGCACGATCAGAAGCGCCGGCCGCAATGCTTTCAGCGTTCTCCTAATGCAAGAGACATAGTCGAGCGGACAATAGAAAAGGCCTGCGGTCAAGGACTCGGCTTCGCGTTCCGCGGCCCTGCGGCCCGCTATGGTGGAAGTAGAGAGATACACGGCGGTAAGTGGCTGCTCCTCGCGCAGCTTGCCGATAAGAGGAAGCGCGGACAGTACTTCGCCGACTGACACGGCGTGTAACCAGACTGACCCTGGGTTCGTCCGAGTGAACGACCGGGGTAAAAAGCCGAGCCGCTCGCCGAAGTGGGACCAGTATTCGCGCTCCGTTACAAGCCGCGCGATGAAATACAACGTGGTAAAGGGAAAGGCAGCGAATTGGATTAACCGATAGAGGAGAAGAGTGGGCGTGATTCCAAGAACTCGGTTCGTGATTTCGAGTATAACGTTGGCATTGCTGTTTGCGGCAATGGCCGGCGCGAACGCCGACAGCGCATTTCGGGCCGGCCCGGCGAGCGATTATGCTCACCAAAGTTCCGATCAAGTAACCGTGGGGGCCAAGCCATACGGGAACGAGGATCTTACCGCAGAGGCCTTTGGTAAGAAGGCGGATTTACTGAAGTACGGCGTGTTGCCGGTGCTTGTGGTCGTTGAGAACAAGAGGCCGAAAGCTTTAGATCTTCGGGAACTGCAAGTGAGTCTGGTGGCGACTGACGGCAGGCACGTGGAAGCGGTCAGTCCTGAGGACATTCCGTATCTGGGAACATCCGCTAAGCGGCCGAGCATGGGGCCGCGATCGCCGATTCCTTTGCCGAAAAAAAAGAATCCTTTGAATGCGCCCGAAATTGTGGAGCGCGCTTTCTCCGCGAAGATGCTGCCGCCGGGAGATTCGGCCAGCGGCTTTTTCTACTTCGAAGCGCGGCCGGAGCCGGGAGACAAGCTTTACCTCAATGGTTTGCGCGATGCGCGATCGGGCGAAGAGATCCTCTATTTTGAATTCCCGCTGGAGAAATAGCGTTCGCCGCTTCCGTCGAGTCCATTTATGGCGAATCACAAATATGCCGTGATCATGGCCGGCGGGCGCGGCACGCGTTTCTGGCCGCGAAGCCGGAAACGGAGCGCTAAGCAGGTTCTTCGATTCTTCGGAGAGCGCAGCCTTATACAACAGGCCGTGGACCGGCTGCACGGCGTCATTCCGCCCGAAAACATCTGGGTTCTGACGAACGAGTTTTTGCAAACTGAAATCCGCAAGCAATTGCCCGAAGTTCCGAAGAGGCAGATCATTGCAGAACCATCGCAGCGCAACACTGCGCCCTGCATCGCGCTGGCGGCTCACATTCTGATGGAGGCCGATCCTGACGCCGTTATGGGTGTGTTCCCCGCGGATCACCTCATCCTGAACGAGGCGCGGTTCAGAAAGTCGGTGAAGGCCGCATTCAGATCGGCCCAAAACAATACGGCTGTCGTGCTGGGGATTCGTCCGCGGTGGGCGGAAACAGGCTACGGCTACATCGAATTTCCGAAGAACGTCCGGCCGGGGAACCTGGATGCTCTGCCTGTCACCAGCTTTCGCGAAAAGCCGAACGAGAAAACCGCAAGGAGCTTCGTGAAACGCGGCAACTTCTTCTGGAACGCTGGAATGTTTTTCTGGCGAGCTTCCACTGTGCTGGACTTAATGCGGCACCATCAACCCAAGACAGCGACACTTCTGGCTGGCTTGCCTCCGTTCGAGAGCAAGCAGTTCGTGGCGAAGCTGGCCGAAGCCTATCCCCTGTGCGAAAGCATTTCCGTCGATTACGCAATTCTCGAAAAGGCCAAGCAGGTTTCAGGAATCGCTCTGGATGAGATCGGCTGGAACGATGTTGGGAGTTGGGGCGCGGTCTTTGACGTGGCCCAGAAAGATGCGCACGGAAATGCTTGTCGAGGCGAGCTGATTGCGGAAGCCAGCAGCGGTAACTATATAGATGCGGATAAGCCCGTGGCTCTGGTGGGCGTCGACAACTTAGTGATAGTGGACACGCCTGACGCGCTGCTGATCGCCAATCGCGATCGGGCACAGGACGTGAGCAAGATCGTCAAGGCGCTGGAAGCGAGAGGACGCGAGGAGTTGCTTTAGGCGGCTTCCGGACGTTTCGCATTCCGGAGCACCTTCGTCAAGATGACAATTGCGCGATCGACATCCTGTTCAGTCAGGATGTACGGCGGCAAGAAGCGCATCACCGTATCGTGAGTGACGTTAAAGAGGATGCCTTCTTTGATTCCATCGAGCACGAGTTGCTTGCAGGGAAATTCCAGTTCCACGCCGATCATGAGACCTTGACCGCGAACTTCTTTGATAAATGAGAAGCGTTGCATCAGTTGCGTGACTTTCATGCGAAAGTATTCGCCCACGGCACGAATTGACGGAAGAAGCTCATCGAGAATATCGAAGAATTCGAGCGCTACCCGGCAAGCCAGCGGGCCGCCGCCATAGGTGGAACCGTGCATGCCGGGCTTCAAGGTTGACGCCGCCTTCTCATTTCCGATGACTACGCCCAGTGGAATGCCGCACGCCATAGGCTTGGCCGCAATGACGATGTCGGGCATCAGCACGGGATCGAGAAGCTGATACGCGAAGTAAGCGCCGGGCCGCCCGACTCCGCATTGAATTTCGTCAAAAACGAGCAGCGCATCGTACTTATCCGCCAGGTGACGCGCTTGCCGCGCAAACTGCTCCGAGATCGGGTGTATGCCGCCTTCCCCCTGAATGAATTCGAGCGCTATTCCAGCCGTGTTTTCGGTGACCGCGGCTTCCAGGGCCGTCATATCGTTGCGCGGAACGAATCGTGCTCCCGGCAGCAGCGGCTCGAAATCCTTCCGATACTTGGGTTGCCCCGTAATGGAGAGGGCGCCCAGCGTTCGGCCATGAAATGAGTTTTCGAGTGAGACGATTTCGTTTTTCTCGGGACCGGTGCCGTTGCCGTGGGCGCGGATCATCTTCAGAGCCGTCTCCATGGCCTCCGCTCCGGAATTACAAAAAAAGCTGCGAGTCAGTCCACTTGCTTTGGCGAGGCGCTCCGCCAAGCGGCCTTGGTACTCGTGATAGTAGAGGTTGGAGGTGTGAATCAGCAGCCCGGCCTGTTGACGAATCAGTTTCGTGATGCGCGGATGCGCGTACCCGAGCGAGTTCACACCGATACCGCTGATCAGATCGAGATAACGCTTGCCATCGAGATCGTAAACGTAACAGCCTTTGCCGCGATGGAGAGCTAAAGGATAGCGCGCGTAATTCTGCAGCACATAACTTCGCTCGAGCTCCATAATTTCGTCGAGCGAAGAGGTCACCTCCGGCGCAGGAGGCAGAGTAGTGGCCATGCCCTTATGATACGGACACAGCGGGAAACGACCGAATGGCCGAACCGGCCGCTGACGCGCCGTCTTCAGACGCGAGCATAGAGTCGTTTCCCAAGAGGGCCGGCCGCTTGCGCCGAAACAGATCGATGATCCTATTGCGTGCCACGCGAAACAGCCAAGCGCCCACTTGCTCCACCGGTTTCATCAAACGGTAAGCAGCGATGAGCTCATAGAAGACCTCCTGGAAGATGTCTTCGGCATCGCCATTGTCGGGAACGCGCTTGCGAATGAATTGGCGCAGGCGAGCCTGTTCTCGCGCAATAGTTTCGGAGATCCGCCGATTCTGATCGGTGGTGACTCCGTCGGCGCTCAGCACTTCTTCCATCTACCCATGTAGACGAACTGGCGGTCTACATATTGTGGGAACGAAGTAAATACTTTCTTCCTGGGCCAGGGCTAGATCGCCCTCTTACTTCAACACGTAGTCAAAGTCCACCAGGCCATTGCGGTAATCGATGGTCAGGCGGAACATAGAAAGAATCGGCATGCCCAGAATTCCCGCCATGCGGAACTCCTGGTGATCGGGCGAGTTGTTGAGGTTGAAGGAGACCAGCCCGAGATTTCTCTGGCGAAACCGCGAAAACTGCAACTCCGCTTTATCGGCTTCGAAAACGTCCTGCACCGAGCCAGAGATACCCTTTACATGCATATACTCATTTCCGTGGATCTTTGTCGATAACCGGGCGAACGTCGAATCGATGTTCGATATACCGGAACCCGTATCAAGCAAAAATAAACCGGAGCTCTTGCCGTTTACCTTGGTCGAAACGAGGAGTTCGTGACCGTAACGGAAGATAGGCGTGAATCCGGATTCATTGGGTGGAAACACCCGGTCATACCCTTGCGGATTGGGCGGACGGTCCGCTTGCGGAGTCAGATGGAGAGTTCGTTTCTGAAAATCGATTTGGACAATGTAATCCGAAAAAACATCGGCGCCGATAAGACCGTCTTCATCCCCGACTACTCGACCCTTCCCTTCCAGCGCCCGAATCGAGCAAGTCTTGTATTTCAGAGTTGCAATCGTACAATCATCGGCGACAGCGGCAAAGGCGTTTCTAGAGCCCTTATCGCCGATGCCTCTGGTTTGAAATGAACCTAAGTGACTGAGGCCCGCCTTATCGACCGCAGCTTGAGGAAGAAGGATGCCGCTGGCTCCCGTATCGAGGAGCAATCTGAGCGGACGGCCTCCCTGTATGGCAACCTGAACGCCTACTCCGCGCACGCGTGCTGGGCCATCTAACAGATAGATCAGATGAAGCGTAGTCTCTTTTCGCTCGCCCTCGAGCTCGAAAGCCTTGCGCTCATCCAATTCGCTCTTAACATCGGCGGCAGTCGCTTCGTTCTGCTCAAAATTCTTGTAGAACCAGGGATGTGCGGCAACGAACATACCCAGGAGCTGTCTGCGTTTTTCGGGAACCAGGTAATGCAGCCAGTCGGCGGTGATCAGAGCGTCGTCGGGATCGAGCTCGTGCGCCCTAAGGCAAAGAAGCCTGGCGCTTCGATACAGCGAAGCCATACGGAAAAGGTGACCCAGTCCGTAAGCGGCGCGCGCGGTTTTATCCTTCAGCTTTAATGCGCCTTTGAATAATTTCTCAGCTTCGGGCATATCGCCCATGTAGAGCGCAAACTCGCCGCGAGCGGCCATAACCTCAGGCGAGTCTGGAAATTCCGCAGTATCCGCATCGGCGGCATCGGAAGCTTCATCCACCCGGCCTTCGTACACCAGCGAGGAAAGTAAGGCCGCCCGGACCAGAGGATCTTTGGGAGAACTCGCGGCGGCGGCTCGAAGCAGCGGGATAGCCGTTTTGTAGTCTCCCGCTTTGTATACGGCGAGAGCGTGGTCTGCATCGGCGGTGAAGGCCGTGCGGATCAGCAGAAGAGCAAGAAGAACAAGTCTCGCTGGCGTCCGAAACATCTAGTGTTGGGCTATCGTAACAAAGATTCAATTCGATTTTCGATCACATTTTGCGAATCGAAATGAGACATTTTGAGCAATCCCGCGGCGGCCAGTTCAATGGCTCTTCGCGGCATAAGACCGATCAGCTCGCTTTCTTCAATTTCCACGCCGTGATCCGCTGCCAGGCGGGCGACCTCGGAATACACGACGTGCACCGGCGTCTGCTCGAAGTCAGTCAGATTCATAGAGACTTGAACGAGACCTCGCGACAGAAGCGGAACCGAGCGCTTTCAGAGCCGGCAACCCGCCGCCGCTTGTCCGAATCCGTTTTGCGATCGTTTTCGCGACATCCAGGTCGGTGGTTTTCAAATTGATGTTGTATGCAATCAGGATCTTTCGCGCCCCCACAATCACCGCGCCCGCGGTGGGGTGAAGTGGCGGCCCGCCAATATCCGGGCGCTTGGTCTCATCAGTCACGGCCGAATCGCGCAACCCTTCGAATTCTCCGCGGCGCGCATCCTCCAACTTGACGCGATCCGGCCGAATAGCGGCGGCTTCGTAAAAATAGACCGGAATACCGAGTTCCTTCCAAATACGGTTTCCGGCGCGCCGCGCGATTTGAACGCAATCCTCGAGAGTGGCATCGCCTAGGGAACGAACGGCAACACATCCAAAGCTCCCAGTCGCGGGTGAACTCCGCGGTGATGGGTGAGATCAATCAGCTCCGCGGCTTTTGCAGTGGCGCGAATCGCGCTCTCGATAACCGCTTCACTATCGCCCGCGAAAGTGATGACACTCCGGTTGTGATCGGGATCGCTCGTGCGGTGTAAGACCAGAGATCCTGGCACTGATGAGATGGCCGATTCCAGCGCTTGGATACTGGCATCGTTGCGGCCCTCGGAAAAATTGGGAACGCACTCGATCCAGGAAGCTTTCACTTTGCAGCCGCTCTCCAGCCTTCTGTTCAAGACGACGGCGCGCTCTCCATTGGCTGACGGGCGAGGATGCCGTGATACGCGGCGGCTTCGCCATCGCGACCATCCGACAGGGTATCGGCTTCCTGGATGGTATCTGGAACGCGAATGCGGGCCGCTCGCTCACCACCAGTGCGAACCCATCGACTACGCCCAGCATTTTTGCGCCGGGCAGCGTGCTATTCGGCGATGCCTCTTTTCCAGCCCTTGTACCCAGCAGCATTGACCCGAGCTTTCCCAATCCCAGCTTTCCCCTGGCCGTGCAGAGCGGTCAAAACGTCGAGGATTATAACCCCAGCATTAAGCCGGAGTATGTGGAAAGCTGGACCCTCGGATTTCAACGGCAGATTAGCCGGAATACCGTCGTCGAAGCTCGTTATGTAGGTAATCACGGCGTGGACCTTTGGCAGACCGTGAATCTGAATGAAGTGAATACCGTAGAAAACGGATTCGCGACTCAGTTTCAGGCCGCGCAGAATAATTTGGCGATCGCCAATGGCTTCTCAGTGGGGCAACTGCTGGCGTCGGCGCAATCGGGGACGGGAATTAAGCTGACCAGCAACAACTATGGCAATCAAGGCCTACCCGGACAAGTGAACGTTCCGCTTCTGACCACGGCGATCGGAAGCAGTACCGATCAGACGACCGTCACGCAGCTTACCCAGGGTCAAGCGGGAGCTACCGCCAATGCCATCGCAACCAATGCCACCCGCATGGCTAACCTGACCAAGGCCGGATCTCCTATTAACCTGTTCCAGGTGAATCCGAACAACGGCGGCAACTCCACGGAGCTGACCAACCGCAATTCGAGCACCTACAATTCCGCCCAGATTCGAAGTGCGGCGCCGCCTTGCCACCGGCCTTCAGATACAGGCCAGCTACGCATTTTCCAAGTCGCTGACCGACGCCAACACGCCCACGCTGCGGAATTGGGGCGGCAACAAAGGTCCGACTACGTTCGATATTCGCAACGGCATCAAGATGACCTGGATCTACCAGCTTCCGTTCGGCCAGGGCCGCGCTTTTCTCCCCAGCTCTCACGGCGTGGTCGGCAAAGTGGTCGGCGGGTGGGAAATCGCCGGAGTGGGACGCATTGCAGAGCGGCACGCCTATTAACATTACGAGCGGCCGCGACACGTTCAACCAAAATGATGGCGGCGTGGTGCTGCACAATCTCACAGCCAAGCAACTGCAGAACGACATGGGCCTGAACTTTACCAGCCAGATCAATTCGAACGGGGTTGCCACCGGAACCGCTTATTACCTGCCGCAAGCATTGATCCAAAACACGCTAGCTTCGGCCGGGATCAGCGGGACGCTTCGACCCCAACGCGCCGTACATTGGACCGTGCAATACGGCGGGCCAGATTTGCAATCAGGTGTTTCTCTGGGGTCCATGGCTTTCCAAGTGGGACGTCAGTCTGGTGAAGCGCACGCAAATTAAAGAGCGTTTAAATTTCGAGTTTCGCGTGCAGGCGCTGAACGTCTTCAACCATCCGAACATTCTGATCCCTGGAGGCGCCTCCACCAACGGCAGCATTAACACCACCATCAACAGCTCGTTCGGGCAAACCACTTCGGCCTTCCGCGACCTGAATAATACCAATGACCCCGGCGCCAGAAGCCTGGAATTCGTAGCGCGCTTGAACTTCTAAAGCTCGCTTAACGGACGCCGCGATGCCCTTTCCGACCTCTCACGCGGGGTCGGAGAGGGCTATGCCGTTGCACGGGCGTTACAATCACCAGTGTATGCGCCGCCCGTTCTTCGTTTTGTTCGCCCTTCGCGGCCACGCTTTGCGCCCAAAAACGGCCCTTCGACGCAAACGCGATGATGACGTTAAAGCGCATCGCCGATCCGCAAATTTCGCCGGATGGCCGCTTGGTGGCCTTCTCGGTGCAGACTGTAGATCTGGGTACGAACAAGAAGCCCACGCAAATCTGGATCGTGCCTCTCGATGGCGGTGCGCCGCGGCAGATCACGCAGGACGGCGATGATAACGAGCGCCCCCGCTGGTCTCCCGATTCGAAGCGCATCGCCTATGTTTCGAACCGTAGCGGGTCCTCGCAAATCTGGCTGATGGAACCCGATGGCTCGAACGCCAAAGCCGTTACCAATTTCGCAGCCGAGGCGGATGGCGTTCTGTTTTCGCCCGATGGGAAGAACCTGCTATTCACCAGCGCGGTTTATCCGGAATGCGGTGCGGACGATGCCTGCAATAAGAAAAACCTCGACGCCGATGCCGCTGGCAAAGCGAAAGCGCGCATTTATACCGAGCTTCTCTACCGCCATTGGACACAATGGCAATCCAGGCGCCGCAGCCATCTGCTGGCGATTTCCGTAAGCGGCGGCGCGCCCAAGGATCTGACGCCCGGCACGCGCGACGTTCCGCCGTTTTCGCTCGGTAGCCCCGACGATTACGATATTTCGCCGGATGGCCTGGAAGTCTGCTACTCCATGAATGCCGACGCCGTGCCGGCAATCAGCACCAATTCAGATCTGTTCGTAGTTTCTATCGGTGGCGGCGCGCCGCGCAAAATTACCTCCACTCCGGGGGCCGATTCCAGCCCGCGCTATTCTCCCGACGGCAAGTACATCGCCTGGCGGGCGCAATTTCGCGCAGGATATGAGAGCGACCGATGGCGGTTGATGGTACTCGAGCGTAACACCGGCCGCGTAACCGGCCTCACCGAAAACCTGGATCGCTGGGTGAACAGCTTTACGTGGTCGCCCGATTCGAACGCGTTATTTTTTACCACGGCCGACCGCGGGCGCCAGGCCATTCAACTCATCCCCGCCGGCGGCGGCGAAATTCGCGGAGTAGCCAGCGGCGATAGCGAACTCGACGATATGCAGTTGACGCGCAACGGCCGCACCATGGTCTACACTCAGCAGACTGGCGTTGCGCCCACCGAGATCTACCGGGCCGCATCGGCGGGAGGCGCGCCGGTGGCTCTAACGCATCTGAACGATCAGACGCTGAGCGCTTATCAAATGGCGCCGCTGGAAGAGTTCTGGGTGGATACGGCCGATGGCGCGCGCGTGCAGAGCTTCGTGGTGAAGCCGTACGGCTTCACGCCATCCCGCAAATATCCGGCCCTGATACTTATCCATGGCGGCCCGCAGGGCAATTGGGGATACGAGTTGGAGCTATCGCTGGAACGCCCAGGTCTTCGCGGCCGCCGGATATCTGGTGGTGATGCCGAACCCGCGCGGCTCCACCGGCTACGGGCAGAAGTTCATCGACGAGATCAATAGCGATTGGGGAGGCAAGGCGTTCGACGATATTATGGCCGTCGCCGATCATGTGGTCGCCGAGATGCCCTACGCCGACGGAAGCCGCATGGCCGCCGCGGGCGCATCCTACGGCGGCTACATGATCGATTGGATTCTGGGACACACGCAGCGCTTCAAAGCGTTGGTGTCGCATGCGGGAGTCTACGATCTTACCAGCGAATTCGGCGGGACTGAGGAGTTGTGGTTTCCCGCTATGGGAAATGGGCGGCACGCCGTGGGACAAACCGGAGATCTATCAAAAATGGTCGCCCAGCAGCTACGTGAAAGACTTCCATACGCCCACGCTGGTGATAACCGGCGAGCTTGATTTTCGCATTCCATACCCGCAGAGCCTGCAACTCTTTACGGCGCTGCAGATGCAGAAGGTTCCATCGAAGTTGATGGTTTTTCCGGATGAAGGGCATTGGGTCCTGAAGCCGCAGAACAGCCTGCTTTGGTACAAAACGGTAATCGATTGGGTGGATTCCTGGTTGAAAAAATGAAAGCAATTATAGCGTCGGTTCTTGTTTTATTTGTGGTCGTAATTGGGCTGTTGGCGATTTCCGGGCACACTGCGTTGAGCCTCACGCCGCCGGTAAAGACCATCGGCGTTAGCACGCCGGTCACTGTGTAAGGCGTTGAATCCCCACGGCGAGCGGCGGGTCACCGCATATATCGAGCAAAACGGCGCGCGCTCCGTGGTTTTCGAATCAAACCAGCCCGGCCACGCGTTTATTCTGGCAACGAAGCGCGCCGGCGCGCCTCTTTACGTTTGATGTGGGCAAAAACAAGGCCCCCAGCCTCAAGGAAGGAAAGGCCCGGCTGGTAGTGGAGGCGGTATCGAACGATTTGCGCGCCAGCGCCGATACCGCGGCGTTCGACGTGGACGTGGTGCTAACCGCGCCGCGCGTGATTCCCGACGACGCGCAGCACTACATCAATCAGGGCGGCATGGAACTGGTCACGTTCACCCCGAGCGGCTCGTGGAGCGAAGCAGGCGTGAAAGTGGGTCCGTATTCCTTCCGCAGTTTTCCGCTGCCCGGCCATCCCGGACCAGCGTTTTTCCATGTTCGCGTATCCCTGGGACCTGCCGGCCGACGTCACGCCGCTGGTGTATGCGCGCAACCCGGCGGGAACCGAGGCGACGGCGCACTTCTGGTTCAAGCTGTTTCCCAAAAAGTTCCGCGTGCGCGATTTCCCCTTGGACGACGCGTTGATGGAGAAGCTGGTGAACTCCGTCGACCCTACGGGGGAACTGGCGCCGGGGCCGGATCTGCTCTCGCGATTTCTTGAAGATCAACGGCGAGATGCGCCGCCAGAATAACCAGCAGCTTGCCGACCTGCGCTTCAAGACCGAAGAGAAAATTCTGTGGCATGGCCCGTTCATCCATTGGGGCAAGGAAGAAGCCGACTTCGCCGATGTCCGCAATTACATTTACCACGGCAAGAAAGTGGACCAGCAGGTGCATCTTGGGTTCGACCTTTCCGATAACGCCAACACGCCCGTGCGCGCCGCCAACGACGGACGCGTGGTATGGGCATCCAACCTCGGCATCTACGGCAACTGCATCGTGGTCGACCACGGTTACGCGACTGCAATCCATCTACGGACATCTGCGCGCAGATCGATGTGAAGGTGGGCGATCGCAGTCCAGCGCGGCCAGTCGATGGGCTTTGAAGGAGCAACGGGCCTGGCCGGCGGCGTTCATCTGCATTTCAGCATGCAGATCGACGGAGTGCAGATCAATCCGCGCGAATGGTGGGACGAGCACTGGATTAGGGACCGGATTTTGAGCAAGCTGGCCCCGGGCCAAGTCGTAGAGTACGGCGGCCGCCGCAGTGAATCCTGTTTCGCACCGAAGCGGCGCGGCGCAGCGCGCTGACTGACGCAGCGCTAGGCCTTTCGGCCCACATTCAATTTGCTGTGCGACTTACTGTACAGGAAATAAATCATCAGCCCGAGGAGCATCCACCCCAAGCGCGGTGAGCTGCGTTCGCGTATCGAGCCCGTAGATCATGCCGCCACACACCAGGACGCCCAGAATTGGCACCACCGGCACGAACGGGGTTCTAAACGGACGCGCCACATTCGGTTGAATTTTCCGCATCATGACGACCCCGATACAGACCAGCACGAACGCGAATAGCGTGCCGATGGAAGTCAAATCGCCGGCCACCGATTCCGGCAGAAACGCGCCAAAAGTTCCGACGAAAAAGAACAGCAGAATATTGGACTTGTAGGGCGTGCGGAACTTGGGATGTACGTCCGAGAACAGTTTGGGAATCATCCGTCTTCCGACATCGTATAAAACACGCGGCTCTGGCCCAATAACATGACCAGTATTACGGAAGAGAATCCGAACAGAATCGCGACCGTGACCCCCTTCGCCAGCCAGTCGAAGCCGGGCATGCCATGTTCGATGGCGTATGCGACGGAAGCTTCCTTGCCAACCGTCGCGAATTCGCGCCAGTTCGCCACGCCGGTCAATACCCACCCGAACACAATATAAAGCACCGTACAGATTGCCAGCGAGCCAAGGATGCCGCGGGGCATATCGCGGCCGGGATTGACCGTCTCCTGCGCGGCCGTCGAAACCGCATCGAAGCCGATAAATGCAAAGAATACGATGCCGGCGCCGCCTAGCACGCCGCCCCATCCGTGGTGATTAAAGGCGCCGTGTCCCGGCTCGGTGGCCGGAATCAGCAGTGGCGTATGGTTCGCCGGAACGATGAAGTGCCAGCCGACCGCTATGAAAACGATGACGATCGCGATCTTAACCGTAACGATAATGTGTTAAAAGTCGCCGATTCCTGAGTGCCCTTTATGAGCACGGCGGAAAGCAGGAGCAGAATGATCACGGCGGGAATATTCATGATGCCGCCCTGCATGGGAGAGTGGCACCACTCAAAAGGAACCGGACTGCGCCCGGTCTGGGTCAACAGCTTATTGAGATATTCGGACCAGGAAATGGAAAGTGTGGCCGCACCCAGGGCATACTCCAAAACCAAGGCCCACCCGATGATCCATGCCACCAGCTCGCCCATGGTGGTGTACGCGTAAGTATAGGCGCTGCCTGCGATAGGAATCATGGCGGCAAATTCGGCGTAGCACAATCCGGCGAACATGCAGCCGATGGCCGCGATGATGAATGAGAAGATGACCCCCGAACCCGCATCCTGCGCGGCGGCGTCGGCGGTGCGGACAAAGAGACCGGCCCCGATGATGGCTCCGATACCAAGAGCAACCAGGCTCTTCGCTGTCAGCGTGCGCTTGAGATCGCTATGCTTCGCGCGTTCAAAGAGCGATTCGAGGGACTTCCTTCGGGTAAGACTCATAGGTATGCCGATAGATTACCAAACCCGGCAAGCGTTGGGGCCGGTCATCGCCCGGCCAACGAGCAGGAACAACGGCCCAGATGAGGAATGTAGATCGCGGACCGTTACCGGACGATTCTCCGTTCGTTTTCCAGGCGGGACATGCGCCCGTCAAAATCGTTCAGCTTTAGCAACATTTCCGAGTGATTCCTCTCAATCAGTACACGCAACTCCGCAGAGGTTTTGTCGATTTTGGCTTCGAGCGCTTCTTTGGCTCCAGTGATCTCCGCCCGATTCCTCTCGCTCTTTGCGGCTAAGAGGTCTTTCACATCGTTCAAGCGGTTATTGTTGAACAACACGCCTATGAGCACGGCGAGAAACGAGGTTGAGAGAGCAATCACAATGGTTATGATTTGGATGTCGCTCACAAAGCCAGTATAGCCGGGTTTGTGGATGGCAGTCTGCTTCCATAGCGCCGCG
>CAWCHX010000003.1:0-36858 GCA_963795445.1 uncultured Acidobacteriaceae bacterium | reverse complement strand
TCAATCGCCAGTTCGCATCAGGCATTCATCTCGCAGGCGCCCGTTGAGGTTTTCAATGTGGCCGTTCTGCGTTGACTTTCCCGGTTGAATGTAGTTGGTCGCGATTTGCCGTTCCACGCACCAGGCCAGGAAGTGCTGCGGTAGAAGCCGTTACGGGAGTCGGGCAGATAGAGGCGAACGTCGAGATCTTCGTTGGAAATTGAGGCTTGCGGCGGCGCCTGTGTTTGCGCCATCGCAGGGATGCCCGCCTGCAGAACAAGTACGAGCAGGAGCCAAATTCGTTCGCCGTTCTTCTCACTTCAGGGAAACCAACGGCGGCCCTTGGGTGCGTTGTAGAGTTTTGAGTTTATGGTACCGCTAGGACTCGTTTTCGGTTTCCTAGAAATTTTTGCTGTAATGAATTGCGTCTTTCTCCTGTACAATTGACACGGATTGCTACACCTTCGGCGAGGACCTTACAGGAGAAAATGACGACTTCTTATTTTGCATTGCTCGGATTAGCGGCGGCGGTTGCGGTTGCGCCAGCCGCGATGGCAGACGGATTTAATTTCTCGTTCAGCGGACACGGGATTAACGCTAGCGGCGTGCTCTGGGTGGGACAGCAGAGCACTAACTCTAGTAATCCTCCCGGCTATGAGATCACAGGTATCAGCGGAACGTTTTCGGACACAAACGCCAATGTCTCCGGTGCGATTACCGGTCTCTACACGCCGACATCCTATGTGAGCGACACCCTGGCTACCCCCGGTGTTGCGTTTACCAAAGGCGGTTTGTCTTACGACGACCTGTTCTACCCTGCGGGAGACTCCCCCACGATCTGTTACGACCTCGTCAACGGCGTCCCCACGCTAACCTATCCATTTTCCGGCGGCCAACTCGACATCTTTGGCGTCGCATTTAATATAGCCGGACCCGGAGGATACGTTGCTGAGCTTTGGAGCAACGGCGACGTGGGGCATGGGCCGATCGTCTACGCGGCTGGTCTTGCGAATGCGACTAGTCTTGTCGACGACCCGAATGCGATTCCAGGGCCGGGCGTTCCTCCGCCGGGAGAGTACGGCTCGTTTACAACGAGTCCTGTGCCGGAGCCTGGTTCGCTGTTGTTGCTCGGCATCGGCCTGCTCGGCCTGGTTGCGGTAGGCGCTGGCAAGATCAAACGGCCCTCGATCCGCAGGCACGCGTAGGCATATCCATTGATAACGTGGCGGGCACCGCAAGGTACCCGTCACAGATCATGTTTCGGAACCGGGCCGTGTTCGGTCGGGGCCGACAGAGCAGCCCGGCGAACGAACTCATTCGATCCATCGCTCAAAGAAGCATATTTGCGATCTGTGCCCGGCTGGATGTAAATGGGGTGCTCAGCGTTGGATATAAAGGAACGCAGAATCAGTAAACTTGCTGCTCAATCTATTAGCAATTCTGTGCAGCCCACAATTCGGCATGCTCTCTGAGGCACGCGGACCGTCGAAGTTCCCCATCGCGCGCGCCGAGTCGACAAGAACTTCTTGTGCGTTTTGAGGCGCCTTTCTCCCCGGTTGTTCAGCGCCGCCGTGAGCGCAAGGTTATAAGATTGACAGGTGGCGACGACCGGACCCGTATACAAAATGGCTTCGATCTCCGCAGCTGCTCTGATGGTGGCGCCACAACAACTGACTCTTGCAACTTTTGACAAGTATCCTCCGCTCGCCAGGCAGGCCGCGCTGGATCACATTGATCTGTTTCGGGAGATGCCGACCCCGTTTCTTGCGCTGCTGTTAAGAGAGCTCATCGATTGGGATTGGAAGTTTCCTGCGGAACAAAAGGAATTGGTTCGCCAGTTCGTGTATCTCCGGTCCGTTCCGCAAGAACAGCGCAAGCTTTTGTTTGCTCCCTTTGCGGCTCTAAAGCTCTCCGCCCAGCTTCAGGCGATGGATTGGGTCAACGCGCCCGGCGCGTTCTCTGAAGAACTCTCTGCACACCTTTGGGCAACGCACCAGATCGACTCTTTCCGCACCGCAGCCATAGATTTTTTCGCCAAAGTGACTGCTGCTGTCCCTGACAAACCGCCGGCGATTCACAGGATCACCATCGTTACATTCGGACAGGGTTTTCGGACCAACAAGTATCCGCTCTTTCGAAAATTACGGGAACACGGCACCTACTTCCGGCGCGTCGCGGCTTCGAACGGTCCGGAAACGCTGCTGGATGCCGTGAAGATGCGGGCTACCGCGCACGCGGACCCATTCGCTCACTGGTACATTGACGGAGGCTTGGCCGAAGGAGCCGCCGATGGCCTCACCTGCGTTTCTTACGGAGCGCTCACTCCGGTTCGGGCAAGATTGCAGGAAAAAATGCTTCAGATCTACGCGTCCGGTACGGGCCCTGAAGCATTCCGCTCGCTGCTTGCACGGATGCGCCCGCAGGATCTGGGCATGAACGAAAAGGGATATCCGGTGTTAAGCCGCTTTGAGCTGAGTCTACTCACGCAAGCTTCGGGCACCCAGATCTTCAGCACTACGTTCGTGCAGTGGGCAGCACGGGAGGCTCTGCGACGAGCCCAACCGATAACGCTGCTCGCTCGTTTCAAAATGCGACAGCGGGAGCGGCCCATGAATGAACTGCTCACGGAGGCCGGGGGTAACCCCGAGCTGGATCAGCAAGGATCCGTTATCGATGCCGATATGGGCGCCTACTACACATGGCTCAATCAGCAACGGCTTGCGGGAGCCGATGAATCCAGGTTTCTTGCGTGGTTCGAAGGCGGCACAGAAGCTATCGCGATTGGACCCAAGTTCAATCGCGCTTCGGTCTCAGACACGCCCATCCATCTTGCTGATATCATGAGCCAAGTTATCTAGCTGGCAGCAATTGGAAGGCGCGCAGTTCGGCTTGCGCCAGTTGGCGCTGGCCTTTCTTTTCATATAGCCGCGCCAGACGATAGTGCGCCTTTGCAAGCTCGGGGCGAATTCGCACCGCAGTCCGGTATTGGCGAATCGCATCATCGGGCATTGATTCATCCTCGTACAGCAGCCCCAATTGGTAATGCGCGTCAGCCCACGCTGGGCTTAGCTGGACTGCTTTGAGCAGAAGTCTCTCGGCTTCGTGGTCGGCGGCTGCAGACTCGGCGCCCGTCGTTCTTTTCCGCAGGCTGAGCGCGTAATAGTAATTCGCTGCCGGATTGCCGGGATATTCCCGCGCGAACCGTGCCAGCCGGCTCGTCACTTCGTCCCCTTTTTCAGGCGCGACATCGTACATCTTGCCGAGAAAGTCGAGTGCTCTGGTATCTTTCGGATCCAGATCGACCGCTTGGCAAAGCGCATTGAGCGCTTGATCGTATTGGCCAAGTGAATAATGCGCGACCCCAAGTCCGACGCGCAGTTTCGCGGAACGGGGATATTTTTGGGTAGCGAACTCGAGCACTTTCAAAGCAGGCTGGAAGCCGCGATGCAACAAAAGTTCATTCGCGAGATCGAACAGGTTCTTCTCCGACGGATCCATCCGGGCAGCGGTTTCATATTGCTCGGCTGATTGCTGAACGTGGCCCTCCCTCTCCTCAACATCGCCGAGCAAATTGTGGAGCTCTGCCTTGTCCTGCCGCTGGAGGAGGGCCTCTATCACTTCCCGGCTGCTTTGAATCGCTCCCGTTTCCAGGTACGCCAAGGCAAGATCGTAGCCGTTGTCGTAATTGGCAGAATCGATTTCGTAGGCCTTTTGAAGATAAGTAACAGCCGTCTTAAAATCGCCTTTGCTCGCATAGAATTCGCCTAGGCGATGATTGTCTTGAGCTGTCTGCGCGAACAGAGCGCAGGAAAACACCATCGCGAGCAGATACCGCATCGCGAACTAAGCTTACCAGTAAAACTTCAGTGCGAACTGAAGCTCGCGGGCATCGTTCGGCGCGTCGCAGCGTCGAGTAGATGCGCGCCAAAGTTCACAGTATCTAAATAGTTGAGGCTGCCGGGCGCGGCGAACGTAGGTGTATTCGTCAAATTGAACGACTCGGCGCGGAACTCGAAGTGCATAGTTTCGGTAACGGGGAACTCCTTGAATACGGAGAAATCGAGCCGGCGAATGGGCGGGCCGGTCACCTGCGTGGGCCCTCCACCCAGCGGAAGAATATCGCTCTGCCCGACTTGCGTCACCGGCTGGCGGCGTCGTGAACGCCGCGGGATTGTAGAATTGCTGGACGTTGTGCAGTCCGCCATAAGGATCGGCGCCCGTGTATAGCGCGTAGCAACCCGTTCCGGCTCCGGTCGATGTCGCGCAATTGATTGTTTGGGGTTGCCCGTCGTCCAGCGTCAGGATGAAATTGCTAGACCAGCCGCCGAGCAATAGATCCGCGTAGCGATTCGAGATGCTGTGTTGCCGGTTCCTCCCAAACGGGATGTCGTAGGTTCCGCTGAACGAGACGGCATTGCGGATATCGAATGCCGCCAAACCGTAGTCGTACTGGATACCGACTCCGGATATCTGGGGTGCGCGATATCCACCGAGATTACCGTTACTGAGCGCGTCGCCGGCGTCGCTCAATGTCTTCGAGTACGTGTAGGAAAATAGCGCAGTCAAGCCCTTTGAGAAGCGATGCTGATATTTCGTCTGCAAGGAATGATAGTTCGCCGTCGCGATGGTCGCGGCATACGAAGAACCGCGAGCGAAATCGGGGAACGCAACGTAGTTCTGCGGGTTATAGCCGAGCGGCAGGAGAACGGTTTGCTGATTAGTCCCGACGAAAGCCTCCAGGTGACGACTCAGCGAGGCTACATACCCTGCTGAGATTACGTCCGCATTCGTGAGCTGATATTCCAGCGTGAGATTATAACTCTGTACGTAAGGCGTCTGGTAATGGAATTGGATTCCGCGAAGATCCAATCCGGACGCGGTAACATCAACCGGATTTAACGGGACGCTCGAAAGTCCATTTTCAATGGTCGCAATAGTGCCGTTCGGAAAATAGTTCGGTGATACAGCGTTTGCGGCCGGAAAATTGAAGGTGTATTGGAAGGGGTAGTTATACCCGAGGCTTGGATATCCGCCTCTATTTTCGAAGGCTCCATAGAAAATGCCATACCCACCCCGCACCACTAGATGCGGTGTTACCTGATACGCGAATCCGAAGCGCGGCGCGAAGTTATTCTTCTGTACGATGCTCAAGCCGGAGCCGTATGCGTTGGAGTAATTCAAGGCAATGCCATCTTTCGCGAGCAGTTGTGTGAAACTGGGCGAAAGCGCGGGATTATTCGCTCGGTTGCCAGGGATAATGTATTCCGCCCCGGCCCCCGGTGTTCCGGGAACGAAGTTCGCTTGCGCTCCATAGCGCTCGCCCGTTGGACTGAACCAATCCCAACGCACTCCCAGGTTTAGCGTGAGCTTACTACTTACTTTCCAGTCATCTTGGAAGTAAGCGCCGTAGTAGGAACGCTGAGCCGCAACGTCGCCGAAGTTGGATACGTTCACGGTGTTTGCGCCGCCCAATACAGTCCCGCCAAGTCCCGGCGCGGTAGCGGGGGCCAACAGAAACTGTGCCCGTCCGGTGCTGCCGTCGGCCTGATTGACGATAGATGTGTACTGCCCGCCAAAGTCGAATTCGCCGCGGGAAAAGGCGGCGCTTCCCACGGGAAGTAAATCGATTGCGCTTCGAATCCGCCCTTGAAGGTATGTGAGTGATACACCTTATTCAGGTTCTCGGTAAATTGAATCGTGTTGCTGTAGCGATCGCTGATCAGCCATTCCGCCGAACCAAGCTGGCTAAGTCCGCCGATTCCAATGTAAGGCAATCCGCCGTTTCCGGGAAGCTGCGGAATCCCCTGAATACCGAACTGAGCGGGGATATTTGATGTATCACTTCCGTACGGCTGCACGCGCGATGTGTGCTCGCGGTTGAAGCCAACTCGAGCTTCGTTGATGAGAGTCGGCGTAAACGAGTGCGTGTAGCTGAGCGCGGCGCCCTGCGTGTCCACCTGCTGATCGCCATCGCCAAATCCGCCGCCATCGGCGTAACCGGTGAATGGCCCGGGAATGAAGCTCGGGCTTTTCGACCAGCTATACCGGCCGAAGATGGAGTCCTTCGAAGAGATGTTCTCGTCGATGCGGATATCGAACTGGTTGACGTTCGTAAAAGAGTTGCGGTTGATGTTGAAATTATCGTTCAGGCCCGCCTGTGTCGGAGCAGGCATCAGGCTCAGCAGCTTAACTGCATTGGGATCGAGCCGGTTAGCCGGGATGATGTTACCCGGAAAGGGAGACCGGATGTATTGCCCGTTACCGATACTCTGCGTGGTAGAAGGGTCAAAGATAGTGCCTAGCGGATACGAGTGGCCTTGTGCATCGGTCAGACTGCCTGACTGGAGCGAGATGAGATCGGAAAAGTTCGTGAATCCGCTGTTGCGTTCCAAAGCTGTGGGTACCGTGTTGCCGGTTTCCGGTACGCCCTGACGGATCCGCGTCCCTTCGTAATCGGCGAAAAAGAACGTCTTGTTCTTGATGATCCGGCCGCCCGCTGCCGCACCGAACTGATTCTGCTTAAACGAGCCTTTCGGCTGTGAGTTCGCGTTCTGGAAATAGTCGGCGGCATCCAGTTTGTCGTTACGCAGAAACTCCCAAAGTGTGCCGTGGAACTGATTAGTGCCCGATTTGATACTTGCATTCAGTACCGCTCCTCCGGCACGCCCGAATTCCGCGCTGAAAGTACTCGTCTGCAACTGGAACTCGCTAATGGCATCGACCGGCGGCTTAATTACATACGCGGCGCCGCTCAGAAAATCCACGTCGTTTGTGTTGTTATCGATGCCGTCGAGCATGTAGTTGTTCTGCGCCGGACGCGTGCCATTTGCCGTAAACCAGCCGTTCGCGTTCAGACCGCGTCCCTCGGGCTGGCCAACCGTCGCGCCCGGAACAAGCCGCGCCAGAAAAGTGTAATTGCGCCCGTTTAGCGGAAGGTCGTTCACTTCCTGCCGCCCAATAACCTGTCCCACCGAGCCGCTTTCCGTCTGTAAAATAGGCGCTTGCCCGGTGACCTCGATTTCGCTGCTGACCTGGCCCACAGACAGCTCGAGGTCCACTACCAGTTGCTGCTGTATGTTCAGTTCGAGCGCCGAGTGCACCTCTTTCTTGAATCCCGGATGTTCCGCCTCTACCGTGTACCTGCCGATCTTCAACGCAGTAAACACGTAAGTCCCGGAGGGAGAACTCGTTGTTGACTCAGTGAAGGACGTCCCTTCGTTTTTGACGGTGACGGTTGCGCCCGGAACAACAGCGCCCGTATTGTCGCGAATGGTTCCGAGAATAGTGCCGGTATCAACCTGGGCGTTAAGCACAAGAGTGAACGCGACGAGACTTACAGCAATGGCGAGTGAGCGAACACGTGGCACGGAGAACATAGTGCGGAACGTCCTTTCGTAGTAACCTCTTCCTCCGAGATCACCAAGGTGGAGCAATGGCAGAAACTTATCACAGGTTTGGAGTACTGTCAACGTACACGGTCAAAACTTTCTTGTTTTTGAGACTGAGTTGAGGATATTCTTGGGAATGTGCGCACCGATTCAGCCTTTAGAGCCCGGGAAATGACTGGTATCGTACACGTTCGGCTGCCCGAGTCGAAAGATGATCAGGTTCCACCGACATGAACCCGGAGGATAGGCGCGAGCAGACCGGCCCGGCTGGCATTAAGGAAATCGCCCGGGTGCTGGGAGTCTCCATTGGAACGGTGGATCGCGCTTTGCACGATCGCCCGGGAATCAACCCGATGACCAGGGCCAAGGTTCTAAAAATGGCCCAGACCCTCGGATATCAGCCGAACTTCGCCGCGCGCCATCTGAAACTGAATCGCAAGCTGCGCATATCGGCCCATCTCCCGCGCGAAATCGCGACATTTTTCGACGCCGTGCGCGAAGGCATTCAGGAAGCCGCCAAACCATTTCAGTCGACTATCGAAATCCAGTTCCGAACGTATCCGCGGCTCGGCGAAGGTGATCTCGAGTTGCTCGCCGAAACCCTGCGCGACAGCACCAACGGGATTATCATCACTCCCGGCCACCCAGCGGGCCTGAAGCCCTGGATCCGCAAAGCAGCAAGAGCCGGTATTCCGGTTGTGTGCGTGGCCACCGATGCGCCCGGAACAGAGCGCTTGGCGGCAATCTCAGCAGACGCCTTTACCAGCGGTGCGATGGTGGCCGAACTGCTGACTGGCTTTGGCCAGCGTCCACCCTCCGTTTTGATCGTAACCGGCGATCTGACCGTTGTGGATCATGCCGAAAAAGTCAACGGCTTCCGGTCCTTTCTGGAAAAAACGAACAGCCCGCTTCAGGTGACCGGCGTGCTCGAAGCGCATGATGATCCCGAGAAAGCGGGGGAATTGACGCGCGAGTTCCTCGCCGACCACCCTGGCCTCGGAGCCGTATACGTAAGCACAGCGAACTCTATCCCGGTGATCGAAGCATTGCAGAAGGCCGGCCGGCTCGGTCGGATCCCCGTGATTACGACCGATCTGTTCCCCGCTCTCGCGCCGTTAATTCGGGATGGAAGAGTACTCGGGACTGTCTATCAGCGCCCCAAGGCGCAAGGTCGAATGGCGTTCCAGGCACTCCATCAGTTTCTTATCCAGGGCACTTGCCCGGCCTTGCGGCATAGCATTCCCCCGCACATCGTGTTGCGCAGTAATCTTGATGTTTTTCTGGAGATGCTGCCCGCCGATCGGGATGACACAACTTCAGGCGCTCAGGGATTCTGGCAGGCCGCGGCGGCGGAATCCCGCCACCCCGAACGGGAAAAGCGTTGACAGCGGCCTGAGGTCCGTGCTTTACTAAAACCCGTTAACGTTCACGCCAGAAATGAGCGTACCCAGAGAAGCATGAGCCGCTTCCAACTCCCTCCAGCGTCAGCCACCGCGACCGGCCCCGTTAAGGCCTGGGCAGAGCCCGTGATCCTCCCTACGTACGAGCCGCTGGCCGCAGATAAAAATCCCATGTTTCTCGAAAAGCGCGTGTATCAGGGGAGCAGCGGGCGAATGTATCCGCTGCCATTTACCGATCGTATAGCGACGGAACCGCGCAATCGCTCCTGGCAGGCGCTGCACATAGAAAACCAGTACATTCGGGCGATGGTTCTGCCGGAGATTGGCGGACGCATCCATGTCGGCCTCGATAAAACCAACGGCTACGATTTCTTCTATCGCCAGAACGTGATCAAACCGGCGCTGGTCGGCCTCGCCGGCCCCTGGGTCTCCGGAGGCGTCGAGTTCAACTGGCCGCAACATCATCGGCCCGGGACCTTCATGCCGGTCGATTGGCAGATCGAAGAATCCGAAGACGGTTCACGAACGATCTGGTGCAGCGATCACGACCCGATGAACCGCCTGAAAGGAATGCACGGCGTTTGTCTTTATCCGGATCGTGCCTACATAGAGTTGAAGGTTCGGCTCTATAACCGTACGCCGTTTGCGCAAACGTTCTTGTGGTGGGCTAATGTTGCTGCGCATGTCCACGAGTACTATCAATCGTTCTTTCCGCCCGATGTGCATTTCGTCGCCGATCACGCAAAGCGCGCCATGAGCGGGTTTCCACTATGCGAAGGCCGGTACTACGGCGTCGATTACGCCGCCCGTGCCCGCGATGGCGTTCCCGCCGATGAATTCCCAAGCAATTTTCTACCGCCCGGTATTTATCCACCGAACGACCTGAGTTGGTACGCAAATATTCCGGTGCCCACCAGCTACATGGCTGTGGGGTCGGGGCGGGATTTCTGCGGCGGTTACGATCATGCAAAGCAAGCCGGCCTGGTACACGTGGCGAATCATCACATCTCGCCGGGCAAGAAGCAGTGGACGTGGGGCAATCATAATTTCGGCTACGCCTGGGACCGCAATCTGACGGACGAAGACGGCCCTTACATCGAATTGATGGCGGGTGTTTTCACGGACAACCAGCCTGATTTCTCGTTTCTTGCTCCCGGCGAAACAAGAACATTCAGTCAGTACTGGTATCCAATTCAGAAGATCGGGCCGGTGCAGAAGGCCAACCTGGATGCTGCCATCAGCTTCCAAGTGGAACCCGGCACGGCACGCGTAGGGCTCTGCGCCACTCGTTTGTTTCAGGGGCTTCACATTGAACTGCGTAGGGACAACCAGATCATTGCGGAGTGGGTGCGCGATGTTCGTCCTGGAGGGCCGTTCGTGGCTGAGACGGCCGTTCCGAAAGGCGTGACGGCCTCTGATCTCTGCGTTCGCGCTATTGCTGTTAATAATCGCGAGCTGATCCGCTATACGCCGCCGGTGCCGGCCAGTCTGACGGCGCCGCAGCCCGCAACTGAACCGCCGCTGCCTTCCGAAATCGTCGGCACGGACGAACTTTTTGTGACAGGTCTGCACCTCGATCAGTATCGCCACGCCACGCGCGATCCCGAGAGTTACTGGCAGGAAGCCCTCCGCCGCGATCCGGGCGACGTCCGCTGCAATCACGCGCTGGGCGTGTGGCACTTGCGCCGCGGAGAATTTAGTCTAGCCGAGCAGTTCCTGCGCAGGTCGATTGAACGGCTCACGCTCCGCAATCCGAATCCGTACGATGGCGAGCCATTCTACAGTCTGGGCCTGACCCTTCGCTATCTGGGGCGCAATGAGGAGGCCTACGCAGCTTTTTACAAATCGACCTGGAACTACGCCTGGCGCTCGGCCGGCTACCTTGCACTCGCTGAGATCGACATCGCGCGCGGCGCTTTCGAGAAGGCTCTGGAGCACTTGAATCTTTGTCTGCGAACCAATGCCGATCATTTGAACGCGCGCAACTTGAAAGTGGTGCTCTTGCGCAAGCTGGGCCGATCGTCCGAAGCGGAAATTACCTTAGCCGAGACGCTGGCGCTCGATCCCCTCGATTACTGGGCCCGTCACCTTATCGGGCGCACGCTCGGCGATAACCAGGCGCGCCTCGATGTTGCCTTTGACCTGCTTCGCGCAGGGCTTTACAGCGAAGCGATGAGCCTTCTAGAGACGGCTGATCTGTCCGCGTGCGATGGGTCCGTTCCGATCGTGCGCTACACGCTCGCTTATCTGGCCAATTCCCGGTCACGCTATCTGGAAGCTTCTGCCGAATCGCCCGACTACGGTTTCCCTAGCCGTCTCGAAGAGCTGATCGTGCTCGAAGCCGCCTTGCAGCACAATCCGGATGATCGCGCGCGCGCATTATTATCTCGGCAATTGGCTCTTCGATCGGCGCCGCCATGAGGAAGCCATCATCCATTGGGAGCGTTCCGCCGCTCTCGATCCCAGCTACTCGGTGGTGTGGAGAAACCTAGGGATCGCATACTTCAACGTGCGTCACGATGCCGCCGAATGCTCAATCTTCTTTCGAGCATGCTGTAGAAGCGAATCCCGAAGACGCCCGCTTGCGTTACGAACGCGACCAACTCTGGAAACGTATTGGTATTCCTATCGCGGACCGCTTGGCTGAATTCGAAAGAAACCTGCACCTTGTGAACCAGCGCGATGACCTCACGGTCGAGCTCGCGACTCTCTACAATCAGACTCGGCAACCCCGGCGCGCGGCGGCTCTATTATCCAATCGTCGCTTCCAGCCCTGGGAGGGCGGCGAAGGAGCCGTGCTCGGCCAATATGTGCGGACGCAATTGGCGCTGGGCCAGCACGCCCTTGAAAACGGCGATGCGGAACGGGCGTCCGCTTTGATAGAAGCTGCCTTGCACCCGCCCGAAAACTTGGGCGAGGCATGGCATTTATTGGCAAATCGCAGCAACGTATATTATTGGCTCGGTGTCGCCTGCGAAGCCGCCGATAATGCCGCATCTGCGCGCGTTTGGTGGACTAAAGCGGCCGAAAGCTCGGGCGATTTTCAGCAGATGAGCGTCCGCCCGTATTCCGAGATGACGTACTACAGCGCGAACGCCCTTAAGCGCCTCGAACGGCACGCGCAAGCCAGGCAACTTCTTCGCGCTCTCCTGCGGTATGCGAGGCAACTCGCTTGTTCCGAAGCACGCATCAATTACTTCGCCACTTCGCTACCCGCCATGCTTCTGTTCAATGACGATCTTGCGAAACGGAACGCCATCACGGCGTTATTTCTCGAAGCACAGGCTTCGATTGGACTCGGATTTGCGAAACGTGGCCACCGCCTGCTTGGCCGCGTGCTACAGCTTGACCCCAGTCATGCGAACGCTTCGGACTTTTTAGCTGAGCTTCGGACCCAATCGGCGCTCATAGACCGCGCGGGAGCCAGAGCTTGAAGCCAATGCAAGCCGGTTCGACGTCTCCGGCCATAGCAATCCACCTGCACTCCGGCTACGTATGTGTCATCTCGGCAGCCGCGGCATTAGGCGGTTTACTGTTTGGCTATGACTGGGTGGTAATCGGCGGGGCCAAGCCGTTCTACGAAACTTATTTCGGGCTAACCTCGCAAGGATCGATCGGATGGGCGAACAGTTGCGCGCTCATCGGCTGTTTGCTCGGATCGATCCTCTCCGGCGCAATCAGTGACCGCTTCGGACGGAAGAACCTCCTGATTGTTTCGGCGCTACTGTTCGCGATCTCCTCGGTGTTGACCGGTTGGGCCTGGTCTTTTGCGTCGTTTATTACCTGGCGAATGGTTGGTGGTGTCGCCATCGGTATCGCTTCGAATGTCTCGCCCACTTACATCGCGGAAGATAAGCCCTGCCATGTGGCGCGGCCGTCTCGTCTCGTTGAACCAGCTCACCATTGTCATCGGCATTCTCGGCGCACAGATTGTAAATTGGCTCATTGCGCAACAGGTACCTGCGGGAGCCAGTGCGGAACAGATCCGAACATCCTGGAATGGCCAGTTCGGCTGGCGCTGGATGTTCACTGCTGTTGCAGTCCCCTCGCTTATCTTTCTCTTCAGTGCGCTGTTTATCCCGGAAAGCCCGCGCTGGCTGGTGAAGAACCGGAAACGCGAGCGAGCCCGCGCCACGCTCGTCAAGATTGGCGATCGGCAGTACGCGGACGATGCGCTGGCGGAGATCGAGACGGCTCTGGCTGCCGAATCCGAACACAGCCTGCAGCGTAATGAGCTGCTCTCGCCCCCGGTTCTGCGCATTCTCGGGATCGGCGTGTTTCTCGCTGTACTTCAACAGTGGAGCGGAATCAACGTCATCTTCAATTACGCCGAGGAGGTCTACCGAAACGCCGGTTACGGCATTAGCGACGTCATGTTTAACATCGTCATTACCGGCGCCATCAACCTTGTTTTTACGCTTGTCGCTCTAGGCCTCGTTGACCGGTTCGGACGCCGTCCGCTGATGCTGTTCGGTTGTGCCGGCATTGGAATATCGCATCTGCTGATCGGGTTCGCATATCGCGCTCACCTCGGCGGCCTGCCATTGCTCGTTTTCACCCTGTCTGCGATTGGCTGCTATGGAATGTCGCTGGCCCCAGTGACCTGGGTTCTGATCTCCGAGATTTTCCCCAACCGTATCCGCGGAGCCGCCGTTTCCATAGCTGTTTCCGCGCTCTGGATCGCGTCATTCATTCTGACGTTCACCTTTCCCGTGATCCTTCACGCCGTAGGCTCAGCCGTGACCTTTTGGTTATACGCCGCTATTTGTTTCGTTGGATTCGTCTTCATCTGGTTGCGCGTTCCCGAAACGAAGGGGAAAACGCTGGAGCAGATCGAACGGCAGCTCACCCGATGACCCCGCCCAACGGACTCAAGATTGGCTTATTCAGCCTCGGTCTGGACGCCTATTGGCAGCAATTTGAAGGTCTGAAAGAGCGGTTGACGAGTTATAACCAACGGGTAGCTGTCAAACTCGCGCGACGCGCCGTTCATATCGAAAATCTCGGCTTGATCGACACGCCCGAAAAAGCGATCACCGCCGGTCATCAATTCCGCCAAGCGGATGTCGACCTCATCTTCCTTCACGTCGCGACATACGGCCTCTCTTCCGCTGTTCTTCCGGTTATCCGCCGTGCCAAGGCGCCCGTAATCGTCTTGAATCTCGCTCCGGGGTCCGCCATCGACTATGCCGGGTTCAACCAACTGCATGATCGCGGACACATGACCGGCGAATGGCTGGCTTGGTGTCAGGCTTGCACGGTGCCTGAACTCGCCAGCGTATTTCAGCGTGCGCGCATTCCGTTCTTTCAAATCACGGGCACGCTCGAAGATGAGAACGGCGCCTGGGCCGAAATTGACGAGTGGATGGAAGCGGCGCGCGTGGCGCACGTGATGGAGCACAACCGCCTCGGCCTGATGGGCCATTATTACGGCGGCATGCTCGACATCTATTCCGACCTGACACAACTCTGCGCTACTTTCGGGGGTCACGTCGAATTTATTGAAGTGGACGAACTGGCCGCCCTACGCCGCGAAGTCTCAGATTCGGAAATAGACGAACGTGTGCGGTTATTTCACGTCACTTTCGATGTCCAACCCGACTGCCCGCCTTCCGAGCTTCGCCGCGCAGCCGAAACCTCCATCGCTTTAGACCGCCTCGCAGCGGACCACCAAATCGGCTCGCTCGCTTACTACTATCGCGGAACTGGCAACCCTGAGAATGAGGACGTTATCAGCTCCGTCATCGTTGGCACGAGTCTGCTCACCGGCCGTGGCATCCCGGTAGCTGGCGAGTACGAAGTCAAGAATGCGCACGCCATGAAGATCATGGATTCCTTTGGCGCGGGCGGCTCGTTCTCTGAATTCTATGCAGCCGACTTCAACGATGATGTCATTCTCCTCGGCCACGATGGTCCCGGCCATATTGCCATCGCCGAGGGGAAAGTGAAAGTGAGGCCGCTCGGCGTTTATCACGGCAAAATCGGCCGTGGCCTTTCCGTCGAGATGTCCGTCAAGAACGGACCAGTCACGCTGCTTTCCGTCGCGCAAACTGTCGATGGTCGCTTGAAGCTCGTGATTGCCGAAGCCGTTTCAGAGCCCGGCCTCATTCTCGAGATCGGCAATACCAACAGCCGCTACCGTTTCGCGCTGGGTGCTAAGAATTTCATCGATGCGTGGAACGCGCAAGGGCCCGCGCACCACTGCGCCATCGGCGTAGGACACATCTCGACCAAGCTCCAGAAGTTCGCCGCGCTGCTTGGTATGGAATGCGTAAGAGTATGTTGACCACCAGCAAATTCCCTGTTCTCCGCCTCGTGGCGATCGTGGTGCTGATACAAACCGGCCAGCTATGTGCTCAAACGGTTCGTATCGATTGGAACAAGGTCCGGCGCATCTCAAACACCACGCCTACTTTGCAGGTCGTCGTGAATCCGCCTCTCCGCCGCGGTTCGGCCATTCATGACCGCGTCTTCTCGGAATTGCAAAAGCTCGGAGCCGACTATGTCAGATACGTTCCGTGGCTGCCGTACCCGAGGCTCGCCGTAGCGGAATTGCAGCCGCCCGCCAACGGCCACACCTCGTGGGATTTCTCGCTCATCGATCCCATGACCGCAGACTTCGTAAACGCCACCAGCGGCCACCCCGTCATTTTGAACTTCAGCACCATTCCGGCCTGGATGTTCGTCACGCCCAAACCAGTCGAGTACCCTGCCGGTCCCGATCAGGTCGATTGGAACTATACGCAAGGCACCGAACTGCACGATCTCTCCATGAAAGAGCTCGGTGATTATTACGCGCGCCTGGTGAGCTGGTATGTTAACGGTGGTTTCACGGACGAATTCGGCAAGCGCCACGAATCGGGCCATCGCTACAAAATCGATTACTGGGAAGTTCTAAACGAAATCGATTTCGAGCACAATATGACTCAGGAGCAGTACACCGCTCGTTACGACGCCATCGTTTCGGCGATCCGAAAGATCGTGCCTCAGATGAAGTTCGTCGGTCTCGCGCTTGCCATGCCTTCGGACCGTCCGGAGATGTTCGAGTATTTCCTTGACCACAAACACCATCAGCCGGGCATCCCGCTCGACATGATTTCGTATCACTTCTATGCCAGCCCGTCCGCGGATCAATCGCCCGATGTCCAGCAGTTCACCTTCTTCGATCAGGCCGATCGATTCCTAGCCACCGCTCGCTATATCGAAGCCATCCGGCAGCGGCTATCTCCGGAGACCCGCACCACCGTAGATGAGATTGGCTCCATTTCCGCGGACGACGGCGAACAGAACGCGCCGGGTCATCTTACGAAGCCGATTCCGGACTCCTATTGGAATCTCTCCGGCGCTACCTTTGCATATGTCTTCGCGCACCTCGCGGAGCTTGGTATCGACCTAGCGGGTGAATCGCAGCTCGTCGGCTATCCGACGCAGTTCCCCAGCGTCTCCATGGTGGACTGGACCACCGGTGCGCCCAATGCACGCTTCCGCGTTCTTCAACTGCTCAAAGACAACTTCGGACCAGGCGACAAGCTCGTTGACAGCTCCATCAATTCTCCATATGTTGACACGTTCGCGGTTGTCAAGCCGAACGGCAAGCGCAAGCTGCTGCTGATCAATAAGCGCGATCGCACCTTTGACCTGACAATGCCCGACGAACCGGCTCAGGTCGCCGTGGTCGATCAAACCACCAAGGGAGCGCCGTACGCAACCTCGGAGCCCTCTGGCAAAATCATCCAACTGCGCGGGCTAGCGGTCGTCATTATCGATTTCAAATAGATCCTATGTTCATTCGCGGTTCCTTGCTCTTTTGCATCGCAGCATCCGTGCTCCTCGGAGCCGAGACCACTATTGTTCTCGATGGGCACGCCGCCGGCCGCATCTATGAAGGGTTAGGCGCGGTCAGTGCTGGTGCTTCTTCGCGCCTGCTGGTTGACTATCCCGAGCCGTACCGAAGCCAGATCCTCGACTATCTTTTCAAGCCTGGCTACGGCGCTGCGCTGCAGCACCTCAAAGTCGAAATCGGAGCCGACGTCAATTCGACCGATGGTTCCGAGGCGAGCCACATGCGCTCGCCAACCGATCACGATTACAACCGCGGGTACGAATGGTGGCTCATGGAAGAGGCGCACCGGCGCAATCCCAACATCATCCTGGATGCGCTTGCCTGGGGTGCCCCCGGCTGGATCGGCGGCGGCCATCTCTATTCGCAAGACATGGCGAACTACGTCGCCGATTTCATCAAGGGCGCCAAGCGATTCCATAATCTCGATATCCGCTATACCGGAATTTGGAACGAGCGCCCGTATGACCCTGCTTATGTGAAGCTGCTGCACCGGACGTTGCTGAAGCAAGGCATCGCAACTCAGATCGTCTGCTGCGACGATTACCACCGTGACAAGCAGTTCGAGGTGATCGCCGCCATGGAAAGAGATCCCGAACTGGCCGCGTCTCTCGCCGCGGTCGGCGTTCACTATCCGCGCGCCACAGCCGTCGATCAGTACTCCACCACGCCCCAGGTCAGAGCCAGCGGGAAAAAATTGTGGTCGAGTGAAGATCAGCCTAACGGCGGTGGCGGCCCCTTCATCTCTCGCGACTGGCAGGCCGGAGGTCGCATTCTGGCGCAGGTCTATAACCGCAATTACCTGCAGGGCGCATTTACAAAAACGGAGATCTGGAGTCCCATTACGTCGTATTTTGAGAACCTTGCCGCTCCGCACTCCGGGCTGATGTACGCCAACACGCCGTGGTCGGGCCACTATGACGTTCAGGGCACCATATGGGCCACCGCGCACACGACTCAATTTGCTAAACCCGGCTGGCAGTATTTGGATTCATCCTCCGGCTTTCTTCCAGACCACGCAGGAACCTATGTTGCTTTGAAATCGCCCCACTCTAACGATTGGAGCGTCGTACTAGAAACCGTCGAGGCCCACGCACCCCAGCAGATCCAATTCCGGGTCGCCGGCGGACTCTCGACCGGCACGGTCCACATCTGGGAAACAAACTCTCAGAAAACGTTCATGCACCTGGCTGATGTCGCTCCGCACGCTGCCGTGTTCACGTACACCTTCGGACCCGATTCGCTTTACTCGCTCACCACCACCACGGGGCAGGGCAAGGGCAGTGCGCAGCCGCCGCGCGATAAGCCGTTCCCGCTACCCTATTCCGACGATTTCGAACACACCGCAGTGAACCGCGCGCCGAAATATCTGGCCGATCAGGATGGTGCGTTTGAAGTCCATCCCTGCCAGCAGCGCGCCGGCAACTGTCTGGAACAAGTCGTAACGCAAAGGCCAATCCCGTGGGATCCGCTTCCCAACCCATTCACTTTGACCGGCGATTCAAGCTGGTCAGACTATCGCATCGCCGCCGATGTCTTGCCAATTACTTCAAACCTGCTCGCCATCATGGGCAGGATCGACTCCGCCAACGTCTTCGATGATTCCAAAGCGCTCTGGCCTAGCGGGTACGTTCTGCAACTTGCAAAGAGCGGAGCGTGGAGCCTGCTCTCCGCTGCCTACAAAGCACCGGTCCGGAGTTTGGCTTCAGGCACGGTTCCCGCCGGAACCCGTTGGTCCCAACTCGCGCTCGCCTTCCACGCCGATCAGGTCATCGCGATGATCAATGGCAAACAAGTCGCGTCAGTTCACGATTCCACACACAAAACCGGAATGTTCGCTGTAGGAACAGATTGGGGCCGGGCCCAGTTCGACAACCTGAAAGTCAGCCGCTAAGACTAATTTTCGTTACTTGACATTTGGCCATAATTCTACAACTATAGAAATATGGAAGAAGATTTGATGGCTCCGTGTTCGCCCGAAGTGGCCTGCTGGGATCGCCTGGATGACTCGCGGCCCGCTGTGTACGTCGATTCTTTTGCGACCGAGATGGTGGCGAGTGAACTCAAGAAGCAATCCTCGGCAGGGTGTTTGCTGTGCTCCCTGGAAGATTCGCTTGAGGAAGCTTGGGACGATGCCTTAGATCCCGATGTCTAAGGCAAAGAACGAACCCGACGTGGCCCGTTACGCGGATATGTTCTCCGCCATGGGCACAGAGCCGCGCCTGCGGATTATGCGCGCGCTGCTCTCAGCCCACCCCGACGGGATGGTTGCCGGTGACGTCGGTGAGGAACTCGACATCCCGGCTTCGACGCTATCGCACCACCTCGAAAAATTAAAAAACGAAGATCTCGTCAAAGCTCGACGCGAAAGCACCTACATGTGGTATTCCGCAAATACCGAAGTTCTTCAGGAACTGCTCGGGTTTCTCTATGCGGAGTGCTGTACGCGCAACAGAGCCGTCGAACCGGAAGCCATTATCCGGGTCTGTCGCTGAAAGGACACCTATGGAAATTAAGGAATCCATTAAACAGAAATACGGGGAAGCTGCGCGTCGCGTCGCCTCGGGAGAAGGGCTGCCCGCCGATTGCTGCACGGCTATCTCTTGCTGCAGTGGTTCTGCGGCCGCCTCATGCGATCCGATCACTTCGAATCTGTACGATCAGTCGCAAGCAGGCGAAATCCCGGACGCAGCGTTGAAGGCGTCTCTCGGCTGCGGCAATCCAACGGCACTCGCAAAACTCAATCCTGGTGAAACGGTTCTCGATCTTGGGTCTGGCGGCGGTATCGACGTCCTCTTGTCCGCGCGCCGAGTCGGTCCCGCCGGTAAGGCTTACGGGTTGGACATGACAGACGAAATGCTGGTCCTCGCTGAAGAGAACCGCCGCAAGGCCGGTATCGAGAATGCGGAATTTCTAAAGGGTGAAATCGAGAGTATTCCTCTTCCCGATAATTCGGTTGACGTCATCGTCTCTAACTGCGTTATCAATCTTGCCGCCGATAAAGACCAGGTCTTGCGCGAAGCCTTTCGAGTGTTGAAGCCGGGCGGCCGCTTTGCCGTTTCCGACGTCGTCGTACGCGGAGATGTGCCCGCCGAAATCAGCCGTAATGTCGAGTTGTGGATCGGTTGCGTTGCCGGCGCGCTGAAGGATTCTGAATACGCCGCGAAACTGGCCGCCGCCGGTTTCGCCGATCTCGAAATCGAGCCCACGCGAGTTTACGACATCGAAGATGCGCGCGTTTTCTTGTCGGGCCTGGGTCTGGACGTAGACTCGATCGCGCCACAGGTGAGCGGCAAGTTCATGAGCGCCTTTATCCGGGCGGTAAAGCCTGACGCGTGCTGTAATGCGGATTGCGCGTGTCATTCTCGGGGCGGAAATGCATGAGTCTGGCACGGCGGGTCGCGTCGGAGTGCCTGGGAACAGCGATGCTGCTGGCGGCTGTGGTCGGCTCAGGCATTATGGGGGAACGCTTAGCGGCCGGTAATGTCGCTATAGCCTTGCTGGCAAATACCATCGCAACAGCGGCGGCCCTGATCGCGTTGATACTGACATTTGGACCCATCTCCGGAGCCCATTTCAATCCGGCGGTTACTCTAGCGGACGCCAGTCAGGGAGGCATGCCATGGCGAGATGTCCCGGTTTACATCGCTGCGCAGGTCACGGGCGGCTTTGCGGGCGTGGCAATAGCGAATCTGATGTTCCAGCAGCCGGCGTTTTTCGCCTCGCGGCATACCAGGAGCGGACCGGCGCAATTGCTGAGCGAGTTTGTCGCGACGTTCGGGCTTTTGGCCGTGATTTGGGGCTGCGCCCGTTTCCGATCCTCGGCCGTTCCGTTCGCGGTGGGCGCTTACATTGCCGCGGCCTACTGGTTTACAGCCTCGACCTCCTTTGCGAATCCCGCCGTGACACTGGCACGCGCCGCCAGCGACACCTTCACCGGAATACGGCCCTCCGACGTTCCTGGTTTCGTCATCATGCAGTTAGCGGGAGCCGGTGCTGCCACGGCACTGTTCCGCTGGCTCGTGCCCTCTCTACCGGACAACGCTCCTGGTGTCGTGCTTCCCCATCCAACACGAGATAGTCATGGACAAAAAGAAACGAGTGCTCATCCTGTGTACGGGCAACTCCGCGCGTAGCCAGATGGCAGAAGGCCTGCTTCGTCACGATGCGGACGATCAGTTCGAAGTAGAGAGCGCCGGTACAAAGCCCAGCCGGGTACGGCCGGAGGCGATCGCCGTAATGCGCGAGTTGGGGATCGACATAAGCGGACATCGTTCGAAACACCTGGGTGAATTTGATGGCCGGGAGTTCGACTATGTGATCACCGTGTGTGACGATGCGAAAGAAAGCTGCCCGATCTTCAAGGGGTCCGCCAAACGTTTGCATCGCAACTTCGAAGACCCCGCCGCCCTGCTCGGATCTGAGCAGGAAGGCCTGACAGTTTTCCGGCGTATCCGAGATGAGCTACGAGAGTTCCTCGCCGGGTTTGCTCGCGATGTGATGCCTTCAGCAGGAGGAGTTGCTCATTAGGCACCCGCAATCCCCCTAGCGAAACAGACCCGAAACGATCCGCATCCACAGGTGAGGAGAACCATCCACCGATGCCGGTACTTGAAGAGTGTTTGATTGAGGAGATGCAGGACCTGCTGCACGCGGAGGGTCAGCTCGTCAAGGCGCTGCCCAAGATGGCGAAAGCTGCCCATGATCCAAAGCTGAAACAGGCGTTTCAAAAGCATTTGGAAGAAACTAAAGGTCACGTCGATCGCTTGAAGCAGGCCTTCGAGGCGCTCGGTCAAAAAGCGAAGGCGAAGCCGTGCCGCGCCATGCAGGGCCTCGTCGAAGAAGGTCAGGAAAAGATTGAGGAAGGTCAGGATAAAGAGCCCGTTGCCGCCGATCTCGCCTTAGTCGCTGCCGCGCAGAAGGTTGAGCATTATGAGATCTCCGGGTACGGAACCCTCCGAGTTATGGCGGAGCGGCTCGGGCAGACGAAGGTCGCCAAGCTTCTGTCTCAAACCTTGTCCGAGGAGGAGAAAACCGACGCTCTTCTTACCCAGCTTTCACCCCCGCTTCTCGAACAGGCCAGCCAGGAGAGCCTGGAAGAAGAGGAAGAGCAGCCCTCCCGTTCCCGATCGCGCCGGAGCGGCAGAGCCGCTGTTTCAGCTAAGAATCGCGCGGCCGGCGCCTAATCGACCAGCCCGCGCTTCATGGCGAACCGCACCAGTTCGCCGGTGCTGTGCAGGTTGAGCTTTTCCATGATTTTGCCGCGGTGCGAATCCACCGTGTAAACGCTAAGGTTCAGTTGGGTGGCGATCTCTTTGTTGGTCTTGCCTCCGGCGACAAGCTGCAGCACTTCGCGCTCGCGGGTGGAAAGTAAATCGATCGGGTCGGTTACGTTCTGCCGATAATCGTTCAGCAAGGCGCCTGAAACCGCCGGGCTGACGTAGCCATCGCCCCGCGCCACCGATCGCACCGCGTTCAGCAGTTCCGTGTCAATCGCGTCTTTGAGGATGTACCCGCGCGCCCCCGCCCGCAGAATCTCGCGCACGTACACTGCCTCTTTATGCATGCTCAAGATGAGCACCCGCACGCGCGGATTCTCCTGTACCATCTTTCGTGTTGCTTCAATGCCGTTCAGCTCCGGCATCGCGACATCCATCAGCACAATATCTGGTTTGAGTTTCTGCGCCAGCCCGACCGCCTCGGTGCCGTTCGCTGCTTCACCCACTACCTGGAGGTCCGCCTGCGCGGAAAGGATTAACTTCAGCCCTTGCCGCACAATCGTGTGATCGTCGGCGAGCAGAATCTTGATTGCGGCCATCGCTTTCAGGATAAGGAAGTCACGGAGCCGGACAAGTCACTTCGATGCTCGACCCCTTGCCCGCCGTGGATTCCAGGCTTAATCTTCCCCCGCATCCGCGTGCCCGCGTTTCCATTCCGGCCAGTCCAAGGCCACCCCGCTTTCGCGGTCCCGTCACTTCAAAGCCGTGGCCATTATCGCGAATCCGCAAGCTTACCTCTTCGCCGTGCGACAGCAGTTCTATCCGGGCTGTGGTCGCCTGCGCGTGTCTCGCAACATTGGTCAACGCTTCCTGCGCGATCCGGAACAGGTGCGTTTCGGCCTGCTCCGGGAGACGCCGCCCATCGAGTTCGCTGCGATAACTCACCTGAATTCCTGTCCTCTGGGCGAAGCTTTCCGTCAGTGAGCGCAGCGCCGCATCCAGTCCGAAATCGTCCAGAATCGTTGGCCGAAGAAGCTGGGACATCTCGCGCACATCCTGAATCGCCCGATCTACTAACAGCCGGCAATCCTCCACTCGCGCATCGCCCGATCCGCCCCCCAGCCCCGACAAGTTTGCCTTGATCGCTGTCAGCACCTGTCCTAATTCGTCGTGCAGTTCGTGCGAGAACCGTCGCGCCACATCTTCTTGCGTCTCCAGAAACTGGTATTGCAGGCTGCTCAATTCGGTGGCCTGCCGCTCCAGCCTGTGAAACAAACCAGCCGAGGCCCGAACCGTCCAGGTGGCGCACAGAAGCGAGAGAATCACACAGGCTGCAAATAGCCAGACCGTCCAGCGCAGTAGGCCATGGCTCTTTTGATAAATCGTTTCCCGTAAAAGTTCCGCTTGCTCATACGCTGATTCAAGCGCGTTGTTCATCTGCTGCCGGCTTTCCGCCAGTTGGTCCAGCACCTCCTCGCGCGAGAGCGCATCTTTTCGCCGTGCCAGTTGCAGCCAGCGGTTGTTCAGTTGCGCCTGTTGCTTCTCTATGCCATCGATAGCGGCTTTGGCCGACGCCTCGCGATCCGCAAAAGTCTGCGTGTTGCTGTTGATTTGATGAACCGTTCGCATCGCCACCAGCAGAGCCGATAACAGCAGCAGCGCGGAAAGCCCGAGTCCCAACAACAACAGCCGCTGCAAATGCGCCTGCGTAATCGATTCAGTCCGTGGCACCATGACGATTCTTTCATTAAAAAGCTGTGGTGGCTATCCCTTAAATACGGGATGAACTTTCGCCGATCGAAGGTATGGTGTCGGATCTCGAAACCAGCGAAAGTAAGGTTGTGAGCGGCGAGAGGACACGGCAGAAACGGCAGCGGGAAAACAAAAAATCAGAAATCATCACCGCCCGTTCTGCCGGTCCCAACCCGAACCGCCACGAGTTGAAGGAGAAAAAACAAATGAAAAAAGTATTCACATCCACCCTCTTGACCGTCGCGGCGGTTCCGTTTCTGATGGCTGCTCCGTCGGCAAAGAAGGTCCAAAATCAGCCTCCGGCCGCCACAAACTCGGCCAAAACTGTCAACACCAAGAAGGCCACCAAGAAGCACGTCAAGAAGAGCAAGGCGAACACCGAAACGGCTGCTCCGTCCGCTGCTCCTCAAAAGTAACTCACCAACAGAGCCCCTCTTTGTCGGCCCAGGTCCCACCAGGATTTGGGCCGTTCTTTTTTTCTGGTATCACATCCTTCCGCAGGATCAGTGTAGGCTGACTCCCCTGTGCGGACCTGAATACGTGCGCCTTGGTATTTGCGAATAATCCCTCAGCACCGACGCTTGGCCGTTTTCGCAAAGCTGCTACCGATCATCGTCGGACGCCTGTTGAGTTTTCCCAGACGGCTTAACAAAGCCGAAGAGAGTATCACCGGCGCTGGCAACAACATATTGTCTGCCATCGAGTTCGTAAGTGATGGCGCCGTTGCTCACCGGGGCGCCTAAGTTAGCATGCCAAAGCGCGGAGCCGGTTGCCGGATCGAGAGCGACGAAGTTATCCGACCCGTCGCCTGTGAAGAGTAAATTACCGGCTGTCGTCAGAATACCCGACCGGACGCCTTGCCCTTCCCATTTATGACTCCAGCGGATCTTACCAGTTTTATAATCGAGAGCTTGCAGCATGGACTCGCCGCCACCGCCGCGGTCGTTACCGCTCCAGCCTTCGGGTTTCTTGCTGTCGTCGAAGATGTAGTATTCGCTGAAGGCACGGGTCGCGTTTACGTAGAACAGACCTGTTTCAGGACTGAAACTCGGCGGTGGCCAATTGGTCGCGCCACCCTGGTTCGGAGAAACGAGCGCGCCATCGATCTGCGGCTCCTTGTCAGGATCTGGAATTGGCTGGCCCTTCGCGTTGACCCCCTTTGCCCAGTTAGTCTTGACGAATTCGGAAGTCGTGATATGCGCTCCGTTGGTGCGATCAAGAACGAAAAAGTAGCCGTTGCGGCTCGCTTGGGCGAGCAGCTTCCGGGGCTGGCCGTCAATTTCGCCGTCGAAAAGAACCGGTGTTTCAACCGCATCCCAGTCGTGCGTATCGTGGGGCGAAGGTTGAAAGTACCAGGCGAGTTTACCGGTATCGATGTGCAGAGCGACGATTGACTCGGTGAAGAGATTGTCACCCTTGCGTCCTTTGCCCGCGATCACCGGTTGCGGATTGCCGGTACCGACATAGAGCAGCTTGAGATCGGGATCGTAAGTACTGGGTACCCATGTCATGCCGCCGCCATGAGCCATCGCTTCTGCGTTGGGCCAAGTTTCAGAACCAGGCTCACCGGGTTTGGGCACGGAAGACCAGTGCCACTGAAGATCTCCTGTTTCGGGATCGCGGGACTCGATATATCCGGGAATATCGAGATCGTCGCCGCTTACTCCCACGACTACGCGATTGCCGATGACGACGGGCGCAACCGTGGCGGTGTAGAACTGGTCCAGATCGCAGATCGGCTTGTGCCAGCGTTCGGATCCATCCTTGCTGTTGAGCGAGACGAGATTGCAGTCGGGTGTTTCGAAATACAGCCAGTCGCCATACATGCCGACGCCCCGGTTCCCGAGATGCCAACCGCCCTTTGATGTCCAATTGAACTGCCAGATTTGTTGGCCGCTGCGCGCATCGATAGCGAAGACGTGGTCGGGGATGCTGAAATACAGGACGCCATTCACCATAAGTGGAGTGGATTTGATGACGTTGCCTAACGTCCCGGTTGCGTTGCTGGTGCGGTAGACCCAGGCGAGGCTGAGCGACTGCACATTTTGTGAGTTGATGATTGAAAGCGTGCTGAAGCGGCGCCCCGAGTAATCGCCATTGTAAGTGGGCCACGTATCGACGGGAGGGTGCACCAGCTTTTTCGCATCGGGCGATTGCGCATATAGAGCGCAGGCGGTGATTACGATCGACAGAAGCGAGCGCAAAATCACTTCAAAGTCTCCAGGTACGCGACCAGATTATGTATATCTGCATTCGTGATTTTGTCGAGCAATTCTTGGTGCGCGGCATAAGGATCGTGAAGATCGATTTTAAGCTGTGGAGTCCGCGTCCAGGAGTGGTAGTTGCCGGCGGCATCTCGTAAAGCTATGTTGAAATCATCCACGTAGACGAGCTGACCGGATACGGATTGGCGATTGTCTGATGTGACCGTCACGGTTACCGGTTTTGTGCTAGTGACGGAGTGGCGACCGAGCGCGGCAGTCCGTGGAAAGAGCAGCCGCTGTTGAAGAGTCGGTGGATCGTATTTCGAAGCGATGCCGGCGAGGTCACCGGTAACCGAATGACAAGTGGCGCATCCTCCGGCGCCGTTAAAGTAAGATGCACCCGCTTCCGCATTACCCGTCAAAACATTCAGGACCTTAGTATAAGGACCGCTTCGAAGCGTGTCTTCCACCTGCTGGTGAAGAAAATGAGAGATATCGCGGATTTGATCTTGAGTCAATGAAGCAAAAAGCGCGCCGTTGGATGCGGGATGAGTATGGCCCAGATAAGGCCCGATTCTGTCGCCATAGCGATCGTGAAGAACGACGATGGATCGAACCAGATCGGGACTATTTGCCCCGCCTCGCGCGAGCGGGCCGTGGCAACTGCCGCAATCGGATAGATATATCGCTTTGCCGCGTTCGGCGGCCTTGGGATCAACGATCTGGCGGTCCCGGGGACCTGCCGGAAACGCACTGCGGCGAGTTGAAGCGGCGGTATCGATGCTTGAACCTTTTGGAAGGTTTTTGGCGAGGTAATTCGTTACCTCGTCAAACTCGGCGGGAGTTCCTTTTGCGCCGCGCGTAATCATGCTTGCAACGACTTGTCCCCAACCCTCCCTCGTCATGCCGCGACCGAGAACTATGGTTGCCGGATGGCACGCCCCGCAGACTCGCTGAACGGTATCGCGGCCCGGAGCGTCGGGCAATGCTGGTGCTTGTGCGAAAACGGCAGCGGCGGAAAAGAGCGCGCCGGCAATGCAAGCTAGCCGCGTCGGAAGCGATCTGGAAAATTCGATAGTGTGCAATGTAAACGTTTCAATTCTACATGTGCCATCCGCCAGCCTTTTGATAGGATGCTGATCGCATGGTGAATAGACGGTGGGTACTGAAATCGATGGCCGGGACGGCTGGGCTTAGTTTAGCGGTACAAGCACAGCCGGGCACTCAAACGAATAGCGGAAGATTGAAGCAAGGCGTCTCCTATTGGACGTACGAAAAGTGGTTCGCGCTGGACGCACTCTGTAAAGAAGCAGTGAGGATCGGCCTGAAAGGAATTGATTTGGTGACGCCGGACCAGTACAGCGTGGTCCAGCAGCATGGATTGGTGCCCTCGATGACATCCGGCACCAAGCCGAATACAATCCCGATCGGACTAAATCGTCTGGAGAATCATAATGCCGTGCTCGCAAGCCTGAAGAACGACATTACGCTGGCTGCGGCTTCCAAGGTGCCGAATGTGATTACATTTTCGGGGAACCGCGGAGGAATGCCGGACGGGGAGGGCCTCGAAAACTGCGCCATCGCGTTGAACAAAGTCAAAAGCTACGCGGAGGAGAAGAACGTCACGATCAACCTGGAACTGCTAAACAGCAAAGTGAATCACAAAGACTACATGGCGGATCACAGCGCGTGGGGCGTGGAGCTGATGAAGCGCGTGAATTCGCCTAGGGTGAAACTGCTGTTCGACATTTATCACATGCAGATTATGGAAGGCGATTTGATTCGAACCATTCGCGAGAATATCGATTTCATCGGACATTTTCATACCGGCGGCAATCCCGGACGGCATGAATTGGACGATACGCAAGAAGTCAACTGGCATGCGGTTGCAAACGCGATCGCCGATACCGGCTATACCGGATTTCTTTCACACGAGTTCGTCCCCATTCGCACGCCGCCGATTAAAGGCCTGGAGCAGGCATACCAAATCTGCTCTGTTTAACGGCGGAAACACGAAATACGGCAGGAATTAGGCAACGATTCGGCAGGATCGGGATACCGGTTCCGACGCGTTTCTCTTTAGCCTGAAAACAGAGGACATGCGAGAAGTCATGCAAAAACGCACACTCGACGATCGGCGGGAGAGTGAAGACGGTGTTTTCTAAACTTACTGGATCGAGATATCTGATCACACATTCCTGGCCGACAATGAAGTAAGGCTCTGAAAGGAGTATATATATGCCAACCCTCCTCGTGAATGGCGTCACTCGCGAAATTGAAGTACCCTCCGACACGCCTCTACTCTACGTTCTCCGCAACAACCTCGAACTGACCGGTCCCCAGTTTGGTTGCGGTCTCGCGCAGTGCGGATCGTGCTCAGTGTTACTGAACGGCAAAGAAGTCCGCTCCTGCATAACGCCGTTCTCGGCGGCTGTCGGCAAAGAGGTAACTACTCTCGAAGGGCTGCCCGCCCGTTGGGTGAAGCAAAAGAAGTTAAGCGGACCCGAAGCTGCTCATGTTCTTCACCCGGTTCAGGAAGCCTGGATTACCGAGCAGACTCCACAGTGCGGCTTTTGCCAGAACGGCATGATGATCAAGGCCACCGAACTACTCGAAAGCAATCCGACTCCGACGATCGAGCAAATCAAAGAAGCGTTTACTAAATCGGGCCCTTCGGCGCATCTCTGCCGCTGCGGTACATACACCGCAATTATTGAATCCGTTCAACGCGCCGCCGGCATTATGGCAAGGAGCACCTTATGACGGGTTATCTCGAAGCATTCGCGAAGGAGAGAGTTGAGGAAGGTCAAGCTGAGAAGATTGACGTGTTTGGCGCTTCGCTCACGCGCCGCGGATTTGTTGCGGCCGGCGGCGCGCTGCTCGCCGGCTTAGGTCTGGTGCGCTCAGCCAGCGCGCAAGAGGAAGGGTCAATGCGCGGCGTTCCCACCAGCAAAGTATCCTCCGACGCTTTCATTGAAATTCACGCTGACAATACAATCCTCATCCGCACCGGCAAATCAGACACGGGGCAAAGCACAATCTTCACCGCCTATCGCCAGATCGTCGCCGATGAACTGTACGTCCCGTTCGAAGCGATTACCACGGTGATATCCGGCGACACCGATCGCACACCGGACGGCGGTGGCACGTTTGACCTTCTTGGTGATGGCATGCCCAACATCCGCAAGGCCGCCGCTTATGTCTATCAGGCCATGCTGGATGTGGCCTCCAAGCAACTCAACGTGCCGAAGGATCAACTGTCCGTCAAGGACGGCATTGTTTCCGGCGGCGGCAAATCTATCTCTTACGGCGACCTCGTCAAAGGCCAGCAACTCCATCTAACAATTCCTGTGATGGGCGATATCCATAGCATGTTCGGGCTCATGGTTGCTGGCGATCCCCCGCTCAAACCCGTCAGCCAGTACACCGTGGTTGGCAAGTCCTTCCCCAACTCTGCGGTGGTGTCGAAGGTCTCGGCCAAAGAAACTTGGGTCACTGATGTCCGTCTTCCCGGCATGCTTCACGGCCGGGTTATTCATCCGAAAACGCTCGGGTCGAAGCTCGTCTCTGCCGGCACTCTCGACAAGTCGCGCTACCCGAACGCGAAAGTCATTGTGAAAGGCAATCTCGTCGGTGTCGTCGCGCCTACCGAATGGGAAGCCATAAAAGCCTCTCAGCAAGTCGCTGCTGACACAAAGTGGTCTGATTGGCGAGGACTTCCCACCGATGCTCGCCTATTTGACTTCCTCAGAGAAGATGCCGACTGGAAATCCGTACCCGTTGCTTCGAGCAGAGAATCGAAGGGCGACGTGGCTGCGGCTGTCGCCAGTTCCCCCAAGAAACTCAAGGCTACTTACGAGCGCCCCTATCTAAAACACGCGCCCATCGGTCCAACGATGGCCGTTGGCGATGTCCGTTCGGATGGCAGCGTCCACCTTCACGCACACACACAGAACCCGCAAGCGCTCCGCACCGAAATTGCGCTGATGCTCGGCGTTTCGCCTGACAAGGTTACCGTTCACACATATGCCGGAGCCGGTCATTATGGCCGCTCGAACGGCGGCAACGCCGGCGCAGAGGACGAAGCCGTTATTCTGTCCCAAGCGGTTGGAAAGCCCGTCCGCGTTCAATGGATGCGCAACGACGACCTCCAGTGGTCCACCCAATCCTCCTGCGCCTTTGCCGAAGTTGAACTCGCAGTTGACTCAGACGGCAAACTAACCGGCTTTCAGATCGACCACTACATGCCGGCCATGCAAGATGATCGCCCCATCGGCGCCATTCTCGCCGGCCTACCCACGATGCCCGCGCCGAACGAGAAGGGCTCGGTCTTCGGCATGAGAAATCAACCGAGTGACCCCTGGCTCTACGGCGCGACTCCGGCCGTTCTGGAACGCGCTCATGGCGGCCCACAAATCGGCCAGGCATCATCACCAATCAACGTGGGCCTGCGCGATCACAGCCTCCGCACGCCCGTCCAGTATCAGCAGAACTTCCCGCGTGAACTAGCGATCACCGAGGCCGCTTATCTCACAGGTGTCGACCCGCTGCAATTTCGGATCAATCACACAACCGAAAAGCGCGCCATCGCCGTTCTCGAATCTGCGCGCGATAGTTCCGGTTGGAAGACGCGGTCGGGATTCGCAAATGGAAGTGGCCCCGCGAAGCAAGGACAGGGCATATCACTGATGATGCGCGGCGGTGCCTACTGGGCCTGCGTGGCACAGGTGACCGTCGATACGAATACGGGCATCATCAAGGTCGATAAGCTCACGATGGTGGTTGATCCTGGTATCGTTATTAACCCGCTCCAGTTGAAGCGTCAAATCGAAGGCGGCGCCGTCATGGGCGTCAGCATGACTCTCCGTGAAGAACTCCGCTTCAATGACTCCACAATCACATCATCCGATTGGATAAGTTATCCGATCGCCACTATGGCCGATCTCCCCGACATCAAGGTAGTCCTCCACCATCACGCTGAAGTCGGCTCCTATAGACAAGGTTCTGAAGCCGCCAGCGCTTTGGCCGCCCCCGCCATTGCTGGTGCCTTTTTCGACGCGACCGGCAAGATCGCCCGCCGCCTCCCGTTAAAGCCCGCTTACGTCAAAGACCTTCTGAAGGTCTAAAGCCAAGGAAGCGCCAACGCGTTTCCCAAACCCGTTAGCGCTTTCTACAAACCGACATTCCCACGTGAACGATAGCCGAGCGTTTCGCCGCGACATCTATCGCTCAGTTTTCAAACGCGCTGAATCACTTCCAGCCAACTACGCCGACCTTGAATTTTCAGTAACAGAACAGTTGGGGCGTAATCACTGCTCAAGCAATACACCTCGTCAAATCGAGTCGGCCTGCGCATTCACTTTTAAATCGCGGGCCGGGAAGCCGGCCCGCAGTCTTATGCCGCCGTCTTGATCCGCCCTTCCCTAATCGCCTTCTGAAACAGCGCGAAATCGGCTCGTGTCAGATCGGCATAGGCTATGGCATATTTCACGATTGAACCGAGCGCTTTGGCGCAGTTCCCGATATAGCCCTTGATCGTCAGCGCGTCTCCCGAACGAGCATGTCCGCGCGCCAGCAGTTCGCCGGCGATTCCCGCGAGGTCGTTCAAGCCGCGGCCTCTGAGTTGTTCGAGATCGAGGCTTACCTTGTGGTCGTTTAACTGCCTGACCAGAAAATCATGTTCTCCGATTCTCGTCCATCCGAGCAGAAGATCTGAAATTGGTTGAATCTTTCGCTGGCCATCGGCGGTCCGGATTCCCTCGTGCCCGGGCTTGTGCCGAATGTAGGGAGCGTAGGCCGAAGCCACTTCCTGTTTGATTTGCAGAAACAACAGGTCTTTCGGCCCGTTGCCTTCCATCAGCACAACGTAGTCGCGCAGCCCGACGCTTCCCGTTCCCACGATCTTGAAGCAGACGTCAATCGGCCGGAAGAAATCGAAAAGGTGCAGCCGCTCTGGCGGCAAGGAGTCGCGGTAGAGCGGCAGCGACTCGAGAATCTCTTGCCTGATCCGCCCAACTACGCGCCACAGAACTCCATCCACTTTCTTGAATCTCATTTGTCCGCGCGGACCGCTCTCGGTGTATTTCCTGGTCAGATCCGCTGGGTTCGCGCGCTGAGCTTGGCGTAGCGCCGCCGATATGTTCTGGGCTCTTTGGAGCCGGTGGATCTGATGCCGGGCCGCTATCAGGACCGGTTGATCGGCCAGAGCTTCGATGTTCTCGCAGTACGCTCTGGCGAACGTTTCGGCCCCGCCCATGCAAGCGGAGCGGCCATGGCCCGATTCGCCTCCGGCGAGCACGATGCTGGTAGCCATGCGCTTGACGTCCCATTCCCAAGGGCCCGAGATGGTCTCGTCAAAATCGTTTATATCGAAGACTACTCGCCCGTCCGGCGTTTCGAACGAGCCCATATTCTGCACGTGCGCATCCCCGCAAAGCTGAACCATTAATCCCGTGTGCGGTTCGCGCGCCAGATCCGCTGCCATAATCGCCACAGCGCCCCGAAAAAATGCAAACGGCGAGGCCGACATCCGCGCGTATTTGGTCGGCAGCAGCGAAGGCACGCGGCCTTCCGTAGCGCCGAGCAGCACGGCCATAGGATCGAGCTTGCGCTTCTTGAGGTCCAGCACGCCGAGCTCGCTCCGGCTCACATGCTTCCGGCGCTCGCGCCCTTGCTGAAGCCTCTGTTCCTGGCTACCGGGTAAACGTGTCGAACTGGCTAACGTTCTTGCGGTTCCGCGCATCCTTAGAGTCTAAGGCAGCAATGCTCGGCAGATTAGTCCAGGAGTGTCAAAGGCGATTCGCTCTCGCGGCGCACTTGCGCCATCTGGCATGACTTCGGATCTTTCTCCGGACGCCAGTGAAGGAGCTTAGTGCCATGCCGGAAACGGCTACCGGAGAAATGGTCGTACTGAACTTCCACCACCAGTTTCGGCGCCAGCGGTTCCCATTCGGTGCTGCGCTCCGTACTCCAGCGGCTCGGGCCGCCGGGAGCGGTTCCCGTGAATCCAGGAGGTTCAATCAAGGCCTGCAGTCGTTTTGTCAGTGCAGGTTTCTCCGCCGTGGCCAGCCCCGAGCAAAACCCGACGTGGTTCAGCAAACCCTCAGCATCGTAAAGCCCGAGCAAGAGGGAACCCACCAGTTTGTTTTTCGTCGCATAGCGGAATCCGCCGACTACGCAATCGGCGGTTCGCAGATTCTTGATCTTGAGCATCCCGTTACGTTCGCCCGAAGCGTAGGGCAGGTCAACCCGTTTTGCAATCACTCCGTCCAGCGGCCCGGCCATGCGCTTGAACCAGATCTTGGCGGTATCGAAATCTCGGGTCCTCGGCGATAGGCGGATGCGATCCTGTCCCGCGAAGAAGTTCTGCGCGAACTGCTCCAATTCCTGTCGGCGCTCATCAAGTACACGCCCGGTGAGATCTTTTCCTTTGTTGTCGACCAACAGATCGAAGACGATTAGCGTCGCGGGCGTTTCCTTCGCCAGTTTCCGAATCCGGCTCTCAGCCGGATGAATGCGTTGCAGCAGCGCGTCAAAATCCAGCGTGCGGTTCTCGGTGACGATAATCTCGCCATCGATTACAAACTTCCTTGCCGCTAGAGCTTGTAGTCCGGCAACGATTTCGGGGAAATAGCGCGCCAGAGGCTGCCCGGATTTAGACATGATGTCCACCTGCTCGCCATCACGGAATGCGAGACAGCGGAAGCCGTCCCACTTCGGCTCGTATTGCCATTCCGCCCCGGCTGGGATTTCGCGTGCCGTATCCGCTTCCATTGGCGGGTAATCGGTGACAATCGGCAGGCTCATTGAAGCGCCTCCAGGCGGCAGCGTCCTCGACTCTGTAGTACCGGTTTGAAGAGATCGCCGTATTTCTTGACGCGGTCCGGAACGGTGTCCATCGTCAGTTCGGATGCGTCGATGCCATGCTCGATTTCTTCCCATGTCAACGGCGTGGAAATCGTCGCGTCCGGTTTCGGACGGACCGAGTAGACGGATGCCAGCGTGCGTCCCCAGGCATTCTGGTTGTAATCGACTAACACACGTCCTGCCGGACGCTGCGCAATTCTGTACTCGGAGGTAATCTCGTTGGGATAGTCCTTCGCCAGTTCAAAGGCGATGCGCTTCGCTACGCGCCAGACTTCTTTCTGGATAGGGCCGCGCTCGATTGCTACGTAGATATGAATGCCGCGTGAGCCCGTCGATTTGGCATAGCTGTTGACGTGGCGTTCGGCTAAATAATCGCGAACTCTCAGCGCCGTTTGACGCACATCGCCGAAGCTCGCCGGTTCAACCGGATCGAGATCGAAATGCAGAAAATCGGGCCGTTGCACGTCATCGCACCGCGCGTACCACGGATTCAGATCGATGCAACCCAAGTTCACGATCCACAGCAGGGCCGCCGCATCCTGCGCGATCGGAAAGTCGATCACGTTGCCTGACTTATGTTCGATCGAACAGGTCGCCAGCCAATCCGGCTTGTAGGCCGGCGTCCGTTTCATGAAGAAAAACTTGCCCTCGATGCCGTTTGGGTACCGTTTCATCACCATCGCACGTTCTATTAAGTGCGGCAGCAGGACCGGCGAAATCGCGTCATAGTACAGCAGCAGATCGCGTTTCGTTTTCCCGAGCTGTGGCCAGAACACTTTGCGCAGATTCGTCAAAGATACCTTGTGTTTGCCGCACTTCACTTCGCAGCTTTCGGCATCGACTGGAATTTCGATCGCCATCGTCAACCGTGCTTATAGCGGATCGCGCGTGAGGCGCCCGTCGATCATGCGCCAAATATTCCGCGGATTAGCGTTTTGCAGTTCGGGCAGCAACAGCTTCTCCGGAAAATTTTGATAGCACACCGGCTTCGCGAAGCGATAGATCGCCGCTGCGCCAACCGATGTGAATTTCGCGTCCGTTGTGGCCGGATACGGGCCGCCATGATGCATCGCATATCCGACTTCCACTCCGGTCGGGTACCCATTGAAAATCAGCCTTCCCGCTTTTGTGGCGAGCGTCTCGACCAAGCTATGGTTGTGCGCCAGCTCTTCGGGAGTGCCGTGAATCGTCGCCGTCAAATTGCCTTCGATCGCTTCGCTGCACTTGCGCAGCTCTTTGCCGGACGCGCAAAGCACAATCACCGTAGCGGGTCCAAAAATCTCCTCGTGCAGTTCTTTCGTCTCCAGCCACTTGCCGGAGTCGGTCATAAGGAGAGCCGGCTGTCCCTCGGTCCGCTGAGCGTCGCTCTTCCGATTCGAAAGCAAAACTTTCACGCCCTCGATGCCGAAAAACTTTTGCCGCTTTTCGAGGTAGCCCTTATGTATGGCGGAATTCAGCATCGTTCCCGGCTGGGCCTCCTCAAAAAGAGCCATCAGCCGTTGCAACAAAGTTTGGAATCCCTCCGTCTCCGGTATAAACACCAGTCCCGGACAGGTGCAGAATTGACCCACTCCCAGCAGAACGGATCGATAGAGCCCTTCGGCGATCGCGGTCGCATTCGTCTTCAGCGTGTCGCTCAAGACGAAAACAGGGTTCACGCTCCCCATTTCCGCAAAAACTGGAATGGGCTCGGGCCGTTTCGCAGCAGCGTCGAACAGTGCTCGTCCGGCGCGTTGCGAGCCTGTGAATCCAACCGCCGCCGCCTTCGGGTGCGTTACCAGCGCGATGCTCGGATCAGGACTGAGGCCGTGCAGCAGAGAGAAAGTCCCCTCGGGCATTCCGCTCTTTTTCGCAGCGTTCGCGATCGCCGAACCCACTAACTCCGACGTAGCTGGGTGTGCAGGATGGGCCTTAACAACCACCGGATTGCCGGCCGCGAAAGCGGAAGCCGTGTCGCCCCCCGCAACCGAAAAAGCCAGCGGAAAATTGCTCGCGCCGAAAACGACCACTGGTCCGATGGGCCGCAGCATGCGCCGTATATCGGGCCGAGGAACCGGTTTGCGATCCGGAAGTGCGGTGTCGATTCGTGCGTCTACCCACGAGCCTTCGGTAACGATATCCGCGAACAGTTTGATCTGGTTGACGGTGCGGTCGCGTTCGCCTCTGAGCCGTTCTATTCCGAGTGCTGTTTCGCTGTCTGCGGTTTCAATCAGTTCGTCCCTTAGCGCCAGGATCTCTTCGCTCACTGTGTTTAGGAAGGCGGCGATGCGCTCTGCGGGCATTCGGGCAATTTCAGATGCGGCCGAACTTGCTAGATCTAACGCTCGCCCCACTTCGCCCGCGTCTGCTTCATGAAACTCAGGGTCGAGCGGCCGGCTCGCGCGCGGGTTATATCCCCGAAAGCTCTTGTCGCCTGACGCGGAAAGCTCGAACCCGATTAAGTTCTTGCCGTGAATACTCATAGCCACTGTCCTCAGATTAGCGGCTCTTGATTTCCCTTTTCGCGCTTGCCACGCTTTCCGTCGAAACGAGGATCGCGTCCAGTTTGGTCAGGTTCAGCAGCTTATGGAAGTGGTCGCTGACCCCCACCAGTCGCAGCGGGCAGTTTCGTTTCGCGGCCGTTGTGTATACAATCGTCAACTCGCCTAATCCGGAGCTGTCGACCGATGTCACTTCGGAGGCGTCCAGGATCAGTCCGGTGAGCTTTGCTTTTTCAAAAAGGCTCCGGGCCGAATCTCTTACGTCACGTAGTCTAGGCCCAAGCGTCAGCTTCCCCGTCAAGCCAATGATTCCGAACCCGTCTTCAATCCTGGATGTGGCAATGATCGACATTCCCAAAGTAACCTTTGCGTATAGAGTTAACGGTATTATCCACTTCACTATCTATCCAGTGCCATATAGGGCAAATTTTCCCGCATGAGCACCGCTTCCTTTGTTCCCCATCAGTGACTTACGGCGTAACACCAGGTTGGAATCAGATTTGCCAGTAGAAAGATGTTCCATTCTGAGCGGCAAGGCTCGGAGGTTTGCCGCTCAGAGTGGTGGACGACGACCGCTCATTCTGCTTGTCAGCAGCGCGCTCTTACCTGGGCGCGCTGCTCTTTTTAGCTGCTACTCTGTGTTGATTACGCGCCGCAACCCGCAAGCGTCTTACTGCATCCCACTATTAGAAGGTCGTTACAGAAACTCATAAACGACCTGCGGATTCCA
>CAWCHX010000002.1:0-28630 GCA_963795445.1 uncultured Acidobacteriaceae bacterium | reverse complement strand
ATCCGCGGCTCGGCGAAGGTGATCTTGAGTTGCTCGCTCGAAACCCTGCGCGACAGCACCAACGGGATTATCATCACTCCGGGCCACCCAGCGGGCCTGAAGCCCTGGATCCGCAAAGCGGCAAGAGCCGGTATTCCGGTTGTGTGCGTGGCCACCGATGCGCCCGGAACAGAGCGCTTGGCGGCAATCTCAGCAGACGCCTTTACCAGCGGTGCGATGGTGGCCGAACTGCTGACTGGCTTTGGCCAGCGTCCATCCTCCGTTTTGATCGTAACCGGCGATCTGACCGTTGTGGATCATGCCGAAAAAGTCAACGGCTTCCGGTCCTTTCTGGAAAAAACGAATAGCCCCCTTCAGGTCACCGGCGTGCTCGAAGCGCATGACGATCCGGAGAAAGCGCGGGACTTGACGCGCGAGTTCCTCGCCGACCACCCTGGCCTCGGAGCCGTATACGTAAGCACAGCGAACTCTATCCCGGTGATCGAAGCATTGCAGAAGGCCGGCCGGCTTGGCTGCATCCCCGTGATTACGACCGATCTGTTCCCCGCTCTCGCGCCGTTAATTCGGGATGGCAGAGTGCTCGGGACTGTCTATCAGCGCCCCAAGGCGCAAGGTCGAATGGCTTTCCAGGCACTCCATCAGTTTCTTATCCAGGGCACTTGCCCGGCCTTGCGGCATAGCATTCCCCCCCACATCGTGTTGCGCAGTAATCTTGATGTTTTTCTGGAGATGCTGCCCGCCGATCGGGATGATACAACTTCAGGCGCTCAGGGATTCTGGCAGGCCGCGGCCGCGGAATCCCGCCACGCCGAACGGGAAAAGCGTTGACAGCGGCCTGAGGTCCGTGCTTTACTAAAACCCGTTAACGTTCACGTAAGTCGGGCTAACCAGAGAGGTATGAGCCGCTTCCAACTCCCTCCAGCGCCAGCCACCGCCGCCGGCCCCGTTAAGGCGTGGGCGGGACCGGTAATCCTCCCTACCTACGAGCCGCTGGCCGCGGATAAGAATCCGATGTTCCTGGAGCGCCGTGTGTATCAGGGGAGCAGTGGACAGGTTTATCCGCTGCCCTTTATCGATCGCATCGCGACCGAACCGCGCAACGATTCCTGGCAGGCGCTGCATATCGAAAATCAATACATCCGGGTAATGATCCTGCCGGAGATTGGCGGACGCATCCACGTCGGCCTCGATAAAACCAACGGCTACGATTTCTTCTATCGCCAGAACGTGATCAAGCCGGCGCTGGTGGGTCTCGCGGGCCCCTGGATCTCCGGTGGCGTCGAGTTCAATTGGCCGCAGCATCACCGGCCCGGCACTTTCATGCCGGTCGATTGGCAAATCGAAGAATACGAGGACGGTTCGCGAACCATCTGGTGCAGCGATCACGATCCGATGAACCGCATGAAAGGAATGCACGGCGTCTGCCTTTATCCGGACCGAGCCTACATCGAATTGAAAGTTCGCCTCTACAACCGGACGCCGTTTGTGCAAACGTTCTTGTGGTGGGCCAACGTTGCCGCGCATGTCCACGAGTACTATCAATCGTTTTTCCCGCCCGATGTACACTTCGTCGCCGATCATGCGAAGCGCGCCATGAGCGCGTTTCCGCTGTGCGAAGGCCGCTACTACGGGGTCGACTACGCCGCCCGTGCCCGCAATGGCGTGCCCGCCGATGAATTGCCAGCCAATTTTCGTCCCGCCGGGAACGTATTTGCCGAACGACCTGAGTTGGTACGCGAACATTCCGGTGCCCACCAGCTACATGGCTCTGGAATCGCACCGGGATTTCTGCGGTGGTTACGACCACGCGAAGCAAGCCGGCCTGGTACATGTCGCGAATCATCACATCTCGCCGGGCAAGAAGCAGTGGACCTGGGGCAATCACGACTTCGGTTACGCCTGGGACCGGAATTTGACCGAAGAAGACGGCCCTTATATCGAATTGATGGCGGGCGTCTTTACCGATAACCAGCCCGATTTTTCGTTTCTAGCGCCCGGAGAAACGAAGACATTCAGCCAATTCTGGTATCCGATTCAGCAGATCGGCCCAGTGCAGGAAGCTAACCTGGATGCCGCGATCAGCCTCCAAGTGGAAGGCGATCTAGCGCGCTTGGGTTTATGTGCTACGCGTCCGTTTACCGGTCTTCACATTCAACTGCGGCGCGGGAACGAAACCATCGCTGAGTGGTTGCGCGAGGTTCATCCTGGAGCGCCGTTCGTAGCGGAGGCACCGGTCCCGAAGGGCGTGACGGCCGCTGATCTCTGCGTTCGCGCTATTGCCGCCGAGCATGGGGAGCTGATCTGCTGCAGACTAGCGGCGCCGTCCAACAAGAACGCCCCCTCGGCCGCTACTTCCCCCTCGATTCCTCCCGAAATCGCCAGTAATGACGAGCTCTTTGTCACGGGCCTGCACCTCGATCAATACCGCCATGCAACGCGCGACCCCAAGGTTTATTGGCAAGAAGCCCTCCACCGCGATCCGGGCGATGCCCGTTGCAATCACGCTTTAGGCGTGTGGCACTTGCGTCACGGCGAATTCAGCCTGGCAGAGCAGTTTCTGCGCAGATCGATTGAACGGCTCACGCTCCGCAATCCGAATCCGTACGATGGCGAGCCATTCTACAGTCTGGGCCTGACCCTTCGTTATCTCGACCGCGATGAAGAAGCCTATGCAGCTTTTTACAAATCGACATGGAACCACGCCTGGCGCTCGGCCGGTTACCTTGCACTCGCTGAGATCGACATCGCGCGCGGCGCTTTCGAGAAGGCTCTGGAGCACTTGAATCTTTGTCTGCGAACCAATGCCGATCATTTGAACGCGCGCAACTTGAAAGTGGTGGTCTTGCGCAAGCTGGGTCGATCGTCCGAAGCGGAAATCACCTTGGCCGAGACGCTGGCGCTCGATCCCCTCGATTACTTGGCCCGTCACCTTATCGGGCGCACGCTCGGCGATAATCAGGCCCGCCTCGATATCGCCTTTGACCTGCTTCGCGCAGGGCTTTTCAGCGAAGCCAAAAGACTTCTCGAAACTGCCGATCTATCCGCGCATGATGGCTCGGTTCCGATGGTGCTGTACTCACTCGGCTTATGTGGCCGATTCACGGCCGCGATATCTGGAAGCTTCCGCTGCCTCGCCCGACTACTGCTTCCCGAGCCGCCTCGGAGAACTGATCGTGCTCGAAGCGACCTTGCGGCACAACCCGGATGATGCGCGTGCGCACTATTATCTAGGCAATTGGCTTTTCGATCGGCGCCGCCATGACGAAGCTATCATCCATTGGGAGCGTTCCGCCGCGCTCGATCCTGCCTACTCGGTGGTGTGGAGAAACCTGGGGATCGCATATTTCAACGTGCGTCACCATCCCGCGAATGCTCAATCTTCTTTCGAGCACGCTGTCGAAACAAATCCGGAAGACGCGCGCTTGCGGTACGAACGCGACCAGCTCTGGAAACGGATCGGCATTCCTATCGCCGACCGCTTGGCTGAATTTGAAAAGAACCTGCACCTTGTGAACCAGCGCGATGACCTAACGGTCGAGCTCGCGACTCTCTACAATCAGACTCGGCAACCCTCGCGCGCGGCGGCTCTACTATTCGATCGGTGCTTCCAGCCTTGGGAGGGTGGCGAAGGAGCGGTTCTAGGCCAGTATGTCCGGACGCAACTGGCGCTCGGCCAGCACGCTCTGGAGAATGGCGATGCGAGACAGGCGTCCGCCTTGCTGGAAGCTGCCTTGCACCCTCCCGAAAACCTGGGCGAGGCATGGCATCTGCTGGCGAATCGCAGCAACGTATACTATTGGCTCGGTGTTGCCTGCGAAGCCGCCGAGGAGGCCGTATCTGCCCGTGTTTGGTGGACCAAAGCGGCCGAAAGCTCGGGCGATTTTCAGCAGATGAGCGTCCGCCCATATTCCGAGATGACGTACTACAGCGCGAGCGCCCTCAAGCGCCTCGGACAGCATGCGGAGGCGAGGCAACTTCTTCGCGCGCTCCTGCGGTACGCGCGGCAACTCGCTCGCACAGAACCGGGCATCGATTACTTCGCCACTTCGCTACCCGCCATGCTTCTGTTCAATGACGATCTGGCGAAACGGAACGCCACTACAGCGTTATTTCTCGAAGCGCAGGCTTCGATTGGACTCGGATTTGCCAAACGAGGGCATCGCCTGCTTGGCCGTGTGCTACAGTTCGACCCCAGTCATGCGAACGCTTCGGACTTCGTAGCTGAGCTTCGGACCGAAGCGGCACTCATGGACCGCGCGGGAGTCAGAGCATGAAATCAATGCAAGCCGCCTCGAAATCTCCAGCTATAGCAACCGACCTGCACTCCGGCTACGTGTGTGTCATCTCGGTCGCCGCTGCATTAGGCGGTTTACTATTTGGCTACGACTGGGTGGTAATCGGCGGGGCCAAGCCGTTCTACGAAACTTATTTCGGGCTGACCTCGCAGGGGCTCATCGGATGGGCGAACAGTTGTGCCCTCATCGGCTGTTTGTTCGGATCGATCCTATCCGGCGCAGTAAGTGACCGCTTCGGCCGGAAGAAACTCCTGATTATTTCGGCACTACTGTTCGCGATCTCCTCTGTGTTGACCGGGTGGGCCTGGTCTTTTGCGTCGTTTATTACCTGGCGAATGATCGGTGGTGTCGCTATCGGTATTGCCTCGAATGTCTCGCCCACTTACATCGCGGAAGTAAGCCCCGCCATGTGGCGCGGCCGGCTCGTCTCGTTGAACCAGCTCACCATTGTCATCGGCATCCTTGGCGCACAAATTGTAAATTGGCTCATTGCTCAACAGGTACCTGCAGGAGCCAGTTCGCAACAGATCCGAACATCCTGGAATGGCCAGTTCGGCTGGCGTTGGATGTTCACTGCTGTTGCGGTTCCCTCGCTTATTTTTCTCTTCAGTTCGCTCTTTATCCCGGAAAGCCCGCGCTGGCTGGTGAAGAGCCGGAAACGCGAGCGAGCCCGCGCCACGCTCGTCAAGATTGGCGATCGGCAGTACGCGGACAATGCGCTGGCGGAGATTGAGACGGCTCTGGCCGCCGAATCCGAACACAGCCTCCAACGCAACGAACTGCTCTCGCGCCCGGTTCTGCGCATCCTGGGAATCGGCGTGTTTCTCGCCGTACTTCAACAATGGAGCGGAATCAACGTCATCTTCAATTACGCCGAGGAGGTCTATCGGAACGCCGGTTACGGTATTAGCGAGGTCATGTTTAACATCGTCATTACCGGCGCCATCAACCTGGTTTTTACGCTTGTCGCTCTAGGCCTCGTTGACCGGTTCGGACGCCGCCCCCTGATGCTGTTCGGTTGTGCCGGCATTGGGATATCGCATCTGCTGATCGGGTTCGCATATCGCGCTCACCTCGGCGGTCTGCCATTGCTCGTTTTCACCCTGTCTGCGATTGGCTGTTATGGAATGTCGCTGGCCCCAGTGACCTGGGTTCTGATCTCCGAGATTTTCCCAACCGCATCCGCGGAGCCGCCGTTTCCATAGCTGTCTCCGCGCTCTGGATCGCGTCATTCATTCTGACGTTCACCTTTCCCGTGATCCTTCACACCGTAGGCTCCGCCGTGACGTTCTGGTTGTACGCCGCTATTTGTTTCATTGGATTCGTCTTCATTTGGTTGCGCGTTCCCGAAACGAAAGGGAAAACGCTGGAGCAGATCGAACGGCAACTCACCCGATGACCACTGCCAACGGACTCAAGATTGGCTTATTCAGCCTCGGTCTGGACGCCTACTGGCAGCAGTTTGCAGGTCTGAAAGAACGGTTGACGAGTTACAACCAACAGGTAGCTGCCAAACTTGCGCGGCACGCCGTTCACATCGAAAATCTCGGCTTGATCGACACGCCCGAGAAAGCGGTCATGGCCGGTCATCAATTCCGCCAGGCGGATGTCGATCTCATTTTCCTTCACGTCGCGACATACGGCCTCTCTTCCGCTGTTCTTCCGGTTATCCGCCGCGCGAAGGCGCCCGTAATCGTCTTGAATCTCGCTCCGGGGTCCGCCATCGATTACGCCGCGTTCAACCAACTGCATGATCGCGGATACATGACCGGCGAATGGCTGGCTTGGTGTCAGGCTTGCCCGATGCCTGAACTCGCCAGCGTATTTCAGCGTGCGCGCATTCCGTTCTTTCAAATCACGGGCACGCTCGAAAACGACAACGGCGCCTGGGCCGAAATTGACGAGTGGATGGAAGCGGCGCGCGTGGCGCACGTGATGGAGCACAACCGCCTCGGCCTGATGGGCCATTATTACGGCGGCATGCTCGACATCTATTCCGACCTGACGCAACTCTGCGCTACTTTCGGAGGTCACGTCGAATTTATCGAAGTGGACGAACTGGCCGCCCTACGCCGCGAAGTCTCAGATTCGGAAATAGACGAACGTGTGCGGTTATTTCACGTTACGTTCGATGTCCAACCCGACTGCCTGCCTGCCGAGCTTCGCCGTGCAGCCAAAACCTCCATCGCTTTAGACCGCCTCGCAGCGGATCACAAGATCGGCTCGCTCGCTTACTACTATCGCGGAACTGGCAACCCTGAGAATGAGGACCTTATCAGCTCCGTCATCGTTGGCACGAGTCTGCTCACCCGCCGTGGCATCCCGGTAGCTGGCGAGTACGAAGTCAAGAATGCGCACGCCATGAAGATCATGGATTCCTTTGGCGCGGGCGGCTCGTTCTCTGAATTCTATGCAGCCGACTTCAACGATGATGTCATTCTCCTCGGCCACGATGGTCCCGGCCATATCGCGATCGCGGAAGGCAAAGTGAAAGTGAGGCCGCTCGGCGTTTATCACGGCAAAATCGGCCGTGGCCTTTCGGTCGAGATGTCCGTCAAGAACGGACCAGTCACGCTGCTTTCCGTCGCGCAAACTGTCGATGGTCGCTTGAAGCTCGTGATTGCCGAAGCCGTTTCAGAGCCCGGCCCGATTCTCGAGATCGGTAATACTAACAGCCGCTACCGTTTCGCGCTGGGTGCTAAGAATTTCATCGATGCGTGGAACGCGCAAGGCCCCGCGCACCACTGCGCCATCGGCGTAGGACACATCTCGACCAAGCTCCAGAAGTTCGCCGCGCTGCTTGGTATGGAATGCGTAAAAGTATGTTGACCACCAGCAAAATCCCTGTTCTCCGCCTTTTGGCGATCATGGTTCTGGTACAAACCGGCCAGGTATGTGCTCAAACGGTTCGTATCGATTGGAACAAGGTCCGGCGCATCTCAAACACCACGCCCACTTTGCAGGTCGTCGTGAATCCGCCTCTCCGCCGCGGTTCGACCATTCATGACCGCGTGTTCTCGGAATTGCAAAAGCTCGGAGCCGACTATGTCAGATACGTTCCTTGGCTGCCGTACCCGAAGCTCGCCGTAGCGGAATTGCAGCCGCCCGCCAACGGCCACACCTCGTGGGATTTCTCGCTCATCGATCCCATGACCGAAGACTTCGTGAACGCCACCACCGGCCATTCCGTCATCCTGAACTTCAGCACCATTCCGGCCTGGATGTTCGTCACGCCCAAACCAGTCGAGTACCCTACCGATCCCGATCAGGTCGATTGGAACTATACGCAAGGCACCGAACTGCGCGATCCCTCCATGAAAGAGCTCGGCGATTATTACGCCCGCCTGGTGAGCTGGTACGTTAACGGCGGTTTCACGGACGAATTCGGCAAGCGCCACGAATCGGGCCATCGCTACAAAATCGATTACTGGGAAGTTCTAAACGAAATCGATTTCGAGCATAATATGACTCCGGAGCAGTACACCGCTCGTTACGACGCCATCGTTTCGGCGATCCGAAAGATCGCGCCTCAGATGAAGTTCGTCGGTCTCGCGCTTGCCATGCCTTCGGACCGTCCGGAGATGTTCGAGTATTTCCTTGACCACAAACACCATCAGCCGGGCATTCCGCTCGACATGATTTCGTATCACTTCTATGCCAGCCCGTCCGCGGATCAATCGCCCGAGGTCCAGCAGTTCACCTTCTTCGATCAGGCCGATCGATTCCTAGCCACCGCTCGCTATATCGAAGCCATCCGGCAGCGGCTATCTCCGGAGACCCGCACCACCGTAGATGAGATTGGCTCCATTTCCGCGGATGACGGCGAACAGAACGCGCCGGGTCATCTTACGAAGCCGATTCCGGACTCCTATTGGAATCTCTCCGGCGCTACCTTTGCATATGTCTTCGCGCACCTCGCGGAGCTTGGTATCGACGTAGCGGGTGAATCGCAGCTCGTCGGCTATCCGACGCAGTTCCCCAGCGTCTCCATGGTGGACTGGACCACCGGTGCGCCCAATGCACGCTTCCGGGTTCTTCAACTGCTCAAAGACAATTTCGGACCAGGCGACAAGCTCGTTGACAGCTCCATCAATTCTCCGTATGTTGACACGTTCGCGGTTGTCAAGCCGAACGGCAAGCGCAAGCTGCTGCTGATCAATAAGCGCGATCGCACGTTTGACCTGACAATGCCCGACGAACCGGCTCAGGTCGCCGTCGTCGATCAAACCACCAAGGGAGCGCCGTACGCAACCTCGGAGCCCTCTGGCAAAATCATCCGAGTGCGCGGGCTCGCGGTCGTCATTATCGATTTCAAATAGATCCTATGTTCATTCGCGGTTCCTTGCTCTTTTGCATCGCAGCATCCGTGCTCCTCGGAGCCGAGACCACTATTGTTCTCGATGGGCACGCCGCCGGCCGCATCTATGAAGGGCTAGGCGCGGTCAGTGCCGGTGCTTCTTCGCGCCTGCTGATTGACTATCCCGAGCCGTACCGAAGCCAGATCCTCGACTATCTTTTCAAGCCTGGCTACGGCGCTGCGCTGCAGCACCTCAAAATTGAAATCGGAGCCGACGTCAATTCGACCGATGGTTCCGAGGCGAGCCACATGCGCTCGCCAACCGATCACGATTACAACCGCGGGTACGAATGGTGGCTCATGGAAGAGGCGCACCGGCGCAATCCCAACATCATCCTGGATGCGCTTGCCTGGGGTGCCCCCGGCTGGATCGGCGGCGGCCATCTCTATTCGCAAGACATGGCGAACTACGTCGCCGATTTCATCAAGGGCGCCAAGCGATTCCATAATCTCGATATCCGCTATACCGGAATTTGGAACGAGCGCCCGTATGACCCTGCTTATGTGAAGCTGCTGCACCGGACGTTGCTGAAGCAAGGCATCGCAACTCAGATCGTCTGCTGCGATGATTACCACCGTGACAAGCAGTTCGAGGTGATCGCCGCCATGGAAAGAGATCCCGAACTGGCCGCGTCTGTCGCCGCGGTCGGCGTTCACTATCCGCGCGCCACAGCCGTCGATCAGTACTCCACCACTCCCCAGGTCAAAGCGAGCGGGAAAAAATTGTGGTCGAGTGAAGATCAGCCTAACGGCGGTGGCGGCCCCTTCATCTCTCGCGACTGGCAGGCCGGAGGTCGCATTCTGGCGCAGGTCTATAACCGCAATTACCTGCAGGGCGCATTTACAAAAACGGAGATCTGGAGTCCCATTACGTCGTACTTTGAGAACCTTGCCGCTCCGCACTCCGGGCTGATGTACGCCAACACGCCGTGGTCGGGCCACTATGACGTCCAGGGCACCATATGGGCCACCGCGCACACGACTCAATTTGCTAAACCCGGCTGGCAGTATTTGGATTCATCCTCCGGCTTTCTTCCAGACCACGCAGGAACCTATGTTGCTTTGAAATCGCCCCACTCGAACGATTGGAGCGTCGTACTAGAAACCGTCGAGGCCCGCGCACCCCAGCAGATCCAATTCCGGGTCGCCGGTGGACTCTCGACCGGCATGGTCCACATCTGGGAAACAAACTCTCAGAAAACGTTCATGCACGTCGCTGATATCGCTCCGCACGCTGCCGCGTTCATGTACACCTTCGGACCCGATTCGCTTTACTCGCTCACCACCACCACGGGGCAGGGCAAAGGCAGTGCGCAGCCGCCGGTCGATAAGCCGTTCCCGCTACCCTATTCCGACGATTTCGAACACACCGCAGTGAACCGCGCGCCGAAATATCTGGCCGATCAGGATGGTGCGTTCGAAGTCCATCCTTGCCAGCAGCGCGCCGGCAACTGTCTCGAACAGGTCATCACGCAAAGGCCAATCCCGTGGGATCCGCTTCCCAACCCATTCACTTTGACCGGCGATTCAAGCTGGTCCGACTATCGCATCGCCGCCGATGTGTTGCCAATTACTTCAAACCTGGTCGCCATCATGGGCAGGATCGACTCCGCGAACGTCTTCGATGATGCTAAAGCGCTCTGGCCAAGCGGGTACGTTCTGCAACTTGCAAAGAGCGGAGCGTGGAGCCTGCTCTCCACTGCCTACAAAGCGCCGGTCCGGAGTTTGGCTTCGGGCACCGTTCCCGCCGGAACCGGTTGGTCCCAACTCGCGCTCGCCTTCCACGCTGATCAGGTCATCGCGATCGTCAATGGCAAACAAATGGCGTCAGTTCACGATTCCACACACAAAGCCGGCATGTTCGCTGTAGGAACAGAGTGGGGCCGGGCCCAGTTCGACAACCTGAAAGTCAGCCGCTAAAAATAATCTTCGTTACTTGACGTCAGACCATAATTCTATAACTATAGAAGTATGGAAGAAGAGTTGATGGCTCCGTGTTCGCCCGAAGTGGCCTGCTGGGATCGCCTGGATGACTCGCGGCCCGCTGTGTACGTCGATTCTTTTACGACCGAGATGGTGGCGAGTGAACTCAAGAAGCAATCCTCGGCAGGGTGTTTGCTGTGCTCCCTGGAGGAATCCCTTGAGGGAGATTGGGACGATGCCTAAGACCCCGATGTCTAAAACAAAGAACGAACCCGACGTGGCCCGTTACGCGGATATGTTCTCCGCCATGGGAACAGAGCCGCGCCTGCGGATTATGCGCGCGCTGCTCTCAGCCCACCCCGACGGGATGGTTGCCGGTGACATCGGTGAGGAACTCGACATCCCGGCTTCGACGCTATCGCACCACCTCGAAAAATTGAAAAACGAAGATCTCGTTAAAGCTCGACGCGAAAGCACCTACATGTGGTATTCCGCAAATACCGAAGTTCTTCAGGAACTGCTCGGGTTTCTCTATGCGGAGTGCTGTACGCGGAACAGAGCCGTCGAACCGGAAGCCATTATCCGGGTCTGTCGCTGAAAGGACACGCATGGAAATTAAGGAATCCATTAAACGGAAATACGGGGAAGCTGCGCGTCGCGTCGCCTCGGGAGAAGGGCTGCCCGCCGATTGCTGCACGGCTATCTCTTGCTGCAGTGGTTCTGCGGCCGCCTCATGCGATCCGATCACTTCGAATCTGTACGATCAGTCGCAAGCAGGCGAAATCCCGGACGCAGCGTTGAAGGCGTCTCTCGGCTGCGGGAATCCAACCGCACTCGCAAAACTCAACCCTGGTGAAACGGTTCTCGATCTTGGGTCTGGCGGCGGTATCGACGTCCTGTTGTCCGCGCGCCGAGTCGGTCCCGCCGGTAAGGCTTACGGGTTGGACATGACAGACGAAATGCTGGTCCTCGCTGAAGAGAACCGCCGCAAGGCCGGTATCGAGAATGCGGAATTTCTAAAAGGTGAAATCGAGAGTATTCCTCTTCCCGATAATTCGGTTGACGTCATCGTCTCTAACTGCGTTATCAATCTTGCCGCCGATAAAGACCAGGTCTTGCGTGAAGCCTTTCGAGTGTTGAAGCCGGGCGGCCGCTTTGCCGTTTCCGACGTCGTCGTACGCGGAGATGTGCCCGCCGAAATCAGCCGTAATGTCGAGTTGTGGATCGGTTGCGTTGCCGGCGCGCTGAAGGATTCTGAATACACCGCGAAACTGGCCGCCGCAGGTTTCGCCGATGTCGAAATCGAGCCCACGCGAGTTTACGACATCGAAGATGCGCGCGTTTTCTTGTCGGGCCTGGGTCTGGACGTAGACTCGATCGCGGCACAGGTGAGCGGTAAGTTCATGAGCGCCTTTATCCGGGCAGTAAAGCCTGATGCGTGCTGCAGTGCCGATTGCGCGTGTCATTCTCGGGGCGGAAATGCATGAGTCTGGCACGGCGGGTCGCGTCGGAGTGCCTGGGCACAGCGATGCTGCTGGCGGCTGTGGTCGGCTCAGGCATTATGGGGGAACGCTTAGCGCCCGGTAATCTCGCTATAGCCTTGCTGGCAAATACCATCGCAACAGCGGCGGCCCTGATCGCGTTAATGCTGACATTTGGCCCCATCTCCGGAGCCCATTTCAATCCGGCGCTTACTCTAGCGGACGCCAGGCAGGAGGCATGCCATGGCGAGATGTCCCGGTTTACATCGCTGCGCAGGTCACGGGCGGCTTTGCTGGCGTCGCAATAGCGAATCTGATGTTCCAGCAGCGGCGTTTTTCATCCGAGATGAGCTACGAGAGTTCCTCGCCGGGTTTGCTCGCGATGTGATGCCTCCAGCCGGAGGAGTTGCTCATCCAGCCGCCCGCAATCCCCCTAGGGAAACAGACCCGAAACCATTCGCATCCACAGGTGAGGAGAACGATCCACCGATGCCGGTACTCGAAGAGTGTTTGATTGAGGAGATGCAGGACCTGCTGCACGCGGAGGGTCAGCTCGTCAAAGCGCTGCCCAAGATGGCGAAAGCCGCCCATGATCCAAAGCTGAAACAGGCGTTTCAAAAGCATTTGGAAGAAACCAAAGGTCACGTCGATCGCCTGAAGCAGGCCTTCGAGGCGCTTGGTCAAAAAGCGAAGGCAAAGCCTTGCCGCGCTATGCAGGGCCTTGTCGAAGAAGGTCAGGAAAAGATTGAGGAAGGGCAGGACAAAGAGCCCGTTGCCGCCGATCTCGCCTTAGTCGCTGCCGCGCAGAAGGTTGAGCATTATGAGATCTCCGGCTACGGAACGTTGCGAGTTATGGCGGAGCGGCTCGGGCAGACGAAGGTCGCCAAGCTTCTGTCTCAAACCTTCTCCGAGGAGGAGAAGACCGACAGCTCTTCTTACCCAGCTTTCACCCCCGCTTCTCGAACAGGCCAGTCAGGAGAGTGCGGAGGAAGAGGAAGAACAGCCCTCCCGTTCCCGATCGCGCCGAAGCGGCAGAGCCGCTGTTTCAGCTAAGAATCGCGCGGCCGGCGCTTAATCGACCAGCCCGCGCTTCATAGCGAACCGCACCAGCTCGCCGGTGCTGTGCAGGTTGAGCTTTTCCATGATTTTGCCGCGGTGCGAATCCACCGTGTAAACGCTGAGGTTCAGCTGGGTGGCGATCTCTTTGTTGGTCTTGCCTTCGGCGACAAGCTGCAGCACTTCGCGCTCGCGGGTGGAAAGTAAATCGATCGGGTCGGTTACGTTCTGCCGGTAATCGTTCAGCAAGGCGCCTGAAACCGCGGGGCTGACGTAGCCATCGCCCCGCGCCACCGATCGCACCGCGTTCAGCAGTTCCGTGTCGATCGCGTCTTTGAGGATGTACCCGCGCGCCCCCGCCCGCAGAATCTCGCGCACGTACACTGCCTCTTTGTGCATGCTCAAGATGAGCACGCGCACGCGCGGATTCTCCTGTACCATCTTCCGCGTTGCTTCAATGCCGTTCAGCTCCGGCATCGCGACGTCCATCAGCACAATATCTGGCTTCAGTTTCTGCGCCAGCCCGACCGCCTCGGTGCCGTTCGCTGCTTCACCCACTACCTGGAGGTCCGCCTGCGCGGAAAGAATCAACTTCAGCCCTTGCCGCACAATCGTGTGATCGTCGGCGAGCAGAATCTTGATTGCGGCCATCGCTTTCAGGATAAGGAAGTCACGGAGCCGGACAAGTCACTTCGATGCTCGACCCCTTGCCCGCCGTGGATTCCAGGCTTAATCTTCCCCCGCATCCGCGTGCCCGCGTTTCCATTCCCGCCAGTCCAAGGCCGCCCCGCTTTCGCGGTCCCGTCACTTCAAACCCGTGGCCATTATCGCGAATCCGCAAGCTTACCTCTTCGCCGTGCGACAGCAGTTCTATCCGGGCTGTGGTCGCCTGCGCGTGTCTCGCAACATTGGTCAGCGCTTCCTGCGCGATCCGGAATAGGTGCGTTTCGGCCTGCTCCGGGAGACGCCGCCCATCGAGTTCGCTGCGATAACTCACCTGGATTCCTGTCCTCTGGGCGAAGCTTTCCGTCAGTGAGCGCAGCGCCGCATCCAGTCCGAAATCGTCCAGAATCGTTGGCCGAAGAAGCTGGGACATCTCGCGCACATCCTGAATCGCCCGATCTACTAACAGCCGGCAATCCTCCACTCGCGCATCGCCCGATCCGCCCCCCAGCCCCGACAAATTTGCCTTGATCGCTGTCAGCACCTGTCCTAATTCGTCGTGCAGTTCGTGCGAGAACCGCCGCGCCACATCTTCTTGCGTCTCCAGAAACTGGTATTGCAGGCTGCTCAATTCGGTGGCCTGCCGCTCCAGCCTGTGAAACAAACCAGCCGAGGCCCGAACCGTCCAGGTGGCGCACAGAAGCGAGAGAATCACGCAGGCTGCAAATAGCCAGACCGTCCAGCGCAGCAGGCCATGGCTCTTTTGATAAATCGTTTCCCGTAGAAGTTCCGCTTGCTCATACGCTGATTCAAGCGCGTTGTTCATCTGCTGCCGGCTTTCCGCCAGTTGGTCCAGCACCTCCTCGCGCGAGAGCGCATCTTTTCGCCGAGCCAGTTGCAGCCAACGGTTGTTCAGTTGCGCCTGTTGCTTCTCTATGCCGTCGATAGCGGCTTTGGCCGACGCCTCGCGATCCGCAAAGGTCTGCGTGTTGCTGTTGATTTGATGAACCGTTCGCATCGCCACCAGCAGAGCCGACAGCAGCAGCAGCGCCGAAAGTCCCGAGTCCCAACAACAACAGCCGCTGCAAATGCGCCTGCGTAATCGATTCAGTCCGTGGCACCATGACGATTCTTTCATTAAAAACGCTGTGGCGGCTATCCCTTAAATACGGGATGAACTTTCGCCGATTGAAGGTATGGTGTCGGATCTCGAAACCAGCGAAAGTAAGGTTGTGAGCGGCGAGAGGACACGGCAGAAACGGCAGCGGGAAAACAAAAAATCAGACAATCATCACCGCCCGTTCTGCCGGTCCCAATCCCGAACCGCCACGAGTTGAAGGAGAAAAAACAAATGAAAAAAGTATTCACATCCACCCTCTTGACCGTCGCGGCGGTTCCGTTTCTGATGGCTGCTCCGGCGGCAAAGAAGGTCCAGAATCAGCCTCCGGCCGCCACCAACTCGGCCAAAACCGTCAACACCAAGAAGGCCACCAAAAAGCACGTCAAGAAGAGCAAGGCGAACACCGAAACGGCTGCTCCGTCCGCTGCTCCTCAAAAGTAACTTACGAACAGAGCCCCTCTTTATCGGCCCAGGTCCCACCAGGATTTGGGCCGTTCTTTTTTTCTGGTATCACATCCTTCCGCAGGATCAGTGTAGGCTGACTCCCCTGTGCGGACCTGAATACGTGCGCCTTGGTATTTGCGAATAATCCCTCAGCACCGACGCTTGGCCGTTTTCGCAAAGCTGCTACCGATCATCGTCGGACGCCTGTTGAGTTTTCCCAGACAGCTTAACAAAGCCGAAGAGAGTATCACCGGCGCTGGCAACAACATATTGTCTGCCATCGAGTTCGTAAGTGATGGCGCCGTTGCTCACCGGGGCGCCTAAGTTAGCATGCCAAAGCGCGGAGCCGGTTGCCGGATCGAGAGCGACGAAGTTATCCGACCCGTCGCCTGTGAAGAGTAAATTACCGGCTGTCGTCAGAATACCCGACCGGACGCCTTGCCCTTCCCATTTATGACTCCAGCGGATCTTACCAGTTTTATAATCGAGAGCTTGCAGCATGGACTCGCCGCCACCGCCGCGGTCGTTACCGCTCCAGCCCTCGGGTTTCTTGCTGTCGTCGAAGATGTAGTATTCGCTGAAGGCACGGGTCGCGTTTACGTAGAACAGACCTGTTTCAGGACTGAAACTCGGGGGTGGCCAATTGGTCGCGCCACCCTGGTTCGGAGAAACGAGCGCGCCATCGATCTGCGGCTCCTTGTCAGGATCTGGAATTGGCTGGCCCTTCGCGTTGACCCCCTTTGCCCAGTTAGTCTTGACGAATTCGGAAGTCGTGATATGCGCTCCGTTGGTGCGATCAAGAACGAAAAAGTAGCCGTTGCGGCTCGCTTGGGCAAGCAGTTTCCGGGGCTGGCCGTCAATTTCGCCGTCGAAAAGAACCGGTGTTTCAACCGCATCCCAATCGTGCGTATCGTGGGGCGAAGGTTGAAAGTACCAGGCGAGTTTACCGGTATCAATGTGCAGAGCGACGATTGACTCGGTGAAGAGATTGTCACCCTTGCGTCCTTTGCCCGCGATCACCGGTTGCGGATTGCCGGTACCGACATAGAGCAGTTTGAGATCGGGATCGTAAGTACTGGGTACCCATGTCATGCCGCCGCCATGAGCCATCGCTTCTGCGTTGGGCCAAGTTTCAGAACCAGGCTCACCGGGTTTGGGCACGGAAGACCAGTGCCACTGAAGATCTCCTGTTTCGGGATCGCGGGACTCGAGATATCCGGGAATATCGAGATCGTCGCCGCTTACTCCCACGACTACGCGATTGCCGATCACGACGGGCGCAACCGTGGCAGTGTAGAACTGATCCAGATCGCAGATCGGCTTGTGCCAGCGTTCGGATCCATCCTTGCTGTTGAGCGAGACGAGATTGCAGTCGGGTGTTTCGAAATACAGCCAGTCGCCATACATGCCGACGCCCCGGTTCCCGAGATGCCAACCGCCCTTTGATGTCCAATTGAACTGCCAGATTTGTTGGCCGCTGCGCGCATCGATAGCGAAGACGTGGTCGGGAATGCTGAAATACAGGACGCCATTCACCATAAGTGGAGTGGATTTGATTACGTTGCCCAACGTACCGGTTGCGTTGCTGGTGCGGTAGACCCAGGCGAGGCTGAGCGACTGCACATTTTGTGAGTTGATTATTGAAAGCGTGCTGAAGCGGCGCCCCGAGTAATCGCCATTGTAAGTGGGCCACGTATCGACGGGAGGTTCCACCAGCTTTTTCGTATCGGGCGATTGCGCATATAGAGCGCAGGCGGTGATTACGATCCACAAAAGCGAGCGCAAAATCACTTCAAAGTCTCCAGGTACGCGACCAGATTATGGATATCTGCATTCGTGATTTTGTCGAGCAATTCTTGGTGCGCGGCATAAGGATCGTGAAGATCGATTTTAAGCTGTGGAGTGCGCGTCCAGGAGTGATAGTTGCCGACGGCATCTCGTAAAGCTATGTTGAAATCATCCATGTAGACGAGCTGACCGGATAGGGATTCGCGATTGTCTGATGTGACCGTCACGGTTACCGGTTTTGTGCTAGTGACGGAGTGGCGGCCGAGCGCGGCAGTGCGTGGAAAGAGCAGCCGCTGTTGAAGAGTCGGTGGATCGTATTTCGAAGCGATGCCGGCGAGGTCACCGGTAGCCGAATGACAAGTGGCGCATCCTCCGGCGCCGTTAAAGTAAGATGCACCCGCTTCCGCATTACCCGTCAAAACATTCAGGACCTTAGTATAAGGACCGCTTCGAAGCGTGTCTTCCACCTGCTGGTGAAGAAAATGAGAGATATCGCGGATTTGATCTTCAGTCAATGAAGCAAAAGGCGCGCCGTTGGATCCGGGATGAGTATGGCTCAGATAAGGCCCGATTCTGTCGCCATAGCGATCGTGAAGAACGACGATGGATCGAACCAGATCGGGACTATTTGCCCCGCCTCGCGCGAGCGGGCCGTGGCAACTGCCGCAATCGGATAGATATATCGCTTTGCCGCGTTCGGCGGCCTTGGGGTCAACGATCTGGCGGTCCCGGGGACCTGCCGGAAACGCACTGCGGCGAGTTGAAGCGGCGGTATCGATGCTTGAACCTTTTGGAAGGTTTTTGGCGAGGTAATTCGTTACCTCTTCAAACTCGGCGGGAGTTCCTTTTGCGCCGCGCGTAATCATGCTTGCAACGACTTGTCCCCAACCCTCCCTCGTCATGCCGCGACCGAGAACTATGGTTGCCGGATGGCACGCCCCGCAGACTCGCTGAACGGTATCGCGGCCCGGAGCGTCGGGCAATGCTGGTGCTTGTGCGAAAACGGCAGCGGCGGAAAAGAGCGCGCCGGCAATGCAAGCTAGCCGCGTCGGAAGCGATCTGGAAAATTCGATAGTGTGCAATGTAAACGTTTCAATTCTACATGTGACATCCGCCAGCCTTTTGATAGGATGCTGATCGCATGATGAATAGACGGTGGGCACTGAAATCGATGGCCGGGACGGCTGGGCTTAGTTTAGCGGTACAAGGACAGCCGGACACTCAAACGAATAGCGGAAGATTGAAGCAAGGCGTCTCCTATTGGACGTACGAAAAGTGGTTCGCGCTGGACGCGCTCTGTAAAGAAGCAGTGAGGATCGGTCTGAAAGGAATTGATTTGGTGACGCCGGACCAGTACAGCGTGGTCCAGCAGCATGGATTGGTGCCCTCGATGACATCCGGCACCAAGCCGAATACAATCCCGATCGGACTAAATCGTCTGGAGAATCATAATGCCGTGCTCGCAAGCCTGAAGAACGACATCACGCTGGCTGCGGCTGCCAAGGTGCCGAATGTGATTACATTTTCGGGGAACCGCGGAGGAATGCCGGACGGGGAGGGCCTCGAAAACTGCGCCATCGCGTTGAACAAAATCAAGAGCTACGCGGAGGAGAAGAACGTCACCATCAACCTGGAACTGCTAAACAGCAAAGTGAACCACAAAGACTACATGGCGGATCACAGCGCGTGGGGCGTGGAGCTGATGAAGCACGTGAATTCGCCTAGGGTGAAACTGCTGTTCGACATTTATCACATGCAGATCATGGAAGGCGATTTGATTCGAACCATTCGCGAGAATATCGATTTCATCGGACATTTTCATACCGGCGGCAATCCCGGACGGCATGAATTGGACGATACGCAAGAAGTCAACTGGCATGCGGTTGCAAACGCGATCGCCGATACCGGCTATACCGGATTTCTTTCACACGAGTTCGTCCCCGTTCGCACGCCGCCGATTAAAGGCCTCGAGCAGGCATACCAAATCTGCTCTGTTTAACGGCGGAAACACGATTCGGCAGGATTAGGCAACGATTCGGCAGGATCGGGATATCGGTTCCGACGGGTTTCTCCTTAGCCTGAAAACAAAGGACATGCGAGAAGTCATGCAAAAACGCACACTCGGGAATGGTGGTTTGGAAGTGTCGGCGCTAGGCTTCGGCTGCATGGGGCTGAGCGCCAACTACGGGCCGCCGACGGAGCGACAGGAGGGCATTAAGATCATCCGTGCAGCAGTGGAACGCGGCGTTACGCTCTTTGACACTGCCGAGGCTTATGGTCCTTTCACAAACGAGGAACTGGTAGGAGAAGCGCTTGCGCCTTTCCGCGATCGCCTAGTGATTGCTACCAAATTTGGATTCGGAATCAACCCGGACGGCACTCGCTACGGACTCGACAGCCGGCCTGACCATATCCGGCAGGTCACAGACGCAGCGTTAAGCCGACTGAAGGTCGGATCGATCGATCTTCTGTATCAGCATCGCGTCGATCCCAACGTACCGATTGAAGATGTTACCGGCACGGTCAAGGAATTGATCCAGCAAGGCAAAGTCAAGCACTTCGGTCTATCCGAAGCAGGTGCCCAAACGATCCGGCGTGCACACTCTGTCCATCCGGTTACAGCCGTGCAGAGCGAGTATTCGCTGTGGACCCGTGATCCCGAACAAAACGGCGTGCTTGCCGCCTGCGAAGAGTTGGGAGTCGGTTTCGTGCCGTTCAGTCCTCTTGGCGCTGGATTTCTAACCGGAAAGATTGGCACCGACACTAAATTTGACAGCACCGATTTCCGGAATATGTCTCCCCGCTTCACGCCTGAGGCCCGCGCGGCCAATCTGGCGCTTGTCGATCTGCTGAAACGTATCGCGGAAAGAAAGCACTCTACGCCGGCGCAAATTGCCCTCGCATGGCTCTTGGCGCAGAAGCCCTGGATCGTGCCCATTCCAGGGACAACCAAACTTCACCGGCTTGAGGAGAACCTGGGCGCAGCCGAAGTTGAACTAACGCCAGGCGATCTACAGGAAATTGAAGGTGCTGGCTCAAAGATTGCGATTCAAGGTGCTCGTCTTCCTGAAGCAGTGCTAAAGATGTCGGAGCGCTAAACCGATCCGCAGCCGGCATGCCTGCCGTGAAAGGAAAAGAACCATGAAAAAACGTTTACTGGATCGACAAGTTCTACTAGTGGCTGAAACGCTAGGGCTCGATGCGCGCGAAATCTGGCGCGGTTTGCAGTCAAATTGACGCGATTTGCGGGGCAGAAAACGACAACGGTTTATAAAGTGACTGTGTTGGGATTATCTGATCACACATTCTTGGCCGACAATGAAGTAAGGCTCTGAAAGGAGTATATACATGCCAACCCTCCTCGTGAATGGCGTCAGTCGCGAAATTGAAGTACCCTCCGACACGCCTCTACTGTACGTTCTGCGCAACAACCTCGAACTGACCGGCCCCCAGTTTGGTTGCGGTCTCGCGCAGTGCGGATCGTGCTCAGTGTTACTGAACGGTAAAGAAGTCCGCTCCTGCATTACGCCGTTGTCGGCGGCTGTCGGCAAAGGGGTAACTACTCTCGAAGGGCTGCCCGCCCGTTGGGCGAAGCAAAAGAAGTTAAGCGGACCCGAAGCTGCTCATGTTCTTCACCCGGTTCAGGAAGCCTGGATTACCGAGCAGACTCCGCAGTGCGGCTTTTGCCAGAACGGCATGATGATCAAGGCCACCGAACTGCTCGAAAGCAATCCGACTCCGACGGTCGAGCAAATCAAAGAAGCGTTCACTAAGTCGGGCCCTTCGCCGCATCTCTGCCGCTGCGGTACATACACCGCAATTATTGAATCCGTTCAACGCGCCGCCGGCATTATGGCAAGGAGCACCTTATGACGGGCTATCTCGAAGCACTCGCGAAGGAGAAAGTTGAGGGAGGCCAGGCCGAGAAGATTGACGTGTTTGGCGCCTCGCTCACGCGCCGCGGATTTGTTGGCGTGGGCGGCGCGCTGCTCGCCGGCTTAGGTCTGGTGCGCTCAGCCAGCGCGCAAGAGGAAGGGTCAATGCGCGGTGTTCCCACCAGTAAACTATCCTTCGACGCTTTCATTGAAATTCACGCTGACAATACAATCCTCATCCGCACCGGCAAATCAGACACGGGGCAAAGCACGGTCTTCACCGCCTATCGCCAGATCGTCGCCGATGAACTGTACGTCCCGTTCGAAGCGATTACCACGGTGATATCCGGCGACACCGATCGCACACCGGACGGCGGTGGCACGTTTGACCTTCTCGGTCATGGCATGCCCAACATTCGCAAGGCCGCCGCTTACGTCTATCAGGCCATGCTAGGATGTCGCCTCCAAGCAACTCAACGTGCCGAAGGATCAACTGTCCGTCAAGGACGGCATTGTTTCCGGAGGCGGCAAATCTATCTCTTACGGCGACCTCGTCAAAGGCCAGCAACTCCATCTAACAATTCCTGTGATGGGCGATATCCATAGCATGTTCGGGCTCATGGTTGCTGGCAATCCCCCGCTCAAACCCGTCAGCCAGTACACCGTGGTTGGCAAGTCCTTCCCCAACTCTGCAGTGGTGTCGAAGGTCTCGGCCAAAGAAACTTGGGTCACTGATGTCCGTCTTCCCGGGATGCTTCACGGCCGGGTTATTCATCCCAAAACGCTCGGGTCGAAGCTCGTCTCTGCTGGGACGCTAGACAAGTCGCGCTACCCGAACGCGAAAGTCATTGTGAAAGGCAATCTCGTCGGTGTCGTCGCGCCTACCGAATGGGAAGCCATAAAAGCCTCTCAGCAAGCCGCTGCTGACACAAAGTGGTCTGATTGGCGAGGACTTCCCACCGATGCTCGCCTATTTGACTTCCTCAGAGAAGATGCCGACTGGAAATCCGTACCCGCTGCTACGAGCAGAGAATCGAAGGGCGACGTGGCTGCGGCTGTCGCCAGTTCCCCCAAGAAACTCAAAGCTACTTACGAGCGCCCCTATCTAAAACACGCGCCCATCGGTCCAACGATGGCCGTTGGCGATGTCCGTTCGGATGGCAGCGTCCACGTTCACGCACACACACAGAACCCTCAAGCACTCCGCACCGAAATTGCGCTGATGCTCGGCGTTTCGCCTGACAAGGTTACCGTTCACACATATGCCGGAGCCGGTCATTATGGCCGCTCGAACGGCGGCAACGCCGGCGCAGAGGACGAAGCCGTTATTCTGTCCCAGGCGGTTGGAAAGCCCGTCCGCGTTCAATGGATGCGAAACGACGACCTCCAGTGGTCCACGCAATCCTCCTGCGCCTTTGCCGAAGTGGAACTCGCAGTCGGCCCAGACGGCAAACTAACCGGCTTTCAGATCGACCACTACATGCCCGCCATGCAAGATGATCGCCCCATCGGCGCCATCCTCGCCGGCCTGCCCACGATGCCCGCGCCGAACGAGAAGGGCTCGCTCTTCGGCATGAGAAATCAACCGAGTGACCCCTGGCTCTACGGCGCGACTCCCGCCGTTCTGGAACGCGCTCATGGCGGCCCACAAATCGGCCAGGCATCGTCACCAATCAACGTTGGCCTGCGAGATCACAGCCTCCGCACGCCCGTCCAGTATCAGCAGAACTTCCCGCGTGAACTAGCGATCACCGAGGCCGCTTATCTCGCAGGTGTCGACCCGCTGCAATTTCGGATTAATCACGCAACCGAAAAGCGCGCCATCGCCGTTCTCGAATCTGCGCGCGATAGTTCCGGTTGGAAGGCGCGGTCGGGATTCGCAAATGGAAGTGGCCCCGCGAAGCAAGGACAGGGCGTATCACTGATGATGCGCGGCGGTGCCTACTGGGCCTGCGTGGCACAGGTGACCGTTGATACGAATACGGGCGTCATCAAGGTCGATAAGCTCACGATGGTGGTTGATCCTGGTATCGTTATCAACCCGCTCCAGTTGAAGCGCCAAATCGAAGGCGGCGCCGTCATGGGCGTCAGCATGACTGTCCGTGAAGAACTCCGCTTCAATGACTCGACGATCACATCATCCGATTGGATAAGTTATCCGATCGCCACTATGGCCGATCTCCCCGAGATCAAGGTAGTCCTCCACCATCACCCTGAAGTCGGCTCCTATAGACAAGGTTCTGAAGCTGCCAGCGCTTTGGCCGCCCCCGCCATCGCTGGTGCCTTTTTCGACGCGACCGGCAAGATCGCCCGCCGCCTCCCATTGAAGCCCGCTTACGTCAAAGACCTTCTGAAGGCCTAAAGCCAACGAAGCGCCAACGCGTTTCCCAAACCCGTTGGCGCTTTCTATAACCCGATATTCCCACGTGAACGATAGCCGAGCGTGTCGCCGCGACATTTATCGCTCAGTTTTTCAAACGTGCTGAGTCAACTTCCAGCCAACTACGCCGACCTCGAATTTTCAGTAACAGACACAGTTGGGGTGGAATCACTGCTCAAGCAATACACCTCGTCAAATCGAGTCCGCTCGCGCATTCACTTTTAAATCGCAGCTCGGGAAGCGGCCCGCAGTCTTATGCTGCCGTCTTGATCCGGCCTTCCCTAATCGCCTTCTGAAACAGCGCGAAATCGGCTCGTGTCAGATCGGCATACGCAATCGCATATTTCACGATTGAACCGAGCGCTTTGGCGCAGTTGCCAATATAGCCCTTGATCGTCAGCGCGTCTCCCGAACGTGCATGCCCGCGGGCCAGCAGTTCGCCGGCGATTCCCGCGAGGTCGTTCAAGCCGCGGCCTCTGAGTTGTTCGAGATCGAGGCTTACCTTGTGGTCGTTTAACTGCCTGACCAGAAAATCATGTTCTCCGATTCTCGTCCATCCGAGCAGAAGATCTGAAATTGGTTGAATCTTTCGCTGGCCATCGGCGGTCCGGATTCCCTCGTGCCCGGGCTTGTGCCGAATGTAGGGAGCGTAGGCCGAAGCCACTTCCTGTTTGATTTGCAGAAACAACAGGTCTTTCGGCCCGTTGCCTTCCATTAGGACAACGTAGTCGCGCAGCCCGACACTTCCCGTTCCCACGACCTTGAAGCAGACGTCAATCGGCCGGAAGAAATCGAAAAGGTGCAGCCGCTCTGGCGGCAAGGAATCGCGGTAGAGCGGCAGCGAGTCGAGAATCTCTTGCCTGATCCGCCCAACTACCCGCCAGAGAACTCCGTCCGCTTTCTTGAATCTCATTTGTCCGCGCGGACCGCTCTCGGTGTATTTCCTGGTCAGATCCGCTGGGTTGGCGCGCTGAGCTTGGCGTAGCGCCGCCGATATGTTCTGGGCTCTTTGGAGCCGGTGGATCTGATGCCGGGCCGCTATCAGGACGGGTTGATCGGCCAGAGCTTCGATGTTCTCGCAGTAAGCTCTGGCGAACGTTTCGGCCGCGCCCATGCAGGCGGAGCGGCCATGGCCCGATTCGCCTCCGGCGAGCACGATGCTCGTAGCCATTCGCTTGACGTCCCATTCCCAAGGGCCCGAGATGGTCTCGTCAAAATCGTTTATATCGAAGACTACTCGCCCGTCCGGAGTTTCGAACGAGCCCATATTCTGCACGTGCGCATCCCCGCAAAGCTGAACCATTAATCCCGTGTGCGGTTCGCGCGCCAGATCCGCTGCCATAATCGCCACAGCGCCCCGAAAAAATGCAAACGGCGAGGCGGACATCCGTGCGTATTTGGTCGGCAGCAGCGAAGGCACGCGGCCTTCCGTAGCGCCGAGCAGCACGGCCATAGGATCGAGCTTGCGCTTCTTAAGGTCCAGCACGCCGAGCTCGCTCCGGCTCACATGCTTCCGGCGCTCGCGCCCTTGCTGAAGCCTCTGTTCCTGGTTACCGGGTAAACGTGTCGAACTGGCTGACGTTCTTGCGGTTCCGCGCATCCTTAGAGTCTAAGGCAGCAATGCCTCGGCAGATTAGTCCAGGAGTGTCAATGGCGATTCGCTCTCGCGGCGCACTTGCGCCATCTGGCATGACTTCGGATCTTTCTCCGGACGCCAGTGAAGGAGCTTCGTGCCATGCCGGAAACGGCTACCGGAGAAATGGTCGTACTGAACTTCCACCACCAGTTTCGGCGCCAGCGGTTCCCATTCGGTGCTGCGCTCCGTACTCCAGCGGCTCGGGCCGCCCGGAGCGGTTCCCGTGAATCCAGGAGGTTCGATCAACGCCTGCAGTCGTTTTGTCAATGCAGGTTTCTCCGCCGTTGCCAGCCCCGAGCAAAACCCGACGTGGTTCAGCAAACCCTGATCATCGTAAAGCCCGAGCAAGAGGGAACCCACCTGTTTGTTTTTCGTCCCATAGCGGAACCCGCCCACTACGCAATCGGCGGTTCGCAGGTTCTTGATCTTGAGCATCCCGTTACGTTCGCCCGAAGCGTAGGGCCGGTCAACCCGTTTTGCGATCACTCCGTCCAGCGGCCCGGCCATCCGCTTGAACCAGCTCTTGGCGGTATCGAAATCTCGCGTTCTCGGCGATAGGCGGATGCGATCCTGTCCCGCGAAGAAGTTTTGCGCGAACTGCTCCAATTCCTGTCGGCGCTCCTCAAGTACAGCCCGGTCAGATCTTTTCCTTTGTCGTCGACCAGCAGATCGAAGACGACTAGCGTCGCGGGAGTCTCCTTCGACAGTTTCCGGATCCGGCTCTCGGCCGGATGAATGCGTTGCAGCAGCGCGTCAAAATCCAGCGTGCGGTTCTCGGTGACGATAATCTCGCCATCGATTACAAACTTCCTTGCCGCTAGAGCCTGTAGCCCCGCAACGATTTCGGGGAAATAGCGCGCCAGAGGCTGCCCGGATTTAGACATGATGTCCACCTGCTCGCCATCGCGGAATGCGAGACAGCGGAAGCCGTCCCACTTCGGCTCGTATTCCCATTCCGGCCCGGCTGGGATTTCGCGCGCCGTATCCGCTTCCATCGGCGGGTAATCGGTGGCAATCGGCAGGCTCATTGAAGCGCCTCCAGGCGGCAGCGTCCTCGACTCTGCAGTACCGGTTTGAAGAGATCGCCGTATTTCTTCACGCGGCCCGGAACGGTGTCCATCGTCAGTTCGGATGCGTCGATGCCATGCTCGACCTCTTCCCATGTCACCGGCGTCGAAACCGTCGCCTCCGGTTTCGGCCGGACCGAATAGACCGACGCCAGCGTTCGTCCCCAGGCATTCTGGTTGTAATCCACCAGCACGCGCCCGGCCGGACGCTGGGCGATCCGATACTCGCTGGTGATCACTTTCGGATATTCCTTCGCCAGTTCGATGGCGATCCGCTTGGCCACGCGCCACACTTCTTTCTGCACAGGCCCGCGCTCGATCGGCACGTAGATGTGAATGCCGCGTGAGCCGGTCGTCTTGGCATAGCTGTTGACCTTGCGTTCCGCCAGATAATCGCGAACTCTCAGCGCCATCTCCCGCACCTCTCCGAACATCGCCGGCGCAACCGGATCCAGATCGAAATGCAGATAATCCGGCCGATGATGTCATCGCACCGCGCGTACCACGGATTCAGATCGATGCAGCCCAGATTCACGATCCACAGCAGCGACGCCAGATCCTGCACCACCGGAAAGTCGATCACATTGCCCGATCTATGTTCGATCGAACAGATCTCAGCCAATCCGGCCGATACGCCGGCGTCCGCTTCATGAAGAAAAATTCGCCCGCGATCCCGTTGGGATACCGCTTCATCACCATCGCCCGTTCTATCAAGTGCGGCAGCAGCACCGGCGAAATCGCGGCGTAGTACAGCAGAAGATCGCGCTTGGTTTTCCCGAGTTCTGGCCAGAAGACTTTCCGCAGATTCGTCAGCGTTACCTTGTGTTTGCCGCACCGCACTTCGCAGCTATCGGCGTCGACTGGAATTTCGATCGGCATCGTCAACCGTGCTTACAGCGGATCGCGCGTAAGCCGCCCGTCGACCGTGCGCCAGATCTTGCGCGGATTGGCATTTTGCAGTTCGGGCGGAAACAGATTCTCCGGAAAATTTTGATAGCACACCGGCGTCGCGAAGCGATAGATGGCTGCCGCGCCAACCGATGTGAATTTCGCGTCCGTTGTGGCCGGATACGGGCCGCCATGATGCATCGCATATCCGACTTCCACTCCGGTAGGATATCCGTTGAAAATCAGCCTGCCCGCTTTGCGGCTAGCGTCTCGATCAATATGGATTTATGCGCCAGCTCTTCGGGAGTGCCGTGGATCGTCGCCGTCAAAGTGCCTTCGAGTGCTTCGCTGCAGCTTCAGCAGATCGCTTTGCCGGACGCGCAAAGCACAATCACGGTAGCGGGTCCAAAAATCTCCTCGTGCAGCTCTTTCGTTTCCAGCCACTTGCCGGATCCGTCACAAGGAAGCCGGCTGTCCCTCCGTCCGCTGAGCGTCGCTCTTGCGCTTCGAAAGAAAACCTTCACGCCCTCGATGCCGGAGAACTCTTCCCGCTTTTCAGGTAGCCTTTGCGTATGGCGGAATTGAGCATCGTTCCCGGCGGGCCTCCTGCTAAAATAGCTCATCAGGCCGTTGCTACAACGTTCGGAAGCCCTCCGTCTTCGGTACGAACACCAGGCCCGGACAGGTGCAGAATTGACCGACCCGAGCAGAACGGATCGGTAGAGGCCTTCGGCCACCGCGCTCGCGTTTGCTCTTCAGCGTGTCGGGCAAGACGAAAACGGGATTTACGCTCCCCATTTCCGCAAACACCGGAATGGGATCGGGCCGTCGCGCCGCTGCGTCGAACAGCGCTCGGCCCGCCCGTTGGGAGCCTGTGAACCCAACCGCGCGTTTTCGGGTGGGTTACGAGCGCGATGCTCGGCTTCGGGTCTAAGGCCGTGCAGCAGGGAAAACGTGCCGGGCGGCATTGCGCTCTTTTCACTGCTTTCGCGATCGCTCCCACCAGCTCCGAGGTAGCGGGATGAGCCGGATGGGCTTTAACGACGACCGGATTGCCGAGCCGCGAAAGCGGAAACCGTGTCCCCGCCCGCGACCGAAAAAGCAAGCGGGAAATTACTCGCGCCGAAAACCGCCACCGGCCCGATGGGCTGGAGCATGCGCGGATATCGGGCGTGGTACCGGTTTACGCTCCGGCATGGCTGTGTCGATGCGCGCGTCTACCCACGAGCCTTCGCGCACGATATCCCCGAACAGCTTTATCTGGTTCACGGTACGGTCGCGCTCGCCTCAGAGCCGTTCTATTCCGAGTGCTGTTTCGCCGTCTGCGGTTTCAATCAGTTCGTCCCCCTAGCGCCAGGATCTCTTCTTTCGCAACTGTCTTTAGGAAGGCGGCGATGCGCTCTGCGGGCATTCGGGCAATTTCAGATGCGGCCGAACTTGCTAGATCTAACGCTCGCCCCACCTCGCCTAGCGTCTGCTTCGTGAAACTCAGGGTCGAGCGGCCGGCTCAGCGCGCGGGTTATATCCCCGAAAGCTCTTGTCGCCTGACGCGGAAAGCTCGAACCCGATTAAGTTCTTGCCGTGAATACTCATAGCCACTGTCCTCAGATTAGCGGCTCTTGATTTCCCTTTTCGCGCTCGCCACGCTTTCCGTCGA
>CAWCHX010000001.1:0-61146 GCA_963795445.1 uncultured Acidobacteriaceae bacterium | reverse complement strand
TATAATGTAAAGCGATGCCTGAGGCTACTTTGTCCACAAAAAATCAGATTGTTATCCCCAAGGAGGCGCGCCAGGCCCTCGGACTCGAGGCTGGCGACAAGCTCCTGATAGTCGTCCGTGGGACCAGAGTGATAGTACTGCAAAAGCCCGAATCCCATCGGGCCTCCATTAGGGGCTTGGCCAAGCGGGGCTACGGTAGTCGCTATCTCGCTAAGGAGCGCCAGAGCTGGGAATGAAGCTGCTTCGGGGCTTCTTGAGGCGTCACCGGCGAGTCGCCCTGGACACCAGCGTTTTCATCTACCATTTGGAGGCGAATCCCCGTTATGTCGCTCTAACGGATCATGTCTTCGCCTGGCTCGAACAGTCTGATCACGCGGCCGTAACCTGTACGATTACCATGGCGGAATTGCTGGTCCATCCTTACCGCGCATCCGACAACCCTCAAGTCGACGAGTTTTACGCCTTGCTGTCCACGTATCCTAATCTGGATTGGGTCGCGCCGGATCTTGCGATTGCGGACACCGCGGCTAAAATTCGCGCGGCCCACAATCTACGAACTCCGGACGCATTGCAAGCCGCAACTGCCGTTCAAGCAGGAGCCACCGGCCTGATTACGAACGACTCCGTTTTCAAGCGAGTGAAAGAGTTTGAGACTCTGCTGCTGGAGCTCTCTCTCTAATTACTTCTTGCTGTCTTCAGACCAGGGCGGCACAATTCCATTCATGCGCGCGTAGGCCACCAACTGGCCCATGTGCTCGTTGGCGTGAACAATGATGCGGAGATACATGCCATCCACCGTGGCATCTCTGCCCTCAATCTTGACTCTGCGCTGAAGGTCGGTGGCAGTTACGCCTGCATGGGCATTCTTCACTGCCTCGAGTGAACGTTTCAGCCAGCTAATCACTTCCGGTTTCGCGGTTACGCTCTTCTCCAGGCTGTTGGAGGTCATGTCAGCGGGCATTTTGGGGCCTGTCACGCTTAACAAATAGAAGTTCGCAAGCGCAATGTGCATAAAGACCTCGCTGGTAGACCGCACGCCAGGCGCGGGCCGCCACGCAAACTTCTCCGCCGGGATCGCTTCGGCTAACGCCACCAGTTGCCTGGAGACATGGCCCCACTCTCCGTCATAACCTTGCCACAGCCCTTCCAGCGGATCTACGTGCTGGGCGTGTAAGGCCACGCCGCCCAGAATGAAAGCTAGCAGAAGTCTTTTCATATTCCCTCCACGGCGGCGTTCACAAGAATGCTCCTTACTCGTGCTCCGATAACAGCGCCAGTATAGCGTCGCGTCCCATCTTCTCCGCCCAGCTTTTTGGTGCGGCCCATGGTTCAGCCTCGGGCTCCTCAATTTCAGCTCCGCGTGCGATCAGCGCTTCCGCCAGTTCCTTTCGTCCCCAGCGGCACGCCCAAGCCAAAGGCGTGGATTTCAGCAGGTCGTCCCGCGCATCCAGCCGCGCGCCGTAATCAAGCAACATCGAAGCGAAGCGCGCGCGGTCCGCATCGCTCACGCTGCCATGGTATCCAGCCGCGAAATGGAGTGGGGTTTCGCCATAGCGGGAAATGTTCGGGTCGATCCCGTGCCTGAGAAGTACGGCCATGCAGGTGAAATGGCCTTCGCGATCCCGGTGATCGGCGGTCGCGCCGCGGATAGGCTGGATCATCACCCAGTGCCACTTGGGATCGTCGAGAGGCCATGCCAGCCGCGCCAGCGCCAGTTCGACAATAGCCGGGCAGCCATAATCGGCGGCGGACCAGGCTAGCTCGCTGGCCAGCTTCTCGCTCGTATCCGTCTCCAGCAACCGTTTGGCTTCGTTGACATCATGTGCTTCGGACACCATGTACGGCTGCGGCTTTGCGCCGCGTGTCAGTAACAGATTCTTGACCGCGCCGTCTTTATGAGGCCATGCATTCCGCAGCGGCCATCCGGATGCATAGACGTTGGCGTTCGGGTCTGCGCCCCGGTCCAGCAGCAATTCGACCATGTCGCGATCGTTCGCCAGCGCCGCGTACCACAGCGGCATGCCCCAGCTCGGCGTGGGCTCTTCCAATTCTTCCAGCATGACTCGCTCATCCACATCCACGCCCAAATCGAGTAAGAGCCTGGCGATCTCGATGCGCCCATGATTAACAGCCAGCGTGAGTAACCCGCCGTTCCGGCCTATTCGCCGCAGCACGCCCGGATCGGCCTCGACCAGTTCGCGAATCCGCGCAGCGTCTCCCAACGCGACGGCGGCATAAATCGTCAGCTCCGCTCCATTCTCGAGAAGCTGCCGGGCAATCGCTGGAAACAATTTAGCGCTGTCGTTTCGCGGGTCTGCCGCCAGCGCCGCGCGATCCAGAGGAGTCCTGTCCTGGATATCTCGCTTGCGCGAATTGGCCCGCCGCTGAAGCAACCAGGCCACCATCTCTCCGTTGCTTTCCTGCGCCGCGATATGAAGCGGGGTCGCTCCCCCGCGGTCGCACGCCTGGATCAGCGAGCCGTCCTCCTGCAGCAGACGAATGGCCGTCGCGTTATCTCCGTCGCGAATCGCGGCATTGATTTGATCCTGCACCGGCGAGATCGTCGCATTCGGGCAGCTCATCTCCTCCCGGCGCATGCGTTCCTCTTGCTCGATGACAGCCAGGATCTCGTGATACTCGCGATCCCTGGCAATCGCGAAAGCGGATGTCGCATCACGGTGCGGGAAGATCCCTTGGCGCGCATCGGCCCCCGCCTCCATCAGTAGCCGCACCATCGCCGCATCGCGGCGCAAAACCGCGTAATGCAGAGCGCGATGCTCATTGCTTGCTCCCATGTCTTTGCCAACCAGCTCAGGGCGGGCGTTCAACAGGATTCGCGCTTTTGCCAGATCGCCGCCCTTGACAGCATCGGCCAGTTCGTGAACATTCGCTCCATCGACGAACGCCTTGAGTTTGGGCCAACTCTCAAAACCGTATGCGCGCGCGAGCACGCGTTGCGCATCGTTAAGAGCGAACGACGATGGATCGGGCTTATGCTCGAACTGCTGGATTTCCGCTATGGCGGCCTGATCTCCGGCGCGGTATAGCTCCAGCAGATCTTTGGCTTGTTTTCGAAGTTGCTCCAGGCTGGGACGCTGCGGCAGCCGTCGCGTTGGATGGGACAGTGGGACGTTTCCGGACATGACGATCTCCTTTTCAGTGATTGCCCGGTGTCCGCGTAACGGGCGGAAAGAAGATTCGTCTTACTTGCAAAGAATGTTGACAGTCGGTGGGCTCGGCCCTTCCCGCGGACACGGAGGCGCCCGGCGCGCCAAACCCAATATAGCTCGGAAGCTTAATCTGGGTGGTCGAGATCGCTCAGTTGACCTTCATCACCACAAAGTAAGGTCATCGTGTTGCGCGGCATCGTGAATCCAGTTCTTCAGTTCCGACGAGATTTGCGACGACATCTCATCCACCGGTAAATGAGCCACCCGCCGCAGCAGATCCTTCAGCCGCTCTTCGCCGAACTCTTCCTCGGTTGGACTCAGTGCCTCCGTGACGCCGTCGGTAAAGGCCACCAGTACATCGCCCGAGCGGAGATCCACCGTACCCTCGTCATAGTTTGCGTGCGGAAACATGCCGATGATCATTCCGCCGGTGGCTAGCTCTTCGATGTCAGCGATATCTGCCGGCGCCGCCACGGAACGCACCAGGTAAGGCGGATTGTGGCCGGCGTTTACATAACGAAGCTGCCGATTCGCTTCGTCGATCTGGGCGTAGAAGAATGTCGCGTAGCTGTTCGCGCCCGTCGAGCGATACAGGAAGCGATTCATCCTCGCGGCAAGTTCCGGCAACGAGACATTTCGTTCGGCGGAGATGATGCGTAATGATGCCTGTACCACAGACATGATCAACGCGGCCGCAACACCTTTGCCGGCCACGTCGGCCAGCGCAATTCCGATGCGATGGTCGCCCACTTCGATGAAATCGTAGTAATCGCCCCCGACACTGCGAGCCGGCAGACTAACGGCCGCGAGTTCGCCGACGCTGCTGTGCGGAGACTTCTCCGGCAGCAACCGCTTCTGAACTTCCACCGCCAGCGCGACATCGCGGCGGAGTTTCTCCTGCTCCACCACGCGCTCCGTCAAGCGTGCGTTCTCACGCATCAGCGCAAACTGCTCCGCATAAGCGCGCAGAACGCGTTTTTCCGAGGCGCTATATTCTTCACGCCCGAGGGGTGGGCCCAGTAGCAAAAGGCCAACGATCTCCGCTTTGGTCCGCAGAGGAACCGCAAGGCGGGCGCCGCTCTTCTTCACCGCCTCAATTCTCGCCGAGATACTCCGGTTTCTGTTCGGCGGCCCAACGCAGCCAAGTGTCGAAATCGCCCGGCGTCAGAGGCACTGGCCACGGGTAGAACTTAAACCTGCCCAGCAGAAAACCTTGAGCAGGCAAGCGCAGATCGCTATTAACTTCGTCAGGCACGCTCGCCACCGGGCGATACTCCTCCCCGGAAATATTTTCCAGCAGCATCGCCGACTCGCAACCGGTCTCATTGCTCAGCGTCAGGAGCGCGATATGAAGCGCCTCTGAAAAGGACGCCGCTCGTCGCGTCGCGTCCGCCAGGTTCGTTAGCACTGTTCCGCCCGAAATTTCCGCCGCTTCACTGCCGCCCGATACGAAATCTGAAGCTTCGCCGGCAAGCCGTCGAATTCCGCGTTGGGCGCTTTCCCACATCGAGCCGGGCTCGTTGCGAATGGCCACCATGGGCGATAAGAGCGTGGCGCGCCAGGCCGGGAAAAAAGACGCCAGCGTTGCGACTGCGGCTACGATTGCGACCGAATAGGCGAACGACGCCCACTCCACGTCTTGTAGGCCGAACTGATGAACGACCAGCCAGGTAGCTGCGGCGGCGCCCACGCCTCCGATGAGCACCCCCAGCCCGGCCATGCGCAGCCCGCCTCCGATCACCAACCGCAGTAGATCGCCGCGCACCGCTCCCAGCGCCATGCGCGTTCCAATCTCAACCGTCCTTTGGCGCACCGAATAAGAAACGACGCCGTAGACGCCCAGCATGGCCATCAGCAACGCCGCTGCTGCATAGAATGCCGTCATGAAGGAACTCAGGCGTTGCACCGTCAGCGACGTCTGGACGATCTCATTCATGGGCCTCACGTCGTCGATCGGCTGCGTGGGGTCGACGCGCCGAATGGCTGCCCGCACTTCCGGCATCAAAGTTTTTTCAGGCACTGGCGAACGCAGCACCAGGAACATCGGATTCGGCGGGAAAAGTCCGTTGATGAGATAGACCTCCGGCCCCGTGGAATCCCCCAAGCCTCTGTTTCGAACGTTTCCCACCACGCCCATCACTTGGGCGCGCGTTCCTTCGCCATGTCCCAACCGGGCGTACGCGCCTATCGGATTGCGGCCTGGCCAGTACGTGCTTGCCGCGGTCTGATTAATCACGACGGGAAGGATGTGTTCGTTGGTATCGTGCTCATTCAGGACGCGCCCGGCGCGGAGGGGAATCCGCATCGTCCGGAAATATTCAGGACTTATTCCTAGAATGCTCGAGCTAGTGGCCGTGCTCGGATTGAGCGCTCGTCCTTCCGGCAAAAAAGTTGTTGTAAAGCAACAGCCGGCCAACGGCAGTTGATTGACCACCGCGGCGCTTCTGACGCCTGGAATGCTCTGGAGAGCCTCCAGCAGGTTCTTTTGATACAGCGTCAGCTTGGCTTCATCTGGATACTGCGTGCTGGAGGCCGTCAGCTGAAAGGTAAGCAATTGACCTGGATCGAAGCCCGGCCATGTATGTAGCAGCGTACTGAGTTGCGCCACGAACAGCGCGCTGACCGCCAGCAGCGTGAAGGCCAGCGCGGTCTCGGCAACCACGAGCGATTGCGACAATCGGCGGCTGCGCTTCCCAGCCGATCCCCGCACGCCTTCATTCAGCGCTTCATTGGGCATGGTCCGTAGCGCCTGCCACAAAGGAGCTTGGCTTGCCAGGACACTGGCGAGGCATCCGGCTGCCAGCGCGAACAGCAGCACGGTCCAGTTGACGCTTACTTCATCGGCGCGAGGAATGTACTGGGCCGCCAGCGAGAGCACGCTCCTGACCAGCGCAAAACTCAAGCAGACTCCGAGAGCCGCTCCGATCAGCGAAATCACCATTCCTTCGAGGAAATATTGCAGCGCCAGTTGCCGCCGCGCTGCGCCTAGCGCGACCCGAACCGCGGTTTCCCGAGCACGCGTAATCGAGCGCGCCACCAGCAGGCCGGCGACGTTTGCGCAAGTGATCAGCAGCAGCAGCGCGGCGGCCCCGAACAGCAGCAGCAGCGTCGGTCGAATGTCCTTCACCACGGCATCCCGCAGGCTCACCAGGTATGCCGTGTAAGAGCGGTGATTAGCGGGATCTTCGCTGGCGATTTGAGCGGCCACGCGCTTCACCTCCGCCTGCGCTTGGGCAAGTGTCACGCCCGGCCGCATCCTGGCGTAAGAAAGATAACTTCCGTTGGTATCGTTCTCTTTTCCGTGCGGATCGATCGGGTACCCAAACGTCGTCGTTCGGTTCCTCGCCAGACACTCCGGTGATGGGCAAGCGGAACCACGGGGGCATCACTCCTGTAACCGTGTAATGCTTCCCGTTGAGAACGATGCTCTTGCCCGCGATATTCGGGTCGCTGCCCAAACGATGCCAAAGTGCGTTCGAGATGACCGCCACGTAAACACCGCCCGGCTCGCTGCGGACGTCGCGAAACCAGCGTCCGATGGTCGGATTCACGCCCAGATTATCGGCCAGAGATGGTGTGACCTCCACCCCATTGATATGTTGCGGCTGCCCGGCCAAGGTCAAGTTGAAGGGCGTCCACAACGTGTACCAGCCGAATACATCGAAGCTGCTGCTGCGCCGCTGGTATTTCAGCAGATCGGGATAAGAGAGTCCGCTAACCCCCGGCTCATTGAAGCGCGCTCCAAAGAGCGCCACGTATCGCTCGCCCTGCTGGTATGGCAATGGCCGCAGCAACACTGCATCGATAACGGTGTAAATTGCAGTAGTGGAACCAATCCCGATGGCCAGCGCTATGGTCGCCAGCAGCGCTACCGGCTTCGCGCTTTTCCAGGATCTCCAAACCTGCCGAACCAGCGACAGCATACGGGAGAATCATAGCTTGAGGCCCGTTCCTAACACATGTAAAGACGTCCGAACCGGAACGGTTTCCAGAAGCCGCGACAAATCCTAGCATCGAAAGCCCGTATTACTACGGCGTAACCATTCTTTTCGTTGCAACTCCTTCTACAAAGGTGTCTATAAAGCGGAGGCAGCAAATGATTCAGCCCAAGTTCCACGAAGCACCGGCCGACAGCGTCGACGAGCTGGAGACCGCCCCCGATGGAGAATCGGAAGAGCAAAGAACCGAGCGCCAAAGAAAACCCAGGGCCGGTCTTAGCATCAACGACACCATCGCCGGGGGTGCCGGCATGTCAGTAGGCTCCAGGGGCGTTGATACCTCCGGTGTCTCCACCGGCGCGGGAGCGGGCGCCGGCATGACCAAAGTGACGGCGGGCGAGGCGGGCGAAACGCCTGCTGCCAGCATTGTTCCCGGATCGCGCTCATCGGGGACAACACCGCGCGGTCAATATGGCTCCGACCAGATTCCGACGGTCCAACTGGACGCGGAAAGCGATTTGAGAAACGACGATGAGATTGCCGCGCGAGCTTATCGCTGCTGGCATGAGCGCGGCTGCCCGCACGGTTCGCCTGAAGACGATTGGCACCGCGCCGAGCGGGAAATTCGTGAGGAGCGCGAACACTCCAGGTCCAGATCGGCCTCCGCCTGAACTGAAGTCCGGGAGGTAGCGTGAGCTATTCCGCGATTCGGGCATGCACCGCCTGTGGCGCGAAAAACCGCATTTCCGCCAAGCACCTGGCCGACACCGGACGTTGCGGATCCTGCAAAGCCTCGCTACCTCCTTCCGGCGAACCGATTGAAGTTGACTCGGTCGCCTTTGACGAGATCGTCCGAGAGGCTCGCGTGCCCGTGCTGGTCGATTTCTGGGCGGCGTGGTGCGGACCCTGCCGCGCTGCTGCCCCGGAAGTTCACGCATTGGCGCGCGAGATGGCCGGTCGCGCCCTGGTCTTGAAAGTGGATACCGAGCGGGAGCCGGAACTAGCCGGGCGCTACCGCGTCCAGAGCATCCCCAATTTCCTGGTCCTGCGAAATGGCGAGCCCGTGTTCCAGCAGCCCGGCTTGGCGCCCCGCCAGCAAATGCGTAGCTGGTTGGAAACGGCGGGCGCGGCAGTCTCCAAATAATCAGCAACTATTCGGATACTTCTTGCCGTTTACCACAACCCAGCCGTTATCGGCGCCCACGTGCGTCGAGCAATGCACGTCATGAACGCCCGCCGCATACTGGTGCGTGTTCGAAAAGAAGGCCTGCCCATAAGCGAAGACTTGCGCGTTTGCCGGCGCCGTCACTTTGCCGTCTAGCGAATCGTTCGTGACCACTTCAATCAACTTCGTGCTGTGATCCGGAAGAACCGCGCGTAAAGAAAGTATCTGGTGGTTGCCGTGCGGCCCTCCAAATTGTGTTTGAGACGGGCCCGTGGTTGTGCCGCAGACCATCACATTGTCGACGTCATTTCGTTGTCCGGAGCTGAGCAGCGTCGCCAGCTTTTGATTAACGTCGGCGTACAGCTTGCCGGAACAGGGACGTTCGTTGCAGCCCACAACGGGGCTATCAAGCTCGTGCAATAAACAAATGGGACGAGCGCGAGGAAAAGTTTTCGCATTGCGCGTCTCAATGTTAGCGTTTTGCGATACGATTCGGGAAGTATGGCAAACGTAAAGCATATCCCCGACGGTCACCACACCTTAACCCCTTATCTGTTGCTTGAGAATGTGGCGGGTTATATCGAATTCTTGAAGCGCGCTTTCGGTGCCAAAGAGATCCATCGCTCCAGCGCCCCGGATGGAACAGTCGCGCACGCCACTATCCAAATCGGCGATTCGATGTTGATGATGGGCGCAGCGCGCGGCGACTGGAAACCGCAGCCCACCATGCTCTACATGTACGTGGAAGATGTGGACCAAGCCTACCGGCAAGCCGTGGAAGCGGGCGCTACCTCTGTTCAAGAGCCAATCAACCAGTTCTACGGGGACCGCAGCGGCGGGGTTAAGGACTCAGCCGGAAATAGCTGGTGGATCGCCACTCATATCGAGGACGTACCGCCCGAAGAACTACAAAAGCGATTTCAGGCTTTTTCCGCCCAGCAGGCGGGTGGAGGAAAAGCGCAGAGTGCCTGAGGCCGGCCAACACTCGCTGAACCCGTGCAAACGCCTTGACGCCGAATCCGAGCCGCGCCCGAAGGAAGCGGTTCTTATATGTTTCCCGCTGCCAAACCGCTTTAACCTGGCCCGCAAAGATTCGATGGGGGAGCGGGGAGTGCGTTGGCCGGACTCAGGGTCGCGTTCACGCTCGCCGATCCCAGAGCCCCTTTGATTGCGTTGCTAGTCGCTTGCGTGATCACCAGCGACGGTACGAAGTCTGTTCCACCTGCATACGTAAATGGCGATGCGCTGCCCGGTGCGACCAGACCAATCAACACCCCGACAGCACCGGCCCTCGCCGCCGCATCCACCTTCAGGCTGATCGCGCAAGCCCCTCTGTCAATCAGGGCAATCTTGCCAGTCGGGTCAGCTAAGTACGGATCTGCGGGACTGCCGGAACTGATCGATCCCGCCGGGCAGCCACGCCCGACGTAAGCAACATTGGCTGTAACCGGCGTGTTGACCGGCGCGAAAAGGAGTGTCGCTGTGTTGCTGTACGATCCCGCAATAGCCGCCGGAGCATTCACAACCAGCGGAACCTCGGCCGAGATGTTTTGGAATGTGTACCACCCATTTACCGAGAACGACGGATTCGTATGCAGGTACCAAGGCAAAAGAACTTCGTCCTGCAGATGGTATGTTGTTGAATTCGTCACTTGCGTGAACGTGTACGGCGCGCCTTCGAGCGGATCTCCCGTTTCGAAATTATACTGGCACCCCCCGTTGAACGACGCAGGCGGAATGAAATTGAGGAAGCCAAACGCGAACGCGCCTACGAACGGATCGTTCAACCACTCTGCAGTCTCATGGCTCAGGCCGACGGTATCCACGAAGCTCAGCCCGGCTTGCGAGCCCGCAAATGTTCCAGGTTCCGCGTACGCCGCATAAATCCACGTTTTCGCTGTCGCGGCGGGTGGGCCCTGAGAATCGTGATACCCCAGGATGCAGCAGTTCTGTATCAGCCCGTTGTCCCCCAAGTACACGTTGTCGGTCAGGAATATCGGCAGTTCATTAGCCGTGTAGTTTGCCGTCAAAGCAGCCACCGTCTGTTCGAAATACGCCGTATCCACAACTCCTTGGAACCCGCCGCCGCTCAGCGCGTAGGCGTTACCCAATCCCGCCGGAACCGTTATCGTGATCGTCGGGGCGACCGCCGGCTGCCCCAGCAGCACATGATAATTCTGTGAGAACCCCGGCAGGTTCCAAAACTCCGCGCGTTGCAGTGCATCCCCATATTGCGTGGTACCCAAGTCTACCGAACCGGCCTTGTAGTCCGCATTCTGGAAAATCGGGGAGTTTTGGATTTGAGTCACAACGTTGCTGCCGTCTAATGTCGGACCACCGGTGCCAGGAAAAATGAATTTCAGCGGCACGATTACAGTCGGGATCGTGGTGGTGCTTGCGCCCTGCGAGGGATCTGCGCCCACAATGTTGAACGGAAGAAATACGCTGCCAAGCGAGAGGAAGTTGGATTTGAAAACCGGTAATCCGGGGGCCAGCGCGCCGGCATTTGCGGATGTCTGGGCCGGTCCCCTCCCGATGGGTAAGTCGAAACTTACCGTCACCGTCACCGGTCCATTAGCTAAGTTAATTTGTGCGGAAACCGGTCCATCCACCGGATTCAGCACCTGGCCGTACACGCCCATACAGCACAAACCAGCCATGCAGGCCAACAATCCCGCATTCTTCAACTCAAACCAGCGCATGATTGACCTCCTCTAGCTGTCTCTAGGCGTCCTCGCCCGCTTGCGCCTCAAAAACAGTAACACAGCCGCCGCGAGTCCGAATAATTCTATCGGCTGCGGCTCTGGAACCCCCAGCACGTAGGTAGTTCCATTATTGGTGTACGATGTTACACCCGACGGGTCCTCAAATATGCCGACTGCGTTCAAGCTGAAATTCGTGGGAACAGGCCCGTCGTCCGCGCTATACAACTCCAGCAGGGTCCCCAACCCGGTACCCTGGCCAGTGTTTACCAAGTCATTGAAGATTCGGAAAACATCGCTGATCGTAGTGCCGTCCGACTCAAAAAGCACAACATCACCCGAGTACGCGAAATTTCCGGGCGGCAATTGAAGCAGAACATCTTCAGGAATAAAGCAGAGCGTAACGCTGGCGTTACAGTTCGCCATCGTAGTTGCGGCTGCCGGAGCTGATAAAGCGATCGCTAGGATTCCCGCGCCGGCAATCAGTCTGACGAACGGCAATCTTAAAAAGTGTAGGTACATGACATCTCCGCGAGTCGATGCAATAATCCATAAGCCGCGAGGGAACGCGAGCCTCGGAGTTAGACCGGCAGGCGCGAAATCTGTGTCATTGATTTTCTAGTTCCAACATGTGGTTCGCCGTCCTCTACACTTCGGCGCTACCGCCCATCATCGAACCCATTCCTCTTTCTTTACTTCCAGCGACGTGTTCACTAGCCGCAGTTTAACCGGAAGGCCGCCCGCTGCCGCTGCCGATTCGCGTACTATCTTTTCAAACGCGCTCACAAAAGCTGGGTCGCTCCAGGCGCCCTCCCGCACTACGAACGACATCGTGGTGCCATCGTTGTGTTTGGACAGAAATACGTCGCTTCCTTTGCCCTCAAAAAAGCCGTCCGATTTCAGAGCGCTGCCCACAGCCCTGGGCTTCTGATTCTTTCGCCCCGCCAAGATAGTAAACCGTGTCTTCTCCTTGAAAGGCCGCTTTCCCAATTGTCGATTCCGCCTTCACTTCGCGGCTGCTGTTAATCAAGCGGACCTTCACCGGAAGTCCCCCGATCGACCGAGCCGCCTGCCGTCCCACCTCCTCGAAATTAGAAAGAACATCGGGCTGATTCCAGAGCCCCTCCTTTACCACAAAGGAGAGCGTCTTTCCGCCTGCGTCCTTACTCAAAAACAAACTCACTCCCCGGTCGGTCAAATACCCCATTTCCTTCAACCTGTTCCCCAGCCTCAGCGCTTCCTCCTTAGTTGCAGTCCCGGAATAGAAGATCTCGTCTTTGGAGCCGATCATAACTTTGCTGTCTCCGAAACCGGGTGCGCCTTCCGCTAGATAAACAACGGAAACCAGCGCCGCCAGGATTGCGCAGCCCAGCCCCAGTGCCTTCCACTTCGAGCCGAGGCGTCCGCCCCGCCTCACTTGGTCCTTTACTGCCGGACCCTGCATCACCTCCGCCAGCTTCCGCGTTCCGAACAGCAGCGCCAAACCAATCGGTCCTGTGACAGTGCGCGGCAGATTCCATCCAACCAACATCACCAGCCCCGTAATTGCGATTCCGATAAAGAGCGTTAGGAACGCCTTGGCCCCTTCGCCCAGCCGCCGGTAATTTAGCGCCATGAGAGAAGCACCCGCTACAGGCGTGCCAAATAACGTAGCCGCCGCTACGGCATTCGCGTCAAATAACGCGTAATCGGGAGTGTTGCTCTGAACAGATGTGTTTGCAAATGATGACATGAAACCTCTGCTTTGTACGCGTCATCCGGCGGAAAACCGGCTCAAAAGCGATCAAGCCTGCCCCTGTCGCCGGTTTGCATCGGCTTTCCTCGCTGCCAATTGGCGCGCGTACCTTCGTAACCCCCAAATCATGAACGCCACGAACGCGAGTCCATCCAGAACCATCGCCGCAATGAAGACCGGCTTATATTGCGGACTTTTCTCGTATAGCATCACCGCTGGCAATCCAGTGCCGTATAGGAACACCACGAAACCGATAGCAATCGCCCAGATGCGCCAGTTCATTTGTCCCCGGCGCGTCGCGTCTCGAATTACGAATACATCCCAGATGATCTTTACCAGCTCGAACATTTCTTATTCCTTTTGTTGAATGACTAATTGGCTGGAGCCCTTCAGCGCCTTCAGTAGGGCTGGCCATTGCCGTGGACCTTTGTATTTTCCGTCCAGTTGCCGGAAAGAACCCCATTCGGGTTCGCATTCGGATCGTTGGTCTGGTACCACTGGTTCGTGCCGTTAGACCAGGTGTGTGAATACGCGCTCGATACTTTCACCGTGCCTCCGGAACCAGTTACGGTCTGCTGATCGAGCGCATAGTCCACCCAATCGGACGCCGCCGTCGTGCGGGCATTCATCGCCGCGTTGGCGTTGTTCATCGAACTGCGGAACGACGATTCTTGCTGCGCCATGAACTCCTCATGATTGCGCTGCGATGTCGCCATAAAATCATCAAACTGTTTTTTCAGCATGGCTGAGCTGGCTTGCTCCTGCGCTGTTAACTGAGCTATGCGGCGTCGACCGTCGGCCGCCAGCGTTTGCTGGACTTGCATAAGCCAGGCATCCTCATGAGGTGTCCTGACCAGATCGCGGCTATCGACTAGCTGCGCCAGAGCGTCCAGCTTGCCTTTGGGAGCGCGCACAACATCCAGATGCGCCGAGCACCCGCCTCCCGCGCCCAGACCGGTCCGCTCGCTGACGCGGCATTCGACATAGACGCGCAAACGTTGCTCGATCACGAAAGATCCGTTCCGTGTCTCCACCCGCACCGCCGCCGCGTCAGCCGTGGCATGAATCCCAGGCCCAATATGGCTCATGTTTTGGGCGACGCCGTCTACCCGCCGCTGGTAGGACGCCGCGATCGGCATCGGTCCCACCACGTGCATGCCGGACGCCGCCGCCATCTCCTCATAACGCTTCAGGAATTCCTCCGCCGTCAGTGTCCCGCCGATGTTCAGGCACCCGCTCGGCGACCGAAAACCGCGCAGGTTCGGATGGAAGGTCCAATTGAACGTGGGCATTAATCGCATCTCCGACAGGCCGTCCGGCGAATAGGCCCGAAAAACCGGATAAGGAACTTGGCTGCACTCCGGGCCGGGTATAACCGTGCCCTCCAGTTTCCACCCCGCCGGAATTGTGATGTTGAACGCCTTTATGCCGTACGCCGGGTCCATGATCGGAACAGTTGTGAAACCTTGCGCGGCCACTAGCGAAGCAAATGAAAAAAGCAGCGCCGGGATAGATGCCGCCAGTCGAGAATGGGTTTTTGTCATGGGATTTCTTCCGCCCTGGTACGCGCTAACCGCTAACAAAATGACTCACGCCAGTTCGCGCTAACATGAGACCCGGGAGGAATTCTCTCGGTTGAACCAGCCCGGTGAAGTCACTGAGCTTCTTCGAGAATGGACGGACGGGCGGCCGGATGCCATCGAGCGTCTCTTCGATCTCGTCTATCCCCAACTGAGGCAGATCGCGGGTGCGCTCTTCCGGGGCGAATCTCCGGAAAATCTTCTCCAGCCCACCATCGTTGTCAACGAACTGTTTCTCAAGTTAATTCGCCAGCGCAGCCTCCGCTTTGAGGACCGCGAGCACTTTTACAGCCTCTCCGCGCGCCTCATGCGGCGAGTTTTGATGGACCATGCCCGCGGCCAGAGGAGGCAAAAGAGGGACGCCGGTCTCTCGGTCCCGCTGGACGAAAGATTGGCCGAAAGACTTGCCTGCATTGGCGCCCCCGACGTTGAGCTGCTGGATCTGGCGCGCGTTTTGGACGAGCTCGACGAATTGGACTCTCGTAAATGCCGCATGCTCGAGCTCCGTTTTTTTCTCGGCTTTTCGGCCGAGGAAACCGCCGGCCTCATGAATATTTCGAAAGCCACTGTGGACCGTGAATTCAAATTCGTCCGTGGCTGGATGTATGAACGGCTTCACCCTTCCGAAGCCTGAGGCATTTCCCCGCCATTCGGCGCCAACCAGTTGTGAATACATCAGTGTGAATACATGCCGCCAGACATAGTCGATTGGCAACTCTTGCAGACCCTCTTTCACCTCGTGGAGAGCGCTCCCGAGTCCGGCCGGGAACGAATTCTCCATGAGCGCTGCCCTGATCCCAAGCTAAGGCGTCGCGTGATGACAATGATTCAGGGGGCGGCGCTTCCGAACGGACCCGCCGAGATTCAGGACAATCCTTTTTCGGGCAGAGTTGGTCCGTATTCCCTGATTCGGCTTCTCGGAGCCGGCGGCATTGGGTCGGTGTACCTGGCGGAACGCACTCTCGCTGGTGTTCCGCAGCGCGTCGCGCTGAAAGTTCTCGCCCCACACGCGGCGGGGCCGTCGTTCATTGAGCGCTTTCATCGCGAGCAACACATCCTGGCCTCGCTTGATCACCAAAACATTACCCGCATGCTCGACGCTGGCGTCAGTGACACCGGCCAGCCGTATCTCGTCATGGAGTACATCGATGGCGTTCACCTGGACGACTTCTGCGATAGACGCCAGCTCGGCATAACCGCAAGGATCCAGGTTTTTCTTCAGATCTGCGATGCCGTGGCTTATGCTCATCGCAACCTTATTGTTCATCTCGATCTGAAACCCTCCAACATCCTGGTTACTGAAGACGGTCTGGTGAAGCTACTCGATTTCGGTACTTCCAAGCTGATTCAACCGGAGACTTTGCTGACCACTACGGTGCTGGCAACACCGGCATACGCGAGTCCCGAACAGTTGCGCAACGAGCCGGTAACCACCGCTTGCGACATCTATTCTCTGGGAGCCATTCTCTTCGAGCTTCTTACCGGACAGCTCGATCGAGCCAGAACATCCGCCGCCATCATGTTCGAGCGCGCCTTGAGCGAAGCCGAGCCGGATCGATTGTCTGACGCCGTCACCCAGGAAGCTGCCGCCATCCGCGGTTTGTCCGCCGGGGCGCTTGCGGCAACTCCTCACCGGCGATCTCGAAATCATTACTGCAAAGTGCCTCCGTCCCCGGCCGAAAGATCGCTACCCGTCGGTGGATGCCTTGACCGATGACCTTCAGAGGTATCTCGGCGGCCGCGCTGTTTTAGCTCGTCCGCAAACTACCCTCTACCGAATCGGCAAATTCGTGCGGCGGAATCGCGGCAGCGTTGCGGTCATGGGGCTGGTCACCCTGGCTCTCATCGCCAGCTTGAGCTATGCCGGGTGGCGTCAGGGCCAAGCCCTCACCGAAGGCCGGCGGGCTATGCAAATGCAAACGTACATGTATCGGCTCTTCAAGCTGGCCAACTCGAACTATACCGGCAAGCCTGCCGCTACCATCCCGGAGTTTCTGGCGCTCGGTGTCAGGATGCTGCCAGAGTATATAAAGGATCCCGCCGATTTACGCCAGGCCGAACTCGCGCTGGCTGAATCCATGTATGAAAACGGCGATCTCGACGCTGCCCGGAAAGTTTTCGATCGAGTCGCCGAAAAAGCTAAGGCCGCCGGAGACCTACCGGCGCAGGCCGAGTCGGAGGCCTTCTCCGGAAACATTGCCTATCTGCAGGGCCGCATGGAAATCGGCGCAACCTTAACCGCGCATGCGCTCCAGCTATCGCGCCGGCCTGGAGTCCCGTCTGCCGTCCGCGTCTGGAGCGCGATCTACTACGCCTGGAACCGCGACAACAACGGCTTTCGATCCGATGAGAACCTGCGCTTGCTCCAGGATGCCGTCAAAGAATCCCATCGCAGCAACCTCTCGCCGCGCGAGACTGCGGACGCCCTCTACAACTTGGGTGTCGACCTGGAACTGCGTGGGCGCTTACAGGAAGCCCAAGATGCATTCCGCCAGACTTTGCAGGTTTACGGTTCGGATCCGGCAGCGCTTTGCGACCAATCGGAAATTTATGGGGACCTCGCCTGGATCAAGCAGATGAGCGGGGATATTCCAGCCAGTCTTCCGCTGTATCGCCAGGCCTACGACGGTTACAAAACCTGTTCCGGTCCGCACAGCCGTGGAGCGCTAACCGAACAGGAATATCTAGCCGGCGCGCTCCTGAAGACCGGCCAGCCACAAGCGGCGCTGTCGATGATGCAGAGCGCCATGCCCGTTTGGCGAAAGCTATTGGGCTCCAGTCCCGATCTCGCCGAGCCTCTCAACTTCATGTCGCTGGCCGAAGTCGAAACCGGACATTACTCAGAGGCCGAGCAGGATGCCAGGGAAATGGTGAAAGTGCAGACCGGCAAGGTAGCCCCGGCAGACCGCCGCTTCGGCGCTTCGCATCTGCTCTGGGCGCGAGCTCTAGTTGGGCAGGGACGTTATAACGAGGCTCTGCCGCACGCCCAAATCGCCGCTGCGCTGCTCGCCAAAAACGCAGTTTCCCTGGGCGCCAAACAAGCCGGCGCTGAAGCCCGCCAATTGTTGCTCGAGGTGCAATCCAAATTGAGCAAATGATCAACCCCCTACCCGGGTTCCTCAAAAGGACGTTCTGACAAGCTGGGGCGCAGTCATAGCTCGGGGGCCAGCCGGAGGAGTGCCGAAATCGCGCATGCACTCGATGTGATTGCGGTATGAGACGCAAACCATATTGCGCGTAGTAAATTGCTTCACATTGATTCGCTCGTTGTTGTAATTCAGACCATGTTTGGGCTTCAAGTATTCTTGCGCGGGGTAGGCGTCGTTCATCCAGCCGTCGACGATAATTGCGTTCGGCCCCAGCGAGCCAATTCGATCTGTGACCGCATCGTGCCCGTACACCGCAAAAACATGATCTCCCCCGGCGCCCGTAATCAACCCCGTTAAACCCTTGTGTTCTTCTTCTAATGCATACAGAGCCAGGCGGACGCCGCCGGGGGTTTGATCCAGCAGATAGAGCGTTGCTAGCTCGCCCTTCTCCTGGCAATTCCCGACACCGTACTTCCTGGCGTTGTCGGCCGACATCTTCGTAACGAAAACGTCGAATACGAAATCCCACTGCGACTGATCGTTGTCGTTCCACATATCGCCAACGTCGTCGCTGTTTTTATTCAGAACCTTGGCAACCTTCGTCACCTTATCGTTGGCGGACATCGCGCCCCAGGCGCTTTGCTTGCCCTTGGGGTGATCGAAAATAGTTTGACCCTGCTGGAAGTAATTTTTACCCCACAGCTTCATAAGCGAGTTGATTTTTTTTCTTTTCTCCTTCTTGTCCATGGGCTGCGCGATTAACTGCGCTAGAATCTTGCGGCGGCCCGCCATCTCGGGGTCCTTATCCATGTCCACAAAATCGCCGGTCACTGTGTCGGAATACGCTGCATAGCTACCCCCGCGGCTGGCGCCTAGCAGAAAGTCGTTCTGCTTGCTTTGCTTGAACGGTGACTTCGACTTGAAGTAGTGCTGATTGGCAGAGCGCTTTATCTGCGCCTTCGCGTACTTGACGGCCTCCAGGCCTAACTTCAGGTTGTCCTGCAACTGCGACATTCCCTTTTTGCTCCTTTGGAAGACTCTGCTCGCGATAACCACCGCATGGCCGGGGCAGACTCGCCGACAGAATAGCAGTATTCTTTCCGAGGTGTCCAGAGCTCCGTATGGTCGACCCCTGTAATCTCGCCGTTGTAAGCTAAGAATTCTTGGTATGGGACGCAAGCCTCAAAAGAACGATTCGTTGCCCGGTTCACTGGACATGTTAATTCTGCGGACGCTCTCGCGGCGCGACCTCCATGGATACGGCATAGTCCAGTTCATTCAACAATCGTCCGGCAATGAGCTCCTCGTCGAGGAGGGCTCGCTCTACCCCGCTCTCCAGCGCCTGGAACTAAACCGCTGGATCGACGGTGTCTGGGGCGTGACCTCGAATAATCGGCGGGCGAGGATCTACAAGATCACCGCGGCTGGCCGCAAACAGCTGGCTCTTGAAACCCGGCAGTACGCCAAACTCACCTCGGCGATCGCCCGCGTGATGGCAGCGGAGTGACGGACGTGCTACGGCGGCTGAGGTATTGGCTAGAGAGCGCCAGGCGCAGCGAGGCGCTGTTTGAGGAAATGGAACTGCACCTCGCGGAAAAAGCCGCGGAACTGCAGGCAGACGGCATGACGGCGGAGCGCGCCCGAGCGGAAGCGCGGCGGCGATTCGGCAACGTCGGACTGAAGCACGAAGAATCAAGGGAGATTTGGATGACACGGTTTTGGTCGGAACTTGTCCAGGATGTCCGCTATGGCTGTCGCGCGATGATCGCCAACAAGGCGTTCAGCGCCCTGGCGGTCTTGTCGCTGGCGCTGGGCATCGGGGCCAATACTGCGATCTACAGCTTCATGGAGTCGATCCTGTTGCGCTCGCTGCCGGTGGCCCATCCCGAGGCGCTGGTGGTCTTGAATTGGCATAGCCCGCCTCCCCAGAACGCCAACAAGCAATGGGTCCACGTCGTTCATGGGGTACAAGGCATTTTCTGGCCGGGCGACAAAGGCACGCTGGTCAGCGGCATATTCCCGTACAGGGCCTTCGAGACGCTTCGCGAGGACAATCCTGTCTTTTCTACGCTCTTCGGATACTTCAATGGACGAAACAAAACCCTGTCCATCCGTGGGCAGACCACCAGCGTCGGCGCGGAATATGTCACCGGCGAGTATTTTCGCGGCCTGGCGGTGTCGCCCGCTGCGGGACGTCTGATCAGCTCCGAAGACGATCGTCCAGGCGCAGCGCCGGTCGCCGTGGTCAGTTTTGCGACAAGCCAGAACCGCTTTGGAGGACCGCCGAATGCGATTGGACAGCCGATTCTCGTCGATAACCTTCCCTTCACCGTGATCGGCGTCGCGCCGCCGGAATTCTTCGGAGTAGACCCTGCGGCGGCGCCGGACCTCTACCTTCCGTTGCACACAAATGTGCTCACGGACGGAGCCAGAGCGGCTCGCATGTATCACGACGAAAACTTCTATTGGATCGAAATGATGGGTCGTCTGAAGCCCGGTATCAGCATGGCCCAGGCGCAGGCAGCGCTGGCCCCTCGTTTCCATCAATGGGTTGCCACTACGGCGGCCACCGCCGGTGAACGCGCCAAACTGCCCGCGCTCATTCTGAATCCCGGAGCCGAAGGTCTGGGCAGCCTGCGCCGCCAGTATTCTAAGCCTCTGTACGTGCTCCTGGCGATGGTGGCATTGATCCTGGCGGTCGCCTGCGCGAACATCGCCAATCTGCTGCTGGCAAGGGCCGCCGCGCGATGCCGCGAAATGGCTGTCCGGCTCAGCCTGGGCGCGGGACGCTTCCGCGTCGTGCGGCAGTTGCTGACCGAGAGTGTGATGCTGGCCTCGCTCGGCGGAGCATTCGGGGTGTTGTTTGCGATCTGGGGCGTGCGATCGCTGACGTTTCTGCTCTCCAAAGGGCAGGAGAATTTTACGCTGCGCGCAGATTTGAACTGGAACGTGCTAGCCGTGACGGCGGCGCTCTCGGTGGTTTGCGGCCTGTTATTTGGCCTCGCTCCGGCGATTCAGTCGACGCGTCCCGACGTCCTGCCCGCGCTCAAGAATGGCCGCGGGGGCGGACCGCGCCGTCGCGCCCAGCACGTTCTTGTGGTCGCCCAAATCGCGCTCTCTTTTCTCATCCTGGTCGCCGCGGGTCTCTTTGTCCGGACACTCGAGAAGCTGCATTCCGTCCAACTGGGATACGCCCGCGAGAACATCCTTCTGTTCTCGCTGAATGCGCGCCAGGCCGGGCATCGCGACCCGGAGATGACCACTTTTTACGCGGACCTGCGCAAGCGCCTCGAATCGATCCCCGGAGTGACCAGCGCGACGTTTTCGCAATCCTCGATCGTCAGCGCCGGCCATGCCGGCAAGGCATACAGGGGCACAATGAAGATCGGCGCCGTTACCGTCGAGGGCGCAAGCGTCATGGTCGCCGGACCGCGTTTCCTCACGACCATGCAGATTCCCATCCTGACCGGACGTGAGATTGACGACCGCGACCAACCGGGCTCCATGCCGGTTGCAGTGATCAGCGAGCGCCTGGCGCGGACTTACTTCGGGAACGAGAATCCGGTGGGCCGGCGCATCACGCTCGTGGACGAGAACCGCGATCTGGAAATCGTCGGCGTGTCGGCTAACCTGCGCTACGGCCTTCTGAAAGAGGGGGGGAGTTCAATGACCGTGTTCACCGCGGCCAGCCAGTTCTCTCTGGACCTGGCGACCTACGCGCTGCGCACTGCGGGAGATCCGCTTAGCTATGTCAGGAGTGTGCATGAGATCGTCCGCCAGGCAGATTCACGCATACCTGTCACCAACGTGGTCACACAGGCTGCCGAAATCGATCGGACCATCAGCCAGGAAATCACGTTCGCGAAACTATGCACGGGTTTTGCGGTTCTCGCTCTCCTGACCGCCTGCGTGGGACTCTACGCGACGATGTCCTACAACGTCGAGCGGCAGGTCGGCGAGATTGGAACCCGTATGGCTCTGGGCGCGCAACGCGGCGCCGTGATATGGATGGTTCTGCGCCGCGTTCTAATACTGGCGGCGGTGGGACTCGCGATCAGCGTGCCTGCCGCGTTAATCGCGTTCCGGCTTGTCAAATCGTTTCTGTTCGAGACCCAGCCCAACGATCCCGGAACCCTGGCGCTGGCTGGTGTCGTCCTCCTAAGCGCCGCGATTCTTGCTGGCTATGCGCCGGCAAGGCGAGCATCCCGAATTGATCCGCAGACGGCTCTGCGGCAGGAGTGAGCCATCATTCACGCAAGATTATAATATGTCTGATGCGCATTCCCGATTGGGGACGAGTGCTGGCATTGGGACTCTTTGCGGGATTACTGCTTCAATCCCAAACGCCAGCGAAAGAAACTGGCAGCTCGGGGCAGCGGCGTATTGCAGTCTTCGAATTCGATAACGCAGCCCGCGCAAGCACGCCCTATCCTTTCTTACAGTCGAACGCGCCCGATATCGGCAAAGCTGCCGCTGATCTGCTCATCACCCGTCTGGTGCAGGACGGCTCTGTCCTGGTAATTGAGCGCGACGCTCTGAACAAACTCCTGGCTGAGCAAAACCTCAGCAATAGCGATCGCACCGACCCGCAAACTGCCGCCAAACTCGGCAAAATATTAGGCGTGGATGCGATCGTGCTGGGCAGCGTTACCAAGTACGATTTCGACGATAAGACATCCCGAACCGGCGGCCGGCCCGGATTTATGGGCTTCGGTGCATCCTCTCCAAAGTTCAAGCAAGATCTCAGCGCGCGCGTGGAAATCAATGCTCGCGTCGTCAGCCCGGAGACCGCTCAGGTGCTCACGGTTTCGCAAGGCGAGGGTGTGATCGAGCGCCAGGAGAAAGCCGATTATTCCCAAATTGCGAACATGATGTCAGGCAAAGGCGAACTTCATGATTCGCTCATGAGTGAAGCCATGGATAAAGCTGTTTCGCAATTGTCCGGGCAACTGGAGCAGAGTTTGGCGAAGGTCCCTATCCATACCGTAGTGATTAACGGATTGGTCGCCGACGCAAGCGATCCCGGCCGGCTCATCCTGAATGTCGGCAGTCGAGATGGCGTCAAGCAGGGCGATCGCCTGCAGATCTGGCGCGCTGGGAAAGAAATTCGCGATCCCGCGACCGGCCGCGTGCTGACCCGCGAAGACGTGTTGCTTGGCGATGCCATCGTCAATACGGTCAATGACGGCTTTTCCTTCGCCTCTTACCAGGGCGCCACGGTGAAGATCGGCGACATCGCTAAAGGTCCCGTTAAACAGCAATCGCCCGAGCATTCAGTCGTTACTCGGCGCTAGCCAGTAACCCTGAGTCAACGCCGTTCCCTCCGCGCATCGTCACTGTTTGCGCGCGCGCGCCTTTCGCTGCTAACGTGAATTGTCGCAATCATTCCAACAAAACGGAGAAAATCATCTCCATGAGTAAAGCTATCGAAAACCTGCAGGCCGCCCAACAGCGCGCAATGGCAATCCGCCCGAAGGTTGGCGGCTTTCCCTACTTGGCCGAAGCCCTGCGAGAGGCGGGCGTAACCCGCAACTTCTGGTTTTTGCCCGCGTGCCAAAGCGTATTTCTGACCAACGACGGGCCGGTCGTTATGCAAGCAGCGCCGCTTTTGTCAGGTATGGCGGATGTGCCTCCGTTTGACCGGCAGGCGCTCATTAAGGCGTTACGAACCGACCAAGCCGGAGAGAGCACGTTTCCCGAATTTCTCGCGGCTTCATGGCAGGCCGGGGTTATACGTTACGACGTCGATTTCGCGGCCCGCACGGTCGCCTACTATGGATGCAATGGCGAGCAGTACGTCGAAAGCTATCCTTCCGTCGATGTGAAATAGGCACGCGCCCCGATTGGCCTTGACATTCTCACCGAGATACGTTGCTACTTTGCGAGCAACCCACGATTGTGCTCGTAGCTGATCACACGTGTTACCTTCCACGCATTATCCTTGTTCTGCCACAACATGATGAATCTGGCGTCCCCCACGTCCGCGGGGTCGGCAGGGTGATGGAAACGATGTATCCCGATCTCAACCGCTCCATATCCTTTCAGCGGATACACTTCCAGTGTTTGCGGCAGTAGTTCCCGCTGCACCTTTCCGCAGATGTTCTGCTTGATCGCGGCCACAAACGGTGCTTTCCCCACCGACAGCCCTGTCTGATCGTGGTAGAACTCCAGATCGTCGGAAACCATAGCCCCCAGTGTTGGCAAGTCGCAGTGATTATACGCGTCGAAGAGTTTGGCATCCAGCGACTTTATGGTCAGAAAAAGAGCGTCTGGCTGCGCGTCAGATTGTGCCTTTGCACGTGTGCCACAAAGAGCTAAGACCGCCAGCAGAAAAACGTGTAGATGTCGCTTCACCAGACAAACTCCCTCGCCAGACGGCTGCCGCTCGCTGCGAATTCGGCTCACTCCTAGGTTGCCTAGGATAGTAGCACAGCTTTCCTAGTTTGGCAAGAGGAGCGGCGCCTATGTGTCTGGACCGCTTTTCAGAGCCACGACCGAAGGGAGTGGTCATGACGAACCTCGAATCGTGACGCATGGCCGCCGAACGGAATCGAACCCGGATAGCTGTCCGATTTCGTGACGATTCTTCCTGCAAGTGGACACTTGGTGGACAGTTCCCGCTGTCGGCAAGCCGCTAAACATCAGGCAGCGCAGCGAGTTGAAACTGAAGAAGGTCGGAAGAATAGCTGCCTATAGGAATGCGCCCATGCGAACGGTCTAGCAGGATTTGCGGTTCGCGATTCGCATGGCCCGCCTGTTGGAGGATTCTCTAATGTTCCGATCCATTGCTCGCTTCACGGTTCCTGTTGGCGTGGTATCTGTCTGCGTCTTGGCGTCCTTGGCCAATGCTCAGATCTCGCCCGATTTTCCCAAGCCGCCCACAGGGCCGAATCCGCTGACGAAGACGATATCCATCTTTCGCAGCAACATGCAGGACAAGATCATGAAGTCGGCGGTCACAATGCCAGAGTCCAAGTTCGGCTACCGGCCGACGAAGGACGTTCGCTCCTTCGCCGAGATCGTGATTCATGTGGCGGACATATCCTACTATTTGTGTTCAAACGCCAAGGGTGAAGCGCCTCCCGCCGCGGCTACCAGCAAGAGTTCGAAGACCGAGATCATGGCCTACCTCAAAAGCTCGTTCGACTACTGCGACAGCGCGTACGCCGGATTCCCCGATGCGCGCCTCAATGACCCGGCCGACTTCTGGGGTTACAAAACGAACAAGATGTTCATCTTGACGCAGCTCCCCAGTCATGACGCCTTGCATTACGGCAATCTCGTCACCTATCTGCGCCTCAATGGCCTCGAGCCGTCCGGCGGCTGGTTTTGATCGCGCGCCCAATCCGCGTTTGACCGGTGTTCATCCGCGGCCAGTTCTTGAGCTGCGCCCAAAACGCCGCCCCTACACATCTCTTATTACTTCTTCTTCTCCCTCCGCCCGCTTCTGCCGCTCCAACGCCTCCAGCGGCGGAGCCAGATGTCCCGTGCCGCTCTGCTTCTCCCGTTCCGTCAGCTCCAGCCACTCCGCGAATGTCAGGATCTGGTCTCCGCCATCGCGTTTCACGCCCCTCACCCATAGATATTCGGGCGGAACACCATCGAAAAAGTGTATCGACCGAAACACCCGCCCGATCGGCGGCTCGGTCTTGCTCTTCTCCAGCAAGTCTTCATTCGTCGGAAAAACTTCCGTCCGCGTCTTGCCCTCTTCCACGTAAATGTTCACGTGCTGAACCAGCGCGGGGGTGTCGTCCACCGGGTCGTTGTAATACTCCTCGATCAGCCGCGACGCCTCGCTCTGCTTCGGCTCCGGCTCGACGTTCTTCTTGTTCCGCGGAGCCTTCTGCTCCCGTGCTATCTGTAGGTCGAGCTGTTTGCTCCTGTGCGCCTGCATTTCTTTATTCCGGCGCGTCTGTTCCACCGCATTCCGCGCCCGATGAAAACTACGCTCCGCCGTCGTCCGATACCGGGTAAATCGCTCCAGCCGTTTGTGATCGCTATCGCTCCACTCCATCACGTGCTCAGGCATCGTCTGCTCAGCCTCGTCGTAGCGGCGCACACCGCGGCGCAACTGCCATTCCGCGTCGAACGCCTGCAGCACCAAAGACAGCATCGTCGAACTGTCCGGTTTGTAATCGTCCAGCCACGCCTGCCGCAGCTCATTCCACTCCTGCTCGCTCTCGCCATGCACCAGTTTCTGCTTCGAAGTGCAGCCGTGTTTCAGTGCGTTCAGACTGGGATCGGTTGGCATAACGTCTCACCCGTCAGCCTATTCCCGCCGCAAGCGTCCCGAGGCCATCAAGCCCACCTAAGTACCTGAATCCACAGGCTTAAAATAAATCCGCCCTACTCGTCACCGCCTTTTGTTCGCCTAAATATCCGTTTCGCAAAATGCGCTCTTTCTTCGCCTAAACGCCCTCCTGCAGAGCCCGTGCCCTAAACTGGCGATTGTGTTGGCGCAACCATGAGTGTCACGTCACTTCTTGACGAGGGGGCCCCCGCTTCCGGCTGGACTCCGCTGCGGCACCCCCTGTTTCGCAACCGCTGGCTCGCCTCGATCCTTTCAAACACCGGCGGCTGGATGCAAGACACGGCCGCGACTTGGCTGATGACTTCGCTCACCGGGTCGCCGCTGTTGATCGCCTTGATGCAAACCGCCGCGAGTCTGCCAGTGCTGCTCTTGGGCCTGCCTGCCGGAGCGACTGCGGACATCCTGGATCGCCGCCGCCTGCTGATTTTCTGGCAAACGTGGATGCTCGCCGCGGCTGCCGTTCTAAGCGTTCTGAGTTTCGCCGGACACATCGGACCGTGGATGCTGCTCAGCCTAACGCTGCTCCTCAACGTCGGAGCGGCGATGAACAATCCAGCCTGGCAAGCCATCGTTCCGGAGCTCGTTCCGCGCTCGCAATTGCCTGACGCCATCTCCCTCAACAGCGCCGGATACAATCTCGCTCGCGCCGTGGGACCCGCGCTCGGCGGCCTCGTAGTGGCTTTTTTCGCCAGCGTAGTAATTGGCGCCGGCGCTGTGTTCCTCATCAACGCGGCCTCCTTCATTTTTGTGATCGTCGTGCTCTACCTCTGGAAAAGGCAGCCGCTCTACACCAGCGATCTTCCAACGGAACGCATGCTCGGCTCCATGCGCGCCGGACTGCGCTACGTGCTTCACTCAGCGGTGATTCAGGGCATCCTCATCAGGGCCTTTTTGTTTACCAGTTGCGTCGCGGCCATGTGGGCGCTGCTCGCCGTTGTCGCGCAACGCGATCTCAAGCATGGCGCGCTGGGCTATGGGCTATTGAACGCCTCCATCGGAGCGGGCGCGGTGGTCGGCGCGGTGCTGCTGCCGAAAGTACGCGCGCGCTTTCCGGCGGATCGGATTGTGGTGTTCGCCTCAATCATATTTACCGCGACGCTGTTGGTGATGGCCTTCGTGCATCAGACCGCCCTCGTGGTGGCCGCGCTGCTGGTGGGCGGTTTTGCCTGGACCAGCACCACCTCCAGCTTCAACATCGCGGTTCAAACGTCCGCCCCTGCCTGGGTGCAGGCTCGCTTGTTAGGAACGTATCAGATGGTCTTTCAAGCTGGCATGGCCATCGGCAGCGCCGTCTGGGGAGCAGTCGCGGAGCGGTGGGGTACGCCCGCGGCCCTTTCCGCCGCAGCCGTCGGGTTGTTGGTCGGACTGCCGCTCGCCCGCCGTTACAAAGTCACCAGCGGAGTTTTGGCCGATCTTTCCTCCGCCCAAGGTCTTACTCGCTCCGATCCCTCGGTCGTCATCGATTTGAAGCCCGAGCAGGGCCCTGTGCTGATATCGATTCGTTACTACATTGACCCGCAGCGCGCGGAGGATTTCGTTTCCGCCATTCACGAATTGAAAGGCATTCGCCTTCGCGATGGCGCCATGCGCTGGGGACTTTTTAAGGATGCAGCCGACCCCAGCCGATATGTAGAAAACTTTCTGGTTGAGTCCTGGGCCGAGTACTTGCGCCAGCGTGAGCGGCTTACCGTAAGCGATTTGGCCGTGCGTTCAAAAGTCCGGGCGTTTCAACGCGGAGACAAGCCGCCCACCATTTCCCGCATGATTTATACCGCCGCCTCGCGGCGCAAACCGGCCGGGGATTAAACTTCCAGCCCGACCGCGCGCATCAGCTCCAGCGCATTACTGTGAGTCACGATCCCAGCGCGTAGCTGATAATCGAACTCCACCCGCCCATCGATAATCCGATCGTCAAAGTGAACATTGGCGGCGGCAGATCCTAGATCCTGTTCGATATGTGCCAGCGCCAGGTCGTGAGTGGTAATCAACCCAATCGCGCCCGACGCAACCAGCTTGCGAACAATCCCGCCTGCGCCGATCCGCCGGTCGTGTGAATTCGTCCCGCTCAACAGTTCATCCAGCAGGAACAGCACTGGACCACCGCTCTTGGTCAAATCGACAATCTGCCGGATACGCGAGATCTCAGCGAAGAAACGGGAGCGGTTATCGTGCAGCGAATCGACCACTCGAATCGACGCGCCCGGCTGTAGCCGTGATATGCGCAATGCTCTCGCGGCTACCGGCGCGCCCGCCCACGCCAGCACCGAATTCAATCCAATGGACCGCAGCAGCGTGCTCTTGCCGGACATGTTCGACCCGCTTACGATCAGCAGGCGCAATTCGCCTCCCAGCGCGACATCGTTGGGAATGCAGCGCCCGGGCGACATCAGAGGATGCTGCACAGCTTCTGCTTCGAAACGTGGCTGAAGATCTTCGCTTAGCAGCGGAAAGGCCCAATGCGGACGCTCGAAGGCCAAAGAAGCGAGCGAAGAGAGCGCCTCGAACTCCGCCACCGCCGCCAGCCACGTGCCAATATGCGCGCCGTTTTCACGCCGCCATGCTTCAATGCCCATCGCGATTTGTTCCCGCCACAGCACCACCGGCCGGATAATTCGAACCATTACGTGATCGCTCGAATCCAGCCAATCCATCCAACGTGCCAGGCGCGCAATACGCTTCGACGCGGGAAGGCCGTTCACATCCAGTGCCGCGCGCAAACGTCGCAGTTGTGGCGCTTCGAACTGTTCCTGCTGAAGCCGCTGCAAAACCAACGAGAGCAGCCGCAGCCCTTGCGCCGCAGTCTCCACCCCGCCCGTTACGTCCGCAACTTGTTTCCGCAAAATCCAAATCAGAACGAAGTCGCAGATCAGAATCAGTGCGAACGGCCAAATCGGAAGCATTTGGCCGAAAGCTGCCACCAGCGTAACGAGACCTCCCATTGCCAGCACCGGGGCTATTATCCGCAAGCCTGGCGCAAATCGGACTGCCGGAGCCGATCCCCACTTGTGTAACGCTTCCGCGTGTACTTCCGCGCGAATGTCTTCGCCCAGCAGCGCCAAATCTTCGCGCAAATCGAGACGCGTAGACAGTTCGCGGATCGCTTCCTGCCGCGCCAATGTTTCTTCGCGCGGGGCAGGGAACAGCAGCCAGTTTGCTAGCGTCTGTTCCCCAGCCGCCGTGCGCGCCGAAGAGATCAGCTCAAACAGAGATCCCTTTCCGAAAACATCCAGATCGTCGGCGTAGACATGCGAACTGTTGCGGAACTGCTCGCCCTGGCTTCCCGTACCCATCCAGTTGTCGTCAAGGCGCGCCAGCCCGCGTTCGTAGTAGCGAATGCCGCGCCGCGCCAGTGTGCGCCGCCTGATCACGCGACTGTGCCAGACCACAAGCACAACGAAGGCCGCGAGTGGAACAAGAAGAATCCAAGCGCTGATCGCATGAGGTCCCCATGCCAGCCATGCCAAAACGGCTTCCGTCACGCCCAGCGCCAGGCGCCAATTGCCGATGCGAACGAACAAGCGCTCGAGAGTTGCTTGCTCCGCGCGCCAGCGATTGCTTCGCGACACGTATTCGTTGCGCGGGTCTATGTACTCGCGATCCATGCTGTCACAATCGTAGCGATGAAACGTTCCGGATTCGCCGATCTTCCGCTGCATGGCGGCCGGGTCCCGCCGTGGCTTTCCGAGCGGATGCAGAAACTCGGCACGGCGATTACCGAGAGTATCGTTCATCATTACGGCGCGGCCGAGTTCCTCTCGCGCTTGAGCGATCCGTTCTGGTTTCAGGCGCTCGGCTCCGTGATGGGCATGGACTGGCACTCATCCGGCATCACAACTTCGGTCCTCGGCGCTCTGAAGCGCGGCCTGAATCCGCGCGCCCATGAACTCGGCATCTATGTATGCGGAGGGCGCGGAAAGCAGTCGCGCAAAACTCCCAGCGAACTGCTCGCCGTCGCGGATCGGCAAAGTCTCGACGGCGCGGAGCTGGTCAGAACCAGCCGCTTGACCGCGAAGATCGACAATAACGCCATCGCCGATGGATTTCAGATCTATCTGCACTCGTTCATCGTCACCGCTGCCGGCGACTGGGCCGTGGTGCAGCAAGGTCTGAACGATCGGAGCGGTCTCGCCAGGCGTTATCACTGGCACTCGGCGTCGGTTCGGGATTTCACCAGCGAACCGCACACCGGAATCGTTGGCCAGAACGAAGGCATCATTCTCAATCTTGTAGACCGGCGCGCTAAGCCGGCGCAGCACGCAATGCTGGCAATTAGCAGTGAGCAGCCCGAGAAGACGCTTGTCGACGTGCAGAAGCTAACCATGCCGCGGCATCACGAGGTACGCGCCAAGAATGTTGACCTGAAGCGGCTCGGCGCGGTGCTGGCCGTGAGCTATGAGCGTCAATTGCGCGACTTCGCGTCGCTCCTGCTGGTAGAAAATCTCGGCCCTCGAACTCTGCAAACCTTGGCGCTAGTGGCGGAAGTGGTCCATGGCACACCTAGCCGCTTTTCGGATCCTGCCCGTTTCTCTTTCGCGCTAGGCGGCAAAGACCGGCATCCGTTCCCAGTGCCGCTGAAAACCTACGACGAGTCTCTGGGCGTGCTCCGGCGGGCGCTCGATGCCGCGAAGTTGGGGCGTACCGAAAAGCTTGACGGCTTCAAACGCCTCGACGCTCTGGTTCGAGCCGTCGAGCAGCGGCTTGAGCCCGCTGCCGATTTCGATCGCGTCATCGAACACGAGCGCGCGATTTCGCCAAGTCTCGATGGCCGGTCGGTGTTCGATGACAAACAGCTTTCCCTTTTCACTCCGAAAGCCGCGCGGTGATGGAGCGAATGATTGTTGGCTTTCATCAGGACGAGCAAGAACACTGGGTCGCGGATCTCGAGTGCGGCCACACGCGTCATGTGCGCCACGATCCCCCTTGGCAGAGCCGCCCCTGGGTGCTGACTCAGGAGGGCAGAGCGCAGTTTATCGGGACGAAACTCAATTGCGTCCGTTGCCTGGAAGCCGATCAGCCTTCCGGAACTCCAGCTTTGTGAAACACTCCAAGCGAGGCTTCCAGGCCCATTCGCGCCGCCTCCTCGGGCGGCACGTCTTTCAATCGTCCGAATACCTCAACGCTCAGCGCGTCCGTATAACCGATGCTTTGAAGCGCTCTTAAAAAACCCACCAGATTGATGACGCCTTCGCCCGGTAACAGGCGCTGATTGTCGCGGATCTGGTCCGGAGGCAGATTGGGCGAATCGTTGAAGTGAACGTGAACGATACGATCCCGTCCGGCCGCAATGATGTCATCCGTTGTCGCGCCCGCGTGGTGCCAATGCCAGGAATCCAGCAGCAATCCCACGTTCGGCCCGCACTCCTTGGCGAACTCGAGCATTTCATTCATCCGCCAGATAAATTCGTGCGGCTTAGCTTTTCGCAAATGCAGCGGCCCCAGAAACTCGAGCCCCAAGCGCACATTGTGCGCAGCCAGAATACGAGCGCTTTGGGTGAAGCGCTGCTTGTATATGGCCCGCAACTCGTCTTTCGGTGTGTCGCTCGAGGGCAGAATGTAGGTAATCATGCGCGGGCAATGAATGTCCGCGGCGAAGCGCGCGCATGCGTCCAATTTCGAAAGAGAAGCTTCAAACGTAGCGTCATCCTTTCGAAACTCGACCGGAAAATCGATGCTCGCTGGTTTCACCTTGAGTTGCATTAGCAAATCGTTTGTGGCCGCCGCGCCATCCTTCATTGCTGGCGCGAGCATCACGTCCGTGCCGGGAAATCCCACCTTCGCCGCTAAGCGCGGGAAATCGGGCCAGGGCACTCGTCCTGAAAGCAACACGCTGTTCAGTGACAGGTACATGTTGCGATCTGCCGCAAAGGCTTTCATCAGGGCTGGAGAAGCCGCAAGTAGTGTGCAGACCGTTCGCCGCGTCATCAGGGAATGTTTCACGTCGCCTTAGATGATACACATTGACTCGACAGCAATAAACGGATAGCAATGAGATGAAAGAGGGCCTAACATCGGGTCACGAGGACAAAATGCTTAGGCACAAGCTGCGTATCCGCAAACTTTGTGAACACATCCGCCAGAACTGCCAAAACGGCGAATCGTTGGGCCTGAAACAGTTGAGCTTGCACGTGGGCCTCAGCCCCTTTCATCTGCAGCGTACCTTTAAGGAGATTGTTGGCGTAACTCCGAAGCAGTACGTCGAGGCCTGCCGCATGGAAGCTTTGAAAGGGCAGCTTCGCACGCGAGAATCCATCACCGACGCCATTTATGAGTCGGGCTTTGGTTCCAGCAGCCGCGTTTATGAGCGGGTAGACACCCGCCTGGGAATGACTCCGCGCGCCTATAGAGACGGCGGGAAAGGTGTATCCATCTCCTATGCATCCATTGCGAGCCCGTTAGGCGTGATGATGATCGGCGCAACCGACCGCGGCCTGTGCTTCGTGCAGTTCGGCGAGTCGCCCAGGGAGTTGTCGGAGATGCTTCGCAAAGAATATCCGGCGGCGCTGCTCGAAGAGATGAGAACGCCCTATCCCGAGCAATTCGATGCCTGGACAAAGTCTCTGTTGCGGTATCTGCGCCGCGAGCAGATCCGCTTGGATCTGCCCCTGGACATACGCGGTACGGCGTTTCAACTGAAAGTCTGGAAGTATCTGCAATCGATTCCGTGTGGCGAGGTGCAATCCTACACGGAAGTAGCGTCTGCGTTGGGCGATCCCAAAGCCGCGCGAGCGGTAGCCGGGGCGTGCGCCGCCAACCGGGTCGCCATCGTGATTCCGTGCCATCGCGTGATTCGTGGAAACGGCGGCCTGAGCGGTTATCGCTGGGGACTCGAGCGAAAGCGCGCGCTGATCGACGCCGAAAGAGCCATGAAATCGAAAGCGCTTTCCGGGTAGGATGAGAAGGAGGCGAAAACCAATGCACGAACGCGATTCAGTATCCGCTCCGAGCCGGCGCCAGTTATTGAGGACTGGAACGGCGGCGGTGGCGGCAATGGGACTTCCGAAACTGATGAAGGCGACCGCTCCGGCAAGTTCGGTCGCGATCGTGCGCTGTCGCGATTACGCCCAGTTCGCTACTCAGCTATCCAGCGCCTTCGATCAGATTGGCGGAATCCAAAAACTAGTCCGCGGAAAAACGGTCGGGCTGAAGATAAACCTTACCGGGAATCCAAAGAACTTTCCGCTTACTCCCGATCTTCCTTATCGCACCAATGGCGGCACGGTCGCGGCCACCGTTCATCTCCTGGCGAAAGCTGGAGCCCGGCGCGTCCGCATCATCGAAAGCTTTTTCCCCGCCGAGAACGATCCGGCTCTGTGGGCGCGCTATGGCCTGGATGTGAACGCCATCAATAATCTTGGTATTCCGGTCGATTGGGAAAACGTTCAGAACCTCGGCAAATACAAGCAGTATGTCCGGCTGAAGGTGCCTTGGGGCGGCTACATGTATCCGGCCTACCATCTGAACCAGGCGTACGTCGATTGTGACGTCTACACTTCATTCGCCAAGCTGAAGAACCACTGGATAGCAGGCGTGACCATGTCGATGAAGAACAATTTCGGCAATACGCCATGTTCCTTATATGGCAGCGACTGTGGGCCGAACGGAAATGAGCAGCCCACCAAAGAACGTGGCGACGTTCTGCATACTGGAAAGACAAAAGCTCCATCGGGAGTGGATGCGGAGCTTCATCCCGATTCGCCGCGCGACCCCGGCTACCGCGTTCCTCGCATTACCACCGATCAACTTGGTATCCGGCCTGTCGATCTGGCGATAGTGGATGGTGTCGAAACTGTGCGCGGCGGCGAAGGTCCTTGGCTGCCCGGCAACGGCCTGGAGCGGATGACGCCGGGAGTGATCCTCGCCGGGCGCAATCCCGTATGCGTAGATGCGGTTGGCATGGCTGTGATGAGCTATAGTCCGCAAGCTGACCGGGGCGCTTCGCCCTTCATCCGTGGCGACAACACATTGAAGTTGGCGGAAGCGGTTGGTATCGGGACTGCCGATCTGAACCGCATCGAAGTGGTTGGCCTTAGCATCAAGGATGCTCGCGTCGCTTTCGGGCCAGGCGCAGTCGGCAAGAAGCTGAGCGAACTCAAAGCCTAAGCTCTGAAGACATGTTCGGGGGGATTGAGGCGGGCGGCACCAAGTTCGTGTGCGGCATCGGGACTGGCCCTGATGACCTCAGAACCGCCCAATTCCCAACTTCCACGCCAGACATTACTGTCGCCGGCGTAATCGCGTTTTTCAAAGAAAATGCCGGCAGAGATCTTGCTGCGGTAGGCATCGGCTCATTCGGGCCGGTTGATCTGGATCCCTCTTCCGTTACGTTTGGTCACATCACCTCGACGCCCAAAGCAGGCTGGGAAAATTACAACCTGGCCGGCGCGGTAACCGGCGCGTTGGGTGTCCCGGCTGTGCTGGATACGGATGTGAACGCTGCCGTGGTCGGTGAAGCGCGCTGGGGCGCCGCGCGGGGATTATCCGACGCCGTGTACCTGACTATTGGTACAGGCATCGGAGGCGGCGCTTTAGTCCACGGGCAGGTCGTGCATGGGATGCTGCATCCGGAGATAGGGCATCTTCGGATTCCGCATGACCTTAAAGAGGATCCTTTTCCGGGAACATGTCCGTATCACGGAGATTGCCTGGAAGGATTGGCCGCCGGACCTGCAATTCAGGCGCGCTGGGGCATGCCCGCTGGACTCCTGCCCGTCGATCATCCGGCATGGAAGCTGCAGGCCCACTATCTGGCGCTGGGACTTGTGAACCTCACTGTTACGCTGTCGCCGCGCCGCATCTTATTAGGTGGTGGGGTGATGCAGCAGGCGCAGCTCTTCCCGCTCATTAGAAACGAATTCGCAAGCCTTCTGAACAATTACATCCGGCGTCGCGAGGTGATTGAGGAACTGGATCAATTCATCCAGCCACCGAAACTCGGCGGCCGCGCGGGCGTGCTGGGCGCGCTTGTTTTGGCGGAACACGCATTGCGGAGGAATAAGGAATGAATTTAAACGCGCATAAGATCATAAGCTACTCGTGGATCCTGGTCGGCGTCATTTGGCTGATTACCAGCGTCATCTCTAAACCAGCGGTGCGGGTTCAATCGACCGGTTCCCGCGCTGTTCAGGTCGTCCTCACGGTCCTGGCATTTCTCTTGCTCTTCGATAAAGACCTGCGCGTGGGTCCACTGGCGTGGCGTTTCGTGTCTGAATCGCCGCTCATATGGGGCATCGGCGCCGCGCTGACAATCGCCGGCATCGTGTTCGCAATCGGGGCGCGCTTTTTCCTGGGAACAAACTGGAGCTCGATGGTAACGGTGAAAGAAAATCATCAACTGATACGTCGTGGGCCCTATGCCATCGTGCGTCATCCCATTTATTCCGGCCTCTTGCTGGCCCTCGCTGGTACCGCCCTTGCATTCGGCGAGATCCGCGGCTTGCTCGCCATCGTATTAGCCACTGTAGGCTTCCGGCTTAAGTCTCTGACCGAAGAATCGTTCATGGTCGAGCAGTTCGGAGCCGAATATGTTCAGTACCGGCGCGATGTGAAAGCGCTGATTCCATTTATCTGGTGATCGACCCATGAATCTGTTACCTCGCAATGAACGGTTCTTCGACCTTTTCCATCAGCACGTGAGAATCTTGTGCCAATCGTCTGAGCTCCTCATCTCCGGGTTGAAGTCGGGTTACGAGGGCATGTGCCTGATCTCCAAACAAATGGAAGCTCTGGAGCAGAACGGCGACGAAGTCATTCATCAGATCTTCCGCACTCTTCAATCCACGTTCATCACTCCTTTCGATCCTGAGGATATTCAGACGCTTGCTACTACTCTTGACAATGTTCTCGATTCAATCGAGGATGCGACCTTCCGGATTGTCGCCTACCGTCTCGATCCGATTCCACCGGCCGCGGTGGAACTGGGCAGAATGATTGACGATTCATGTAAAGCTTTGGCCAGAGCGTTCACATTGTTGAAAGATCGGAAACCGGTCTTGGACGACTGCATCGAAGTGCACCGGTTGGAGAATGAAGCCGACGCCGTAGAACGGACCTTGGTGGGGAATCTCTTCAGCTCCAATCTAGACGCCCTGACCTTGATCAAACGGAAAGAAGTCTTCGAAATACTCGAAGCCACGACCGATCTCTGCGAGGACGTCGCGGATGCGATTCAAAATGTTGCGGTGAAGAACAGCTAACGATGTCCGCCTTTGGACTTGTGGTTTTCATCATCTGCATTGCGCTGATCTTCGACTTCGTCAACGGCTTCCACGATGCCGCCAACTCGGTTGCGACGGTCGTGGCTACCAGAGTCTTGACGCCGCTTCAGGCGGTCGGATTAGCGGGAGCGTTCAATTTTCTCGCCGCCTATTTCCTGGGAACCGGAGTCGCATCGACCATTGGCAAAGGCTTCGTGAACACCAGCGTTGTCACCCCCCACGTGCTGCTGGCCGGATTGATCGGCGCTATCGCTTGGAATCTTCTGACCTGGTATGTGGGCCTGCCGATCAGTTCGTCCCATGCATTGATCGGCGGCTACGCTGGAGCCGCTCTCGCCAAAGCGGGACTGAACGGCCTGATTGTCGGGAAATGGCCCAGCACGCTGGCTTTCATTGTGCTCGCGCCACTAATCGGCATGATCCTGGGCTATGGCCTGATGGTTGCCCTGTACTGGATTTTCCACCGATACACGCCGCGCACCATGGACCGCTACTTTCGTCATGCGCAAATTATTTCGGCCTCGCTGTTGAGTTGCGCGCATGGGACAAACGATGCGCAAAAGACCATGGGCATCATCACCGCGGTGTTAATTGCCGGCGGTTTTCAGCGCAACTTCCATGTTCCCGATTGGGTGATCCTGGCTTCCGCGACAGCGATGGGCCTAGGCACGCTGAGCGGAGGCTGGCGCGTAGTGCGAACGCTGGGCACCCGGCTAACCCGCCTGAAACCCAGAAGCGGTTTCTGCGCGGAAACGGGAGCAGCCGTATCGATTCTGTTTGCTACCTGGCAAGGCCTGCCCGTTTCCACAACTCACGTTGTGGCAGGCGCGATCGCGGGAGTGGGATCTATCCAACGCGTTCGGGCCGTCCGCTGGAATGTGGCGGGCAACATCGTCATGGCTTGGATACTCACCATTCCGGCAGCCGCCCTGGCGTCCGCTCTTACATTTCTCGTGGTTCGCTGGTTCGTGCCGAACGCCTAGACAGCCTTACTGAGCCGCGACTAGAATTCGCTTCAGCGCCAAGGAGCGGTCACCGCGAAGGCGGTCAGCTAAAACTGGAAGCGCAGTTGAAGGTCGATTCGCCGATTCTCGCTGGATGTGTTTTCAGCCGTGAAGCCGCCGGTTATTCCATTCGATTGCTGGAAGAACGGCGATGTGATCACTCCCACCGGGGAATTCAAATTCGTATGGTTGAGAATGTTCCGCGCGTTAACGGAAACCGTCACGTTATAGCGATGTTCCGAACTCTCGCCGCCCATTCCGCGAGGGCCGCCGCCTCCGAAGCCGCCCCCGCCGCCGCCGTGATCATGTCCGCCGCCTCCACCACCGCCGCCTCTTGAACCACCGGAAGGGCCGGCGAATTTCGTCGGTCCGAAGCCCCAGGTTTTGCTAACGCGCAGATTAATACCAACGAACGCCGGACCCGTACCTATGTTTCGCTCAACGAAGTCAGACGTTCCGGGCGCCGGTACGGTCGGGTACTCGTTGAGAAAACCGTAGGGAGTGTCGACAATGTATTGACCGGGACCCGTGGCGATGCTGGGGCGGACAACGGTGCCCCTTTGCCCCTGTAAGAACAGATCGTTGCCAGTGGTGAAGTTGTAAGGCGTGCCGCCGTGAATGATGATGAAGGGCGAGAAGCGCACGCCGTAAGGGGCCATCACGGACCCGCCCAGAAACAAGTTCTGGTGAATATCGAGCGATGAGCGGCCCCAGTCGGCGGCAAAGTTATATGGATCGGACGCGAATGTCCCTAGACCATCGGTGTCGCTATGCGCCGTTCCGTACGAATAGCGCGTGAACAGAGTGAGCCATCTACCCACCGAGCTGTTCACGTTGAACAACAGCTGAGTCTGTTTGAATGTGCCGTCGGATTGGTAATCGTAAATATCGCCGATATTCCCGAAAGGACGGGGGCCGCTCACAGCCGAGGCGCCGGCAATCGCCGCCGGTGTCCCGGGAGGCAGAGTGCCGGGAATGGGATAGGGAGCGTTAATATCCACCGTCCGCAGTTCGTGTTCGCCGCGGGAATTCATAAAATTGACCGACAGCGTCGTCCGCCCGAAGAGCTGACGTTCTACTCCTATCGCCGTTTGCATTAGGCGCGGCGCCTGCAGATGGCTATCGATCTCATAGATCTGTCCAGTGTTCACTGTCGCCGTGGCTAGCTCACTGAGCGGAGGAGTGATGGAAAAAGCGGCGTTGTACACATCGGGTTTATCTTGCGTGTACGTGATCTGATTGACGCCGTTGTTGCGAAGCGCATTTTCAACCGCGGCAAGAGCGAAACGGTCATAGAACATTCCCCAGCCTCCGCGAATAACCGTCTTGGAGCGGCCGGTTCCTCCCTTCTTCGCGCCAGGAGCCCACGCGAAGCCGAACCGGGGCGCTACGTCGCTGTGATCGTGAATGTTGGTTTGCGCCTCCACGCGGGCGCCCAGGCTCAACGTGAAGTTTTGAGTGACACGCCAGTCGTCCTGGAAAAATGGACCGAAGTCAGTCTGGCTAAGCCCGATGTACGGATTCCCCGAGTTCACGCTAAATTTCGAAGGCCCGTAGCCCATGGCGGTCACCTGCTGGCTGCTGAAGCCTCTATTCAAGAGCTGGACAGTCGTTAAATACTGCTGGATGGAAGTGAGTTCCTGCGACGTGCCCCCAATCGGCAAGCCCGTGGGATCGAGTACCGGGAAGGCCCCGCCATTGAACTGATATTGCCCGTTAAAGCCGCTAGGGGTTGAATCGTCCAGCACGGTAGACCTGACCCGAATACCAAACTTAGTCGTGTGAGCGCCCCATGTGACGGAGGTGTAATTCTGCAGCTCGTAATAGTTCTGCAGGTCGTAGCTGTGAGGAGTTGCCGGCGAGCTATAGCCGGAGCCGCCCGATATAAACGAGCCTTGAACCTCAAGCATGGGGGCCGTGCTTTGACTAGCCGTCGTGGAATACTCGTGATCGTATTGAAAGTGGGTTTCGTTCACGACCTTCGCATTCAAAACCGCGGTCTCTACCATCTGGATCGTGTGCTCGGTGGAGTTTGAACTGTACCCGGTGCTCGGGAAGTTGATGTTCCCGATAGTCGTAGCGGGCAAATAGTACGTGCCAATACCAGTGACTACATGTTCGTTTTGAAGAAAGCTATAGCGGAAGCTGAGAGTGTTGTTCGCGCCGAGTTGGTAATCCACCCGTGGGCTGACCGTCGTTCTCCTTTGCGGAGTAGGGTAGTAAGTTTGATCCCGCGTGGTGCCGAGAAAATTGCTTGTCGGAATACTAGCGGTGAGAACGCCGTTATCGTCAATATTCCGCCGCTCCGCGTCGATGAAGAAGCTGGCGTGCTTGCCGATAGGACCGCTCACGTTGCCTCCGAATAACTGAGTACGGAATGGCGGCGATCCTAGGACGAAAGGATTACGCGCGTTCCAGATATCGTCGCTGATGTTGTAGTACCCCTGGCCGTGGAATTTATCGGATCCCGGTTTCGTGAAGATCTGGATACGGCCGTATCCCAGCTTGTCGAACTCGGCCGAGAACGGATTGGAATTGATGCGAATCTCACGGATAGATTCCTTCGGCGGCAGGCGTCCGCCGCTGAAACCGTCGATGAAGATCTGATTTCCCCCGGGACCGGCGGCTGGTCCGGCCAGCGCTTGCAAATCCGCTTCCATGTCGTCGGGGTCATCCGGCAGCGCATCCAAATCTTCCTGCTTTAAGACCAGGGCCGTCGCATTGTTCGAGGGCTCCGTGCTCACCGTGTTTGTCGAGGTGTCGGTGACGGTCACTTCCTGGCGCTGCGTTTGCACGGTCATGACAATATTGCCGGTCGCTGGCTGGCCGGCGGCAACAGAGACCGCAATGATACCTTCCTGTTGAAGGCCTGCATAGGTGGCCGATACGGTATAACTGCCCGGCGGGACTCCGCGGAAGACATACCCTCCATCGCCGCCTGAATTTACGGTTTGAACAGTGCCGCTTGGATTAGCTAAGGTAACAACCGCGCCGGGAATTATGCCGCCGGTATCGTCTTTCACGCTGCCCCGAATGGTCCCGCTTCCGCTTGGCTGCGTGACTCGCGCCGGCGCTTGCGCGGCCGGAGACTGCGGCGCCCCCGTCTGCGCGGACAAAAGCGCCGCCCAACTGAGCGCAATCAGAACTACACGTATCGTCTTATTATTCATCTGTCCTCTGAAGCAATTTGTCGAGACCAAACCAGCGGGCGCAAGGGTGAACTTATTGAGGAGGCCCGCCGGCCGCCGCCCCACCCGCATCCGCGCCTCCGCCGCCCAGACTCGCTCCCCAGTCGCCTAGAGATTGCGCCTGCCGCGGCGAAGCCGATTGAAAGATCGGTTCCACGCCCGCAATGACATTTGTTGCCAGCAAGCGCGATTTGTCCGCGCCAGTGGGCGAACCCGAGACCACCACTGCATCTCCCGGCTTGAGATCGGCCGCGCTGATTTTTGGAAGGCGGTCGAGCATCTGAGACAGATCGCCATTGCCGCGCATTCCTCCGCGTCCCGCTCCGCCGGGCGACTCTCCGCCGCCACCACCGGCGCCGCGCCAATTACCGTTAGCGCCCGCGCCGGCTCCCGGATTGCCGCCTACCGTTTCACCAGCTTTGGCGCCGTTGGGCGGAGCGCCTGCCGTGTTTGCCGCGCCCGCTGGTCCCGCTTGTGGCCCGGCCCCTTGCGGCGGTTTGAAATCCGGATTGAAGCGCCGCGCCAGCATGTAAGCCATCATCTGAGGAAGTTTGTGAACGGCGGAATCGGTATTCAAGGCCACCGTGACCGGTTGCTTGGTCTGCAGGTCCTTGATGGTCATTTCGTTGCCATCGGCAGCAATCGAAGTGACGGTTCCCACAACGGTGCGGAACGAACTGGAATACACATCCTGCGCGCTGATCGTCTCGCCATCGGGGCTGGCTTCGCCAATGACGCGCACCTGATCTCCAGGCTGTATATCGGCTAATTGGGAAGTAGCTGGAACCTTCGGGTTTTCCGGAGAGTAGCGCGTGAACTGCGCGTGGCCGGCATCGACCACCATTTGCTTGGTTCCTTCCGGTGTTCGCGCGCTAATTCTCAGCTTCTGGCCAGCGGCATCCACCGACGTGACCACGCCGGGCGTGCTGTGCTGCCAGGCGGCCGCTTGCGCCTGATGTACCTGCTGAAGTTCGCGCGCCGACATCAGAACTATGCTTCGAGCGGCAATTGCGTTCGGATTGTCGTCCGCTTTCGCGCCGCCGACTTGTACGCGGTCGGCAACCGCCAAGTCGCCGGCGGTGATCCGGGTCGCGTTCTTCAGGTCTTTCGCGGTGGGCTCCACTTTGAGGAGTGTCTTGGTATTCTGCAGCTCGATGGTGTAGGAGGTTCCCGTCTTATCCTCTTTAACAGTGACCGTATGCGCGGAGGGATCGACTGCGGTCACGGTGCCGATAACGCGCACGCCCGGTTTAGCCGCTGTGCTTGCATCCTGGGCTAAAGCTGTTGATGCCAGCAGTACTCCGGTAGTAAGCCAAATTGCAAAGAGCTTCAGCATAGGTATTAGTTGGAGCGAAACAGCCGTCGATTCGTTACGTAAGGGCGAATAGCGCCTGATGTACGTTACGCTTTTAGCCTCAAAGGGATTCCCGTTCTCGTGTAGCGAAATGTAAACCGCGGAATCGCACAGGGAGGATCGCCCGGAAGCGGCGTTGGGGGGATAAACAGGAACAGGGCGCCATCTGCCCGGCAGACGCGCCCCGTTGAAACGCTTGCGGGAACGCTAAATTAAGCGGCGTTCACGAGCATGTCTTCAAACATGTCGTTGCCGTCGTCTTGATTGCGATCGGCTTGCTCTTGGCACTGAATGCAGTAAGCGGCCCACGGCACGGCGTTCAAACGCTTAGGCGTGATCTCCTCTTCACAGTGCAGACAAGTTCCAAAAGAACCGTCTTCAATACGACGAAGAGCCGAGCGCACGCTGCGGAGCAGATTCGATTCACGATCCAGATTACGGATCGCTAGTTCGCGTTCAGCAGCATGCTGCACTTCATCCAGCGCATCGGCGCTTTTTTCGATCGTGATTGCATCACGGTTGCGAACAAACTGCTCCAACTCGTCCTGCTTGGTCTCCAGGATCTTCTTAAACTTGTTTATTTCGGTCTTCGTCATTTCTGTTCTCCTTCTAACGACTAGCGGTGCCCACTTTAAAAAGTACTTCGAAGCTGCTAAGTCTTCCGTTTAGACGTAAGCATATTCAAAAAGGGTTCAACAACGGTAGCACAGTTTGTCCACCCTTGGTAAATGATTTGTACCTATTACGGCAGGGGCGAATCAACTGAGCGGCAGACAACGCACTCGCGCGCTCGTTGCCAATTGTGGAACTCAAAACTGAGATCCGGATGCGCGGCGCTTCTATTCCGATAAGACGGCTCTTTTCGGATCTCCGAATCATACCACAGCCGCTGAGCAATTCAAGCGCCATTCCTAAAAGCCCTTTTGACCTGCTGGCCGGTGCTTGCGGTCACGCGTTTCCTATCAAGCCTGTGAGCCATCAACCACCTATCGGCTGTAAGTGGAAAAAGCTTACGTTGCAACAACATTCCATCCGGCATTTCGCCGCGCTCCGCCGCGCTTCCTTGGGTCGAGCTCGGCCAGCTCAGTGTTTTTTCCAGTCCAATCCGGTCGCGCCGCTTGAGCTTTTTCGGTGTCCCGATGAGTGTAGGGTGCGATCGGAAGGAAGAATCTCTCACTCCCCCTGGTAGGAAAGTAAGGCGCTATGTAAATCTAGGGCTCGACAACCATGACGTCAACCAGGCAGCTATAAAACGTCGGGCCGCCTCCGATATCAGTGAGGCGTTCGGAAGTGAGTTGATTGATTCCCAAATTTGAGACGGAGCGCTTGTTCCAGCGAACGCTGCGCGCGCTCACCACGCCCGGCGCAACGTCGCAAGACAAGCGTGCCTGGAAAAAGCATGAGCCACGATCGTTGACCGCCCGCACCAACATGCCCTGCACGATTCCACGCGGTTCCGCGTCACGTGGATGAATGGAAAGAATCGCGGTCTGAGTGTCGACTTCGGCGCGATGGCCGAAGCTGGAGTTCATGCTGTCGTCGTTCTTGCCCGACACGAACTCGAGCGGATAAACGCGCGCTAAATGCGAGTCTCCCAAGCGCGACTCGGCTGGAGGAGTGTAGCGAAGGCACTCCGCGCCAAACTCGAATTTGCCGGAAGCGGTACGGAAACCGCCATTTGCGAAAGGCAAGAAAGCCTGGTCGAGCGGCGCTACGTTGAGCCGAATGAAATGTTCTCGCTCCAGACGTTCCAGAGTAATGCCTTCCAGATAGGGCGAAGCGGAATCCAGTAAGCACCGGATCATGTCGTCTTCGCTGTCGTCGAAGCAGGGATCGTCGAAGCCGAGGCGCTTAGCGAGCAGCCGAAATATCTCCACGTTGGACTTTGTTTCGCCGGGTGCAGCCACCGCAGGCCGCGCGAGCTGCGCATAATAATGCCCGTAAGCCAGATAAAGATCCGTATGCTCCAGGAATGTCGTGACGGGTAGTACGAAATCGGCGTAGTCTGCCGTGTCGGTCTGAAATTGTTCGAGGACTACGGTGAATAGGTCATCACGCCGCAGGCCCGTCAGAACTTTGCGCTGATTGGGGGCGATCGCAGCCGGATTCGAGTTGTAGACCACCAGCGCCCGGACGCGCGGCTGGTCTAATTCCACCAGCGCCTGGCCGAGCTGCGCCATATTCACCACCCGGGCTTCGCGCGCCAGCGGCGATCGAAGCTGCAAGTCCGGCCGCTCGAGCGCTTCGCGGTTGAACTCGAACGCGCCCGAGGTGGTGAGCTGAACGCCTCCTCCCAATTCGCGCCACGATCCCGTAAGAACGGGCAGAGCGGCAATCGCGCGCACGGCACTGCCGCCGCGTTCGCTACGCTGAACGCCGTAGTTGAGGCGAATCGCCGCCGGCCGTAATGTCGCATACTCGCGGGCGAGCGTTTCGATGTCTTCGGCCGCAATGCCGGTGAGGGCGGCAACGCGGCCGGACGGGTATTCGGCGGCCAGCTCGGCTAGCTCGGCGAAGCCGTTGGCGTAATTCGCAACGTAATCCCGATCGTGCCAGCCTTCGCGCAGGATGATGTGCATCAATCCCAACGCGAGCGCGAGATCCGATCCTGGATTGATTGCGAAATGCCGGTCAGCCGTCTTGCCGGTGCGATTTTTGACTGGATCGATGACGTAGAACCTGGCGCCGCGCCGCCGCGCCTCCACAATATAAGGCCAGAGATGCACATTCGTCCCGAGAATGTTGGCGCCCCAGGCGATGATGAGCTTGGCGTGGGCAAACTGCTCTGGCTCGGTCCCCAGCTTCACGCCTTGTGAAAGCATGAGCGCTTCACCTCCGGCAGCCGAGCAAATGGTGCGATCCAGGCGCGATGCGCCCAAGCGGTGAAAGAAGCGCCGGTCCATGCCGGAGCCATTCAGCAGGCCCATGGTGCCGGCATAGCTGTAGGGAAGAATCGCTTCCGGCCCGTAGCTTTGCGAGATGGTCAGAAGACGCGCTGCGATCTGGTCGAGCGCTTCGTCCCAGGTGACGCGCTCAAAACGCCCTTCCCCTTTCGCGCCCACCCGGCGCAAGGGATGAAGCAGCCGGTCAGGATGATATTCCCGCTCCAGGTATTTGGCGACTTTGCCGCACAGAAAACCGCGCGTGACCGGGTGATCGTGGTTTCCCTTTAGCTTCGTGGCGCGGCCTGCGGCATCGATCTCGACCACCAGCGAACAAGTGTCCGGGCAATCCAGCGCGCAGACGGATATTCGCTTTTCTGGCACAGTCTTAGACCAGAATCCGCCCCTTCAGAAAGAGAACACCGTATCCAGCGATTTCCACGCGGTCGCCGGCCAGTTTGCAGAAGACCTCGCCACCACGCGGCGAAATCTGGCGCGCGTGCAAGGTGGTCTTCCCGAGCTCCTTCGCCCAATAGGGAATCAACGTGCAGTGAGCGGAACCCGTGACCGGATCTTCCGGAACGCCTTTCGCGGGAGCAAAGAACCGCGAGACAAAGTCGCAATCGATACCCGGGGCTGTCACGATCACGGCGAAGCGATCTATGCGCTGAAGTGCTTCCATGTTGGGCGAAAGCGCCCGGACGTTCTCCTCTGCGGCGTAGCGCACAAGATAGTCCCGCGCGGCAAGAACTTCTACTGGCTTGCCGCCTAGCGCCGGACAGCAGGGCTGGATCGGGGTCGATTTTCCCGGGCGGGCGTGATGGAAAATCCATCACTAACCGGCCGCCAACGCGCCGGACGGTCAATTCTCCCGACTTAGTTTCGAAGCGAACGGTTTCGCCCGGTTCGTTCAGCTCATTGAATAGGACGTAGGCAGAGGCCAGCGTCGCGTGCCCGCAGAGGTCTACTTCGCACACCGGAGTAAACCATCTGAGGTGAAAGCGCCCGCGTCCGGCCTCAGGCACGAAAAACGCCGTTTCAGCGAGGTTATTCTCGCTGGCGATGGCCTGCATGGTGGCATCGGGTAGCCAGCTTTCCAGCGGACAAATTGCGGCTGGATTACCGGCAAAAACAGCGCTGGTGAAAGCATCGACCTGGAAGATCGGGAGTTCCATTTTTGGTAGAGATGAACGAGCAGCGCTAATTGATGCGGACGCGGTACTTTTCTTTCAGCACCAGTTCGTCGAAAATGGCCAGCACTTTCTTGCGGTAGCTATACATTTGCCGCAAAGAATCCCGAAAACTCTCTTCGTAGCGTTGAGGCTGAAGCCATTTACTGAGCAGCGGCCGGGGGACGTCAATATCGCGGCGGAGGTCGTCGGCGGAATGGCCGCGCAGGAAGAGGCCATAGAAAATAGCTGCTTCCCGCTGGGGTGCGAGCGGATCGAAATCTTCGCGGCCTTGGATCATGCCCGTCGTACTTTTAAGTCCGTATCGTACTACCAAATCGGGAACTTTAGCATTCCTGGCCCCGTACCAGGTACTGGTTGAATAGTTCCTCAAGTCCTCAGTCTAACAACGCTGTCAAGTCTCGCCTGAGGGACCTATTCGACTGGCGCGCGGCGGTGAACGGCTGCCCGCTGTCGATTGCCAAGTATCGCGGTGCTGGAGGACCGCTCCCTCGCGCTAAAGCGAAGATGGTCGCGGCTCGGCATGCTATTGAAAAGCTGGACCGGTCTTTCAAAGCCACGACCAAAGGGAGTGGTCATGACGAACCTCGGCAAGATGTCTACCGAGCGCTCGCGCCGGCGTAAAACTTCCAATTGCTCTGGTAGTTGCGCGTAAGAGGTTGATGCGTCAGATCCGCGCGAATCATTTCGATTGGAATCCAGTTTTCCCGGAGGATGGCGTCATGAAATTGACGGTTGGTCATCTTGCCCGAATCGACCAATTCTTTGTGTAGCGCGTAGAATTGCATGCCTCCCAAAAGGTAAGCCGCCTGATAAAGCGGGGGATAGCCGCCGGCGAACGAGCGGCGGACCTCACCAATCGCGTTTTCGCGTTCAAAACCGACGCGGTTTACCAGAAAGTTCACACACTCGTCGGGAGTCATTTTGCCGAGATGGAAGCTCAACGAGAAGATGATGCGGGCGCAGCGGTGCATGCGCCAGAAGAGCGCGCCCACGCGTTCTTCGGGAGTCTTCTGGAACTTCATGTCCCAGAGGAGCAGCTCCCAATACAGCGACCAGCCCTCCGTGACGAACGGACTCCGCCCGAAAGCGGCGCCCCGGTAGGCGTGGTAGCGAGCCGCCATATAGCCTTGCAGTTCGTGGCCGGGAATCAGTTCGTGAAAAACAGTGGCCTTGGCGAAGGGCACGTTATTCCCCCGCATGGTCATCATCTTTTCCTCGTAGGACATCGTGTCGGTGGGATAAGAGACGCTGATGGTTTCGCCTCCCGTGAAGAAGGGGTTCAGCAACTGCTGCTGCGGGCTCATCATCTGCATGCGCCAGGTTTCCCGGGCCACAGGCGGAATCGTGATGAGGTCGTGATCGTCCATGAACTTGATCGCCTCGAGCGCCAGTTCACGGACCATCTGCGGCTGTTTGCCCGGCTCCACATACATGTTCTTTACTTTTTCGAGGGCCTTCTTCCAGTCGTCGCCGTATCCCATCTCTCGAGAAGCGCGTTTCATCTCGCTCTCGCACCAGGCGAACTCTTTGTTGGCAATCTCGATGAGTTCCTCCGGCGTGTAGGGAATCATCTCGTAAGCCAATTCGCCTAGGAGAGCCTCGCGCCCTACCGGATTGCCAATGATGTCGTTCGTTTCACCGGGCTGGGCAGCCGTCACAGCGGCGCCTGAAAAGGCTCCTCTGCGGCCTTGCCCTTGCCCTTGCTTGCTCACCGAACTGACCAGATCCGGCTTGGGCCGTTGCGCCCTCCGGACCTCCTCTGGCGCTGGCCGCTTGTCCAGGCGCAGCGGGGACAGGCCGCAGGCCCAATACGCGCTCACGCAAGAACGCAGTGTAGCTTTGTAAGGCAGCATCGGCTTTTCGATAGTCCTCGGCCGCCCACCAGGTAAAACTCGGATCGTAGCCGTCGTAGAAAGTGAACCAGGTTCGCAGCGTGTTGCGAAGAGTATTGGCTGTGATGACGGCGCGCGCGGCGTGGATCTTGCGAAGACGCACGGCCTCTGCTCCGTTCGAGGATTTCAGCTGCGCCTCGATGGCCTTGCGAGCTTCCTCAATCTCACGGGTCAATTTCGCGAGCTGCTCGGCCGCCTCCCGCGAATTCAGCGGCTGCATCTGCTGCCGGCATACTTCCAGATTCACGATCAGGGCCGCAAACGGAACATAGGGCTTCGCCGCTTCGTCTTCCTTAGCGTTGATGATCAGGGCTTGATGCTCGTGATCGAGACTGCGGCGAAAAACGATGTAATCGATTTTGCCGTCTTGGCTCATCGAGTCGAAGCTCAATTGCGGCAGGCGCGCGAGCCAGTCCGCGTAAAATTTCTCGAGCCGCTGGCGCCGCTCTTCTGAAGCTTCGAGATTGTAGAAGCGCTGGAGATTGCCGCGATCGGCCGTGAAGCGCTCCAGCAACGGGCGCATTTCGCTTGCGGATTCATCGAACCCCGGCGGCGCCTGACCGGCGGCTACAAAAACCAGTAGAGCCGCAGCGGGCCCAAGCCACTTCTTGACAGACATTAGAAATTGACGCGGAGCACGAGTTGCACGATGCGGCCGCCTGGATCGCTGGTCGTCGAGATGTCCTGATAACCGTTCGTCAGGCGGCCGAAGCTGCCGCTGAGAATGCTGGTGGTGTTGGTCGAGTTGCCGGCAGATCCGACGATGAAATTGACGTTATTGAAGGCGTCGAGGAACTCGGCCCGGAGCTCCAGGTTCACGCGCTCCGCGATGGTGGTTTTCTTGGCGGCCGTCAAATCGAAGCGGATGAAGTGCGGACCGTAGAGGAAGAAATATGGGTTCCCAACAACACCCGGAGTGGATGCCGGCGCCAGGTACTGAGAATTCGCTTGGCCGTTGCCGGTGATGTTCACGTAATTCGCATTTGGATTCAGCCAGTAGACAGTTCCGTTTGGCTCCTTGTAAACGCCCACTTGAGATTGGAGTTGGGCGCGCGAGATGGTGGTCACGATGCCCGAATCGTATTGATTGAGAGTGCCGCGGGTACCGCCGGTATTCAGTAGGAAGGGCGATCCGCTCTGGATGCGGGCGATGCCCTCAAATTGCCATCCCCCAATGATGCGATTCAAAATGCCGCTGTTGGTGGTGAGCGCATGCCCCGGACCAAAAGGTAGCTCGTAAATCCAGTTGAACTTGAGTTGGTTCGGAATGTTATACGGCGAAATCGTTTTGTTCAAGGCATAATTCCGCAGCGTGACATAGTTCAGGGCGTCGGTAGCGGAATCCTCGTACTGATCCGTGAGAGCCTTCATGTACATATAGTTGCCACTGAACTGAATGCTGTTCGAGAAGCGGTGCCGCACTTCGATTTGCAGGGAGTTAAAACTGGAAAAGCCGCCGTTGCCGGTGAGGTACGCATTGGCTCCCGCAAGCGTTGGGTTCACTTGAAAGAAGTTGGCAGGGTATCCCGCGCCGATCAGGTTCGTCATGTAGGTTTGATTGCCGGCCAGACTGTTCGCCATTGTTCCGGCGATGCCTTCCTGCAAATCGGTAATAAACGTTCCGCTCCCGAAAGCTGAGCTACTGGCCAGGCCCTTGAATGCGGCATTCAGAATGGGCGTGTTCGCTTCTCCAGCCCGGCCGAGATTTTGAAAGCTATTCACGCCGGCGGCCTGGTTAATCGTCAGATTCGTCTGCGCGTTCTTGAAGTCTTGCAGGAAACCGTTGCTGAGGGTATTGACTTCATTCAGGTTGTAGGTTCGCAGCAGCTTAATAGCGTGGTTGCCTACATAGCGGACCTCGAGAACGGTGTTCTTACCGACTTCGCGTTGAATCCCGGCCGACCAGGTCTGAACGTAAGGCGTTCTGAGATTCGGATCGGCGGCGTAGCCGGAAACGCTGCGGTAGGTGTAAATCGACGCAGACAGCGGGTCCTGAGCCACGCCGGGGAACAAGCGAACGGGTGGCAGAGTACTGCCCAGCAGGGCGCTTCCCGCCTTAAAATCAGTATCGGCGGTAAGCGTTCCTTGCGCCGATGTGCCTGGATTCGATCCTTCGGTTCCCTCAAACACATCCATTCCGTCCCGGATGAAAGAGATACCATAGCCGGCGCGAAAAGCGCCTTCTTTGCCGAAGATGAATTTCCAGATGGCATTGTCGGAGTGCGGCGAATACGCAAGCCCGACATTCGGGGCAAAGTTGTTCAGGTGCGGGTTGAAAAAGGAAGGCTTGTTGTTGGAGACGAAGCTGGTGACAGCTCCGGTTTCGACGCCGGGCGCAAAAAGATTGCCGATTCCCGAGATGCCCCAGAGACCGCCATAGGTGGGGGTGTAATAAACCCCATTCGCATCGTAAGGAGAACCTTGAAACTCCCAACGCACGCCGCCGTTCAGCGTCAGGTTGGGCCTGAATTTCCAATTGTCCTGGATGAACCAGCCGAATTCATGTTGACGGTCGCGCTCGACCAAAGGAGAATTCGCAACGTATTGTTTGCTGGTCTCGTTGAGGTATTGGAGTTGACCCGTCGCGCCGGAGACTCGGCCGGTCAGAAACGCATAGAGCGTTTCCGCATTGCTTTGATCGGTGGAACTCAGTTGGCCGGGAAAGTTCGCCTGATTCGTGAAGACGGATGCGACCGGATCTGTTCCGGTAACTCCAAAGCTGACTGCCGGGGTGAGGCCGGAAACCGTGCTGGCCCAAAACGAGACAAAGGTTGCGTTTCCACCCATGCTCAGATTGTGATTTCCTTTGACCCAGTTCAGCGTGTCGGATATCTGCTTCACGGGCGTGTTGCGCGCCTGGCTAGGCTGGCGATTCACCGGCGAGTAAAGCGCATTTCCATTGAGAGTGGGAAAGGTGAGACGCAGCGCGCCCGGTAGCGCTTGTGGATTAATCTCGGTTTCGAAAATGCCCGTTCCGCCCTGAAGGCCCGCGCGGACTTCATTGGTCATGTTCGAGTTGATGGTCCACTGCAGCGCTGTGGCGCCTGAGAAGCGGTTCGAAATCTGTCCGCCTTCGGTTTGATAGCCGTTGTACGTGACGATGTTCGGGAACGGGGCGTCTTCGCTGTTCAAGGAATCCGGGAAGGCGTAGAAGTAATCGTAGTTGTAAATAAATTCCCAGTGGAGCTTTTCCGTGATGTTGTAATCGAGCCGGCCGGTGGCGAATTTGCGGCGCTGTGCGTCGGTAGTATTGAAGCTCATCTGATCTTGATTGGAATTCAGCGGAGTGATCCCGGTGGAGGCGCGGTTGGCATTGATCAGCCCCAGGATATTCGCGATTTCCGGGTTGGGCGTGGACGGGTAACTGTTCTGGGCCGCCAGCGCAAGCAGATTGACGGTGTGGGTTTGACCGTCTTTGGCCCCGGTATAAGTGAAGATTCCCTGGGACGCATTCGTGTTCAGCACGGTGCGTTGGCGCAAGTTCGATTCCGGCAGCAGAAACCATTCCGCGTTGATGAAGAAGAACAACTTGTTCTTCAATATAGGACCGCCAACCTTTCCGCCGAATTGATTCAATTTCAATTGTTGGCGCGGCAGGCCCGTTTCGTTGTTGAAGTAGTAGTTGGCGTCCAGATCGGTGTTGCGGAGGTACCAATAACCGCCGCCATGAAACTGATTGGTGCCGCGCTTGGTGACGAACTTGATCTGCACCGCGCCTTCGGAGGAGGACTCGGCGCCCTCGACGGCGGTTTGGATATTGAACTCGTCTATGGCATCTACGCGCGGGCGGATGTACGTGTACATACCGCCGCCATTCGAGCTTTTCAGGAGATTATCTTGCGTGTCGATGCCATCCATAGTGATGTTGATGGCTTCGTGTCCCAAGCCGTTGAAGCTGGATTGGCGGGGAGCGCCATTGGCGCTGCTGCCTGGCGTCAAGAGCGCCAGATCCAGAGCGTCGCGCGAGGTAAACGGTAGCTCGGTAATCTGGCGGCCGGTTACCGTGGTGCCGACGGTTGCGGAAGTGGTTTCCACTTGCGTGGCGTTCGCTTGCACCTCCACTCTTTCACTAGCCGAGCCTACTTCCAGCCGGAAATCCTGCGTTAAAGGAGTTCCGATATCCACTTTCGCGTTCTGGACTACTTCGCTGCGGAATCCGTGAGCGCTGGCCTGAATCGTATAGAGCCCTTCGGGCACGCTGGGAACCGCATAGCGTCCCTCAGGATTTGTCGTGACGTCGAATTGCTGTCCCGTGTCTCTGTGGACAACATGAATCTGCGCGTTCGGTATGACAGCTCCCGTTTGATCGGTCACTGTTCCCGTGATGGTGGTTTGAACGGTGCTTTGAGCCAGCAGCAGTCCGCTGAATAAAAGCGCGAAGACAAAACGCGTCATGTAAGTTACCCCTAGTAAGGTTTTCGGGAACTATATCAAGAAAGGCGCAAGGAGAGCAAGAACTATCTTCAGCTTGCGCCGTTAGCTCCGGATATCAGAATTTTCGGGTATCTTAATAAGATCCAGCTTGAATCAGAAGGGAGGTCCCGAAATGGCGATCTCGTTTGAAGTGAATGGCCACAAAAGGTCCGTCGACGTCGATCCGCAGACTCCGCTGCTGTGGGTGCTGCGCGACACGTTGAATTTGACTGGCACTAAGTATGGCTGCGGCATTGCGGCGTGCGGAGCCTGCACCGTGCATATCGATGGCGAGCCGGCGCGATCTTGTGTTTTTCCGGTCGCTTCTGTGGCGGGCAAGAAGGTCACGACCATTGAGGGCTTATCGCAGGATCGCAGTCATCCCGTGCAGCAGGCCTGGATTGAGGAGCAGGCGCCGCAATGCGGCTACTGCCAATCCGGGCAGATCATGACGGCGGTGGCCTTTCTCCAGAAGAATGCCAGGCCGAGCGAGGCGGATGTGGACGAAGCGATGTCGAACAACATTTGCCGCTGCGGGACGGCGCAACGGATGCGCGCCGCAGTGTTGAGAGCGGCCGAGTTGATGCACGGCGCGGGAGGTGAGCGATGAGCGCGCGCGCGAATTCTGTGACGCGGCGGAAGCTGCTGCAAACGGGCGCGACAGCGGGCGCCGCGCTGATGATCGGCTTTGAAGCGCCGCGCATTGCGAAAGCTGCGCCGGACAAGCCGGTGATGAATCCACTCGCGGCCTGGGTAAAGATCGACCAGGACGGGCTGGTGACTCTGACGTACTCGAAGTCGGAAATGGGACAGGGCGTCTCGACATCGCTGCCGATGATTCTGGCGGATGAATTGGGCGTGGATTGGAAAGACGTGCGGGTGGCGCATGCTCCAGTCGAACCTATGTATGGCGGCCAAGGCACGGGCGGCAGCGGAAGCGTAACAACGATGTGGACGCCGCTGCGGCAAGCCGGCGCCGCGGGCAGGCAGATGCTGATCACGGCTGCGGCGCAGCGCTGGAGCGTGGCCCCGGAAACCTGCACGGCAAAGGCCGGAGCGGTGTGGCACGGCAGTGACAAGTTGACGTATGGCGAGCTGGTCGAGAGCGCGTCGCGCTTGCCGGTTCCCGATCTGGCAACAGTGCCGTTGAAGAAACCCGAAGACTTTGAGCTAATCGGGAAATCGCTGCCCCGCACGGATGTGCCAGCGAAGACAGATGGCAGCGCGATTTTTGGTTTGGATGTCCGCGTTCCCGGCATGCTGTACGCGGTGGTCGCCCGGTGCCCTGTGTTCGGCGGCAAAGTGAAGAGCTTTGACGCGGCCAAGGCGAAAGTCATGAAAGGTGTTCAGGACGTCTTTGAGATTCCAGCAGTGGGGCAGGGCGTTCATTCCTGCGGCGGCGTCGCGGTGGTCGCGGCGACCACTTACATCGCTATGCAGGCGCGCAAACAATTGCGCATCGATTGGGATTACGGGCCGGCGGTAGCCGAGAGCAGCGAAACACTGCGCAAGCAGTTTCGGACGCTGGTGGATTCGAACATGAAGGTTGTGGTGAATCAAGGCGATGCGGACGTGTCCATTTCCAGCGCTCCGGCGGACAAGAAGATCGAGTGCGATTACGAGTGTCCGTTCCAGGCGCACGCCACCATGGAGCCGATGAATTGCACGGTCTCGATCGGGAGCGACCGGGCCGAGGCTTGGGCGCCGACGCAGAGCCCGGATCAGGTGCAGGGCGTGATTGCGCAGTTGACCGGGCTCTCTCCCGAAAAGATCCAGGTCCACACCACGTTTATGGGCGGCGGATTCGGGCGGCGCTATCAGGCCGATTTCCCAACCGAAGCGACGCAAATCGCAAAACGGATGGGTAAGCCGGTGCAACTGGTTTGGTCGCGCGAAGATGACATGACCCACGATTTTTACCGTCCGGCTTCGTATCACCGGATGAGCGGCGCCGTGGATGGCGACGGAAACATTCTTGCGTGGAGGCACAAGTACACTTCAACTTCCATTGCGGAATGGTTCAATCCCAAGGCCGCGCCGGAATCGTCAGAGTTGGGATGCACCCTGCAGATGCCGTACCTGGCAAAGAGCTACAAACTCGAGTACCTGCCCGCGGCATCGGCTGTTCCCCGAGCTTGGTGGCGGTCGGTCGAAGCGTCCGTAATCGGATTCGTGATGGAAAGCTTCATGGACGAAATGGCGCATGCGGCGGGAGTTGATCCGTACGAGTTCCGCCTGCAGAAACTCGCCCAGGCGCGCATGGTGAAAGATGCCTTGAACGAACGCAGCCGTCCACTGGATACGGAGCGCTTCAAAGCGGTGCTGCAATTGGTAGCCGCGAAAAGCGATTGGGGTAAACCGTTGCCGAAAGGCGAGGGCCGTGGAATTGCGGCGCATTATTCGTTCCGGAGCTACGTTGCCAATGTCGCCGAAGTGGCGGTTCAAAACGGGCAAGTGAAGGTGAAGCGGGTCGTTTCGGCCGTGGACATCGGCATTCCGGTTAATCCTGACGGTATTCGGGCGCAAGTGGAAAGTGCGATTGTGTATGGACTGACGGCAGCGCTGAAGAGCCAGATCACCATTCAGCGGGGCCAAGCCGTGCAGAACAATTTCAACAAATTCACGACGCTCTCCATGAAGGAGACGCCGCGAATTGAGGTGTACATTGTTCCCAGCAGCGCGGCTCCGACCGGAATTGGCGAGCCCGGCTTGCCGCCCACTGCGCCGGCATTGATGAACGCGATCTTTGCAGCCACGGGGAAACGAATTCGCCGGCTGCCATTACAGCCGGGCGATCTGGCCTGAGTTCCAGCTACTTCCCTAGCGGACATCGCCATGCCCTGGATTGTTTTCGCCGCGGTAGCGCTGTTCTTTCTGCCGCAAGCCGATGCACAAACGGCTGGCGTCACACTGTTTCCGCGGAACAGAGCCACTGGAGTCAATCCTGATACTCATCTCGTCGTGACCTTCCCGAGCGCTCCGACGCTCGGCAAATCCGGTCAGATCCGGGTTTACGATGCCTCCGATCGTCACCTGGTGGATACTCTTGACCTGAGTATCCCGGCTGGTCCTGACCCGGCACACAGAATCGCTCCCGTCGCCGCGCAGGCTATCGATCCAAACCCGCCGACGCCGACAACCACAACTCCAGCCGTCACGACAACGCCCGCTGACCTCCACGATTACCAGCTCACGACGATTGGGGGTCTTGCCGATTTTCACTTTTATCCGGTTGTTGTCCACGGCGACACCGCCACGATCAACCTCCACAACAATGTCTTGCGCTACCAGCGCGGCTATATCGTGGAGATCGATCCCGGCGTGCTCACATTGGCTTCAGGCGGCTTCAACGGCATCGCTTCACAGCATCCCTGGATCTTCACCACGAAAGCCAAACCTCCTCCTGCCACTACGACGCGCGTGGTTGTCGCAGCGGACGGCACGGGCGATTTCAACACCGTACAAGGCGCCATCGATTTCGTCCCCGATAATCCTCCCCAACGCGTGACCATCTTCATCAGAAATGGGACGTATGAGGAGATCGTCTTTTTCCGCAAGAAGGCCAACCTAACTTTTCGCGGAGAAGACCGCGAGAAAGTGCAGGTGGGTTACGGAAATAACAGCGCTTTTAATCCGCCGATGCCCGGACCATCACGGCGGTGTGCATTCTCCGTCTACGATTCCACCGGGATCGAGCTAATCAATTTCTCAATCACCAACCATTTCTACGGTCAGGCCGAAGGTCTCCTGATCTTCGGCTCGAAGAACATAGTTAGCCACATGAACATCACCGGTTCCGGCGATGCGCTCAACCTGCGTGGCCCGGTGTATCTGACGGATAGCCGCATCGCCGGTGACGGCGACACTATCCTGGGTGTCGGACCCGCCTTCTTCAATCGCTGTGAGCTTGAGTCCAGGGGACCTTTCATGTGGATTCGCAATACTGAAGCGAACCACGGCAACGTATTCCTGAATTGCACTTTCAGCGCTCGAGAGCGCGCCTTAACCCGGGCAGCCCCGCAGCAGCAATCTTCCACCCCGGACTCGCCAATGCCACCCGCTGCCCGAACCGCAATGACGGCCGTGCTCGCCCGCCTGCCTACCAATCATGGTCTCAACTATCCTTACGCCGAAGCCGTACTCATCAACTGCCGGCTGAAAGGCATTCCGCCAATTGGCTGGGGGCCTATCGATGGCGACACGTCGCACTTGCGCTTGTGGGAATTCAACAGTACCGATCTCGACGGTCGTCCGATCGATGTGTCTCAGCGCAATCCCGCTTCAAGACAGCTCTCAGAGCCGCGGGATGCGCAAACGATCGCGCAGTATAGCGACCCGGCTTTCGTTCTGGGTGGATGGAACCCGCTGGCACAATGACTTCGGCGACCCGCTATGAGTTCGCGTTGGCGGGCGCGGACGTGACGTCTGCCGGTAACCGCCGGAGCTTCAGAATGCACCAGGCGGTAATAAGAATCACATAGGTCTGCAAGATCAGGCCGATAATGTCTGTTGCCGGTTGCTTCGCCAGCACCGGCAAGAAAAAAAGAAGCAGGTCAGCACTTCGGCGATGAGCAAGAGCTGATAAAAGATCATCCACACATGAGTATTGTTTGGGCGTTCGAGGTGTTGAGCGCGTATGGCCCGATGCAGCGTCCAAAGAAAGGCCAGAGTGGCGGTCGACGAGCCGGCCCAGAGAACGATTGCCAGCATGATCATCACGGGCGGCTGACCTGCGGCGTCACTGTCTTGAAAATACAGAGCCAGGATGAAGCCGAACATCGTGGCAAACACGAGCCCGGAAATCAATCTTCCGATTGCCAGTCTTCGCAGCTTCGCGATCTGCGTCTTCATTTCCTCGAACACGTCCCAGGCAATCAGCGGGTAAAGAACTGCATACAAAAATCGGGAATAGAGAAACACCCTCAGGCCTGCCTCCGAACCCGTTCCTAACGATAAATCGACGGCATCGAAGAATATGCTCAACAGACAGGCCAGAGTGATGAATACGTACACTCGATGGAGCCGGAGCATCAGCACGCGGCAAAGCAAGAGTACGTCTGCCGCGGTCGCGACGATTTCCATCCAGTGATTTGCTTGGCTTAACATCAGTTAAAACCATTTGAACCTACCGGGCTGGGCAAAGCGCCCGGCATACGCTTAATCGACTGATAGGAAAGGATTAATATCCGTTGATAAACAGTACCGTTGGGCGCCTTCGTGGGAATCCTTACATGCGTAGATGCGTCTAATGGGCAGAGATAGCAGGAGGGGGAAGACCCTCCGAGGAGGCTCGACATGTTCAAGAGAATAGGACTTCTAATAATCGCGTCGGCAGCGATGTTAATCTTGGCGCCCCCAGCTCCAGCTCAGGTCGGAGTGGGATTCGGAGTTGCTGTCGGACCTGCTTATCCTTATCCATACGCGTACTCATCTCCTTACGCTTGCGATCCTTACGTATACCCCTATGGGTCTCCATATTGCGGCTACTATGCCGGATATCCATACGTTGGATATTACGGCGGGTGGGGCTATTATGGCGGCCGCTGGGGTTATCGGTATGGACGCGGATATGGCTATGGTTACGGGCGTGGTTACGGTTATGGCGGTCGCGGCTATGTAGGCGGAGCCCGAGGCTATGTGGGTGGACGCGGATATGGCGGATACGCCGGTGGCGCTCGCGGATATGTCGGCGGTTCGCGCGGTTTTGCTGGCGGCGGACGCGGCTTCTCCGGTGGAGGCCACTTCAGCGGCGGCGGTCATGGCGGCGGCCGGCGCTAACTCAACAATGAAGAACCGTCTGAACGCAATCTCTGCTGCAAGTATTTGGTTCATTTACTGCACCGCTACTTTCGCGTTTCCGGCTGGCTCCGAGTCGCTCGTGCGCTGTAATCAACCACCGGCGTGTACGTCTGACGAACCGCCGCAGGACCAAACGAAGCCAGATGAAGAAGCGGTTCCGGAATCAAAGCGGCAGCCCAAGCGCATTCTTGGCATCATGCCCAATTACCGCGCCGTCAGTGCTGGAGTCATTCCGCCGCCTCCCACGCTGAAGCAAGCGTTCAAGATTGCTACGCAGAACAGCTTCGACTATTCGGCCTTTATCTTTACCGGCTTCACCTCCGCCATTGCCGATGCCGAAGGCGCCCACAAACAGCTCGGCGGCGGTGTAGGCGGTTACTGGGGCTATTACTGGCGCGGCTTCGTTGATAAAACAGATGGGAATTACCTGGTGATTTTCGCGCTGCCCACCGTCTTTCGGCAGGACCAACGCTATTACGCTATGGGAAAGGGCAGCATCGGCAAACGCGCCCTGTATGCGGCAAGTCGTATCCTGATCACTCCGAACTACAAGGGCCACAACAGCTTCAATGCTTCGGAGCTAGTGGGACGTGCCATCGCGCAAGGAGTATCGACGACCTACTATCCCCGTGCTGATCGCACGGTGGGCGAGCTGGCGACAAAATGGGGATACGCTTTGATGCGCGACGCGCTCACCAACACCTTCCGCGAATTCTGGCCCGATATCGCCACTCACGTCCTACATCGTCATCCCTAAACAAGTGCGCTCCGTAGATTCAAGCCCTGGCGAACCACGTCCGCCACGCGGTATCGACCAGCGCGTGTGTTAGCGCGCACGCCACCAGATTGCCGCCGCTGCGAAAAGCCGAGCCGTAAAACCAACCCGCCACGGAAGCCAAGATGACGTAGCGCCAATTCGGTACAGGCGCGTGCAGTATGTGGGTTAGCCCGAACAAACAGGACGCCAGCAATTGTCCTCGCCATGCCGTTCCTAACGAATTCGAAAGCAGGCTTTGCAGGAATCCACGGAAAAACAGTTCTTCCAGCCAGGCGATGAACAGGAAGATCTCCAGATACTCGAGACAGAATGTCCAAACTCCTCGCCACTGTGGATTCCACTGCGTGAAATGCATGGCCAGACCCGCGGGAATCGCGATCACGGCGAAACAAGCGAAGTTCCATGCCGCCGCTTTCAAAACGCGTCTTGAAATGGAGAACTCATAACCTAATCCCGGCACCACGCGGACAAAGACCCAACACCACGAGGCCACCGCAATCAAGAACAGCCGCCCCATGAAATCGAGATTTACCGGGACATTCCAAATGCCTTTCAGTTGGTGGCTTAAGACGGCCGTCATGAGCCAAACTCCCGCCAGCACATCCTGCCAGCAAAGTTTGGATGAATTCCGGACTGGCCACGCAAGGTAGATCGTCACGAGCGGAACGGCAATCGCCAGCAGCCGCAGGAGCGCTATCCATCGAAAATCGCCCGTTCCAGCCGAGTAGATCAGGTACGGTACGCACCAAAGGCCAATCAGAATTAGCGGCTTGTTACGCCCGCCGAGCCGTGTCGCAATCCATTCACGGCTGCCGCGCGCGCCCGGTATCGCAATGAGAATTACCAGCAGCAGGAAACAGCCATAGATCGACACTACTGACCGTGCCGGAATCGAATAGCGCCTCACATAGCCCGGTGCAGCAAAGCCGAATGCGATCGCTAGCGCAAGTATCAGGGTTGCAAAGCGCCACCAGGATTTCGCGTTCGGGTCCATTTTCTAAGGTAGCCTCAAGGAAACATGAACAAAAAGAAAATTGCGCTCGTGACCGGAGCCGGTAGTGGCATTGGCCGGGCGGCCGCGCTCGCGCTTCAATCGGCAGGCTACTCGGTCGTGCTGGCGGGCCGCCGCGCTGCGGAGCTCGACCGCACTGCCGCATTAGCGAATCCATCTGGAGGAGTCATGCTCCCGGTACCGGCAGACGTCGCCGATCCCGTTGCCGTTCGAGCGCTATTCGCGAAAACAAAAGAAGTCTTCTCCCGTTTGGATGTGCTCTTCAATAACGCCGGCATGAATGCCCCCGCTATTCCGCTGGAAGAACTCACCGTCGAGCAATGGAATGCAGTCGTAAGCGTCAATCTCACCGGCGCCTTCCTGTGCGCTCAGCAAGCGATCAAGCTCATGAAGGCGCAAGATCCACGCGGCGGCCGCATCATCAACAACGGTTCCATTTCAGCGCATGCGCCGCGCCCAAACTCCGCGCCTTATACGGCCACGAAACACGCCATCACCGGCCTGACGAAATCCATTTCGCTCGACGGCCGCAAATACGACATCGCCTGCGGGCAAATCGATATCGGCAATGCCGCTACCGAAATGAGTGAGCGCATGGCGTCCGGAATCCTTCAGGCCAACGGAACCACCATGATCGAACCGCGCATGGACGTTCGGCACGTGGCCGGCGCGGTCCTCTATATGGCGAATTTGCCCCTAGACGCGAATGTGCCGTTCATGACCGTGATGGCTACCAAGATGCCCTACGTCGGCCGGGGTTAAAGAAGCCAGCCAATTGTACGCTTGTTTCGCTAGGTGGTACTGGTACTAAGTGGCCCGACGAAGCGGTCCGACTCGGTACGTCAAGTACTGATAGACGCACTCAACAGTCATAAGCTGGGACCTCATGGCCCGTCTCTTTTTCGCCGTCGTATTCACTGCGGCGCTGATTCCGAACGTCTCAGCCCTCGCTGACGAATACGGGTCGTTCAGTGTCTTCCAGGGGCCCGATAACGACTCATTTCTCGTGAATCTGAATGACGACAATGGTCGGCTAATTTCCCAATTTGCTCCCAGTGGCTATTCGCTCAACCTCAACTCTTTCTTGACCAACACAGCCTACGTCAGTACTACTGCTCTGACCAACGCGTTGAACTTCTGGGTCCCTGGATCAACTCTGATTCAGGAGAATTTCCACTCGCCCACGGCCATGACCGTGACCAACAATCTTGTGGATGTGCATTGCTCTATGATGTCCTGTGGAACAATTCCGGCGAGTACTCTCACCACCAGTTCAGATGGCTCTTCGCTTAGCGGCGTCGTTGGGGACTGCTCCGGCCCTCCTCACTGTGCAGTAAACGGGTGGTCATATGGCTACCAGGTGGACTTACAATTCAGTCAACCCGTGTATGCGCTCTCTGCGCTATTGCCTGGGGACGTCGGGCTCAGCACCAATCCCGTCAACGAAACCTTGCCGTCTCCTAGCTGGATGCTTGACAACCCTGAGTTGTCCTCTCAGCAGGTGGGCTGGATTTTCCCAAATGGCGTGACGAACTTAGTGATAAATGATTATGGGCTCCCAAATTGCGATTGCGGGATAAACGGCACGATTCCCTTCACCCTCTCGGATCTCCAAATCGCGGTTGGTGGCACCCCGATCCCCGAACCGGAGCCGGTTTGGCTCTGTTTCGCAGGGATGCTGGCGGCTACAATTCTATTCAAACTCACGCATTTACCTTCTCGACAGG